>NC_019676.1:2622500-3858274 GCF_000316625.1 Nostoc sp. PCC 7107 | reverse complement strand
AGATGATTGCGCGATCGCAATTATAGGTGCAAAAGGAGCAGGTAAGTCAACTACCGCCGCAGCCTTAGCAAAACAAGGCTATCCGATTTTAGCTGATGACATTGCCGTTCTTGCTGACTGTGACAATAGTTTCCTGGTTCAACCTGGTTATCCTCGTCTGCGGTTGTGGAAATCAGCGGTAAATGAACTTTACGGTTCAGAAGCAGAGTTATCGCGGGTATTTAGCCAAACTGATAAGCATTTTGTGGAGTTAAATCAAAATCATCTATCAGCGTGGCGTTTCCATCCTCAACCCTTACCTCTAGCTGCGATTTATGTTTTGGGAGAGCGTCAGCAGTCGTTAACTGCACCCAGCATAGAAGCAATTATTCCTCAAATTGGTTTAATGCACCTAATTACTCACAGATATCCTCAATCATTGCAGTTAGAGCGAGATATGCGATCGCGTGAATTTGCTTTATTAGCACGTTTGGCAAATATAGTACCAATACGACAACTTTATCGAGAGGATAGTTTACCTGGGTTATCTAACGTGTGTGATGTGATTTTGTCGGATGTAGTGGGATTGCAGAGATGATTGATTCTAGGATATGGCTAATTTTTAGGCTTGGCTGGAAGCACTTAAAGCTTAAAATTGAGCAGGTGCAATTTTCAAGTAAAAATTTTCATGCGTCGAGATTCAATTTTTTATAAACTATTTCAACAATCCCCAACTTTACTGTTTGAGCTATTGACAAATCCACCAGAAAATGCAGATAAATACAGGTTTGATTCGGTAGCTGTTAAAGAACCAAAATTTGAGATTGATGGGGTATTTTTACCACCAGAAAGCGAAAATCCTGGGGTTGTTTATTTCTGTGAGGTACAGTTTCAAAAGGATGAAAGACTCTATGAAAGGGTATTTGCAGAATCTTGGTTATATTTCTATCGTAACCGAGACAGATTTAGTGATTTGCAGGTAGTAATAATTTACCCATCCCGTAATCTTGAACAAAGTGATATTCGTCCTTATCTGAGTCAACTTAACAGCCCACAGGTAAATCGCATATATTTGGATGAATTGGGTGATATTCGTGAGTTACCTGTGTGGGTAGCACTGATGGTATTAACTACCCTTGAGGATGAGCAAGCAACACAGGAAGCAAGGTATTTGTTGGCGAGGAATCGCAAACAAGAAACTCAAGTCGGAAATCGCGCCATAATAGAGTTAATCACAACGATAATGGTGTACAAGTTTGATGATAAAAGTCAACGGGAGGTCGAGGAAATGTTAGGAATTACACTTAAGGAAACAAGGGTTTATCGGGAAATTAAGGAAGAGGGAATAAAGGAAGGAGAAGAACGAGGACGAGAACAGGGACGAGAAGTTGAGGCTTTCTCGCTCATTCTCCGTCAACTAAATCGACGGGTGGGGGAATTACCACAGGATATTCGTCAACAGGTTGAAATTTTATCTTTGGAACAGTTAGAAAATCTTAGTGAAGCATTGCTTGATTTTACCAGTATGGCTGATTTACAAGTTTGGTTAAATCGGGAAAATATCTAGTTTATATTTTGCGTAGGTTGAGTGGAAGCGCATCGCACTATTTGCTATCTAGTAAAAAATCAGCGATGTATGCAAACTGCTAACCCCACAAATGCGAACTGACAAGTCAGCGCTTCGCTATCGCACGAAGTGATTGTCAAGGGCATCGCAATTAATATTACCCCATTACCGCGATCGCTTGATAATCAAGACAGCGAGGACGGGAACCACTGCTAATCCCATAAGCGCGATCGCACCACTACCTAATTTAAAACGAGCGTGATACATGGAAACTCCTAATCCCACAAGCGCGATCGCACTTTAGACAATTGTTTGAGCAGTTAATTATACTATTGAAATCGCACTAGAGATTAAAATTAGGAAAGGATGAGCTACCGAAGTAACACACCCTGAAAAATTAAACTAAGGTAATCCTATTGTCCCGATTATGGGGTGATCCAAGACCCATTTTTATACAATCGAGTAGCGGAATTATCTTGAGTTAAATCGATTTCTACTGATTTAGATCTCGAGTTGCTAAACATAGTACTGGTTTCAATATTCTGCTCGAACCATACTAGTACTTTCTCAACGGGTGTCAGGAGTGTATCTCCAATAACTACTGGGTTTTGAGCTACATAGATTGGTGTGCTTACTTCTTTCCCAGTAATAGTGTTAAACGACATTTGATTAACCCCTGGATGGATATTTCCAAACTCGTTTTTTAAAGTGAATCCTGTGGGTTCTCCCCCGGTTGATGGTGGTTGGAGCAATCCTGCTTTACTCAGAATACTTTGCTCTCCGAGACCAATTTTTATGGTGTTGGTTGATACTTTTACTTCGATATTACTTTGGAAGATATTGCTACCGAAAAGTTGGTACTGGGGAGTCCATAAAAAACTATTGTTGCTAAGATATGCCGTAAAAGACTGCCAGACAACATTGTAATCATTATCCCCAACTTTCTTGGCAAAGCAAAGTTTATAATCCGAGCCTTTTAGAGTATTGAGATCATCTGGAGCAATTTGAATGTCTACTGTTTTTTTTGATGCTGTTAAGGCTGTTTGTAAAGTTAAAGTACTTTCCATGTAGGATTGGGTTGTGGTAAGTGACATAATTTTCTCCTTTTGAGATTTTATTTGTTGTCTACACTTTTAAGACGATTTCAGTCGTCAATTTCTGAATTTTTCGAGTTAGAACCTTATTTCCTAACTACCTGATGCACGCTATAGCAAAGCAAAACTTAAATCACTTTGTGCTATGAAGGGATTATCAAAAACTCCGTTGAACGGCACAGTGAGAGTAGTAGTATCATTTACTTTGCCATGCTTGCGTAATTTTGGCGCTTCGTAAGGAAGTCGATTATCTTCATTTTCAGATTGATTCTCTTCTTGAGATTCACTATTATCTTTGGTTTCTTCTGCCATAATTAATTCCTCCGTTTTTGAGCTTATACACTTTAAAGACGATTCCAAAGTGTAATTTCTGAATTTTTTGAGTTAGGTGCTTTTTTTCAAATAAATGCACCAGTTGAATTAATAAGAAAGGGCGATTAGCGTAGTAGCACTGTTACCAAAGCTAATCGCACTATCATAGTCAAATTGAACTAAGGGCGATCCCGCTTCTTCGTCTTAAGCTTAAGGAGAAAGCGATCGCATTTATTTCTCAAACTAAACAATTCTTCACTCCCTCTTCTCTTTCTCTGTTTCTACCAACACTTCGCTGCATTATTACCGTTGTTATAAATCACTGTGGACGCACCCGTATCCACTTTTTTCGGATATTCTCCCACATTAATTTGTTGTATTACCTGGTCTGGTTTCCCCTGAACTCTTACCACAAACCAAAGGCTTGTAGTTTCTTTCTCTTCACTTGCTGCACATGTTAAGTTTATATTTGGATTAATTCCAACCTCGGCATGTGCGTTAATAGTAATTGGTACTGCCAGTGCTGAAGTGGTGTAGGATACCATAAACACCATAGTTATGATTAATGTGATTAGCTTGAGCATAAGTTTTTTTAACATGATCCTCAGTCTCCTTTTTATTCCTTCTAGTTTTTGACAGTTACTACTAAAACCGCCTCTTTTGTCAATTTGCAATTTTGTGGCAAGACGAAATCGGATTGATTTTTCCCTTTCGTATCTCCACCTTTAAGACGATTTCAGTCGTCAATTTCTGAATTTTTCGAGTTAGAACCTTATTTCCTAACTACCTGATGCACGCTATAGCAAAGCAAAACTAAAATCACTTACTGGTGCGAAGGGATTATCAAAAATTGCGTTGAACGGCACAGTGGTAGTAGTAAGTAGGTGGGCGCTAAAAAATACCACTAGATTAAGAAATGTAAATCGCTTAAAAGCTTATATTTAAAGCCTTTCTGCCGCTTTACATAAGTTTACACAGTTCGGTTTAATTGTGCCTACTTACTTATCATTTACTTTGCCATGCTTGCCTAACAAGGGCGCTTCATAAGGAAGTCGATTATCCTCTTAATTGTTCTCTATCGGATACTCCTCAACAACTAGATTTCCATTATTATTTTCTACACGATATAGTATATTTTGTTGCGGGTTATCAACCTGAATATTTGGTCGATTGGGAGTGCGAAATAAAAGAAATGGCATATTTACATTGAATGTCTCTGGATTTTCTGGAACAAGTTGAAAATTTTGATTCATGTCGATCTGTACACTTACATCGAACTGTCCCATTTCTATATCTTTCTGAACAAACATAAGTTTTCCCCAACTATTCTTGCGTCAAGTTGTAATTTAGTGGTTAGACGAGATTAGATTTCTTTTTCTTTTTCGCCTTTCTACTTTTAAGACGATTACCATCGCCAATTCCTGAATTTTTTGAGCGACTTTTTTTTCTAACTCCTGAATGCACTGTATTATCAGGCAAAGTTGATGCAACTGATAAATTTGTATTATTTTCATCCTCGCCTAAAAAATACCCTTTCAATTCCTCACGCAAAATCTTCCGTCCTTGGGAGATGCGCTTGCAGACGTTATCGTAAGAAATATCTTGCTGTTGGGCTATCTCTGGATAAGATAGTTCTCCATAAAAGTGGAGAATAAACGTCTCACGTAGCCGATGCGGTAAATTATGAACGGCACGAAGAATTACAGTCCTTTCTTCACTACTATCCATTGCACTTTCTGGTGTATCCTCACAAAAAATCAGTCCTAGCTCCTCACCAGAGGTATATACTTCTATATCTTCAACTTGATTTTCACCCCGACTACGTTCTCGATGAATATCAATACAGAGATTATGAGTCAGTTTTGTCAGCCAAGCCTTAAAATTAGAAATTTTCCCGGCATACTTTTGCTCCTTTTCCCAAGCCTTGAGCATTGCCCGACTGAGCGCGTCTTCAGCATCAGTTGGGTTTCCACCCATCCACTTGAGACAGCAAGAATGAAGATAATGTCGATACTTCTGCCATAGCCACCAAAAACTAGCGCAAACATGCAATTCTGAGTTTGCAATTATTTGATTACTCATCATAACTTATTCAGGGAGATGAACTATACGTGTCAATCTATGTAGTTAAGCTTGCCTGTGCAGATTGCGACTGAGAGAACAAAAATCGTTATTATCACCCTATCTTAATGACTTTTTAAGTGTTATCTAGCTCATCATTGAGCTTATGTATTTAGACTACATACATCAACTTGCTTGATGAAACCGTATTTTTACGGAAACAAGTGAAAATACAGAAATATTTACGTAATTTTAGAGGATGTCATATCATGTCCGGTAAATTACTTGTCATTACGTAGCTTGCTTCCCGCAGGGTACGTAGCGATAGCGAAGTGAAGTAATCGCAGAATCTAGGCGATTGCTTCGTTCCACTCGCAATGACATATCGTAAGTGATTAAGCGGACTTCATATCATAGGGTTGAAAGGTTTGTATTTGGTGGCTTGTTGACATTGTAAGAGTAGTAGTCAAGTACGACAAATTGCTTTGCCAATTCTTTCGCCAAAAATTGGCAAAGCAAACGACAGCTATCATCACCTTAGATCAATAATTGTTGCCTCAGTGATATTACGTAAATTTTCAGGGAATTTACGCAAAACATCTAGTTGAATTTTCAATAAATCTTTATACAATAGCCGTAATATTCGCCTGTGAGTAATGCCTTCTCACAAGCTCAACTTTTGTGTAATTGTTTGTAACAAATTATATCAAAATGAATAAACTAATAAAAAATTATGTTTCCTTATCACAATTAAAGCTAAATATAATTACCAACTACATCAGCAAACTCTGGACTAATCTTCTCAGCTTTTTATTAGTCCCAATTTACTTATATTATTTAGGGATAGAAGCTTACGGTTTAATCGGAGCATTTTACACCATAACTTCTTTTATCAATTTACTTGATTTAGGTTTAGGTACAACCCTCAATCGAGAAGTAGCTTTACGCAACTCCACTATAGAGTCAAAAACTACTATTCCTAATTTATTAAAAACCGCAGAAATTATTTATTGGTGCATGAGTGTGGCTTTAATTATACTCCTGGTGCTACTAACTCCAATAATTTCTACTCAATGGTTAAAAGCAGATAAACTTAATTCT
This sequence comes from Nostoc sp. PCC 7107, assembly GCF_000316625.1. Taxonomy (GTDB): domain Bacteria; phylum Cyanobacteriota; class Cyanobacteriia; order Cyanobacteriales; family Nostocaceae; genus Nostoc_B. The sequence continues at coordinate 3,852,160 of NC_019676.1, read as the reverse complement.
GAAACTATACATTGGGCTGTTGTCATTTTAGGATTCACAATAGCTATTCGTTGGGCTATTACTCCTTATAAAAGCACTTTGATTGGTCTAGAAAAACAGGTGAGTTTAAATATTTTTGAATGTTTAATTATAACTTTGCGAGATTTAGGAGGAATAGCAATTTTATTATGGGTATCACGTACAATTGTATTTTTTCTCTTTTGGCAAGGGCTAATAGCAGTTATTGAAGTTTTTCTATTTGTAATTTTAGCTTGGCAGAACTTACCTATAAAAAATATTCAAGCTCGTTTCGAGATAAAGATTATCCAGCAAATTTGGCAATTTGCGATGACAGTCAATTGGACAACCTTAGTTTCGTTACTATTGACTCAGTTAGATAAAATATTATTGTCAAAATTTGTAAGTTTAGAGAAATTTGGCTATTATGCGATCGCCTACACTTTAGCCAGCAGTATAATTACGATTTTTCAACCATTCATGGTGGCGATTTCACCACATTTAACTATCCTTATAGCTCAAGGTAAAATAGATAAACTTAAATATGCTTTTCATAAAAGCAGCTTGTTTATAACTATTTTAATTACACCCATAGCAACGGTATTTATATTCTTTGCTCCCACTGTTCTAGAAATTTGGACTCATTCACCAGAAGTTATAACACAAGCATCTGAGCCGTTGCGATTATTATCATTTGGAATACTGATGGGTAGTATGATTCAAGTCCAATATCTCTTACAACTAGCAATTGGTAAACCACAAATCTATGCTTTATTTGGTACTTTTAGTGTATTATTTGCAACGCCAATGTTTTTTTTACTTTTGCCGCGTTTCGAGTTAATAGGTGCAGCCATAATTTGGGCTATCTTAAATACCGTATACTATCTTTTATTTTCTCGAATTACCCATTTTTATATTTTACCTAATGAATATTTGCGTTGGCTATTTCAAGACACACTCATCCCTATGATCATCTGTTTTACAGTTAGTTTTATAAATTTTCAATTACAATCTTATTTTCCTGAAATACAGATAATTAGTATAGGCATAGTAACGGTAATAAACTATGGTTTATTATTTCTATGGTATAAATATCAAATAAAAAGTATGTTGATAAGTAGCCAAAATAGAAAATTGAAAATATAGAAGTACAAAATTAAATTATCCATTCATGCTGCTAAACAATTACTCTCATATATGTATAGATGCTACTTGTATTGTTTTAAATGGTAAAGGTGCAACAGTTTATGCTATATCTTTATTACAAGCATTACAAAAGTTAAACCCTATCGCTCGTTTTACTATATTAATACGTCAAGAAGCTGTTAGCTTGCTTAAAATTACCAGTCTTAACTGGAGAATATATACATTACAGTTAAACTCAGTGCATCTCTGGCATTTTTTCACTCTACCTAACTTATTAAAAGAACTTAAACCAGATTTATTACATATATTAGGAGAAACTGCACTCCCTTATTTACCTGTGCAATATATTCTGGCCATTCATGAATTACCTCATCTTTATCGTCAGCAGACTAAAAATTTTTGCAATCAATCTTGGTATGAGTTTTTAAGTCAATGTTTGACTGAAATAGTATTACCAAATACTTGCCGTCGGGCAGTTCATTTACTCGCAGTTTCTCAAAGTACAGCAACTGCTTTAATCAAAGAGTTTCAAGTTAGTCCTGAAAAAGTCAGTGTTACTTACGCAGCCGCAGATCATAGATTCTTCCAAGCAGCCACACAATCTTCATCAAATTGGTGTAAATCTATACCACAACCATATATTTTGATTTATGCCACAGGCGATCGCCGTGAAGTTCCCGAACAAGTAGTGCAGGCTTTTGGTAGAATTACTGATCTAGTTCCTCACACTTTAGTTATTGCTGGGCGTTGTCCAGACTGGCAAAAATCTAATTTAATGCAAATAGCTACTGAACTAGGTTGTTTAGACAGACTTTACTTTACTGGGTTTGTCCCCAATGACGATGTACCTATTCTGTATCGTGACGCAGACATCTATCTAGAGATGTCCCTTTACGAAGGCTTCGGATTGCAAGTTTGCGAAGCAATGGCGACGGGAACGGTGGCGATAGCTTCTAATGTAGCTTCTTTACCAGAGGTTGTTAATGATGGAGGCTATTTAGTTCCTCTCAATGATACTGCGACGCTGGCTGATAAATTAGTTACACTGTTGACAAACTCTAGCCAAGCACACTACCGTTCCTGGTTAGCACAGCAACAAGCAGCTAAGTTTTCTTGGGACAAATGTGCAAGTGAAACTTGGGCTGTAATGGAGCAAGTGTTAAAAACTATACCTAAATATCAATAATTTTATTAACTAAATGAAATTATGGCATAGAATTAAATCTGTACTAAGAGCGCCTAAATATTTAATTAAAGAATGGTGGGCGCAACAGGAAGTAATGTATCACAATCCAGGAGTATACATTTCTTTTCCATCAGTATTTCAATTTGACGATATCAATGCGGTACTCATTGCACCTGATGTTTGCATTGGTGCTTTTTCTGAAATTGTAGTGTTAGCTAAGTCTGCTGACAGTAAAACTAGAGGTCAATTGATAATTCAAGAACGGGTGTTTATTGGTTCTCATGCTAATATTCGGGCTGCGGGGGGCGAAATTCTAATTGGGCGCGATACCAAAATTGCTCAACAAGTATCGCTCATAGCATCTAATCATGTAATCTCCACCAAGCAAACATCTGGTAATTTATCTTGGGACGAAACCAAAACGGGAATTATTATTGGCGAGAATGTTTGGATAGGTGCAGGTACTATTGTCCTTCCTGGTTGCTTCATTGGAAATAACTCAGTCATTGGTGCAGGGAGTGTTGTCACAAAAGCAGTTCCAGCAAATGAATTATGGGCAGGTATTCCAGCTAAAAAGATTCGCAATTTAAGTAATAGTGACGAACGCGAACAATCTTACCTAACTATGTGAAAAGCAGGAAATTTAAAATGCAAATAACCAGTAATCCTTATTTGTGGAATCAAGTGTGGAGTCAGTCAACCGAAAAAAATATGACTGAATTTTGGCAGTGGGTAAAACGTGAATCAAATAGTATTAGAGGAAAGAAAATTCAAAATTATATCCATACTTGTATAGGAGATATTGACAAACTCAAAACTATTGAAGTAGGTTCAGGATTAGGCATTTATAGTTTTATTTTTGCCACTTTAGGTGCAGATGTAACTTTATTAGATTACAGTGAACAAGCACTTGATTTAGCACAACAATGCTTTCGATCTAATAATTTAAAAGCAAAATTTTTGCTTCAAGATGCGCTGAATTTAAACCCTAATATACATGGTCAGTACAATGTTGCTATGTCTTTTGGTACAGTAGAACATTTTCTGTATCCCGAACGCTTAAAAATGATAGAATCTCATATTAATCTAGTGCGAGAAGGCGGGATTATCGCCATTAGCGTTCCAAATATAGCATTTTTACCGCATGAAATTTTAAAAGCTTATCTTCAGCACCAAAAAAAGTGGTATTTGGGTTATGAAGGGGCTTTTTCTCGTCATGAATTGTTCCAACTGGCTAACTCTCTTAAGTTAAGTAATTTAAAAGTTATTGGTTCAGCATTTTTAAGCGACTTCCAAAGATATATCCAAATCTACAGATCAACTAATTTTGCTCAAAAACTTTTCGGTTCATCTGTTGCTAAGTCACAAATTATAGAGCGTGCAAGTTTCTTAGATAACTTTTGTGGAGCAGACTTGGTTCTGCTAGGTACAAAAAAGACTGATGAATACTAAACCTAAAATTCTTTACCCCATTATTAATGGTCAGGTAACAGGTGGTAATATTGTTTGTCTTAATATTATAGATGAAGCTCTACGTCGAGGTTGGGATGTGTTAGTTAACTCACCAACTGAGGGGTCTTTTTGTGAGATGCTGCGGCAAAGAGGTGTCAGTATTTATCATCTAAATACTAGTCGCTCTTTTCATTGGGATGCAGCTATAAATATGGCTAAGTTAGCTAGAAAGCAGGAAGTTGATTTAATTCACGTTCATGCTCCCTTTGCTGGCTCTATTTTGGCTTGTATTGCTGGTAAGTTAGCTGGTATACCAGTAATTATCCACGCACACTTGCGAGATCCTCTTAGTAACAATGGTTTTGTCAGAAGTTACCAAAAAGCTCTTAACTGGTTGACTAGTCGTTTTTGCTGCGCTGCTATTATTGCTGTTTCTGAACAAGTCAAGCAAGAATTAATTGCTGAAGGCTTTGATGAGCGTAAATTTCACGTAGTTTATAACGGTACGCCTTTACATACTGAATTAAAAATTACACCAGAAATTGCTCGTCAGAATTTAAATATTCCCTGCCATGTCCCAGTAGTTGTTCATGTCGGTAGACTTTGTAAGAGCAAAGGTCAACATATTTTACTTCAAGCTGCTGGGAGTTTGCGCGATCGCACTCAAAAAATAATTTACCTAATTATAGGTGAAGATTTAGAACAAAATGGAGCATATCGTCAATATTTAGAAGATATGGCGTTTGATTTAAAAATTAATGATTTCGTCTGGTTTTTAGGTCAGCGTTTTGATATTCCGCAACTTTTAGCAGCTGCGGATTTACTTGTTTTACCTTCGGATGCAGAGGGTTTACCTTTAGTTATTTTAGAAGCTATGGCAGCAGGTAAACCTGTCGTTGCTACAAATGTAGGAGGAGTTCAAGAAATTGTTAGTCATCAAGAAACAGGCTTATTAGTACCTGTAGGCAATGTTCAACTTTTGTCAGAGGCTATTGATAGCTTAATACAAAATCCTGAATCTGCTTGCACAATGGGATGCAAAGGATTAGAACTAGTGCAATCAAAGTTTTCTTTAGAGAAGATGCAGCAAGAAATCTTTCGCATATATGAAATGATATGAAAAAGCTGAAAGTAATTATCCTAACAGAGATTATTTCACCTTACCGTATCCCTCCGTTTAATTGTCTGGCTCAAGACGCAGATATTGAATTAGAAGTATTTTTTCTAGCGGAAACAGAGAGCCGCAGAAGTTGGCAGGTATCCAAACAAGAAATTCAGTTTACTTACCGAGTGCTGTGGGGTTTACAAGTAGGCAAAGCTTACCAAAGTGCGCCTACTTTTTTAAACCCAGGAGTAATTTATCAGCTGCGGCAGCAAAAACCAGATGTAATTATTTGTGGAGGATGGCATCATTACACTTACTGGTTAGCTCTGGTGTATGCTCAACTAACCCGAACCCGTTTCTTGATTTGGTCGGAGAGTACGCTAAAAGATGAACGCTCTGACAGCAGATATAAAGAGGCTTTGAAACGTTGGATTGTAAGCAAAACTGATGGTTATATCGTACCAGGTAAGGCACAAAGAGATTACTTGCAACATCTAGGAGCAAACAAAAACTCGATTTGGATTGCTCCTAACGCTGTTGATCACAATTTCTTTGTATCGGAAACAGAACGTTACCGCCAAAACCAAGAACTATTGAAACACAAGCTTGGTATGCAAGGTCTGGTGATTCTTTGTGTAAGTAGATTAATTGATGAAAAAGGCATCCCAGAATTATTAGAGGCATTTGCCCAACTATCACAAGACAAGCCCGTGAACTTAGTGATTGCTGGTGATGGGCCACAAGCACAACAGTATTATCTATATTGTCAAGAAAATAGATTGAGTAATGTTGTTTTTACAGGTTTTCAACCGCAAAGCACTTTAGTCCAGTATTATGCGATCGCAGATATTTTTGTCTTTCCCACTCGCAGCGACACTTGGGGACTAGTACTTAACGAAGCGATGACTGCAAGTTTGCCGATTATTTGTTCTGCCACAGCCGGTGCGGTTGAAGACTTAGTAGAAGATCAAGCTAATGGATTTATCGTCCCAGTCAAAGATGCTGCTAGATTATCCCAAGCCTTGCAGTGTTTGATTGCAGACGAAGCTTTGAGAAAAAAGATGGGAGTGCGATCGCACCAAATTATTTCTAATTACACTCCAGAAAAGATGGCGCAAGGATTGAAGCAAGCTATCCAACAAGCCACGTCAACAAAGAAATTATATCTAACTCCATAATTGAACTATTGTAGTCTCAGTCGATAACTTAACTATGCAGTTATACATAGTTTACGTAAATATATGTATTTTATTTGTATAAAATTATATATTTATATTATGTATTAACTATGAACATTTTTAGAAATATGTATAATTATTACTAGTTCCGAATTTTTATTTTTACTGAGCTACAGTAGCTGATGTTCTCAATAAAAGAGCTTAATAGCCTTTACTCCGTTATTTAACTCAGTTGTATATAAATATGAACTTATTTTTTTTAAGTAAAACTGCTGAAAATTATAAAAAAATATTATTTACGTATTTATCCTTAAGTTATAAAATCCCATTAGCTATAGCACTTGTATTTAGTGTTATAAATCAAACAAACCCTGTAGAAGCTGCTGAAAGAGAAATATATTCCTCTGCACTTCCTAACTCAAAAATAGAGGTAGCGGAAGAAGGCATATCTTTTGATTTTGAAAACAGCCAGCAAGCGCAACCATTATTTTCTACGCTCAGTCAGCCAGATGACTTGCTCTCTCTAAAACAGCCATACAAACTTGTCATCAGTGATATTGCAACTACAGAAAATAGCTACTACAGACAGACTTTAAATTTAAAATCCCAGGTAGTTGCTCAACAAAACTTACATCTTCTCGATAAAGAAAACCAAACAAGTCTACCTATTGAAGAACCTGAGATTCTAAAACTAGATGAACAAAAACCTAACAGTTGTTCCTCTATTCCAGTATTGGGTTCGACTTCGGACTGTGGTATACCCTTACGCGAAGCATCTGCACTTCTACAAACACCTTTGCATAGTACTACACCACAAATCCCCAAGGTAGATCAAAAAAATTATCGAATCCACAAAATTATTGGTGCTTCACCAGAAGAACAGATAACATCTAATGAAGAAGTAGAAAAAGTGTTAGATGAACTACGTTCCATAGAAAAGACTAAAATTCAGCCACTTTTTTATTCTCCTAGTTTGAGTATTTATGTTCCCACTGGTTTCGGTAGCGATAAAAATACAGTTTTTGCTAGTGTTAGCTATCAACCAAGAGGACGGTTTTCTAATGATGATGACTTAGGAGCAGGTATAGGCGTTGGTTTAGGCGATGCGTGGAAATCAGTTGGTGTAGAATTATCTTACACCTTTGCTAGTTTTGGACGTAACAGAGACTTTGGTAGTGGCGGCTTTAACGCAAAGGTACATCGCCAATTTCCAGGAGATTGGAGTTTGGCTGTAGGTTGGAATGGCTTTATAAACGTTGGTGATGCTAATAGCTTTGAACAATCCGTTTATGGAGTTGCTACCAAAATTTTTCGGACACAAGATAATCTCAATTCACCTTTTAGTAGAGTAGCTCTAACAGTTGGAGTTGGCAGTGGGCAGTTCCGCACTGAAGATGCAGTTGCTAATGGCGATGATAATATCAATATATTTGGTAATATTGCTGTTCGTGTAGCTAAACCAGCAAGTTTTATTGTCGAATGGAGTGGGCAAGATTTAGGTATTGGAGTATCTGTAATTCCCTTCCATAATATCCCTTTTGTAATTACTCCTGCTTTACGTGATATAACAGGTGCAGGAGATGGAACGCGTTTCGTGTTAGGTACTGCTTTTTCATTCCAATTTTAGCTAAAAATGTAAAGTAGTATGGTTAGTAATTGCCTCTCTACCATTGAGAAATTTTCATAAGTAAAGCAAAAAAGATATTTCGTTGGAGGGAAATTTATATGCAGAAAAATAAATGCTTGGATTTATTGGCAGGGATATCTTGTCTAGCTTTAGTATTATTTATTTCACCCGTACAAGCTCAAGATAATCAGTCCGATATTACAGGAACCAATATTTTTACTAATCCCTTACCTAGTCTATTTACAGGTAATGAACTTAATGAAGAAACGCGAGGAGAGGCAAAAAAATTAGCCATAGAGTTAGCCGATATTTATCAACGTTGTCAGAGTCAACCTAGTGGAACAAACTGTGTAAATTTAAATGAATTACTAACCAATTCTAAAACATTTTTAAATAACCTTAATCAGCAAATTAAAAGAGTGCAAACTGATCAAGAAAATCGGTCTTGGTAAAATAATATGGGCAACAATTTAGATACTCATAACTTGCCAGCAGGACTCCAGAATTTTAGGGCTAAACGCATTGGTCTGACAAAATAGTACACAAAGTATAACTGTTGAGGAAGAGATACATATTCTAAATCCCTAGAGTTGGGAGTTAATATGTAGCTCAGTAGATGTTTCACTAATGTACGATTATGTTTTCCGAAGAGATTGGAACTATCAGATAGTATTAAAGCTCTAATAATAAATCCATATATTCCTGCCCAAAGTCCTTTGTCAAAAATCCCAAATATTCTTTTTTGCTCATCGCTGATAGTGAATAAATTCTTACATATATGATTAATATATGAATTAACTACCCGATCGTCAGCAATTTTTTGATTTATTTCTAATGGAATTGTTATATCTAATAGCTTAATAGTTAAACCCAATCCGAAAAACAGTAGCTTTTTGCAATTATAAATTTCAGTTTGTTGTTTAACATATTCCCAATCAAGGGATGAGTTATGAATAACTGCTGCTATGTCGCAAATTTGTATTAGTCTTTCTTGACGATAATGAGCATCTTTCACAATTTGTACGCAGAGAATCAGTAGTAAGTCTTCTGGAGAAAGATGAATTATAGATTGATTAAGCAGAGATATTTTTTGGCTCCGCTGTAAGAGATTTGGAAAATCTACTCGATAAGGAAAGCAAGCTGGAGTGAGTTGCCAATGAAAATCTAAATGAATTTTATCATCTTTACTCGCAAAGTCTTGACCCCACCACGTTAGCTCACTGCGTGGCTGATAATCCTCGATAGTTAGTAATTGTTTGATTTGGGAATAGTCTTGTTCATCTATAATAAAGTCTAAATCACTAAATTCTCTTGAAGCTAAGTTTTTATAAGCAAATACAGCCAGAACAGAACCCTTGAAGGGAATTATATTAATATTAGCAAGTTTGAAATTATTAAGTATTTCACAAAATTTTTTAGCTAATAAAAGATTTCGAGCAATTTTGATTTCGCTATAGGCTTGCAGTTGAGGCTGAATATTTTTAGGTATTTTTTGGAAATGATGATGGACAATATTTTGGTATAAAAGAAGAAAAACTTTATGTTGTCCAGCTAATTTGAATAGATAATCCCAATCAAATGTCTGATCTAATAATTTTTCTAAAGGATAATTTACCTTCGTATCAATACAATTATGAAGACAGCACAGTAAAAATTCAATTTCTGGAGACCAAGAATATTCAGAATCTAGAATTTTTGTTAATGACATTTAATATATCTACACCAAAAAATAGTTTTTACGTTTGTTGTTTAAATAATCGAACACTGCAAAATGCTGTTTTACTTCTTGATAATCGCCAAAGGTACTTTGAGTTTCGCACCCAATCGATATCGAACCCATACAGAAACTGTTCCATACTTAATATCCAATCCTTGTTCTTTTTTTAACTATTCAACTATGGCACCGTAACTACTAAATCCTTGTCCTGTTTCCGATTACCGTTTGAGTGTGGCGATCGCTTCCGAGGAGATTTTTCGTTTTGCTTCTGTGGCTTTCTTGATTTCCAGTAAGCCAGACAGTCCACCAACCTATACTTCTGCAACCATCTCTATCTTGTCACTATGGAACCGTCTCTACCTAAGCGCAACCCTATTTCCTGCTGCTCCTTTACTTGACCACTTTTGAGCCACCACAGACAACATTTGAAGCTTTTCTTTTTAGTTCCGCAAAGATGCTGTCTGTAGCCGTTTTTTCAATTCTTCTTTGCTCTGTGTGATCTCAATCTTGAATGGGCGGGATCTACGAGTACTTCAGCTTATGCTGTTTGCAACTCCTTTATTATATGGAGTTTCATATTAAATTGGTATGACGCAGATAGTCATTAAAGCTTACGGAATAAGTATTTTTGAATGTTTGATAGCATAATCTTCTATGAATAACAATCAAACCAACGTTCCCAATAATCTTGTTTTTTTGTTAATTTACCTATAACGCGGTTATATTTAGCAAACCAGCTTTCCCAATAATCGTTTGTCTCTTTAATGCAACTATCACAGGTTGGGCAACCAGCTTTACATTGAGGCACAGTATGAATACTACCGACACAATTTGTGCAAAGTTCGCTGTCAATCCAGTGGCGGGTGCCTTCTACTTTAATTGCGCCAGTGGGGCATACAGACTCACAGAGATTGCAAGAAATACACTGGCTGGTAATTTTATAAGCCATGATTATTCTCCTTGCGAATGAGAGAAGTGTGAAGTCAAAAGGCAAAGGCAAAAGGTAAAAGGTAAAAGGCAAAATCAATATAGTCTTTTACCTTTTTACTTTTTACTTTTTACTTCTTGTTCCCTAGTTCTTGGATATATTGCTCGTAAAACTCTAAAGCAACTTTCTCGATTACATCGTAAGCTTCAACGGTCTGTATGCCAGCTTCCTGCAATTTTTCTTTGGGACAGTTGCCAATTTTGGAAACCAATACGGCTTTACAATCTGCAATTGTCTTCATGATATTCTCTGCGGTGGCTGCTTCACCGTATCCACCTTGACAATATTGATCTATCTTGCGGTGACTAACGAAACGAACTTCGCTACCATCAACTTCGTAAACTTGGAATTCTTTGACATGGCCGAAGTGTTGGTTAACTAATCCGCCGCCTTTGGTTGCGACTGCAACTAAGATTTTGGGATTGTTAGCACTTTGCTGTTTGCCTGCTTTGGCCTTTTCTTTGGCTGCTTTGATTTCTTCTCTAAATTTCTCAATACCTTCGTGAACTTCTTGGCGCTTGCTAAAGTCGTACTCTGGAGCCATTTCCAAGAAATTTTCTTTGGTGAATTCTTGGCTGCGGTCTTCACCCAACAAGCCAATAGCATCTGCACGGCATTGACGACAGTGGCGCATCATTTTCATGTTGCCGGCGCACTGGTCTTGAACTGATTTGAGTTCTTTTTGTGAAGGGCCGCGCTGACCTGTTAAGCCGAAGTGTGTACCATGTTCTGGTGCAGAAATCAAAGGCATGATGTTGTGCAAGAATGCACCACGCTCACGAATTGCTTTGTTGACTTCCACTAGGTGTTGGTCATTGATTCCGGGAATCATCACGGAGTTAACCTTGCAGAGAATGTCGGCTTCTCTCAAAGCTTGTAAGCCTTCTAACTGCTTTTCGAGCAGGATTCTAGCTCCTTCAACACCTCTGTAACGCTTGCGCTTATAGTGAACCCATGAGTAAATCTGCGCGCCGATTTCTGGGTCGATGGTATTTAGGGTGATAGTAACGTGATCTATATTTAGTTGTTTAATGCGATCGATGTATTCAGTTAGCATCAAACCGTTGGTTGATAAGCAAAGCTTGATATCTGGTGCTTTGTCTGCAATCAACTCAAAGGTGCGGAATGTTTTATCTGGGTTGGCTAGAGGGTCGCCTGGGCCTGCAATTCCCAAAACTGTCATTTGAGGAATCTTGCCGGCGATAACCAATGCTTTGTGTGCTGCTTCTTCGGGTGTGAGTAACTCGCTCACTACACCAGGGCGGCTTTCGTTGGCACAGTCATATTTGCGATTGCAATAGTTGCATTGAATGTTGCAAGCAGGTGCAACTGCAACGTGCATTCTCGCGTAATGGTGGTGAGCTTCTTCGCTGTAGCAGGGATGTTTAGCAATACGTTCTTGGAGCTTTTCGTCCATTTCCACGGTGGCGCTGCTTTTGCTGTCGCATCCGCAACCACCAGATTTTGCTTGGGTAGGTGTCGATTCAGTAACGGAGGAGTCTGTAACCTGTGGTGTCATTGAATTTCGCAAATGTCGGTGGACTAAGCTGCCACTGTGGGAGATGCAGTTGCTATTTTATTTGCCCTAGTAGAATGGAAGTCACGGCCATCACACTGCCCGCAGGAGTGCATCCTTTGGTTGTAGCAAAGCCACTTGGTGGGCAACTTCGCAGATGATGGCAGGCTATGAATCCTTGTGTTTCGGCTGGTGTGTGTCAACTTTGAGGGTTTGGGTAGAGTTGGTGTGTACAGCCGCGACTTCAATTCACCGAGGCATGGTGCTATCTCATCCCTCCACTCACTTTTGGCTCTCTGTTTTGCTTTGAGCTTTAAGTGATTGGCGATATATGATTTATAGCAGTCGTTTTTTTTGCTCGACTGGAGTTACTTTTGGATAGAATTTATTGGATTTATTAGATTTGTACTCAAATCTGGAAACCTTGATATTGAGCTATAAAAAAGTTTATAAATTTTATTTTTGGGTAGGGGTTCTAGTATTTTTAGGTCAGGGTTCTTGTATTTTTAGAGTGGGGTTTAGGATTTCTTTGTACTCAGCTATAACCCAATATCAGCAAACCTTTGAGCGTGTTTGCTGCTGATTTCGGGATACAAAAAATTGTACTCAACCCCTCACAAATCTTGCCAAAAATAGCGACGGCTTAAGGATTTAAGGGGGAAAAACTGGAGTAGATTCGTTGGTACTACTCCAGATACGTGCGAAATTCAATTCTGTATACAACATATCATTTTTTTTTAGGGAAAAATGTAATTCACATTTTCTTAAGTTTTGTCAGTTTAATGAAATTAAATCGCACTAAAAAGTATGATATTGTTGGGTTCCGCCGTTTTATGAACCAGCCAAATTAATGAATATAATTTGCAAAAATTAACTTTTTTATATAAAAAGTAAAATATTCTGATATTGAAATTGCAACATATCTAACAGATAGCACAAAAAGTTAATTACGTCACAAATGAAGGGCGATCGCTCAGAGGTCATTTATCAAGTAAAAAGAAAAATTCTCGTAGTGGCGTTAGGCTGAAGCCATCACACACCCTACTTAAAGATTGATTTTATAAATCGAAATATATCTCTTCTCTAACTCTTAGCCTCTATTCCCCAACAAATTTACAAGAGGAATGTTAAGAAGGCATTCCCAAAAAATAATGATAGTATGGTTGTTTTATTTTTCCTTGGGTTTAAGACAATACATCTATCTACGTAAAATTGCTGGAATAAAAATATGCAAAAAAAAGCACTTATTTGTGGAGTGTCAGGGCAAGATGGGGCTTATTTAGCAGAGTTGCTATTAAATAAGGGATATATTGTCTGTGGAACTTCACGAGACGCGCAGATGTCTTCGTTTCATAATTTAGTGCGCTTGGGCATCCGTGACCAAATTAAACTAGCATCTGTGGCGTTGACGGATTTTCGTAGTGTCTTGCAGGTTTTGACAAAGATTCAGCCTGATGAAGTATACAACCTAGCCGGACAAAGTTCTGTGGGTTTGTCTTTTGAACAACCAGTAGAAACTTTAGAGAGTATCGCTACTGGGACTTTGAATTTATTAGAAGCCATTCGTTTTATCGGTGCGCCGATTAAACTTTATAATGCTGGTTCTAGTGAGTGCTTTGGGAATACGGGTGAACAGCCAGCAGATGAAGATACACCATTTCGTCCGCGCAGTCCTTATGGTGTGGCTAAAGCGACGGCTTTTTGGGAAGTGGCTAATTACAGAGAGGCTTACGGCTTGTTTGCTTGTTCTGGTATCTTATATAACCATGAGTCGCCGTTAAGACCAGAACGGTTTGTGACACAGAAAATTATTTCTGCGGCTTGTCGTATTGCTCAAGGAACTGATAATCATCTTTATTTAGGAAATCTTTCGGTGCGGCGGGACTGGGGTTGGGCTGCGGAGTATGTGAATGCGATGTATTTAATGTTGCAGCAAGAACAGCCAGATGATTATGTCATAGCTACGGGTGAGACATCAAAATTAGAGGACTTTGTGGCGCAGGCTTTTGCTTGTGTAGGACTAGACTGGCAAGAATATGTAACTACTGATAGTAGTTTATTACGACCTACTGATATTGCAGTTGGTAGAGGCAACCCAACGAAAGCAAAAGAAAAGTTAGGATGGCAAGCACAATACATAATGAAAGATGTAGTGCGAATGATGATAGAAGAGAAGCAAAAAGATTATTTGTAATTTTGAGAAGCTGCACTCTGTAAATTTTGTAGAGATGTTGTGTGCAATGTCTCTACAAGAATTAATTATACTGATGCGATCGCTTTTTCTTTTTCATCACCGAGGTTAAATTAACCTAAACTTGGAAATGCTGGCTGAGGCTGGTGTATATACTCGTAATTAAAATCTCTGCGGATGCGGGTATTATGCTTGATTGGTTGGTTATCTGGGGAGTTGCTCAAGGTGCGGGGTTGATTTTTAAACCAATTTTAGAAGATTTAGCTAAAGACGCGGCAAAAGATTGGGCGAAGGATATATTAAAAGGCATTCCTGGTAAGGTTTTTGAGAAACTGAAGAAGGACGATATTGATATTGCTGCGGGTAAGGCGTTGAAAGAGTTTTTACAACTGATGCAGCAGCAGTTAAAGGTGCGGTGTAAACTGCCGGAAGGTGAAATTAAAGAATATACCGGGGATATTAAGAAATTTATTAGTGATAAATCTGTCAAAGAAACTCTTGGTAAAGCTTTTGATATTAGCTGCGAAGATTTAAACTCTCGAATTTTAGAAGATAGTTGGCAAAAGGTACAACTCAAAGCTTTACCAGCTAAATTTAACTGGGAATTATTAACTGAACAGTATTTTATACAAGTCCAAGAATTGCTTGAGAAATCGAAAGAATTGCATTCTATTTTAGAATTACAAAAATTATCTAATATTGAAACGAATACTAAAGAGATTGCTGGGATTGTTGCAGATTTCAACTTGGTTAAATATCAAGAAGCCATCCGCGAATGCTACGGTAATTTGAAGTTAGATAGTTTGGATACAACAGGTTACGCCTATAACGAACTGAAGTTATGGCGCATGTTTATTGCTCAAAATGTGCGGGAAGTGCATCAAGTTTTACCGCAAGTACATGAACTGCCGAAAGAACATTTAAAACGACTGCGGGAAAGTGACCAAGTAGAAACAGAAATCGCAGCAGAAGAATTAGAAAATCACAAGCGGGTTTATTTAGAGCAACCAATACGTTCTGTATTAGATGTTGTTAATGATAAACAGACTTATAAATATATTGTGGTTTTGGGTGATCCTGGTTCGGGTAAGTCTACGTTGTTGCAGTATTTAGCGTTGAATTGGGCAAATTCACCACTAGATAATGTTATTTCGTTACCAATTCCGTTGCTGATTGAGTTACGCACTTATATGCGGCGGCGTGATGATAAAGAATGTCATAACTTTCTCGAATTTTTTCATAAATGTAGCGGGGTAATGACTCACTTAAATCAACATCAACTGCATGAACAACTAAAAGCTGGAAACGCTTTAGTGATGTTTGATGGTTTAGATGAAGTATTTGATCCTGGTAAACGGGAGGATGTGATTACTGATATTCATCGCTTTACTAATGACTATCCTAATGTCCAGGTGATTGTGACTTCTCGCGTGATTGGTTATAAACCGCAAAGATTACGTGATGCTGAGTTTCGTCACTTTATGCTGCAAGATTTAGACTCAGAACAAATTCAAGATTTTATTCACCGTTGGCATGAGTTAACTTTTAGTGATGAAGCGGATAAAGTCAGAAAACGGGAAAGATTACATAGAGGAATTGAAGCTTCTAAAGCTATTACTGAATTAGCAGGAAATCCTCTGCTGTTGACGATGATGGCAATTTTAAATCGTAATCAGGAATTGCCTAGAGATAGAGCCGAACTTTATAATCAAGCATCGCGGGTACTGCTGCATCAGTGGGATGTGGAACGTGCTTTAGTAGAAGATGAACGGCTAGACCATAAAACTATTGATTATAAAGATAAACAAGCAATGTTGCGTCAAGTTGCCTATAGTATGCAAACCAGTGATAAAGGTTTAGCGGGTAATTTGATTCGTGACAGTCAATTAGAAAATATTTTGGCTGCATATTTAAGAACTTTAGAAATTAATCAACCCAGACAAGCCGCAAGGGTAATGATTAACCAACTGCGGACTCGTAACTTTATGTTGTGTTTCCTGGGGGCTGATTATTATGCCTTTGTGCATCGGACTTTTTTAGAATATTTCTGTGCCTGGGAGTTTGTTTGGCAGTTTAAAGAAACGCAGACGCTCAGTATTGAGGTATTAAAGCAAGATGTTTTTGGTAAACACTGGCAGGATGAAACATGGCACGAAGTCTTGCTGTTAATTGCTGGGATGATTGAGCCAAAATTTGTTGGTGAGATTATTGATTATTTAATATCGCTGAATGGTGAAGAGGAAAAGTTTATTAATTTGTTTTTAGCAGCTAAGTGTCTTGCAGAAGTAAGAAATCGCTCAGTAATTATGCCAAAAGCTGATGAGTTACTAACTCTCTTGCAGAATTTAACTCGATATGAACCCTGTGATGACGGCTTATCGCAGGATGACAAAGAAATTCAGCTAGTTGAAGAAATTCGCACTCAAGCAGTTGCAACAATTGCCACAACTTGGCAAGATTCAGTTGACACCAAAACTTTTCTACAAAAAATTGCAACTGTGGATGAGCATCCGTATGTGCGATGGATAGCAATAGAAAAATTAGCTCAAATTTATAAAGATAATGCTAACACCAAACTTTTTCTTAAAGAACGGGCAACTGTGGATGTAAATTCAAATGTGAGACAGACAGCAGTAGAACAGTTAGTTCAGGCTTATAAAGATGACTCCGACATCAAAACCTTTCTACGAGAACTTGCAATTTTTGATAAAGATTCGGATGTGCGATGCACAGCAATGCAACAGTTAGTTCAGGCTTACAAAGATGACCACAACACTAAAACTTTTCTCCAAGAACGAGCGACTACGGATAAAAATTTATTTATGCGACAGACAGCAGTGGAACAATTAGCTCGAACTTACAAAGATGACTCCAATACCAAAACTCTTCTCATGGAAATTGCTACTATGAATGATGATTGGAGTATGCGAGAGATAGCAGTGCAACAATTAGCTCAGGCTTACAAGCAGAACTCCGACATCAAGATTTTTCTGCGAGAACGGGCGACTGCTGATGAAAGTTCAGTAGTACGGCGAACAGCAGTGTTCCAATTAGCCCACGCTTATAAAGATGACTCTGAGACCAAAATTTTTCTGCAAGAACGGGCGACTGCTGATAATAGTTCGGTAGTACGACGTACAGCAGTGGAACAATTAGCTCATGCTTATCAAGAGGACTCTGACACTAAAACGCTTCTCTTAGAAAGGGCGACTGTGGATAATAGTCCTCGTGTACGGGAGAAAGCAGTGGAACAATTAGCTCAAAATTATAAAGATGATCTCGACACCAAAACTTTTCTCCGAGAACGGGCAACTGCTGATAATAATTCAGATGTGCGATGGATAGCAGTAGAAGAATTAGCTCAAAATTATAAAGATGATCCCGACACCAAAACTTTTCTCCGAGAACGGGCAACTGTTGATAATAATTCAGATGTGCGAGGGCCACTCGTGGAAATAGTAGCTCATGCTTACAAAGATGACTCAGGTACCAAAATTTTTCTGCGAGAACGGGCAATTGCGGATGCAGATTCATATGTAAGACAGACAGCAGTGGAACAATTAGCTTACGCTTACAGGGATGACTCCGATACCAAAACTTTTCTGCAAGAAAGGGCAACTGCTGACGATGATTGGAGTGTGCGACGGACAGCAATGCAAGAATTAGCCCTAGCTTACAAATCTCAGTCTGAACTGTTCGATTTCTACCACAACTTTTCTATTAATGACCCCTTTAAGGGTAGCCATGATGATATTATCCCAAATCCCCGACGCGTTGCACTGGAGATAATTGTCAAACAATATCCCCAGCATTCCCAGACTTTACCACTGTTGCGCGACAGAGCCGAAAATGACCCAGATGAGGAAGTGCGGGAGTATGCAGAGAAACAGTTGAAACGGTGGCAAGGGTGAACATAAACTGAGGTTATGCCCAAGAAAATTAGAGAACTAAAAAGGTTATTGCTGCAAGCTGGGTTTACTTATAAGCCTGCAAAGGGTAGTCATAGTAAATGGATACATCCGCTATTGCCTCAAGCTATCATCATCGCTGGTAAAGATGGTAGTGATGCCAAAGTTTATTTAGAAAAGCAAGTTAATGAAGCACTTGCAGAATTAGAGAAAATAGAAAAAGCGGAGGATGCTGAAGAATGAAATACACAATTATTATTCAATGGTCAGATGAAGATAAATGTTATGTGGTTTCGCTGCCTGAATTTACTAATGTAATGCAGCCTTGTACACACGGGGATTCTTACGAAGAAGCTTTAAAAAATGCTCAGGAAGTTTTAGAAATGCTAATTGAATCAGCTTTAGAAGATGGCGAAACTTTACCAGAGCCGCAAACTTTGGACAAGTCTTTAAAGGTAGCATAATAAAATTAAATGGGTAATACCAATTCAATGTGAAGTTGCACATATCTCGATCCCCCTAAATCCCCCTTAAAAAGGGGGACTTTGAAGCATTTCCCCCCTTTTTAAGGGGGGTTAGGGGGGATCAAGAAGTGCTAATAATCACAATCAGCCACTTTTCAAACAACCTCTTATGACTACATCTATAAATACAGCCAAAGTCTACGACGAAATTGTTGAGTTTATTGCAGCTGGGACTACTCCCGAAAGTGTGGTGAAGTTTCAACTCTCGGATAGTACAAAAGAGCGTTTAGAATATCTGGTTTATCAACACAAAATGGGAGAACTCACACCAGAGGAAAAGAAGGAATTAGATCATTTCCTCACCTTAGAACATATTATGACCTTAGCAAAAGCAAAAGCCCATCAATACCTCAAGGCGGAGTAAGTTTTTCCTGTGTCTAGTCTTTACATTAATGCAGAACTGCGGCGTTTAGTTGCTCGTCGCGCTGATTATATTTGCGAATATTGTCTTGTTTCTGAATCAGATAGGTCATCGGGTTGTCAAGTTGACCATATAATTAGCGTGAAACATGGCGGTGCAACTACAGCAGATAATCTTTGCTATGCCTGTATTTTCTGCAACTTGCAAAAGGGGACGGATTTAGGTTCAATTAATTGGCAGACTGGTGAACTTGTGCGATTTTTTAACCCGCGTCGAGACTTTTGGGGCGAGCATTTTCGCTTAGGTGAGGGTGTGATTCAACCACTAACAGATATTGGAGAAGTAACAGCCCGCATTTTCGATTTTAATTGTGATGAGCGAGTGATTGAAAGGCAAGCGTTGATTTTATCTGGTCAGTATCCATCTAAGTCGGCTTTAAAACGGATAAATAAGTAGAGTAATTGTGTGCTTTTACCCTCACCAATGGGAATTATATACTTAGCAAATATTGCTACTTAACTCCCTCATTGCATTGGTGAATCTACTATGTCTTATCAAAATATTACCGCATCCCTTTCGCCAGCAGATATCCAAGAAATTAAAGCTGCGCTCCAGACAGTGCAATCAAAACTTCCCTTTTTGGTAACTCTCAGCGCGGAAGAATGGCGGAAGATGGTCAAGATGGGTGATAAAAGTCTGGCTTTTGTCAATAATAGTGCGGCGGCTGCTCAGTCTAACCGTAATATTCTGCCAGCTACTTTTGATGTTGAGGAGTTGGTAAAAGATTATCAGTTAGCGATCGCACTTAGTGAAGTGTTAATACCAATTCAAAAAATGTTTGCGACAGATAAGGCATTGAGGATGAAGTCATAACCAGTCAAAGAAGCAGCAATTTGAGGAGTGAGGAGAGCTAGGAGTTGAGCAACCTTGGTTTGCAGATGCTCGCCTGTTATCAAATAGCTCCCATTTCAAGTCTTGCTTGAGATATTCCCAAACGCGCTCTATGGGATTGAGTTCAGGAGAATGAGCAGGCTGGAACAAAAGAACAATATTCTCTGGAATTTGTAAACGTTTAGCTTGATGAAATAAGCCGTTATCAACTTGGAGAATGTTAAGTGATTTGGGATAACAGGCAGCGAACTCGTTCAAAAATTGTTGGTAGCATTCGGTATCAACATGAGAAAACTGCCAAAATAAACTTTCCCCAGTAAGTGGTTCAACTGCTCCATATAGCCAGAACGCTTTAAATTGCCACTGCCAATCACCAATAGGCTTAACTCCGGGAAGAGTAATTTTACGTCCTTCAATGGTTTTGAGTCCAAATCGACTCTCATCTTGTACAAAATAACGAATATTTTCGTACTGAGGCAAGATAATGGCACTGTATTGAGCAATTAATTGCAAGTCATCACCGAGTTTTTTTTAAAAGACTCTAGTTTTTCTTCGTCCTGTTTTCGGTTACGCGGACGTGGGACTTTCAGCTTGGCTTTGAGCCTGTAACGTGCCAGATGATGTACAGTTGCGTACTCAGCTTGCACACCCAAGGTTTTTTCTAACCAATGTTGTATTTGTGTGTACCGTTGAAACCCACCTTCTGGTTGTTCGAGTTGTTTTTTCAAACTCGATACAGCCCAATCTGGTATTGCTCTTTTTCGACCTGAACTCGTTCCAAATTCAACAACCGCCTCAATTCCTCCTTCTCGATAATCTGCCAACCATCGATGTACTGTAGCTCGATGTTTTCCCAAGATTTTAGCAATCTCACTTACACTCATTTCTTGCCCTTTAATCAGATATAGGGCTTGTATACGTTCTTTGCTCCGAGACTGTTTTTGATGTTTGAGCAACTTCTCTAGTTCCTCGACACTTTCTTCTATCTCGATTTGTGTTACCCCTACCATCACATACCCTGAATGCTACTTCTGTCTATTTTTACCATTTGTCGCATTCTTTTTTCAAATTGGTATAATTTCTATGCGTCAACTCACTGAACAAGTAGATGATACTCTACTGGCAGTCGGTAGTGAAGCTATGAGCAGCAGTTTAACTGTATATAATTATGTCAAGACAGCATCAAAGAAAACTCCAGGCTTAAAAACTCTGGCTGAACAATTAGGTGAACGCTTCAAAGCTATCAAAGGTAGACCATCTAAAGCTGCGTCTGGTTCGTGAGCAATTAATCCTCATTAATGAGTGTTAGAAGTTCATTAATGAAGTTTGGAACTTATTTAATGAGTGTTGCTACTCTATTAATGAGTTTTGGAGCTTCATTAATCAAGTTTGGAACTCCATTAATGAGGCTTATAACTCCACTAATGAGCCTCTGAGCTTCATTAATCAAGTTTGGAACTCCATTAATGAGTGTTGGAGCTTCATTAATGACTCGCGGAACTGCTTTGTTCAGCAAATATCAGTAGTGGCGTAGCAAGCTTTATTAATTGCATAAATTTGAGACAATTTAATCATAATAAAAGTATAGATATTTACAAAAAATAAAGGCTAAAACAAAGTGAAGAAATCGGTTTTTTGTGTGGCAAAACCGTAAAATTACAATCGTAACTAGGGATACAGAAATTAAGTTGTAGTCGTCTCTACAGGCTATTTCCGGGCAATTGAGTACAGCTTAATATATCGTAAAATAACTTGGCTAAATCGTAGCAATCGCTGATAGCCAAAGCGTTTGATAGTGAGTACCGCAATTCTGATACCCCCACCCAAGAAATGCTAGTACCCCTACCTTGAAAAACTAGTACCCCTACCCCAAGAGAATATTGAAGTTAATTGAAAATCAAGCTTTGCAGTCGTTGAGTACAACCTTAATAAATACAATAAATCCAACCGACATAGAGTGTACTGTCCTGTTGGGAGTCGCCTGCTATAAGCATAAAAATAGCACAAGGCTTTTTTACCCAGACAGTAACAATGCAACAGTCATTAGACAGTAATCAAAAAACGACAGTAGCGCCAGATTCTGTAAAAACATCCCTGCTGAAAAGTTTACTTTCTGCTGGCTTTGATTTTGAGCCGGTGTTGAGTGATTTTCGGATTATTTTTGAACGTGACCCTGCTGCACGTAATTGGTTAGAGGTGGTGTTTTGCTACCCTGGATTGCACGCGCTGTGTTTACATCGTCTCGCCCACTGGTTGCATTGTCGAAAAGTAAGTTTCTTTCCGCGCTTAATTTCTCATATTGGTCGATTCTTCACGGGAATTGAAATTCACCCAGGTGCAGAGATTGGAAAAGGTGTATTTATCGACCACGGGATGGGGGTTGTGATTGGGGAAACGGCGATTGTGGGAGACTACACGCTGATTTACCAAGGAGTGACTCTCGGCGGAACTGGGAAGGAAAGCGGGAAACGTCACCCAACTGTGGGTAAAAACGTTGTGATTGGTTCAGGTGCAAAGGTTTTAGGGAATATTCAAATTGGCGATCGCGTTCGTGTGGGTGCAGGTTCGGTTGTGTTGCGTGATGTTCCTGCTGATTCTACCGTTGTCGGCGTTCCCGGAAGGATTATCTCTCGCAAAGACAATCATCACTCTCCCTTGGAACACAACAAACTCCCAGACGTAGAAGCCACTGTGATTCGTTCCTTACTTTCTCGCATTGAGCAACTTGAACAAAAACTTAAAAGTTACGAGTCAATCAGTCAGTCAAAAGTTAAAAGTCAAAAAGCAAAAGAATAAAACGTAGTAACTAATTTTACGCTAAGGACAAAGGACGAATGACTAATGGCAGATCAAGGTTTAGGTGAGCAAGTTTTACAGATTCCGTTGAGCGATCGCTGGCGAATCTACTATCGTTTACAAGAGTTGATGATTCCTTGTGCTTGCCCCCCCGATGGTTCTTTACGGGTACAAGTAAACAGTTTACTCGCCGCAATTTTAGTCCGCAGTACCGTTATGCAATGTTTAGCTCCCCGTCAAGAATTAGTTAATTGGTTAGAACATTGCTGGTATTTATAAACCTGCGTTTACTTACAGCAAAAAATCAGCCTCTGTAATATCGATTGTTCTGATTTTTTCCGTCGCTTAAATTGCATTCACAAACTTTAATTCTTCTCTATACTTATCTGTTTCCGCCCTAATTATGTCCACCCGCACAAAAGAATCAAAATTCATCAATTTTTTACATACAGAAATCGAACTGACCAATGCAGATATTGCTGTAGCCCTGCGACACAAAAAATTCGATGATGCACCATTACCGATGCTGCTTTGGCAATATGGATTGGTTAACTTACAACAGCTAGAACAGATTTTAGATTGGCTGGATGAGCAGCCATGAAAGACTTTCTAGCTTCCAGGCGATAGCGATCGCCATCTTAACTTTTTGGCGGAAATGACTTGCAATTATTGGGAGATAGCACTATGATTCCCAGCTTAATTTGTGGCTTTGCTTTCTTATTAACTTCGAGTCTAGTTAATACTTATCTAGGATATCTCCTACTCGAAAAAACTTTGTCTGACAATAGTAAAAATGGCGGTTAAATTATACTGTCGTTTTGTTTTCTGTCATACAGATGCAATATCTTAATCTGGGTAATATTAAAGAATGATGAAGACAAAATATTAATTGTATTAATTTATAGCATTTACCTTTACTTAGCGTTGCGGAAAACAGTTAACGCTCCAGAAAGAATATTAAGAAAAATACCTATGAGGCTGTTTGAAATGAGTGAAATCATCATTAATGACACTACATTACGCGATGGCGAACAAGCAGCAGGTGTTGCTTTTACCTTAAAAGAAAAAGTTGCGATCGCCAAATTTCTTGATGCTATCGGCGTACATGAATTAGAAGTTGGTATCCCAGCAATGGGAGAAGAAGAAATGCGTGCCATCTCAATCATTGCTGACTTGGGATTAAAAGCCAACCTTTTGGCTTGGAATCGCGCTGTTATTTCTGATATTAAAGCTTCCATCGCCTGTGGAATGCAGCGAGTCCATATTGCGATACCCGTTTCTGGTATCCAAATCGCTGCGAAATTTCATGGACAGTGGCGAGTAAGTCTGCAAAGACTCAAAGATTGTATCAGTTATGCACGCGATCGCGGTCTTTGGGTAGCCGTCGGTGGCGAAGATTCTTCCAGAGCCGATGAAAACTTCTTGTTAGATGTCGCTCTGTATGCTCAAGAATGGGGTGCATCTCGCTTTCGCTTCTGCGACACCGTAGGAGTTCTCGATCCTTTCACCACCTACAAAAAAGTTAAACGGCTTGTTTCCTGGCTATCAATTCCTGTCGAAATCCACACCCACAACGATTTCGGTTTGGCGACAGCTAACGCACTAGCCGGAATTAAAGGTGGAGCTATATCTGTTAACACCACTGTTAATGGGTTAGGTGAAAGAGCAGGTAACGCTGCTTTAGAAGAAGTTGTCATGGCCATCAAACGCATCTATGGCTTAGATATGGGTATCAACACACCCCGTTTGTTGGAATTATCCCAACTCGTAGCCGCTGCTGCTGGTGCTGGCGTACCACCTTGGAAAGCAATTGTTGGCGAAAATACCTTTGCTCACGAATCTGGAATTCATGCTCATGGCGTACTCCAAAACCCCAACACCTACGAACCCTTTGCGCCGGAAGAAGTAGGTTGGGAACGACGTTTAGTCGTTGGTAAACATTCTGGTAAGCATTTGGTATCTAACTTGCTTCAGCAGCATGGTATCTTTCTCAATCCTGAAGAAACCCAGTCTGTTTTAGATGCAGTTCGCCAGCAATCAGTTAAGAAAAAACGTAGCCTCACAACAGAAGAACTTTTGAACTTGGTAAAAGAACAGAGGTATTCTCATGCAACCCGATGAATATGAATTAGAGTCAGAACCCGATTTTGAAATTGGTGAAAAAGTCAGACTCCGCAAACAAATTAAAAACGATGGTACATTTCCCGGTAGAGAAATTGGAGAGATATTAGCAAAAAAAGGAGATATTGGTTACATCTCAAGTATAGGTACTTTTCTACAACGTTCCTATATTTATGCTGTGCATTTCTTAGATAAAGGAATCGTTGTTGGTTGTCGTAAAAAAGAACTAGAATCTGCCGAGGAAAATCATGAAGGTAATGCTACGGATGAATGATGCTGGTAATTTAACAGTCTACGTCGCTAAAAAAGATTTAGAAGAAGTAGTGGTTAAACAAACAGACGGTGAAGCTGGAAAAATTCTTACCTTAGCCAATGGTTGGGAATTAGAATTCCCCGAAATACCTGATGCAGCTAATTTACCTAAAACGGTAGAAGCTAAACGCTTGGCTTAGAAATACAAGAAGGCAGGAGGCAGAAGGCAGGAGGAAATCAAGTTTTCATCTTTTGCAAAGTAGATACTAGAATTCCTTGCAGCCTATCAACCTCTCCCATAACAGGAATAAATAATTCTTGATTTGCCAATTTAACTTCTTTCGCAATAATTAACTGCGTATCAAGTTCTCGCAAAGAACCTAACGCAATATGAAGAAACTGAATATATTCAGTTTTTGTTTTTCTGCCATAGCCTTCCGCAATATTTGACGGTACAGAAACACAAGAACTTCTAATCTGACTTGTTAAGCCATAAAGTTCAGATTTAGGAAAATGTTCAGTTAATTGATAACACTGAATTGCCAGCGCGATTCTGTTTTTCCAAATAAATTGTTCACGGTAGCTCATAAGTTTGAAGGCAGAAGTTTGGAGAATTCCATCATTACATAAAATTCTGCCTCCTGCCTTCTGCCTCCTGCCTTTCAAAACTTTAGTTAAATTTTGAGTAGTTAACATGGGTGACAAATATCTCAAGTTATCAGAATTGAACCTAGAAGGGCAGTTCCTAGGTTTTTCTGGCATGAAATCAGGAAAAGCTAAATATCTGCAATTAGCAATTTCTTCTGGTAATTTGCATATTAAATTACCCAAAAAATTGCGTGGTATTTTGCAATGTAGTTTAACTGTTGGTGAACAAATTCACATTTGTGGTGTGACTAAAGTCAATACCCACACTGGCAAGATGAAAATTAAAGCACATCAAGTAACACAACTTGATATTTGCTCAAATCAAGAATTCTCACCGCCACCACAAGCTAAAATTATGGTTTGTCAAAAATCTGGTTGTGTGAAACGAGGTGGTAAAGGCTTATTATCAGAACTAGAAAAAACTTTGTGCGATCGCGGTTTGTTAGACAAAGTAAAAATTGAACACACAGACTGTCAAAAGCGTTGCAGCAGCGCCCCTAACTGCGTTTTGCAGCTTGGTAAAAAGAAGTATAAAAAACTTCACCCAGAAGCGATCGCATCTTTGCTAGAAAATCACTTAACCTAAATTCCAGCTTCTTTGCAAATGTATATATTACTGTATAGGGGTAAAACTTTTACCCCTATTTGTTTTTTGTTAGGACTTACGCACAAGTTACGGAATAACGAACCACAGAGACGCAGAGGACACAGAGGAATGAGAGTTTGAGAGGTTTTTTGCGTAAGTCCTATTTGTATATTTCATCACTGCTCATATAGCTTTGATCCTCCCCATTGGTTTTCATGTCGCTGACAGAATTCTGCTACTGTCAAGGCTTGCTGCAAAATTTGGTTGCGGTTTTCTACTTGTGGTGTTTGACAATTGCCCTAGCAAAAACTATCAGGCTGAGTAATACCAATTCTGCATTACAGCATACCAGCGATCGCCGAATTAGAAATTCGCAAACTACGTCATAATCCCACAGATTTAGCTGTCAGAGCCGTTCAGCCAGCATTATGCTGTTATTTTTTGCCAGTAATGCGATTTATCCTATTTCCTTAATGCCGAACTGGCTAAAATTTATTTCCCATATCAACCCCTAACTTATGAGGTTGATGCTTTACGCGGCACAATGCTACTTAACAGTACAAGTCTCTATGGGTTTGGGTTAGATTGTACAGTTCTGCCACTAACATTAATAATATTAACCCTCATCTGTGGCAAACCTTATCCACGGGTGGCGATGTAAGTAGGAGAATGACTAGCCCATGAAGCTCGATAAACCCTCACATGGTGCGACTTCTGAAGAATGTGCTGCCAAAGTAATGGATACTATTCCATTAGTGATGCGGTTTATTAGAAAGGAGATGCGAGAGCATAACGCCGGGTTTTTGTCAATTCCCCAGTTGCGATCGCTGGCATTTATCAATCGTAATCCTGGTGGTTCACTCTCTGGTTTAGCAGAACATCTCGGTGTCACCTCGGCTACAGCTTCAGCAACTATAGAACGGCTAGTACAGCGCAACTTAGTGCAGCGCGAACACCATCCCCAAGAGCGACGGCGGATAGTTCTCAATTTAACTGACGAGGGAAAGTACCATCTTCAGCAATCCCTCAATCACACTCGCGCTCAAATTGCTGACATTCTCAATAGTTTGTCAGCTGAAGAATTTGCCCAGATAGAACAAGGGTTAACCTTCTTAAAAAATGTCTTCGATCAAACAGAAATCCACCCCCCAGAATCATGAGCCTGGACAACATGATCCTTTGCGGCTCTGAGATTTCGAGACTATAGATTATTGACCATCGGGCGTTTGCTGCTATTTACTGGCTCACAAATGCAGACTGTATCTATCGACTGGTAGCACCGATTCAGCTTTAGCGTTGGGCGGTGAGGGACTCGCCCAAGTCTTACCCATTATTGCTCTGAGAAAAGGTAGTTGTAGTGATTTGTCGAGGTTTAAGACTTGGCTGACTCATGATTTAATCGTTTGAGCAAATATTGAATCTCTGCAATGGTATCTTTGGTAATTTTTGGCTGTTTTTCTAGCCAAGAATTAGCACTTTCATTTCCTTGTTGAACGGCTAAAATTAACGCCCCCCAAGCTAATACCTCTGGCTGTTGTGGATTAACTTCTAATGTTGTTGCTACACGATTCCACAAGTTGCCTTTTTCTGCTTTTAAGAGGATGGAAATTTCTTGTGCATTTTGAGGTGATGATTTAAATACTTTTAAAGCTTGAGACCAACGTCCATCAATTAAATCCGCCAAGACTTGTTCACTAGGACTAGCCCAAGTTTTTTCTGCTTGGGCTTTGGTAAATTGAGCATGTAGACGAATTAAATCGATTTGCGCTTTTGCTGTAGCAGGTAAGGCAATTTTACCTTGTTTTTGAAGAGATTTTAAAGATTCTAAGGCTGGTGTCCACAAACCACTCCGCGCAATTGATATGGCATTTTGGTAAGCAGTATCTTTAATAGCTGGTGGTTTCAGAGAAATTTTATCTAGCTGAATTGGATTAAGGTAAAGCTTGGTAGGTTTAACTTGGTAAACGCGTAATTGGGGTTCTAAACCGACTGTTTGATCTAGGATTAATTCTTTAGCGTCGCTACCAGTAACTTGCTGCCATTTTGGTAATTGGCCGTTAGAATTTTTCCAAGACAGAAGTTGGATTAAGTTAGAGCGTTCTGGATTGTAGTACAAAATTTGACCATAGGCGATCGCAGTTGTGCCTTTTTTATATTGTCCTTGTAAATTAAACCACGCTCCTGATGCTGGTGTTTCGTCATCAAAACCTTTAATCGTGTTCAAAGGTAGCAGAGTATTAGTATCATCAGTTTCTGCTGTCCCTTCAATCAAAGATTTTTCGATTCCAGTTACAGATAGTTGCGTCGCTAGACGATAGTATTTTTCTCTTTTTGATTTAAATTCTGAGTCTGTTGCTAGTTGATAAACCCGCAGTGCTGCTAGTTCTTGACAATTAGACTGACAATTGGTGCGTTGCTGAAAAATTGGCAATAAAAATGCGTTTTCGTTTTTATCTAAAGCCAGAGTCGCCCCGGATGTTTGTTTTTGTGCTTGTAAGCTGGCTTGAATTTCTGGTAAGGTGTGCGGGTGTTCGCTGTAACCGAAGGGAATTTGCGCCCATTCTGGTAAAAACTTGTTCAGCCAAACTATCTTTTCAGGATTGAAAATAAACAGCCAACTAATCCAAGCAAACACCATAATTAACCCAGCACTACTAAACAAAACAGTGATTGCTATTGTTGATGTCAGCAAATTTCCCTGCTCTGGCGGTTTTTCTACAATGTCTGTGGAAGTTTGATTGCGTCTAAAAAATTTGAGTGATAGTCTGCGCGAGGGATGTGCCATATTGCTTCTCGGTCAATTTAGGTGGTGGTGTAAGGCTGGTTATTTTTACTTTTATACTCGCGTTTTCTTCTGTTGCCCAGAATAAGTTTTGTCTCATTTAGTACAAAGTCGGTAAAAATTCTCATGCCGGATCTGATATTTTTGCTTACACTCGAACTTCAGTATTGTAGGTAGAGTTTAAGAAATTGAAACTTAACGTGATTCGCTATAATTATCTGAAATTTTGGATAATCGCATCTTTCTTGATAGCAGGATTAAACAGCGGATCACAAACAGCATCCGCCCAGGATTATACAAATACACAGACAGAAGCAAGTCTAAGTTTAGACAACCAAAATTCCTCGATATTTCCTACCGCTGCAACAGATCAGGGTGTAAAAGAAGATAAGGAACCGATGGCACAAGTCACATCGGTGTCGCAATTGAATGATGTCCAACCCAGCGATTGGGCTTTTACGGCTTTACAATCTTTAGTAGAGCGCTATAACTGCATTGCTGGCTATCCGAATAATTCATTTCGTGGTGATCGCGCTGTCACTAGGTATGAATTTGCTGCGGGGATGAATGCTTGTCTAGATAAAATTAACCAAATTATCGCAGTAGCAGCACCCAGCGCCGAACTCGTAACTCGCGCAGATTTAGAGACAATTAAACGCCTACAAACAGAATTTAGTAGCGAATTAGCCACCTTGCAGGGACGAGTAGATAGCTTAGAAGCACGTAGCGCCGAAATTCAAGCTAACCAATTTTCTACTACAACAAAACTTAACGGACTGTTAATTGCTGGTGTTCAAGGGCGGAGTTCTAACCGTGGTGACGTTAATCCTAGAGATGGCATAAAAGATTCAAATGATAATGGTACAAACATTAACGTCTTGACTTTTTCTTATCTGAGTTTAACTACTCAGCTAACTCCTCGTAGTGTTTTATTTACAGGGTTATTAGCTACCGATGGTGTGACTTCACCGAGATTCAGCAATGATGTTATCCTCAGCTACGAATTTCCTACAGATAAGAAATTAATTATTAGTGATTTGAATTATCGTTGGTTAGTCACAGATAAATTAGCTGTGATGGTGGGAACAGAAGGCGTAAATATGAGCAACGCTTTCCGCGGCCCGGTACGAGTCGAGAGTGCAGCCACAGGCCCCTTATCTCTGTTTGCCCAAAGAAACCCGATTTTAAACACCGGCTTTGGTCACGGCGGAGTTGCTGTAGATTGGCAATTTGCTAAACGTGCCAGTATACAAGCTTTGTATACTAGTTATACTCCTGGGAAACCTGGTGAACGTAGTGGTTTGTTTGATGGCACTACAACTACAGCGGTGCAATTGTTATTAACACCAATTGATACTGTTGATTTGAGTTTGTATTACGTTAATAATTATGCTTCTAATGGTTGTTTGCTCACCTTTGTGGGTGATGATTGTTTAACAGCATCTAGCGCGCCCTTACAAACCAACGCCTATGGTGGGACACTCAGTTGGCAAATTTCACCTCGCGTGACTTTGGGTGCATGGGGTGGTTATACTACTTCGTCTATTCCTGGGCGATCGGGTAGTGTAGAAACGACGAATTACATGGTATTTTTAAACTTCCCCGATTTATTTGCTCCAGGTAATTTAGGCGGTATTTATGTGGGACAACCACCAAAAATTACGAGTAGTAATTTACCTGTGGGTAATAATGTCCCTGATTTTGAGAATACAGGTTTAGGACGCGCCGGTGGACAACCAGGAACCACCACTCAAATCGAAGCTTTTTATCGTTTTAGAATGACAGATAACATCTACATTACGCCAGGGATCATTCATATCTTGGAACCTGGACATACACCAGACAGCGACCCAATTACGATTGGTATTCTTCGGAGTACCTTTTTGTTTTAGTATTGAGAGTTTTAGACCCCTGACTTCTTCGGTAAGTTGGGGGTCTTATTGTTGACAAATGATTCATAATTTTACATTTTATCGGCAATTCATTAACATGATTTTATTTTTGCTTATCCATAGCACGCGACATAATTCAAAATCTTATGTTACTTAAGTTTTTTATTAAAAAGAAAAAAGGTTTGGCTCACCACCAAACCTGACTATAAATCCAGTGCATAACAACATCCCGCATTTATTTACTCATGATTTTTGCTTCAAAGCATCTTCCTCTGGGATGTATCCAAAACTTATAAAAACTGATACTAAGCTAAGAATGTATTCTTAATTACATTAAAATAAAATCATTGCCAGGAATTATTTCAAAATTAAAAACTGCTGATATAGTTTATAGATTTCTGACATATTTAGATGTTTTTATGGCTTGATTGGCAAATATCACCAAAATAAAAGACGGGCTTTCACCCGTCGCAATAGCTTGAAAGTGGCGATGCACCTTGGATTATAAAAGAATCATACAAATTAAACTTAGTAGATTGTCAAGAATACTCATGATTTAAGCAATAAGAACAGTATTCATCCTCTACTTAGTGTTTTAACCAAAGTCATTCTTGTAGTGTTGATCAATTTAGCACAATAAAATCTTTATTAGATGCCAAAATGCCAAAATATTCAAGATAAAAATAGCATTTTGAATCTCTTTATCAGTCTTATTTAGTAACCCATATTGGTTATTTGTGTCATTTATTAATGTCTCTGGGGTGAAAGTTATTTAAATGAGAGTAAGTAGTAAAAATTACTAATATTTTTGCGTGTTTTAGAGGCACAAAACCAACAACTATTCCATCATGATCTAAGATTGTTGGGTATTCTCTAGTTGACGATCGCCTCTAGACCGATGATTGAAGTTGACCATCTCAGTAAAACTTACGGTTCTACCCCAGCGATTACAGATGTAACTTTTCGGGTTGAACCAGGGGAAATTTTAGGGTTTTTAGGGCCGAATGGCGCTGGTAAAACCACAACGATGCGAATTTTAGCAGGTTATTTACCTGCAACTAGCGGTACAGCTAAGATTTCTGGGTTTGATGTCCATGATAATTCTTTGGCTGTGCGTCAACGCATTGGTTATTTACCAGAAACACCGCCGTTATATCCAGAAATGACGGTAGAGGGGTTTTTGCATTTCGTCGCCAGAATCAAAGGAGTAGCAGCAGGCGATCTCACTGCGAAAGTCAAAGCAGCGATCGCGCGATGTAACTTACAAGATAAGCAGCGAGTCATTATTCGCAAACTTTCTAAAGGATATCGCCAAAGAGTGGGCATTGCTCAGGCGATCGTTCACGACCCGCCAGCCATTATCCTTGATGAACCCACCGTTGGACTTGACCCGCGACAAATCATCGAAGTGCGAAATTTGATTAAAAGTCTCGCGGGGACACACACGATTATTTTGTCTACCCACATTTTGCCGGAAGTGAGCATGACCTGTAGCCGTGTCGCTATTATTAATCGCGGTAAAGTTGTCGCCACCAATACCCCAGAAAGCCTGATGACACAGTTGACAGGTGGCTCAGGATATGAATTAGAAATTGAAGGCGAGGCAAACCTAGCAAAACAAGTATTGCAAAACGTCGCGGGCGTGAGTCTGGTAGAATCAATTCCTGGTCATCATCTGATCCATGCTACAGACGGTCGGGCTTATTTGCGAGTGATTGCTCAACCGGGAACAGAACCGGGACGAGAAATCGCCGCCACCTTAATCCGGGCTGGATTTGGTTTACAAGAAATGCGCCGAGTCAGCGCCACCTTAGAAGATGTATTCTTGCAACTGACAACCGAAGAAAAGCATTTTGAACCAGAAATAAACTCAATAGCCAACGAAGGAGAAGCAGCGTAAATGGGTATAGTGCTGGCGAATATTATTGCCATTTATCGCCGAGAATTACAGAGTTACTTTATCTCGCCCTTAGCTTATGCGATCGCTGGCGTATTTTGGTTTATCTCCGGGTTATTTTTCGTGACAATTTTGTTTGGCCCCGATGGAATTTTGCCAGCCGTTGCAGCCATCGACTTACAAGGTCAACAAGGCGTACCAGTACCGTTAATTGATGTCCCTTATGAATTTATTCGGGCATTTTTAGACCGGATGGGTTGGTTATTGCTGTTTATTTTGCCAATTTTGTCGATGGGACTGTACGCCGAAGAACGCAAACGCGGCACATTAGAACTTTTAGCCACCTCACCCTTAACGAATTGGGCAGTAGCCGTCGGCAAATTATTGGGTGTAGTGACATTCTTAATTACAATGGTTGCACCACTGTTGATATTTGAAGCGATCGCTCTTAGTGGTTCCAATCCACCTATGTCGCCAGCTATTCCCCTACTCGGTCATTTAGGCTTAATCTTGCTGGCATCTGCAATTTTATCATTGGGAATGTTTATTTCCTCCTTAACAGATAGCACCATCCTCTCCGCTGTTCTCACCTTTGGCTTGGTTCTGTTACTGTTATTTGTTGATTTAATCGCTAAAAGTATTGGTGGCCCTGTTGGTGAAGCCTTGGGTCATTTGTCATTACTCAAACATTACAACACTTTCATCCAAGGAATTTTCGACACCAGCGCCTTAATGTTATTTGCTAGTTACATTTTTTTAGGTATCTTTCTTACAGCGCAATCAATTGATGCCCTACGTTTTCAACGGCAATAGTTTATTCGTCATTGGTCATTAGTCATTAATAAAGACAAAAGACAAATGACAAGGACAAAATATGAAAAAAATCACAAAAAAGCAACCTTGGAAATATTTATTTTTGCTTGGGCCGTTTCTATTCATGGTCGGCCTCACAGCGGGGTTAGTATCTGGTAGCTGGGGATTATTACCCCTAGCATTTATGATTCCCGGAATTGCCGTTATTATATTTTGGGTATTTTGGCAAAGCCAGCAAAGCCGTTGGTGGGCGAGTCGTTCTACCCAAGCGGGAACTAATGCCTTAATTGCCACATTAGCTGTGTTGGTAATTTTAGGGTTAATTAACTTTTTGGGTGTTCGCTATCAACTACGCCAAGATTTAACCGAAACTCAGTTATTTACCCTTGCACCCCAATCACAAGAATTAGTCCGTCGTCTACCACAACCAGTCAAAATTTGGGTATTTGACACTAATCAAAATCCCCAAGACCGAGAATTACTCGAAAACTATCAACGGCAAAGTTCTAAGTTTCAATTTGAATATGTTGACCCCCAAAGCCGACCCGGAATCGCCGAAAAGTTTGGGGTAAAAGAATATGGAGAAGTTTATTTAGAATCGGGAAACAAACGCCAATTAGTACAATCGTTGAATGTCAATGAACGCCTATCAGAAATTAAATTAACGAATCGATTACAGCAACTTACTAATTCCACCATTGTTAAAGCTTACTTCATTCAAGGTCACGGTGAACATCCTTTAACTGGTGGCGAAAGTGGAATTTCCCAAGCAGTGCAAGGATTAACCGAGAAAGGTTACACCGTTGAACCTCTAAATTTAGCTGATAAACTGCAAGTTCCTAACGATGCAGCGACTGTAGTAGTCGCAGGTGCTAAACGCGGACTGTTTGACGCAGAGGTAAAAGCCTTACAAGATTATCTCAATCGTGGCGGTAACTTGCTGCTGATGATTGATCCTGATACTGACCCCAAACTCAGCCCTTTATTACAAGCGTGGGGTATTCGCCTCGATAATCGTTTAGCCGTCGATGTTTCTGGTGCGGGTGTAGGACTTGGCCCCGCAGCACCCATCATCACAGACTACGGACAACACCCAATTACCAAAGATTTTGGCCAAGGTATTTCTTTTTATCGCTTGGCTAGACCGATAGAAATTACCTCCGTTCCTGGTGTTGAGTCTACGCCCCTCATCCGAACCAAGCCCTATCCTAATAGTTGGGCGGAAAGCGACCTGCAAAGCGAAAAATTAGAATTCAATCCTGATAAAGACCTCAAAGGGCCGCTGACTTTAGGTGTAGCGTTGACAAGAAAAGTAGTAGCAGTATCTAACCCTGTTCCCACTCCTACTACTACGACAACTCCTTTACCCACACCGACAACGCAACCTCAAGCAACTCCCACTCCTACAGCCATAAATACTTCCTTACCTTCACCCACGACAAAACCTCAAGCAACTCCTACTCCTACAGCCACAACTACTTCCTTACCCTCACCAACAACAACTCCCTCAACAGGCGAGAAATCTGAACAAACTCCGAAAGAATCAAGGTTAGTTGTCTTCGGAAATTCTGATTTTGCTACTGATGGAGTATTTCAACAGCAACTAAATGGTGATGTATTTCTTAACTCTGTAACTTGGCTGAGTCAGCAAGATCAGCAACCTCTTTCCATTCGTCCCAAAGAACCGAAAAACCGCCGAATTACTTTATCAACATCACAAGCCAATGTTTTAACATTATCGTCTCTGTTGGTATTACCTCTACTTGGCTTTTTAACAGCGGCTTTCATCTGGTGGCGAAGAAGGTAGAAAGAAGTATGAAGTATGAAGTGTGAAGTATGAAATTTCAACCTTTTAACTATTAACCAATGACTATTCCAAAGACAACTTTAATTTTGGTATTGTTGGCGCTGGGTTTGGGTGGTCTCGTGTATTTCCATGAAATGAGAGGTGAAACTCAGCAAGAAGAAGTCAAGGCGAAACAGCAGCAAATTTTCGCTTTTGCAGAAGATGATGTGCAGTCTTTGACAGTCAAAACCAAAGCTTACACTCTGATGTTAGAACGCAATTCTCAGGGTAGTAATCCTAAATGGTTGCTGAAATATCCAGTATCAGATTCAGCTAATGATGCAATTGTTTCTTATTTAATGGATTTGTTAGTTAAAGGTAAGAGTAATAACATTGTATCAACCCCCGCTAACCAACTCACAGAATTTGGTTTAGCTCAACCTAACGCCACTATTGATATTAAGCTGAAAAATCAGCAAACCCATCAGTTGATTCTAGGTAAATCTAATTTCAATAATCGCTTTGTGTATGCTCAAACTGACTCAGCTACACAACCAAATGGCAATATCAATGTATTATTAGTATCTACAGATTTTGTAAATGCCGTCAATCGGGAGTTATCAGAATGGCGACAAACTATTGATAACAGTAAATCAACACCTTTACCAACTAATCTTCCTCTGCCAACACCTTAGAAGAAGTCTGAAGTCTGAATAAACTGAAATAAAATTTCTTTAACAGTTAACCGTGACCAATAAAATCTCTGATAAAGCACGACACCAAATGCTGAAAATCTAAATCTCCCACCACATTTCTGATAACTGATAACTGATAACTGATAACTGAATTTTATGTCCACGACAACTGCAACCCTGCTCATTTCTTGCCCTGATCAAAGAGGACTTGTTGCCAAAATTGCTAACTTTATTTATGCCAATGGTGGCAATATTATTCATGCAGATCAGCACACAGATTTTTCAGCGGGGTTATTTCTCACTCGTATAGAATGGCAGTTAAAAGGATTTAATTTACCTAAAGATTTAATTGGCCCAGCGTTTAATGCGATCGCCCAACCTTTAGGCGCTAAATGGGAACTACATTTTTCTGACTCTGTACCACGGATAGCAATTTGGGTAAGTCGCCAAGATCATTGTCTCTATGATTTAATTTGGCGGCATCGTGCTAAAGAATTCAACGCCGAAATTTCATTAATTATTAGCAATCATCCTCATTTAAAGGTAGTAGCAGAACAGTTTGGTATTGATTTTCATCACATTCCTATCACCAAAGAAAACAAACCAGAACAAGAATCGAAACAACTAGAATTATTATGTCAATACAAAATTGATTTAGTTGTATTGGCAAAATATATGCAAATTGTCAGCGCTGATTTTATTGGTCAATTTCCCCATATTATTAATATTCATCATTCATTTTTACCAGCCTTTGTTGGTGCAAATCCATATCATAGGGCTTTTGAACGAGGCGTAAAAATCATTGGTGCTACCTCTCATTATGTGACTACAGATTTAGATGCAGGGCCAATTATTGAACAAGATGTAGTGAGAGTTAGCCACCGAGATGAAGTGGAAGATTTAGTCAGAAAAGGTAAAGATTTAGAGCGAGTAGTATTAGCAAGGGCAGTACGTTTACACTTACAAAATCGTGTGTTGGTTTATGGTAATCGCACCGTTGTGTTTGAGTAATTGAAAGGCTCAGATCCCCGACTTCTTTGAGAAGTCGGGGATTTTGTTATTCACGAATGATTGAAAAATGTATAATTATTCAGTTATTCGTGTATTTATTGATGATACTCATGTTTTTATTTGGTTAGCCGAAATAGTAGATATACTTGAAAATACAGATAATGTTTTTGTGTTTTAGTAAGTCGTGATCAAACGCTTGATAGCTATCCCATTCAGCGTTTATGGGTATGAATCAGAGCGATCGCACAAGTATTGTGGGTTTAGATGCGATCGCTAAAATCCCATCCCCAATTTACAAACAATAATTGGCAACTTTTCACCCTCGACCCTGACAAAATTCATCTACCCAAGAAGCTATACTACGGGCATTGGTGCGAGTCAAAGGTTGAGTTTTTAAATTTTGCGGTGATTTGCCATTGGGAGATACTTCAGTAGTCTCAGTCCATGATGGTACAGTTTTCTCTGGAATTACTACGGATGTTTGGCGAGAAACTACAATACTTGTGGGCATTAATTTACGATGATTAGGAAGTTCCACCGCTAAGGCTATAGTTTTACCATTGCGGGGAACTGTTGTAGCCAAAGCTAAAGATGATATGGGTTGGTTTTGGTGTGATTTACTAGAAGATTGCCGAGTTACTTTAGTAGCAAATCCAAAGGCTGGTAAAGGTTTGTGTGCTTGTGGTAAATCTGAAGTGATGTTTTCAGGATGTTGGATTGTAGCTGGAGATTGAGCAATTATATCGTTAGCTGTGGCGAGCGATCGCACAGGTTTTTCTTCAAGAGATTTTGACTCAGTAAACTCGCTCTGACACTGGTTTATAGCCACAGCATCATCTAAGTTTGTCAAACGTAACTCTTCATCGGGATTGAAGTTCAGCCCCAAAGCTGTGACTATGGCATCGGGATTATTATTCAGATCCATCATAAAACTCAGCATCTGCTCAAACTCTGGCTCTAAAACCGATAAAGTCGCCAAAATAAAACCAGATGATGGTCGTCGCAAACCATCATAACTTCCCCAAACTTGCATTTTCACCAGCCAGGGATGATTTTGTTGATAGTAGCCCAGCCACTTCATTTTCAATGATTGACGTAGCTGCTGAATATTCATCTTATGCCTCTCTTGAGTCAAAAATAGTGCAGACCTGGTTGTTTGTAATTAGATTTATCCTTGGGGATGAAATCGATAATAAAGCATCTGTTTGACTCTTTTACCACATCGTAAATGTTGTTCTACCAATAGAGGTATTTCACGAGGTTGAACACTGCTATACCAAACCATATCAGGTAGAACCAACACCATCGGCCCGTTACCGCATTGCCCTAAACAACTACTGGACGTTACAGTCACATCGGGGACTGGTAAATTTGTCAAAGCTGCTAAAACCTGAGCCGCGCCTTGCTTTTTACAAGTGCGATTTTGGCACACCTGCACACACCTGTGAGCAGATGCTTGGCTATTGGCTGCGGAGTTAGATGCTTGGGTGATATTTGTCATTTGTCATTTGTCCTTTGTCAATAGTTAATGGTCAAATGGAAATGTTAAGCGACCATTAACTATTGACCATTGACTAATTTACTGATAACCCTTTA
Source organism: Nostoc sp. PCC 7107 (assembly GCF_000316625.1). Classification (GTDB taxonomy): domain Bacteria; phylum Cyanobacteriota; class Cyanobacteriia; order Cyanobacteriales; family Nostocaceae; genus Nostoc_B. Next base: position 3,813,498 of record NC_019676.1, on the reverse strand, counting down.
GAAGCAAGCCAATCACGGTTAAATATCCGTGATTGATAGCGAGAACCACTATCACAGAGGATAGTAACAATCGTATGTCCATGGCCTAATTGTTTTGCCAAAGCAACCGCCGCAGCCACATTAATACCTGTCGAGCCACCCATAAAGAGGCCATCTTTTCGTAGCAATTGGTAAACGACGCGCAAAGCTTCTGTGTCATCTATTTGAATGGCATCATCAGCAGGTGCGCCTTCCATATTTGCTGTAATTCGACTGTTGCCAATGCCTTCAGTAATAGAATTACCTTCTAGATGGATTTTACCAGTTTTGATATAGCTATAAAGTCCACTACCTAAAGGATCGGCAACAACACATTTAATCGCCGGATTTTTTGATTTTAGGTACAACGCCACACCAGCAAAGGTTCCACCCGTACCAGTTGCCGCTACCCATCCGTCTATTCTACCATCTGTCTGTGTCCTTGTTGATAGTCCCGGATTGAATGATACCGAAGCACGCAATGAATTATCTTTAGGTTATGTGAATAACTGTCATGCAATTTTATTTGTCATGAGAGCTTCGCAGCCTTGTACTTTAGGGGAACGACGCTATTTAGAAAATTACATTAAAGGTCGGGGTTTATCTGTTTTTTTCTTAATTAATGCTTGGGATCAGGTAAAAGAATCATTGATTGATCCCGATGATACAGCAGAACTAAAAGCAGCAGAAGATAGGCTCAGACAAGTATTTAAAGCCAATTTATCTGATTATTGTTATGTAGACGGTCAAGATATTTATGATGAGCGAGTGTTTGAGCTTTCGTCAATTCAAGCACTCAGACGACGATTAAAAAATCCCCAGGCTGATTTGAGTGGGACTGGCTTTCCAGAGTTTATGGGTGCTATTAATACTTTTCTTACCAGAGAAAGGGCGATCGCGGAACTCAGACAAGTCCGAACCCTAGCCAGACAAGTAGTGAACCATACCCGCGAAGCCGTAGAACGCAGAATTCCCTTATTAGAGCAAAACGTAGCAGAATTAAAATCCCGCATTGATTCTGTAGAACCAGAGTTTAAAAAACTCACCGATATTCGGGATCAATTCCAGAGAGAAATTTTCAATACTAGAGACAAACAAGCCAGAAAAATCTCTGAATCATTTTGTAGTTATGTAATGAATTTAGGTAATACCTTTGAAAGTGATTTTCTGCGCTATCAACCAGAATTAAATCTGTGGGATTTTTTGAATAACGGTAAGCGAGAAGCTTTTAATGCTGCATTGCAGAAAGCTTTTGAACAATACATGACTGATAAATGTGCAGCTTGGACTTTAACTGCTGAAAAAGATATTAATGCAGCTTTTAAAGAGTTGTCTCGAAGTGCGTCGCAGTATGGTGCATCTTATCATCAAGTCACAGAAAGAATTACCGAAAAGCTCACCGATAAACAAGTTAAAGTCAATGCTGCTAGTGGTAGCACAGAGGATGATAACTCTCCAACCTGGGCAAAATGGGCTATGGGCTTATTGTCTCTCACAAGTGGTAACATTGCCGGTTTTGCAATGGCTGGTGTGGGATTTGATTGGAAAAATATCTTATTGAATTACTTCACTGTCCTTGGCGTGGGTGCATTTATCGGCACAATTATTAGCCCAATTTTAGGGCCAATTTATATTCCTTTACTGGGTTTAGGAGTAGGTTTTTTACAAGCTGATCAAGCACGCAAAGAATTAGTCAAAACTGCTAAAAAAGAGTTGGTTAGATACTTACCACAAGTCGCTCATGAACAATCACAAACTGTATACAATGCAGTTAAAGAGTGTTTTGATTCTTACGAAAAAGAGGTGAGTCAACGCATTAACGATGATATTACTTCTCGTAAGTCTGAATTAGATAATTTAGTTAAGCAGAAACAAACACGAGAAATTAATCGAGAAAGTGAGTTAAAGCGTTTAAAAACCTTGCAAGAAGATGTAATATCTCAATTGCAAAAAATAGAGGCTTCCTATAGTAATTTACTCACTTACTATAGTTAAGTTAGATAATTACAGGACTTACGCACAGACCACGATTTTACGTCATTACGAGCAAAGCGAAGTAATCGCAAAGGCTGATTTTTCGTCACGAGTGCGTAAGTCCTAAATTAAACAACGGACAAATCTGTGGTTTAATTATGCGCCTAAATTCTTAAAAGACCTCCGCGCACCTTGGCGTTAAAACGAAGCTACACTAAATCTAGATGCAGACAATAATTAGGGAAATATGCCAAATCAAGATGAAACTTACAAAAATTTAGCAACATCTCTTAAATCTGCATCTGAATTACTCAACTTAGAACGCACATCACATCTTTATCAAGATATAAATTCTATCTGTAATTATCTAACTAACCCTAACTTTAGAATTGCGGTATTTGGCCCTTTTAATCATGGCAAGTCTACTTTGCTAAATGCCATCTTAGGAACACGCACTTTACCAATTGATTTGATTCCCACAACCGGCGCAGCGATTAATGTTAAATATGGTAGTAATGTCCGCACTCGCATCATGTTGACGGATGGTACAGAAGTATATCGCAATGGCACAGAAGTTTTACAACAATTTGCGATTCTTGATAGCAATAGACAGATGCGAAAAGATGTCGCATCGGTAGAAATTTTTTGTCCCCATACTTTTTTAGAAACTGGTGTAGAGTTTCTTGATTTACCAGGAACGAATGATAGAGATGAACAAGATAATTTAGTTAGAGAACAATTACTTGGTGCAGATTTAGTTGTGCAATTACTAGATGCACGTAAGTTGATGACTTTAGGTGAACGAGAAAATTTACGCGACTGGTTATTAGATAGAGATATTAAAACAGTTATTTTTGTTGCGAATTTTTTGAACTTACTAGAACCAGAAGAACAACAACAAGTGCAAAGTCGTCTGCGGTTTGTTGCAGAAAGTTTCCGTGCGGAATTACCACCAGGTTTTAGCAATTTATATCGGGTTGATGCTTTACCTGCTTTACGCGCCAGATTAAAAGGTGATGTGAGTGCGGCGAGTAGTAGCGGTTTAGTGGCTTTTGAGACAGCCTTGCAAAATATTGTCGGTATCTTACAACAAAATCGGGGTGGGGTAAAGTTACCGAGAGTGCAAGCGATCGCATCTCAAATCCAATTATCATTAAAAAATAAAATTGACCCTATTGCTCACGAATTTAAAGATTTCAATGACAAACACACTGCCAAAATAGAAATCAAACAAAAAGCTAAAAATCTGATTACACAAGGATTTAATCAGAGTCTGTCTGAATTACGTGATTGGCTATCTTTACCAAAATTACTTGCTAAATATCAAGCTGATGCAGCTGTTGCATTGGCAGAAAATAATTTTAAATTTTGGCAAACCAGTAAACTTAAAAAAGACTTGACAGAGTTACAGTTAGCTGTAATGAAATGGCTATATCAAGCTTATGATTTTTTCAAAGAAGAACGTCCCGAAGATTTATTAATTCCTTTCCCTCTAGAACCACAAATTACTTTACCCCCGAAATCAGATAATACTGAAATTTTAAGTGAACCTAGTGCAATGGCTGTAGGTGGTGGAATTGGTTGGTTGTTAGGTGGCCCTGTTGGTGCTGCTGTGGTTGGGAGTATTTCATATATATTAAATAAAAATATTCAAAAGCAAGAAGAAAAATCAACTAATGAATCATATCATCAACAAGTTGCGAAACTTTGCATAAATGCAACTGAAGATTATTTATCTCAATTTAGTAGCCAAGCTTTATCAATATTATCTGATTTTGAGTGCCAAGTTGAAAAAGTAATTTACTTCCAAGTACCTGAAGAATCTCCAGAAATAACTAAAAAACGTGCAGAATTACGACAACTACAACAGGGATTTAATCAATTATTGAGTGAGTTAGAAAAGGTTAAAATTACTACTAACTACCAACCTTATCAAGAAACACCAAAAGTTATTCAACCTCAACAACAATCTCATCGACAACAAGAACGAGTTTATACACGTCCCCCACAACCGGAAAATAAAGCCAAAACTACTGAGAAAAAAGTTGAACCTCCCAAACAGCAAGTTTATTCACCACCGCCAAAAACTGCACCTTCACCAAATCCCGCAGAGGTAGAGGCGAAGTTTCGTAACTGGGAAATGGATGAAGAAATTGCGCGAATGAAAGCTCAAATGCGTTCTCCTAGTTTTCAAAATAACAAGCAGCAGACAAATCAAAATACTCAAGCAACTAAACCACCCCAAAGCCAAACTGAAAAAGATAAAATTACTCGCGCCTATAAAATTTTAGGCGTACAACAAGATGCTGCTTTTGCTGATGTTAAACAAGCTTATAAAACTTTAGTTAAAAAATGGCATCCAGACTTATTTGTTAACCAACCCCAGATGCAAAAACAAGCGCAAGAAAAAATGCGTTTGTTTAATGAAGCTTATACAGTCTTATCTAATAAGAATTAGGGGTGTAAGGGAAGAAAAAAACCGGGATAACCCCGGTATAATTTTGGATTATGCTTGAGATCGCAGTGTTAGAGACACTGTAGTTGTGAGCATTTGAGGAATGCGCCAAGAAACAAGCGATCGCCTGATAAGATCAATTACAGATTGTTCCTTACAAGTAGAAACTTGCTCATCGAATAACACCTGTCTGACTCGTCCTTTACTTATCTGCAACTCAAACACTAAATCGCCACTGAAACCTTTATGTAATGGGATAGATTCTAAATACTGACTTAGCAGTGCAATCATCTCCTGATCCAATCCTGTCACACTCACAACCTCTAGATACTCGACAGGAGCAATTTCCGCTAAAAAGGGTTCTTCATCCTCAAGACTTTCATCGAAAGCACGATACTGTTCTTCATAGCGTGACATTTTTGGCGGTGGTGCTTCTTCAAGAATGCCATCCAAAGAACTGTATGATAATTTGATTTCCAGTTCTTCACCTGGTGCCATTACTGGAGGTGCTTCAAACATCAAACTCTCCGCTTCTGGTGCGCCTGGAGATTGTAGGCTTCGTTTACGTTGGACAACAGGCGCAGGAGACACCATATTTGCCATGATGGAAGGAGCCACAGCACTAACAGCACTCCCGAAAATACCTTGATAACTTATACCTTCAGCCATTTCTACAGGTACTTGCACTGAAACCGTCTCTTGAAGCGGATTAACTCGCACATCATCACTTACCGCCACAAACGCTGTGTACTGCGACAACAGTTGATAAGTCAAAGCCGTATCTGTCACCGCTTCCACACCCAACTTAGTGTCACCACTCACCATAAGATTCATTAATTCCTTGATGCGAGAACGTCCCCAAAGTTGAGCGATTCCTGAATTACCAGTTTCCTCAAAGTTCATGTTAAAGGTATGCTGATAACGTGTACCACCCGCAACAATTCCCGTAATGTGCAGTTTTCCCCCACGTCCATCTGGCTTTTTACCAAATAAAACTAACGGCTGTTCGGCAAACAAATCTGGTGGAGTGCAAGGATAAATAATTGGGGAATCACCATCACCTTCCCATTGCAAATTAATGTTAGCGAGAACAGGATTGTTAATTTGACGGTAGAATTTATCGACTACCTCATCTGTTGGTTCATCATGGCGAATGATGCGAGACACACCCCGTCCTAATTCTGCAATGCGGTTGAGTAAAAAACGATTCACAGAACTACCCGCGCCAAAGCTATAAAGGCGGTTTCCAGGCTGGAGATGTTGTTGCACTTCGGAAAGGATTTGGTTTTCATTGCCGATATAACCATCAGTCAGCAGTACAATACTCCGCAAACGTCCGGGATCTGTGACGGGGAAATTTAAGACAGCCCGAATCCCGCGTAACATCTCCGTGCCGCCATTAGCACTCAATTGATTAATATAATTGATGGCTCTAGTGCGATTTTGGGAATTATTGGCGAGGGGAACAGGCGATAGTTGGCGAGTTGTATCAGAGAAATCAATAATACTAAAAGTGTCATCAAGATTAAGTCCATTAATAAAGCGGCGCATTAATTCCTGACATTGCATCAATGGCGCACCCATTTGTGAACCAGAAGTATCAATGAGAAACACCACATCTTTAGGAACAACCTGATCCTGACGATATTGGAGCGCAGGAATTAGATATAGTGCAAAGTGTCCCCCTCGTTCATCAGCTTGAGTGAGTACGGTAGCTTGGGTAGAGTCGCCAGCTACTTGATAGCGTAAAATCAAATCTTTGTTAGGAATCTTGTCCCCACCCGCCAATTTCACTAATACCCGCTTCCCTTGATATGCTATCTGGAGTTGGTGAGAAGGAGACTGGACATCCTGAATTTCAACTCCCGCATCAATTTCTATGGTGACATTAATATCATGGGGCGATCGCATACCCGATGGTAAGATAGGTGCATTCAACTGTGAACCATCGGGAACTATATCTGTATCTTGATTTTGCATCATCGGTGCAGTAGCCGAACCTACACCGCCTGTATTTCCCTCAATTGGTATCCCTGGAACGTAACGCGGAGCAACCACCATCGGGAAAACAAACTCATAATTACCCGCAGTAAATTTCAAACTTTCAGAGTAGCGAATAATCACATCTATTTGCTCACCTGGTTGAATGTTGGCGAGAGATTGAGTAAAAATATTGTCCCGTTCTTGTTCCAACAGTCCGGCTGTGCGTCCTTGCTGCTTCGCTTGCTCGTAGATTTGCTGTGCTTCTTGGCGTTTTTTGATACTACTTTTGATAATCTTGTCACCAATCCGAATCAGCATATCATCAACAGCCGCCTCATCCGGTAACGGGAAAATATAGACAGCTTCTAAGGTAGTTGTGAAAGGATTTTCAAAGCTTTGGGTAACTTCCACCCGTGAGATATTCCCGGCAATTTTGGCTTGCACTTCCGTGTGCTTCAGGGGAAAAGCAATTTGCTGTTGTTCAGCATTTTGAACGTATAAACCACCAGCCTGGCGTTCTATAGTTTGAGTCATATCTGTTACCTCACGCTGTTTTGTTATGTCTCTAGCGTAGGCGCGTTTACTCGGCAGATATGCTCAGTTTTGTGTTCAGTCGATGCTCAGTAAGTGACTGAGTTCCAAATACTGCTTTTTACCAAAAGATATACTGTAATTTTTAACTTAGAGAAAAGTCGTGAATCAACGATTACTCACTTAATCATGCTGAATACATCTACTTACTATGTCATTGCTCCGATTGATGGGCTTCACTTAGACTTTGATTACAGGATGTACTCTGCGGAAGTTTATGGTTGTCCACCTAACTATGTTCCTAATCCAGACGGTTGCTCAGAATTTCGCCAACCTTATGAATACTTAAGAAGTTTGACATTCAAACAGTATACAGAACTTAGTCATGAGGGGAAGATTGATAATCAAACTTTACGTCACTTAGAAAAAATACCGGATCGCAAGTTAATAAATTTTACTTGTATTGCATTTGAAATAAATTTAGATAGAGAAGATTATCTCTACCTAAATGATGAGGCTACTAACAACTCTCTATTTCAATACATTCTGAATAAAGGTGAACAGCTTCTAGATGTTTGGAGATTATGCTTATTTAAGCCTGGAGAAGATTTCACGATTGGCAGTTTTGGATCAGTTGGCAATGGTATTCAATGTTTTTGGGTAGGTCAAAATGATATTTTCCCCAAATTTATTGCTCGAAGGATATCACGTTATCAATTAGTTCAACAACCTTTTGATGTACTGCTTTCTGATTTTGGTACCATATATGCTGACATTACATTCAGAAATCTTTGCTGTTCTGCATTTAATGATGTAAACACAAGCTTAATCAATCGTATATTTAATGCCTTACGTGCATTTCGAGAAAGTCGAGATATTCCCAATTGGGAAGCAAGATTTCGACATTTGGCTGTAATAGCAGAGTCATTAGCAAAAAAAGAAGAAACAGAACGTTTAAGGGGAAATGAACTGAGGGAGAGAATAGCAAAAATTGCTTCACATGGATGGGAAATTTATAAAAGCTATAATTCCAGTGTTTTAAGTCCTCCTGGCTTACAGGCAAGACAATATCGCTTAATCAACAAAAGATATAAAGAAATGGGATGGAAGAACAAAAATGAAGCGCAAAAAATAATAAAAGATTTGTGGGATAACGTTCGTAATCCTCTTTCACATACTGTTAATACCGTAACTTCCCTCAAGAGAAACCCGATAGAAGACATGGTTAATATTGAGAAAATTATAGTTACCATTATTAATGGAATTTGTACAGCATATGAAGTGGAGGAGTTTTATGGTAGCTCTGCATATGACATCATTCTTGATAGGGAATAGCTGAATAAAATTTATAATTGGTAAGCAATACTCATAATATTGGTGTTGGAAAGCAGGCTATTAATCCTCACCAACAAGCTGTAAAACTCGATTGTATAAAGCTGCATCAATCCAAAACCCTGCTTGATTACGCAAAGCATCCATTAAGGGTTTGACTGTCGAAATCAGTCCTCGACTTTTCGCTTCAACTAAAATGCCTAAAATCCCTACATATCGAAGTTGCAGTCTATCAGCAATCAAACGACCACGACGCTCATCAATCAAAAGTTGATCCGCTTTGATTTCTAGTGCCAAAGCGATTGCTTCAGCTTCACCCTTATCTAAGTCATTTGCCAATGCTTCTACAACATTGTGATCGCTTACTTGACGAGTTTGAATCCAGTCAAAAGTTTTTACTTCAGTTGCACCTGCTACGGGAAATTCGGGATCAGTTAGTTCTTGGTAAACTGCTTCCGGAATAATCACAGTATCATATAGTTGTTGCAGTAGATTCAGGTGATTGATAGCTGCAAGATTGTTGATCGGTGAGGTATCGCTGACAATAATCATAACCTGCCCATATCCTGCAAGTTTTTGATGTCTTGTTCAAAATCATCCACCCCATAGTGAACCGGAATTTGACGGCTGGCAAGCAAATGCTGAAATGCAATCCGGTTCATCCCTGCCAAACGACTGGCTTGAGCAAGGGTGAGTTTATCTTTCTGAAACAGCATAACTGCAATTTCTTGTTTCAGTTCAGCATCAGTCATACGAGTTGCGGCTAAAATTTCATCAGGAATAACAATGCTCATGGCTGGATTTATCTCTACATAACTATTTTATTGATTTGTATGAGTAGAAATTTCTGTTAAGCCAAAATAGAGACGATCTGCTCAGTTAACTGAATATATGTCAAACTCGCTCAAAGCATCAACGACTGGACTGACAATTGTAGACAAGGCGCGAAAACGTCTTGGCTGGACGAAAACTAGTACCGCGCGTTGGTGGCAAGATGCTCACACTTCTAGAGCTACTTTACGGCGATTTTGGCAAGGCGATCGCATTCAGCAAGAAATTTTCATCGCTATCTGTCAGGCTGTTGGCATTAACGATTGGCAAAGTATTGCAGAAATCCCTAACGCAGACTTCGAGGAAACCTCTACTCAATACCTCGACTGGGATGAAGCACCTGATGTTGAAAGTTTTTATGGACGTAATCAAGAATTAACTCAGTTAGAAAAATGGATTGTAGGCGATCGCTGTAAACTAATCATCATCACAGGGATTGCTGGCATTGGTAAAACTGCTCTGGCTCTGGCTTTAGCTGACCGCCTTCAGTTAAAATTTGATGGTTTAATCTGGAAAACCCGTCACTCTACACCATCCTTAGTTTCCCTGCTAGATGGACTTCTCAACATTTTTGAGGAAGCTGCTGTTGATGATATTCCCCAAAACACAGCAAAACTTCTTCACCACCTACAACAGCGTCGGTGTTTGTTGATTCTGGATGGATTGGATGAGTCAGAGAAGCACTATCATCAATTTATCCAGCAATTAAGCCGCGCTCATCATCAAAGTTGCATTATTCTTACCAGTCGAGAACAACCAAACATCATTGAGTCAAATACAAAAACTGTTCGCAGCCTCACGTTAACAGGATTACCAAAAGCTGGGGCTGTGGAACTATTGCAAGCCAGAGGATTCACAGGTAAGGAACTCGGACTATCACCCCTGATTCAACTTTATCGCGGCAATCCTTTGGCACTCAAACTAGTTACGCCATTGATTCAGTCGGTGTTTGGTGGGAATATTGCGGCTTTTCTGAGTCAAAATACCATAGTAATTGGCGATCGCTTACGTGCTATTCTCAAAAAACAGTTTGAGCAACTGAGCGATTTAGAACAACATATTCTCTATTGGTTAGCGATTTGGCAACAACCAATCTCTTTTAGCCGATTGCAGACTCATTTACTCATTTCTCTTGATCCAGCTACAATTTTAGATGCTATTGTCAGTTTAGAAAAGCGATCGCTTTTAGAAAAATGGATTTGTAGTGGTGAACCTGCTTTTACCTTACAACCACTGGTGATGAAAATTGTTACTGATGAATTAGTAGAACGTACGACTCAAGAGATTATTCAAGTTGTGCAAAGTGGTGATATTTGTAATTTTAAAATTTTGCGAACCCATTGGTTATTACGTCCGGGTAGTGATGATATTGTAGGCGATCGCATTTTGCATCAACTACAAGAAAAACTCTTGCAGATTTATGGGGCAAATCTCGTACAAAATCTCCAGCAAATTCTATTACTTTTAAATGATAAATCCCCTTTAGCAATTGGTTATATTGCTTGTAATCTCACAACAATTATTAACCGATTAGGATAATAATATAGCTACCAAATTTTAGACATATTTAGGACAAATCCGGGTAATACAGGTTCACCGCTAACTGTATCAGGATTTTCTAAACATTCTTCTGATTGACTAGGACGATAAATATAAACTCGGTGATGTTTGCGGTCAATCAACCAACCTAACTGTACCCCTGGCTCTTGCATATATTCTGCCATTTTATCTTTGAGGGGTTGGAGATTATCGCTAAGCGATCGCAATTCAATGACAAAATCAGGACAAATCGGTGCGAATACCTGTTGTTGTTCTGATGATAAAGTATTCCACCGTTCTAGTTTCATCCAAGAAGCATCAGGAGAGCGTTTTGCACCCGTGGATAGTGTAAAACCTGTACTGGAGTCAAAACAAATACCTGTACCATCTTTTTCTGACCAAACTCCTAGCTGTAAAGCTACATTAAAGTTACGATTTCCTGTTTCTGAACCCGTAGGCGGCATAATTGAAATTTCTCCAAATTGATTACACTCAATGCGTAAATCTCGATTTACTTGACAGAAATCAAAGAATTGTTCATCTGTCATTTGCATTGATGGGGGTATTTGTATTAGCAAGGGAGATGACAGCATAATGCTTAGGTAACTGGCTTTATCTTTATTCTCACGCAAAGGCGCAAAGTCGCCAAGATAAAACTTTGCGTCCTTGCGCCTGATAAATGAAACCAATTTTCAGATTTACTTGTTAGGTTGAGGAGTTAACCGCAGATAGGGTTTGACGACTTCGTAACCTTTGGGGAATTTTTCTTTTAAGACTTCGGGGTCTTTGAGGGAAGGGACGATGACAACTTTATCGCCATCTTTCCAGTCGGCTGGGGTAGCCACGCTGTAGTTATCAGTTAGTTGTAGTGAATCAATCACGCGCAAAATTTCGTCAAAGTTGCGTCCGGTGCTGGGGGGATAGGTGAAAGAAAGACGCAGTTTTTTGTTGGGGTCAATGATGAAGACAGAACGCACTGTGACAGCAGCGTTAGCGTTGGGGTGAATCATGTCGTAAAGGTCAGAAACTTTACGATCTGCGTCGGCCAAAATTGGATAGTTGAGTGTGGTGCTTTGGGTTTCTTCGATGTCGCCTACCCAGCCGTTATGAGATTCTACATCATCAACGCTGAGGGCGATCGCTTTCACATTGCGCTTGTCAAATTCGGGTTTTAGTTTGGCAACTGTACCGAGTTCAGTAGTGCAAACAGGTGTAAAGTCAGCAGGGTGAGAAAACAGCACTACCCAGCTGTCACCTGCCCATTCGTAAAAATTTATGTCGCCATGTGTAGAGGCTTGTGTAAAGTTGGGTACTGTATCACCAAGATGGAGAGTCATGAGAGATTCCCTGTAGATAAAGAGGCAGATGTAGTCTACTTTGCCATCATCCCATAAAACATCGGTTTCCCTATCGACTTGTAGCTGTTTTTTACAAAATTTTTAATTTCTCAGCGTAGAGACAGGGATAGGAGCAGTATAACTAGATGAGGCTTGATTATTATACAGATATAATGTTTGTTTTTTGCACTCAATAAAGTTAACTGAAAATTAACTTTTATATCACACAATAGAATCGGAATATAACTTATTGCAGAGATTATTAAATCACTAATCGTTCTCGGAGAAGTGCATGATTTTTCAAAGGTCTCGGTTTCTGACGCAGCTTGTAATAATCTCTGCTGTAGTGTTCATGACGGGGTGTAACACTAACTCGACTTCTGACGATAATTTTACAGGGTTAAAAGTCAAACTATTGGTTGGTAGCGCGTTGGGAGACTTCTGTAACCAAGCGGCAAAAAACTTTAATGCTACACAACCAAAGCTAGATAGTGGTGCAGCTTTTCAGGTGAAATGCGAAGCACTGGGTAGTGGCGATGTTGTAACTGAGGTAGTGGCTTTAGCAGATCAATTGCAAAAAGGAACAGTAAAAGCTGATGCAGCAGATTTTCCCACAATTATTTCTCTGGATGGAGATATATATCAAAGTCAGTTAATTTACCGGATGAACCAAATTTCGCCGGGGAAAAATTACATTCCAGACATTACAGAATCTCCACTCATCGCTAACACGCCAATGGTATTTATGGCGCAAGCTGATGTCGCGGCTGGATTGCGAAAAGTTGCTGACCCTTATAAGGTGTTGGTGACAGCAAAAACTCACCGTGATATTGACCCAGCGTCACCACCGTTAACAGTTCATTATGTACATTCTGCGCCGACGCGTTCTAATTCTGGGTTGCAAACATTGGTAGCGCAATACGTCAGCGTTTCGGGTAAACGTCCCGAAGATATAACCTCTGCGGATGTGCAGAAGTTTCAACCCCAAATTCAGCAAATCCAAAGCAAAATTACTCGTTACGGTATTTCGACTAATTCTCTCGCCCAAGCAATGGTGAAGAATGGGCCATTTTGGGCTTCGGTTGGTTCGATGTATGAATCGAGTGTAATTGTAGCAAATTCAGGCTTACCACAGGGAAAGCAGCGTTATCAAGCAGTTTATCCCAAAGCCACATTTACTTCTAATATGCGGGCAATTGTACCCAATGCACCTTGGGTTAGCGCAGATGAAAAGGCTGCTGCTGAGAAGTTTATCACTTATTGGCGATCGCCAGAAACTCAAAAACTTGCCCCAGATTTGGGTTTACGTCCCGGAACGCCAGGGGTTGCGTTAGGTGCTAAATTCACACCCGAATTTGGTGTAGAACCCCAAGCTAAGTATGATTCGCTGCGTCCACCAAAGCCGGAAGTTGTGGACGCAATGCTGAAATCTTGGCAAGAATCAGTAAAAAAACCTTCGTTGGTGGTAGTTGTTGTTGATTCTTCTGGGTCAATGTCAGGGGATAAATTACCTGCTGTCCAAAATACTTTACAAAATTACATTAAAAACTTGGGGCCAAAAGAGCAAATTGCCTTGATTGATTTTGACTCGGTAATTCGTCAGCCTGTATTAGTAGATGGTACACCCCAAGGACGCGATCGCGGTTGGCAATTTATCAATGGACTCCGGGCTGATGGCGGGACAAATTTATATGATGCGGCTTTAGAAGCCAGAAATTGGCTACAGAAAAATCTGCGTAAAGATGCAATTAATGCTGTGTTGATATTAACTGATGGGGAAGATGCAGGTTCAAAAATTAAGCTGGATGAGTTAGAACAAGAATTGAAAAAAAGCGGTTTTGCAACTGACCAAAGAATTGGGTTTTTTACGATTGGTTATGGCAAAGAAGGAGAATTTAAACCTGATGTTTTGAAAGAAATTGCTGAGTTGAACGGAGGGTATTATTCTCAAGGCAATCCTGAGACAATTTTGCAGTTAATGTCAAATTTGCAGGTGGAGTTTTAAACCACAAATGAATACAGCAAGAATATTTGTTTGGTGAGGTGATATTTGATGAAATTAGTAAATCCACTTTATTATCCGTTAGCCGTTTTAGCTGGAGGAATATTTCTGTTTTTGGGTGTGCGTTTACTGCAATTGCCCAGCCTAGTGATGTTACCAGTCGCTTCAGGCATTACTGTAATTAGTGCAGGTTGGCTAAAATCCCGTGAACCAACATTTTTTGACTTAGCAAATCCCGAATTGGAACGAGAAATTAACGCCGTAAAACTAGCTACTTTAGGTTTAGTGAATCAATCAGAAAGCTTGCGTTTAGAATCTAAAAAAATCCTCACTGATACTTTTCAAATAGAACTTTTAGCAGCGGTTGAGATAAATTGCGATCGCACTGCTACATTCCCACCTAAAATAGACACCTTAGTTGGGAGTTTATACAGCAATACTCCCATACTTTCCGTCAGTTCATTACAACAGCAATTAATTGAAGTACAACAGAAACTTAATGCCAGTTCTGGTATTGCAAAAGAACATCTCAATCAACTTGTAGAAAGTCTCAAACGCAATCTTAAGTTAGCCCAAGACGGTGAAGATACGCGTTTAGTTAGAATGATTAACATTTCAACTTTAATTCAAGATTGTACGGGAATATTGCAAAAACTACAAACCAAATTACGTACTTCTGACTTAACTGATTCTCAACAAATTCATGAAATGCAATCACTCAGTGATGAACTGACAAGCTTATTAGAAAATATTGATTTATTAGTTCGTAAGTAAGCAAAATCATGCCAAGAGAATTAAAAAATACCCCTAAAGTGAAAGCACAGTCGAAATCATCAAAAATTGTTACTTCAGTTGCGATGATTATTGCAGCTTTGGGTTTAACTTATATTCCTCTTCCTGGTTCACAAAAAACTGTAATTGTTGTTAGTGGAACAGAACTACAAGAACCACTGCAAGAATTAGAAGCTAAATTTGAGCAGGCTAATCCTAATATTAGATTAGAATTAAAATTTCAAGGTTCTCAAGAACTAGTTAATAATTATCTTGACCAGAAGAATGATTTTAAACCGACCATATTAATTCCTGCTAATGGAGAAATTTTAACAGAATTAAGCGATCGCCTCCGCACCACAAATCCAACTGAACCTTTTTACGATTCTCCCCGACCACTAGCAAAAACCTTATTAGTGGGTATCGCTTGGCCAGAAAGGGGTAAAGTTCTCTTCCCCAATGGACGCTTTCAATGGTCAAAACTAGAACAAGCAATGCAAGCTGGTAACTGGGGAAAAGTTGGCGGTTCAAGTAATTGGGGTAGTTTTGATTTTGTCACGACTGATCCCACAAGGTCTAATAGTGGTCAGTTAACTTTAAACTTGTGGACACAATCAAAATTAGGTGGTGCTATTAACGCCGATAGTTTCAACAATTCATCTATACAAACACTATTTAGTTTAATCAAAAAATCAGTTTATCAACCACCTCGTTCAACAGATATTCTTTTGCAAGAATTTATTGTTAGAGGTGCTAATGATGCTGATGTCGCTACTGTATATGAAAGTGTAGCTTTATATCGTTGGCAACAATCAGCAGCCAGCAAAGGCAAACCTTACCAAGTTTATTATTTAGACCCATCAATTGAAACTACCGCCACCGCAGCAATTGTCCGGCGAGATGTAGATGCAGGTACAGCAAAAGCCGCAAAGCAGTTTTTAGACTTTCTCACCCAACCAGAACAACAAGCAGTATTTATCCAATACGGTTTCCGTCCAGTGAATAATAATGTTGATTTAAAAACTGTACCTAATAGTCCGTGGAGTCAAAATATTCCCGGTGCAGAAGTTAATCCGAGTGTGAAAATCCTTCCACCACCAGATATTCAAATAATTACAGAAATTCAACGCCAGTGGGAACGGGCGAATTAAGTAGGAGGCAGGAGGTATAATGCGAAACAATTCTACCTCTTCTTCTCTGCGTCCTCTGCGCCTCTGTGGTTCGATTCAAATTACTTGTTCAGTATCTGCTCATAAGCTTGAATCATTTGCCGAGCGATCGCATCCCAGCTAAAATGCTCTAAGGCATAATTTTGAGCATTTTGTCCCCGGCGTTGGCGTTCTTCAGGATTTTGCAAAGCTTGTTGTAATAACTCAAACAACGAAGAGACATCTGTTCTCCCAACCCATCCCGATTGACTATCGCTTACTTGCTGCCAAATATGCACTTGGTCAGAAATAACTACAGGTATCCCGGCTACCATCGCTTCAGCCACAGCAATACCAAAGTTTTCGTAGTAAGAAGGTAAAACAAATAAATCAGCTGCTTGCAGTAAACCAGCTTTTAACTCACCACTAACAAAGCCTGTAATGGTAGTATGCGATCGCAACGGTGAATTCTCAATTTGAGTTTGAATTTTTTGTTCATAATCTGGGTCTTGAGGATTTGTCCCAGCTAAAATAAAATGAAACTTGCAATCATTTGTCAAGAGTTTTTCTAAAGCCGGAATTAACAAATTCAACCCTTTTTTTGGGTCAATCCGCGACATAAACAGCACCAAAGGCAAATCTTCTGGTATACCTAACTGACTGCTTACTGCACTTGATGAAATTCTTTGCGTCGGTTTCACACCCAAAGGAATTACTAAATCTTTTGTATTGACTCCAAATCGTTCTGATATTTTTGCTTCTTGTTCACTAGTAAAATGAATCGCTGCTGCACTGGCTAAATTTTGCCGTTCAATTAACTCTATATACAGCTTTTTTAATTGTTTTTTCTTCTGTAAATCAGCCGGATCGAGAGTACCTAAAGGACGCAAAATATAAGGTAATTTTTGTTGACGACAAACAGTTGCCGCTGCACTACTAATAGGTGAAAATAAAGCATGAATATGTGCCAAATCAAATTCATTAGCATGATTTTTCAGCCAATTGAGTAAATCTAGCGAAAATTTATAACGACGAAATGGCGCACAGCGAAAATAAATAATTTCATAGCCATCTTGTTTAATTGGGCGATTTAAAGGTACATCTAAAGGTTGTTGACCATTATCGCCATTACTATCAGTTGTCAGAATAGTAACTTTTACACCCTCGTTTGCTAAAGCTGGAGCTAACCCTAATACCATTTGACTAGGGCCACCATAAATCAAAGAAATAGACGGAACAATTTGTAATATACGCATTTTTATTTAATAGTTTATTTTATGATTAGCCTATAGTTTTATATTATCGAGAGGCTCAGATCACCGACTTTTTCAAGAAGTCAGTGATCTAAAAATTGCAACAGTAATTTTCAATTAGCAGACATCGAAGTTTGCTTATCAACAACTAATATCTGTGATTGTTGATCCAACTTAGTGTAAATCTGCCCATCATCCCAGAGTGATTGAACTACACTAGATAAGGCATTGATAAAACCTAAAATATAGAACATAGCACGGGATAAAACAGCAACAAAAGAACCGCTTTTGTTACAAGGTGGATGTCCTAAAACCTGACAATCGAATAAACTAGCAGATAATTGTAAAAATTCACTAAAATTCAGGTTCTTCAACGCCATCAAAAAATTATTGTGATAGAACGTGAATTGATATTTGAGCGATCGCGTACTAATATCATGACAACCACCAGTTTCTTCACCTAAATGAATTAAATGGGATTCTGGGTCATACCAAATCTTATATCCGGTCTTTCTGATTCTCAAACAAAAATCAGATTCTTCCCGTACAGCACTACCACGAAATCTCTCATCAAATCTCAGTCCATACTTACTGAAAATCTCACGGCGAAATGACATATTGCACCCCCTAGCTGTTAGCACTTGTTGGGGTTTAACTGTATGTACTAAATCAAGATAATACCAAGCAATACCTGGATTCATCGCTTCGGGAGGTAGATATTCAATCTGTAAGTTTCCCCCAGATTCGCCTAACTTCATTCTGTCAAATACTCGCCCAGCGACAGCCCCAATTTCTGGATTTTGTAAATAATTTTTCGCATGAGCCATTAAAAACCCAGGCGTTAACCTCACATCATCATCAATAAATAAAATTATTTCTCCAGATGACCGCCGCACACCATAATTCCGCGCCCCAGGTAAACTAGCCCAACTCAAACGAAACCATTGAATTTTGCCTAAAGCAGCTACTTCTTCTAAATAAGTTTGAACTTCTAGCTGATGTTTTGGTGATTGATCTACTACCAAAACTTCAAAATGGGGATAATCTTGAATCAGAACATCAACAATACTATCCTTTAGCGCTTCCTCTCGTCCGTATGTTGGTATAATTACGGAAATTAAAGGCAAATCATTCATGTGATTGTATACTCAAATAAATTAGTTGTTTTGGTAGTAAAATTACCTGTGATGATATCTGTCACGGCCAAGATAATATCTAATCAATTAAAACTTGATTTGTGAACGTTTTTTCTTGGTTACTTTTTCAGGATCGGCATCTTCTTTTTCTTGTTTATCCAGTGCTGGTAATTTGAAGAGGACTCCCGCAAAAAACCAATAATATACAGCGACCGGATCAACGTCTAGAGGATAGTAGTAGGTGTTGTAGCTAATAAACAATATAAACACCCACATAGATGCTCCGTAACTGCGGAAATTACGGTTTTTTATCGAGCGATAAGTCTTGAACGCAGTAAATGTCAGGACATTAACTAAAGCGAAAAAACCCAACACACCAAAAATACCCACCTCATATAAGACTTTTGGATAGTATGTCTCTACTAACTTAGTCTCACCTAATGCACGCGCCGAGTTAGTCGCCCGACCTAAGCCACTTCCTATAGGGGTGTCAACGTTTTTCCAGTTTTCCTCAAATTGCTGGATGATAAAATCTTGCGGCGGTGAAGCATTCCAACGAACTAAAAAACTATCTAGTCGTTCTTGAACAACTACAGGGTTAGTCACAACTGCAATTCCCAAAATCATCACTAGCCCCACCCCAATAGGGATAAACCGTTTAAGGTTAGCAATTTGACCAGTGAGTAATAGCAGCATTACAAAGCAAGTTGGTACTAAGGCTAAAGCAATTCTCTGTCCAGAAACTACTGCGTTGACAAAGATTAAAGCTAAAGAACCTAAACTTGTGAGCCTCCACAAAACCGATGGGTCAGAAAAACCTGTAGCAAAAGCAAAAAAGGTGCTAGAAATTAAAAACCATGCCCATTGCCAAGGTGCCACAAATGTTCCTGGGAGGCGAATAATTCCTTGACTGGGACTGTAGACTAAAGCTCCGCCAAAATAACATCGGGCTTCAAGTGTGGCTTTAAATAAAGCAGCACCTTCTAAATTTCGTGTACCTTCACAAACCCCAACTACTAATAGTAGGTATTGGAGAAATCCTAGCCCACAGCAAATCAAGATGAGAACAATTTGTAAGCGAGTTAACAATAGAAAATCTTTTTTATCCCGAATTAGATAGTAAGCACAAGTAATTAAAGGCACATAACCTAAAAATACTTTTAAACCGAGAATTCCTAAGCCTATAGGTATTTCTTTAACTGGTGTTTGTAATAGCCCTACAGGCGGTGGGTTAAGTTGTTGTCCGCCATTAATAAATACCAGAGTTAATAGACTTGAAGCTAATACAAAATACAGAGGAATTTTAATTTGTTGGGGAACAACGAAAGGCAACTTCTGTTTGCGGCAAATTTGCCAAAGTGCGATCGCCACTGGGATATAAAATGAATCTTTCGCTAATTGCAAAATTGGACTATTGCCAATGTAATAAGTAATTGTTCCCCCAAAGGGAACATAAATCATAAAGCCAATTAAAGCTTGACGGGGATATTTATAAGAAAAAGACATCACTAGAATCCCTAAGACAGCCGGTAATGCTGCCTTAATTCCAGCGAATAAAAATAACAAAAAACCTAAAAATAGCCCTCCAGATAAGGATTTACTTAGCAAATCCATGAATTCTTTGCGGGCTTTAGTTGTTTGACGTTTTTGGGCTAACCTTTCTTGGAGGCTAAGAGTAGGTGCTTCCTTTTTTGCAGGCTGCTTTTTTGAGTTTTTGGATTTCTGGGATTTTGATTTTACTTTTGCCATAGCAGCGCTTTAGCCTATTAGCCTTTGTATAAAAAGTGCTGATTGTTGAGTCAGAAATACTACTTTCTAGCCTCTAGTTTCCTAGCGCTTTTTCTCGTTTTATAAAGGCTACTTACTTTATCCTAAAAGCTAAAACCTGATAATAACATACATAAAGCTGGTGTCTAATGAGACTCAAAAACTTACTCAAGTGGATTATTCTTGGCGTACACCACCGACTACTGGTTTAACTTGATTAGTCGAAAATGGGTCTGTACCACCAGTCCAATTAAAGTCACTGATGCGAATGCTGAAGCCGCCTAATTCTAAGACAGGATTGTAGCGTAGGGTAATGCCATAGGTACGGCGACTATACTCTAAAACATAGTCGGTACTGGTTTCTCTGCCTGTATCCAAGTTAATTGATGTTTGAAAACCGATACGAAATGGCCCATAAATTTGTTGAACAATTCCAGCACTTAGGACTCTCACATCAACAGAACGGTCAAAGAAAAAAGGCGATAATCCGCTGTTAAGACCTTGGGCGTAACTAATATTAAAGGCTGTGTAATCGAAAAAGGGACGAGAAAAATGGCCAATTTGTCCCAGTAATCCAACTGTACCAATTAAAGTGGTTTGGTCATCTCCACTGGTGTAATAACTAGTAGTACCTCTAAGATTAGCTACCGCTCGTAAGTAGGGAACCACAGGATTACCTGTATAACGCAATCCTTCGGTAGCTGTCGCTGGTAATGCCTTTCCTTGCCATAAGTACACACCTGTGCTGAGAGCAGCACTGGCTTGCAAACGACCTAACGAGACTCGCTCAAAACCACGGTCAGATCCATATATGTCTTGACGATCGCTATTGGCGTTGATATACTGTGCGCCCGCTTGATAATCGAGGTAAATTCCACTTTTCCCCAAAGGAACAAGCGGAGAGAGGACAATCGCGCCTAAACTACTTTGGACAGTTTGAAAGCCGAGAGAACCGTTATATAAGCGATCGCGATAGGTATATTCCAAATTTAAAAGATGGGGATTGCGATCGCCCAATTGCTGTTGCAGTCGCAAATTTGCCCGGAGATTGGAGTCTAATTGGCTAAAGTCAAAACTAGTTAATTCCCCAGAACCGCGCAATGTAGTTTTTGGACTTAAAGCAGCATTCACTCTACTTCTGACACCAAACAAAGACGCGGGATCACTAAAACCGCCCTGTGCTGCTTTCTGCACAAACAACTGCGGCGTGATGATCCAACGTGCTGTTTCTGTATTTATCGGTGTAAAACTCCGTTCCACATATAAACCGCCACGGTCATCGCCATCATAGCCAGGAGAAACAATTGCGGGTGTGACTTCTTGTTCCCGGCGGTCAATGGTTTGGTTATCTATGGGTATGGGTAAGCTGAGACCTTGATCAAAGACCAAACGTTGACGTTCGGTTTTAATCCGGTCAATTAAGGGCGCTTGGCGTGTTAGGGTAACTTTACTCGCCCGTAATTCTAGTTCGGGTGGCGAAAATGGGTCATTTGTGAGGCGCACATCCCTAGCTTGCCAACCTCGCGGATAAAAATCGATGTATCTGGCTTCAAATCGGACTCGTTTAACTTCTCCACCTTGTGGCGGTGTGGGCAAATTACTGGCGCTGCGACCACCAACAACCACATTAACTTGTCCCGGACTTTTGACATCTGTGAGTGGCTGATTAGCGCGAATGCGATCGCTTGGTGGTCTGAGTTGCAAACCAACAGGGGTGTTCTCAGCGGGTAAAAAGCCTAAATCTGTAGAGGATGTGGGGATATAAATTTCACCGCTACCATTTTCTAATTCTCCACTATCTTGTAAGAAATTATAAGTAAAGCGTTGACCGCGCAGCAACTGATCGCCTCTGGTGAGCGCAACATTCCCTTCACCGACAGCAATTAAATTTGCTAAATTCACTTGTAGGCGATCGGCATCCACTACAGCCCCATCAAATCGCACAACTACATTACCTTCAGCCGTGACAATTCGCCGTTGCTCATCATACTCTTGCCGATCGGAGATAACTTCGACAATTCTCTCCCGCACTACTGGTGTGGTTGTGGGAGATGATGGTTGGGGTGTTGGAGAACTAGGTGCTGCTGGAGTTGGTTGGTTGGGTGATGTGAATTCTATGTTTGTTGGGGTAGTTGATTCGTTGCTGAGGTTACGAGATTTAAACTCAATAATATTTTGGACTGGCTGATTACTTGGTACCTCATCGCTAAAAGTACCAGAGAGATTGATATTTTCTGGTTTTTGTAGTGGCGCAGCAGTTGGTGTTGGGGATGGTGGTGGAGTTACTTTTTCCGCAACAACTTGTTCTGGTGATGGGAATTGCTGAACAGATGTTGGCTGGATAATTTTTTCAGTGACAACTTGTTCTGGTGATGGGAATTGCTGAATATTTGAGCCAGTTTGAGGTGGATTCTCACCACTTACATTTACTGTCTGAATGCCATAACCAATACCTAAAGGTTGTCCTAGAGTTGCAGCATTTCTCGATGGAGAAAACGGCGAAAGTGCTGGGGGTAGAGTTTCTGGTGTATTGGGAGTGGGTATAGTTTTCGCAGTTCCTAGATTATCGGCAGCCGATGCGATCGGTACTAATGTCTGAGGCGGTACATTTTTACTATCCGCAGTTTTGGTACTTTGGGACTTTTCTGGAAGGTTTTGGGTATTACTAACTGGCTCTACAAACGCATGAATTTGGGCGTTACTAACCGATGGCAGAGAATTTGTAGATTTTATAGGTTCAAAAACAGGAGGCGGTGTAGGCGGCAGAACTGGATGAAGCATATCTGGGCAAAATTAACCGAACAAATAGCCAACGAATAGCCGAAAAGATAAACTCACCTGTTGTCTTCCGACTTTTGCTTTCTGCCTACATACAGCAAGCTGCTAAAAAGAGGAAACTGCATTGTCAAGGAGATTGCTTTGCCAAAATGCCCTGTGTTTGTGACAGAGGGGGGCTTCCTAATGGATAGCAACTTTGCCATCAGCTAAACTCATGAAAAGCTTAATACAGGTTGGCGTAAATAAACAGACCATCTGGAATTGCTAAGAAGCTCGTGGTATCACTATTCTTTCTTTTTCCTTTTGACTTTTTACTTTTGCCTTGTTGTACTAGTGTCTGTTGGAATGATCCAGGCAGTATGTTTCACCATGATTACTTTGTGTCGAAACCCAGTTACTGCGAAGGGAAACTCCGTTTGAGCCACTGGCTGCGGATTTTCCCTGTTGTAGCAACTGCCATTCAGTTTTAGGCGTAAAGCTTTCCTGTAGGATAGCAAGCAATCGTCCGTGACTTTGGGTGTTTTCCACCTGACGGCAGTCGCGGATAATTTGTCTTGTTCTTACTCTAAATCCCGACGACCGGGGTTACGAGCAGGATCATTTGACAAGAATCCGAAGACAAAGATAGTCACAAAGAAGGCAACAACAATATAAACAGCGATTTTTAAAGTCAGCATAGAAATATCTCCAAAGGGGGTCGGAAAAAAGCTTCTCTCAGTATCTGCTATGCAGAAAAGATAGCTCCTTTATCTTACCCAAATCTTGTCTCCTTTTGAGCGCACTCTATTGAGAGTGGAGGGCTATGTTATGACCAACCCATAGAGTATGGCACAAGTTTGGACATTATCTCATACTGTGGTTTGTTTGATTCGTAGATGCCTGTGAGATGTAGTTGTTGACTGGCTAATGTTGTGACGTTAATTAATGCCAGATGTTTCCTGAAGTTTCAGGGTGTGGGGGTGTAGGTGTTCAAAACCCTTACACCCGTATTTCTCACCACACCTTTCAAAGCCTCCGCTTGTGCAGGGGAGGAGGGGGGAAATGAAAGTAACCTCTCCCCTTGCCCCTCTGCCCCATCAAACGCCTGAAGCCTTTGAGAAATGAGGGTTACACTTTCAAACCAGCCCTCCCTTGAATATATTCTTCTAGTTCGATTTTCACTGGCACAGCATTCCAGATTTCTTGACAATATTCTAAGATGGCTCGGTCAGAAGAAAACTTGCCCATACGTGCTGCATTGAGAATTGACATCCGTGTCCAGTGTTCTTGGTCACGGTAAGCTTGATTTACCTGGTCTTGCGCGTCAATATAAGACTGGTAATCGGCAAACAGCATGTAGGGATCGTGGTACAAGAGCGAGTCTACTAAGGGACGGAATAAATTAGTATCACCGTGAGAGAAAAATCCAGAACTGATCAGGTCAATTACTTGTTTGAGTTGGGGATTGCTATGGTAATAATCCCAAGGGTTATAACCTTTGGATTTTAAGTCATAGACTTCTTCGGTTGTTAATCCAAACAAGAAGAAGTTTTCTGCTCCCACTTCTTCGCGGATTTCGATATTCGCACCATCCAGTGTGCCAATAGTCAGCGCCCCATTCATGGCAAATTTCATGTTACCAGTGCCAGAAGCTTCTTTACCAGCGGTGGAAATTTGCTCGGAAAGGTCGGCGGCTGGGTAAACTCTTTGACCAAAACGCACATTGTAATCAGGTAAGAATACTACTTTTAGGCGATCGCGCACATCGGGATCATTGTTAACTACATCACCAACGGAGTTGATCAGTTTAATGATCAATTTGGCAATGAAATAGCCAGGAGCAGCTTTACCACCAAAAATAAATGTGCGGGGTGTGATTTCAATGTTGGGGTTATCTTTAATTCGCTTGTAGAGTGTGATGATGTGCAGCACGTTTAGGTGTTGACGCTTGTACTCATGCAATCGCTTCACTTGCACATCAAACAGTGATTCGGGATTCACTTCAATTCCGTGGTTTTCCCGAATATACCCTGCCAAATAGCTCTTAATGTCCTGTTTGGTTTGCCGCCATTCCCGACAAAATTCAGCATCTTCGATAAAGGCTTCGAGTTGCTTGAGATCTTCTAGATGACTAATCCAATTTGTCCCTATTTTGCGAGTGATCAAGTTAGCTAATTGGGGATTACTTACTACTATCCAACGGCGTGGTGTGACTCCATTGGTTTTGTTGCTGAATTTCTCTGGCCAAAGTTCGTGAAAATCTCCCAGCACATCACGCTTGAGTAAATCTGTATGTAGGGCTGCAACACCATTAATCGCATGGGAGCCAACACTGGCTAGGTTTGCCATCCGCACATACTTTTCACCACTTTCATCAATTAATGATAGTCGCGCTAGGCGATCGCTATCGTTGGGATATTTAGCACGCACTTGACCTAAGAAACGCTGATTAATTTCATAAATAATTTGCAAATGTCTGGGGAGTAAATTCTTAAATAGGCTTAAAGACCATTTTTCTAAAGCCTCTGGTAATAGCGTATGGTTAGTGTAACCAAAGGTGTTTTGAGTGATTTGCCAAGCCTGATCCCACTCTATTTCATACTCATCGACTAACAGCCGCATTAATTCGGCTACACCGATGGATGGGTGGGTGTCATTAAGTTGCACTGCAAAGGACTGATGAAAAGTATCTAAGCTCTCGCCTTTTTGCAAGTGCAGCCGGATCATGTCTTGCAAAGAACAAGAAACAAAGAAATACTGTTGTTCTAACCGCAGTTCTTTGCCTTTTATCAATTCATCATTTGGATAAAGAACTTTGGTAATATTTTCGGAAACTACCTTTCTGTTAACAGCACCGTAGTAGTCACCAACGTTAAACGCTTGGAATTCAAAAGATTCAGGAGCTTCCGCTTTCCACAGCCGTAAGGTATTGACAGTGTTGACGTTATAACCTGATATGGGTGTATCGTAGGGAACACCCTTCACCACTTTATCGGGAATCCAACGTACGCGATAGCGACACTTTTCATCGTAATAAGCTTCGGTGCGCCCGCCAAACTTAACTTCTATGGTTTCTTCTAGGCGGGGGATTTCCCAAGGGTTGCCTAAGTGTAGCCATTTATCCGTAATTTCTACTTGCCAACC
The DNA here is from genome assembly GCF_000316625.1 of Nostoc sp. PCC 7107. Classification (GTDB taxonomy): domain Bacteria; phylum Cyanobacteriota; class Cyanobacteriia; order Cyanobacteriales; family Nostocaceae; genus Nostoc_B. Next base: position 3,787,520 of record NC_019676.1, on the reverse strand, counting down.
ATCGCGGATTTCTTGGTCAAAGATGCCAAATTCGTAACGAATTCCATAGCCAATGGCAGGAATTTCTAAAGTTGACAGGGAGTCCATGTAACAGGCTGCAAGGCGACCTAAACCACCATTCCCTAGTCCTGGTTCTTCTTCAGTTTCCCGTAATTGGACAAAATCTAGCCCGGATTCTTCTACTATTTGACGCACTAGATCGTAAATTCCCAAATTGATCAAGTTATTACTCAAGTGCGGCCCCAAGAGGAATTCGGCTGAGAGATAACTGACAACTTTGACACCTTTTTTTGTATATACTTCAGTGGTTTTGAACCAGCGTTGCAACATGCGATCGCGTACTGTGTAAGCTAAAGCCATGTAGTAATCATTGGGTGTGGCTGTGGCTGGAACTTTACCTTGGATGTAAAAAAGATTATCAGCAAGGGCGCGTTTGATGGTTTCTTTACTTAACCCTGTGCGATCATCTTCAAATTCACATTGAAATATTGGAGCTTGCTCAAATGTGGTCATAATTATTTCCTATTGAGAATAGAGAGTAGGCAAATCAGAACTTCTGACTTAGCACTCAGCCCTAAGTCATCACAGTTGGTTCTCGTCCCGTTAGTTCTCAAATGGTTCTCGTCCCGTTAGTTCTCAAAGCTGAACTACTTCTTCAGCAAAAGTAATGAAACAAGCAAGTACTGATTGGGGATCAAGGTTATGTTCTGCGGGTTGGCTCGTAGCTTACTCAATAAACTCTTGGGATTGCACCTTGAGTACTTGTACCAGAAAGTTGCACCACAATGCGAGAACCATCGGCATCGGTAAAGCCAATGCGAATACCCTGTTTCTGACTAAGACTGTCATCAACAGGGTGGGTATAACTTAAGTCATCGTTATTCTACGGCTTTGTTCTCTAAAGGAAAAAAAAGACACACTTTTCTTTAGAAGCGGTGGTAATTATGTAGAAGAGATGCCTACACCTCTCTCCAATGATTGACTCATCCGATTTTTGATGACTCGTGCAGGTACACCAATGGCCACGGAGAATGGCGGAATATCTTTGGTGACAACCGCACCTGCGCCAATCACACTGCCTTCACCGATAGTTACCCCATCTAATACCGTCACTCCATGTCCTAACCAACAATCATTTTCAATGACAATTCCTTGACGAGTAATACCTTGGGATTTAATTGGTTCTAGGGGATTAGAAAAATTGTGATTGTTAGCATATATGCCTGAGTGGGCAGCAATCAGACAGCGCTTGCCAATGATAATATCTCCTGGCCCGGCAATACATACATCAGGTCCAATAAAGGTTTCTTCATCAATATAAATAGATGTGTTGTCTAAACACCCAATATCAACGTTACGTTCTATAGCCACCCCATGACTTAAATAAATGTGATTATTTGAGTGTCCTTGAGCATCGATTCTGACACCTTTAAAAATATGCGCTTTTTTACCAATGCTAATTCTATCTGTTCCCAGAAATTCCACACCATTTTGAATGTAAACTGAGCTATCTAACTGAGCAAAAATGCTGCGATATAACCAACTTCGGAGTTTTGTGCCTAGGGCAAGGGTGGGAATATCTCCTAACAATGTGATGAGCAGTAATTCCTTGAGGCGTTGGGATTTAGAAAAATGTTTTTGGTTACTCATGACCGCTTATCTCTGAGACGAATTTGTGTTAGCTGAATTGATAATTAGTGTCTTTTGGTAGTGCGGCTGATTTGGAATAATTCAAGTTACATTTCAGTGAAAAATTTAGGCAAAAACTGTCGAAGTAATGCGCTATTTTTCGGCGAAAAATAGCAGTAAATAGCTATATTTGCGGAACGTCCAGTTCTGGAGATCGCTGGAAATTATCTATCTCTCCATCAATTACTTTTGTCGGGTTTTCCAGCTACTATGGCAAGCTCAAACATCTGACTATTAAATAGTTTGATTAGCTAGATATACAGCAGGGAACAGGGAACGAATCACAGATTTGAAAGGCTTTGAGTATATGCTTTCGTTCTAAAAATTTGTCCCCATTCACCGGCAATCTGCTGGATTTACCCGCAAGTGGCTATATGTAATTTTCGGAAATGATGTTCAATGATTTAATTTAACAAGCACAAGCTTTTACCACACCAATACATATTTGATCGATAAAACTCAACATCTGCTCTTGATTTTTGAGTAATCACAATATAATATTGCTGCCAATTGTGTTGTTATTCTTAAGCTAATTAAATTTTACTAAGGTGGAGTATCACCAACTTCAGCCATCACATTAAAATTTACCATCGGTGCAAACAAGTAAGCGCTTCCCCGACTGCAATGGCGAATTTCTTGCAATAAATTTTTAGAATATGGAGCTACGCTCATGTTGCACAAAGATGATTTACAACTTAACAAAGTCACGATTTCATTTAGATGAGTGGCTTTTCATAATAATTGCCTCCCACAATAACACATTTTATTTTTGATGTCTCACTCCCAAGTAGGAAGATAATCAAAATATGATTGATTGCCGGAAATTGGTATCTTAAACAACATTGGTTTCCGGATAAATAGCAGGATGAAAGATTTTATCTTCGGCATCAAAATTACATTGAGACAATTCGCTTTTCTGGAGCATACCAAATGTGTAAAAACATATTTTGTCATGGCGATTGTAATGAAATGAAGCTTAGGAATCGCAAAGTCTAGCTGCTGCGATTGCGACATTTTGCTTCGCTCCATATCCTTTAGGAAGGCTAACGCCCACGCAATGACCAATTTTCATTTGGTCAATTGGCAAAATTGGGATGCTCCTCGCTATTCTATGTTGACTACACTAGAAAAAATTTATTTTTTTTATAGAATCCTTGTTAGCCAAAAAAAACATAGCAGGTATGAAAGTTATTAAATGATATCTGCGCTACTATTGGGCAGTGATATGTCAACACATTTCAGATAAACCTGTTACCTTCCCCTTATAGGGCTACAGTCTGAACTGAACTAGATTGAGAGATAACCATAATCTCAAAATTGTAAATCACCCGATCAGGTGAGCCAAATGGACGATGTGTCTGGGATATCCGCCATTATAAATTTTGAAATCTAGAGAAAATGCAAGTTCTTAGTAGGAATCCTCACAAGAAGACCAAATTTACAGACTAAGCTCCTTTCATGAACTGCCACACTGGTTGAAATTATGGTGGAAATTAAACAAATCGTCCAGCAAGCTTTTAGAACTGGTTATTTGAGTATCGCCGAGCAGAACCAGATACAAGTGTTATTACGGCAAGACTATGACTCAGAAGATTTGGATGCTTTTATTATTTTGCAGCGAGCGATCGCCTCTGGTGAGGTTCAAAAAGAGTTAAAGCATCGACAAGCTAATCATTCTAATCATAAGTCTAATATAAAGCTTGCTTATAGAATAGCAGCAGAATTGGCTTATGCAGCGGCTCAAACTCTAAAAATGCCAAAAAATACCCAAGATCAGCCTTCTTTGGGCAGTTAAACACTCCTATTTAGGCATTCACCTCTCTGTGATGGCGGGAATGGGAGTTGTAATGTGATACGTGTCAATTGTTAAATTTTGCTCACTAAGCAGATACTAAAGGAGAACACAGAACAAGAACAAAGATGCTTGGGGCAAGATTTAGCCGTAATTCTCGTGCAAGTTTTAAATACTTAACAAAGTCATCAGTATTTCACAAACACAGTATAAAGAATTGGCAACATTGCAGAAAGAAGGTAAACAATAACCATAGCTGAACTTGGAGAGTTGCTAACCTATGCAGCCAATTCGCACTTTTAATGTTTCCCCATCACTACCACCGCGCCTGGAACCACTGCGACGGCTGGCATATAATTTGCATTGGGATTGGAATGTTGAGACAAAAGATTTATTTCGCCGTTTAGATACGGATTTATGGGAATCTAGCCGCCATAACCCAGTGTTGATGCTGGGTACTATCTCCCAAGCGAGGCTGTTGGAGGTAGTGGAAGATGATGGCTTTTTAGCACAAATGGATCGTGCTGCCCGTCAATTAGAGGATTATCTCCAAGAAGGAACTTGGTATCAGAAACAACGCAGTCAAAAGCCCAAAGAATGTTATGCCTATTTTTCGGCAGAATTTGGCTTGGTTGACTGTTTACCTGTTTATTCTGGTGGTTTGGGCGTTCTGGCTGGTGATCACCTAAAATCGGCTAGTGATTTGGGACTACCCCTCGTGGGTGTGGGCTTGCTTTATCAACAAGGGTATTTTGCTCAATATCTCAACGCTGATGGCTGGCAACAAGAGCGCTACCCCATCAACGATTTTTATAATATGCCCTTGCATTTGGAACGCAATCCCGACGGTTCAGAATTGCAGATTGCTGTTGATTATCCGGGGCGCAAGGTGTACGCCAGAGTGTGGCGGGTACAGGTGGGAATGGTGCCTTTATATATGTTAGACACCAACATCGAACCCAATAACCAATACGATCACGACATCACAGATCAGCTGTATGGTGGCGATATCGATATGCGTATCCACCAAGAAATTATGTTGGGGATCGGTGGTGTGCAGATGCTCAAAGCTTTGGGTTATGATGTCACCGCCTACCACATGAATGAGGGACATGCTGCCTTCTCGGCTTTAGAGCGCATCCGGCTGTTGATTCAAGAAGAAGGTTTGAGCTATGCCCAAGCTAAACAGGTGGTGATGTCTAGCAACATCTTTACAACTCACACACCTGTACCTGCGGGAATTGACTTGTTCCCTCCCGATAAGATTTTGTATTATCTGGGATATTATGCAGATATTTTTGGCTTACCCAAAGAGCAATTTTTAGGATTGGGGCGAGAAAATACGGGCGATTTATCTGCACCGTTTAGTATGGCAGTGCTGGCGTTGAAAATGGCGACGTTTTCTAACGGGGTGGCGCAGCTACATGGTGTGGTATCGCGGCAAATGTTTCAAGGATTGTGGAAGAAAGTCCCAGTCGAAGAAGTTCCAATCACAGCTATTACTAACGGTGTTCACGCCCGCAGTTGTGTAGCTAAATCAACTCAAGAGTTGTACGATCGCTACTTAGGGCCAAACTGGTCGTCAGTACCACCAGAGAACCAACTGTGGGAGCGAATGGAAGCCATTCCCGATGAGGAGTTGTGGCGCAATCACGAACGCTGCCGCTTGGATATGGTACTTTACGTGCGAGAGCATTTAGTTAAGCATTTACGCGATCGCGGTGCTTCGGCTTCGGAAATTGCCCAAGCCCAAGAAGTATTAGATCCTTATGTTTTAACCATTGGTTTTGCCCGACGGTTTGCTACTTATAAACGCGCTACCCTGTGGATGCGCGATCTAGAACGCATTAAACACATCTTACTCGGTGATAAAACCCGTAAAGTCCAATTTGTCATTGCTGGTAAAGCTCACCCCAAAGATATTCCGGGAAAAGAACTGATTCGTGATATCAATCACTTTATCCACGAACACCATTTAGAAAAACAGGTTGTTTTTGTTCCTAACTACGATATTCATATCGCTCGGTTAATGGTAGCGGGTTGCGATATCTGGTTGAACACACCCCGTCGTCCACGGGAAGCTTCCGGTACTAGCGGGATGAAAGCCGCGATGAATGGGTTGCCAAATTTAAGTGTTTTAGATGGTTGGTGGGATGAAGCTGATTTTGTCCGCACAGGTTGGGCGATTGGACATGGCGAAAATTACGAAGATCCCAATTATCAAGATGAAGTGGAAGCTAACGCTCTCTACGATTTGTTAGAGAAAGAAGTTGTGCCTCTATTTTATGACCACCGAGACGATGATGGTCTGCCTAGACCTTGGGTCGCCAAAATGAAAGATGCAATTCGCTTGAACTGTCCGTTCTTTAATACAGCGCGGATGGTACGGGATTATGCTCAACAGGCTTATTTCCCAGCCAGCGATCGCTGTCATACTCTGATTGCTGATAATTACGCCCCAGCTAAGGAATTAGCTGCTTGGAAAGCTAAACTCAGCGACCACTGGTTTAACCTCATTATCAAAGATATTGATGTCTCAGTTGGTTCAGATATTAAGGTTAACCAAAGCGTTGCTGTCAAGGCCAAAGTGGATTTAGCAACTTTGAGCAATGATGATATCCAAGTGGAGTTATATCAAGGCGTAATTGATGCTAACGGTGAAATCGTTAATGCGACACCAGTAGTCATGGATTACCAAGGCCAAGATTCTCAAGGCTTGAGTGTCTACACGGCAGATATTATCTACAATACCTCTGGTTTACAAGGCTTGTCCTTGCGTGTGTTACCTAAGCACCCACACTTGTCTAATGCTTATGAACCAAGATTAATTGCTTGGGCGGAATAGAAGGTAAAAGTCAAAAGTGAAAAGTAAAAAGTAACACTTTTACCTTTTTACTTTTCACTTTTATTGGGGATGACAATGTAACCTGTGGTGCGATCGCCTAATACTAAGTTGCGTTGTTCTCCCCAATACCACCAGTGTGCAGCTACATAAGCGCAAATTAAACTATCAAGTTTATCTTCAATCGCTTTAAGGGCTGCACCTGTGGAAGGTAAAAGGAAAAAATCAAAAGGAAAAGGATGAGATTGTTTAGCATTTAGCTTTTGATTCAATTCGAGTTTCGGTTCGAGATTGGGTAAAACTTCGAGAATATATTGATAGAGTTTAATTAATTCTTGGCGGCGCTCATTGATGCGTCCTTTTTTATATTTAAGAATACGTTCTAAATTAAATAAATGGACTATCGCCGGGTGAGGAAAAACTTCTATTTGATATCTACCAAATTTTTTTGCTTCTATTGTTGGTGCATGAACAAAACCACGCGATTCTAATTCTAACCCAAAGTTAATTGTTCGCTCGGCAAAGGGTAAGTTTTGATTTGCTGGATAACAACCAGCGTGATATTTGCCAAAGTATTTATGACTGAGTTTATCTGGTAGGCGACTACCTGTAGCATTAGGAATAAGAGTTGGTGCATCAACTGCAATGATAGCTGATTCTTCTAGTTTTACCCAAGTATCTAGCCAATTTAAAATATCTGCGATCGCATCTTGGCGATCTAAATCGATTAATTGCAACTTTCCGTCTATTAATTGTAAACAGCATAAACCACTTGGTTGCGATTTCCAACCTAAATCAATCCCAATAAATTTCATTTATATCTAATTACTTACAAACTCAAAATCTACCCATCTCTAATTTTAATACAATTGCGCTCAAACTCTTATATGCCTGGGTTTTTGTAAGGAAGCATACCTTTACGCCTTTAGCAATTAATTAAAAATATTTATAGATAAACAGAGAAATAAATTAAAACTTATTTCTCTGCTTCATTGACTTAATTGATGGAAAAGACAAAAGAGACTTTTCCTACTGATTCAAAAGTTTAAGTTTTCAAGAGGATTTCTCAAAATATCATTAATCTTGAGTTTGAGAATCTTCTGTGCCGTAACAACTTTGTCCAGGTAAACACTTGGCAAATGGTGTTACTGTAATGATACTCCCTACTGCTAGACGTGCTATCGGTTGCGATACCACTACTGGCGATGACATTTCTGGTGATGTTTCTGCTGGTGATGATCCTTGGCTGGGTTCTTGACTACGACCATAGGATCCACATCCACCAGCTAAAAATTGCTGTTTTTCTGTAGATAAATCTACAAGTAAATCAGACACAGTTGTTTGTAATAGCATAATCTTGACCTCACTTAGTTGATATAGGTATGTATTAATTACCTATGCTTCTGTTATAGACTGATTGATTCAGTTAAAAATTATTCTTTAGTCATAAAAAAATAAATTGGAATTCTATCTTGCGATATTGCACAAAAAAGTTTCAGCTTATAATTAGGTAATTAAAAAATATTTATTGATGACTTTTGGATCAAGAATATCATTAACGTGTGTCGCTGTTGGCGGCGCACGTTAATTTATGGATATCTGTAAAAAATTTAAGTCAATTCCAGTCGCCCGCGATAGCCTGTGACAATGCGGCTGCCATCCTTGAGAATGTGGATTTCGATTTGGTCACTAGCCCAAGTGATTTGGTCAGCTAAAGCTGGGTTAAAGACATTCACCCGTTGATTACTGGAAGAAACTGGTGAGTTGGGAGAATTAATCGCCAGAGATTCTACAAATGGCCCATCAATTAGAATATCTAACTGTTCTAATAATTCTTGCGAACCTGAAGGTGCAGATTCAGACTGGAGTTGCTTGAGGGTAAAACCGGAAAAAGACATAACATTTAAGCCAGCTGCTTTCAGTTTACGTGCTAAAGCAGCTAAAGCAGATGCTTGCCAAAAGGGTTCACCGCCAGAGAAAGTTACACCAGTGTTTTGTGGTTTACTGAGTATTTGTTCAGCGAGGGTATCAACAGAAATCAGTTGGTTAATTTCAAATGGCCAAGACTCAAGATTAAAGCAACCAGGACATTCACGACGACAACCTTGTACCCAGACAACAGCGCGACAACCAGGGCCATTAACTTCTGACTCGTCAACATAACCCATAATGTTGAGATAGCCAAGGGGAATTTCTGGAAGTGTTGGTGATGGGCGAGTTGGTTGAGTTTCCATCTATTTCCTCCTGTGCTTAAATTAATCAATAGTCTTGATGTTCTGATCTAAATTATGTGGCGCGATCGCTGTCAAAATCTTGATGAAAGCAATTATCGCTACAAGTTACTTGATATGCTGCATTTGATTTAACTAAACCACATCTAATTTTCGTAGTTACGCAGCAAATACCAAACCCAACGAAAATTGAACACTAAAAAAATGAGTAACTTGTGAAGATATCTGGTCAAGACTCTGAATCACAAGAAAAACCTACAAATCAACAGAAAAATGTTTATTCTCCACAGCCTACTCCTAGTATCTATTTTTCACATAAACACCCACAAAACAATTAAATTTATCTTATAAGCATCTTGCTGATTGATTGGGGGATCAACTTTCTCAAAATTTTGTGTACATCAAGAAGTCTGGGAAAAATCCGCATATTTTCTACTTGCGTTATATTTATTAATAATTTTCTAATTTTAGAAATACATTTTCTGCCAACTCACGACTTACGCACAAGACACTAAAAATTGTAGACACGCCAGCGGCTTCCCGTTCGCCGTCAGGCGTTCCCGAAGGGTAGGGTAACAAAGAGGCACAGACTTTACAGAGACATGAGGGTTTGAGAGGTTTTTTGCGTAAGTCCTATAACTTTGATGACGATACATTCTTAATAAAATCTAAAATTATTTAGAAAATATGTATGATCAATCGATAAAAATTGTATTAATTGATGATCAACCTGAAGATTTAAATTTTTTAACTCAACTTCTTGAATGTCAAAATTATCAGGTACAAAAATTCACGGCGGGTAAACTAGCAATAGATGCAGTGCGAGAAACATTACCTGATTTAATTTTACTTGATGTTCTCATGCCAGAAATGGATGGTTATACAGTATGTCAACATTTCAAAGCTCATAAACAAACTCAAAATATTCCCATAATTTTTCTCAGTCCCATAGAAACTTTGCAGGATAAAGAGAAATTCTTTCAATTACAAGCTATTGACTATATTACTAAACCACTTTGTGCGCCAGAGATTTTAATCCGAGTGCAAAATTGCATTCATCTTCAACATCAGCGAAAGTTGGCATTAACACAAAAAGAAGGTGAATCTACAGAACAAACTCTCAAGCTACCGAATATTAAGCTTCATAATCATAATTTAGTATTAACAGAATTAGCAAAAAATCAGATATTGTATCAAGGCGATATCAAGGCAGCGTTTGGAGAAATTACAGAAGCAGCTACCAAAAATCTGGAAATTGAACGAGCTAGTATCTGGTTATATAATCAAGCTTCAACTTCCATCTATTGCCTGGACTTATTTGAGCAAAGTCGTCATCAACATAGTGAAGGATACACTTTAGCTATAGTAGATTATCCGATTTATTTTCAAGCTTTGCAGCAAGAAGAAGTAATTGCTGTGGAGAATGTTTACACTGATCATCGAACTAAAGAATTTTCTCAATCTTACTCAGATCTGAACATTATTTCTATCCTCGATACACCAATTAGATTAGCCGGCAAGACCGTGGGAGTTTTGTGTTTGGAGGTGCTAGAAGTATTGCGTGAGTGGACACTAGAAGACCAAAATTTTGCTCGTTCTCTGACAAATTTAGCTTCTTTGGTACTGGAAGCACGGGAACGTCAACGAGCCGAAACTGCACGTCGAGCGTCTGAAGCCAAGTTGGCATCAGCCTTTAAAGCTTCTCCTGACCCAATTATCTTATGTATATTGCCAGAGATTCGCTACATCGAAGTTAATGATAGTTTTTGTCGGCTATTTGGTTATGCTCGACACCAAGTGATTGGTCGCACTGACCAAGAATTACAGATTTGGGCTAATTGTCAAGAAAGTATTTTTCTCACTCAAATTCTGCAACAAACAAAATCTCTCCGCAACTATGAAGTTGATTTTTGTATCGCCAGTGGCGAGATCAAAACAATGCTGTTCAGTGCAGAAATAATCGAAATTGATGGGCAAAAATATGTTTTAGGTACAGCTAAAGATATTACTGAACGTAAACAGGCAGAAAATGAAAGCAGGTTACTGCTGTTAACATCTCAAGCTATTACTCGTGCAGTTGATGTGAATAGTGCGTTAAAAGTAGTACTGCGCTTAATTTGTCATTCCATCAACTGGGATTTTGGTGAAGCATGGCTACCTAGTGATGATGACACAGTTTTAGAACATAACTTAGTTTGGCATGGAGAGGATGTTAGCTTAAAGCAATTCTCACTAGTTAGTCAAAATATCAAATTTGTTTTGGGTGAGGGACTACCAGGACGGATTTGGGAAACTAAACAACCAGAATGGATTGAAGATGTTTCGGCCGCTGAACAACCAGTGTTTTTGCGATCGCCCCAAGCGGCTAAAGTAGGATTAAAAGCTGCTTTTGGTGTACCAATTTTAGCTGATGGTGAGGTGTTAGCAGTTTTAGTATTTTTTAAACGCAGTGCAGCATTAATAGATAAGCGTTTGCTGATGTTAGTCGGGGCTGTTGCTACCCAATTAGGCAGTTTGATTCAGCGTAAAATGATTGAAGCTGCCCATAGACAAAGTGAAGAACGTTTACAACTTGCCCTAGAAGCCAGCGATTTGGGCTTGTGGGATTGGAATCTCAGCACTGGTGAGATATATAGTGACTTACAGTGGGCAAAAATGATGGGTTATGAAGAAAACTGTGTTACAAATGTTTCGCAAGTTTTCGAGCAATTTATCCATCCAGAAGACTTAGCAATAGTCACTACCGCTTTAAAAGCTCATTTTCAAGGTGTGAGTGCTGTTTATGAAGTTGAGTGTCGGATGCGCTGTGCTAATGGTGAATGGAAGTGGATTCAGTCTCGCGGAAAAATTGTCGAATGTGATGATTGGGGTCAGCCTTTGCGAATGACCGGGACTCATAAAGATATTACAGAACGCAAAACTTTAGAACGAGAATTGGCGCTGCGAGAAGCACAGCTTAATGCCTTTTTTAGCAGTGCGCCTGTAGGGATGAATATATTAGATAAGCAATTACAGTATGTGCAGATTAATCAAGTTTTAGCGGATATTAATGGCTTGTCTCAAGCAGAACATATTGGCAGGAAAATATATGAAGTTATCCCCCAAATTGCCCCTTTAGTAGCGCCATTTTACGAACATGTTTTATTAACTGGAGAAAGAATTCTCAATTTAGAAATTTGTACACCCAAGCCCAAGCAACCAGAAACACTAGGTTATTTTTTGGTTTCTTATTTTCCTATTCCTGGCGAAGATAACTATATTTCTGGCGTAGGTACAGTTGTAGTAGACATTAGTGATCGCAAACATGCAGAATTAGCTTTGCAAGCAAGTCGGCTGCGCTATCAAACATTATCCGAGGCTTCACCTGTAGGCATATACCATACTGATGAGTTAGGTAATTGCATTTATCTCAATCAGCGCTGGTGTGACATTACTGGCTTAAATCAATCAGAAGCTATGGGTGCAGGCTGGGCGAAAGCTTTGCATCCAGATGACCGCGATCGCGTTTTTACTACGTGGTATGCAGCAATAGCAGCTAAATCTCTATATAAATGTGAGCATCGTTTTATGCGTCCTGATGGTACAAGTGTTTGGGTGATTTGCCAAGCAATACCAGAAATTGACGAAAATGGAGAAATTACTGGACACATAGGGACAATTACAGATATTACTGAGAGTAAACTAGCAGAAGCAGCCTTACGGGAAAGTGCCGAACGAGAAAAAGCCATCGCCCAAGTAATTCAAAGAATGCGTCAGACTTTAGATTTAAACACAATCTTTGCCGCCACCACTGAAGAATTAAGACAAATACTTAATTGCGATCGGGTGGTTGTCTATCGTTTCAATGCCGATTGGAGTGGTGAATTTGTCTCAGAATCAATGAATGAAGGTTGGATTTCTCTGATGTTAGAACAGAGAAGTGATCCCATCGTGACCAACAATGCGTTAGAAGATGGTCGATGTCTAGAAAGAATTTTAGAAAGTGCAGCTTATCCAATTCAAGATACTTATTTGCAAGCAACCCAAGGTGGTGTTTATAAGCAAGAGGCTAGTTTTCGTTGTGTTGCAGATATTTATCAAGCCGAGTTTGATTCTTGTTATATAGACTTATTAGAACGCTTCCAAGCAAAAGCTTATATTATTGTGCCAATTTTTTGCGGTAGCCAATTGTGGGGATTACTAGCCAGTTATCAAAACTCCAGCCCTCGGCAATGGAAAACAGGAGAAATTAACATTGTCGTTCAAATTGGCAATCATTTAGGAGTTGCTTTACAACAAGCCGAACTGTTAGTACAAACGCAAAGACAATCACAAGCATTACAAACAGCGGTGATTACTGCCGATGCTGCTAACAAAGCCAAAAGCGAATTTCTTGCCAATATGAGCCACGAATTACGCACACCACTTAACGCAATTCTTGGCTTTACGCAAATTATGAGCTATGACCATGAACTGTCAAAAGGACATCAACAGAACCTAGCAATTATCAATCGTGCAGGTGAACATCTACTCAACTTAATCAACGACATCTTAGAAATGTCTAAAATCGAAGCAGGCAAGACCACGTTAAATATCAGTAATTTTGACTTAATTGCTTTATTAAACAACCTCGAAGAAATGTTGCGTGTGCGTGCCGAGTCCAAAGGCTTACAACTGAGATTTGAATATGCACCACAGCTACCGCAATATGTGCAAACAGACGACAACAAACTACGGCAAATTTTACTCAACCTTTTGGGAAATGCAATTAAATTTACATCTACAGGCTGTGTGACTCTGCGTGTCAAATTAGCAGACCAAATAATTCAAAGACACACAGATACAGCAATTATTCCCCATTCTCTGATTTTTGAGGTACAAGACACAGGTGTCGGTATTTCTCCACAAGAAATTGGCTTGTTGTTTAAAGCCTTTGGCCAAACGGAAATCGGTCGCAAATCTCAACAAGGAACTGGGCTAGGTTTAGCGATTAGTCGGAAATATGTGCAATTGATGGGGGGTGATATAACTGTCCGCAGTCAAGAAGGTATTGGCAGTATTTTCACTTTTCAGATTGATATTGGTTTCGCCTCAATTAGTCAAGAGCCAGTTAGGCAAATTCAACGCCGAGTTCTGGGTTTAGCACCAGAACAAACAGAGTACCGAATTTTGGTTGTCGATGATGTTTTAGAAAATCGTTTGGTATTGGTTAAATTGCTGCAAATGAAGGGTTTTACAGTGCGTGAAGCAGCAAATGGTGAGGAAGCCATAACCCTGTGGCAAGTATGGCAACCACATTTAATTTTTATGGATATGCGTATGCCTGTTATTGATGGCTATGCCGCTACAAAGTTGATTAAAGCGAGAAATGAAGCGGCAGTTTTTCCTAATGCTCATCCTATTATTATTGCTTTAACTGCTCACGCTTTTGAAGAACAAAGACAAGCCATCATCTCAGCAGGCTGCGATGATTTAATTAACAAGCCTTTCCGAGAGGAGCAAATATTCGCAAAAATTCGTCAATATTTAGATGTCAAATATATTTATCAGGAAGAAAATCAACAAATTATTGATGCAACGCAGCCAAATTTTCAGATTCATATTATCCAAGAAGATTTATTATCTTGGTTGGCGCAAATGCCAGATAAATGGCTGGCAAATTTACACAATGCCGCTGCTCAATGCAGTGATGATCTAGTTTTAGAGTTAATGACAGATATTCCCATCAAAAATATAATTTTTCAACAATATTTAACCGATTTAGCTCAAAATTTTCAGTTTGAAAAAATTATGAATTTAACCAAAAAGTATGATGTACATTGAAGAATTTTAATTATGGCTCCTAGCTGCTAAATTCTCTGGAGATAATTTATCTAAACTACCATAATTTAATTAATTGCTTGCTTTGCAAAAACAAATCAAATCTGTGAATATCTTTTTCACTTTCAAAAGCAGCAACTGGTAAATAATGAAATTGTACTTTAGTCATGTACAAAAAATAATAGTCTGCTTTTTTTGTAACTTGAACAAAGTGAGAGTAATTAAGTTTAACAATACTGCCATCTTCGTAAAAGACGGCAAAAAAGTTTTCATCAATTTCACAGTATCTATTTTGAAAATTTAATGTAGAACTGCGTTTCTGCACTTGAAATAACAAAGGCATAGATACAAAATATGCCATTAAACCGACAAAATATATTAACCACCAATCAAAGCGATTTTGCAGAACTGAAAAAATAATATTTACGAGTAATAAAAATCCTAGAAGCATAAAGGTAATCTTCATGCGTCTGTAATAGTCAACAGTTAATAAATTGCGTAATTCTTTTGGTGTAATTTGAAAAGTTTTAGTTTTGATGTGCATTATATTTAAATTATTGGGAGTAAAATTTGAGAATTGCGATCGCCTCCACAATTTACTGTCAGTGTGATAACCTGAGCATTGCGTAAATCATCACTATTCATCACTGCGCCATTACCAGAATTCATCGCGTAGGCGGGAAAACACGCCGCGCTTAAACTTAAACGTAAGGCGTTATCTTTGGGAATGCGTACACAAGTTGTTTGCAGTTGAATCTTAATCGGGACAACAGTGTTTTGTGGACAATGTATATAACCTTGGGTCAAATTATATACTTTGCCATCAGGCTGCACTTGTGATAGCACCGCAGATAAATCATAACTGGGTTGATCGGCACTGCAATCAATTTCTACTACTACATC
Organism: Nostoc sp. PCC 7107; assembly: GCF_000316625.1. Lineage (GTDB taxonomy): Bacteria > Cyanobacteriota > Cyanobacteriia > Cyanobacteriales > Nostocaceae > Nostoc_B. The sequence continues at coordinate 3,772,264 of NC_019676.1, read as the reverse complement.
TCCTAATAAATGCAAGTCTTCTGTAAGGGGTTGAGTAGTATAAGTTAAAACATCTGAACGGCAATCAATATGCGATCGCTCAAACACACCAGCTGGTAATCCTGCATGACCGCCTAAAGATGGCGCTGGTCGCCAAGGGTCGTGGACTAAAACGTCCTGAGTGCTGGGTGCTGAGTTTTGAGGAGCCAGCCGCGTGGGCGGGTTTCCCGACTTGAGCAGACTGGCGTTGCTGAGTATTCCTGAGTCTTCGCGGATGCTGGCGAGTCCGGTGGTTGACAAAAAATAAGATTTCTGATTTGCTGTACTTAAGCTAGGGAAAGTGCGCCAAATATTACTTCCCATTTCAAACAGACAAATAAAAGACTCCTGCAATAAGCCTGTATCTATATCTTTCAAAAACTGGTCAAACCAGCGAATTTGCATTCTATCTACCGGACTAGCCGCTTTCTTACCAAAGTCTACTTCGCCAATTCTGCGACCCCAAGGTAAATGCGCCCAAGGACCAACTAATAAATGTTGGGCTTTGATGCTCTGTGCTGCGATATTTTTGTATAAATTTAATGTACCACGCAGGTAAGTATCAAACCATCCCCCAATATGAAACATTGGCAAATCTACAGCTTGCAAGTGATTCTTGGGGGAAAGTTCTTCCCAATAAGTATCTGGTTGGGGATGTGCCGCCCATTCATGATAAAAAGACTCAGGGGCAAGTTGTTGGAGAATTTCGGGACTATTTACAGGCAAATTACGTGCAGCAGTTAACAATGCTTGATAGGCTAGTTGATCATTGCGTAGACGCGCCGTTTCTGTAGCTAATTGAATCGCCCAAGCAAGATTAGTGTGCAAACAGAATGCGCCGCCTTCATAAGCCCAATCTGTATACAAATCATAACCAATCATCGCCGGACAAATCGTTTTTAAAGCGCTGGGTTTAGCAGCAGCAGCGTAGAGTTGCGTCATTCCCTGATAGGAAAAACCATACATCCCAACTTTGCCATTACTTCCAGGTAAATGTGCTGCCCAATAAATGCTATCTTCACCATCAGCAATTTCATGAGCAAATAACTTAAACTCACCTGCGGAAGTACCGCGTCCACGGACATCTTGAATCACAACAATATAACCGTGGGCAGCATACCAAATAGGATGAGCATAAACAACAGTAGAGGCGATCGCTCTCCCATAAGGTTGTCGCATTAATAATACCGGAAAATTCTCTGCTGCATCAGGGCGATAGATATCTGCATCTAGCCTCACACCATCGCGGGTGTACATAGATGCAGTTTGTTTAGGCAGGACTTTGTACATATATAACCACAGATGAGCAAGATAAAATAACGCAGATTATTGAGATGTACCTATTGAGGGAATTATATCTGAATCTATGATATGACTTCCCGCCCTAATTTCAGCAATTAGATGTATGTTCAATATTATGTTGAATGTTTTAATGTAATTAAGGCACTGGGAGTAAATTCCAGTCTGGAATTTGTGCCAGTTAATTATTTTTAGGCGAATAAAAATTATCCCTATGGAAAATACAGAAAGTACATTATTTGATAAAGTCCTCCGTGACAGCAATGGCAATATTGTCATTGCCCAACCGCCAAACCCACCGCTGATTCTCTGGGTAGTAGCAAGTTTATTAACTTTAATTTTTCAGAGTGGCACAATCAATGCAGTGTTGCAGATACTCGCCAATGGTGCTTTATTTACTTGGGCTTGGCTAGAATTATTTCAAGGTGTTAATTATTTTCGTAGAGCATTAGGTCTAATTGTACTGATTGGGTTGATTGCATTCCAAATTCAGTAGTTATTTGCTCAAACAGCATTCAGCAATCTGTAGGGTGGGCATTCACTAATATATTTTAGATTTGCCCACCTACATATATTACAAAAATTAAATCAAACTACTATAGTAAATAGCTACAAGTTGAGATAATCAAAAATTAAACAGTCTGTTCTGTTTTCTCTGCTTCTGTAACTACTTGCTGTCCAATTTTTGGTTCAGTTCCAGCTAAAAGGCGCTCTATATTACTGCGGTGGCGGATGATTACATAAAAACCGCCAAGAATACCAAACAAAATATAGGGTAATGGTTGATGGAAAATAGCCATGAAAATCGAAACAGCGATCGCACCAGTAATCGAACTCAATGATACAATTCTCGAAATAGTCACAACAACAGCGAATATTCCCAAAGTCGCTAAACCAACTTGCCAATTCATCGCCAATAATATTCCTAAACTGGTAGACACAGATTTACCACCTGTAAAGCCGAGAAAAATTGATTTACTGTGTCCTAAAATGTTAGCCAACCCAACTAAAATTACTATCCAGGGTTGCCATAATTTCAAATCTAAATTTGCAGGGATAAATTCTGAAGTTGCAGCATAGTTAAATAAAGCATAAACTAGGGCGATCGCTAATACTCCTTTCAAGCAATCAATCCCTAAAACGAAAGCTCCCGGAACTTTACCCAAGGTTCTTAGTACATTAGTAGCACCAGTTGAGCCTGAACCCACTTCTCGAATATCAATACCTTTTAACTGTTTAACAGCAATATAGCCAGTGGGAAAAGAACCCAGCAAGTAAGCTACTACCAAAATAGCTCCACACAAACTTAACCAAATAGCCATAAACAATCCAAACAAGTCAAGAGTTCGTAGTCAATAGTGTAAGGGTTTTTGAGTATTGACTAGCTTTAAATCTTTTGACAAATAATTATTTAACATACAACAATGGACGTAACTGGATTCGAACCAGTGACCTCTACGATGTCAACGTAGCGCTCTAACCAACTGAGCTATACGTCCTTACCACACAGTCCCCTATAGTAGCGTATATTTATCCGGCTAGTCAAGACTGAGGATATTTTTTTTATAAATCATCTTGTTTTCTAGCAGTAGCTAACTCAGCGGCTAATTGTAGTGCGGCTTTCATACTGGTGGAGTCTGCAATGCCTTTACCTGCAATATCAAATGCTGTACCGTGGTCTGGTGAAGTCCGCACAAATGGGAAACCAATTGAAGTATTCACTGCTCTGTCAAAGGCCATGAGTTTCACAGGTATCAAGCCTTGGTCGTGGTAGAGTGCCAAGTAAGCATCGGCTGGATTATGTGTAGCAGAGTTGCCATACCAAGCTTGACCTGGTTTCACCCACATTGTATCGGGAGGAATTGGCCCTTCTAAGTGCAAACGAGGGCGTTTTTGCTGTTCTTGGTTAATCCAGGGAATTAGCCAATCGAGTTCTTCTGTTCCTAGTTGTCCTTGTTCGCCACTGTGGGGATTTAACCCGGCGATCGCAATTCTTGGTTTGCTGATGCCAAAATCTTGCTGCAAACACTCTACCAACAAATCTAGTTTTTTGGTTAATAACTGGGGTGTCAGCGCGTCTGCGACTTGGCGCAGAGGAATATGTGTCGTTGCTAACAGAGTGCGGAGTATCCAACCAGTGTAAGGAGATCGCGCTACGAATAACATTCCATATCGCTCTACATTTGATTTTTCTGCCAAAAGTTCTGTTTGTCCTGGATAGTTATATCCTGCGGCTTTCCAGGCAGATTTAGCGATGGGTGCTGTGACTATACCATCAAATTCACCTGCTAATGTTTGGGCGATCGCATATTCCATATAAGCAAAACTCGCCGCACCACTCACCGCATTACCAACACCTGTGACAATCTCATCAAGATTTTGATTTGATTGCACATCCACAACCTTTAAGCTATTGGGATTTGCCAATGCGACTAAATTACCCGACAAATTTAACTCGTCGTAAGTCTGCACCAGCCAATTCCAATTTCCGACAACTGTGACATCACAGTTTTGGCTAACTTCTGGTTCTGCCAAAGCTTTTAAAATTACTTCTGTGCCAATTCCTGCGGGATCTCCCAACGTCAGTGCTAACCGCGGACGACTTTCTTTGTGTGGTTTTACTATTAAGTTTTGCTCACTGTGATACATAGGACTACTTTATCTGGATTTGCTACAAACTTCGCTTGATCCCTCAGCCCTAGGGATTAACCATCAAACTAGTTTAAAATCATTTATACAGGTCTAATTCAACAGTAGCTGTTAAGCAACTTCAAGTTCAATGCCAACAGACAGCCCAAAAGATATGCAATCTCAAGGTTAGGCTTTAGAATTATTACAAACCTTCACAAAGGAGAACAATAATCATGGGTGGTGAAATTTTCAACGCAGCTTTTTTGGCTTTCGGTTTAATCTTCGTTGGTTGGGCTTTAGGCGCTTTATTGCTAAAAATTCAGGGTGCTGAAGAATAATCCCTCTGGAGTCTGACAAAATAGCGTGTCCGCTATAACGGACAACGCTGTTTCCATAATTCCTTAGTATTCAATAATTTCTAATAAAAGTGTAAACTTTTGTTTACAGATATAATTCTGTTAAGATTCTTTTCATAAAACTTTAAGATTTAATACAAACCCTCATGACATTACTAATAGTCGGTGCCACTGGCACCTTGGGCAGACAAGTGGCTCGTCGGGCGATCGATGAGGGGTATAAAGTACGTTGTCTGGTTCGGAGTAGTAAAAAAGCGGCATTTCTCAAAGAGTGGGGTGCAGAACTTGTCCTCGGAGATTTGTGTTATCCCGAAACTCTTCCAGGTGCGTTAGAAGGAGTGACGACAATTATTGATGCAGCAACATCGCGGGCTACTGATTCTTTAACTATCAAACAGGTAGACTGGGAAGGCCAAATAGCATTAATCCAGGCGGCAAAAACTGCGGGTGTAGAGCGTTTTATCTTCTTTTCGATAATTGATGCCGATAAATACCCAGAAGTACCGCTGATGGAAATTAAGCGATGTACAGAACTATTTTTAGCTGAGTCTGGATTAAATTACACAATTTTACGTTTAGCTGGCTTCATGCAAGGGTTAATCGGTCAATATGGCATCCCGATTTTAGAAGGACAACCAGTTTGGGTAACTGGTGAATCATCCCCCATAGCCTATATGGATACTCAAGATATTGCTAAATTTGCTGTGCGGGCGTTGAATGTTCCAGAAACACAAAAACAAGCTTTCCCGATAGTGGGAACTCGTGGTTGGAGTGCAGAAGAAATTATTAGCTTGTGTGAGCGCTTGTCTGGGAAAGATGCCAAAGTTACACGGATGCCATTAAACTTATTGCGTGCTGTGCGTGGTTTTGTCCGCTTCTTTCAGTGGGGATGGAATGTGGCAGATAGGCTGGCGTTTACAGAAGTTTTGGCTAGTGGTAAGCCATTAAATGCCCCAATGGATGAAGTATACAAAGTTTTTGGCTTAGACCAAAAAGAAACAGCTACCCTTGAAAGTTATTTACAAGAGTATTTCAGTAGAATTATGAAAAAGCTCAAAGAGCTAAATTACGAAAAAACCAAGACTAAAAAGGAAAAAAACAAACGTTCTCCGTTTAAGAAGCTTAATAGTCAATAGGGCTGAGTCCTAAGTGCTGAGTAAAGAATTATATTACTTTTGACTTTTGACTTCTGCCTTCTTTTTGACTTTTGCTCACAGACTCAAAATATGTAAGGATTACATAGTACAAAGCATCGCTCAAAGTTTGGATATTTGAATGTGCCGAAAGCAGGCATTATCTACAATGATTTAAAACCGATAGCTAGCCGCGTTGCTATCGAATTAGAAGAAAAACTCACCGCTGCTGGTTGGGATGTATGTGTCACAAGTAGCATCGGTGGAATCTTGGGCTACGCTAATCCAGAAAGTCCTATATGCCACACTCCTATTGACGGTTTGACACCCCCTGGTTTTGACTCAGACATGAAGTTTGCTGTTGTACTTGGGGGAGATGGGACTGTTTTAGCTGCATCTCGTCAGGTTGCGCCGCTGGGGATTCCTCTGTTGACAGTGAATACTGGTCACATGGGGTTTTTGACAGAAGCTTATCTCAATCAACTGCCTCAAGCGCTTGAACAAGCAATGGCGGGTGAGTATGAAATCGAAGAACGGGCAATGCTGACTGTGAAGGTATTGCGCGGAGAGTCGGTATTATGGGAAGCCTTGTGCTTGAATGAAATGGTGCTGCATCGGGAACCTTTGACCTGTATGTGCCATTTTGAAATTGCTATTGGTCGGCACGCACCAGTGGATATTGCTGCTGATGGCATAATTGTGTCTACGCCTACTGGTTCTACGGCTTATTCACTGAGTGCAGGCGGCCCGGTAGTCACCCCTGGTATCCCGGCTTTACAGTTAGTGCCGATTTGTCCTCACTCTTTGGCTTCTAGAGCCTTAGTGTTCCCCGATACGGAAACAGTCAGTATTTATCCGGTAAATATTCCGCGTTTGGTGATGGTGGTGGATGGGAATGGCGGATGTTACGTGTTCTCGGAAGATCGAGTATATTTAGAGCGATCGCAATATAGTGTCCGATTTATTCGTTTACAACCACCAGAGTTTTTCCGCATCTTGCGCGAAAAACTCGGATGGGGTCTACCACATATAGCTAAACCCACCTCTGTAGAGTTACCTTGATTTCTCTGAAAAAGGAACAGATAAAGGGCAACAAGCAACAGGGAAATGGTCAAAATTGTTTCTTTGGCTTTTTTCCTGAATTGCTAGTTTCTAAATAGAATTGGAAAACAAAGTTACTATTCACAACAGGACTATTACTCAGTTCTGTTGTTTTGACTTTTAATTTTTAACCTTTGGCTTATTTATGACAGTTGCTCACAGTCCCTGTGTTTTGGTGATTGAAACTGATGAAATCCTTGCAAATCAGCTATCTTCTGATTTGCAAGAAGCTGGTTATGATGCTATTTTGGCTCACGATGCAGCCAGTGGTTTGCAATACAGTCGTGATTGTCAACCTGCTTTAATTGTTCTAGACCGGATGCTGGCGGGAGAATCAGGACTTTCGTTATGTAAAAATATTAGAAGTTCGGGGATGCGTTCTCCGGTGCTGGTCTTAATGGCTAGAGATACCGTGGATGACCGTGTAGCTTGTCTAGAAGCTGGTGCTGATGATTATATTCTTAAACCTTACCGCCCAGAAGAATTTTTAAAGCTAATTCGCCTTTATTTAAAACCTGATATTGATACAACAGAACAGTTACGCTTTGGGGATTTAGTTTTAGATATCTCAACTCGTCGTGCGATACATAATGGACGGGTAATTGATTTGACAATGAAAGAATTTGAGTTATTAAAGTTTTTAATGGAACATCCCCGTGAGGTATTAACCCGCGAACAAATATTAGAAAATGTCTGGGGTTATGATTTTATGGGTGAGTCAAATGTGATTGAGGTTTATATTCGTTATTTACGCCTGAAAATCGAAGATGAAGGGCAAAAACGCCTGATTCAAACGGTGCGGGGTGTGGGATATGTTTTGCGAGAGTCTTAGTACGGGATTTTATTTTTTAACGCAAAGGTGTTTCTCTGGGTTCGGCTGATTTCATCCGTTCTTCACCAATTTCTGCCTTAGCTTCGGCAATGATATCTTCCCAGGTTTCGCTAACTTCTGCGATCGCTTCTTTGCTCTTTTCGTAGAACAAGATGCCTTTTTTGACAACTGCTTTGGCTACTGGTCTACCAACACCAGCTACAACTGGTAACAATACAGGCACAAGCACAACTCCAACAATACCTGTAATTCCTAGTCCTTCGGCTAAATCTCCAAGGTCTGGTAAAAATTTTACTGACATATTATGTTCACTTCCCTGGTTTTACCTCAGTTTATTTTAATTCTTTTTCGTGAGTACTTTGGCAAACAAGCTTCAGACTGCAAAGTAATGTAACGTTGATTTGATGACATCTGAGATTATTTGACTAAAGTTGAATTAAGCTTTCTCGGCTTGATCTGCAATATATTTATCGAGTAAAAATTGCTTGAGGTGTGGTTGTTCCAAATTAATCCCTAGTTCACTAGCTTTTTGAGTTATTTGTTCATAAGTTAAACCTTCATTCACCGCAGTGGCTATTAAGGCGATACCGCCGGCTCTTGCACCAGCGGCACAATGAATCAAAATTGGTTTAGGTAAGTTGTCAATCTTTTCAATGGCTAACTCTGTTAGTTCCTTATCTGCTTGTGAAGGCTTTAATGGGACGTTAGCGTATTCTAGTCCCGCTTCTTGTGCTTGTTGTTGCTCATCATTTAAAAAACCTGCTTCGTCAGGGGAACGTAGATTTAGCACCGACTTAAAACCTGCTTGTGCTAACTGCTGTAATTCTTCATTAGTTACTTGTCCCGCAGTACTCAGATTTTCACTAACTTTTTTGCTGTTGCTCATTATAGCCCGGTACATTTATGGATTTAACGTAGTATAAGAAGGATTATGCCAAAAAAGCTAGGGTAATTACACAAAATATTCCACCTGTTTTACAGAGACCTGATATAGCAGGTTACAGCTTACAGAGTTAAAAATCTTTTGCTTCATTTACTGCTATTGCTATAAAAGCCTGATTTTCATCGGTAACTAGCCATATTTACCCTTGAGCAAGTCAACTAGAAAGAATAAAATTTCTATCGTAAGATAGATGCAAAAAAATCTGTTTAAAATTTTATTTTTATGAACAGCTTTAAGTATAAAAATTACTTAAAGTATGGCAACATATTTTTGAGTTAAAGCTGACAGCTTTAGGGGTAAGTTGCCACACTAATTATAGGGCAGGCATTTAATATCAAGCTAGTTTTGCTACTTGAATTGAATTTTAGTATTCTGCCAGAAAGCAACATCAGGGTACAAAGATAAGCATAGTGTGAGCAGTGAAGGATGAATCAAGTATCTACCGTATCGATCGCTCAGATAACAGATATACATCTGTTTGCCTCAGAAAGTCATCAACTGCTGGGAATGCCTACCATCGAGTCGTTTAAGGTAGTGCTGGAGCGATTAAAGGAGCTAAAATCGGAAATTGATTTACTATTATTAACCGGAGATTTATCTGGTGATGGTACTTCTGACTCCTATGAACATCTGCAAAGTTTAATCAATCAACTACAAATACCTACTTACTGGCTACCAGGAAATCATGACTGTGCGATCGCTATGAATGAAATTCTTAATGTAGGAATGATTTCCCGGCGCAAGTCTTTCCAGCGTGGTGATTGGAATTTTCTCTTGCTGAATTCGGCTGTACCTGGCTGTGTACATGGTCATCTGACAACTAATACTCTCAGTTGGCTGGACTCGGAATTAGCAAAACTAGGTAATAAACCCACATTAATAGCGTTTCATCATCCACCTTTTTTAGTGAATTCTGCATGGCTTGATAACAGTGGCCTGAAAAATCCCGAAGAATTATTTGCAGTGATCGATCGCTACCCACAAGTTAAATTAGTTTTATTCGGTCATATTCATCAACAATTCCAAGGACAGCGCTACAACGTCGGCTATTTAGGAACTCCCTCAACTTGTATTCAGTTTCGTTCTCATAGTCACACTTTTGCTATTGACCAAAAAGCCCCAGGATTTAGGCTGCTGAAACTTTACCCCAGTGGTAGTTGGGAAACATCGATAGAACGAGTTCCCTATTTTCATCCACTGGAGTTAGCCGCAACGGGATACTAAATAAGTCAAAAGTTAAAAGTTAAAAGTCAAAAGTTAAATCCCTATTGACTTGGCTTTCAGCACTCACAACTTAACTTCATCGGCAAAACTCGCCCACCGCACAAAGTAAAATGGCCCGGCGACGGAACCCCAGATATGTTCGTCAGTTTCTGGGTCGCGTCCTCTATCAAGGCTGATGAATTTTTCGCCGTCGATTTCAAATTCACTATCTAAATAAGTTCTGTGACCTTTGCGAAACACGATACAGCCTTTCCCCGGTTCTACAGTACCTTTGAAGCTATTACCAGTCCACTCAACAATCATGTTACAGCCTGGTAATTTTTCTAAGTCATCGGCTGTTACGGTTTTGAGACGTTCTAAGTCACGGGATGCACCGTAAAATTTTTCTTCTTGTTTAACAGTGTAGTTTTCAATTTGAATGCGATCGCCTACATTCACCAACTTTAACACCCGCAAGCGATAAGGATCATTCAGGGTATAGTCATAAGCTTGTTCTACAAAAAAACTTACCCCTGATAACAAGTCCAAGGGTAAGGGACGCATACACACACGGATATGTGCATAAAATGGGGGATTTTCAAAAGCCTGGGCTTGGTTGCTAAAATCAGCCGCCATCCACTGAGCTAAGGTAGTAATATCTGTAGAGCTTGTCATTTATAGATTATCTTTCGTTGTTTAAAAATCTCTTTGAGTATTTTAATGAAGTATGAAGTCTGAAGTCTAAAGTATGAAATTTTGTGAAGAGAAATTCATATTTTATTCTATGGGTATACTCACATCTAGCCCCGACGCATAAAATTCGCGGCGATAAAAACGTAGACGCGCCAGCGGGAAGCCGCTGGGTAGTCCGCCTGCTCGGACTAACAGAAAATCAAGGTTTTCAACCTGCAAAATGCGATCGCCGAGCGAAGTCAAAGCGCTACCCTCTTCTGCTAGTCTATCTGTATATTTTTAAAGTAAAACGGTATTACACCCAGCCTCAACAGACAATCTCTGTAGATCAGCCCTACTTAATTACAAATTACAAATAAGACTTGATAAATAATCAACACAGATGTAGTTTAAAAACTGTATCAACTTTTCGACACCACTTCTCAGAACCTTGAAAACCGTATAATTTCGTTGACTGGTGTCGATTCTTTAGTCAGACTGAGTTTCAGGCATTTTGAGCATGGCTTAATTGAGAATGAATTTCCCTTTATTGAGAATTTAAAAAGTGGTGTCGATTTGACGTCTGAAATCCTTTCCCTGTAAGCGCCCCTGAGCGAAGAGTATCCAAACCACTTCCCCCGCAAGGGGATGGAAACGCTCCCGTAGGATACATACCCTAGCCTAAATTCTAGTATCCAAACCACTTCCCCCGCAAGGGGATGGAAACTGTACCGCCATGATATTGGCGGTAAAAAGAATTACAAGTATCCAAACCACTTCCCCCGCAAGGGGATGGAAACCCTACCTCGTTTTCAGATGATCCGGTCATTACAGCGGTATCCAAACCACTTCCCCCGCAAGGGGATGGAAACTGTACCGCCAGCTTGATTTACCGTACACTTGTCAAGTATCCAAACCACTTCCCCCGCAAGGGGATGGAAACATAAGTTGCGCCCATTTCTGAAAGGGCGGCAATAACTATATCCAAACCACTTCCCCCGCAAGGGGATGGAAACACAATTGTTAATAATTGTTCATTTTTTAAGATGTTGTATCCAAACCACTTCCCCCGCAAGGGGATGGAAACTATGTAAGTCCGTAGTCATTTTCACTGTCTAACAGAGTAGGTATCCAAACCACTTCCCCCGCAAGGGGATGAAAACCGAACGTTAGCTTCCCCAGTGGCATTTTGCACCTGTATCCAAACCACTTCCCCCGCAAGGGGATGGAAACATTCTGTGGGCTGAGGATGGAGTTGCGAAAGCAGAGCGCTGGTATCCAAACCACTTCCCCGACAAGGGGAAAGGGGATGGAAATATCAGAACTCCAAAAATCTCCTAGCGCCTGGAGAATTTTTGCGAAAATATCGTCATGATTGAGCTAGTACAACAAGGTAAAAGTAAAAAGGTAAAGTATTTATGCTCAGGCGCTTATGTGCGATCGCAATTTTTTCTATCCTATTAAATAACTCTTTCACACTGGCTGCACCGAAAGACCCTAGCCAAGCAGATAAATTTCCCCCCAGTCCTTTAGAAATTACGACACCTGATCCTCTGGTGCGAAGTTCTGCGAATAAAGAACCGTTAACTCTGGTAGAACAGCTAAAACTAAAGGCGGCTTTGGATGAATTAAATCAGCAAGCAGCAGCGACATTGCAAGCTGAAGATAAGGTAACAGCTTTTGAAATTTGGAACCGCGAAATACGTTTGCGACGTTATTTGGGTACAATACCCGAAATTCAAGCTTTATCTAGGGTAGGTGCGATCGCATGGAATCAAAATGACCGTCAGCAGTTATTTTATATAAATCAACGGTTGCAAGCAATTCAAAAACAAGCTTTATCACCAAAAACGATTGCTCAACAAGGCGTAAATGTAGAATTGTTGCAGACTTTAGGTGAAGCTTATCAAAATGTGCGATCGCCTAAAAATGCTTTGGCAGTTTACAATCAAATATTGACAGCGGTACGCCAACGACAAGATAAAACAGCAGAGTTATCTACCCTACAAACAATTGCCGAATTAAATCTAGCTTGGTTTGATTATCCCCAAGCCGCCACCACATATCAAGAATTATTAACTTTAGCCTCGGCTGGAGGCGATCGCACCAGTGAGCTAACATATTTAAAACAGTTAGCTTATATTTACCAGCAGGGCAAACAACCGCAACAAGCGATCAATACATTAAATAAATTAGCTTTACTGTATACTGACCCTGAAAATATTCTCAAAATACCACAATTAAAATTAGCGATCGCAGCTAATTACGAATCTTTAGCCAAAGAAAATCCTAACCTGATTCAAGAAGCTTTTAATAACTATCAACAAGCTTATACAACTGCTTGGGAATCACAGCAATTTGTTATAGCTGCGGAAGCTTTACAAAAGTTAATTGTCCTCTATCGTTCCCAAGGACAAATCGACGCAGCATTACAAACAAGTCAAATTCTCATCGAAACCCAAGCAAAAACTTCTAACTCTTATGGCTTAATGCAAGCTTATGACCAAATTGGGCAAATTTACCTACAACAAAAAGAATATCCTCAAGCACTTTCAGCCTTTCAACAAGGACTAAAACTAGCCCAACAACTCAAACATGAGGAATCTTACTTTACCCAACAAATTGCCAAAGTATCCCAAGAATCTGGTCAATAGTCATCGTCAACTTTCACAACCATTGACTATTGACCTTTGACCCTGATTAAACATCTTCCAATTCTAACTGAGCTACCGTTACAGCGTTAAAGGCAAAGGCCACTACCAAAGGCATTGGACATCTGAGTATAAAGGTGCTGGCGACAGCTACAACCGTACCAAATACGGCTGACATTGACCAAATTCTTTCTTCAAAGGTGAGTCCTTTTTCAGCTTTAATTCCTCTCAGAACATGAGAGGGAATCGGTTCTGGCATTACTCCGCCTGGAGGAAATGCCCAATAATTATTCCGCCGTTCAACAAATAATTCTGTCCAGCCGTTTTCTTGGCACCAAGTCTCAATCCATTCTAGAGAATAATGTTTCATCATTTGTGTAATGCTGCTTACGAATTTTGTGTAGTTGCTGAATATAAACTGATAGATTTCTAACTAACAACTGGTAATAGAAATAAACCGAATGTTAGAGAAGGCTAAAAAGCCGATTATGTAACTTCTTGAACTTTTGCCTTCCTCCTACCTTTCTCTAACTAACCAAGCAACTATTATGAAACTAAACTTAATTCTCCTCTTGTGTAGCCGGCCAAGCATTCGAGACGGATAATCAATATGCTCAAGCAATGCTGACTACTCACCTTAATAAGAAGATTAACAGGCGATAATGGCTGTTAAAAGCAAAAGTTAATAAACTTTACTTTGAAAAATCATCATAAAGAAATGTAAATAACTCTATTGATAGATAAATAATAATAAAAACATTTATATTGTAAAACATAACTTTTTAAATCAAGAATTGTAAACATAACAGTGATTAACTACTGTGATGTATATTGAGCGTTTAAAAATCAGTCTTTGGTTATATAGCAAAACTACTTGGCATTTAATAAATGGTGTTGTCCAGATCCCCGATTTCTTGAAGAAGTCGGGGATCTTATTTCATAGAAATAATTTAGCGATCGCCTGACCTAAATTACAAAATGTTAAGCTAATGTAATCTACAATACTTAAAAAAAATTATGTTTTGGCTAACAGGATTAACATTACTTTTAGCAAGTTTATTACTTTGCCTAATTCGCCTGAGCAAAAATCACTACACAGTCATAACTATTCTTACCCTCTTGCTCCTGCCTTCTGCCTTCTGCCTCCTGCCTCTTGCCGCCCTTGCAGTAGACTGGACTCATCCCTTGTCATTTAGTAATGCAGAGTTAGCGAGACGTGATTTTTCAGGACAAACTTTGCAAGCGGCGGAATTTTCTAACGCGAATATGGAAATGGCTAACTTTACAGGTGCTGACTTGCGCGGAGCCGTATTGAGTGCTTCAGTAATGACTAAAGCTAATCTTCATCAAGCCGATTTAACTAATGCGATGGTCGATCAGGTAAACTTAACAGGGGCTGATTTAAGCGATGCCGTTTTCAAAGAAGCCTTGTTACTTCGCGCCCTGTTTACAGATGTGAATATTCAAGGTGCAGACTTCACTGATGCAGTGTTGGATAAAGCGCAAATCAAAGAACTGTGCAGTAAAGCTAGTGGAGTAAATTCCAAAACAGGCGTAGAAACTCGTGAATCTTTAGGATGTCGATGAAGCGTGTTGGTGTAATTGGTGGTGGGCAACTAGCCTGGATGATGGGGGATGCAGCAAAAAAACTAGGAGTAGAATTAATTGTACAGACTCCTAGTAAGTTTGATCCGGCTGTAGCCATTGCCCAAGATACAGTTTTTGCGGCAATTGATGATGCAAAAGCCACAGAAATATTAGCTCAAAAAAGTGATGTCATCACCTTTGAAAATGAATTTGTTGACCTTGATGCTTTATCTTTATTAGCAAATAAAGGTGTTTGCTTCCGTCCGAGGTTAGAAGCTTTATCTGCGTTATTAGATAAATATCATCAGCGTTGTTATTTGCGAGATTTAGGCTTACCTGTACCGCAATTTTTTGCTATAGATGATGTAGAGAATTTAACCTCTCAGCTAGAGGCTTTAAGTTTTCCTGTTGTTTTAAAATCTCGTCGTCATGGTTACGACGGACAAGGCACATTTATTATCCAAGATTTAGCAAGTTTACAGCAAAAGTTAGCTCAAACAGCAAATCAATCACAGTTTTTAATTGAAGAATTTATCCCATTTGAACGGGAACTAGCGGTAATTGCCGCCCGTTCTGTGAATGGTGAAGTTGTCAGCTATCCCGTAGTAGAAACCCAGCAAGAACAACAGGTATGTCAGCGAGTCATCGCCCCTGCGGATATTACACTTAATCAAGCCCAACAAAGTCAAGCGATCGCCCATACTCTATTAAATAGCCTAGAAGTTGTTGGCGTGTTTGGCATAGAACTATTTCTCACCAAAGATAGCAAAGTTTTAGTCAACGAAATAGCCCCCCGTACTCACAATTCGGGACATTTTTCTATTGATGCTTGCGAAACTTCTCAATTTGAACAACACCTCAGAGCCGTATGTGGTCTACCTTTAGGTAATTCAAATTTACACTGTCAAATGGCTATTATGGTTAACCTGCTAGGATATGAAAATTCCGAGAGTGACTATCAAAGCCAGCGTCAACAATTAGCCGCCATTCCTCACGCAACAGTTCACTGGTACAACAAAACCGAATCTCGTCCTGGGCGAAAATTGGGACACGTCACAGTTTTGCTAGATGAGCATAACCCAGAAACTGCAAATCATCTAGCCCACACCCTAGAATCTATCTGGTATCCCAGTTAAATTGGTCATAAAATCTTCATATTGAACACACAAATTGTTTGAGAAAGCTATAATGAGTTAGTTGCACTGCGACGTTGGTGACTGCCATCAAGTTTTTTGATCTATGTCTTTAAAGAAAAGGGAACCAACAGTTATCGTGGCAGTAGACCGGGCATGTACCCGGAAACTTTAAACGAGCAACAGCGGTACCCACCTGGTTTAACCAGGTCATAAACTTAGGTAAAACGGCGTTGCGGTGAACTTAAAATTTTTTAGCTCCCAAATTTTAATTAAAATTTGGGAGCTTTAGTTATGGGCATCTAGAAAAATATAAATCAAGACTTACGCACAAAGGTTGTTTATAGAGATTAGGTTTAGAGGTGAAAGGGTTTTGGATACATATACCCCTACGAGTTCGTATTTCTGGAATTTACCCTTTAAATTTGGTAGTCAATGTTGCAAATTTTAGCGATAACTAGCCATTCGCAAAGTTAGAGCTAATAGTATGACTATGTATTTTTTAGCGGTATAAATATGCCTCAAACTTTTTACGTAAATCCTTTAACTGGAAATAGTAGTAACTCTGGTAGTCAACAAGCGCCCTTTAAAACAATTACTCAAGCCCTCAAGGTTGCTACACCAGACACCACAATTCAACTCACAGATGGAAATTACAGCGTAGCGAGTGGAGAAGTTTTTCCTTTAACGATTCCGTCTGGTGTACAAGTAATTGGTAACGAAGCCAACAAAGGCAGCAGTATTTTAATTGAAGGTAGTGGTAATTACCTCAGCCGGACTTTTGCTGGTCAAAACGTCACCTTTGTCATGTTGGACGGTGGAGAACTGCGAGGGGTGACTGTGACAAACCCAGCCTCTCGCGGTAGTGGTGTCTGGGCAGAATCAACTACTCCTACCATTGCCAACTGCACCTTCAAAAATTGTAAGCGTGAGGGAGTATTCGCCACTGGTGATGCTAAACCAGTGATTCAAGGTAATGTATTTACAGAAAATGCTGCCAATGGAATTGCGATCGCTAAAAATTCCCAAGGTCAAATTCAAGATAATACCTGCATTAAAACAGGCTTTGGCATTGCTATTAGTGATACAGCCTCACCCACACTTTTAAATAACAAATTTACCGAAAATCGTTCTGGCATAGTAGTTTCTGGTAACGCCCGCCCCGTATTACGCAACAATGTTAGTGAAAATAATACCGACGATGGTCTGACTGTAATTTCCACTGCCCTGCCAGATTTAGGTAGTGCTGCCAGTCCTGGAGGTAATATTTTCCGCAATAACGCTAAATTTGATTTACAAAATGCCAGTTCTAATCAACTGATTTCCATCGGTAATCAAATTGACCCTAGCAAAGTCAGCGGTAATATCCAGTTTGCCAGCGCACCAGTTCCCACACCTACACCGATACCAACCCCAACACCCACACCTACTCCTGTACCAACTCCAACGCCCACACCTGTACCCGTACCGATACCAACCCCAACACCCACACCTACTCCTGTACCAACTCCAACACCCACACCTACCCCTGTACCCGTACCGATACCAACCCCAACCCCAACACCCAGCCCTATAGATTTAACCGATATTGCTAATCATTGGGCAGCTGCTTTTATTCGGGAATTAGTCAAACAAGGAATAGTTAACGGTTTTCCAGACCGCACCTTTAAACCAGATGCAACGATGACTAGGGCGCAGTATGCAGCATTAATTGTCAAAGCGTTTACACCATCCTCCAAGCGTGCAGCAGCCCAATTTAAAGATGTATCCGCCAGCTTCTGGGCAGCTAAAGTTATTCAGCAAGCATATCAAGGCCAATTTCTCTCTGGATTCCCTGATAATACATTCCGCCCTAACCAAAATATTCAGCGTGTGCAAGTTCTGGTTTCTCTAGTTAATGGACTAGAGTTAGGCACATCTGGTAATGTTGCTAACGCGAACAAAATTTTCGATGACCAAGCCAAAATTCCTGACTATGCCAAAGATGAAGTAGCCAAAGCTATAGACAAGGGAATTATCGTCAATCATCCCAATCTAAAGCAACTCAACCCTACCCGTGATGCGACACGGGCAGAAGTAGCGGTGATGGTTTATCAAGCTTTGGTTGATGCTGGCCGTGTCGCAGCGATCAATTCGCAATATATTGTGAATGGTTGATTAAACAACACAGGGGTGTAAGGGTGTAGGGGTGTAAAGTAAGAAAAGTATTGAATTCTGAAACACACTAATCTCTAGCCTCTCATCCCTGTCCGATTCACGCAGTCTATGATGTTTTATGACTGAACAAAAGCCTTTAAATCCTTGGGAATACAAACCTTGGTGGTGTCAACCTTGGTCTATCATCCTCACGTCTGTAGTTTTAATTAGTGGTAGTTGTTTACTATTTAAAATTGTTTGGTTAACAATTCTGGTGTCCATTCCTGTGATTATTTGGATGGGCTTTTTTGTATTTATTTGGCCACAATTAATGATTCGTAGTGGAATTTTGGAATCTTATCAAAGGGAGAATTTGGAATAGAGGCGTAAGGGTTTTGCTTACATATCACATTGATTTATGATTAATCGCCGTTAACATCATTAGCATTTTGAGAATTAGCTGATTCTGGTTTTTGGTACTTACCGGGGTATTTATGCTGGAAATACGCTTCCAATACTTGTAATACCATTGGGCCGCAGACTGTACCACCGTGATCACCGGAATTTTCGCCAAAGGCGACAACAGTAATTTCGGGGCGATCGCTTGGGGCATAAGCACCAAACCAAGTATGATTAGGACGACCAACACCAGCTTCGGCTGTCCCACTCTTACCGGATGATGGGGCGATGGTTGGTAGATTTAAGCGCTTACCTGTACCTTCAGTAATTACCTTCCGCAGTCCATCCCGGAGAACGTTAATAGTTGACTGCTTCAGATTTAAAGATTCGCGCCAGCTTTTTGCTTCTTCGTTGTCTTTCAACAAATGGGGCTTCACACGATATCCCCCATTGGCGGGAACAGAAAACATAATTGCTGATTGCAGTGGTGACACTTGCAAAGCACCTTGACCAATGGACATATTAATTGTGTCGCCCACAGTCCAAGGAATTTTCCAAGCTTTTTGTTTCCAGTTTTCATCAGGAACTAAACCCTTAGTTTCTTCGCTGGAGAACTCAATTCCAGTTCTTTGACCGAAACCATATTTGCGACTCCACTCAATTAAAGTCGGGCCACCAACGCCTTTACCAACTTGATAAAAGAATGTATCACTACTCATAGCGATCGCCCTAGGAAATCCTAAAGGCCCAAACCCTGCATGATTCCATTCCCCAAAAGTCACACCACCAACAGTTAAAGAACCATAGGTTTGCAGCACTGTTCCAGGGGAAAACTTACCCGACTCCAAGCCAGCCGTTGTGGTGACAATTTTGAACGTACTCGCAGGAGGAAAAGCACTTAAAGCCCGGTTTACTAAAGGATGGTCTTTACCTTGTACACTTTCCCAATCTTTTTGCGAGAGTTTTTGCTTAGAAAAAATATTTGGGTCAAAGCCAGGATGAGATACCATCGCTAAAACTGCACCATTTCTGGGATCAAGGGCGACAATTGCACCTTGATACTTACCTAAAGCTTTGTCTGCTGCTTTTTGTAGTTCCCAATCTATCGTTAAATGCAAATCTTTACCTGATTTGGCTTGCTTTTCTCCTAAAATGCGGATTGGGCGACCTGCACCATCCACTTCCACCTGCTGACCACCCCATTCGCCGCGTAAGGTCTTCTCATACGCCTTTTCTATACCCATCTGACCAATGACATCACCCAGACGGTAGCCTTCTTTTTGCTTATCTTTCAACTGATCAGGTGTCAGTTCTCGTGTATAACCTAGTACATGTGCTAATTCTTGACCATGTGGATAGTAGCGCACCGCATCTGTGTTAATTTCTACATCTTTTAGTTCATTTTCATACTCTTTTAAAGCTGTAATTTGGGCTTCGCTAACATCACGCGCAATCCGAATCAGGGAAGCAGAGTTAGCACCAGCTGCGTCTAGCTTATGTTCCATTTCTTCTTGGGGGATGCCCAGAATTTGGGATAATCGTGGCCCCACCACTGACCAAGATGGTTTAGTATGTGCCAGCGGCCATAAGTATACAGAATGCGGATATCGGGTAGTGGCTAACAGCTTACCATTGCGGTCAAAAATATTACCTCGTTCTGGTTGTTTGAGAATTGTCCGAACGCGGTTAGATTCGGCACGTTTCCGCAGTTGAGATCCTTCCACGATTTGTAAATATGCTAACCGCGCTTCAATCCCCGCCAGCGTCAATAAAGTGAATCCAATTAAGAAGATTGACTGTATACCACGTCCAACAGTCCGTGTATCTTTTCTGCTATTCGGTAAAGATGATGGAAATAAAGCCATAGGTCAATATATATAAGTAAAAATTCTGAAATCAAGTGCTTGGTATAGAATGCCCGAATCTTACACTTGATATTAAACTTGTAACAATCACAAACGTATATTCCCGATCTAGGGTTTTTGGCGGATACAATAAACCAAAGTGTTATTTAAGTCTGCTTAATAGGCTACATTCACAGAAAATCAGGTTAAATCACAGCATTCTACTGAGGATTATGGCTCAATCTGTTGTGCAGAATCAGAAGGGGATTACGTCGTTTCAGCCACTGGATGTGGAACTACGTAACGTGTTTAAGTTTTTCAAGCAAGAACCAGCTGTACATGGAATAGATTTGGATATCCGCAAAGGAGAATTTTTTAGTATTTTAGGCCCCTCTGGTTGTGGTAAAACCACAACATTACGTTTAATTGCGGGATTTGAATCAGCGGATGCAGGTAAGGTACTAATTCAAGGTCAGTCTATGACTAATGTTCCGCCTTATCGCCGCCCAGTCAATACTGTATTTCAAAGTTATGCACTGTTCAATCACTTGAATGTCTGGGATAACATCGCCTTTGGACTGCACTTAAAAAAAATTCGCAAATCAGAAATCGAAAGTCGAGTTACAGAAGCCTTAAAACTCGTCAAAATGGAAAGTTTGCGATCGCGCTTTCCCAATCAACTTTCTGGTGGTCAACAGCAGCGGGTAGCATTAGCTAGGGCGTTAGTTAATCATCCGACCGTGCTACTGTTAGATGAACCTTTAGGCGCTTTAGATTTCAAGCTACGGAAAGAGATGCAAGTTGAACTATCAAACCTGCATAAAAAATTAGGCTTAACCTTTATTTTAGTCACTCACGACCAAGAAGAAGCATTGTCTTTGAGCGATCGCATTGCGGTGATGAATCAAGGCAAAATTGAGCAAATTGGCACTCCTAGCGAAATTTACGAACGTCCCCAAACAGCTTTTGTTGCTGATTTTATTGGTGATACTAATTTATTTAGTGGTGAAATTGCTGCTGTCGAAGCTGATTGTATCCAAGTTGTTACGAAAACTGGACTGAAAATCATAGTTACACGCTATGAAGACACACCAATAGAATTGTCACAATCAGTAGTTGTAAGTGTACGCCCAGAAAAAATTCAATTATCACTATATCCGCCTAATTTACCAAGTAATTCCTTTGAAGGCAGATTAGTTAACGTTATGTATTTGGGAACCCATGTTACTTATGTGGTGGAACTAACTAATGGGATAAATATCAGCGTTTTGCAACCTAATACCTTTGGTAATTTGCCAGACAGAGACACACCTATTTACGTTTTATGGGCAGAAAGTGATTGTTTGGCTATTAGTCAATAATTTAAATGACAAATGACAAATAGAAGAAACTTTTTACAAAAAATAGCAGCATTTTCTAGCTTATCTTTAACTGGTTGTGGTTGGAAATTAGCTAATGTTCGTGCGGCTACTAAATCCACTCATAGCGACAAATTATATCTTTATACTTGGACACAATATGCAGACCAAAAATTACTCCAAACTTTTAGCAGCCAAACAGGACTGCAAGTGCTTGTAGATCCTTATGATTCTAATGAAGTGATGTTAGCCAAACTCTTAGCTGGAGGTGGTGGTGCTTATAGTGTAATTTACCCCTCTGACTATATGGTACAGAAGATGGTAGAAAAAAATTTATTAATCGAATTAAATCATAATCGCTTAATTGGTTTAGATAATTTATTTCCGCAATTTAAAAATCCTAGTTATGACCAAAATAATCGTTATAGTTTACCATTCAACTGGGGAACTACAGGGTTAATTTACAATTCAGAAGTGCTGCAAACAGCACCAGAAGATTGGGATTATCTCTGGCAAAATCAATCCATACTCAACAAGCGGATGACGTTACTCAATGATGTCCGGGAGGTAATGGGTGCAGTATTACGAATGCTAGGTTATTCCTACAATTCCAAAGAGGAAGAAGAACTGAAACAAGCATATAACAAATTACAGCAATTAAAACCTGCGATCGCCTCCTTTGATACTGATGCTTGGCAAAACCAAATTCTCTCAGGAGACTTAGTATTAGCGATGTGTTACTCAGCCGATGCTATTCGTGTGATTAAAGAAAATCCTAAATTTAAATATGTAATTCCTCGTAGTGGTTCTTCCTTATGGACTGATACAATTGTCGTACCCAAAAGCGCCCCAAATATTGATGGTGCTTATGCTTGGATTAACTTTATTTTGCAACCAGAAGTTGCAGCAATTATTAGTCAAAATTTGAATATTTCTACTCCTAATGGTGCAGGGTTTGAACAATTACCCAAAAAACTTCAAGATAATAAAAATTTATTTCCTGAAGCCGCCCTTTTAGAAAAGTGTGAACGGATTACTCCTCTAGGTGACTTTGAGGAAGTTTATGAGCGCTACTGGACTCAATTAACTAGTAGTTAAAACAAATAACATAGAGACTGATAAGTTTCCCAAGTCAAACTTTAAACTTGTATTCATCAGAAATATGTCTTCTTTAATAAATCATACAGATGAAATTTCCAACGTTGAAAAATTACATCGTCCTACATTTAACTTTCTACAACCCTTAGTATTATTAGCCCCAGCAGGTATTTGGTTGCTTTTATTACTAGTACTACCAGCATTGATAATTTTCCAGCTAAGTTTAGTTCCTAATATTAGACCAGGAGATTTAGTCAATCCCAGTAGCTTAGAAAATTATATTCGGATATTTGACCCGCTTTATTTACATGTTATTTTGCGATCGCTCTGGTTGGCATTAGGAGCAACTATAATTTGTTTAATCTTCGGTTTTCCGGTTGCTTATTGGTTAGCACAAATCGCACCAAAAAAATGGCGTAATTTACTATTATTAGCTTTTGTTTTACCTTTGTGGACTTCCTCTTTACTCCGTTCTTACGCTTGGATTACCATTCTGCGTAGAACTGGTTTATTAAATACTATTCTGAGTAATTTAGGCTTACCAACTTTAGACTTACTTAACCGTATCCCTGCTGTATTTATTGGTATGAGTTACAGCTTGTTGCCCTACATGGTTTTAATTTTATATGCTTCTCTAGAAAAATTAGATCAGCGCTTGCTAGAAGCTGCTGCTGATTTAGGTGCAAATCCTGTACAGACTTTTTGGAAAGTAACCGTACCCCAAGTTTCTCCAGGAATAACCGCCGGGTCAATTTTGGTTTTCATTACAGGTTTAGGAGATTTTATTGACCCAGAACTTTTGGGTGGCTCTTCGAGCATGACAGCGGCGCGGTTAGTTTACAACCAATTCCTGGGAGTTACTCAAAATTGGGGTTTTGGTTCAGCATTGAGTATGACATTGATTTTTGCGGTGAGTATAGCGATCGCTCTTTTAATTAAATTTGGTGAACCAACACCAAGCCGATAAACTAAATCTATAGACATTAAACCCCAATTTACAAAGCTATAAATATTCAGTTTTTATCGCCATCCAATTTCATGTGTTCAACAGTTTAACAAGTTAATTCCATTACCAAATTATTGGATACATCTTTTTTCTTGGTTAAAGACGAAATGGTAGAGAGAAATTCATGCTCTAAATAAGGCTTAGTTAAATAGGCTTTAGCACCAAGTTCTTGAGCCAGTTGACGATGTTTGTCTGCACTACGAGACGATAAAATTACTACAGGAATTTTGGCAATATTGGGGTTTTGCTGAATACTGGTTAATAATTCAAATCCATTCATTCGAGGCATTTCCAAATCGGAAATAATTACTTGAATATCTTGATATTTTTGTAGCTGTTCTAGAGCTTCTATACCATTTTGTGCTTGAATTACTTGATAGCCATCTCGCTGCAAAGTCAGAGATAGAGTTTGCCTCAAACTAATAGCATCATCCACTACTAACACTACCTTTGGAGATTGGTAAATAGCTTCTACTGGCTGAGATGATGGTATTTCTTGAGTATTTGAGTTACTAGATATAGATAAATTTTCAAATATTGGCAAAGCGGACTGATGAGGCGCAACTATTGGTAGTACTGTAAGTTCAGGCGTAGCTTGTATATTGTTAGAGTCTAAAAGCAGAGCGCCATCAATCACTAAAATGAGATTACCATTAGCAGAACTACTACAACCGTAAACATATTTTGGTGGCGCGATCGCATTTCCCAATGGTCTAATTACTAGTTCTTGCTCACCTATTATTTGGTCAACTTCTAATCCAAAAATAACTTGATTACACCTGAGTATTAACACAGGATTATTCATAAATCTTGTGTCAAGAGTAGTTTGTGTATTATTGAAGCTATTACTCTTAACAGAAGAACAGTTGTAAGCTATTAATTCAGAAAGAGAATATAAATTGATAAAAGTTTCATCTTGCTCTGTATTCCAGTGTAAAACTTTTTTACCTTCAAATTCCTTAATTTGTTGCGGGGCTGGAATGACAATTTTTTCCACACTATCTAACAATAGTGCATAAACAACTCCTCCAGCTTGAACTAGCATCAATTGATCAGTAGTCATAGAAAAAGGTATTTTGAGTGTGAATTTTGTACCTTGGTGCGGCAAAGTTTGGACTGAAATCGAACCATGAAGCGCTTCCATTTGAGAACGGA
The DNA here is from genome assembly GCF_000316625.1 of Nostoc sp. PCC 7107. Taxonomy (GTDB): domain Bacteria; phylum Cyanobacteriota; class Cyanobacteriia; order Cyanobacteriales; family Nostocaceae; genus Nostoc_B. The sequence continues at coordinate 3,747,709 of NC_019676.1, read as the reverse complement.
CAATATCCAATCCTATACCGCGTCCGGAAATTTTACTCACCTGTTCAGCAGTGGATAATCCTGGTGCAAACATCAAATCTAATAATTCTGATTTATCTTCATTAGATGTAGCAAGATTCATCTCAATAGCTTTTTTCCAAATGCTTTCTAGATTTAATCCTTGTCCATCATCTTGAACTTCAATAATAGTTTGGCTACTTTGATGATATGCGCGGATTGTAATTAAACCTTGTTCTGACTTACCCTGTTCTCGTCGCACTTGCGGAGATTCAATCCCGTGATCGAAAGCATTACGTACTAGATGTAAGAGTGGATCATACAATTTTTCAGCGATCGCTTTATCTACTAGTACATCTGTACCAGTAAGTTGTAATTTTACATTTTTATGATAGAGATTGGCTAATTTTTTGACCATTGAGGGAAAACGATGCAAGATATCACCCAAAGGTAACATCCTGGCTTCTACCAAGTTATCGATAATAGTGAAGACTAAATTTTGCTTTTGATCACTTACTTGAGTGGCTTGTTTAATAATTAAATCCAGAGATTCTGTAGTTTCTTGTAGTTGTAGAGTTTCTTCTAGGGCTGCGTGCAGTGATAAATTAAATTCTGTATATACATCCATTTCCAGTGAGTCAAATTTCACTGCTGTAAAATTTTGCATGGATTGATTCGTAATATTTGGCAACTGTAGTGGTAAATCTTTCAACTGATTTAATAATATTTGATGTCTACCAAGCTGCTGTGATAATTGTTCAACAACTTCTTGTAGTTGTTCATCATGAAGAGTACGTTTCTTTTGATGAATCAGCAATTCACCTGCTAGATAATTGAGGTTTCTTAATCCTTCAACATCAACACGGATAAATGAAGCTTGGCGTGAATGTTGAGTTTTATTCAGATGAATATTTTCCTCTTCTAGCTGATTAACGTTACTCTCGACTTCTGTGACTGGCTCTAAAATCAGTTGTTTTTGAACTTGTTCAGGAATGTTAACTAATTGTTGATTTTGAATATTTTCATCTGCCGCTTCTCCTCCCCAAATAGATTCTAAAAAATTATCTGTTTCAGCAAAAATAGGTTTTGATATTTCATCAATAACTAAAATATTTTGTAATTTTGGATGATCTAACCAATTCTTTTCTTGACTATTGACAGGTGGATAATTTTTATATTCTTGGGCTAATATCAGAATTTGTTTTTGCAATTTTCTGGTTAAAAGAATATAACTCTCACTCTTATCATTGCTATACTCAAATTTAGCAACTGCAAGTAGCACAATTAAAATAATTCCGTGGCGATACAAGCAAAGACTATAACTGTCTTCTCGATTCTGCACGAAATTTAAAAATTCTTTTAACCAGTTTTCAATATAATTTATTTGATTTTCTATATCTAACTTGGGAATGAGTAGAGATAAATTAAGTTCTTGCTTAGATATTTGCCTCTGATGCTGAAACCAACTCAAAATATATTGAACTAACTTAAGGTAAAACTTAGCTGTTGTTGGCTGAATTTGTTCATGATTGTGATTGCTAGATATAGTTAAAAATTGGTAAAATTCTTCCGCAGTTTTGAGTAAATGGCAAGTAGGCGAATTATCTTGAATGTCTGGAGATAACTGTTCTGTCTGGACTAGTTGTGTGAGTTTTTGCCAAGCTGGCGATATTATATCAACACAAGTGCGATCGCCTGACAATACTGCTGTTTGTAATGCTTGCAAATCTTGCAGTGCAAGTTCCGCAATTTGCTGAACTTCGGCAGGTTTGGCTTGCAACGCAGCCATAATTGTTTGTGCGAGTTCTGATAATCCACGTAAATCTAGAGATTGTGCCAAGCCCAGAAATACTTCTGCTTGGGAATTTAAAAAATCTCTCAATTCGTCATCATTGGGAGGATTATTAATAGTTGCAACAATATTTTCAATGCGTTGTTGAACTCCCACTTCAAAGATTGATCGAACAACATCAAATCCTAATTCTTGAGAAGTTGGAATATAATTATCAGCACCAAACGCATCACCAAGTTTTTCTTGTAACTGTATAAAAATAGCAGTTGCTTTTTCAATAATTTCTTCAACATTAATGGCACTGCTGGTTAATTCTGCGGTTAAGGCTAGACGTAAACACTCATAAGATTTAAGTAAAAGTGTATGTAAATCAGCATCAATAACTATATCTGGATTATATAAAGATTTAAATACATCTTCTAGAGAATGGGCAATTATTTGAATTGCTTCTAGTCCAACAGTAGCAGCACCACCTTTGAGTGTATGCGTTGCACGCATCAAAGCATGAACTTTATTCTTTCTATTATCATCCTCTTCTGCCAAACCTATAAGCTCTTGCTCAATTATTTGTAACAATTCTGGGGCTTCTGCTAGAAAATAAACATAACCTTGTTCGCGGATTTCAGCATCTGTAATCATAATTGGGAAATGGGGAAGGGTGGATAGAGAGTTGGGAGTTGGGAGTGGTAAATCATCAAAATTTCCTACTCCCTCATCCCTATTTCTTAATTAACTTTGAACTTACTTGCAGTTGTTAAGAGTTCTTGCGCCATCCCTAATAAATCTTGGAAAATGGCAGCAATTTCTTGAGATTCAGCAAAGGTTTTGTTAGCAATTTCTGCAACATCTTGCATTGAGTGAGTGACAGTTTCAGACTGACCCATTTGTGTTTGAGTAGCTACGGTAATTTGCTGAATTAATTGGCTAATTTCAGCAGTTGCCAAAACAATAGCATTCAAATTTTGGCGGGTTTCACTTACTAGATTAGTACCTTCTACAACTTGCTGAATACCTGTTTCCATTGCTACTGCAACTTCTCCAGTTTCTGCTTGAATTTCTTGAACTAATTTTTCAATTTCAATTGTTGCTGCTGCTGATTGACGAGATAAAGAACGGACTTCATCAGCTACCACGGCAAAGCCTTTGCCATATTCACCAGCACGGGTTGCTTCAATGGCTGCATTTAGTGCTAAAACGTTGGTTTGGGTGGCAAAATTGCTAATCAAATTTACTACTTTTGAGATTTTTTGCGAAGATTCACTCAGCCGCTTAATCTTCTTGCTGGTTTGAGCAACAGTTTCGCGAATTGCTTCAATGGCTTTAACCGTCTGGTTCATTGCTGTATCACCAGACTCTACTGTTTGGTTAGCTTTTTGTACCGCTACTTGCACCAACTGGGCGTTAGCTACCACTGCTTGAGTAGAATCTACCATTTGTTGAATATCGCCCAACGCAGAGGTAATTTCTTCAGACTGTTGTTGTGCTAAATTATTCAGTCCAGCAAGAGAAGCATTACTATTGGCAGAAGTTTGCGCTACTTGTTGAGATGCTGTTTGCACGTGCATCACTATTTGCCGCAGTGCTTGTAGAGTATTGTTGTAAGCATCAGCAATTGTACCTAATTCATCTTCTGTGATTGGCGCACGTACTGTCAAATCACCATCCAAAGCTGGTCTAACGGCCATTAACAGTTGAATAGATCTTTGTTGCAATAATTCTTTGGCGGCTTTTTCTCGTGCAGCTGCTTCTGCGAGTTGTGCTGACTGCGCCTGTAGTTGTTGCAAATATTCAGTCTGTTGTAATGCTAGTCCTAATTGATCTCCGATCCGAGCTAACAAGCTGATTTGTGATTCTTCCCAATCACGAGAACTAGAATTTTGATAAGCTGCCAACAAACCCCATAATTTTTCGCCAAAGAAGATAGGCACAATTACATAAGCTTTAGCTTCAAATTGCTCTAAAATTTCGATGTGGCATTGAGCATGGCCTACTTGGTAGATATCATTAGCAACAAAGCTTTCGCCTTTGGCATATCGACCTCCTTGGGTTTCCATTAAGTGGGTATCTTCCCAAACTGTTTTGATATCTAGTCCTACAAGTTTGACCCAATTCTGACCAACTGACTCAGCAATAAATTCACCACTCCAATCAGGATTAAAGCGATAGATAGCCATGCGATCGCATCGTAATAATTGCCTAACTTCTTGGGTGGTAATTTTGAAGATTTCATCGACATCTAATGATTGTCTAATTCGGTTAACTATCTTAGTAAAAGCTTTTTCTTGTTCTGCAATTTGAGTTAGTTTTTCGGTTTTAAATCTGACTTGTTCTAAATGATCTACTTGTGATTTAGCTATGCTAAATTGCAAGGCAATCTGATTTAAAAAATTGACTTCCCAGGTTTGCCATTCACGAGAACTAGAATTTTGATAGGCTGCCAATAAACCCCATAGTTTTTCGCTGAAAAAGATAGGAACAATTACATAAGCTTTAGCTTCAAATTGCTCTAAAATTTCGATATGACAGGGAGATAAACCAATTTTGTAGATATCATTAACTACAAAATTTTCACCTCTAACATATCGACCACCTTGAGTATCTTGAAGGTAGGTATCGTCCAAAACTGTGTTGATATTTGGGCCTACAAGTTTTACCCAATTACTGCCTACTGATTCAGCGACAAACTCACCGCCCCAGTCAGGATTAAAACGATAAACAGCAACGCGATCGCATCTTAATGATTGTCTAACTTCTTGAGTAGTGGTTTTAAAAACACTTTCTACATCTTGGGATTGACGGATACGGTTGACTATCTTGGTTAAGGCTTTTTCTTGTTCAGCAATCTGCACTAATTGTTGAGATTGCACTTGCATTTGTTCGAGATACTCTGCATGGGCAATAGCTAACCCAAATTGCAAACCAATTTGTTCTAAAAAGTTAGCTTCCCAATCTCGCCAATTACGAGTACCAGAATTCTGATAAGCTGCTAACAAACCCCACAATTTTTCTCCAGCAAATACAGGAACTATCACATAAGCTTTGACTTCAAACTGTTCTAGAATTTCGATATGGCATTGAAAATGACCGACCTGATAAATATCATTAACAACAAAGCTTTCATGACGGCGATAACGGCCACCTTGGGTTTCTTGTAAATGGGTATCTTCCCAAACAGTTTTAATACCTGGCCCTACTAATTTTACCCAACCATGCCCAACTGATTCAGCAACAAATTCGCCACTCCAATCAGGATTAAAGCGGTATACACCGACGCGATCGCAGCGTAATAACTGCCGAATTTCTTGAGTAGTTGTTTGAAAAACTTTTTCAATATCGGATACTTGAATAATCTTTTCAACAACTTTCGCTACTGATTTTTTAGCCTGGGTTCTCAGTTCTAATTCTCTATGGAATTCAAAGCTCTGTAATTTGTAAACTAGCTCTGTGGTAACTTGACTCAAAAAAGTAATTTCGGTTTCTTGCCATTGTCTGATATAAGAACAAGTATTAACTGCAAGTAATCCCCAAACTTTGCCTTCAAGTACAATGGGTAAACTTAAACTCGCTTTAATTTGATATTTATCCAGTAATTGCTTTTGATAAGGTGTAACTTGGATTTGGTCGATATCGTCAATTGCTACAGATTCTAAATAATCTTGATTGTTATGCAACCCAAACAGCATTCCTGGAAGATTTTCACCTAGCACAGGTGTCCAACCTAGTGTTCTCGATTCTGCTAAGACAGTACCAGAATCTATAGAAGTAAACTGATAAATTAAGACGCGATCGCAATTAACTTTTTCTCTAATTTGATTTACAGTAACTTTCAGCAATGTATCTATATCTGTGCTTTGACGCATCAAATTTGTCACAGATTGCAATTGCTGCCGCCATATTTTAAACTCTTGAGCAACTAAATTGGCTGTACTTAATTCATGATTCGGAATATTTGTAGTTATCTCATTGGCGGATTTACTTTCTATTACTTCTGCTTCAGTAAGTATGTGTTCATATTCTTCTTGACCGTTATGATATGTAATTGTCATTTCTCAATAACTCCATTAAATTATTAGTCGATTTCAGCTTTTACTTATGGCAAATATGCCAATCTCAATTTTAATTGAGGCTCAACCAGATGGGAGATTTAACAATCGCCACTGCATCTAAACTAAAAACCATTTTTTCAACAGAATTGATAAAGTAACCTTGGAGAAAAGCTGAAATTTTAGGTGAGAATAAATCAGCGGATGGCTGCTTCATTTGCTGAGGCTCTAAACACTCAATATCCATCATGTTTCTTACTAAAAATCCGAGATTTTTGCCATCAACTTCTAAGATGATCGCCATCATTTTGGAAAGAAAATTAATTCCTCGCAAAAGTGATGGATAACCCAGCATCTCTTCTAAGTCAACTAACCAAAGCATTTCACCTCGCCAGTTGTATATACCTAGAATACAACTAGGCATTTGCGGCACACCACATATATCTACCAATGAGATTTGTAAAACTTCAGTAATGTGTTGCAATGAGATTACCGCTTGATCATTGCTGCCTAAAGTAAAACTTAAAAATTTTTGCGGATTTTCCAAGATTAATTAGTCCTTTAATTAGTGAGATATTTTTATTTAATTCAAATTCATCAATAACTTGAATTTCGTGTTTAACAAATCTTACGGAAGTAATTTCTTCAGTATTTTAACTAATTCTTCTTTATCAATTGGTTTAGACAAATAAGCCTCTGCTCCTAACATATTTCCCCACATTTTATCTACATCACTATTTTTGGTTGAACAAAAAACCACAGGTATTTTATTAGTTTCGCTGTTAGCTTTTAGTTCCCGACAAATTTCAAACCCACTCTTTCCTGGCAAAATTACATCTAGAAATATTACATCTGGTTTAGCTCCTTGTATCTTAGCTTGGGCTTCTTCACTACTTGTTGCACTAATTACAGAATAACCAGCTTGTTGCAAATAGCGGCTGAGTATTTCCATATCTGTCAAACCATCTTCAACAACTAAAACAGTATTCATAGAAACTTCCTGCTAAATTAACTTACAAATAGAAACAAAACTGCAAACATACATTAACCAATGAATCTGATTTTTTTCTTGATTTAATTTTGATTGATTATTTTTATAAGTGTTATAGAAAAAACACTTACTTTTAGTTTTTTTTTGGAAAATCTGCTAGAAAAAGGTAACAATTTCTCAAAACATAGAGAAAGTGACATACTTTAAAAAACTAAAGTTTGTTTGCTAAAATTATTAGACTAATTTGGAGAACTGTCTATTTATATCTTTGGTAACTAGTTAATAGTAATTTTCTTCAAAAAAAACATCTATAGTTGATAACTAATGTCCTAAAGATATCTCTAAACTAGATGTACTCTGATTGGTGGATGGCGTACTTTTTGAGAGTGTTTGGACTTGCAGATATTTACGTATCATACTCATGACTTTATCCGCGGCTACAGGTTTAGTCAAAAAATCGGTAGAACCAACAACTTTAGCGCGGACTCTATCTAATAAACCGTCATTGCCCGTTAAGATGATCACAGGTGTATTAGTAAAAGTAGATACTCGTCGTAACTGAGTACAGATTTCGTAACCACTAGCGACTGGCATAATTAAATCTAAAAAAATTAGATCTGGTTTATTTTGAATGAGAGTTGGAAGTGCTTGGATGGGATCTTGAATTTTGATAAATCTTAAGCCATGAGAAGTGACAATATCCTCTAGCATTTTACAGACTTGGGGGCTATCATCCACACAGGCTATCAATGGAATATAAGATTTTTTGGGTTGTGTGGAAAGAGACGTACTATCAACTTCTGTAGACAATAAAGGTAAGTCTGGTACTTCTATTAATTCAATAATGCCTTTGAGAATATAGGGAAGTAATGAACGGGTTACAGGTAGAACATTCTGCTTCATTTTTGCAGCCAAATCTCGCAGTGTTTGTTTACCATTCATCAAATTGACGAAGTTGTTGTAAACAGATGGACTTACCTGTTTTTGGAGTTGTTCTGGTCTCCTGAGAATTGGTGCTAAGTCGGGAGAAAAGTTTGCCAAGCCTGCTTCTGACCAACTTTTCCACGAGTCTTGCATCTGTTTAACAGATAAATCTGCACTAGTGAAACTCATTGGTGTTTCTAAGATGGTATCTTGGTTGCGATCGCAACTAAAAGCAACAAAATCTGTATGCTGGGCTAGGTCAAATAACAATTCAGTAATTGTACTTTCTACAATCCCTTGAATTTGTTCTCTTTGAATTTTTTGCCTTTTGTGTAAAATTTCTAACAGGCGATAATCCCAATAATTAACTACGAAATCTTGCTGGCGAAACTGAATTTTATCCAGATCAATTTGTGGACAATATTGTGCCATAGATCTTCGCCAGCGCCGAAAAGGATGAGTGCCTCCTACTGCCCAAACTATCCGCCCTAGGCGATAATAAAAAGACCAATTTTGCCCTTTAGCACTTTTAATATTCAGCTGACCATTGTATTGTAGCTGAGTGCAAGTTCTAAATTCATTAATTATGTTACTTGATACCATTAGTTCCGAGTGAGTCATACTTTTTTCATCTGATGCACAAGTTAGCTATACCAAGACCCACATTAGCCATAGAGTACTAGTCAAACACTTATAAGCTTGTAAAATTGTTTGCAACATTCGTTTTTATATGGCTATTTTATGGATATTGATATCTCTCCTTCCTTCAGCAAAATAGAATAGAGTCAGAAAAACAGTAAGAGAAAACTTTATATTAGTAAAAAAATTATCTAATACAAACTTTTCGTTAGTCATTACCCGACCGAGCTAATTTTTTATTTAAAAGTTGAATTGCGATATTTCAACAATGAAATCTAATCAACATTATCTTAAACAACTTTCATTTCAGAAATAACCGTGTAAATCCTGATTTTAAAATCATCAAGCAACTTATAGATTATCAAGATAATGGTTTTATTAATTAATTTTTGTAACTAAATATTTACTATTATTAGTATTAAATTTAGTTAAGATTTCTTGATTGAGAAATTTAATAAATAAGTCTATTTATATGAAGTCCGCTTAATCACTTACGATATGTCATTGCGAGTGCAACGAAGTGAAACGAAGCAATCGCCGGGATTCTGCGATTATTTCACTTCGCTATCGCTACGTACCCGGCGGGAAGCAAGCTACGTAATGACAAGTAATTTACCGGACATGATATTATTCATGAAACTCCTGAATTTTAATCACTAGAAAAATTATTTGGCAAAAGCTGAAAACTGTTCGCCTTTATGAAAAAAATGGGTTTTAGAGTTTTAGTGCAATCATTGATAGGCTTGTTTTTTTGATCTGCAAATTTCAATTTTAAGAAGCTGTCTCTCCTCTCCATAGCAGTCACTAAAATTTTATAGGGAGAGACAGTTAATATTAATGTCAAACTCTCGCTTAATCCTGAAATACCATGATATTACCAGAGTAACAGGCGACCCAAACTTCTCTAGTTTGTGGGTCATAAGTAACTCCAATAGGATTAGCGCCAACAGGAATCTTTTGTATGACTTTCATGTCATTGGTGCGAACCTTACTAATTGTGTTGTCACTGTAGTTAACAACATAAAGCCGTTGTCCATCATCAGATAAAACCATACTGCGTGGTGCATTACCTGTGGAAACTTTATCTATTAATTTACCTTGTGGCAATTGAATTTTGGCGATTTTGCCTTCCCCATTTAAAGAAACATAGAGATATTGACCAGTCGGATCTATGTTTAAATGTCTTGGTGCATTACCAATATTTTTCAGCCATTTGACTGAAAAGTTTTTCAGGTCAACTTGAGCAATATCATAAGAACCCATAACAGCCACATAAGCCTTATTTGAAGCTGCATCTATTGCTATACCACGAGGATAAGGGCCAAGAGGGATTCTTTTTATCTCCTTATTTTTGGCAGTATCTACAACACTCAAATCCCAAGAACACCAATTACTAACGAGTACCAAACCTTCATCATTAGATGTGGCAACAAATTTAGGTACAGACCCAACTTGAACAACATGGTCAATTTCTAAAGAGTCAGTGTTTATCCGATACAAAAAACTCTTATCAGTTTTTTGCGAGGGATTACATTTATCGCTACCAGGATTCTTAAATCCTTTCCCATACATTTGGTAGTTAGAAACCCAGGCGTACCTACCATCTTGGGAAAAACTAGCTTCAACAGGTGCGCCTTGATAATTACCTTTAAATTTAGAGTAACCAAATTTTGATAAATCAACTTTATCAGGAATGACTTTGACTAATTTATATTGGCGATTGTAGACAGTTATTGTGTGGTTGTACATCATATTTTGGGCAAAAAATAACCCATTTCCTGAATGTACAATAGATTTCGGTGAAATCTTACCAGCAATAGTTTTTTTGAGTGTCATCTTACTAGAATGACTAGAGACAGTTTTTTGAATATTGTCTTTTTGGGCGGAAGCTTTTAATTGAAAACCTTCACTTACGAGTTGAGTTAAATCATATTCAGACGCAGATGCTATTAATGTTTTTTCTGTGTTTGGCTTTTCTAATTGTGGAGTCTGATTTTTAACTAGAGAATTATCATTGGTGGGTTGATTAGTATCGGTTGCGAATTTTGTAGAATTATTTGTCTGTGAGGGTTTTGTTTGTTTTTTGATAAGATTTTTAAGTTGTTTAGATTTCTCTGGAACTAGAGAATTTTGATGTGCAGGTTGAAGAGTTGGGGAAGCAGATTTAATAGATTTAGATTTCATGACTGCAAATGTTTTCGGACCAACAATCCCATCAGCCATCAGTCCATGAGCTTTTTGGAATTTCAACACAGCTATTTCTGTAGCTGTATCAAAAGACCCGGTAATTGATTGTTCTAGATATCCAGATGCTTGCAGTTGTTGCTGAATAAACTTCACCTCTGCACTGATATCACCTCTGCGTAACAGTGAAGTTTGAGGCGATCGCACTTTTGACGAATTAACTACAGCAGGTGTGATAGCCTGAGACTGTACAGCCGCTTGCTGGGGTTTACCAGATTCCATTGCGGTTAACGTCCGAGTATCAACAATGCCATTACTAAGCAGTCTGTGAGCTTTCTGGAATTTAATCACTGCTTCTTCCGTCCCAGCGTTAAAATCTCCGGTGATGGGTTGATCAAAATATCCTGCTGCTTGCAATTTCCGCTGAATTGACATTACTTCATAACTAAGATCACCCCTTTGGAAAACTACCTGAGACTGAGGAGGTTGCAACTTTTTTGGAGTAGTTTTAGTTACAGAAGGCTTGCTGTTCACAACAGACGGAGTTACTGTTCCCGAACCAGATTCCAGCGCAGCCAATGTCTGAGAACCAACTACACCATCAGCTTTTAATCCATGCTCTTTTTGAAATTTAATAATAGCAGCCTCGGTCACAGGGCCAAAATATCCCGTGACAGGTTGTTTGAAATATCCAGATGCTTGCAGTTTTTGTTGCAGCGATGCTACTTGTGAATTTTTTTCACCTTTTTTTAGCGCCTGTACCGGGTTACTCCAACCCAAAGAACTAATCCCAAAAACACAAGAGATGAACATCATGAAGGCTCCGCGTCCTTCGGGTAGCCAGTTTAGTTGCGGGTAGCATAAATCAGAATCGGTAGTATTTTCTTGTTCTGAATTAACAGACTTTTCGTAAGTTTCTGCTAAGTGCAGGTAAGCGAGTGTATCCATAGTAAGAGAATACCCAAAATGAAGTATAAGTTAAGACATTTCTTAGTCAGAGTGAACTGAGAAACTTTGTAGATGTTTAGAGGAGCATTAAACTTGCTTATAGCCCTGTATCATATAATACTTCTATCATGACTACTAATGCCAGCTGACGAAAGATAAAAACTTTAGTGGTGACTGCGTGTATTTACTCCAAGGCTTCTCAACTTACATGTTGCACCAGCTACTTTCTGCCCCATACTTCCCGCCTATTCCTAACGATAAATATTTCAGACCAACCTACTTACGAGGCTGGATAAGACCTAAAATTTGAGCATGATTTTGTAGGGCTGTTTGCGATAAACTTCCGTTAGCGAGTTATACTTGCCCATTTATTATTTGCAAACTGCGCGATGCTAGATAGTTTTATCTTAATCTTGCTGATCGGCTTTCTTGGGGGACAGATTGCCCGACGGCTGAAAGCGCCTGCATTAGTAGGTATGGTTTTGCTGGGAATTATACTGGGGCCACAAGTTGCTGACCTAATCAGCCCTGATGTACTGGCAGCGTCTGCTTCTTGGCGAGCGATCGCGGTCATGGTAATTTTGATGAAGGCAGGGTTAGGGTTAGACAGAGAAAAACTACAACAACAAGGAACAGTCGCTCTGCGATTAGGATTTTTGCCTGCGGCCTGCGAAGCTTTAGTTATTGCCCTAGCTGCTATCTGGATTTTCCAGTTCGACTTTTTTACGGGACTACTCCTGGGTTGTATCATTGGAGCAGAGTCACCAGCGGTAATTGTACCGGGAATGCTGCGGCTAAAAAGTTTAGGTTGGGGTGTGACAAAAGGAATTCCCGATGCCATCCTCACTGGCAGCGCTCTATCAGACGTGTTACTACTACTAGTGTTTAGTTTGTTACTGAACTTTTTGGCACAAGGCACAACATCCTCTGTGACATTGCCTTTTGGCATCACTTTGAGTACTGTTCAATTATTGCCTCTTCAAATTATTTGCCAAATTCTCCTGGGAGTATTACTGGGTTTAGCGACAGCCCGACTTTTAGTTTTATTGCTGGCGAAGCGGAACTGGACTCAAAATGCAGTCCAGGATAGCCTCGTTGCAGCGAGTTTAGCATTGTTACTGGTAGTACTAGCAGAAAAATTCCCTTTCTTTTCTGGGTATCTCGCAGTCATGGCCACAGGATTTTTCTTGATTGAGTTAGATGCAGCTTTAGCTCGACGGTTGCGTTCTGGCTTCGATGGACTGTGGGTTGTGGCAGAAATTGTTTTATTTGTGTTGCTAGGAGCAAGTATTCAATTACAAGTATTAGAAACAACGCTGGTTCCTGGATTGGTAATTCTGGCAAGTGGAACACTAATTGGCCGCGCTCTTGGGTGGTATTTGTCTACATTGGGAAGTAACTGGAAATGGCGGGAGCGACTATTTTTATTGCCAGGAAACTCTGCTAAAGCCACCGTACAAGCGGCAATCGGGGCGATTCCTCTGGCACAAGGAATTCAGGGTGGAGAGACAATTCTGGCGATCGCAGCTTTATCTATTCTGGTGACTGCACCTTTGGGAGCTTGGGCAATTCCCATCTTTGCACCAAAATTGTTAGAGAAGGGTGAGGTTGATCCCACAAAGGTAGCGATCGCCCGGCGGATAGTCATCCTAGCTGCTGTTGACACATCCCCTCTGGCTAGTCAAGTATTGACTAAAACTGCCGATCTTGCCCGTCGTAGTGATGCCGAAGTGATTGTATTACACATCATTCGCACCAATGATCCTCTCGGAGTAGAACATCTGCAAGAAAAATCTCAACGACTTTTAGCAGACATACGTCATAAGTTCATTGCTATTACAGGTTCAATTCCCGAAGAAATTATCCGTTTTACTCAAGACTATCAAGTTTCGGAAATTGTTATGGGTAAACGAGGACATCAGCCTTGGGATGAGGTTCTGGTAGGTTCTGTCTCCCAGGCAGTGTTGGAATCAAGTCAAATTCCTGTCATTTTAGTTGAGGATGAACGTATTGCTAACTACAGCGGTTTCCGGTCAAGTGAAGTACAGAACTAATGTTTTTGAACGCAGAGGGACGGAGATTCAAGCGCAAAGTTGAGGCAGCGCGATCTTGGGGGTTTCCCCCGTGAGCGACTACCGACCCAGAGAGAAGTTGCCAGGAGGGTTTCACTCCAAGCAAACTTCGGTGGGGTTGCCTAATTTTATTAGCAATGTATTTAGTACTTTAGCAGATTAGGAAATGCTATAACTTAATACCTAGAAGAAATTGCTAACTTAGATATAAGGTTAGCAAAAAAAACCATTAAAAAAGCTTCTGTCACATTAATAAATAAGGTTCCATAGGGAAATTATATGCCTGCCGAACCAGCGCCCGAATAATATAGTTAGATAGTAGTGGATTAATGCACCAGGAATGGCTCCTAAACTAATTATCAAAGGAACTTTAATTATAGAGTTCATATAAGTAGATAGCTAAATATATTGAATGGAATAGTCTAAAAATTAGCCAAAATGCAGAATTCAGTTGTTGACTAGAGTTGCAGTGCTAGGCTCGGCTGATATTGTTTAAACATATAAAATTTTTGCAGTAATTTGTATCAACTTTCCATACCGAATGCCATGAGGAGCTAATATTAAGGTATAAGAAACCTGTGATCACAAGGTGAAAAATGTCAATCAATCGCATTAAGTTTTATTGCAATGCTCAAGTTTTGATCGCTTAGACTCACAAATATTTCAAAATTAACTTCCGAAGACAATAGCATAGCAAGTTCAGATGAGAGTGTGGGGAGAGGGAAAGAGATATTTTTAGGCTTTGTGGTAAGCATTAATATCCAGATATTTCTTCCATAATTGATGACTGGAACTTTGCTCAGAAGTCTCATCAATTAAAGTGTATTGGCTCAAGTTTTAGCTGAACTAGCAAATTTGCCCCTTCATCCTCTACGCAAACAAGGGTGAAGACAACAGCAAGTGTTCTTTGTCCATAGCAGCGTCCCTCTCTACGGAAGCTTAAAATTATGACAAGTAAATTCCGCGATCGCCATGAAGCAGGTAAGATGTTAGCCAAAAGACTAACAGCATATACTAACCGCGAAAATTTGTTAGTGTTAGGCTTGCCCCGTGGTGGTGTACCAGTAGCATATCAAATCGCCAGCAGCCTTAATGCACCACTAGATATATGTTTGGTGAGAAAACTGGGTGTACCTGATCAGGAAGAACTAGCGATGGGTGCAATTGCTTCTGGTGGTGTACGAGTGTTAAATTACGATGTCGTCAACAGTTTGGGGATTGATAGTCGCACAATTGACGAAGTTACAACTAAAGAATTGCGGGAATTACAACGACGCTATCGCGCTTATCGAGGCGATAGACCTCTAGCAGACATTAAAAATCATATTGTGATTTTAGTTGATGATGGTATCGCTACAGGTTCAACCATGCGTGCGGCTATTACCATAATTAAACAACAACAACCCGAACGGTTAGTTGTGGCTGTACCAGTCGCAGCACCGATAACTTACGAAGAGTTGCAAGCTGAAGTTGACGAAGTAGTTTGTTTAGTTATACCAGAGTCATTGTATGCGATCGGTCTTTGGTATGAAGACTTTTCGCAAACAACCGATGTAGAAGTGTGGTCTTTACTAGCAAAACAGTCAGGTATTAATAATTCAGATAAAACTTACGTTTAAAAACAGAAAATCAAGGGATAGGTGCAATTACACCTGAATAACAAAAAGGCTGATCTAAATTAATCATCAGGGTGAAGTTATGAGTACTACATTACTACTCAACGTTGAAGAACAAATTGTCATTGTCGAACTTGCAAAAGCCAGACTTAAAGGAGAATTGGTTGTTCCGCCTGGTGCTGAAGGACTTGTATTGTTTGCACATGGTAGTGCTAGTAGTCGCTACAGTACCCGCAACCATTATCTTGCTCATGTACTACGTCAGGAAGCTAAACTAGCAACTTTGTTGATAGATATACTCACCAAAGAAGAAGAAGCAATAGACCAGCGCACCAAACATTTTCGCAATGATATTAGCTTTCTGAGCGATCGCGTAGTGGCTGTCACAGACTGGTTGTTAGCAAATCCTTTCACTCATCATCTCAAACTTGGCTATTTTGGTGCAGATACAGGTGCTAGTGCAGCATTGTTAGCAGCTGCGACACGTCCAATGGCGGTGAAAGCGATTGTTTCCCGTAGTGGACAAACTGATTTAGTCAGTGAAGCCATAGCTTGTGTACACACCCCAACTTTGTTAATTGTTGGTGGTAATGACTTGCCCATCATAGCGATGAATGAAGATGCACTGGCAAATATTCCTGCATTCAACAAGCAACTAGAGATTATTTCTGGAGCAACTCATCAGTTTGGCGAACCTGGAACCTTAGAAGAAGTAGCAAGATTGGCGAGTCAATGGTTTAAACACTATCTCAAATCACCTGATTCAGGGTTAATAGATTTACAAAGTATGTCGCTGAATTAACTTGTAGATTGACCCCACAGATAAATCTGGGGGTTTTTACTTTGGGAAACTATTGGTCAGTATTTTTTATCTGCTATTATGCACATACCTTTTTGACGCTCTCAAGCTGCTGGGCTTGCTCCCACCAAGTCCGCAGTTTGGGAGTTTGCGCCGTAATTACTTCGTATTCTGGAGTTTGAGCCAGGTAGATAAAGATGGGAATAAGGTAGAAATCAGCAATACTTACCTGGCTACCGAGCAGATATGGGCTACCAACAGCGATCGCTTCAATTGCTTGTATGGCTTTTTGTGCGGGTGCAACAGCATTTTGTATTTTATCCTCATCTGGCTGTCCGCCCTGAATTGGTACAATCAGACGTTGAATAACAATTGTGCCGATCGCACTTGGATAAAAATAGTTATCAATAATTGTGATAATTTGACGCATCCGCGCCTGAAGTAGTGGTTCAGATGGGCTGAACTGCTGATTAGCAAAGATTGTATTTAGGTAGTCGGTGATTGCGGGAGTTTCGTAAATTACTTCTGCTTCTACTTCAAGTGTTGGAACTTTCCCAAAAGGATTTTTGGCTAGGTACTCTGGTGATTGATTTTCGCCTGTGAAGATATCAATTTCTTTGAGGGTATAATCTACACTTGCTTCCTCAAGCAGCAATCGGACAGTACGAACATAAGTACTGAGGGGAGTTCCGTAAACAGTGAGCTTTGCCATAATTTTAGATTTTGGAGCAAAAATCCCATAAGGACAAAGATACTTTATCAACAAATGCGATCGCTCTGATTTATTTAGCTTTTATTTTATTTATTTCAGCATAAACTTATCTTTTTTTCAGTTTATTCTTATCTTGATTTAATGTTTATTTAGGTAGTTCAAATACATAAAATTAATCAATGTACATCGTAAGTTTCAAATCAAGCAAATGAAATGAATCAACAATGTACATTGACTGTGTAACCCTAAATTAATTTTTAGGAATAACTCAGAACCAGCACCACATAACATCTTACAAATTAAGTAAGATTATTATGTCTACTTACTTAAAGCATCCTTAATGTTATCAACAGTGCGTTCAATAGCATTCTTGGTATTGTCTACAGCTTTCTCTGTCCGAGCCGCATCTTCCTTGGCTCTTTTCTCAATAGTGTTTCTATCACTCTTGGCTTTGCGCTCAATCCAGTTACCACTGTTATCTGTTGCGTCTTCAACTTTACTCGCATTTTTATTGGCGGTGCGCTCAACTTTATCTGCGGTATCTCGAATAAAATTCTTCGCACGTCCAGCATCTTCGCGGGCTTTTTCTTGAACTTTATCGCCTGCGTCTGACGATGCAATCAAGTTGACAGAGGTAGCCGCCATTGCTGAATTGTTGGTGAAAAATGCACCTTGCCAAATAAAAGCGATCGCAGATACACAAATAACTGTTGTAGCTATCCAACTTCCAATAGCAGAAAGCCGTTTCATTAACATAGAATACCTTCTCTTTGAGATTTAGTATTCTTAGATTTACTTGATTTTTCCACTGTACCAAATCGTGCTAGAGACAGAGGTTTTTTCATCAAAAGTTATTAGATAAATTCGCTCTTTCAACAGAGTGACAAATTCTGCTAATAACTGCTTTAGATGAGCTTGCTTGCGTCCACCTCATACCAGACTATATATTAAATCTGCGATCGCCTTCACAAATCTCTACAACCAAGCGATCGCACTATATCTAGAGATTGTACTTACACAGGCAAACACAATAAGTGATCGCTTGAATTTTAAGACAGTTACTATGAGATGGCGATCTTATTATATTGAAGTGCTAAAATCGCCGTTGCAAAAACATTCGATAAATTTAGGATCAGCGTAACCCACAGACCATCATAAAAGCGATCTCCAATATAAAAACTTATAAACTTAGATTGGTTGAGGGATAAATCCGACCTACAAAAGTGATCGCATTTAGCCTTCAATCGTCGCATAATCTAATGAAAAATCATCCGTGACTGCTACCACCACTGTATGACCCCAGAACATTTTGTTGTCCCCATAATCTATGGTGACACTACCATCTTCATTGATGTGGATGGCTTTCATTGTTAGGTTTCTTTTGAACTCACTGGGAGTAAGTTCACTTTCACCTTCTTTAAGCCATTCTTCGCTATTTTTGTCTTCTAGCAGTTCTTGTGAGCAAAAATCAAGAATTTCTTCTTTATTTTTTGTTATCCAATCGATGCTTTTCTTGATGCGGGATTCAAGAATGCTGTTCTTTTTCTCTCCTTCCGCACTTACCGTTATATTGATCTTTACACCGTCAAGCATGAAAGAGGCTTCATACCATTGCAACCCTTTATTAAAGGTATAGTCTATTAAGTTAAACATAGTGTTTCTTTAAGTATTTGTTCTAATATCGTCCCAATCGCAGTATTCATATCCGATTAGCCAATTGATCGCATAATGCCATTCGTAGGTGACGCTAGGGTCTAATAGAGGAGACAGAGGAACATTGTTCAGTGTATTATTTTTACATACCCAGTGGCAGCGATAGATAAAATCGGCTTCAAACAGGATCTCTTGTTCATTTCTTCTGCTTGCCACAGCACTCAGAGATGTTTCAGAATGGGACGCAATGATCCGCACAACATCGGCTGCATTACAGGGATGAGAAGGGAATATGGTTTTTTCGGCAAGTTTCAATGCCCACAACAGTATCCAAGCACTTTCATAACCCCAGCAAGCATCAATTTTTTCTTGTTCTGAAGGCAGGGATTTTCTCGCAAAAACCTTTTCTTTTGGTGTCAGCTTTTCCCTGACATTAAATCTTTCGGAATACTTTTCTAGCTGTGAGTAATTAGCTCCTTCTCCTTTCAAAGCGCAATAGCATAAAGCTAAAATCCTCCCTGTGATTTCCTCGGTTGTGCGGATATTAATTTGTGCTTCGATAGGAGGTAGGGAAGGATTACACAAAATGCCGTGTTTTGCCAGCAGAGCCTCAGATTTTTGCTTGAGATACCAAGGAAGTGAATTCCCCAGTGGGGTTGTTGCTATTATTTCCATAACAATACCCCACCATTATGTCCGTGCTTGGCGTGTACTCTCATGTCAACTAACACCATCTCATATTCTTTAGATAGATGATGCCATGTCCATTTCGATTTCCTATTGGCTTTTGCCCATGAACAAAGTTTATCGCCTATAGCAAAGTGCTGCGCTCTAGAAGCCCCGGCTAACTTAACTTTCTGACCGCCACTCATAATCCCATATTTTTTGTCTTTCATCCCCTGGTTTAGTTTAACGTAGGTAGAGCGGTTGATTGGATCTGTCCAGGCTGTGTGACTTTTCGTGTTGCTGAAATTGATATTACCTTTCCCATCGCGGCGATAAGTGACTTGTTTAAATTCTCCAAAATTTGCGGTTTGGTATTTTTCTTGATAACTATCCGTGTTTCCAGTTCTTTTCATCTGTATGGGTTGAGTGCTACCATTCTCACTCTTTTGCTGGTCAGCCCGTTTTTTAAATTCTTGCCACCACTGTCGGGTAACTACACTTTGACTCCATTCTTCATAAAATCTATCCCAGACTTGTTGTTTATCAATGTTAATTTGATATACTGTACACAAATTGTCGAAAATTTCAATCAATATTTCTTCATATCCCTTAATCTCTTCAAATTCATCTTTCTTCAATTCATCTGGATACAAATCTTCTGTGAGTGTATCAGCATCTTCGCTGCCGTGATCACTATCGTCACTCTCCTCACTATCTGTCTCTAATTTATCGCGTCTATTATAATCAAAATCAGGGTCAAAATCTAATTGATCTAATTTGTAATTACCTGCCAAATTACCAAAACTATTAAGAACATTTGTAACGAAATACGTACCTTCATCGGCATTATAAACAGATATTACCCATCCTTTTACATGATATTCTTTAATAATTACAGGATCTCTAAGGCAAAGATATTTACCAACCATTCGCTGAATAATGATAGCTTCAGGTTTTTGCTGCACAAAATGAATTAAGTTCTCATGACTTAACTCACTTCCATCATATTTTGCTCTCTCCCCCATCACATCTGCTTCTTTCTCCAACGCTTCATTATCATCAATCTGTAATCCTTTCATTTGCATCGTCGGTTTAACTCTTCCCTGCATCTGCTGAACTACGTGCCATGCTTCATGGGGTAGATGTTCCTCTTGTCCAGGGGCGACATGAATCTCCGTCCCTTGGGTGTAAGCTAATGCTTGTAAGTGGGCAGGTTTGGGCGAATTATAATGAACCTTGACATCATCTAGGGAATAGCCCGATAGATTTTCCACCCCTGCTTTGAGTTCATCAGGTAATCCGGTTTGATTGGGATGTGATTTCTCGTTTGATTCTTGGCTGTTACCGTTCATTTCGCCTTTCGCTTGGATAGCCTCATCAGGTGATGCAGCCATCCCACCTTCTGCCACACGCTGCATTATCGGCTGCGTTGGCTGATGCTGTATATATCCTGCTTGCAAAGGTGCATTAATCTGTTGCACAACATCTGGAGCGACTCTTTCCGCCTCTTGTTCATATTTATCCCCAGGCTCACCAATATTCAACTTCATCTGAACTCGTGGCGGTGGTGGTGGTTGATAACCTGGGGGAAAAATGGGGATGTGGGACAACCTAGACAAGCCCGACTCTGAGGACAATTCTTGCTTTTGTATTTCTGTATTTTGATTTAAATCTGGTTCAGGTAAAGATTCAACTTTAAATGGACGCGGTGCAAACGGATTAGAAGTTGATGAATCAGCAGCTTGTTTACCAGTTTTTTGTACTTGTTTGTACATAATTCTCTCCTTTGATTTCCGTCATCTCAAAAAGTAAAATTTCAAAAAACTCTTGTTTCTGCGTCAGAAATACAAGGGATGAGCATCTTACTCATCCCACAAATATGCCAGCCGATTTTTTAATATTTTATATACGTACAAACACTTATGTGATTTAATCTCCTACGTTCTTGATAGATGCGTCAAGCAGTTTTTACAAGCAGTTATAAATACATATATTTGTACATATATTGCGTTGCTAAACGTTCATATAGCCACCATCAACTACTAAATCTGCCGCAGTCATGTAAGAAGACTCATCACTAGCGAGGAACACTACCGCCGCTGCAATTTCTTCTGGTTTGCCAAAGCGTCCCAAAGGTACGGTTTGCTTAATATAATTGCCAAAATTTTCCAAGGCTTCTGGTGATAAGCCCATTTTGGTTTGAAAATTAGTAGGGATTAAACCAGGACTAATCGCATTGACTCTAATTTGCCGATCGCCTAATTCTGCCGCTAAATTCCGCGCAAATGAGCGCACAGCCGCTTTTGTCGCACAATAGATACTGCCCGTCGCCATACCTTTTTCATTGACTGATGAAGCGTTTAAGATGATACTAGCGCCGGGATTCAGTAAGCCAGAAAGCTTCTGCACAGTGAAAAAGATACCCTTAACGTTGATATCAAACTGGTTATCGTACAAGGTTTCGTCCATCGCCTCTAACGGGGCAAAAAATCCGATACCGGCGTTAGCAAACAAAATATCAAGCCCGCCAAATTCTGATTTGACTCGTGCTGCTAGATTATCAAGTTGAGAAAGCGATCGCACATCTGCCACCACCGGAATTACCTGAGAACCCAGTTCTTGGGCTGCGGTGTGCAAACGTTGTTCATCTTGTCCAGTAATAATTACTCGCGCCCCTTCTTTAATAAACTGTTTCGCAGTCTCAAAACCAATCCCCGATGTCCCTCCGGTAATTACAGCGGTTTTATTATGCAAGCGAGTCATCAAAATACCTCCTTGTAGAAAAATAATTGCTTGACCTTAACATTAATGTCAAGGTTTACCGTGAGATCAGTTATCAAGGATTTCACTCTTATGTTTTACCCACAGCATTTAACCAAATACACCAAAGAACACGCAGATATCTTAGCAGCATTGGTTTGTGGATTGTTGTTATTTTTTGGCTGGTACGCCTTACATCTGGGTTGGTTGGGATGGGCAATACTGTTGTTAAGTGCGGCTTATGTGATTGGTGGTTACGAAAGCGCCCGTGAGGGAATAACTACATTAATTAAAGAGAAAGAACTTGATGTAGATTTGCTGATGATTGTGGCGGCGGTTGGTGCAGCTAGTTTAGGTTTATGGCGCAGAGAATATCACCTAATTATTGATGGGGCAATTTTAATTCTGATCTTTGCTGTTAGCGGTGCATTAGAAGGTTATGCAATGGGGCGGACGGAAAGAAGTATCCGCAGTTTGATGAGTTTGACACCGGATACAGCCAGGGTTCTGCATCAGGGACAGGAACAGATGTTACCCATCAGTCAATTAAAGGTAGGAGACGAAATAGTTGTCAAACCAGGAGAGTTAATTCCTACCGATGGCATTATTTTGTCTGGTTACAGCACCATCAATCAAGCGGCGATTACAGGGGAATCTTTACCTGTAGAAAAGACAGTAGGCGAGGAGGTGTTTGCTGGGACACTCAACGGTTATGGGGCGCTGAAGTTGAAAATTCACAAACCAGCCGCGAGTCATTTGATTCAGCGCGTGATTCGGTTAGTAGAAGAAGCACAAGAATCAGCCCCACCTTCTCAAGAATTCATTGCCAAATTTGAACGGGGATATGCCAAGGTAATTGTTGTAGCTGGTATATTACTCGCTATTTTGCCACCGTTTATTTTGGCATGGGATTGGAACACGACGATTTATCGGGCTTTAACTTTTTTGGTGGTGGCTTCTCCTTGTGCGCTGATGGCGGCAATTATGCCAGCATTATTATCAGGCATTGCCAACGGTGCGAGACAGGGGATTTTGTTCAAGAATGGCGCACAGTTAGAGAACATGGGTAAAGTCAGAGCGATCGCTTTTGATAAAACTGGTACTCTAACTACAGGACAAGTGCAAGTATTTCAGGTAATTTCGATTGAGGAATATACACAAGCGGATGTATTAAAAGCAGCAGCAGCATTAGAAGCATTTTCAGAACACCCCATTGCTAAAGCCATTGTTCAAGCAGCCAGTGATTTAAGCTGGGAGAGTGGTGTAGATGTGCAAGCTATACCTGGACAGGGAATTATCGGCAATGTTAATGGTGTAAAAATTACACTAGGAAATGCAGCTTTTGTTCAACAATATGTGACACAGTTACCGCAAAAACTTCAAGATTTAGCTCATAGCTGGGAATCTGAGGGGAAAACTGTAGTTTGGGTTGCTCAAGATACAAAAGTCATAGGAGCGATCGCTATTGCAGATATGATTAGACCAGAAGCCGCCGCCACCATTCGCCATCTGAGTCAGCTAGGTGTAGAACAAATTGTGATGATTACCGGAGATAACCAGCGTACAGCCCAAACGGTCGCTCAAGCAGTCGGTATCACCCAGGTTCACGCCCAACTACTACCAGAAGATAAACTCAACCTCATTCGTAGCTTGCAGAAACAATATCACACTGTAGCAATGGTGGGAGATGGAATTAATGATGCACCAGCTTTAGCCCAAGCAACTGTAGGGATAGCAATGGGAGGTGCTGGTAGTGATGTCGCACTAGAAACCGCAGATATTGTATTAATAGCAGATAGACTCGAAAAAATTGTCATCGCAATGGAACTAGGTAGGCGATCGCAATTCATTATCAAACAAAACATCACCTTTGCGCTCACATCAATTATTCTGCTGATGCTGGCTAACTTTTTCGGGAATATTAACCTACCCATCGGTGTAATTGGTCATGAAGGCTCTACAGTATTAGTTACCCTTAACGGCTTGCGACTGCTGAGAAGATTCTGATTAACGCCTGAGTAATCCTCCGTATTCTCTGCGCTAACCTCCGCGCCCCTCTGCGTTTAAAAAAGTATTGAACCATGCGATCGCCAAACACTACAAAATAATATAACCCTCAGTTCTCAATGTAGAAGTTTAAGTATGTTTTCTCGAAAAATCTCCATGAGTTTGCTGCTATTGTTCTTGGGAACCCAGACTGCAATTACCCAACAAGCAGTTATAGCCCAAACTCCAGTTCCCCCTGCAAATACCACAAAATCAATTTGTCCCGCTGAATTAGGAACATCTATAGATACTGCAATCAATCGTCCCTTATTTAGTCGCGCCCGTTGGGGAATTTTAGTTAAAAACTTAGCTTCTACGCAAACTCTTTACAGCCACGATGCGGAGAAATACTTTACTCCTGCTTCTAATACTAAACTGTTGACGACATCTGCGGCACTCAAACAATTAGGTGCAGATTTTCGCATTCGTACCTCTGTTTATCAAGATGCTGATGGTAATTTGCGTGTAGTTGGTCGAGGAGACCCCAGTTTAAAAAATGCTCAATTAACACTCTTAGCCAAGCAATTACGTCAACAGGGTATTACTCAAGTCAATAATTTAATTGCTGATGATAGTTACTTTCAAGGAGATTTAATAAATCCTAGTTGGCAATGGGAAGATGTGCAAGCTTATTATGGCGCACCTGTCAATAGTTTGATTTTGAATGAAAATGCTGCTGTATTAACAGTCTTACCCCAAACTATAGGAAAACCATTGCAAATTAAATGGGCTGATCCTACAGAGGCGTATCAGTGGCGAGTTGAAAATAATTCTGTCACGGCGCAAAAAGATGAACCAGGGTTAGTGGAAGTAAGGCGTGACTTAAAAGGGGCGGTGCTGTATTTACAAGGACAACTGGCGGTAAATTCACAACCAGATATTAGTGCGATCGCAGTATTTGACCCTACACAAAATTTCTTACGTCACTTTCGTCAGAGTTTAGCAGCAGAAGGAATTTCTGTACAGCAAACATCTACTGCTAATGGTGGTAAAAATGAACGCGAAGTTGCAGCCATTGAATCTCCACCTTTATCTGAGTTATTAAAAGAGACTAATTTAAACAGTAATAATTTATTTGCTGAGGCTTTATTAAGAACTTTAGCCGACAAACAACAAGTAGCAAAAAATCAAAATACTGCTGATGTTGGGTTAAAAGTCATGCAAGAAACTCTCACCCAGTTGGGAGTTAACTCAAACAGTTATAGTGTAGTGGATGGCTCAGGACTATCGCGGAAGAATTTAATTAGTCCAGAAGCTTTAGTACAAGTTTTACAAGTAATCGCCGCATCACCAGAAGCCCAAGTTTTTCGGACTTCTTTACCTGTCGCTGGAGTTAGTGGTTCTTTACAAGGGCGCTTTCGCAACACATCAGCCCAGGGAATCGTTCAGGCAAAAACGGGTAGTTTAAGAGGTGTAATTTCTCTGTCAGGATATATAAATTCGCCACAATATGAGCCGTTAGCTTTTAGTATTATTGTGAATCAATCTGAACAACCAGCCAGCACTATCAGGCAAGCTATTGATGATGTTGTTGTGTTGTTAACACAGCTACGGCGTTGTTAAGTACTTGCACAGAATTAATTACACCCGAAACCACTTGGGTCTGAAGCCTCGTCTTGAAAGACGAGAGTTTTGGGGGAGGTCTAAATCCTTATCCACAATAGACCTCTTGCACAAATATTTGGATGAATGAAATTGATGACTGTACAAACCAGATTTTTCAACTCAAATCATCTATTTAGCCTGCGTGGTGCGCCAAGCGCAGCGCAAGCGCGATAGGCAGGCTTTGTTTGTATAGCCCCAGACTTCCAGTCTGAGGGGAGCATTGGATTCTGCTAAAATCACCTAATTCTCGATAGAGAATATGAATTTTTTGTTGAGTTTGCAATTAAACAGAATTAAACCGTGCAAATATCCAGTAACATAAATCTTATATAACCAAATGTACATCAGTTTACCGTAGATTGAGAGGAGCCACAGAATGAATTTTTGGCAGCGTACCCTGAAGCGATCGCAGCAACTTACTACTCAGCATAGACCATATCGGTTCAGGCTCAATTCGCTCAAAGGTTTTGTATCGCTCACATTGGTGGGAGCTATTTTGAGTGTGGCGCTGGCGGCCTGCTCTGGTGGAAATAGTAGTAATTCTGGCGGTGAAACTCCTTCTGCTAGTACAGTTTCAGCTAACAAATCAAATGTTGAAGTTACTTTAGTTTCTTTCGCTGTAACTAAAGCCGCGCACGAAGTCATCATTCCCAAGTTTGTCGAAAAGTGGAAACAAGAACATAACCAAACAGTCATCTTTAAACAAAGCTATGGTGGTTCTGGTTCTCAAACTCGCGCCGTCATCGATGGTTTAGAAGCAGATATTGTTCATTTAGCCCTAGCGGGAGACACCGAAAAAATTCAGAAAGCCGGACTGATTGAGCCAGGATGGGAAACTGAAGTTCCGAATAATGGTATTGTTTCTAAATCTGTGGCGGCGATCGTTACCCGTGAAGGTAATCCAAAAAATATCAAGACTTGGACAGATTTAGCAAAAGATGGCGTAAAACTAATTACAGCTGATCCAAAAACATCGGGTGTTGCTAAGTGGAACTTCCTCGCGCTGTGGAATTCGGCAATTAAAACTGGTGGAGATGACGCTAAGGCGACTGAATTTGTCTCCAAAGTTTATAACAATGTACCGCTGTTAACTAAAGATGCACGGGAAGCAACCGACGCATTTTTCAAGCAAGGTCAAGGTGATGCGTTAATCAACTACGAAAATGAAATTGTTTTAGCTTCACAAAAGGGTGAGAAAGTCAATTACATTGTCCCTGATGTCAATATTTCTATTGATAACCCAGTTGCTGTAGTTGATAAAAATGTTGATAAGCATGGCAATAGAGAAGTAGCAGAAGCTTTCGTAAAATTTCTCTATACTCCAGAAGCACAGCAAGAATTTGCTAAATTGGGATTCCGCCCAGTTGATGAAACTGTAGCCCAAACTAAAGAAGTGAAAGACAAATTCCCTAGCGTCAAAACTTTAGGCACAGTAAAAGATTACGGTGGTTGGAGTGAAATTGATAAGAAATTCTTTGCTGAGGGTGGTGTTTTTGATAAGATTCAAGCCCAAAAGAAAAATTAGTTAATTATTTAGTCATTTCTCAGATGACTGATGACAAATAACAAATGACCAAGAACAAATTCTAATTTTTTTATGGTTGTATCTTCTTCTCCATCTCCACATCAACATCTTGCTTCTCAAACTCCAGTCTGGAAGAAATTTCTGCATCAATTGATTCATCTGCCTTGGACATGGCGCATTACTTTGGTATACCTAACATTCATGTTATTTATGCCCATAGTTGCGATGTTCTTAAAAGCCAGTACCGAACCTCCGGCTAGGTTTTGGGAAATTGCGACTAGTGATGTTGCATTGGCTACTTACAACGTGACGTTTGTCACATCCATAGGCGCAGCATTACTCAATGGAGTATTTGGAACTTTAATTGCCTGGGTTTTGGTGCGTTACGACTTTCCTTTAAAAAAGATCATTGATGCCACCGTAGACTTACCCTTTGCCCTACCAACTTCCGTTGCTGGTTTAACATTGGCAACAGTTTACAGCGATAACGGCTGGATTGGTTCACTGTTAGCCCCACTGGGAATTAAAGTATCTTTCACTCGCTTAGGCGTAGCAGTGGCAATGATCTTTATTTCCCTACCTTTTGTTGTCAGAACTGTCCAACCTGTATTGCAAGAAATGGAACATGACATTGAGGAAGCCGCTTGGTGCCTCGGTGCTTCGCAATGGCAAACCTTTTGCAAAGTCATTTTACCGCCTTTATTTCCCACAATTTTGACTGGGATTGCCTTGGGTTTTTCTCGTGCGGTTGGTGAATATGGCTCAACAGTAATTATTGCTTCTAATACACCCTTTCAAGATTTAATTGCGCCTGTGTTGATTTTCCAACGATTAGAGCAGTATGACTATTCTGGCGCTACGGTGATTGGTGTGGTACTACTGACAATTTCATTGATACTGCTGTTGGCAATTAATTTCTTACAAGCGTGGGCAAGAAGATATGACAGTAAATGAGCTAAAATTTCGCTCCAAACAACAGAAAAGTTGGGTTCCCACCCTTTTAATTGGCATTGCAATTGCGTATTTAGCCTTAATTCAATACATCCCAGCAATTAACGTTTTTTTTCAAGCCTTTAAAAAGGGAGTTGGCCCATTCTTTGCCAACTTAACACACCCTGCTTTTCTTCATGCTGCTTGGTTAACGTTTATATTGGCGTTGATTGCTGTGCCATTAAATACAGTGTTTGGCTTGTGTGCAGCTTGGGCGATCGCACGACATAAATTCCCTGGTCGTGCCATAGTTTTAAGTATTATCGACCTGCCCTTTTCTATCTCTCCTGTAGTCGCTGGGTTGATGATTGTCTTACTCTATGGACGCAATGGCTGGTTTGGCCCTTTTCTGCAAGCCAATGACATTAAAATTATCTTTGCCTTTCCTGGTATGGTGTTAGCGACAGCCTTTGTCAGTATGCCTTTTGTGGCGCGAGAAGTCATTCCTGTATTAGAAGAATTTGGTAGTGACCAAGAAGAAGCCGCTAAAACCTTGGGTGCAAAAGATTGGCAGATATTCTGGCGTGTTACCTTACCTAGCATTCGTTGGGGATTACTTTACGGCATAATTTTGACCAACGCTAGAGCAATGGGCGAATTCGGGGCTGTTTCTGTAGTTTCTGGTAACATTGCTGACAAAACCCAGAGTTTACCCTTGTTTGTGGAAGATGCTTACAAACAATATGAAACTGAAGCCGCCTTTTCTGCTGCTGTACTATTAGCACTGTTAGCAGTCGTCACCTTGATACTGAAGGAAATTTTAGAACGGAAAACTCGCATCAAAGATGTTGAGTAAAGTGTAAGTTATGTCTGCCCTTGGCGTTTCTCAAGGGTAGAATCAACCATAAATTCAAACTGCTTAAAGTAACTAATTTACTCATCAAATCGCTTTTTATAGCTGTCAAATAGTTCACTAATCTGATGCGGCTCTGATAGCAGTGTTTCTCGTTCATCACGGAAGATGCGATCGCTTTTTGTATAAGACAACAATTACCAACTATACTGAAAATCTATCAATAAAGTTGGTATTTTGGCAGTAAGATATCCTATGTACTTACCCTAAGTTCAACAAGCGCTAAGTAGAACGATGCAAATAAACAGAAGTATGTAACGAAAAGCAAAGTTACCTAAAACTCTCTTCCCTTCTGCCTCCTGATGTATTTTCCTGCTTTTGTTGTTAACATTTCCAGACAACTTAAGTTGAACAATTTTTAAACCAACCTTAACCATGATAAAGTGATACTACCAACTCTTTTGGTAAGTATATACTTTTACAAATCTTGATGTGTAATATATATCAGGGGTGAGGCGTATGAACAGTATTTTATACAGTGCTGTATGGATAACTCCAATACTGGTGATTACTAGTGTCGTCACAAGTAAAAAAGTGCTGGCAAATCCTGTTAGAGCAAATAGCAATATACAGGCAGAAAGTATCAATTTAATCCAACCACAACAAACTCTGATTGCTCAAACAGATGTTGAAGCTAAACAAGATGATGTATCAGAATTAACACAGCAGAATGATAATTCCGATACAATGAATCAAGTAACATCCGTATCACAACTATCAGATGTGCAACCTACAGATTGGGCATTCCAAGCTCTGCAATCTTTAGTTGAGAGATATGGATGTATTGCAGGTTATCCCGATAGTACATATCGTGGTAATCGCGCGATGACGCGTTATGAGTTTGCGGCTGGGTTAAATGCTTGCTTGGAAAAAATTAATGAATTAATTGCCACCAGTACCGCTGATGCTGTTAAAAAGGAAGACCTGGAAAGCCTACAAAAACTGCAACAAGAATTTGCCGATGGTCTAGTAGAGTTGCGCGGTAGAATCGATCCGCTAGAAGCACGTACCGCCGAACTAGAAGCCAATCAATTTTCCACCACAACCAAATTATCAGGGGATGTAATTGTCACCTTTGGGGGTGTATATGGTGATGAAAAAGCTTTAACTTCCGATGCGTGGCGGACTATCAATAATACACCAGGTGGAAATAGAGCAGCCAGAGAAGCCACCGCCTATAGAAGTGCAGGCGGGCGCGACTTGGAAGACAATACAATATTGGCTGACCGAGTGCGAATAATATTTGATTCGAGTTTTTCTGGTCAAGACCGCTTGCGGCTGATATTGAGAGCAAATAATACTCTAGCTTTTAATGCGACAAATCAAGTCTCCGGGACAAATATGACACGGTTGGCTTGGGATACAACTCTTGAACCAGATAACAGTTTTGGAGTTGCCAAGTTATTTTATAACTTTCCAGTTGGGGATAAGTTGAATGTGACTGTTGACGCAATTGGCGGTTCATTTTTCGATAATTTCAACACTGTTAACCCCCTATTCTCAGCTGCAACAACTGGTGCTATTTCGCGGTTTGGTCGTTTTGCACCAATTTATCGTGCAAGTAACTCTGGACTGGCGGTTGGTAGAGGTTCTGGTATCAGTGCTATCTTCAAGCTGAGTGATGCTATTACCTTCTCAGGCGGTTATATAGCGAGAAATGCCGAAAGTCCCCTTGATGGTAGAGGTTTGTTTGATGGTAGTTATGGTGCTTTGGGACAGGTAGCATTTCAACCAAATAAAAACTTGACGCTGGCTTTAACTTACGCCCACTCTTACTTTAGTGCTGTTGATGGTAATGGAGTTGCAACTGGTGATGTGAATGTCTCTGGTTCCGAAGGAAGTACCTTTGCAAATAATCCTTTTGGGACAACTGCAATTCCAATTGCTACATCAGCCAATCACTACGGTATTCAAAGTAGTTATAAGTTGAGTGATAAATTCATCTTATCTGGTTGGGTGGGTTATACTCAGGCGATCGCCGAAACAAATTCTGGGAGAAACCCCGTAACCAACACCGTCAATAGAGGCGATAAAGCAGATATTTGGAATTGGGCTGTTACTTTAGGATTTCCCGACTTGGGTAAAAAAGGTAATGTCGGGGGGATTATCTTCGGTCAACCGCCGAAGGTGACAAGTAATGATTACGGGGCGCAAACTCTCACCGCTACAAGTGCGCGTCGGGAAGATAGCGACACTTCCTATCATCTAGAAGCTTTGTATCGCTATCAGGTGAACAGCAATATTTCAATCACACCAGGGTTTATTGTCCTGTTTAACCCTGAACACAATAGCAATAACGACACCATCTATGTCGGTACTATTCGGACAACTTTCCGTTTTTAGATAATAGATTCTAAAAGTTCTCATTCAAGCTGTTTGATGATGAAACTGCTCAGACAGCTTGATTTTGTCTGAGGATCTGTAAACTAAGTCACAGATGCAGAAAATCAGTATTTTACTCCTATCATCATTATTTTTGATAGTGGTAATGTTATCTATACAAGATTTTAAACATCGATACGCAAAGAGTTTTTATCGCGATCGCCACAATTCGCTTTTCTCGTAGACAATGCCAAAAATTACGGTTTTAAATTTTAGTTAGATAAAAATCAACGCTTTAAATTCGCGCTGTGCTAAGAATCAGGCGATCGCTTTTGATAAAACTGAATTTATTCTTCTTCTGGATGAGCAGCTGCTAACTTCTGATCTTTCAAGTTTTGCAATTGCTGTAACAGAGAATCTACTTCCGCTTCCAGGTTTTTCAACTTTGCTTGCTGATCTGCTTGATAGTAGGACTTGTTCAGATCACTGATTAAAGTAGCTTGAGACTGCCGTTCTGAAACACTAGATAATGTAGACATTGCTTACTAAGTATAGATACACAACTCAACTCACACCAACATTAAATATTATAGTAATGTCGGTTTAAGGTTTGTTAAATTATTGTATAGTTTTTATCACATCATCTGATAGGTTACAAGTTTTATGATAAGCGACAGCGATGAGAAATTAATGTTCCTCTGTTCCTATCACTACAAAAAATTAAGAGTTTGTGTGCTTGAGGGTGTAGAAGTTTGAGCTTTAAGAGAGTTCCTATTCGGGTTTAGGTGAGCAGGGGGTTATGATAAACTAACAATCTGCACAAAATAAAAATCTTCTCAAAAACTACACCAAACAAAGATAATATTTTTCTGGAATACAAAGTGTAAACCGTGGAGAAACAAAGCTAAATACTAGCTTTCATCATCCATACCCATAAATCTTTAGTGAAAAACTGTTAAAACCTGTGACTGTGAGCTTGTCTGTTGCTAAATCTCATCGCCAACCTTGGCCCGGACTGATAGAAGCCTATCGTGAGTACTTACCTGTCAGTGACAATACACCCATTGTTACCTTGTTAGAGGGCAACACTCCCTTGATTCCGGTGCCGGCGATCGCAGAACGCATTGGTAGACAAGTCAGCGTATTTGTCAAGTACGACGGTCTCAACCCAACAGGCAGTTTTAAAGACCGAGGGATGACAATGGCCATATCCAAGGCCAAGGAAGCTGGCGCAAAAGCAGTAATTTGCGCGAGTACAGGTAACACTTCCGCCGCCGCCGCCGCTTATGCCAAACGTGGGGGGATGAATGCTTTTGTTTTGATTCCTGATGGTTATGTAGCTCTGGGCAAATTAGCGCAGGCTTTATTATATGGAGCAGAAGTCCTGGCAATTCAAGGGAATTTTGACCGCGCCTTAGAAATTGTCCGGGAAATGGCCGAGAGCTATCCCATAACTTTAGTCAATTCCGTTAATCCCTACCGTTTAGAAGGACAAAAAACCGGAGCTTTTGAAGTAGTTGATGCTCTGGGTAACGCTCCCGATTGGTTATGTATCCCTGTGGGTAATGCCGGGAATATATCAGCATATTGGATGGGATTTTGTCAATATCATCAAGCTGGTAAATGCGATCGCCTGCCTAAAATGATGGGATTTCAAGCCGCAGGTGCAGCACCCTTAGTTAACGGTAAACCAGTCGCCCATCCCGAAACCATCGCCACAGCCATTCGGATTGGGAATCCGGCTAGTTGGGACAAAGCGATCGCGGCTCAAACTGCTAGTCAAGGAACTTTTCAAGCCGTCACTGATGCCGAAATTCTGAATGCTTATCGGCTTTTGGCTGCATCTGAAGGGATTTTCTGTGAACCAGCCAGCGCCGCTTCTGTAGCCGGATTATTAAAAGTCAAAGACCAAGTACCCACAGGTGCAACAGTGGTTTGTGTACTGACAGGTAATGGACTCAAAGATCCAGATACAGCCATTAAGCATAGTGATAGTAAATTTAAGCAAGGTATCCCCGCCGAATTAACAGCTGTAGCCACAGCAATGGGATTTTAAAGGTTTGGTGATAAGTCAAAAAATTTACCTGTTTTGGGCGAAAAGCGATCGCTGACTCAAACACTAGAACCCCGATTTTTTCAGAAAGTCGGGGTTCTGAAATATCTGTTTAGGTAAAATGCGATCGCTGATTCATGTCCATACATACACCCAAGGTGAAAAATTCAACCTATTCATAGGATAGATATAACCTTTAGGGAACTTGTGTTTGAGAGAAATTTATGTATGAACTTTTTAAAATCCTTTTAACCACTCAACAGTTTATTCCTCACGGTCATTGCTATCTTTGGCAATCAAATTTATTAGGGCTGCATATTGTTTCTGATAGTTTAATTGCACTTGCTTATTATTCAATTCCCTTGACGCTACTTTATTTTGTCCGCCAGCGCCAAGATTTACCATTCAACTGGATATTCTTGCTGTTTGGAACATTTATTATTACCTGCGGCACTACTCACCTGATGGAGATTTGGACGTTATGGTATCCTACCTATTGGGTCAGTGGCGGTATTAAAGCGATCGCGGCTGTAGTATCACTGTACACAGCTTGGGAACTGATATATTTGATGCCCCAAGTACTGGCTTTACCCAGTCCGGCACAATTAGAAGCCGCTAACCAAGAACTCAAGCGAGAAATCAGCGAACGCCAACAAGTAGAACTTGTATTGCAAGAACAAGAAGCGATGTTGCGGCGGATTGGGGATAACCTGCCGAATGGCGCAATTTATAAAGTAATCCGAGAATTAGATGGGAGCGATCGCTTTTACTATCTGAGTGCCGGAATTGCAACAATTATGGAAGTTAGTGCAGCAGATGCACTCAGGGATGCAGGCTTACTCTATCGTCAGTTTATCCCAGAAGACATCCCCCGACTGGAAGCAGCTGTTAATGCGTCAATGCAGCACTTGAGCATTTTTAATATTCAACTCCGAATCTGTACACCCAGTGGTCAAATTAAATGGTGTCATTTTCGTTCCTCACCACGTCAGTTAGAAGATGGTCGAGTCGCTTGGGATGGTTTGGTAGTGGATGTCACCGAACCTAAACGCACTGAAGAAATAGTCCGTAAAAATGAAGCCTTGTTAGAAGAATCCCAGCGAGTCGCGCGTTTGGGTAACTGGGAATATGATTTGTCCACCGGGCAAATTAGCTGGTCAAAAGGGCTGTTTGAGCTTTTTAAACGTGACTCCCAGCTATTAGCTCCCAGCTATGCAGAAAATTTACAACTATATCACCCTGAAGATCGAAAAAAGTTAGCCCAAGCTGTAGAACGTGCTATTTCGACGGGTGAATCTTACAAACTAGTTTTACGTGCTACTAGAACTGACAACGTAGATATTTATGTTGAAGGAATTGGCTATGCTGAGTTTAACGCCCATCAAGAGGTAGTTCGTCTTTACGGTACAGCTCAAGATATTAGCGAACAGCAAGCTGTACTTCGTGAACGCAAACAAGCAGAGCAAGCACTACAAGAGAAAGAACATTTTTTACGCAGTATCTACGATGGCGTGGGACAGTCGATTTTTGTGGTTGATGTTGTAGATAATGATTTTCGTTATGTGGGTTTTAATCCTGCTCATGAAGAACTCACCGGTTTGAGATCAAATGAGGTACAAGGCAAAACCCCAGAACAAGTTCTGCCGCCGCAGTTGGCGGCAATAGTCAGAAAATATTATCAAGATTGTCTCAACGCTGGCACAAGCATTACTTATAACGAATGCTTACCCTTTAGAGGCCAAGAAATTTGGTGGATTACCAATCTTACACCCCTCAGAGATGAAAATTTAAGTATTTATCGCATTGTTGGTAGTTGTATTAATATCACAGAGCAAAAACACGCTCAACAAATGCGAGAACTGCAAGCGGTCATTACTCGCAATATGGCTGAAGGTATTTGCTTGGTTCGCGCCAACGATGGAATTATCGTTTATGCAAATCCTAAATTTGAGAATATGTTTGGCTATGATACCGATGAATTAAACGGTTTACATATATCAATTGTTAATTATGCAGATGATCAAGCTAAAGCAGAAGAGGTGAATCAGGCCATTACTGCGGCTGTTTTAGAATATGGCGAAGCTAGTTATGAAGTCCATAATGTGAAAAAAAATGGTACTCCCTTTTGGTGTAGTGCCACCACCTCTATGTTTGAACATCCTGAATACGGACAAGTTTTCGTTGCTGTTCACCAAGATATTACCGAACAAAAGCAAGCAGAAGAAAAAATCACAGCATCTCTAAAAGAAAAAGAAGTTTTACTTAAAGAAATTCACCATCGTGTCAAAAACAATTTAGGCATTGTGAGCAGCTTATTACAAATGCAATGCCGACGCACACAAGACCCGCAAGCATTAGAAATTCTGCGCGATAGCCAGAACCGCATTGCTTCTATTGCCTTAGTCCATGAAAAACTCTACCGTTCCACAGATTTAGCAAATATTGATTTTGCTCAATACATTCCAGATTTAACAACTCATTTATTCGATTCATACAATATAACTCCCAATTGTATTAAACTAAAAATCCAAGTTAATGATGCCAGCTTAGACATTGAAACAGCCATTCCCTGTGGTTTGATTATCAACGAATTAGTTTCTAACGCTTTAAAATATGCTTTTACTGATCAAAGTACAGGTGAAATTTTAGTTAGCTTAGAACAACAAGAACAGGACAATTTAATCCTGACTATTCGAGATAATGGAATCGGGCTACCTCAAGATTTTGACAGTAGAAACACGAAAACCCTAGGTATTATTCTTGTCCAAGGTTTAGTTAAACAGTTAAGAGGAGAAATTGAGATTAACTCTCAGCAGGGAACAGAATTTAAAATTACTTTTACAAAAAGCAGAGCATGAATATGATGAACATCTCTTCCGATACAAAAAAAACCAACACAGTTCAAGTCTTGGTTGTTGAAGATGAGTATATTCTTGCTATTAACCTACAAGAAAGTTTAGAGTCGCTGGGATACACAGTTGTTGATATTGCTGATACAGCAGAAGCAGCTGTTGCCAAAGCAACCGCATTGCGCCCAAGTATAATTTTAATGGATATCCGGCTGCGAGGTGAGGCTGATGGTATCCAGGCGGCAGAACAAATTTGGAATGATTTGCAAATCCCCATTATTTACGTTACAGGACACTCAGATCAAAGTACTGTAGAACGAGCAACACTGACCTTTCCTTTTGGTTACATTCTCAAACCTATTCGAGAGCAAGAACTATATGTGGCTATTCAAACAGCACTGAATCGCTATGAACGAGAACAGTTTTTGAGTACGGTGCTGCGAGGTATGGGGGATGGGGTGATTGTGGTTGATACGCAGTTGCACATCAAGTATATGAATCAAGTCGCAGAAACTCTGACAGGCTGGCAATTACAAGAAGTGCAAGACCAGATATTAAATCAAGTTTTTCCGATTATTGACGAACAAACTCAGCTACCTGTAGCAAATCCGATTTATGCAGCCCTAGAACAAGAAAGTATTGTATATTTAGGCGATCGCACTTTACTAATTACCAAAGATCAAAAAAGTATTCCTATTGCCGATAGTGCAGCACCTCTGCGTGATAACAATGGTAAGGTTTATGGTGCAGTGATGGTATTGCGGGATGATACGCAACGCCGATTAACTGAAGAACGTAACCTCGCACATGAACGCGCCCGTCAGTTAGAAATCCAAATGCTAGAACAGCAACGGCTGAACCAGTTAAAAGAAGATTTTTTAGCTGCTACTTCTCATGAAATGCGTACGCCGTTATCAAACATGAAAATGGCGATTACTATGCTCGAAAGTATTCTCGATCGCCGGCGCATCATCCAGTCAGGTAAACCTCCAGAAGTAAATGCCGTAGCTCGTTATATCAATATATTACGTTCTGAATGCGAACGTGAGCTAAATTTAGTAGACGATTTATTAAATATGCGTTTCGTTGATGCAGATATGTATCCCTTGGAATTAACTTCCATTCATCTGCAAGACTGGCTACCTCACATTACTGAAAGCTTTCAAGAATTAGCTCAAACTCAGCAACAAATTTTGCAAGTAGACATTCCCCCAGAATTACCTAATATCATTACTGATTTGGCTATCTTGACGCGGATTGTCTCAGAGTTATTAACTAATGCTTACAGATATACTCCCTTGGGAAAAGTTATTGCAGTGACGGCTCAACTCACTACAATTTTGAATTATCCAAACCTTCAAGATAAATTATGTGTTTTGAAAACTCCTGGGATGGAAATCACAGTCAGCAATTTTGGGGTAGAAATCCCAGCGACAGAACAATCTAAAATCTTTGAACCGTTTTATCGTATATCTCAAAATCAAAACCAAGATAAATCTTCGATTTTTGATTTTAATGACCAAGTTCTGCAAAACGAATCTGCACTCAATAGCGGTACAGGTTTAGGGCTGACTTTGGTAAAAAAACTAGTGGAATATTTGCAAGGTGCGATCGCAGTTACTAGTTCTCAAGGTTGGACAAGGTTTACAATTCAGCTACCATTAACCTTGTCAGAAAATTTTTGATTTTAGACTTTATCGCACGAAGAGGCTGCTGGCAACATATATACAAAGCCGTATTTAATTCAGTACTGCTAAACTGGGGAATGTCCCCAAGAACCATTAACTATGCTCAAGCGTTCTAAGTTCGAGACAACCCAATCTCAGATTATGCACCGTGCAGAGGATTTAATTAGTGCGGCCTCGAATCGCTACCGCATCACGGTTCAGGTGGCAAATCGAGCCAAGCGCCGACGTTACGAAGATTTTGAAAGTTCTGAAGATATTATGATGAAGCCTGTTTTAAGGGCAATCATCGAAATGTCTGATGAATTAACTCAACCAGAAATTATTGGTGAAATGTAAAAGTAGTTTTGCGGTAAAGGTGCAGAGTACATGAATATTTGTATGATTGCACCTTTATGCCAAAATCTAGGTTGATGAAAAAAGATCATAATTCTGCGTTGCTCAATTACCCCGCTGATGGTTGTGAAGTTTAATTCAGCATTAATCGTGGCTTTGCTTGTAGGTGGGCTTGTTGTGAGTTTAGGCACAAGTCAATTACACCATACTAGTTTCTTTGGCATTCAGCCTGCCCTAGCTCAAAGAATTAGCCCCTCGGATGTTTGGCAGTTAGTATATCAGCAATTACCAGACCTACCCAAAGAAAACCAGTATGTCAACAAAGAAACTGGCAAAGTTGCTGAAACTAACACTTTAGCTAATCGCTTGATCCGTTATCACGTTTATGTAAAAGAGCGATCGCCCATTTATCGCTTAGACTGGAAGCTAACATTGGCTGATTACCTGGGGGCGAACGAAATTATGTATGACACCACCTATCCAGGTAATGATACATTACGGCAAAATCCGCTTGAGAGCGATCGCGCTGCCATTAACCGCCTCTCTCGTCGTCAACGAGATGCTTTAGTCCAAACCTTAGTCAAAATCTTTAATCCCAATCTCCAAAATACTAGCAACCAGCCTAATCCTACTACTTCCACCACGCCCCAGAAACCCCAAACAGGCGGCGCTGACCTCCTGAAATGATTTTGAATTTATAATCCAAAATCCAAAATCTAAAATCTAAAATTCAAAGATGGAACGTCTCATTAAAAGCGGTGTAGGTTGGCGTATTGGTTGGAACCCTCATGCAGCTGAATATAAAGGGTTGATAGGTACTGATGATTGGGCTATTGAGTTAACCGAAGCTGAGTTGAATGAATTTTGCCGTCTGTTAGCACAGTTAGCAGATACCATGAAACAACTCACAGCCGAATTAATGGATGAAGAAAAGATTGCTTGTGAGGCTGAAAGCGATTTATTATGGATGGAAGTGGAGGGCTATCCCCATGAATATAGTCTGCGCTTCATCCTCAACACAGGACGCTGTGCAGAAGGTAAATGGAATGCCTCCGCTATACCTGGTTTGTTGCAAGCTGCTAGGATGTTGAAGGTTTTTTAAACTTACCCCTTGATTCTCATCAAACTTTGCGATAAAATGATAATTCTGACCGGGGCGTAGCGCAGCTTGGTAGCGCGCCACTTTGGGGTAGTGGAGGTCGTGGGTTCGAATCCCGCCGCTCCGATTTGATAAAATATCTAATCTGCTAATCTTACATCTAAGATTAGCAGATTTTTTAGTACAGGCGTATTTATCATCAAGAGTCCGAATCAGCTTATCCCTCTTTTGTTACTTTCAGTAGAGAATATCTCTACACCTTGTTATCAGGTACACACAAGAAGGATTACCTGCCAAGATCATTAATTTTATATTGAGGCGATCGCAGATTACAACACTACAAGACAAAGCAGGCAATTGTAAATAAAAATTACAAGCAGCGTAATAAGCGGTTAACGTGAAGTATCTAAGAGGGTGTTTGAAAAGTTTTGAGGGGTCAAATTTTATGCCAATCGCCTCACCATGATCCGGATCATAGCAAGGTAGATAAACGTCTCTGATGTTTCTGGCAATAACTCATAGTCTCTGACCAATCGCCGACACCCCATGACCCAACCGAAAGTGCGCTCCACCACCCAACGTTTTTTGAGCAAGACAAAGCCCTTGGTTTGCTCTGGGCGCAACACCACCTGCACAATCCAACGGCAAAAATTCATCACCCACTGCATAAACGGCTCACCGTCAAAGCCGCCATCCACCCAGAGGGTTGTCAAACGAGATACCTGCTTTTGAGACTGTTTTACCCGTTTGAGAACTAGTTTACCTCCCTCGCGTTCACCCACATTGGCAGCCGTGACTAAGACCCGCAAGACTAATCCCAAGGTATCGACCGTCATAAATCGCTTGCGTCCTTTAATTTTCTTACCTGCATCAAAACCCACAGATTGACTTACCATCGCTGCACTCTTGACGCTTTGACTATCGATGATCGCTTCCGATGGGCTTCGATGCCGTTCCTCTTCAATCCGTGTCCACTGCCGCAGGCTATCGTGAATTTTCAACCACGTTCCGTCTTTGCGCCATTTACGAAAATAGCTATATACCGTCTGCCATACAGGAAAGTCACCTGGTAGCGTAGGCGTAGCCCGCCGTAGGCATCGCCATCTAACTCCTTCTACCAGCACATAAAAAATTCCGTTAAGGACTTCCCATATATCAACTTCACGCTTGCGACCCCCAGGTTTTGGTTCTGGAATCATGTCACTCAGAAATTCATATTGAACACGGGTCAGATTGCTGGGGTATGCTTTACTCATGTTGCTCTCTCAGTGCTGTCTACTATCTATTCACAGCGTATACTGAGAGGGCTTTTTTACCATCTCTCCGACTTTTCAAACAGCCTCTAATGACAAACCACAAACAAACATAAATACTGCAACTTCTAAATCAAATGAGATTCTGAGAAGTTATCTAATTTTATCTGGACAGATGATTACTAATGTGTGTTCTCAGTCATGAGAACACCCTAAATTTGTACTGTTATTAAATTACAAACATGACGAATTTAAAGTTGAGATTTAAACCTGTTTCTTTTAGCTGGGTAGCACTACATCCACAACCTAAAGGAGTAATTCAATTTATTGGTGGGGCTTTTTTTGGTACATTCGGCCCGATGTTTTTTTATCGCCATCTGCTGGAATGTATATTTAAGCAAGGCTATACAATCATTCTCCTGCCATTTAACTTTACTTTTGACCATTATGCAGAGGCGGGGTTTCTCATCAAAGAACAATATAAACTCATCCCAGAATTAGTTAGAATGGCAGAATTAGCAGGTTATGAGTACAAAACCTACCTAGACGATTCTAACTTTTCGTGGATAGGTCATAGTATTGGTTGTAAATATATTGCACTCTTAGAAGCATTCAGCGCTTTACCTGAAAAACAAGACCAACTAGAAGCGTTTATTTGGAAAATAGTCAAACAAACTTCTGGTAATTTATCTCCAGAAAAACAAGCTAAAAAAGTGCAAAGTATTGTCAATGATTTAGAAAATCTCCGTCGTGACTTAGAAAATCAACGTACACAAGCTAAAGAATTAACATCTTATTATGTCAATCAAGATGTAGATCAAAGTCAAATTAATTTTGATGAATCAAATGTCAAAATTAACAGCTTATTTATTAAAAGCCAAGCATCTCTATTATTAGCACCAGTCAATACTGG
This sequence comes from Nostoc sp. PCC 7107, assembly GCF_000316625.1. GTDB lineage: Bacteria > Cyanobacteriota > Cyanobacteriia > Cyanobacteriales > Nostocaceae > Nostoc_B. The sequence continues at coordinate 3,706,384 of NC_019676.1, read as the reverse complement.
TCTAGACAGTGCCATTAAACCTAAAGCTTTAGCAGATTTTATTATCAGACTTGGTTTTAATGTCAAACCAACCCCCACAGAAACCGAAGCTTTAATCGAAAACAGCAATTTATTTAATTTACTGGGCTTAGTTTATTTTCCTTTAGACAATATCGGCAAATCTACACGGGAGTGGTTCTTTAATCATTTGAAAAAGCCCCCAGAAGATTTTCGCGCTAAACTTAAAGGGGGACATTTACGACCTTTAGGATTACGTCTAGGAAATTTAGTTTTTAATTTTCCCGATACTTTTTCTGTTCCGCCTATTGAAGTTGTCAACCAAAGAAATGCAGAATTTGAAGTTTACGTACTGAAATTACTGAATTATCTAGAACAAAAGCGCCAAGACCATAAGAAAAAGTAATCGATTTGGTTTAGGGGTGCAAGGCTTTGTATACCTAATAGAGTACTCCCTAAAACCCTGACACCCTTACTCGCAGTTTCACCACCTATTCACCTAGATGAGTACCATTCGCCGCTGCTTTTTCTTGGAAACAACCTGACCAAGATACTCTCCTGCACCGAGTCCAACCATTCCGGCGCTCACTCCGTACATTGTGTCCCGTCCAAATATTTGAACTCCGAAATACCCTATGGATATGGCCGCTAAGGTGCCTATGGTACTTGCTACAATGATTTGATTGCGTCGCATAAATTTTTATTAACCTTTTAATTGTGATGAATTGTTAATGTTTTCTGTATTGGAAAGAGAACTTCTTATAGTCTTGTTATTTCCCATTATTCATCATCATTAAAATCTTTATTTTTACTTTTGACTTTTGTTTTATTTTACTAGCAAACTATCAAAGAAACACTTTTGATTCCTCAACATCCCTACACCCTAGCTTCTTGGGAGTGAATTAGCAGACAATCAATCTTGATATTCCATCCCATTAGCTTCAGCATACCGCTGCATAAAGCGCATGAAGCGTTCCCAATAATCATCTTGTTCGATTTCAAACTGGCATTCTACCCGTTGTAATTCATCACCTTCATCACCACCAAAAATAAACCGCGTTGAAGAAGGAGTAACACTAATTTCACCTTCTTCATCACTCAACAGCAAGGAATTTAAAGATGGTTTTGTAAAACTATTCAATCCTTCTAAAGCCTGTAATTGGTTGAAAGTCATAGCGACGATGCGTTTACCTGAAACTTTGCCACGTCGCAAACTAACATTACTGAGTTCTTCAAAAATACCTGCGAAAAACTGAATTGAAGGTGTGGTAGATGTCATGATAAATGAAATTATCTTGGGGGGTAATATTGTGATTGTGGATTAACAACGGGTGATTGATAACCACTTATAGGTATGTTGTTAGGTATAGCAGGATTAATTATGGGTGGTTGATAAATATTTGGCGGCATTACACTAGTTGTCGTATTAGGTACTGGAGAACTAATAACTGGGGACGGATAACTAGTTGTGGGGATATTGTTGTTGATGATGTTAGGTGGAGGACTTTGACTCAAGCTTTCGTAAGCCGTACGAGAAATTGAACTGATGAATTTTTCGGCGCGGGGGTCATTATTGGGACGTTTAACCATCACAGAAATGATGTATCGCTTGCCATTGGGAATATCAACTAAACCCGTATCTGCCAGCATTGTGCCAATATCGCCTGTTTTGTGATAAATTCTTGCACCTGCACCTAAACCAGAGGGTAGTAGATTATCTCTTTCTGTACGACGCATAATATCAAGCATGATATCGCGCGATCGCAGACTCACAAAGTTACCTTGATTTACCATCGCCATCAAATTCCCCAATTCTCTGGGACTGGTGATGTTTGTTCCTTGTAAATCTGGTAGTTTATTTTTAATAATTGTTGTTGTGAATCCCCAACTGCGAAAACGCTGATTTAATGCTTCTATGCCTCCCAGCCGAGCAATCAGCATATTTGTGGCTGTATTGTCGCTAATGGTAATCATTTTGGTGGCAACTTCCAAGGCACTGTACTGCGTCCCGACTGGTTTGAATTGGAAATTCCCAGAACCGCCGGCTACCATATCTTGTTGCATGGTCAGCATTTCATCCAGACGGATTTTACCTGCATCAACATCTTGGAAAAACGCTACCAAAATTGGTACTTTAATCGTGCTGGCGGCGGGAAAACCCACGGACGCATTGATATCTACATAACCGCCATTATCTAAATCTACTAAGAAAATCCCAGGGGTGAGGTCTGGGGTGGTTGCGGCTAAATTTTGGACAGTATTTTTGAGTGGGGTAATTTCTTGAGATAGGTATAAACCTGAAGTGGGAATTGCGGGATTAGGAGTGCTTTGTGGCTGAACTTGACCAGAATTATTGGCGTTAGATGATACGGAAGAATTTGAATTGATGCGATTAGCTGGGTCTAAAACTGACAATATTGTACCAACGATCGCACCCATGCCAACTCCTACGATCAACAACCGCAGGATATATAACATCGTTCTGGCCATTGGCTTTAACCGCGTCTTTTTCGACACTCTTCTGGTTACTTTGGGCTGTGGCGGTTTTTGCACCCGCACTGTTTTTACCTTGACAGTGCCGGTTTGGGAGGGAGGAACATTAACTGGTTTCCTGGGGATAGGTTTAACAGCCGTTGGCATAACTAGTCCTTGTCTTGGCCGGGGAACGCCACCGATAGCTATTGCACTAGGCGCAAGCATCGGTTCTCTGATCAGAGGACGTTGCTTTGTTTGCGGAACTTTTGCTTTTTTTGGTTCCACTTTTGGAGCTTTACGCGATCGCTGGCGGCCATTTACGGGTTGTCGCCGCGAGAAAGCTCTTAGTTTGTCACTTGATTCTGTCACTGCTACTCCTTGTGACTCACTCGAATTTTTTCTTGCAGACTCCCGGCCTAAAACTGACTGTTCATGCAGCTGGATGCTGAAATCAACTGTTACTACTCAGTAGTGTGTTTAGTTTAAGCCATATTATCTATTTTGGGGGAGATTGCGTATATATTAATCGATACATCATAAGTTTTCATCATCATTACGATTATTTAGCGCCCATTCTACTTGGCGAAAAACCCCACGCAGCATAGCTACTTCATTAGTTGTGAGTCGAGCGCGATTATATAGCTGCCGAAATTTCTCCATCCGACTAGCTGCTGTATGGGGATAGATATAACCAATATTTAACAGTAGTGATTCTAATTGTTGGTAGTAGGCTTCCACAAGTTCAAAAGGCGCTAATTCTATCTCTTGGGTAGTCTGAGGTTGAGCGATTTCTAATTGTTGCCCCAGTTCGTAACAACAAATCCCGACGGCGGTTGCTAAATTTAAAGATGGATATATGTCACTGGTGGGAATACGAATAAATCGCTGGGCATAATTTAATTCTTCATTACTTAATCCGCGGTCTTCTCGGCCAAAAATGAGGGCAGAGGGTTTTTCTGGTTCTTCTAGTAACCACGGTAAGGCGTTGCGAGGGGTTTCTAGAGGTGTTTCCCAGTCGCGCACACGCGCAGTAGTCGCGATCGCTCTGATACATCCTTGCAACGCCTCTGGTAAAGTCGCCACCACTACCGCAGATTCTAAAATATCTTTAGCATGGACAGCCATTTTCATTGCTTCTGGCGATCGCGGGTCGCATTGGGGGTTAACTAATATTAGGTTATACAAACCGAAATTTTTCATCACACGAGCGATCGCACCCACATTCATTGGGCCAGCTGGTTCTACCAACACAATCCTGACCCCAGTTAATGCCATTTCTTATCTCTCCATATCTTTTACTTTGTGCATTTTACATAAATCGTAATTCCAAACTATAGAAAATTTACGAGTATAAGCAAAAAGTTCGTCTCATACCCCAAACCTATTCTTAGCGTTATTATTCTGTAACTTGAGAAGAACGCAAACGACGTTGACGACGCAAATAAGCTAAACCAACTCCTGCTAACAACGTACCTCCCATTGTGATTGGTTCTGGTACAGGTTCAGCATTTCTGGGAGTTAGTAAGACAGAACCGTAACTCTGACCGTTGTAACCTTGGGCAAGAATTTGCCCTTTATTATTAATGGTGATCGCAGAATTAAAGTTCCATCCTAAACTTGGATCTGTTAGAGTATCTAAATTAAGGGTGCCTGTGCTTTCGCTCCAGAAAAAAGCACCATTACTAGTATCTCCAACTACTTGGCCAGAATCATTAATGGCATTAGGGTAAATATCAGTACTATCGTCTAAAAAGCTAATATCAACTCTACCGCTTTCTTGACTCCATAAAAACCCTCTGGTTGTTGCATCTTTTTCCCAGAAAAATATGACTTGTCCAACATGGTTGATACCTGTTGGTAAATATCTATCTTCACCTGGAAGGAGGTTAAACAAAGTCAATCCTGTTTGTTGAGTCCACAAAAAAGCACCACCTACTGCTGCACCCACTATCTGACCATGATTGTTTATTCTATAGGCAAAAGGCTCTAGCTGTATTGGTGCAATTTCTACTACACCTGTGTCTTGGCTCCACAAAATACTATTCCCTATGCCGTGTTCTACAATTACCTGACCATGATCATTGATATCGTAGGGAGTACTTACAACGCCAACACCATAATAGGCATCTATCTCAGAACCAATATCAGTTATATTCCCATTACTATCCCATAACACAGCCGCAAACCTAGAGACACCTACTACTTGACCATTATTATTAATAGCCCTGGCATAACTATAATTTCTTCCAGGAAGATTACCTAACTGAATTAATCCATCCTTTTGGCTCCAAACAACAGCCTGACTATTGTAACTACCAACTACCTGACCATGATCGTTGATATCCACAGCGGATAATATCGAACCCAAGTCAGTAACATCATACAAAATTGCTGCCATTGCAGAGGTATGGATTCCCAGTGTCATCAACACAGCGCTACCACTGACAATAGCTATATTTTGGATTTTCCACATATAATTTACTCCTTCTGAAATATCAATTTTTAATTACAAGTTTATAAATCTATATTTTGGTAGTCGCGTTGCGTCATTTTTCCCAAAGGTTATATCAAACAAGAATTTTGCGCGAAGTTTTGCAAATGTTTGGATTATAGAATTCAGCGTTTTTTCTTCTGATTAAAGTATTTAATTTTCACAAAAAGTCTATAAAAAGAACACAAAAAATTTATACTCTTCAATACACCTGTTTGTGTTCTTATAAAAAAGATTTCTTTTTATAACAAATCATCTTAATTAATTAAGATTTACATCAAGTTTGATCAACTAAGCCAAAATACATCCAAATACCATAACTTATCAGAAGCTTGTCATTAGTGTTGACAAAGAACAAATTAAAAGCTTCTGATAGTCAAGCGATCGCCTGTGATTTTGCTAAACGAAAAGTATAACTTTAAGTTTTGTTAAATTTGTTACCTTAAATACGCATCTTCAGAAACATGCAGTATAACTTAGCAGGGCGAAAAGTAAGTTAGACGCAAAAGTTAAATCATTATTTAAAACCCATAGCTTTCAGAAGTATTTTTGCTGTGACTGATTTGCTTTATCTGCCTATTGTCTGAGATTAAGATATATGTAGGAGACCCAAAAAATGCAAAGTATTGTTAGAAGAACTATTATACTTTCCACAACAGCAGCGATCGCCGTTATATTTACAGGTTGCGGCGAAAGCAAAGTAGCTCAATGCAATAAAATAATCAAAGTTGCTAATCAAGCAGTAACATTAAGTCAAGAATTGAGCAAAAATCCGCCAAAAGAAAAAGGTTCTAAAGCCTTAACTGAAGTTGCAGGTAAAATAGACACTTTGGCTAATGAAATGAAAGCATTAGAAGTTAAAGATGAAAAACTGCAAGGCTTTCAGGGACGCTTTCTTAAGTTATATCAGGATACGAGTAAGGGTTTTCGTGATACCGCTACAGCTTTTGATAAAAAAAATCTCAAAGCAGCCAATGCTTCTTTAGCATCTTTAAAAAAGAGTAGTAGTGATGAAAGTGCAATAGTTAGTGAAATTAACACCTATTGCTCTGGTAAATAACATTTTTTGTCGGGAAAATGTGCAGAATATAGTGATTATTGTAGAGTGTTCAGATAAATAGTCGAAGATGATTTGTATCTCGCACTGTAATTTAAACCGCTATATTAGCTGCTCTTATTTAATAAGTCCCTAATAAAGGCAGCACTTTTTTCTCTAATATCTCAATTAAAGCTGGTTCCATATATGCAAATTCATCTAGTATATCTAAACAAATAACTTTTTTACCTTTGAGAAAAGGTTGAAAATTTTTTGTCAATTTGCGTTTATGGGACTGTTCCATCACAAAAATAATATCAGCCCATTCAATAGCTTCTGTGGAAACTGGAACTTCCGCGTGGTGATCTAACCCTGCTGAGTCAGTTTCTAGTCCTTCATATTCAGCAAACACCGCCTCAGCAGTAGGACTTCGCAACTTATTTTGACTACAGATAAACAACAGCTTCTTCATTAAATTAATATTCTCATATAGCTACCTTATTTAAATTATAAAAACTATCAAACTGCCAACAGCGCCCCCTGAAAGTCCTCCTACGGTTGCACCTTCGTCAGCCTTATCATGCTTATATTCTTTAATTTCAGGTTCATCTGCATTCTTTACAACTACAGAGACTTGATCCATCGCTAAACCAATATCTCTCAATTCATAAAGTGCCTGTTCTACGTTTCGACGATCAGTAAATACGCCTACAGCACGTTGATTGCGACTTAAAATCATGATGTCTCCTTGTTAGCAGGGAAGGTTAATTACCTGCAAATTTAGTATTTCAGTAGTTGTAATCTTAAATACAAGTTAGTTTAACTGAAAATTATCTTAAGTCATAAAATAAATTCAGTAGACTAATACCTTTGCTAAAGCGGAGAGGCAAGGTAGTTCATCAATCTTCATACTCGTCAATTGGCTAAGGTATTGATATTTATTTTTGATTTTGTAATTAGCTGCATAAATTAGGAATACCAATACATATAAGTGAATAGAAAGTACAGACTAGCCTTAAATACAGGTACAGCAAAATGAAAAACATCACAAAGTTGCTTTTGGGCTTGGCGATTGTTCCCGCAAGTTTGGTATTGATATCGAGTCATGCTAAAGCCAGCCAAATTGCTGGCGAGTGGTTCTTTGGGTTGTGGGATTGTAATATTGACGGTAGACCAGCCCGAATGCAATGGAAGGTAGTAGATGATCCACAAACTAGTTGTAGTGGAGATGTCTGCTCTACTACTTCAGGCGTGCGTCTGGTTGGGCGATTTAGTGACAACGGTAGTGCGTGGGTTCCTTTAGCAAAGCGTTTTTCCAACAGCCGAAAACAGGATTTAGGTATTCGTTATTTAGGTGCAGAGCAAGATAATTGGTATCTGAGATACAACAGTCGTACCAAGATTGCTGATGGTTGGACAACATGGCGAGGGAATCGTTACCCCCTACAATGCCGCAATCGCAGATAAGTAAGCTGGTGTGGGTTCAAGTTGCACATTCTCTATTGAACATGGTCATGAGTCATTTGTTTTTTATCAAGACAAATGACTAACAACAAAGCACAAAGTTTGAGCGCTGATTTCCGGCGTTCAAATTTTGTCAGGTACAATTATTTCTGCGATGTGAGTACTCAATAAAATATGCAATTAGTAATTGACAAAATCAATTCCGCGATTGGCACAATTTTAATTGTCACGAATAGGGAAAAACTTTGCGCTCTGGACTTTGCTGATTATGAGCCAAGAATGCTGAAGTTGCTTAATAAGCGTTATGGCAGTTTTGATTTTCAGTATCTCAAAAATCCCCAAGGTTTTAGTAATCAAATTCAAGCTTATTTTGATGGCGATCGCACAAGTTTAAATAATATTCCCATCAGTACTGGTGGAACTGTGTTTCAACAGCAAGTGTGGCTTGCATTGCGAACAATTCCTTGGGGTACAACCATTGCTTATGCTGAGTTAGCCGCAAGAATTGGTAAGCCAAAGGCTTATCGCGCTGTTGGGATGGCAAATTCACTTAATCCCATCGCACTTGTACTTCCTTGTCATCGAGTTGTTGGCGCGAATGCTGCACTGACTGGTTATGCAGGAGGGTTAGAGCGTAAGCGTTGGTTGCTCAATCATGAAGATTGCGAACTACTACAGAATTGAAAATTTAGGAGCTAGAATTCTGAAGAATAGGCTGTATATTCGATCTTTATTCCTAAAGTAAATTTAGGAATAAATTTTACATTTACACCACTAAAAAGCAATTTTTTGTCTATCTATCAAAAGAAGTAGTTAAATAATATATTTATAAAATAACCAACGATAGATGTGAAAAGTATCTATTCATGAGAAATATTACAACATATAAAAATCTGAAAATCAAATAATCAGGTACATATTAGTAGTGGCTAAAAAACAAGATAAAAATAGTTGGAAACAAGAAATAAATGATATTGTACGTGGTATTTGTGGAGGTTTTTTATTTGGGATTCCTCTAATCTATACTATGGAAGTATGGTGGATTGGCTCACTCGCAAAACCAAGATTAACAGCAATGGCGATCGCCTTCATGTTTATTGTAGTTTTTTTACTCAATTATACAGATGGTTTTCGTAAGCGCAGAAATGCCTGGCGACTTGATGAAGCCGCAATAGATACTGTAGAAGCAATGGCAATTGGATTTGTTTGTTCTGCGTTTATGTTGTGGTTATTGCAAGAAATCACCCCAGAAACATCATTAAAAGAATCCCTAGGAAAAATTGTCTATGAAGGTGTTCCATTTACTCTGGGTGTGGCATTAGCTAACCAGTTTCTCCAAGCAGGTAATCAAAATAATTCTACATCAGATAGTCATAAAGGTAATGGTAATAGCAAACATCAGCAAAATAATTTGCACGCCACATTAGCTGATTTAGGTGCAACAGTGATAGGTGCAATTGTGATTGCTTTTAATATTGCCCCAACTGATGAAGTTCCTATGCTGAAGGGGTGACAAAGCGGCTGAAGCCAAGAAAATAGAGGAGCGTGACCGTTTTGGGGTAAAAAAAGATAGGTCAGGTATTCTCAACAAGACCTATCAAATGATAATGTTACCTAAATTCTACCAAAACTGCTTTCAAAATGTACTGACACCCGCACAGTACAAGATGCTAGAAATCTTACTAATGCTATTGCAATTTCATAAAACTGTGACAATTGAGAAACTAGCAACAGTATTTCCACAACCGATAAAATTTGAAAGTCGGAGGCGGAGTATACAAAGATTTTTACTACTACCTCAGTTGTCGATTCCATATCTGTGGTTTCCCCTGCTCAAACGATGGGTGAAAAATAGTCTGAAAAGAGGAGAGAAACGGCTAATATTTGCGATTGATAGAACACAATGGCGTTCACAAAATGTATTTGTAATTAGTTTAATAGAACAAAAAAGAGCAATACCTGTGTACTGGCTATTGTTACCTAAAAAAGGATGTAGCAATTTGGGAGAGCAGAAAAAATTAATTCGTCCACTATTGCAGTTATTTAAGGGATATCAAATGCTGGTACTGGGAGATAGAGAATTCCACAGTATAAAACTAGCAAATTGGTTACATAGCAAGGGCATTGACTTTGTATTGCGTCAGAAACAAGGTACTTATATTCGGCAAGAAAACCAATCACACCAACGCTTACAATCTTTGGGATTAACTCCTGGCATCTCGTTTTTTTTGACAGGGATTCAAGCAACTAAACAGAAAGGGTTTGCCAATTTTAATCTCGCCGGATATTACAAGCGCAAATATCGTGGAGTTGTTGAGCCTGCTGGCTGGTTTTTATTAACTAACCTTGATAGTCTCAAAGATGCCATTAAAGCATTTAAGTTGCGGAGTGGTATCGAAGCCATGTTTAAAGATTGTAAAACTGGAGGGTATAATCTCGAATCTACTTATGCTGATGGTCAACGTTTGATAGCACTGATTTTATTAATTGCTATTGCCTATACTTGTGCTATTTTAGTTGGTCGTAATTCTCGCTCCTCTGGACTACAAAAATATGTTGGTCGTCTGAAGGAGTTACAACGATTGCACCGCCGACATAGTGCTTTTTGGATTGGTTTGTATGGTCAGTTATGGGTAGGGGCAATGGAATTTTGGGCTGATTTAGCTCATGAATTGATGCGCCTCAAGCCCAGTAAACTGCCATATTTTCAACAAGGTCTACGGGCTATGACTCTTATCCAGTCTGCTTTATAACTTTTTTGTCACCCCTTCAGGTTCCTATGTTAGCTGCCGCAATTTCTCCACCTTGGCTATTAGCAATCATGGCTGCATCTTTAGTAATTTCCTACGCTATTGTCTTTCAAGCTGGGTTTTCCGACCAGAAAAAACGTAGGCAGCAAAAAGGTATTTTTCAGCGTCCATTAAGTGAAACTACTATATCTTATTTAGTATCTTTACTAGCAAGTGGAATAATGCTATTTTTCTTCCAAAAGCTAACTTTATCTGACCCTTGGACGATGTGGTTAGAACATACTTTAGTATTGGGATTACCGGCAACTATTGGCGGCGCGGCAGGTAGGTTAGCAATATGATGGAAACAGAAACACAACCAGAACGTTCTCTAGCTGAATGGATAACATTCGGGATTGCTTCATCTATTCTTGCAGTTGTTATTAGCTTAGTAGGGTATATGTGGCTGAATGAAAAAAATCAGCCTCCCATTTTATCGCTAAATCAAAAACAGATGATTCGAGAAATTGATGGGAAATTTTATGTTCCTTTTGAAATAATCAATACTGGTGCTGAAACTGCTGAATCAGTGCAAATTATTGCTGAATTAAAAATTGCTGATCAAGTGGTTGAAACAGGAGAACAACAAATTGATTTTTTGTCTGATGGCGAAAGGGAAGAAGGAGCATTTATATTTAGTCAAAATCCTGTTCAGGGGAAATTAACTGTGCGGGTTGCTAGTTATAAGTTGCCATAATCTAATTAAATAATTTTGAGGATGGGGTGACTCATGCCTTTGCTAAATCAGCAATTATAAAAGCAATCGTCACCCGCAATATTAATGATTTTCGTCTGGCCACTATTATTGTTATTCTGCCAGAAGTTTACTTGGCTACTATGAGCTAATTCATCTTTGACGTGCTTGTGCTGGTGGTAAGATAACTTTTTTCGCTAAACCCAATGCTTTTAAAGTTTTAATACTCCACCAAGTGATATCAATTTCCCACCACTGGAAACCAGCTTTGGCTACGTGAGGAAAAGTATGATGGTTGTTGTGCCAACCTTCTCCATGAGTTAGCAGCGATACCCACCACAAATTACGTGCTTCATCATTGGCATCGAAGGTACGATAACCCCAAATATGTGATGCAGAATTGACAAACCAAGTGGAGTGCCACAATAAGACTGCACGGACAAACATTCCATAAACTACAAAAGACCAACCGCCCAAAGCATACAGCAATATTCCCAAGGGAATTTGCAATAATAAAAAGTAGCGATCTAACCAGCGATAGTAAGGTTGTCTTTCCAGGTCAGGCGCATATTTCTTATAGATTTCATAATCAAAAAACTCAGAACGGGGATACATAATCCATAGTAGATGGCTCCACCAAAATCCCCGCTTGGCAGAGTAAGGATCTAAGTTGATATCTTCTGTATGGGCGTGGTGCTGGCGGTGTCCACCAATCCAAAAAATCGGACCACCTTGAAGTGCTAAGGCTCCGATCAAGGCGATCGCATATTCTAACCACTTGGGTACTTGGAAACTCCGATGGCTTAACAGTCGATGATATCCTAAGCAAATGCCAATACTCCCAAACAGCCAATGGAGAAACACCAGCAATCCTAGCGCTGACCAAGAAAAAAACCAAGGAGCCAACAGAGCTAAGACATGAATAGTAGCAAAAAAAGCCACATTCACCCATCTCAGGCGAGGTGAATTTCCTGTCTCAGGAGCAACCGCCAGATATTTTGCAGTCATAAACATTTCCGTTGATGGATCATGAAGTGATTTGCTTGGGATGTGGGTAAACTTCCCCAATAAATTTTTCCATTCTGTAGACTAGTTCGTTACAGTGGACTTAAGCAAGTATCACTTACATTAGGCATCGTAACAACTATTGGTATTTTATGCAAGTGGCACTTGCATTATTTCTTATGGCATCTCAATCTATTTCAGCCCGTCAACGTCTTATTCAATCGGCACTAGAACTATTTACTACTCAAGGAGTTAGTAGTACTACTACCCGCCAAATTGCCGAAAAAGCTGAAGTCAATGAAGTGACGCTGTTTCGCCATTTCGGAAATAAACATGGGCTACTTTTAGCGGTGTTAGAAGAATCAGCAGCTTTTAAGGATTTGGGAGAATCCTTAGTTAGGCGGGCTACTCCTCCTGGCAACGTTTATCAAGCTCTGAAAGATTATGCAAGTGATAGCTTACATACATTAGAACGAGTCCCGGAGTTTGTGAGGTCTGTAGTGGGTGAAGCAGACCAATTTCCCGCCGAAAACCGCCGAGCATTGGGAAGAGGATTAACCGAAGCCAACCGCTATGTAGCGCAATATTTAGCAACCTTAATCCAACAAGGAGACATCAACACCTATCTACCAGCAGAAAAACTAGCCAGTTTACTCAATGGCATGATTTTGGGATATGCGGTGATTGAATTTACCAGCGAATTTCATGAACTGTGGGAAGATCGAGATGACTTTTTAGAGAATTTAGTGGAGTTGTTTTTACACGGAGCAATGTCCGCTGCTCCCCAATTAGCAAGAGAAGCCGTCATTACCCAAGAAGTAGAAGATTTACCTGCGATTTTAGTGCATAAAATTTTGCAAAATTCTAGGAAGTCAGGAATACAAGACTATGCTTTAGCATACCTGTTATTTGGTGCCGGCTTATCCGTTCCTGAGATAGTTGGTTTGCAGCGATCGCACCAAATATCCGATCCCCAAGGCCTAATTTTGCAAATCACCACCCCAGGTTTACCCCGTCAAGTCCCGGCAAATCAGTGGATTTTGGGCAAACACTACGGTTCATACACCAACAATCCTTTAATTAAATGGCTCAAAAGTCGTAAGGATCATCATCCTGCTATGTTTATTGACAATGTAGGTAATCCCATTTCTGAGTCAGAATTGCTGCAACGTTGGGAAGTTTGGACTCAGGAACTGCTAACACCCCAAGGTAAACCACCAGAAATTGTTCAAGCACAACAAACCTGGTGTGTAGAAATGTTAATGCGAGGGATGAATTTGGAAGAATTGAGTATTTTGACAGGTGGCGATCGCGCTCAATTACAGCCTTATGCTCGCCGCGCCAAAGAAAAATCGGCTCTAGAGGCAGCTATTCGTTTAGATCATAAGCCAGCATGAAGTAATAAGGCAAAAGTTAAAATTTAAAAGTTAAAAGAAAGAATAGTGGTTTTAAACGGCTTAATTTATCGATTTTTTCACTTTTTACTTCTCAAAGCTTTCTGTCTTATAGTAGATGCCTAATAGCTGTATAAAAATGAGACTTAGCTAAAATCACCTCTTGCTTCGTTTTATAATGACACTCATCCAAAAAGTTCATGAATCAGAAAATCAGCAAAATCTTCCAACAGTCGGGAGTCATTCCTTATAGAGTGCAGAACGGCAACATCGAAATCTTACTGATTACAACCCGTGATTGTGCGGAGCGCAGCGCCGGAGGCGATCGCCACAATTGGGTAATTCCCAAAGGCGGAATTACTAAAGGTATGAGTCCACCTGCTTCCGCAGCCAAAGAAGCCTGGGAAGAAGCCGGGATCATTGGGCAAGTAGATGTTAACGCCGTAGGTAGTTACAGATATCGCAAACGCGGCAAAATCTATCAAGTGCAGATGTATTTATTGTTAGTTGAAGTGTTAAGTGAAGATTATCCCGAAGCAGGACAAAGACAGCGAGAATGGTTTGATGTCAACATAGCCATTCAAATGGTGAAGCAAAATTCCTTCAAACGAATTCTACAAGCTACTATAAACTTACTTGTGCTGGCAATGTAAATGTTACTAATTAATCTATTTAAGGATATAGGAAAATAGTAATATTCCAGGAATCAGAATGCAGAGTGATTAATAAACGAAGGTTTTGCTAGGCAGATAGCCTCATAATCTAGAAGTATAAGTCATCAAACATTCATCACTTCTAATTTCCGTATTCTGGATGCTAAATTCTTATAAAGAATATATATGCTTTCACTATTGAGAATCTACATTAAGTTATGTGTAAATGAAGTCGTGAAATACTTAATAATTTCGTACTTAATTCCAGATGATTCATTTTTAAAAGGGCTTGAAGCCCTATAGAATAAGAGGATTTTTAATTCCTATCAGGAATTATTTATAAGACAGATATTAAATATAGTAATTCTAAATACAAGCTAATTTAGCTATTTAATATATACTCAAGTCAAACATAACTGATCATATTTATCGGCAAGTTAAGAAAAATATAATTTATAGTTAAGCTAATTTATTAGCTCTCATACTATCCTGGCAAATATTATTTTTTTATTATATTTATCAACAAGTTCCAAGATTTTATTAACTCTTGATTGACTAATATTGCTATTTATGGGAGCATTTATCCCAGGCGAGTAAAAACAGAATTTTTGCTGGATAAAGACTGCATATACTTTAAGCTCGACTTTATCCAAAATTAGTAACTCCGCTTTCTTGATCCGGCAAAAATCCTAGTTTTTTGGCAAGCATTTTGCCATATTACTGATTTTCTATCAAGTTGAAAAACTTAAACTACTGCACCATAATGCTTTTAGCATCAAGTTTTAGGTTTCATAGAAATGGACAAAATCGTTGGATGAAATTTGGGCTTAACTTTTGTTTAAATACTACTTGCCAGTGACCTACATGAACTGATACTGACCAAACAATCACTCATATCTTTATCTTTGTATAGCTAGACAACGCAAATTACACTAAGACTTTTGGCGTTGCATAAATGCGGGATGAAATCATAAAATTCCACTTTTAAAACTCTTACTCTTTGCGCCTACCCTGCGGGAAGCTGCTGCCGCGTCTATGCGTGAGACAAAAATCATCCCCTCAATCAGCAACGCCGACTTTTGTTATCATCGCAGCACTATGCTGATTAGAGATGTCTGCCTAGAGACACTTTACTTACAAGTATCCATGCAAATTGAAAGCCTTCAACTAGCGCAGCAGCGCACTAACAAAATATAGAAGAAACACTTTTTATACCCTTATACCCCCATATTTATTGGGAGTTCTCATGGGTTAAAAATTCGGAGTTACACAAAAGCGACCTAGAAACAGCCTAAATTTTCTTCGCATCTTTGCACGAAATAAAAATCATTCCACCAATCAGCAACGCCAAAAATTACTATCAAAAGGCTAATTCATAATCTGAGTTTCTACCGCAGTGAACAGCTTCTCTAGAAAACTTCTTGCCGATAATTAATTAGGAGAAATTCATGATTTCCTTTCAAAGCAATCGCCAAGCCAAACAATGGCTTCGCATAGTTTGCTTAATCACTGGTTTCATTGCTGCTGTACTGATAGGTGCATTTCCCAATTATTCTGCCTATGCTTATCGGCATCCTCTGACTAGTATCGTTTATACAGAAAGCAACATTCCAATTAGAAATAGTAACTCTATTCTTGGTTTCCTACGTGATGCCAATGGCAAATTAACACCATTACCAAATTCCCCTTTTCTCACTGGAGGTGCAGGAATTTCAGCTGATCCCGGCTTTAGAACTCTGCAAATCTTTAGCTCTGATCAGAACATTGTCATTAACCCTAGACATACTCGCCTCTTTGCTGTTAATTCAGGATCAAACACGATCGCAGTCTTTGATATTAATCCCGATGGCAGTCTTACTCCAGTACCTGGTTCACCATTTCCTTCTGGTGGAGTAAACCCAGTCAGCGTCGGTTTGGCAAATGATTTCCTGTTTGTAGTCAATAAGAATCGAGATCCTCAAAACCCTTCCCAAGAAGCAAGCAATTCCTTGCCTAACTACACTGTCTTCCGTATCACTCCCAGAGGCCAACTCATTCCAGTTCCAGGTTCTACTGTCGCGCTTCCCACAGGCTCTGACCCAACTCAAGCTCTAGTCTCCAGAAACAAACAACTGCTATTTGGTGCAGACCAATTTGCAGGCGTGTTGCGGTCTTGGAGGATTCTGCCCCAGGGTCGTCTGTTAGAGAGTTTGAATTCACCACTACCACTTCCAGCATCAGAATTCGCAGGGACTGGACGACCATCTTTCCCATTGGGACTCCAGATTCATCCAGTAAGACCAATTTTGTATGTGGGTTTTGTCACAATCAATAAAGTCGGAGTCTACATCTACAATCCAGTTACAGGAGCGCTCAACTTTCTCAAGACTGTACCGACTTCAGGTCAAGCGCCATGCTGGATTATTACTAACAGAGCCGGAACCCGTCTTTATACAGCAAACACAGTTGACAACAGTGTTAGTGTCTATAGTCTTGTAGATCCAACCACACCAGTAGAAATTCAAAAAGTAACACTGAGAGGGGCTGGTGGTGCAACAAACCTAGCTTTGGACGAAAAAGAAGAATTTATACAAGTCATTACTCGTCGAACCTCGCCCAATATAGTTGAGGGTAACGGGCTACATATACTCAAAGTGAACCGAGATGGCACTTTAAATGAAGTAGATACCTCACCCTTACCACTTCCATCAGTTGAAAATAGCTTCCCGCAAGGAATCGCTGTGCTGACAAGTAAAAAGTTAGGTATCTTACCAAAGTGGTTCAAGAGAACTCTGAATTACTAGTACAGCACAGTGGAAATAAACAGGCTATCTGGAATTGCTAAAAGGCTGGTGGGATAACTATTCTTTCTTTTTACTTTTGCCTTTTGCCTTTTTACTTTTGCCTTGTTGTACTAGTAGCATTGTTGTTATTTACATCATTTAAAACAGAGGTGCGAAAGCTATAATTCCACCTCATAACAACACAAAAATTCAGCCGTATCTAGAAATTAAAATCAGCATCAGGTGAATCGCAATAAACATTTAGCTGTCATGAAAGTTGAAATTGTCAGACTATATAATTCAAAAAACAAATTTTAGTAGGATGTAAATTATGTTAAATCAAATACTTGATAATTCTGGAGATATCATTAAATTATCTTGGGAAATATTTGCTGTTGTTTTAATTGTTTTAAGCATTAACTTAATCTATATGAAACAGCAAGCAAAAGCTACAATAAAAAAAGCAGATGTGCCGATAGTAGTGGCAGCAAGATTCAACATCAAACCTGATAAAAGAGAAGATTTTTTAGAGCTTTCTACTTCTGTTTTTCAGCAGACAATTGCAGAATCAGGCGTGATTAGCTACAGTTTTTATGAAGATTCAAATCTTCGTAATCATTTTATATTTTTTGAAGAATGGAAGAGTCAAGAAGCATTAAAATTTCATCTAAAAACTCCTTATCTAGAAATACTAATGCAGAAATTTCCTGAATTTATTAATGGAGAACCAAACGTGAGAGTATATGAAATTAATAAAGTAGATTATGAACTGCCATCTACTACAAATTAAAATATAATATTTGGAGGTTTCCATGTTGGAAAAAAATGCAGTCTTAGACGATCTAGACCTTCAAATTGCTTTGAAGGACATCAACCCAAAATTTGGCGATTTTTGTACCCGTGTAGCAGGTGAAGCTTGGGGTTTGCCCTTAATTGACCAAAAAACCAAAGCTTTAATCACAATCGCTGTTGATGTTGTTAATCAAGATCAAGTAGGGTCTGGTAGTCCTTTTGCTGCCCATGTCAACATGGCTATGAAGCAAGGGGCAACTCGTGAAGAAATCGAGGAGATCCTACTATTCATGTGCGTCTATGCAGGATTCAACAAAGCCGCTGGTTGCTTTGGTGTCCTAAATGAAATTCTTGGTTAACCTCCATAAGATTCTGGCAAAACATACCAGATATGAATGGCGCAGACAACTAAAACATTGGCTGTTGCGACTACCTTAGATTTTGTTGGCTGAGATAAACTTCGGAGAATTAAACAAATGATGACTGCAACTCGACCAGCTTATTTCACAAAATACGAAAATCTGAACTTCCGTCGTGACGACGAAACCGGGATTTTAGAAGTCAGAATGCACACAAATAATGGGCCATTCGTTTTCACTGGACAAACTCACAGAGAGTTTCCCAATGCTTTTTATGACATCAGCAGCGATCGCGACAATCGCGTTGTTATCTTGACAGGCACAGGAGATTCCTGGATGGCTCAAATTGATTTCAACAGTCTAGGCGATGTCACTAATCCCCGTGAATGGGACAAGACTTTTTGGGAAGGCAAAAAAGTACTGCAAAACCTCCTCGATATCGAAGTTCCCATGATCTCAGCCGTCAATGGCCCCGCCCTACTGCACACCGAATACATCCTCACCACAGACATTATTCTTGCGTCTGACAATGCCACTTTTCAGGATATGCCTCACCTCAATGCCGGCATTGTTCCAGGTGATGGCGTTCATGTGCTGTGGCCATTGGTTTTAGGCCCCTCCCGCGGGCGTTACTTCCTCTTGACCCAAGAAACCCTAACTGCCCAGCAAGCCTATGAATTAGGAGTTGTCAATGAAGTTTTACCTGCTTCTCGATTAATGGAGCGTGCTTGGGAATTGGCAAGACAACTAGCAAAACAACCTACCTTGACTCTGCGCTACACCCGTGTTGCCCTCACCCAACGCATTAAGCGCTTAGTCAACGAAGGCATAGGATATGGTTTGGCGATGGAAGGAATCACGGCAACTGACCTCCGCAACGCTCAACAATAAAACTATTCATGGGCGTTTGTCATTCAAACGCCCACAAAAACCCATTGACACCATGACTAACTCATTGGCACAGACAATCAGCCAACGCTGGACACTACAGGGAAAGAAAGCTTTAATTACCGGAGCCACCAAAGGCATTGGACAGGCGATCGCGGCTGAATTTCTCGGACTTGGTGCAGAGATAATGATTGTTGCCCGTAATTCAGAAGCAATTGAGCAGCAACTTCAGTCTTGGCAATCTCAAGGATGGCTTGCACATGGCATTGCTGCCGATGTAGCAACTTCCCAGGGTCGTCAGCTGATTTTTGATCAAGTTGGACAGAAGTTATCTGGACTAGATATTCTCATCAATAATGTGGGTACGAATATCCGTAAGAAAGCTGTGGAATACACAGCCGAAGAGTACGACCATATTTTCCAGACGAATGTCAGATCCGTATTTGAAATGTGCCGATTAGTTTACCCATTGCTCAAAGCTGGTGACAATAGCAGCATTGTGAATGTAGGTTCCGTAGCTGGCTTAACCTCAATTCGCACCGGCGCACCTTATGGGATGAGCAAAGCAGCACTTGTACAACTGACTAAATCCTTAGCTGTAGAATGGGCAGACGATCATATCCGTGTCAACACTGTTGCCCCCTGGTTCATTCGTACACCACTCACTGAACCTTTATTGAACAACCCAGAGGTATTGGCAGGAGTTTTAGCTGGTACTCCCTTAAAGCGTGTGGGTGAACCAGAAGAAATAGCAGGTTTAGTAGCATTTCTATGTATGCCCAGCGCAACTTACATCACTGGGCAGTGCATTGCAGTAGATGGAGGATTTTTAGCATTTGGCTTCTAAATCTGGGTTGATAAATTTCCATTACTATCAAGGTGAAAATGATGGTAAAGCGCATCTATGACTACAAAGAATTAGCTACTAACTATTCTCGTAGTGGGTTAGTGAGAGATAGCAAGGGTCATCCTCCCATTTCGACAAACAACCAACTTTATACATCTTGGAAAAGTTGTTTAGGTTGGGTAAGTTGTTTGGCAACAACAATAATTCTGCATACTTTACCAGCACAAGCAACATCTCTAATCGGATCAGACATAGTTGTCACTAGTGCCGCAACTAATGGCAACAGTCAAGTACTGCGATTTGATGGTCAAACTGGTGCATTTCTAGGACAATTTACAGTTGGTGGCGGTGTAACTGACCCTAGAGATATTCTCTTGAGAGAGTCAGGCGAAAATGTTGTTTACGTTAATAGTGGCGATAATAGAGTTCTGACTTACAACGCCACTACAGGAGCTTTCTTAGGCACATTTGCTTCTTTCCCAAATCTCAATCCTGGTGGTTCAGTATTTGGGCCTGACGGTAATTATTATGTAGGCGCTCGTTCCCTCGGAACTATCGCCCGCTTCAATGGACAAACAGGGGAGTTCATTGATTTCTTTATCCCACCAAATCTAGTCGAATTTCCCAGAGGATTCGCATTTGGACTAGATGGGAACTTTTATTTAGGAAATGGAGCTAATCCCGCTACCAGTTCCGGCGGAGGTACAATTTTAAAGTTCAACGGTCAAACTGGAGAACTACTAAATTCTAATTTTGTCAACGACCTGGAACTCAGCCCCCTAGATTTAATCGTTGGCCCGGATGGCGACATCTATGTTAGTAGTGAATATCCCTTTGGCAACGCTAACTCTGTTGGAACAGTTCGCCGTTATGATAGCCAAACTGGAGAGTTACTAGCCGTCCTCGACGCTGGTATAGACGAACAAGGAAGACCGAGATTAAGTCGTCCCAGAGGTATTGGCTTTGGGCCAGATGGAAACCTATACGTTAGTAGCACAGGAACCGGAAGCGTTGTCCGCTTTAACGGCGCGACTGGAGAACTCATTGATGTCTTTGCTCAATATCCAAATCTCAATGGTCAGGCGCTAACTTTTGTTCCTAGTCAAGCTAGGGCTACCGTTGATGAACCTACAAATGTCATAGGTTTACTAGCTTTAGCAGCATTAGGTATACCGACAGCCTTGAAACAAAAACGTTCAATGGCATTGCAGCGCAAACAATTATAACTTGCCGCGATCGCCAAGATTCCATTTGATATATTTCTAGTACCATTAAGGAGAAAAGAATGATTAAGCGGACTAATTACTACAAAGAACTAGCGGCTGACTATTCTCGTCCTGGGTTAGTTGCTGATGAAGTCAAGCAAAAACTAATTCAGCAAGGTGAGAAATTTGTCCAGATGAAAGAAGCCACAATACCGCAGATTAGTATTGATTATCCTCTAGAGCAAATAGAACAGGAAAATAAAGAATGGTGGCCTACTCATTGTGAGGCACTCCGACAAGGTAGAGGTGATATTTTGACAGGTGAATATCGCCATGACTTAGTATATTTCTGTCAAGATGGGCCATTTTACGGACTAGAAGAACAAAAAGAGCGAGAACAACATTGGTGGGCATTAATTGCTCAACCTCATGTCAGTATGTGTTGGCCAATCGTGCAGTTTTGGGGTGAATTTGTTCACTTTGAATGGAAATGTGAAGATGATGAAACCAATGAAACAATTGCCAAAGGTATGGTTTGTTGGGTCAGACGTGGACATCGAGGAGGTTGTTATTTCAAGAGTGAGCAATTAACTTTTTACCGTGATGTATTTGCTGCACCTGAGTTGTTAAAGCTGATTACTGTCTAACAGGAACATTCAAGGTAATTTATATGAAGTCGCCAACTGTTAAAGCTGTAGTCAACAGTAAAATCGGGGAATCAATTAAAGGCAAAATTGCTGTTCTGATTGAGGAGCATTTCGACCAAACAGAATTTCGGAAATTCAACGAATATTTTCCACAAAAGGGATATCAAGTAGAGTATGTTTCTCACCTTTGGGGTAATCCACAATTAACTTTTGGTAGTAATCCTGATACGGGGATAGTTGAAGATCACGTCATAGTTACAACAGAAGTCAATGATATTCATCCAGCAGATTACAAAGGTGTAATATGTATTGGAGCTTATGCAATGGATCGCCTAAGATATCAGGTTTCTGTAAAAAAAGGGCAGAAAAATCAAGCGCCTGCCGTTGTTTTTCTGAGAAAAGCTATGGATACAGAAAATTTAAAAATAGGCACGATTTGTCATAGCTTATGGCTGTTATGCGCTGATCCTAGCTTGTTAAAAAATCGGCAAGTAACCTGCGCTCATAACATTATATGTGATGTAGAAAATGCCGGTGCTGAAATTATATACGAAGGTGATAGCACTGCTGAACTAGTGATAGATGGCAATTTAATTACAGGCAAACATCCGGGTATGGTTGATCAGTTTATGGAAGTGTTTGTTGCAGAGATGGAAAAACAGACACCTAGACAGGCAATTGTTGCTCAAATATAACCATACTGCCCTATAAATCACAATTAGCAGTTAATTTTGGGTAAAAAACTGGTGGTTTAGACATTTTATCCAATAATTTTGGGGATCAATTATGGAACGTATGAGTTTTTTATTTTCTGATGCGATCGCAGGCTATGTAACACACTTGAATCGCAGTGAACAAAGCTTTGGCATCAAAACATCAGATGGACGAGAGTATAAAGCATATCTTACCCCTACCACCTGGGGGCGGATTACCCAAAATTTAGGTGAGTCTTACATCGACGCGACCCAAAGGCTGGCTGAACTTCTCAGTGCTGGTCAGCACGTCTTTGCCTATGGCATTTTTTACCCACAAAGCGATGGTTATAAATTTGAAGTTAAATCCTTAGTCTTTCCAGGTGATGCTCCTGGTCAATATCGTCATGAAGAACCGGACTGGTGGATTCAGCAAGTCCGTTCAATTGCTGACAGTTACCTATATTGGCAGTTTGGTTATCCGCAAAATGAAATTGATTATCAAGATTATCGGACTTTTTTGAGAGCCACAGGGGTGAAAAAGCGTGATGATGACTACTTACAAGAAACAGATACTATTTCTCGTTTAGTATATGGTTTTGCTTCTGCTTACCTCATGACCGGAGAAGACCGCTTTCTTGAAGGTGCGGAAAAAGGTACAGAATACCTGCGTGAACACATGAGGTTTTATGACCCTGATGAAAATTTAATTTACTGGTACCACGGCATCAAAGTTACAGGAAATCGAGAGCAAAAACTACTCACCTCAGAGTTTGGTGACGACTACGACGCAATCCCCGCTTACGAACAAATCTATGCCTTGGCTGGGCCAATTCAAACTTATCGCATCACCGGAGATCCGCGCATTCTCCAAGATGCAGACATGACCATAGACTTGTTTGACAGATTCTTCTTAGATCCTAAATTTGGTGGCTATTTCTCCCACATCGACCCCATCACCTTAGATCCGCGTGCAGTATCTCTGGGTCATAATCAGGCGCGGAAAAATTGGAACTCAGTTGGTGATCATGCTCCTGCTTATTTAATTAACTTGTGGTTGGCAACTGGTAAACAGAAATATGCCGATATGCTAGAGTACACCTTTGACACCATTGAGAAATATTTTCCAGATTACGACAATAGCCCCTTTGTGCAAGAGAAATTTTACGCAGATTGGAGCCATGATCATACTTGGGGTTGGCAGCAGAATCGAGGCGTAATTGGGCATAACTTAAAAATTGCCTGGAACTTGATGCGGATGCAAAGCTTTAAACCCAAAAAAGAATATCTGAGTTGGGCAGAAAAAATTGCTTATATAATGCCCGCAGTCGGTAGTGATACTCAACGAGGTGGCTGGTATGATGTTGTTGAGCGACTTTTAGAAGAAGGGGCGGAACAACATCGCTTAGTTTGGCACGATCGCAAAGCTTGGTGGCAGCAAGAACAAGCTATTTTAGCCTATCTTATTCTGCACGGCATAACTCAAAATCCTGACTATCTGCGCCATGCCCGTGAAGCAGCAGCATTTTACAATGCCCATTTTCTCGACCATGATGACGGGGGAATTTTCTTTAACACCCTAGCAAGCGGTGTCCCATTTTTGATGGGAACCGAAAGATTTAAAGGTAGCCACTCCATGAGTGCTTATCACTCCACCGAACTATGCTACTTAGCGGCAGTTTACACCAATTTGTTGATTGCTAAACAGCCAATGAATCTTTACTTTTGTCCCTTACCCGGAGGATTTGGCGATCGCATCTTACGAGTCTCACCAGATATCTTACCTCCAGGAAGTATCAAGATTACTACCTGTGAAATCGATGGCGAACCTTACTTCAACTTCGATGCTCATACCTTGACAGTAAAACTACCAGATACACACACAAGAGTAAAAATTAAAGTGCAAATTAGCCCTCAATAAGTCAATCAATCTCGGATTTTGGATTTGAGATCAAACCCACATATTCATTTGAAGACTTCTAGCATTCCACTAATATTTAGTCACGGTTAATTTTCGATTTCCTTTAATTCCCATGACTTATAACCAAAAAACTTAGTTTTTAAGTAAGGATAAATTTATGGATATCAATATCAATACCGTTGGAGATGTGACAGTTATCGATATCACAGGTGAAGTAGATGCAAAAACAGCACCAACTGTACAAACAAAAATCATTCCGTTAGCTCAAACTCGAACTAAGCTTCTCCTCAAGATGGACAAAGTTCCTTATATGTCTAGTGCAGGCTTAAGATTACTGTTGTTTTTGTATCGACAAGTAACTGCTAAAGACGGACAGCTTGTCTTAGTAGGACTTTCTGAAGAAATTCGGGATACTATGGTTGTCACTGGATTTCTCAACTTTTTTGCAACTAGTGAAAATTTAGAGTCAGGACTAGCTGCGCTGAATTAATCTTAACAAAATTAGCAAAATTTATGGCGATATAATTAGCTATTTTGCGAATTTACTTATAGCATTTCCTAATCTGCTGAAGTACTAAATACATTGCTAATAAAATTAGGCAACCCTCTGTGTTCAAAAACGTTAGTTCTGTACCTCACTTGACCGGAAATCGCTATAGCATCTGAGTCTATTACTATGTCGGATAATTAAAGAATCCATTCAGACAAATTATTTACAACATCTGTAAGTTAACAACTAAACAATTTCGTGCTTCAGGCACTTTTGCGAAAAAGTAACAGAAATGTGCCAAGTTAGTCAATTGTGTAATCTAAAATTAATAAAATTACGAAAGCTATATCCAAGTCTTTTAACTAACTTGAGTTGATTATTAATTCCCTTTACACTACCACACACAGACTAACTATTTCACCGCAGCACCTCATCATTTTACCTAGAGATTTTGGGAAAACTGAATAACTATGCAAGTTCAACAAAAATCAACAGAAGAAATCATCAGCCAATTAGCACTGATGCAGCAAGAAATCAGCGAACTGAAAATTGCCAAAATAGCACTTGATGCCCAAACACAAATGCTAGAAAAGCTCATTGAAATGGCTGAAACTCCAGAATTAGAACACGTTCTCAATGTAACTTTAGAGCAAGTTGTTGATATCTCCATTCAGGTGACAGGCGCTGAGAGCAGCTACCTTGTATTATTCAATGAGCATAGTGTTATTAAAAATAAAATCTTCAAACATCTTTATTTAGATTCATTAGAACAACAAAATTTAATTCATCGGGTTCTTGAGCAAGAATATTTTACCTGGGTCGTCAATCACCCTGTGGTAACAGCCATTCCCGATACCTTTCCATATAAACGTTTAAAAATTCTGCCTGAGTGTCCTCCATTTGCTCGCTCAGTCCTAAGTGTGCCAATTTTCAAACATGGGCAATTACTCGCTGTATTGACCTTGATGCACTCCCAAGCAGAGTTCTTTAATACAACATCAGTTAGCATCATGGAAATGATGGCTAAACAAATCGCTTTAGCTATAGACTATGCGCGATTTTATGGTCAGCTAGAAACTTATTCGCAAGCACTCAAACTTGATCTAGAACAAGGTCGGCAGATACAGCAAAATTTTCTCCCCCAACCAGTGCCAGGTTTGACAGGATGGGAATTCGCCTCTTTTTTCCAACCTGCCCGTCAACTAGGTGGCGATTTTTACGATACTTTCTTATTTCCTGATGGCAGTATTGGATTAGTCATTGGTGATGTTTGCGATAAAGGAGTTGGAGCCGCACTGTTTATGGGTTTGTTCCGCAGTTTACTGAGAATTTTTTCTGAGCAAACCTTTAGCAATGCCAACATTAGTCCCACTCAAGCTGTGATTTTAACTAACAATTATATAGCCCAAAATCACAGCGAGTTATGTATGTTTGCCACCATCTTTTTTGGTGTTCTTAATCCATCCACAGGTTTATTGACCTATGTGAATGCAGGGCATGAACCACCAATTATTCTGCGTTCATCTGGTGTTAGACAGCGACTCCACCCAACAGGGCCTTGTGTAGGGCCAACGTATAACGTCCACTTTCAAGAACAGCAAATCCAAATTGAACCAGGCGATATCATCCTTGGTTACTCCGATGGGGTTCCTGATGCTCGCTCTCCCAAAGGTGATTTCTTCACCGAGAAACGATTGTTATCCCTGCTGGAAGAACCCGCCCCTAATGCTATAGCCCTTGTAGACCGAATCAAAAAGCAACTAGAGTGTCACATATCAGAAGCAGAACCGTTTGATGACATCACGATTTTAGCTGTACACCAACTAGCGCCGCCTAGTTAAGTAGTGAGTTCAGGGTGATTCATCCTCACCCCTGCATTCTCTGTACTATTTCTCTTTGTTCTCATATACATTTACTTCTATGAAATTGCGAATCGACACACATCCAACTCATACTTACGCTAATTTTAAGTTGCAACGTGGACGACCATTTCCTTTTGGTGCCACTTTAGTACCAGGAGGTGTGAACTTTTCGATTTTTTCCAGTCATGCTAAATCTTGTACTTTAGTGTTGTTTAAAAAGTATGAACTGGAACCAATGATCGAAATTCCCTTTTCAAAGGAATTTCGCATAGGTTATGTCTACTGTATGGTGGTATTTGATTTAGATTATGAAAATATCGAATACGGCTACAGGATGGATGGTTTGTTTAATCCTTCAGAAGGTCACTGGTTTGATCAAACAAAAATCCTCTGTGATCCTTACGCAAAAGTCATCGGCGGCCGAGATGTCTGGGGAGAAACACCAAATTGGCATGACAAGTACCAGCATCGTGCCAGGATTGTGGTTGATGATTTTGATTGGGAAGATGACCATCCTCTAGAAATTCCCTCAGAGGATCTGATTATTTATGAAATGCACGTCCGCAGTTTTACTCGTCATTCTTCCTCCGGGGTCAAGCATCCAGGAACGTTTGCCGGGATCTGCGAAAAAATTCCCTACCTAAAACAGCTAGGTGTCAATGCTATTGAACTGATGCCTATTTATGAATTTGATGAGTTTGAAAACAGCCGCATTCATCCCCAAACAGGAGAGAGACTGTTCAATTATTGGGGTTACAGTACCGTTGGCTTTTTTGCTCCCAAGGCTGGTTATGCAGCTACAGGTAAATTTGGGATGCAGGTTGATGAACTCAAAGCTCTCATTAAGGAGTTACACAAAAATGGTATTGAAGTAATTCTCGATGTTGTTTTTAACCATACTGCGGAAGGAAACGATCGCGGCCCTTATATTTCGTTTCGCGGTATTGACAATAAAACTTACTATATGCTTACCCCGGATGGGTATTACTATAACTTCTCAGGTTGTGGTAATACATTAAACTGTAACAATCCAATTGTTCGCAATGTTGTTTTAGATTGTCTGCGGTACTGGGTGGCGGAATATCACATTGATGGTTTCCGCTTTGATTTGGCATCGATTTTAGGGCGTGATCCTGGGGGTGCGCCGTTGAAAAATCCACCATTGTTAGAAACACTGGCCTTTGACCCGATTTTAGGTAAGTGTAAACTCATTGCTGAAGCTTGGGATGCAGGTGGCCTTTATCAGGTCGGCTCTTTCCCTGCTTTTGGTCGCTGGGCAGAATGGAACGGCAAATATCGTGACTGTATTCGCCAATTCCTCAAAGGTGAGGCGGGACAAGTAGGTGAAATAGCCCAAAGGCTACAAGGTTCACCTGATCTTTATGCTTGGGAAGGTCGCAATCCGGCGACATCTATTAATTTTATTACTTGCCATGATGGGTTTACCTTGATGGATTTGGTTTCCTACAATGACAAGCATAACGAAGCTAACAATGAAAATAACAATGATGGTAGCAATGATAACTACAGTTGGAACTGTGGTTGGGAAGGCTATACCGATGATTCAGCTATTAATGCTTTGCGAAAACGGCAAATTAAAAATGCTGTAGCAATGTTGATGGTTAGCCAGGGTATACCCATGATTTTGATGGGTGATGAAATGGGACGCACCCAAAATGGCAACAATAATACTTATTGTCATGATAATGAACTAAATTGGTTGGATTGGCAATTATTAGAAACCAATCGAGATTTGTGGCGATTTTTTCAAAATTGTATTGCTTTTCGCAAACTTTATCCTGTGCTGCGAAATCGCTACCACTTCCAAAATCAAAACTGTTTAATTACTGACTGTACCGACATTAGCTGGCATGGAACTCAAGCTTGGAATGCTGATTGGTCAGATCAGAGTCGGATTCTTGCATTGATGCTGTTTAGTAAATATATTCAACAAGGAAAGCTATTAGATAACTACATTTATGTAGCTATGAATATGAGTTGGCAGACATGCTGGTTTGAAGTCCCAGAATTGCCGACAGAAATGAAGTGGCATATCTTTGCTAATACTAGTGCTATTTACCCAGAGGATTGTTGGGAAATTGGCACCGAGCCGATTTTGACGAATCAGCAAGGATTACTTGTAAGCGATCGCTCTGTGGTTATTTTAATAGGCAAGTAATGAGTAATCAAGAATTAACGCTTTTATTCTCAATAAAATAGGAGAAATTATGTCATTCCACACTACACTGAAAATTAACCAACGTACCGCCATAATCACTCTCTTAGGAGAGTTAGATGCCAATTCTGCACCACTTTTCCAGAAGGAAATAGAGAAAACTGTGGCAGTCAATCCCGACAAGTTAGTTCTGATGATGCAGAAATTGGATTATATGTCCAGCGCTGGTTTGCGAGTGCTGATTTTTGCTAAACAAAAAATGGGAGCAAACGTTGATATCTGTATGGTGGGACTACAAGAACAAGTAATTGACACTTTGAATAAGACAGGATGCAATCAAGGTGTGATTCTTCTAGATGAATATGTTGAAGAGCAAGTATTTTCAAGCTAAGAACAGGTATCAAATCGTGTTGTTCACTAACATATCGGCATAACTATGGAACCTTTGATTGTACCTGGAACACTCGAATCATTAACCGCGATCGCCGAATATGTCATGACAGCAGCAGCAGTCGCGGGGTTGGATAAAAAAACGTCTTACAACTTACGCCTAGCAGTAGATGAAATTGCTACTAATACTATTATCTATGGTTATGGAAAAGCCACATTTCCTGGTTGTTTGAATGTGCAAGCGCATTTGGAAGAGGAATGTTTAAAAATTTTTTTGGAAGATAGTGGCGATCGCTTCGATCCCACTCAACAATCAGCCCCAGATAATTTTTGTCAGCCTTTAGAACGAAGATTAGCAGGAGGTTTGGGAATTTACTTAACTATGCAAAGCGTTGATAAATTTATCTATGAACGATTTGGAGAGCTTAATCGTAATATCTTTGTGGTAAATCGAAAATCATGCCAGATGTTTAGTTGAGGCTGAGGGCTGTCATTTGTTATTGGTCATGGGTAAAGTTTTCTCGCCTATTTACGTTTCATAACTGAGTTTGGTGTATTTCTCCCGACTTACGCCCTATCATGAATACAATAAAAGTCACAAAAGTCTGGTGCTTTTTTGATACGATAAAAATCCTGACTCGTTAAATAACGATTGACCTATGAGCAAAGGCACCCTGTTTGATAAAGTTTGGGACTTACACACCGTTGGTACACTTCCTTCAGGGCTGACGCAACTATTTATCGGCCTGCATCTAATTCATGAAGTTACCAGTCCCCAAGCCTTTGCGATGTTGCGCGAACGAGGTCTGAAGGTACTGTTTCCCCAACGCACCGTAGCTACAGTAGATCACATTGTTCCCACAGATAACCAGGCACGTCCTTTTGCCGATAGCGTGGCAGAAGCAATGATTCAAGCCCTGGAACAGAATTGTCAAGAAAATGACTTAACTTTTTATAATATTGGTTCCGGTAATCAAGGTATAGTCCACGTCATCGCCCCAGAATTAGGATTAACCCAGCCAGGAATGACGATCGCCTGTGGTGATAGTCATACATCCAGTCATGGTGCATTTGGAGCGATCGCTTTTGGGATTGGAACAAGCCAAGTTCGTGATGTTCTCGCCTCGCAAACCCTCGCCCTCGCTAAACTCAAAGTCCGCAAAATTGAAGTTAACGGCACTCTTAACCCCGGCGTTTATGCCAAAGATGTGATTCTGCACGTTATCCGCACCCTCGGTGTAAAAGGTGGTGTTGGTTACGCCTACGAATTTGCTGGGACGACCTTTGAACAGATGAACATGGAAGAACGCATGACAGTCTGTAATATGGCGATCGAAGGTGGTGCAAGATGTGGTTACGTCAATCCTGATCAAATTACCTACGATTATCTCCAAGATAGAGACTTTGCCCCCAAAGGTGCTGATTGGGATCAAGCAGTAAGTTGGTGGGAATCTATTAAAAGTGAGTCTGATGCAGAATATGATGATGTAGTTGTTTTCAACGCAGCCGAGATTCCCCCTACTGTCACCTGGGGAATTACCCCCGGTCAAGGTATTGGAATTAATCAGTTCATCCCCAAACCCGAAGAACTTCCTGAAGAAGACCGCTTTGTTGCTGAAGAAGCTTATCGCTATATGGATTTGTTACCCGGTCAACCCATTAAAGGCACAAAAATTGATGTCTGCTTTATTGGTAGCTGCACTAACGGGAGAATTAGCGACCTCAGAGAAGCAGCAAAAATTGCCCAAGGTCGCCGTGTAGCAGAAGGAGTCAAAGCCTTTGTTGTCCCCGGTTCCGAACGAGTGAAAGCAGCAGCCGAAGCCGAAGGATTAGACAAAATCTTTGCCGCAGCGGGTTTTGAATGGCGCGAACCAGGGTGTTCAATGTGTTTAGCCATGAACCCCGACAAACTCCAAGGTAGACAAATCAGTGCTTCTTCTTCTAACCGCAACTTTAAAGGAAGACAAGGTTCATCCTCTGGTCGCACATTACTGATGAGTCCGGCGATGGTGGCGACGGCGGCCATTACAGGCGAAGTTGCTGATGTACGCGACTTGCTGTAGGAGAAGGCAGGAGGCAGAAGGCAGGAGGTAAAATGTGTACCTCCCTTCGGGTTCGCCAGTTCCCCATCGTGACGGAAACCGCCAAGACGGGGGCTGGTCTCACCGCGTTGACCTCAGCGACACTCTGCGTTTGCAAACCACATCTTTTTTATCTCGCGCAAAGGCGCAAAGGCGCAAAGAAAATTATGGGAAGTGAAGTTAAACAAGTATCGGGGCAAGCCATACCTTTAGTTGGTAATGATATTGATACAGACCGGATTATTCCAGCCCGTTTTTTAAAGGCGATTACCTTCGATGGTTTGGGCGAAAACGCGTTTATCGATGACCGCACAGCTTTAAAAGGTGAACATCCTTTTGATCAACCCCAATATCAAAATGCCAATGTGTTAATTGTGAACCGTAACTTTGGCTGCGGTTCATCACGAGAACACGCACCTCAAGCGATCGCAAAATGGGGTATTAAAGCTTTAATTGGTGAAAGCTTTGCGGAAATCTTCTTGGGTAATTGTGTGGCTATTGGTGTACCTTGCGTCACGGCTGAGGCGGCGACTGTAAAAAAACTCCAAGAATTAGTAACAGCTAATCCCCAAGCAACGCTAACAGTAAATTTAGAAACCTTACAAGTGCAACTGGGTGACTTTACCGCACCAGTTTTCATGGGTGAAGGTTCGAGAAATATGTTTGTTTCTGGTAGTTGGGATGCTTGCGGTCAGTTAGTTGCTAACGCTGAACAAATTCGCGCTACAGCTACAAAATTACCTTATGTCGGGTGGGGTAAGTTAGCTGCGAGTTAATTATAAACAGGGTGTAAGGGTTTTGCTGTCGCTTAACCCAACCCACTTTTCTCATTATTCTGACTGCTGAATTCTGACTGCTGAATTCTTCTTGATAACACTAGTAACTACATTAATCAAATTTTCAGGGTCAATCGGTTTAGTTAAGTAATGCTGAAAGCCCGCGGCGAGAATTTTTAAGCGGTCTTCTTCGCGGGAAAAAGCAGTTAAAGCGATCGCGGGAATGTTACCACCATTTTCGGGTGCTAAGGCGCGGATTGTTTGGATTAAATTGTAACTATCTTGACCTGATATACTGATGTCGCTAACGAGGATATGAGGCTTTGTTTGTTCGAGGATTGCCAAGGCTGTATCAACTGATGCCACTGCTGTAGCATTTGCGCCATACTCTTCAAACATAAATGCTAAAAAATTCCGGCTATCGGTTTCATCATCTACAACCAAGACCTTTAATCCGGCTAGGGGTGTAGTATCCACTGTACAAGAAGGAGAATTTTCGGCTTTACCATCAATACTGCTGCTTGGCATCAGTGGTAGTCTTAAGGTAAAAGTTGCGCCTTGTCCTTTACCTGGGCTATCTGCGAGAATTATGCCACTGTGTAGTTCTACCAGATGTCGCACAATCGCTAGTCCTAAGCCTAATCCGTTGTGCGATCGCGTAGTAGTACTGTCTGCCTGACGGAATCGTTCAAATACTTTGGGTAAAAAGTCTGGTTCGATGCCAATACCTGTATCAATTATCTGAATTTGAGCATAGGAAGATGTAAAAAATCGTATGGGAGACAAGCCAGAGGAGAGTACAATTTCCCCAGCGGGAACTTGCCTACTAGACTCCTTACCTGTGAGTTGCATCAGTTCTACATGGACGGCAACATTACCATCTTTGGGTGTAAACTTAATGGCATTAGTTAGGAGATTCCAGACTACTTGTTGTAAACGGACTGGATCACCGCAAACTGAACCAATGGAAGAATCGAGAATCGTATTGATTTGAATGTTTTTAGCTTCTGCTAAGGGGCGCACTGCTTCTAGGGCTGCTTCCATTACAGAAATTAAGTTCACCGCACATAAATTCAGTTTTAGTTGACCGCGAATAATCCGCGATACATCTAAAATATCTTCAATGAGTTGCACCTGAGATGTGGCATTGCGTTCAATTGCTTCTAAAGCTTTAGCGGTGGCTTTATCATCCAGTTTCTTAGAACGCAGAATTTTTGACCAGCCAAGCATCGAAGTCAACGGTGTACGGAGTTCATGAGACAGCACTGCGAGAAACTCATCCTTCATCCGATTTGCGGCTTCTGCTTCTTGTCTAGCTGTTTGTTCTCGAATTACTTGGGCGCGGACTTCTTCAGCTTGCTTGCGTTCTGTAATGTCTTCGAGAGTACCGACATATCCCAGCAATTTTCCTTGAGCCGAAACCATGCGTGATGAACGCACCTGTACCCAACGAAGATGACCATTAGCTGGGAGAAATTGAAAATCTTCCGAGTAGTTTTGGCTACCTATATCGAGATATTTAGACCAACTAGCGATCGCCCGTTCTTGATCATTTGGATGAACAAATTCGAGCCATTGTTTTTCTAAACTTTCTACCGCAGTCAAACCACAAATGGCCTGATAGTGAGGATTTGTATACCTACATTTGCCATCTGTATCCATTTCAAAAATACCCACAGGAGAACAAGTGCTAAGGGAACGAAATCGCTCTTCACTTTGACGTAGTTCTGCATTAACAGCTGCTAGTTGATTTGCTTGTTCTTTAATAGCTTGAGTTTTTTTAAATAGCTCAACAAAGACTGTAACTTTTGATATTAATATATTCGTATCTATGGGTTTAAGCAAATAATCAACTGCACCCAGAGCATAACCTTTAAATAGCATTTGGTCACTGGTGCTAAAGGCTGTCAGAAAAATAATTGGAGTTTGTCGCGATCGCTCTCGACTACGAATCAGGTTAGCAGTTTCAAAGCCATCCATTCCCGGCATTTGCACATCCAGCAAAATTACCGCAAAATCTTGATGCAGAAGACACCGCAAAGCTTCTGCTCCAGAAGTGGCTTTTACTAACTTTTCTCCCAGTCTTTCTAAAATTGCTTCTAAGGCCAACAAATTTTCTAGTTTGTCATCTACCAAAAGGATGTTGACTTGCGGTTCAGGCTGCATGAGTTTATCGCACGGTAGTTCTTTTTTGTTCTAGGTTTCAATCTCTTTAAAGAGGATTGCTTGAATCATTATGACACGACAAAGTTTCTGTCATTTGTCATTTGTCAATAGTCAAAAGCCTGAAGTATGCAATTTCACACTTCAGACTTCTCACTTCAGACTTAATACTTCCCCTTATCTTTGCAAACTGCGGGGATCGAGAGCATCTCTTAAGCCATCACCTAGTAAGTTAAATGCTAATACTGTCAAAATAATTAGCACCGCTGGCGGCCAAATTAACCAAGGTTGGAGTACCAAAATTGAAGCATTACTGGCTAGGGTGAGCATATTACCCCAAGAAGGATCTGGCTGTTGAATTCCTAAACCAATCAAACTTAATACAGCTTCAGCACTAATAAAACTAGGAACTGATAAGGTTGCAGAAATAATTACATAAGTAGCAGTTTGAGGCAGAACGTGACGGACAATGATGTAAAGTGGATTTCCACCCATTGCCCGTGCAGCTTGAACAAATTCCCGTTCTTTAATAGAAAGTACCTGTCCTCGAATTACCCTAGCTAAACCAGCCCAACTAATAACAGAAGTAATAATGACAATTAATAAAAAGCGCTGGGTACTACTTAAGCCAGGTGGTAAAACTGCACCTAATGTCACCAACAGATAAATACTGGGGAAAGTCATCAGGACTTCTGCAAAACGCATGATGACACTATCTAGCCAACCCCCAAAATAGCCCGAAATCCCACCCAATAGCAGACCTAGAGGGAAAGTAAAAACTACGCCGATAATCCCAATAAACAAACTAATGCGGCCACCATGTAGCAACCGACTGAATTGGTCACGTCCTTGGTCATCAGTGCCAAAAATGTTCAATCTTACGCCATTATCTGCGCCAAATAAATGCCAATTTAAGGGAATTCCCGAAAAAACTGTGACTTCATCCCATTTGGGTGGTAGTGGTAAACTCATCTGTAATAGATGGTATTCCGGCCCAGATATAAATAAACGTAAAGGAGAGGGCTTAGTAAAATCTACAATTAATTGGCGATCGCCTGTATTTATATCAGTATTACCTTGAGTTGTGGGGTAAATATGCGGGCCGATAAATTTTTTGGAAGACTGGGAAACCCAATAAATTTTTGTTGGTGGTAGCAGTGAACCATTTGGCTGTGAAATATATGGGTCGTAAGGAGCAACGAAATCAGCTGCAATCACCGCTACATAGAAAATTAACAGTAAAATTGCTCCAAATCGCGCCAAAGGATTTTTCTTCAGTCTTTGCCACCAATTCATAATTTACTTGTCCTTTGTTCTTTGTCATTGGTCATTTGTTGTTTAAGTGTACTAATGACTAATGACCAATGACTACAATCTAAGCATGTAATTGTTCAATCATGTACAGATGTTCTTCTTGACTTTTTTCATGTTCAACAACAAACACATTCGAGTAGAGATTCGCCATTACTTGTTTACCTTGTTGGGTGAGCGATAAGTAACGCAAACTATCCTTAATATAAGGATGAACACCATTCCAGTAAAATTTGGCGTAATTTTTGCGTAAATCGGCTGGGGTTTCATAGCCTAAGACTTTATTCATCCCAGTTTCTTCAAATTCGTAGTACAACGAGGTAATTTTTTTCAGGTAACGGGGGTCACTCAGTTGTCCAATTAAATCAGCAGCCCGTACTAAGCCAGCAAAGTTAACAGTATCTTGATGATCTTCGGCTGTGGGTACGGGAAAGCGAGTCCATTCAATATTGCTTTTAATCACCTCACCATCTATCAGCTTGTGACCACCAAAACGCTCATCAATAAACAGCTTGGCTCGATCAACATGATAAGGTGTGAGACTGGCATCAGAAGCACCAGGATGCAGGGAAATCATTCTGCCATTTTTACCTGTAGCATATAAGCCTGATGCTTCTTGGTCTTGGCGGCAAACTCCTTTGACATAACCAATATCATGGCAAACCAAGGAGATAATAAAGTGCAACCAATCTTCACTAGAAACACCACCTTCGCGGATGTGTTTGCCACGTAGAATTTCTTGCCCTACTAAGGTAACTAAAATAGAGTGTTCGACATTATGGTACAGGGCATCGCTATTGGCAATATTTTCCAACGCCATACTCCCAGCCCAGGCTATGATGTCTTGATAATCATTTTTGAGGCAGCCGTATGTGCGACTGTAGCCTTCTCGAATTTGCTTGACAAAAGCATCAATTAAAATTTCAGTAGCGTTGAACATATTTGGTTGCTCTGTTCGGATAAAAATATCTCTTGTTTGTTATTAAGATTGCCAACATCAAGGCTTGAGTAAGTACTTGCAGGTATATTTATCCTTTTTAACTTAAATAAGGGTGTGAATGCTACTCGCCTTGAAATCTTGATTACATGATAGGCTATGGTTTCTTAGTTCACTGCCAACAAATGTAATTTGGCTTATCCTACGTTCATTAGTTTTCCATATTTATACCCACAATGAAGTGATCTGCATACAAGGGATGTGTGACACTAACAAGAGTTATTGAGTGAGAAAAATCTCAAGTCATATCGATGAATAATTTACGTATAATTACTGATTTTTATTTTTATTTCTCATAAAAAACATGACTTGTGTCATGGTTATCATATTGGGGATTATTTACAGTCAAAATTGGAGATGTAAGTCAATCAATTTTGGATTTACGATTTTGGATTTTGGATTGACTCCACCCTAAAGTGTGAAGCTTGATAGCGTCGGATTTTAGATTGGTGTTAGCGAAGCGTACACAGCGCAGCGAGTATTTTGGATTAATTCCGCATTGAAGGGGTGGGGCTTGTACCGAAAATTCCCCATCCAAAATCTCAAATTTTTCGGTCAGATTTAATATATGGTAATTAGTCTCAAACTTTCTTAAGAATAATCAGCAGTTGTGTGTTTCCAGATGTGGAGGTGCGTCTCGTGAGTGACGAAGGTATGCCAGAACTAAGGCGAGAAGAAAATGTGGTGGATGAACAGAAGGCAAAGCAGCAAAACCGCCCGTGGCTAACGTCGATGTTTGTAGGTATTGGCTTAGGCATAGCGATCGCCCTAGGCGGTGTGGGGGTGTTAACTCAATTTCCACTACGTCAACAAAAAGCTGTGGCAGATAAAGTCCCGCCTCAAGCTAACCCGGTAATGACGGTGACTGTCGCCCCAGTAGAAGCTACGCGTGTGTCTCGCACATTCAATACTACAGGCACAATCGCCGCCCGCGATTTAATTCCAGTGCTACCCCAAGCCAATGGTTTGCAAGTCAAAATCATTCCTGAAGATATTAAAGAAGGCACTTATGTCAAAAAGGGTCAAGTTCTGGCAATCTTAGATGATTCTATGCTGCAAGCTCAAATGGGTGGAGCCAGAGCCGAAATAGAATCTAAACAAGCTGATGTCGGTTCCAGACAGGCAAGTATGGTCTCCCAAGAAGCCACTGTAGAATCTTATCAGGCAATAGTGCGGCAAAAAAAAGCCGATTTAGCACAAGCCAAGGCTAAGTTAGAAGAAGCCCAAAAGAATTATCTGCGTTATCGCAAATTGGCAATTGCTGGGGCAATTAGTCTGCAAGAACTCGATACTCGTGCTTACACAGTTAAAACAGCCATCGAAGTTGTACGTGTTGCCGAAGAAAACATTCGTGGCGCTCAAGCTAATGTTCTCAGCGCTCAAGCTAATACAGGCAGTGCCGAAGCTAATATTTACAAAGCCAAGGCTGATGTGCGTAGCAGTGTAGCTAAAGCCATACAATTACAAACACAATTACAACAAACTGTAGTTCGCGCCCCGATTTCGGGAATTGTGGCAGAGAAATTAGCCAGAATTGGTGATGTGACAGGTATACCACCACAAACCCAAGTTGGTACGGTGATTGGGGGAACACAAAAACTGTTTTCGATTATTCGGGATGGCAGATTAGAACTTCAGGCAGATGTTCCAGAAATCCAACTACCACAAGTAGAAATTGGTGCTGCTGTGCAAATTTTCTCAGATATTGATAACCGCGTGCAGTTGCAAGGCAGAGTGAGAGAAATACAACCGCTAGTGAACGATAAACGACGAGAAGCAACTGTCAAAATTGACTTACCATTAACCAATTTACTCAGACCAGGGATGTTTGCCCGCGCGGCGATTACGACAAATACCGAGATCGCAATGGTAGTACCACGAAAAGCAGTGCAACCCCAAGCAGACGGCAGTGCAATGATATTCACCCTCTCCAGTGATGATCTAGTCCGTAGTCAGAAAATTGAGGTCGGAGAACCAATTAACAATGAACTAGTAGAAATTAAAAATGGCTTGCAATTAGGCGATCGCGTCATCGTTGATGGTGCAGGTTATCTCAAAGATGGCGATCGGGTGAGGGTTATAACAGGGGATAGGGGATAGGTTATACCGTTTCACTTTAAGTTTGATACAAATAGGCCGCAGAGGGGCAGAGGAGCAGGGGAGAAATTATTGGGATCATTTATTTGGTGAAATGGTATTACAGGTGATAGGTTCATAGTCATTTGTCAAAAGTATAAAATTTCAGACTTCATACTTCAGATGTCTTTTAATATCTCGGCTTGGTCAATCAAAAAACCAGTTCCCACAATAGTTTTATTTTTAATTTTGACAGTAGTTGGTTGGTTATCTTTTACCTCTTTGGGAATTGATACCAACCCTAACATTGATGTGCCGGCAGTTTCGGTGACTGTTACCCAACCTGGTGCAGGGCCAGCAGAACTGGAATCGCAAGTGACGAAAAAAATTGAAGATGCTGTCGCTGGGTTGGGCAACATCGATAATATGATTTCTACTGTTAATGATGGGAAATCTACTACAGTTATTAATTTTATTTTAGGAACAAATAGCGATCGCGCCACCAATGATGTGCGAAATGCGATCGCCCAAATTCGCCAAAATCTTCCCCAAGATGTGAACGACCCAATTGTCCAACGTTTGGAATTTGCTGGTGGGCCGATCATCTTTTATGCAGTCAAATCAGATCAGCGTTCTGTTGAAGAATTAAGCAATATTGTAGACCAAACCATTAGCCGCGCCTTGTTATCAGTTAAAGGTGTGGCACAAGTTAAACGCATCGGTGGTGTTGACCGGGAAATTCGGATTAACCTTGACCCCGGCCGCTTACAATCTTTAGGTATCACCGCCACCCAGGTCAATGACCAAATTCGCGCTTTCAATATCAATTTACCCGGTGGACGCGCCGAAGTTGGCGGTAGCGAACAGACGATTCGCACCCTTGGTAGTGCAGCTAGTGTGAATGTGCTGCAAACTTATGAAATTCTTCTGCCTGGTGGGGGTTCCGTACCTTTATCTAGTCTGGGTAATGTGGAAGATAAATATGCAGATGTACGGCAAACTGCCCGTTTAGATAATCAACCTGTGGTAGCTTTTCAAGTATTGCGGAGTACTGGCAGCGTGGTTGTGAGTGTGGAACAAGGAGTAAAAGCCGCAGTCGCGGAACTGCAAAAAACTTTGCCCCCAGATGTCAAGGTAGATTTAATTTTTACCAGAGCCGATATTATTCGCCAGTCTTATCAAAGCACCATTGATGAGTTGATTCAAGCCTCGGTGTTGGCAGTAATTGTGATTTTAATCTTTTTGCGAGACTGGCGAGCGACTTTAATTACTGCCGTTGCTCTACCTTTATCGATGATTCCCACATTTGCAGTGCAGCAAGCGTTGGGATATACCCTCAATAATATGACTTTGTTGGCTTTGGCTTTGGCTGTAGGCAACTTAGTAGATGATGCTGTGGTCGAAATTGAAAATATGGAACGGCATATAGCGATGGGGAAATCGCCTTGGGAAGCAGCTTTTGACTCTTCTGACGAAGTGGGATTAGCTGTTATGGCCAGTGCAGCCACGATTATTG
Organism: Nostoc sp. PCC 7107; assembly: GCF_000316625.1. Taxonomy (GTDB): domain Bacteria; phylum Cyanobacteriota; class Cyanobacteriia; order Cyanobacteriales; family Nostocaceae; genus Nostoc_B. Next base: position 3,666,435 of record NC_019676.1, on the reverse strand, counting down.
CTGTGTTTTTACCTGTGGCGTTTATGGGTGGTGTTCCTGGGCAGTTTTTCCAACCTTTTGGTCTGACGGTTGCCGTTTCCACAATTTTTTCCACAATGGTAGCGCGGATGATTACGCCGATGATGGGGGCGTATCTATTGAAAGAGAAAGCACACACTCAACCTAGTGCAACCCACGCCAAAAACAGATTAAGTCAAATCTTTTATCGTCAAACCACAAATCAACCAACAAAACAACAGTTTCAGCCTTATAAATCTTTATTACAAACGGCATTACGCCATAGATTAACTACAATAGCGATCGCTATTGCGTTTTTCATCGCTAGTCTGATGCTGCTACCCTTGATTCCCAAGGGTTTTGTCGATGATAGTGATGTGGGGATTTCCAACGTTTCCATTGAAGTTCCCCCTGGTTCCACTTTGGCAGATGTCAGCAAAGTAGTTACCCAAACAACAAACATTATTAAACAAAATCCAATTGTAGAGAAGGTTTTAGCCACTGAAGAAATCAATTCAGCTACCTTGTCAATTCAGCTAAAACCCAAGGAAGAACGCCATATTTCGCAAAAACAGTTTGAAGAACAAATCCGCCCATTATTTCAAGAAATCCCAGGGGCGAGAATTAGCTTTCAAAGTCAAGGGCCGGGAGATAGCCGCAAAGGTTTATCAATTGTGTTGCGGAGTGAAAATCCCCAAGCGTTAAATCAAGCTGCGGATGACTTAGAAAAACAAATGCGTAACTTACCTGGATTAGTGGAAGTATCTTCTACTGCCAGTTTAGTTAAACCAGAGATTTTAGTCATACCTAATCCCCAACGCGCTGCTGATTTGGGTGTCACCGTGCAAGCGATCGCCAGAACTGCTTCTTTAGCTACTATTGGTGATAATGATGCTAACTTGGCTAAGTTTAACTTGAGCGATCGACAAATCCCAATTCGGGTGCAAATCGACCCCGCAGCCCGCGCAGACATCAACACTATCAAAAATCTGCAAGTTCCCAGCCAAAACGGTAGTTTAATTCCTCTCGTTGCTGTGGCAGATATCAAATTTGGTAGTGGCCCCGCCACCATCAACCGCTACGACCGCGCCCGTCAAGTGGCGGTAGAAGCCAACTTACAAGGTATTTCTTTAGGAGAAGCTGTCAAAGCAGTTAGTCAATTACCTGCGATGCAAAACCTCCCACCAGGAGTTGTGCAGCAACCTTCTGGTAGTGCCAAAATTATGCAGGAAATTTTTGGTCGCTTCGGCGGTGCATTAGCCCTCGCGGTGATGTGCATCTATGCAATTCTGGTGCTGCTATATAACAACTTTCTACATCCTTTATCAATTATGGCAGCCTTGCCCTTTTGTTTAGGTGGTGCATTAATAGCTTTGATGGCTGCCCAGAAACCTTTGGGAATTTACGCCTTGATTGGTATCGTTTTACTTTTAGGAATTGTCACTAAAAACTCGATTCTTTTAGTTGATTACACAATCATCAATATGCAGGAAGGCAAGAAGCAACGCCAAGCCTTGATAGAAGCTGGAGTTTCGCGCTTGCGTCCTATTATGATGACTTCCTTAGCCACAATTGCTGGGACACTGCCGTTAGCATTGGGTATTGGTGCAGGTTCGGAAGTACGCCAACCAATGGGAATTGCTATTATGGGCGGTTTTACAACTTCTACGTTGCTAACTTTGGTAGTAGTACCAGTGATATTTAGTTACATTGACAACTTCCAGACTTGGTTTTTAAACACACTGCGTTACGGTTTCGGCAAAAAACCACAGCCCCCTGTTGAGGAAATAGACGTTAGAGGGGTGCGATCGCCAAATAATACATCTGTCTCGGAAATCCAAAACTAATCAATGTGGTATAATAGCTGTTAGTTTTGACTTAGCTAACAGCGAATATTTGCGGGTGTAATTCAGTGGTAGAATGTCACCTTCCCAAGGTGAACGTCGTGGGTTCGAGTCCCATCGCCCGCTTTTGTTGAATAACTAATTATTTGTGGTCATTGATTAACAAATTTTGGCTAATTCATCATCGTTTACGAACAGCCTCATAGGTATGAAATTTACTATCTTTCCATTTGCTGTGGTTAAAATTATTCACCAGTTTCTTCGTTCTATCTGGCAAGTTCCTCTTTTTGTTGTGATCTTGAGTGTCAGCCTCATTTTTTTATCAAGTTGTCAGGCAAAAGAACCACAAAATAACCAAGTTACGCACATAACACTATGGCAGGGAATTAATCCACCAATAAATCGGGATGTATTTCAAAAGTTAGTAGATAAATTTAATCAGACTCATGTTGATGTCCAGGTAGAATCGATTTATGCTGGTCAACTAGATCAACAACTACCAAAAATTCTCACAGCAGTTGTTGCTCAAGTACCTCCAGATATTCTCTCCTTTTATCCCCAAGTTACAGGTCAGTTTGTGGAACTTGGAGCAATTGTGCCTTTAGAAGACTGGCTAGATAAATTGTCTTTGAAGTCAGAAATTAGCCCTAACCTTTTAGAAGAATTAACATTAGATGGTCATTTGTGGTCAATACCACTTTACACAAGTAATATAGGTATTTTTTTCCGCCCCTCCCTATTTCAAGCTGCGGGTATTACCAACACACCCAAAACTTGGCAAGAATTGCGGGAAGTTAGCAAAAAATTAACTGTAGACCGCAATGGTGACAAGCAACCAGAACAATATGGTATGTTGCTGCCTATGGGTAAGGGAGAATGGACTGTTTTTAGTTGGTTTCCCTTTTTATTTAGTGGTGGCGGTGAGGTTATCAGTAATGGTTTGCCTAATTTAAATCATCCTGGAGCAATTCATGCTCTACAGTTTTGGCAAGATTTATTAAAAGATGGTTCAGCGATTCTTTCTCCTCCAGAACGAGGTTATGAAGAAGATGCTTTTCTTCAGGGACGTGTAGCTATGCAAATCACTGGCCCTTGGACTTATATCACCAAGTCTAAGACAGATTATCAAGTCTTTCCCATACCTAGTGATGTCAACCAAGCAACTGTCACAGGTACAGGTAATCTTTATTTGATGAAAACCACACCAGAGAAAGAGAAAGCTGCACTGCAATTTTTAGAATATGTTTTAAGTGAAGAATTTCAAACAGAATGGGCCATTGGTACAGGTTTTTTGCCAGTTAATCTCAAAACTGCTCAAAGCACCGCTTATCAACAATATATTAACCAAAGACCTTGGATGAAAGTTTTTTTAGAGCAAATGAGTGTGGCACGCGCTCGACCTACTTTAGCTGGATATAATCGTCTATCAGACAGTCTTGGTCGAGCAATTGAGGCTTCATTGATGGGTGAATCTCCCCAAGCAGCACTTAAAAAAGCCCAATCACGTTTAGATTTAATTTGGGGAAAATAACATAATTGATGGCATTACATAATATGTTGAAATATAATTTTCATTAAATCTCCTTGGGTAAAAGGTTGGGTTAAATAGCCGGAAGCTCGAACTAGTGTGGCTCTGGCTCTATCGATGAGGCTGACTTTTTCAGTCACCATAATGATGGGTGTGTTTTTAAAATATGCGTGCTTGCGTAATAAACTGCATAACTCATAACCATCTAAATCAGGCATATCTACGTTTAATAAAATAATGTCTGGTTTAGTGCGGAGAATTTCCATTAAAGCTTTTAAAGAATCTGTAACTCCCAGTACAGAAAATATTTGCTCATCTAATGAATTTTTAATGACATTTAATAAAGCAGGACTATTATCAATACAAAATATGGTGTAGATTTTTTTCTCTGTTGATGGAGAAGCATTACTTTGATAATTATGATGGCCAAGGTTAGCCGGCTGTGATGGATAGCGGTTAATTTTAGGTAATTGTGGTTCAGGTTTGGGTTGAGGCTTTGGTTTGGTGTGCAAAAATGACGAATGTAACCCTTGGTAGTTCACCTCAGCCGAGCTACTTTCTGTGTATTGCGAACTATCTTGATAAACCCCATCTCTTCCCCGTTTTTGACATCGTTCGACTAATAAGCGGAGATTTAGATGGCAGAATTTAGGCATATCATCCAAAAAGCTTTCAGGGATGAATTCGTAACTCCCTTCTTCTAAGTTCAAGAATGAGTCTAGAACTTCTAAGGCTAATTGTTCTATGAGTAAGGCTGCTTCTGTTGGACTAATATACTTTTGATTAACTAACCAGCAAATTGCTAAATAATCTGGGTTGGGAATGGTTTGACTACCAGCGCCTGTTTCAAATATGGCTCTAAGTTGAGCGTCAATACCACAAGGTAGAGTAGAAATTTGCTCACTCAAACGTTGCAAATTCCGGTAAAGCGGCTCAAACATTTTTTCGGAGTAGCACGCATAAATTAACTTACCTTCGTCTATATATATTGACCATGCGCCAGATGTGCTAAACACTTGTAAACAACCAGTCACAGATTTACTGGTGATTTTTTTCAAAAGAGATAACGGCTGGATTTTTTGAAAGAATCTATATCTACTAATAGGGAGGGTTGTCATAGGAATATTTTTAAATATAAGTACATATCAGCAAGTCAAATTGGTGAATTCCCTAGCCGGCATTCACAGTAAAATATTTTAGAGATGCTATCCCGCTAAATATAGCGGTCATATTTCATTTAGTACAGAGATTCTTTACCCCTAACTCTAAAGTAGTCAATCTCTGATAAGATATTGCCACCCTAACTACATCTAACTAAGAAATACCAAACTAAGCTATTGCTCAATAGCAAAATAACTGAATTGGTTGTCTGTAAACAGTATCCAAACATCAATTTTGCTTTCTTCGCTGGCAATAATTTGGCTAGTTTAAGAGTACAGCATATTTTGCATTTAGAAGTATTGGCTTTAACCCATCAGTAGCAAAATTAGCATTAATTTACGTGTAAATTGGCTGAGATGATAGCTTTTTAATGAAAAATGCCTTAATGTAAGTATATTCTTACTCAAAAAAAGTTTTACTCGCAAAAGTATTAACTGGGACTCAGTAAGAAAAAACATCTCAGTAAAAAGTTGAAAATCTACTCTAGACAACACTTGCAGAATGTAATTGCGGTATCAGCACTAAAAACAAGTTTTGCTTTTATATGTCGATAAACATTGACGCATCACTATATCTGAGTTCTATAAACAAAAGCTTGTGGAAAAACTCAAAAAGTGTAGTTAATACAAGCACCATGTCTAAATTTAGCTCAATGCTAGATAGTAGTTTAATCTAATTTTCTACTCTCGGATGAAAATGTATTAACTTTATGATAAACAAACTATGAAGAGATGAATGTAATTATTATTTAAAGATTTCAACTGTCTGAAATTAACCAGAGTATCCGGAGAGGGGAAAGGAGTACGGTAATTAATCATGTTACGCAGGTTGGAGAGAATTTAAAACCTGTTAAATGGGGAAATCTATCTTGGCTAAGAAATATGCAAAGTAAAATCTCCCAATTTAACAGCACAAGATTAGCAATTTTGACTATTGAACTATTAAGCTAAAATGAACTATGCCACTTGTGTAAATTGGACTTACGCTGATGCTGACTCAGCTACCTTCTTCTACCCAACATGACATCATCTACCCGGAATCCCCAGAGAGTTAAATGCTAGAGTTTGCGATCGCGAATCATAAACCCGCTTTTCTCAGACAAGTGAGTGACAATTTGGTCAATCCAATCCTTGAGCCGATTACCCTGGTGCTGTATTCGCTTATCTAAATCATTAATTCTGTATTCGTAATGCTCATGCTTCGACTGATAATCAGTAAGATGGATATCAAGCTTTTTATCAAGCAAACCGATTCTAGCGACTATATTGGCTTCCATTCTAGCTAAATGATAAATTCCACCAATGAGCATAAATGCAAGAGAAGTAACAGTGAAGAGATTGTTAACGTCAATTTTCATGATGAAAGCGAATCAATTTTAGATTCAATTCGTGCTAAATCAGATTGAATATTAGAAATCAAATTTTCGGTAGAGTCACCAACAGAGCCAATGTACTGCCAAAGGACTAATGAAACCTGACGAAACCATTTAGGAACCTCAAGCTCAACAGTATAGGTACTAGTAAGACGGGGAAAAGTGAGCAAAGTTAAGCGATTCAAATAAAGCTTATGTTTTTGCACACCATCAGAAGTAGGTAATCCGCCAACAGTTAAACCCAAGTTGATTTTCTGCGAAAGCAACCCGCCAAAATTCCAGGTATCCTTAGCACTATTACAAGTCACCAAAACAGTAATAATGTGACTATCAATTAAAACGGGTACCGTAATAGGCGGAATGGGTGCAAAGGCAGTACCAGCACCCAAAGTTACAGCATTATTTGAAATTGAGTAAAGCTGTTGCCAATTGGCAGAATTACCCAGTTGCAAAACTGGGTTACTCATAAATTAAGCAAATGTAGCTTTTCTGCGTCCGGCGACTTGCTCAATAGTCCCCTTAGTGATGCCAGAAATTTTATATGTTTTATCTTCTAATTTGCCAGCAGCGACAGTTCCAAAAACTCCTGTGAGTTTAGTACGAACAATCAATAAATGAGAAGATTTACGCTTACCATTGGAATCTTTATATCTAATTCCAATACGCCAAAGTACACCAGTCCTGAGCAATTCTTTGACAGGCATAATTTCTTCTGTACCTGTTGGATCGGCGACCTTCTCAATTCCTGTTTGGTCTTTCAGCCCATCATAAGCATCAGAAGTTTTGATGTGGTAAAATTCACCTTCCCCAATAGTGACTTTATGTAAAACAGGGAGTGCCATATTTTTAATTTATCCTTATTCGATGTTTGATAAATGAATTAGCCTAATCTCATGCGGCGTTGTATACCAGTTGTCCGAACATCGACACCGCCGACTTTTTTAGATAGCAATCCACCCATCGCACTAGCAAACTTAGCAGCGACACAAAGAACGCTCTTAACCTTTTTATTTTCCAATCGGCATCTAATACGGACTAAATCACCAGATTGAACAAATTGATTAACGTTAACCTTCCCAGCGTAGTCAGTATTATCTGGAGACGGTGCTTTTTCTATGCCAACAACTGTTTTGATATCGTTGTATATATCAGGCAACATTGCCGCATACTTTTTACCTTCAATTGTGATGATATGTGGTACTCTCGCCATAATCTTTTTAAATGTCGATTTCCCCAAATCTAGCTGCTTTTATGAATGTTTTTAGACCGGAAGGGTTAAGGCTCCGGGAAATTAATCATTATTTGATGATGTGCCACGGAAATATTTAACCCATTGAGGTTTAGCGTTTTTAGTGCCTGTGGGGTAATAGTCACATCTGAATAACTTTACGTTAATTTCTTTAAGTGGTTGTCCTTTGCGTTGACCAATTTTCTCAAAAGAACCTTCTAAGAAGTTTTGATGAATTTTTGATTTTATTTCGGTTAACATTCGCTCGGCTTCTTCTTTACTTTCAGCATTTACAAAAGCCTTACTGTTATCTTTGAGAGTTAATATGCCTTCCCAACTGCCTTTTTTATAGGTTGGTAAAGGTGGATTATTGGTGTTAGGTGGCTGGTCGCTGGCTGGGTGTGGCATGGTGATAGGGTAATAATCATCGCCCAATGACCCATCTTCTTTAACTTCTCGGAATAAACAAATTAATTGGGGAATATGACCATCAACCGGAATTTGATATCTCTCAGGTAAGGAAGCTATTGCATTACATTCTTGTTCTTGTTGATTTCGAGCTAAACACAATTCAGCCGCTTGCTTGGCATTTTCTATATGTAATTGAGCCGATTGTCTAGCTTGATTAATATTAGTCGCAAATACTTCAATGATAGTATAAGAAGTCTTTGGCTCCCATTTATTTGTCTCATCATTAAACTTACAAGATGTAATGGGAATATCTAAAGCAAATGTCTGCTCTTTAATGGTTTGAACCATTAATTTTTTAATGGTTCTGTAATCAATACTGGGGCTTTTTGGACAGCAACTCATTCTGCAACATTCCTTTTCTGGTGGTGGTTCTGGTGGTGGTGCTTCTGGTGGTGGTGATTTATCTGGGTATGGTTCAGGAATGTAACAGCCTATCTTTTCACTTTCTGCTGTTCTAAAATCGAAAGCCTCGCCCTTTATCGATAATCCTAGATTTGCATCTAAGCTATTAAGAATAGAACCAGGTTTAACACCTTCATCGAATAAAGCAGTTTGTGTATAAACCTGATAATAAGGAAATTTCAATTCACCGCTAGAACCATCAATATTAAGCTTTACGTCTCCCCCAACAATAAGAGCGTAAGAAATACCGTTATCTTCAATTAGTTGAGGGAAATTACCACCACCCAAGCTAGTAAGTATTTCCTCATTGGTTCTATCTTCATCAGGGAATCTAATTTTCCATACACTAAAAAATTCATCAATTGATGATTGCTCAAAACCCAATGAACCATCATCATTGGATTTGGATTTACCAACAAAAGCAACACTTACAGTTCCACCACCGCACTTAGATAAATCCATATCGCGGATTTTATCTGATAGTGTTTTTGGCTTAGATGTGGGTTTTGATGTTGGCTTAGGCTGTGGCTGTGGTGGTGGTATTGGATCAGGTTTCGGAAATGGGGGAATTTCAGGAAATTCAATATCCCATTCAGGAATTTTAAATTCTGGTATCTCGAATTTTGGGCGATTCTTCCAAAGTTCGTCTCTAGTTCGCTTTAGTCCGTCTGTTGCGTCTTTTGTAATGTTCCTAAGTTCGTCGCCTACTTTCTGCCCTAAACCATAAGATAAATCTTCCGTTCCTGAGCGTTTAAACCTTAACTGCTCATTGGCTACATTTTTTCCTTGGAAGCCATCAAGTAAGCCATCAATTAAAAACCCGCCATTATATGCAAGTTCAGCAAAAGCTTGGTCACGCGAGTAACTTTGACCGGCTGTCAGTCCAGCCGTACCATTATTTTTAATAGTCCAAACTTGGGAATCATAACGTCTACCACGTTCAGCATAAACAGTATCAACACCTCTATTCTTGGGAGTTAAATCAATGGTGTTCCAGTTGCCATCATTACGAAGGTTTGTCTGCCTAGGTGGTAGGTTATGCGGTTGAGCATAAATATTACTACTCTTAGTGGATATAGTTAGACTAGAAGTTGTATTAGCAGAATTTTGCTGTAATTCTGGTGGCGCTTTTGGAATATTTAAAAATGGATTCGGCTTAAAATCATTTAGTCGCGTAGGTTCGGCGTAGGTTACATCAGCCATGCTAAATTAATTCCAAATAGCCACTTTCAATAAAAATTGATTCATTCGCCACAGATGCAGAACCTCTGATTAATATTGTTTGCTCTTGCGAAAAATCAGCGAAGCTATTAATAGAACTACCGCTATTAGAAGAGAATCCACCAAGTCCAAGAGCATTAGTTCTAGGTTGGCTGAGTGAGCCATTAAAAGATATAGCTTTACGAAAGGGATACCATGTATTTTGGGCTGGGTTAATAGTAGTGAGCATGATACTATTACAGCTAACATAAAAAGTTCTTGTATTAGTAGTATTCGAGCCTTGAAAATCTACATAAAGTTTTAGAATACTATCAATAGAGCAAGTACCCGCTGGAATAGTAATTGTATATAGTGTTGTCGTTGAAGTCCCAATAGTAAAATTTTGTGCCTGAGTTGTTTTCCAAAGAATACGCGGTCTTGAAATACTATTGATGCTATCAATGGAAGCTTTTAACTCTTCTAGGTTTTTGGTTGGGTAATCTGTCCATGCAGTTTTACCAGTTATTTTTTTGACAAGATGAGCAAGAGTTTTTGTAATTTGTACTAAATTCAGCGTAGTATCGTAACTAGCAGGAAAATCATTATCGTCAACAGTAATCGGCATATTACGCACCTAATAAATCGTTAATACTATTAATGCTTGTTTGTAGTGTGGCAATAGCACTGTTAATTGATGAAAGGTCAATTACACTACTAGAACTAGTGCCGTTATTAATAATCGTTGTACTTTCTAATTGTGTTTCTGGCGCTTCTTCAACGACTGTACCCAGAAGAATTAATCTATCATCACCTGATAACAAACCATATCCAGCATCACGCATTTGATAGCTGAGTATCGTATCTGGAGCAATATCAAATGTTCCGTTACTGGTTAGGTAAGGCAACAAATCAACGTAATAGTAAGGGCGTTGATTAAATAAATAAATGTCGGCAATTTTAATTAATGGTGTGTTACTTGTCCTGGCATAAAAGCACAAGCATTTTTTAGCATTACCTGTAAATGTTTCTTCTGTTGCTGTTGCTATTTCAGTATCAGTCGCCAAACTATCAACTGGAATAGAAACGAGTGAACTAATACTAGTAATGTCAATTGTTAAACGCAGAGAGGTAATAAAACCACTGTATCTAAAATTATTTTGAACATCTTCAGGTGATAACCATCCAGGCTGGTAAAAATCAACTACTCCTGTGGTGTTCTCTGCGTTAATTTCTCGCAATACGTTCACATTGCGAAATATACTTTTTTTATCTGCCATTTAGTTAGAAACCCCACTAATACCACTGGTTGCTAGTGGGGTTCTTACAACTATTTGGGCTGATTGTTGTACATAACCATTGATAGCTGTACCGCTAACTAGTTGAGGAAATGCAGATAATCTCTCCCCAATTGTTTGACCTACGTTGACGGTTGTTTGTGCAGAATTGGCAATTTTTAGTAATTCAAATAATGTTTCAACTACACCACTGGCAGATTTAGCGGTTACGGGATTTGCTAGTAGTGCGGAAACTTTAATCATTACGCCGTGTGTCGGGTCGATTTGTATTAGGTCGCTGAGAGTCGATGCCGTTTCTATTTGCTGCCAAGTTAGATCCGTAATTTGCGCCATGAAGCAAAATTTATTTTGATGTGATAAATCTATTTTGTTCGGCTTTCAATTAACCGTAAATCTTCCAGTTTTATGTAAAAGCAGAAGTATTACTGATGGCGTAAAAGTATTACCATGATTACGATTGAGCGATATTTAGTTAATAGTTGAAAAAAGAAATGTTCCGATTTAACCTCTGAGCATGGTTAAACCGGAACAGTGAAGAGGAAAAATAAACTGAATGAAAAACGACAGAGAAGGGCAAGCGGCTATTCTCAGCGAAACTGATTATTCAAAAATTCGCAAATCAATCAGAAGCCGGAAGTACAAACTACTTTTTGATTTGGCATGGTATACGGGTGAACGTTGGGGTGCTTTGGTACAGCTGCGTATAGTTGATGTCTACGACGACAACGGCACACCCAGGGATTATATTAACTTTCGGGCCAGGACACGAAAAGCCAGTCCCAACAGCAAGTCAAAAGCTAACCCTAATGCCAAACGGAAGAATAGACAAGTACCTGTACATCCTGTTTTAAAAGAGCTATTGCTTGCATACAAACCAGACAATGACTCATTATTCCTGTTTCCATGCCGGGACGGAGACAAACCAATTAGCTTGAGATGGGCAGATGCGATTTTACGTACTGCCGTTGAAAAAGCGGGATTATCAGCCAAGGGCATTAGCACCCACAGCACCCGCCGGAGTTTTATTACGCATTTAGCTAAGAAAGGCATCAATCTAGCAACTATTAAAAAAATCACTGGACACACTGATTTAAAAGTACTTTCCCAGTACATCGAGGTCAGTGACGACGATGTTAGAGAGGCGATCGCTACTTTATGAAATACGAACTATTCAAAAAAATTGAGGAACTCTACGTTAGAGCCGTTTTAGCGGATTTTAAACACCCCCGTGATTTGGCGGCGACACTAGAAGGCTTGTCCAATGATGCCTGGGATGAAGTTGATGAATGCCTTACAATGACACCAGTAAATAACTCTAGTGATTAACATCTAGCAAATGCGATCGCTCTGCTTCCGAGTAGTGGCGCGATCGCATTTTTCATGGATGAATGAAATTTACACTTCATTTTTTTAATTCACGCCAGGAATGAATGATTTTTTCGATTTCGGACGGGGTTTGACCATCAGCTATGGCCTCCTCGATGTGCTGTTTCCGCGCCAGGGTAATTGATGAGCGCACGTTACCGCCGGGAATATGCCGATGCTGAATCTTGCCACTCACCTTGTAACAGTAGCGATAGTAATGATTGTCTTTCCGTTTAGATGGGGAATACTTTTCTACCCATTGAAGATGTTCTGGAACGGTTTGTTCTGGAACGGGGTGATTGGTATCACGTTCCAGAACATCTAATTGGCGATCGCCCACAATTTTTTGCGAGTCATCACTGATAATTGTCCTGGCTGTTGTATCCTGTTCCAGAACAGTCATAGCAGTCGTTTCGGCTACCAGGTGCGGGAATTTCTTCTCCCATTGCTTCCAGGCGTATTCGTATTGTTCGAGTGTTTGGTAATCGTCTGGGTCTGGTGGTTCTTCTTGTGGGTTGTAGTTGGTGTAGTTGTCAAGGTTGAAAAGGCTTAACTGAGAAATCATAATGTGACTCCCAGCGCTGCAAGTAACCCGCCAAAGCTCCAACTCTCAGGTAGCAGGTAATAACCCTTTCTCAAGCAACTGAGTAACCAGCCTTGAGGGTTACAAATTTTTGGCCTACCGCGCCAATCTTTTTCATGGCCGCCGCGGCTGTGGAAAAGTACGATCGCACTCTTCACATCCTCAAGGCTGTATTCTAAAATTTCTGGTGATTGTTCAGGGTTAAATGTGATACCCGCTTTTTCGCATTCACTGAGAATTTCTTCACATTCGGCTATCATCTCGTCCCTAAGATGATCATTGCTGCTGCTGCTCTCCCCCTCTACAGCAGATAAATCATTTGAGGGCTGTAAATTGTAATTTTGATTTCGGTGTGGGAAGTTTTTTTTCGGGTTGAGCCAATCTAAGGGGCGAGTAACAATTTTGACTATCTTCCATGTGTATTGCCGAATGATATTTACTACCCGGTGCTGTTCGAGTTGGGCAAGTGCATTTTTCAAGGTCAGCCGACAATAACCTTTACCTCGGTGTTTGGTGACTTGTTTGTTGAAGTCGGTGAGGTCAATTTCTATTTCTGTCCCCAAACCTTCAGCTACAAGGTATCGCCATAGGAATTGTGCAGCGGGGGCGATTTTATTTTCTAGGCAGAATGCGTCATTTTGCTCCGTCCATTGGAGCTTTTGTAATGTTTGATTTCCTGGCATAATTCGTTTAGGTAGAAATCCAAGCCACTCCGCGCGGGGTGGTTTTTAGTTTTTAAAAAATAGCTGATGTTTTTTTTAACTCAGTCAGCGGCAATTAAACTGCGATCGCTCAACTTTAGTGCTGAGTGCTGAGTGCGATCGCAATTGATTGGTTATTGGCGATCGCGTTTCAAGTCGTGTATTACTTTCTCTAAATACCAGTCGGCTGAATACCCTGGATTGAGATTCTGTTGCTGTTGTAGCAGGCGAGTGGCAATCTCCGTGTTGCCGTGTAGTAAAGTAAGTAACTCTTGTTGGAGTTTCTTGTTTGCAGGTTTGTAACTTACTGAATGTATTTGTGTTTCTCTCTTTGGCTGTTCCTTGTTTATTTGTTGTTGCAGCGATAGCTCCATCTGCCGTGTCTGCTGCATCAACCTGTCCAGACTGGATTGTTTCTGAGATACTTCTCGCATCTGTTTTTCCAGTGCTGATTGTGTTTCTATGAGAGCAGCTTTTTTCTTTGCAATTTGCAGCTGCATCTCGTGTACCTCTAGTAATTTTTTCTTCAAATCGGTTAAATTTGGCATGAACTTGGATTGAATAGGTTATCAATCCAGCATCTACGGGTAGACTCGGTGCAAGCATCAGAAGATACCCGTATTTGTTGTGTTTAGACATAAGCAAACCTAAGATTGATTGAAGTGGCAATCGCACAACACAGCAGCACCAACAAACACGATCTCATTAAAAAACCGTCCTCACCAATACAGGTAAAGACGGTTTAATCTTTGGTTTCTGTTTTGTCCATAAAAACCTGGATTTTCTGCTCTAGCAGGTCACAGGATTTTAGAAAATCAACTTCGTTTTCTTTAGCCTCATTCAGCCTATTCTCAAGTCTTTGCTTATGTGCGCGTACATAGGATAGATGCGCTTCCCTGATTAGGCTAAGGGCTTCTAGGACTTTTCCAGAATCAAAATCTTCTCCTGTGATAAGGGATTCGATTCTGCTAAATAAATCTTCTCCTGAGCTATAGCCCTGAATAGATCCGTCCTGGTCATGCCCATCTGATTGGCTTTCTGCTTTATCTTGTTCCATTCCTCGGTCGGAATACGGACTGTTGCATTTACCAGTTCCTCTGACTGGTTTACCTTTCTGGCTCTTCCCATTGGTTATTACTTTACTTTTCATGTCAATTATACGTGATTTATTTTTCTATACGTGATTTATTGCCGTCTGCTCTTGACAAGAATATATCATACGTGAAAAATAAAGATATACATTTTTCACGTACGAAAAGAATCGCTCCCCCCTCACATTGCTTTTATGCCCGTGAGGGCAAAATCAGGAGCCACCACCGCAGCACTAGGCGAATTGCCACCGCAGCGGAAACAACCTAAACTCACAATTCACACAGAAATTCTTTGGTGCTTCACACTTCACAGTTGCACCTATACAGTCATGTCCTTTAGTAGTTGGAGGCAATTTAGACGAAAAATCTTACAAGGCACTTTTAACAATTTTCATCATTGCCAGTGAACACCTCACTGGCGATTCCTTGATAATCAGCTTTTGTAAATCGTTCCGTTCACACCAGCACAAGCACTTGTGTTTAGTTTGTGCTGGCTTTCTTCAAAAATTTGGATTTTAGATTATGACTGTCAACGTTCTCAATTCTAGAGATTGGGCGGTTTTCTGCCGTCGTGAGTCTGATGAAACGTATGTCTGCGTCGCCAGATTTTTCAACCGCGCTGATGCAGAAGACCATTTGAAATTCTTACGAAAATATATGCCCAAAACCGATTTTAAAGTTCTTTTTGACAAACCTGTAGAGGTTCAAGGATAGCGCCAACTATGGAAATCAAAAGCATTAATTATGAACGGGTTCTCAACCTGGGGAACTACGAAAATAAGAAATTGTCCCTATTTGCCGAAGTAGAGGAAGGGGATGACGTAGAAGAATCAATCTCGCGTGTCATGGAAACAGTGGAACGAAAAATCAGAGAAGAGATATGCGACCAGTATGAGGCAAGCATCAGGCGACTCAAACAGGAATTACGTGAACTTCAACAACAAGTAACCGCGGCTAAATCACCTCGGCCAGAGGATGACGGTATTCCTGACAGTTTCTAACGCTCATTTTTGATGCGATCGCAGTGAGGAGAATGAAGCCGCTGCGATCGCAGAATTTGTACCATTGTCAGATTACCAAAATGCACACCATAGTCAATACCCCATCAGTGTTTAGCTGTAAATTGCCTGCTGCTGGCTGGATTAATCTGGCCCAAATTCGCCAAATTCAGTTTGAGAACTTACCTACCCGTGTTGCAGTTGTGACATGGCAAAACGGTGATACACAAATATTTTACGGTGATGATGCAGCCACCCTCATCCAAAGTTGGGAAGATGCCACAGGACTATTAGAGCAACGTTGTAATTACCGCACAAAAAATCGGAGGACATTATGAAAATTAAAACAATTCATGCTCACTTTTTGATTTCAATTGGCAATTACAGCAATGAGAGAATTGGTTTCTCTGTTGAACTGGCAGAAGAAGAATCTCTCGAAGAAATTGTCAGTAATTTGAGAGAAAAAGCCAAAAGAATTGTTGGTAAAACTGCTGACGAGCTTTACAGCGAGAGAAATAAAATCCGCTCCGAGTGTATAGAGTTAGAAGTCAAGCTTAAGAAATTACGTCAAGAATGGGATGCTACGGCTGAATTTTTAAAAGCACAGGGTTTAAACCCAACTGCTCCTTCTATGCCACAGTTTAGAAATTTACTTACTGCTGTCACAGTCGAATCTGAAGTTGTGACTGAACAAGATTACGAAGATAGCGATATTTATGACGATGATGACGAACATTATATGTAATTATTTCGCCTGATGATGGCTGTCTGACTAACAGCCGAAACTCCCCAATCTTGGGGAGTCGCGGACGAGTCGCGCAAACTCATCCGCCTCTACTTTTTAAGTAGAGGGAAATAACAGCAGTAGGATGGATTTTTACCCGGAAATGACCTTAAAGGTTTCTCAGTTTCACGAATCCACTGCTGCTGACTATTTCCGACTGTGTTGAGTTTAAAAGTGAATTGTTAACACTAATTTGGGTGATTCGTGACTCATTTTAGCACAGTTTTTGCTGCAAATAAATACCCATACAACAGAACCTTGACAAATGAAAATAGTTGGTTTGGATGTGTGTAAAAACAGCGTAGTTGCTTGGGAATTAACATCAATTCCTAAAAACTTTAGAAGCCACTTTCGAGATAATAAACGTCCGAAAGATGATGACCCTTTAACATTTAAAGCTAACGCTGATGGGGTCAATAAATTATTAGCTCTAAAGCCCGATGCTGTCGTTATGGAACCTACTGGAGTTCATTATTCTTGGATTTGGTCACACATTTGTGAGGCTGAAGGAATTAAGGTTTTGTGGGTAGGACACGCGGAAGCAACACACTACCGTAAACAAAATAAACTCCCAGATAAAAATGACCAAGCTGACGCTCTAGCACTTGCAGCCTACGCCTTACTTCATTGGGATGATGATGATTTTTTCCTGCAATTTGAAGCGGGTAAGGTGGCACAAATGCGCCATTTGTGGTTACAGTTGCAATCTTTAAATAAGATTCAATCACCAGTCATCAACCGTGCTAGGCAACAGTTAGCCAGGGAATTTCCTGAAGCTGCACTTAATAAAAGTCAGCCATCTGCCTCAGATGGTGCGCTTCCCCTTTGGGCTTGGCTTGCGGGGCGAGAGCGTACCCTCAAGCGAGGAAGTAGTTACTATGACAAACTGTATGAAAAATCCATTGCTAAAAAATATGGCGTGGGAATTACCACTTTTACCAGAAAATTAGCTGGTATGGTGTGTGACCTGCATGACTGGGAAGCAGAAATTCAACATGAGATTTTAGAAATTCTGAACTCTGGTGAATTTATCCCCTACCGTCGAGTTATGACTATGTTCGGTATCGGTATCAAACCACAGGCATTACTGATCAGCCAAATTTACCCGATCACAAAATTTGAATCTCTTGGTAGATTTAAACGGCGGCTGGGAATGGCCAAAGATGAAAACTCCAGCGGTGATAAGGAAACCATGAATACTGGAGCCGGTTCTAAATTGTGTCGTTCTCAGCTTTACCTCTGGATACTCGACATTATCGCTCCCGAACAAGCCAGGCCAAAAAACGAGTTTGGCCAGAAATTGGGGGAATTTTACGATCAGCGTAAAGCTCAATTTCAGGACAATCCCGAACTGTGGAAAACAAAAGCTGTGGCTCGACTTCAGCAACAGGCACTCAAAGAATTTCAGCGATCGCTGAAGTTAAACCTACTTCCTATGGTCTCAAAAGAGTTGCAGCCACAGATGGAAGCGACGCTTAACCTCACACTCCAAACTATGCAGATGAGTTTAACTACATCAATGGCGGTCGGTGACATTGCCCCTGGCGTGAAACAGCGTGAGGTCAAAAAAGGCTTTGGTAATTTAGTCATCTCACAAACTGCTGCCTACGGTCTACGGCTGATGTTCAAGGAATTAAAGAAAGCAGTGCAAGCAGTATCATAAACCTACTACTCCCCTATTGGGGAGTTTAAAATTCACTAGTTAACAATCTAAAGTGAAACTGCATGAAGTATGAAGTGTGAGATATTAAGTCTTACCCAGTCATCATCCTTAGCTGTCCTTATTTCCTACTCACCACAACCTTATTTTCGATGCAGACAGAATTTAATTTACAAGTTTCAGAAAATAGTCAACGTTTAGACCGTTATCTTGCGGAAGAATTACCAGATATTTCTCGTTCTCGCATTCAGCAATTTATCGAACAGGGTAATGTGCAAGTTAACGATCAAGTCTGCACATCTAAGAAGGTGAATGTGAAAGCAGGCGATCGCATAACTCTACAAATACCAGAAGCGCAACCCCTAGAGCTACAAGCGGAAGATATTCCTCTAGATATTCTTTATGAAGATGATCAGTTACTTATCCTCAACAAACCCGCTGGTTTAGTTGTCCATCCTGCACCGGGACATTATGATGGCACACTAGTAAATGCTTTGTTGGCACACTGTCCTAACCTTCCCGGTATTGGCGGAGTTCAACGTCCGGGAATTGTCCACCGATTGGATAAGGATACAACAGGTGCGATCGCTATTGTCAAAACTGACATCGCCTATCAACATTTGCAAGCACAACTTCAAGCTAAAACCGCACAGCGAGAATATTTAGGCGTAGTTTACGGTGCGCCAAAAACTCAAAGTGGTAAGATAGATTTCCCCATTGGTCGCCATCCCCAAGATCGCAAAAAAATGGCCGTTGTCCCTGTAGAAGAAGGTGGACGCGCAGCAGTTACGCATTGGCAAGTATTAGAGCGTTTGGGTAACTACACATTAATTCACTTTCAATTAGAAACGGGACGTACTCATCAAATTCGAGTCCATAGTGCCAAAATCGGACATCCCATTGTTGGTGATCCTGTTTATGGTTCTGGTCGTTCTGTCGGCGTAAATCTTCCCGGTCAAGCATTACACGCTTGGCGGCTAAAATTGCAGCACCCTATTTCCGAAGATTGGATTGAGGTAACAGCACCACCACCTCCAAGCTTTACAACCTTACTAGAAGTTTTGCGCCGCAGAGGAGCAATCTCTTTTTAAAAAAATCGAAAGAATTTTCTAACTTTGCTTCACGTTGCTTTACAAAAGCTTACATTATTGATTTTTGCCAAAAATCGCAGTAAGCAATAGCAATGCTGGATGAAATGCTCATAAACAAAAAGTTATAAGTAAATTAAGAATATATCTGCTACCTAAAATTAAAATCATTTTATTTAGCTAATAAAAATTAAATATTGTGATATATGTTACAGATTCTATCTAAAAATTTTCAAAAACTACTAACACTCAATGAAAGAGAAAAATAAAAACTTAAAAGTTAAAAGGCTTGAATTTTCAGCTTTTAGTTTGTATTGAGTAGTAGCTTGATTCCTGCTGTGCTAAAACACATCCACAAGTCATACTGTCAGAAAACCCTGATATATAAGTTGTATTTTTTACTTAGCTCAAAAAAGCTGAGAAACTGTATGAAGTAATATATCCAAAAATGTTTAATTGTAAAGCAAATATTGACTTAGCATCAGCAAAAGCTTTGTAGAGCAATACTTTAGCGAAAAAGATGTATGGGGTAACACTATTTTACAAAACTTAAGAATAAAGTAACTCAACCAATATATAAAATACGAACAAGGTTTTAAAAGCAATTAGAAAAACCAGCAAAATTAGCTGTTTTTGGGAATAGTTGATTGCCGCAAAATTATTGTTATTTCAAATCATAATTTGAAATATCTATTCTGTGATGCAATAAAGTTTTTTCAATAGATTAATTGCTATAGCCTTAATCAAATATCTGCAATGAATGACCTTTAGGAGGAATAGAAAATGCTCGACGCTTTTTCCAAAGTAGTTGAACAAGCCGATAAAAAAGGTTCATATCTTACTGGTGAAGAAATCAACGCATTATCAGCAATGGTTGCTGATAGTAATAAGCGGTTAGATATAGTTAACCGACTCAATGGTAATGCTTCTTCAATTGTAGCTAATGCCTATCGGGCTTTAGTTGCTGAACGTCCGCAAATTTTTAATGCTGGTGGTGCTTGTTTCCATAACCGTAATCAAGCTGCTTGTATTCGTGACTTAGGATTTATTCTACGTTATGTCACCTATTCTGTACTAGCGGGTGATGCCAGCATTATGGACGATCGCTGCTTGAATGGTCTCCGCGAAACCTACAATGCTCTAGGTACTCCTGGTGATGCTGTAGCTTCAGGCATTCACAAAATGAAAGATGCAGCGATCGAAATTGCTAATAACTCCAATGGTATTAGCAAAGGTGATTGTAGTCAACTGATAGCTGAATTGGCTAACTATTTTGATCGCGCTGCTAGTGCTGTTGTTTAATAAATTTTTTGGGCAAATTTTTCGCCAACTGGTTGTTAGTAATTAGTCGAAAATCGAGGAGATTAGGAGAATTATGAAAACGCCTTTAACTGAAGCGATATCTGCTGCTGATGTGCGCGGTTCTTATCTCAGTAATACCGAAATGCAAGCAGTATTTGGTCGTTTCAACCGCGCTCGTGCAGGTTTAGATGCTGCCAAAGCATTTAGCAATAATGGCAAAAAATGGTCAGAAGCAGCAGCAAATCATGTTTATCAAAAATTCCCCTACACAACTCAAATGAGTGGACCTCAATATGCGTCTACACCCGAAGGGAAATCTAAGTGTGTACGCGATATTGATCACTATCTCCGCACCATTAGTTATTGTTGTGTAGTTGGCGGTACTGGCCCTTTAGATGAATATGTAGTTGCTGGGTTGAGTGAACTCAATAGTGCTTTGGGTTTATCTCCTAGTTGGTATGTAGCTGCTCTTGAGTTTGTGCGTGACAATCATGGTTTAAATGGTGATGTTGCCGGTGAAGCTAACATCTACCTCAACTATGCAATCAACGCATTAAGCTAATACAAACTTGTGGGTTTTTGGAAATAGAGTATTGCTGAATAACTAGACTAGTTTTCTACTTTAGTTACGGCATTTTTCTACTACCAAAAACCCAAATTTATTGCGAACAAAAATTTAAACAGGAGCAATTGTTAAAATGAGTAGTTCAGTTGCAGAACGGCTAGGCATCAGAGACGAAATCGGCGTTAAAGTTGAGTTACGACAAAATTGGACTGAAGACGAATTACAAAAAGTATTTCGGGCTGCTTATCAACAAATTTTCGGTCGTCAGGGACTATATGCCAGCCAAAAATTTACTAGTGCTGAAGCTTTATTGCGTAATGGCAAAATTAGTGTCCGGCAATTTGTCGAGACTTTAGCAAAATCTGAATTTTACAAAGAATGCTTTTTTTATCAAAACTCTCAAGTGCGGTTTATTGAATTAAATTATAAGCACTTACTGGGACGCGCACCCTACGATCAATCAGAGATTGCTTTTCATGTAGATTTATATGCTGCTCGTGGCTATGACGCAGATATTCAGTCTTACATTTATAGCCCAGAATATAATAATGCTTTTGGGAATTTTATCGTTCCTTATCATCATGGATTTCAGTCAATTCCCGGAATGAAAACGGTAGGTTTTAACCGCATATTGGAACTTTATCGCGGTTGTGGTAACAGTGATAATGCCCAAATGGGGCGGAAAAATTCTCGTCTGAGGACGAAAATTTCATTGAATTTGGCTAATGGAATTTTGCCACCAACTTCCGCAGGTACAGGTTTTGTTTCAGAAGCACCGACTTTAATTAGTTCGGCTGCCAAAGGAGATGGCCGGATGTTCGTTGTTGAAGCGATCGCTGGTAAAATCGGTTCTCAAGCCGCAGTCCGCCGCAGTCGTCAGACTTACACCGTACCTTATGAACGCCTCTCAGCTATATACCAAGAAATTCACAAGCGTGGCGGTAAAATAGTCAGCATTTCGCAAGTGTAATAGAGTAATTTCAGCAGATAATCCTTGAAATTGGGTGTGAGGGTGTAGGGGTATAAGAGTGTAAAAATCTCTACACCCCTACACCCTTAATCCCTTATACCCATACTTCATCATGACCACTAACACCGCCGAACCAATTCTTTCGCCAGAAACAGCGATCGCTGCATTATCTAGTGATGATAATCAAATTCGCTATTATGCGGCTTGGTGGTTAGGTAAACATCAAGTGCAAGCGGGCTGTATGGCGTTATGTGATGCTTTATTTGATGAACGGTATCGCATCCCATTGGGGGGTTATCCGTTGCGTCGTCAAGCTGCACGCGCTTTAGGACAATTGAAAAATCCCCAAGCTGTACCTGCGTTAGTAACAGCGTTAGAGTGTGACGAAGATTTGCGTCTGCGAGAAGCGGCGATCGCTGCTTTAGCCGCTATTGGTGACAAAAGAGCGGTAATTCCTTTACTCAATCTTTTGCAAAGCACTCAAGAACAACCCTATGAGGCTTTAATTGAAGCATTAGCAACGCTCCAAGTTTGGTTAGCACAGCCACAAATTGAAGCATTTTTAAAACATCCTTCGGAACGAGTGCAATGTGCTGCGGCTCGATATATGTATCTTTTAACTCAGGAACCCCAATACATCGAACGTATTGTTAAAAATCTCACCCACGACAATATGTATTTACGTTGGGCTGCGGTTTTTGACTTAGGTGCAGTTGGACATCAACAAGCTATACAAGCAATATTAACAGCGCAGGTTCCTAATAGTTTGAAGCTGCTGAACTTAAAGCGCATTTTAGAAGCACTTTTGGAGAGTAATAATTATGAACAAGATATTGCGTTGTTGATTTTTCAAACGATAGATGATTTATTAATTCAACTTTAAAATTCAAAAGTTAATTTTCGACATTGGTAATTAAAAGTCAAAAATAAAAAGTAAAAAGGCAAAATATTTTTATAGCTCTTTTACCTTTTACCTTTTACTTCTATCACCAGTCCTTTTTGCCATGCAGTTTTTTATGAATGAAAAATTAATTTCACAAATCAATCATGCCAGTACACCAGAAACCGTGATTGCCGCAATTACAGCAATCACAGTTAGTGAAATACCAGAGCTAGAGGTTATTAACGCCTTAATTGCTGTTTTGAGTCATCATCATCCAACGGTGAGGGCTGCTGCTGTACAGGTGTTAGTGAAGCTGGGAAATTCGACAGTAAAACCGTTAATTATTGCTTACAAAGCTTCTTGTGATCAAGGTTTGCAAGCCCATATTATTCAGGCTTTAGCTCAAATTGGTTCTCCAGACTCATTGGATGTATTAGCGGAAGTTGTGGGTACAACTGTCGCCAATCATTGCCAAGGGAATGTGCGCCGGATTGCTGCAAGAGGATTAGGCAAAATTGCTCTGAATTCTCCCGATGCAGAAGTTATTGGTATTGTTCAAGAAAAGCTCATTTGGGCTTTGCTTAACCCTGAAGATTGGGGATTGCGTTATGCTGCGGCGGTATCTTTACAAGCAATTATCACCTCCGAAACCCAAGTTGCTTTACAAACTGCGATCGCTGGGGAAACCGATAACGTCGTGCGATCTCGCATCGTCTTGGCCTTGGAGTCAGGAAAAGCGCACAAATAACAAACTAGAAACGACTCATACAAATCATCCCCTGAGCCTAAACCAACCACTCACAAAAATGTTGCGAAATATTTATTTTATGTTTCTTCACAATAACCATCCGGATGCGAAAACTGGTGTAAAACTGCAATATCTTGCTTGGTAAGGGTTCTAGAAAAATTAAGAAAATATTAAACGGGATATAATTTACGAAAAAATTGGTAAATCATGAAGTTGTGTAACAAAAAATCTGGACTTTTCTCAGGTACAGTCCTTGTATGTAAAGGATTTGAAGGGGTTCTTATGACTGCAACTTATTTATTCATAATTTGTAACAAATAAAGGATCTATAGCGTTGTATAAACATAAGCTGGAGGGGTAAATAACAGACAGAACATAAACAAGGCAGTCAATTCGTAAAGCTTGCTCGTTTCTCATAAAACCAAACCTGGTTCTCATAATTTTTTTATGAATCAACAGGCAAATTTGAGAGGCAGCAAAAATACAAAGAGATACTTGGTCTGTTATGTTCCATCCCAACCAAAATTGATAAAACATTACCAGTTTTAATCGAGACATCTCTCAACTAAGGAATTAGGAGATTAGAGTCCATGACATTAGATGTATTCACCAAGGTAACTTCTCAAGCTGATGCTAGAGGCGAATTCTTAAGCAACGAACAATTAGATGCTCTATCTAACGTTGTTAAAGAAGGCAGCAAGCGCTTAGATGTTGTTAACCGCATTACAAGCAACGCTTCTGCTATCGTTACCAACGCTGCTCGTGCGTTGTTTGAAGAGCAACCCCAATTGATCGCTCCTGGTGGTAACGCTTACACCAACCGTCGCATGGCTGCTTGCTTGCGCGACATGGAAATCATTTTGCGCTATGTAACATACGCTATTTTAGCTGGTGATGCAAGTGTCCTGGATGATCGCTGCTTAAACGGCTTGCGTGAAACCTACAACGCTCTAGGTACACCTGGTTCTTCTGTAGCTGTTGGCGTTCAGAAGATGAAAGACGCGGCTGTTGCGATCGCTAACGATCCTAACGGTATCACCAAAGGTGATTGCAGTGCATTGATCTCCGAAGTAGCAAGCTACTTTGATCGTGCTGCTGCTGCTGTTGGTTAATAGCAGTCCCAAAGTCTAATACGCAAGTATTAGGCAACTAGGTAAAAAGACTAAAAAATACCAAGGAGATTTGAAAAGATGGTTAAAACACCAATTACCGAAGCTATTGCAGCTGCTGACACCCAAGGACGTTTCTTAGGCAACACCGAATTGCAAGCTGTTAACGGTCGTTATGTACGTGCTGCCGCTAGTTTAGAAGCTGCTCGTGGTTTGACCTCCAACGCTCAACGCTTGATCGATGGTGCAACCCAAGCTGTTTACCAAAAATTCCCTTACACCACCCAAACACCCGGCCCTAACTTCGCTGCTGACAGCCGTGGTAAATCCAAGTGCGCTCGTGACGTTGGTCACTACCTACGGATCATCACCTATAGCTTAGTTGCTGGTGGTACTGGCCCATTGGATGAATACTTAATTGCTGGTTTGGCTGAAATCAACAGCTCCTTTGATTTGTCTCCTAGCTGGTATGTAGAAGCTCTGAAGCACATCAAAGCAAATCATGGTTTGTCTGGTCAAGCTGCTAACGAAGCTAACACCTACATCGACTACGCTATCAACGCTCTCAGCTAGATAGTTTTTTGCCCGGGGAGGGATGCAAGTGCTGGATGGAATCACCTAGCAGTTGGATCTAGCCCCGGGCATAGTTTTTATGTGGGAATAAATAAAAGGCTTTATTTCAGCAAGCAGTCGGTTCTAAACAGCCGAACATCAATAGGGGGATAGAAAATGGCAATTACAACAGCAGCATCTAGGCTAGGGACAGAGCCATACAGCGAAGCACGTAGAGTTGAACTGCGCCCCAACGCCAGCAAAGAAGAAGTCGAAGCCGTGATTCGTGCCGTATATCGGCAAGTCTTGGGTAATGATTACGTCATGGCATCAGAACGCCTCGTAAGCGCAGAATCACTCCTGCGGGACGGAAACCTGACAGTGCGGGAGTTTGTGCGTAGCGTTGCCAAATCAGAACTCTACAAAACCAAGTTTTTCTATAACAGCTTCCAAACTCGTTTGATCGAACTCAACTATAAACATTTGTTGGGTCGCGCTCCTTACGATGAGTCAGAAGTTGTTTATCACCTCGACTTGTACCAAAACAAAGGCTACGACGCTGAAGTTGACTCTTACATTGATTCTGTAGAGTATCAAAACAATTTTGGTGATAGCATTGTACCTTATTATCGTGGTTTTGAAACTCAACCAGGGCAAAAGACAGTAGGTTTTAACCGGATATTTAGGTTATACCGAGGCTATGCTAATAGCGATCGCGCCCAAGTAGAAGGGAAAAAATCACGCCTAGCACGGGAATTAGCAAGCAATCTAGCTTCTTCAATTGTTGGCCCATCCGGCAGTAATAACAACTGGAGTTTCCGCGCCACAGCAGATCTAGCTCCCAAGCGGAATTTAGGTAACGCTGTCGGACAAGCTGATCGTGTTTACCGTATTGAAGTTACAGGACTTCGCAGTCCCGGCTATCCCAGCATCAGAAGAAGCAGCACGGCTTTTATCGTACCTTACGAACGGCTTTCTGACAAAATTCAGCAAATTCATAAGCAAGGCGGCAAAATAGCCAGCGTTACACCAGCTTAGATTGCTGCAATAGGGAGTTTACAACCAAACAGGAGATATAGAAGTAATGTTCGGTCAAACCACACTCGGTGCTAGTAGCGTTTCTTCATCTGCTAGTCGGGTATTTCGTTATGAAGTTGTAGGCTTGCGGCAAAACTCCGAAACTGACAGAAATAAATACAATATTCGCAATAGCGGTAGTGTATTTATTACAGTGCCATACAGCCGGATGAATGAAGAATACCAAAGAATTACCCGTCTGGGTGGCAAAATCATCAAGATTGAGCCATTAACTGCTGAAGAGGAATAATCCCCTGGTAATGATAGAACCCAGTGGGGAAGAATTTCCCGCCCAGAACACGCCACAGCTAACACCAGAATTAGCGATCGCTAACCTGCAATCACCAGATTTAAGTCTCCGCTATTATGCAGCTTGGTGGCTGGGCAAGTTCCGGGTTAACAGAGCAGATGCTGTAGATGCTTTAATTGTGGCATTACAAGATGAAGCCGATAGGACAGAACTCGGAGGTTATCCGCTGCGCCGAAATGCAGCTAGAGCATTAGGTAAGTTAGGCGATGCTAGAGCAGTACCAAACTTAATTGAATGCCTAGAATGTTCTGACTTCTATGTGCGTGAAGCCGCAGCCCAATCTTTGGCAATGCTGCGCGATCGCCTCCGGCGGGGCGTAGCCCATCGCACTTCTGCATCAGCACTGATCAAAATGTTAGATGGTGGTGTTGCCGAGGCCGTGCAAGTAGCGGGACTCCCCCACCTAACCCAGCCCTACGAAGCAGTTATCGAAGCCTTGGGAGCCATTCGCGCTACTGAGGCAATTCCACTCATTCAGCCTTTCCTAGAGCATCCAGTACCACGAGTACAATGCGCCGCCGCCAGAGCTATGTACCAACTCACACAAAACCCTATCTACGGAGAAAGGTTAGTGCAGATGTTGGCAGCAGGTGATCTGAAGTTACGTCGCGTTGTCTTAGGGGATTTGGGTGCAATTGGGTATTTGGCAGCAGCGGAAGCGATCGCTCATGCTCAGGTCGAAAATAGCTTCAAAATTATTGCCCTCAAAGGATTACTAGAGCATCAAATGACAGATGAATTAGATCATCTTGTCATATCTGATGACGCAATTCGGGTAATGAACTTGATGGATACACTTTTATAGTCACTTGTCATTTGTTATTTGTCTCCGAAGTTCTGAGCGGAGGCTCCCTCCGCTCAGACTTCTCTCTCTGTCAAAAGCTGATGACAAGTGACAAATGACAAATGACTTAATAACTAATGACTGATGAACTAATTCGTGCCGTCGCCGAAGCAGACACACCAGCAAAAATGGTGGCAGCAGTGCAAAACCTGGCAGCAACAAAAGATATAGCTGCAATTCCTACCCTAATTGCTGTGTTTGGTTATAACAACCCAGTCGCCGCAGGGGTAGCTGCAACTGCCCTCACAGAAATGGGAGAAATCGCAGTACCACAGCTAATATCTCAAATTGATGACTATAACTATGGCGCGCGGGCTTATTCGATTCGCACTTTAGCTGCGATCGCTGACCCTCGTGCTTTAGATTTATTAATCAGTGCTGCTGCTACAGACTTTGCTCCGAGTGTGCGCCGTGCTGCTGCCAAAGGACTAGGAAACTTGCACTGGCATAAGCTCGATTTTCCCGCCAGCCATACAGCACCTAAAAGAGCTTTAGAAACACTTATATTTATTTCTCAAGACTCTGAATGGTCAATTCGCTATGCTGCTGTTGTTGGTTTACAAGCCTTGGCCCAAAATAGCGATTTGCAACAGCCTATTTTTGCCAGACTCAACCAAATGCTAGCAACCGATACCGAAAAAGCAGTCCGCGCTCGTGTGCAACTAGCTTATCGTTAATAAGCTTGTTTGAATACCATAAAACAAGGTAAAAGTAAATATGTCAATACCATTACTTGAATATTCACCAAGTTCCCAAAACCAGCGGGTAGAAGGTTACGAAGTACCTAACGAAGACACTCCAATTAGTTATCGCTTATCTGCTGCCACTGACGATAAAGATATTGATGCCATCATCTGGGCAGCATATCGCCAAATCTTCAGCGAACATTTAATTATCAAAAGCAATCGCCAATCCTTCTTAGAATCACAACTACGGAATCGGGCGATTAACGTGCGAGATTTTATCCGCGGATTGGGTAAATCTGAAGTCTTCCGCACACAGGTAGCAGATATCAACTCCAACTACCGTTTAGTTGACATCATCTTAAAACGCTTCTTAGGACGCGCAGCCTATAATAAAGATGAGGAAATTGCCTGGTCAATTGTCATTGCCACCAAGGGCTTACATGGGTTTATCGACGCATTGCTAGACAGCGACGAATATCAACAAAACTTTGGTGAAGACATTGTACCTTACCAACGCCGTCGCTTCAAAGACAGACCCTTTAACTTAGTTAACCCACGCTATAACGGTTACTGGCGCGATCGCCAGACCATGACCTTCCTGGGTGGTCGTTCATTCTACAGTGCGCGTACCACAGGTTATGCCACCAAAGAAGAAATTCGACGCGTTATTCCCAGCAACTTCATGGCAATGGCTGGAAACATAATTACCAACGAACGTAATTATCAACGCGTAACCGCTTCCGTTGTCTCCCAAATCAGAGACATGAAGATTCCCGATACCAGCCGTGAAGGTGGGACTCCGCAACCAACAGTTAAACCCACAGCCGTTGCCCTACCTTACCGTTATCTTGCTGGCACTAAGACAACCTAGAAGGCAAAAGGTAAAAGTTAAAAGTCAAAAGGTAGAAAGAGAAATATTAAATTTCAGACTACCCTGCGGGAACGCCAAAGGCGAATAGACTTCAGACTTCAGACTTCAGACTTTTTTCATGACCAATGACAAAACCCTAAAACTATGGCAATACCTCTACTAGAATACAAACCCAGTTCGCAAAACCAGCGCGTCCCTGGTTACGAAATTCCTAACGAAAATACCCCCCGTCCCTATCGCATAGAAAACTGCGCTGAGAATAGTGATGTTCAAGAATTAATTTGGGCAGCCTATCGGCAAGTATTTAGCGAACACGAAATCCTGAAATTCTTCCGCCAAGACAACTTAGAATCTCAGGTAAAAAACCGCGCCATTACTGTGCGTGACTTCATTCGGGGTTTAGCCAAGTCTGAAGCTTTTCGGACTTTAGTCATCGAGACAAACTCTAACTACCGTTTAGTAGAAATTGCCCTCAAAAGGTTTTTAGGTCGTGCGCCTTATAATAAAGATGAAGAAATTGCTTGGTCAATCAAAATAGCAACTGCTGGTTGGGATGGTTTTGTTGATGCTTTAATCGACTCTGAAGAATATCTCACCAACTTTGGCGAAAATATAGTTCCTTACCAACGCCGCCGCTATAAAGATAGACCTTTTAACCTAGTCACCCCTCGCTACGGTAACTACTGGCGCGACAAATTAGAAGATGCTCGCTATATAGAAGGCGACATCAAAAACTTCTTGGCTTTGGCTAATTCCATCAATATTAGAACCGTCACCTATACACCGGTTAACCTAGCCAACATCAAAATTCCCGACACCAGCAGAGAAACCGTACCCCAAGGTATTCCGGTGTCTATCAATTCCAGTGCTAATTTCCCCGTGCGGTAAGGGCTTTTTTTCAGTGGTTTGATAAAGGTATAAGAAGGATTATTGTTTGCAATAGCCAACTCACAACCTTCTAAATGTTTTCCGTCGAGTTACTCAATCATCAATTAAAAGTAACTCATACCAATTGGAAAAAATCATAGATTTAAAATCTAAAATCCAAAATGGTACAGACGGACTGGGTATAAGATGCCAACCTTATTCTCAAGGCGGTCTTTAGTATGGCATTACCTTTACTCGAATACAAACCCACAACTCAAAATCAAAGAGTTAGTAGTTTTGGTACGGCAGATATTAACGAAGATACACCTTATATCTACCGTATAGAAACAGCCAACTCTCCTAGCGAAATTGAAAGACTAATTTGGGCAGCTTATCGCCAAGTCTTCAACGAGCAGGAAATTCTCAAATTTAACCGCCAAATAGCCCTAGAAACCCAACTTAAAAATCGGTCAATCACGGTTAAAGACTTTATCCGCGGTTTGGCCAAATCAGAGCGATTTTATCAGCTAGTTGTCACACCCAATAATAACTATCGGCTGGTAGAAATGTGTCTGAAACGTTTGTTAGGTCGCGCTCCTTACAATCGGGAAGAAGAAATAGCCTGGTCTATTCACATCGCCACTCGCGGTTGGAATGGATTTGTCGATGCTCTGATTGACAGTGAAGAATACACTCAAGCTTTTGGTGACTACACTGTCCCCTATCAGCGCAAGCGTATGAACGTAGACCGACCATTCAGCTTTACTCCCCGCTATGGTGCTGACTATCGAGAACGTGCAGGTATTGTTAAGACCGAGCGTGATCATTCTTGGTCTTATATATCTAGCAAGAAACTTGATGGGACTGCACTATTGGCCGTATTACTGGTAATGTCCGCAGGAATAACTCTCTTGTTGGTACTAAATTGGTTAGGAATTAATACTGGCTTCTAACCTAATGCGGGACAATAGATAAAGCATGAGTGAGGATTTTGAGTAATCAAACCTCCTCATTTTTCACCAACTAAATCTCTGTGTAATCTTTTAATAAGAGGAAAAAGCAGCATGGCTCTGCCATTACTTCAATACAAACCCAGCAGCCAAAACCACCGTGTGAAAAGCTTTGGTGTTGCTGACCAAAATGAAAATACACCCTATATCTATCGTATAGAAGATGTCAGTTCTTATACTGATATCCAAAGCATCATTTGGGCAGCTTATCGCCAAGTTTTCAGCGAACATGAAATTCTCAAGTTCAACCGCCAAGTAACTTTAGAATCTCAACTTAAAACTGGCGCAATCTCTGTGCGTGACTTTATCCGTGGTTTAGCCAAGTCAGAGGCTTTCTATCGTTTGGTTGTTTCTGTCAACAATAACTACCGTTTAGTTGACATTACTCTCAAACGCTTATTAGGTCGTTGTGCTTACAACAAAGAAGAAGAAATCGCTTGGTCAATTGTGATTGGCACCAAAGGTTTTAGCGGCTTTGTTGATGCTTTATTAGACAGCGAAGAATATAACCAAAGCTTTGGTGAAAATACCGTACCCTACCAACGCAAACGCTTGGTAGACCGTCCACACAACTTGGTTACACCTCGCTACGGCGAAGATTTCCAAGAAAAAGCAGGTACAGTTCAAACCGACTGGCGCTTTACTTTGGAGAAATTCTACAGCCGCAAATCCCAAGAAAAACGGCTTGCAGAAGGCGATCCACGCAAGTTTGCAGATTTGGCAGCAGCTATCAATCCAAGTGGTAACTACGGCCAAAGACTCTCGTCTTTTGATATCGATTATCTTGCTGCAGTGCCTTACCGTGGTGGTAACAGACGCTAAGATTAAAAATCTAGTGGTCTAAAATTTTATACTGGGTCTAGTTTTTGCGTTGATGTAATAACCAGCAGCTTATGTGTAGTTGGATGTTGCATTGAGTGAAGGCTAGACCCAGTTGTTTTTGTTGTTATTTTGAACACTGAAAATCTCGGATGGTGTGTAGAGTAACGCAACAAAACGTCCTAGTGGTTATACTGTATTTTCATTATTCATAATGATATTTACATGAAAGAATTATTAGTAAGTCTTCTTCTATTTTGTAAATTAACCTATGTTCATCTGTAATTCGCCTTGACCAGTAACCTTGTAATTCATATTTAAGGGGTTCAGGCTTACCAATTCCTGAGAATGGCTCTCTTTGGATATCTTTAATTAAGTCTAATATTTTTTTGAAAATTTTTTTATCTTCTGTTGACCACTGACCTAATTGTTCAAAAGCTTCTGGTTCAAAGGCTATTTTTTTCATATTCATCTAAATCAACATAGATTAGATTTCCTTGTTTTACATTTTCTAAAGCTCTAAGTAAATGTTTTTTATTAGCTTCTGACTTGATAAGATAGGTAGTTTCGTCTTCATCAGTTAGCTGTTCTACTAAAACTATGACTTCTACAACAGTTCCTTCTGGCAGTTCTGTAGTAGACAGTTCAATTTTGCCATCTTTACCAACAATAGCCTTTTGTTTAATCCCACTCAGCATAGTTTACTTTTAATTTATTTTATTTAGATATCAAGACTATTGTAACTCTATTATACTGACAGTCACTATTCTCATAACCAAGCTACTATTACGCTTAAATTTTACATAATCATGTTATTTTACCCAGATTATTGGGAAATATAAAATTAGGTTCCTGAAAATAAATCGGAGATAATAATGACTGATTTATCAAGATTAAAGTGGAGTAAAAACGTAAATTATCAAGGTGATGAAAAAATATACTGGGATTATCAAATAGACGAAACTTCAAAAATATTTATCTTGCATTGGAAAAAGGGAGGTGAAGCTAATGCAGAAAAGCCAGAAGAAGGTGATCTCCTAATTGTCCGACAACACGCTCACGTAACGCACGTTGTTCAATTTTTCAATGACACTGTTTATGATGATGATTCTGGTTATGAATTTAGCATTGGTCGTCTAGTTCAAATAATTTGGAAAGCAAATGATTTGAAAAATCTTCCGCATAATAAAGAAATATTCGCTTGCTCAGTTACTTTTCCTCCAAATGGAAAAGCTCATTATTTAGAAAATATTAGTGATTTTAATAAACATTGGAGTAAGTACGGCGGATTACCTGGGTTCCAAAACTATGTTACAGATGTATTAAATAACAAAGGCGAATGGCTAAAACCTTTAATAAAGTTAAAGTAAGTCGGTGAGAATAAACCTAACTATGTAACAGATTGTAAAATCGGTATAACCTTATTGTATAAATGGTCTCTGAGCGATCGCAAAAGCTATTTCGATAACTCCCGTTATAGTAATTGCGATCGCAATTACTATTTCACCGACTCCCGATCTAACAAATCAGCACTAGCTCAAGTTTTATCAGTATTGGCGCTTTCAAACACTCCCCGTTGGTTTAAAGCTTGTATTGGGCGCGCATTATCAGGAAATAGATGAGTAAATTTAGCTATCTGTTCCTGAGATACTTCAATGGGATTTTCCATGATGTACCATGTCACATTTTCCGAGCAAGGTGGAGTGGTAAGAGAACCAGAATAAGTTAAAAATCTGCGTTCTGTTGGTAAGAGCGAAGACGCATTGATAATTGTATCTTTGACTTGGTGTGCTTCTCCTGATGTTTGTGGTATTGCATCCCAAATAGTTTGCAGATTAGGGTTAAACTCTCCAGATTTTAAGAACACACCAACTACTGCTAAATTACCTGCTTGACTACGGTGAACAAAGTGCAGTTCCATATCATATTCTTTCCCGTTGATGTGGTGTTCACTGGGGTGGTGAAAATGGAATTGTAGCAGCTGATAAACTTGGCGATCGCTCTCTATAAAACTTCCTGGTTGATAGTTAATTTGAATCGTTTTGCCATTATTAATTAAATTTAAAGGCGTTGGCTGATATTTAACTATTAATAAATCTTGATTATTTTTATCTAAACTTTTGACAGTATTAACTTGTAAATCAATTGGTGTTTGTCTTTTACCTGTATAACAAAGTTCAAAATCTGGTGAAAGTTTACCCCAATATTCTGGCCCTTGTTTGCCGATATATCCCCAATTCATTGTTTTGGCTGCGGCTGGGGAGGTTACACAGTTAGAAACCGAAGTTCCTAAAGCCGTCATACCTAATAATTTTAGTAGTCGCCGTCTGTTTAAAGTATCACTCATAGCAATTGTAGATTTTGAGTTACATTTTTGGGTTATGGCAACCAAAAATCAGGCAAGATAGACTTGCTTATCTGGCGGACTGTTTCGTTGAGCGATCGCCCGATTTTGATATGCAGTTCATCTTCTTGTATAGGTAAAATCTCAGCAGGCTGACCTTCACCTAAATAAGACATGACAAAATTGGCTGCTTCTAAGCCTGTGACATAAGCTTTTTCTTGCGACCATGAACCGTGACGGTTAATAATCCAATCACCACTCATGAATACATTGGCAAAACTTGTTCTAGCTGGCAACATCGAACTATAGCTACCCGGTGCAAAGTGCGTTACCGCATTTGGCAAACGAATTACACTACTATCAATTACTTTCGCCTGTTTAAATTCTGGTATACAAGTTGCTAAATAATTCTGCACAATTGGCAGAATTTCTGCATCACTTAAATTTAAAAACTGATTAGCGTGATAAAAATCAGCTTCAATGACTGTTCCTGGTTCATATTGATATTCATCATGCAGCGCATTTAAATCAAAGAATGTCCATCCGGTAGTTGTATCAAAGCCAAAGCAAGCATTAGAAGGACGTGGAATATCTATTTTCCGGTCAAACCATAGTCGCGTTGCCAAAACATCAATTGCGCCTAAATTACCTAAATTCTGAAATTCTTTGCGACTTTGTAGACTAGGACTGGAAGAAATAATTTTCTTCATTCCAGTGATACCGACAGCAAAAACTACGGCATCAGCATCAAATACTTGCTCACCACAAACTACACCAGTAGCACGATTATTATCATCAACAATTACGTCAGTTACACGATGCTTTGGTAACACTTTGCCGCCAGCTTTTTCAATTTTTTCCACCCAAGGACGGAAGATTTTTTCGCCTACAGTTCCCCGACACCAAACCACATCAAAATTAGGTTGATGCGCCAAAATAAAATAATAAAGCATCCCTAATGTGGCAGCGGCAGAACATTGTTCACCAGGGGCAAATAAGCCTACCAACAACATCGGCTCAAATGCGTCACGATAAAGCCTTGCAGAGACACCAAAATCTTTGAACAATTCCCGCGCCGTCACAGAATCATAACGCCGCCAAGCTGCATCAGAATTATCAAAATCAACCACAGCATAGAGTAAAGGCAAGGCGCTCAAACGGTCAATTAATGGCAACCGCTGAAAGTGAGTGTAGAGAAAAGTGCCTAAAGGTGCAGGTAGTTGAGGCAATTGTTGAAAAATGGGTGATTCTACTTCTAAACCTGCGGGTGAATATTGAGCAGAACGAGTCCAGGTGGTGAAGGGGTTAATATCTAATTCGTTGATCAGGGCAAAAATATTTCTGTAAGGATACCAAAAGCCATGAATCCCGGCTTCTACAGATTTACCTCCGGGAGTTTGCCAACCTGCAACGAGTCCACCAGGATAGGGGCCTGCTTCCAGAAGTGTCACATCATACCCTTGCTTGGCTAAATGGTAAGTTGCGCCTAAACCAGCCCAACCTGCACCAACGACTACGACGCGTTTTTGTTGTGACTCTTCTGCCATTTTGCTCTCCAATTGTTGCTGCCCATCAATTAATGTATACGAACTTGCCTTCAGCCGGAGAGGGAAATTTCCTATGACAAAATAGTTTTATTATTCTAGAGCCAGTGCGATCGCTTACGAACTATGGTTTCTACAATCAAGTACCGCTACAGTTTAGATGAATATCGTGCGCTGTGATTTTAAAGGTTTAGAGAGTTCTATTTCTTTAGAGTCAGTTGGAGTTGATTTACCAATGGCGGAAATCTATCGCGGCGTTGTATTTGAATAAACAATGCTAAGTGTACAGTAATTATTTCAACACCTACAGCAACCCAGCAAACAAATCCTTAATAGTAAGCAGAAGTTTACCATTAGATAATTGTGGGATTAATTGTCTCACGCAGAGGCGCAGAGGGGACTAGGAGTTAGAACTTGGCGAAATTCTTGTAAATTCTTATTTCTCTGTGTCCTCTGTGTCTCTGTGGTTCGTAGTCAATCTTACACCGCGCAATAAATAGGGGCAGGTTTTACACCCACCCCTTTTGTTTCTGATGTTTTCCTTCCTACGGCGGCGGCTACTGGCTTTAAAGTTTCTACTAAGTTCACCATGTCTTCTAAAGATAATGCTTGACGGGCATCCGAAACGGATTTTTCGGGTTCTGGGTGACACTCAATAATTAATCCATCTGCCCCACAAGCTACCGCCGCTTTGGCTAAGGGTGCGACTAGTTCTCTTTTACCGACTGCGTGGGAAGGATCTACAATCACAGGTAAATGAGTAATTTGCTTGAGGGCGACTACTGCACCTAAATCTAAGACGTTGCGGGTGTAATTATCAAAGCTGCGAATACCGCGTTCACACAGCACTACGTTAGGATTACCGTGACTGAGGATGTATTCAGCGGCCATAACGAATTCTTCAATGGTGGCGGCTAAACCACGTTTGAGCAAAATGGGTTTATCAACTTGTCCCAAAGCTTTGAGTAAGTCAAAGTTTTGCATATTGCGACTGCCAACTTGCAGCATATCAGCATGGGCGGCGACCACTTCAATTTGAGAAATTGCCATAACTTCTGTAACTACAGGCATATTGTAGAGCGATCGCACTCTCGCTAAAACTTCTAATCCTGCTTCTGCCATTCCCTGGAAAGCGTAAGGCGAGGTGCGAGGTTTGTAAACACCACCCCGTAAGCCTTGCACTGATGAAATTGATAGCTTTTGAGCAACTGTTTCCATTTGTTCTAAGCTTTCGACTGTGCAGGGGCCACCAATAATTACTAATTCTTCGCCACCGAAGGCAACTGTCTCTGAGAGTTTAACAATTGTTTGGTGGTTGGGATGAGATTGGGCGGCAAGTTTGGCGTTAATCATTGTTTGATTCTCCGAAAGTATAAAGTCTGAAATTAAAAAAGCCCGGAAACTGAGAGTTCCGGGCGCGTTCTGACAAATTGGCATGACGCTATTTACCCGGAGTTTGGTCTGGGCCAAAAGTAAAAGCTGTAATACCCGTGGTGGAAATTAGTCTTCATGCTCAATACTTTCAAAAACATAGGTGATAGGTAACAGGTGAAAGTTTTAGGGGATTTAATACTTTTGACTTTTGACTTTTGACTTCCCCTCTTGGGGCGCTCCTAAAAAACAAAAAAACCGCAGAGTTGACTTCTGCGGTTCATCGGGCGGTTTCCAGTCGAAAACGTGACTCACTCCCGGTGAACCGCCTTACGCCAAAAATAAAAGTAGTAATTGTGGCTGAACATATATGCTGTGCTGAGATACAAAATTAAATATGTAGCTTCCTTGAGCTTCACGATAACAAAAGCGATCGCTTGCGTCAAGCACCACACAACATCAAAAAAACGATAAACTCATTACAACTCTGGGAATAGAGATTTGTGGCAGGTTGGTAACTGAAAAATAAGCTCAAGGGTATGAGAATAAAGAGAATCAGTTCTCCCCAGCCCTGACTAGCTTGGTTATGCAACTTTGCACGAACACATATACTTTTGCGAAAAACTCAGTTTTATTATGCCCAGTTCCAAAATCTTCAGCAAATCTTTTGATGCTCATGAAGCTTACCCTTGCCCAGTTTGTCGAGTCGGTAAAATTTCACAAATGCCATTAATGGAGACGATGGCTTGTGATTTCTGTCAAGAGATTTTTACTGTCAATTTAGAGCAACAGCAAATAAAAATGCCTTCGCGGCAACCGCCTTTAGTTTGGCGTTGGAATGGCTTTAGTTGGACAGAAGCTCAGTTAGAAGGTGTGGAATTAGGTTGGGGTTATGGAATAGCTGCGATCGCTTTTGTCTTTCTGCCCACCACTTTAATTGGCATCGTCGCTTTTTACTTTCCTCCATCTGTTGACTCTCCCCTCAGTTGGATACCTTACATTTGGACTATCTTAACCTTTTTGTCACATTTATTCATCGTTTTGTGGATTATTGTTGAGGTTTATCAAATTCCTGTTGCAGCATATTTCCGAGCTATGAATCGATGGCGAAATGGAGAAATAGGAAGATGACGGGGATACAGATAAAAAGGGACAATAACCATTGACTATTGACCACTGATTATTGACTATTAACAACATCCTATGAAAGAGTTGGAGCGATATTATCGAGTCTTAGAATTAGAGCCTGGTGCAACACTTGACGAAGTAAACCAGGCTTATAAAGATTTAGTCTTCGTGTGGCATCCCGATCGCCTTCCCAAAGATAACATCCGCTTGCAACAAAAAGCTCAAGAAAAACTCAAAGCAATTAATGAAGCGCGGGATAAATTGCGCTCTTTCAATGGTCATTCTACCAATGGAAAGCATCATCCCACTTCACACTCCCATTCATCTGCATACACTTATTCACCTGCATACACTCAGTCACCCCAACCAAAAAGATCACCGCAACCCACACCGCAACCACCAAAGCCAGGTTCAGATTTGAGTGGTAAAGATTTCAGTCGAGCAAATTTAAGTAACAAAGATTTATCTGGGAGAAACATGAGTTATGCCAATTTAAGCGGTGCTGACCTCAGCGATACTTTTATGCACAAAGTCATTCTCCGAGGTGCAAATTTGTCAGAAGCAAATTTATTTAGGGCTAACCTACTTTTAGCTGACCTTAGAGAAGCAAATTTACGTAACACTAACTTAATTGGCGCAGATCTCAGTGGTGCTGATTTGCGGGGAGCCGACTTAACCGGCGCACGTATTCGTTCGGGCGAGCGCTTGCTAGTTAAACTTATTGGTGCTAACTTAGCAGGTGCAATTATGCCAGATGGTAACACTTATAGTTCATGATTCACCAATAAGTGCGATCGTCATCTGTCTTAACTACGTCTGACAAATGATGAAGCTAGATCAAAATCCTCTTGATTTTGGCGAAGTTAGAGCAAACTTTCTGCGTTTTTTCCTGTTTTATATTCTGTCTCGACAAAAAGAATTTCTCCGCATCCCATTATATTTATAGATAAAATTTACGTATTTTAACGAATTTCAAATTGAGATTTATCACAGAGAATGTAGCAATCAATATTTTTGTTGCATCTCCTGCATTTTTCCGGCTGACATTAACTTAACTGAGTATGGCTGACACTAAATATTTAAGTTAGGCTAAAGCCATTTGTGTGGGGATAACAAATATATATGCGATCTGCCAAGGCTAAAAATTTTTCTGTGAAAGATAATCAGACTAATAATTTCTCTACAAAAGAGTCTGTAACTCAATCGCCATTAAATCATCAAAATCGGATTGCCAAACTAGTTAATAATCTGAGTATCAGTAAGAAAATTGCTTGGGGTTATACTTTAGCTCTCAGCATTGCTGTTGTGGGAACAGTAGGGGGCTTTATCCTCGGAGATTACTATCAGCGACAGGCTTTAATTGAGAAACAAGAAAAATGGCAAGAAAGCCAGCTAATTCGCAATCTTCATGCTGTTTTACTAGAATTACAAGCTCATCAAGGAAAAATTTTAGTCTTTACAGATTTAGCACATTGGCAAAAAGAACGGACTAATTTAATACAACATTCTGCCGAACTCCAAGAACTTTGGTCAGAATTGAAAACTTATGTCACACAGTATCCTAATAAAAAGATATCCAATTTTTTGCAGACTTATGAAAGTAGTTCTATAGTTTATAGCCAGCAAATAATGGCAGTATTAAATCAAGGTGACACATCTAATTTAAAACCTGAGAATATAGCCCTAGCAAAAAAACAACTGTTAACTTTAACTCAGAGCAATATATATATTCAACTCCATGAAAGTACAGATGCTTTAGATAAATTGCTGGAAACTTCTGAGGGGAATTTTCAACGCAAAGAAATAGCTGTAATCGCTACAGAGAAAGTGCGAGACAGAATTATTATTATCAGTATGCTCTTATCGGTGGCGATCGCTATTGTACTGGCTCACTACACCAGTCGAGCGATCGCTCGTCCACTCAAAGCTGTTCACGATGTCGCGCGGAAAGTTACTCAAGAATCTAACTTTAATTTGCAAGCACCAGTCACTACGGCTGATGAAGTAGGGATGTTAGCCGACTCTCTCAATCAACTCATTCAACGTGTTAATACACTTTTAGCAGAGCAGAAAGCCGAAGCATCTCGACAGTTAATTCAAAATGAAAAAATGTCTAGTCTCGGACAGATGTTAGCGGGAGTAGCGCACGAAATCAATAACCCAGTCAACTTTATGTATGGAAATCTTCAGCATACTAACGCTTATTTTCAAAATTTATTAATGCTGCTGGAAGCCTACCAAGGTAAAATCCAAGATGATGAACTAGATGCCTTAGCTGAAGAGATTGACTTAGATTTTATCAAACAAGACTTGCCAAAATTATTACAATCTATGCAAGTTGGTGCTAAACGCGCCAAAGAAATTGTTTTAAGTTTGAAAAACTTTTCGCGTTTGGATGAAACTGAATTTCATGCAGTAGATATCCATGCTTGTATTGAAAGTACTTTGTTAATTCTGAATAATCGTTTGAAAAAAAGAATCACTGTAGTTAAAAAATATGGAGAATTACCTAATATTGAAGGCTATGGTGGCGCATTATATCAAGTATTTATGAATATTTTATCGAATGCCATTGATGCTTTAGAAGAGGCAGATAATGAAGAAGCAAATCAAGAAATTATCATTGCTACACAATGTCTAGATGAAGAGTGGATACAAATAAAAATTTCGGATAATGGTTCGGGGATTTCGCCAGAGTATCAACAAAAGATATTTGAAACTTTTTTTACGACAAAACCTATTGGAGTGGGTACAGGTTTAGGTTTATCAATTAGCTATCAAATTGTTGTAGAAAAACATCTCGGTCAGCTAACTTGCGAATCGGAAGTTGGCGAAGGAACAACATTTGCGATCGCATTGCCTATCAAGCGCCCAAATGCTCATGATAATTCGGCGGAATATAGCACATAAACAATATTGAATAATAAATAATTCAATATTTGAAATAATAGATATTTTGTGACTCTAAAAAACATCATATTATTTATGTCACAATTAATAAAAATACAGCCCCTAAGAGTCAAGTAAGAGAAGAATCATCAATGAATATTGCGATCATTGGTTGTGGTTATGTTGGTTATTCAGTAGCTAAATATTGGCAGCAAAAGATGACTTTTGTTGTTACCGCTACTACAACTACCCCTGAACGTATCCAAGAATTGCAAACTGTAGCGCAAAAAGTCGTAATTGCTAAAGGAAACAACGCTGAAACACTGCAATCAATTTTGCAAAATCAAGATGTATTGTTGCTGAGTGTGGGTGCAAAAGGCGCAAATTTATATGAAGAAACTTATTTAGAAACTGCCAAAACTTTAGTGGCGATTTTGCCGCAACTACCGAATATCAAGCAAATTATCTATACAAGTAGTTATTCTGTTTACGGCGATCGCAATGGTGCTACAGTCGATGAAGACACACCAGTAGAGCCAACCCATACTTCAGGAATAGTTCTCAGAGAGACAGAAAAAGTTTTACTCTCAGCCACCAGTGAAAAATTACGAGTTTGCATCTTGCGCTTGGGCGGGATATATGGAAATAATCGAGAACTGATTAAAATATTTGGTCGCGCATCTGGTACAACTCGTCCCGGTAATGGCGAAGATGTCACGAATTGGATTCATTTAGATGATATTGTTGGTGCGATTGAATTTGTCCGTCAACAACACTTGCAAGGTATTTATAATTTAGTGGATGACGCACATTTAAGCAGCCGAGTATTACTAGATACTTTATTTGCCAAACACAATTTGCCTACCGTTAAATGGGATAGTGATCAAAACAGCAACCGTCCATATAATGCCAAAGTGTCCAATCAAAAAATTAAAGATGCGGGGTACAAGCTGATTCATCCCCACATGATTTTTTGAATTTATCTTTCAAAAATGAAGTACATACTCCAAACATGAAGTATATTAGTGTATAATCATCTTAAATGTTGGGCAAACATAACATTTAGATATTGACTTATGCCTACTGCTCTTTTGAAAAATGGCGCCACTGTTCAAGTTGCTGTAGAAGACTTGGAAAAGTTCATGGAAGAAAACGCAGAAAACATAGTAGTTCAGCACGTTAAGCGGCGTGGGAAACTCAGGAAGAAGATTGCTGAGTCTGAAAATATTGCAGTTTAGCGATAAATGATGACTGTAACATTTGAGTCAGTCAATAGCCATTCTTCTTTTTCCAGCATCTCTTGGGTTCTGGCATAGAATACATCACACATCCTAAAACACCTATAGTCTGTCTTTGGGTTATCGTTTGTCTGAGGTACATAATCAACTTCAATACCTAACTCTACATACACCCAAACTCCACTTTTACCTTGAACTTGTCCATCAACCCATCCGTTAGACTCCGCTTCATTGAAGTCTTCGCGGGAAACCTTAACTCTTAAGCTCATAAAGAAACAACAGACATATCACGTTTAAGTGTATAGAAAAATTACTACACAGCAGGGAGTAGTTTTTATTGCTGGTAATATTTTTCTGTTTTTTTACATATCCTAAGTAGAGACGTTGCAATGCAACGTCTCTATCAATCAGTTTACAAAGGACGGTAGACGCGATAGTTAATTTCCGGGAAGATATTATCCATCAATTCGACTTTTTCTAACCAACCGCTATCGATTTTACCGACTTTGACATCATCATAGAGTTTATTAAACCGCATCAGGTGCGATCGCGTGCGGCGTATAGCATAAGGAACCATTGTCCCTGTCCGCATAATAAATGCCCAGTCGGAAGACTGCGCCAGTAAAACTTCCCGTGCTGCTTGGTTGAGCGCTCGCCATTCTAATTCATCCGCAGGTTCCAGTTTCGAGATTTCAATCATCCGTTCTGCGGCTTTGTGCAGATGCTGATAAACCCAAGCATTTGTTTCATTTAACCAATATTCGTGGAAACCTTTGTAACCCCAACTTGATTGGGAAGGACGACAAACTTGCTGTGAAGGTTCTACTCGGAGATAATCTGCCAAGTGGGTCATTTGATATGTACCTTGGTCATACCATGACTTACGGAATAAGTAATCAATGAACCAAGGGCCTTCGTACCACCAATGTCCAAATAACTCTGCATCGTAGGGCGAAACAATAATCGGCGGACGCTGCATAATTCCATAAAGATGTTCCGCTTGCCGTTCGCGGTTATACATAAAGTTAGCCGCGTGTTCTGCGGCTTTTTCCTTCGCCCAATAAGGATCATATAGTGCCTTATCTGATAACCCTAAACCGCGTCCTGTAATTTTATGGTACTTAATCCCCGTGTTTTTTCGCTGACCATTGGGCATGATATAGGGTTTGATGTAATCATATTCAGCCTCCCAGCCTAAATCTTTGTAAAATTCTCGATATTCCGCTGCACCAGGATAGCCCACCTCAGAAGACCATACCTGCTGTGAAGATTCATGGTCTCTGCCAAAAGCTGCAACACCTGTTTCAGTGAAAATCGGCGCATAGCTGCCAAAGCGCGGACGGGGACGAGCGTAGAGAATACCATGTCCATCTGTGAGGAAGTAGCGTAACCCAGCATCTGCCAGCATTCGCTCCAGACCTTCATAGTAGGCGCATTCTGGCAACCAAATACCTTTGGGTGGACGACCGAAGGTTTGTTCGTAGTGTTCGCAAGCTACTTGAATTTGCGCCCACACAGCTTGGGGATACATTTTC
Organism: Nostoc sp. PCC 7107; assembly: GCF_000316625.1. Classification (GTDB taxonomy): domain Bacteria; phylum Cyanobacteriota; class Cyanobacteriia; order Cyanobacteriales; family Nostocaceae; genus Nostoc_B. Next base: position 3,623,005 of record NC_019676.1, on the reverse strand, counting down.
ATTAATGGCAAATAGCCGTGGGTAGCACCACAAGTAATAATTTCCAAATTATTACTGTCTTGGAATTGCTTAAAAGCAGTGACTAAATCACCTTTATAGCGCTCCCACATCTCCCGCGCTTCGTTAAACTCAGCGGCGTAGTGTTCAGCCAAATAACGAACATGACCGTTTTGAGCATTATGCTCAATTTCTAGTTCTGTAAGTTCCTCTAATTTGGCTAAGTGAGCATCATAGCGTTCTTGCAACAGGGGGTCGCGCAGCATTGACACCAAAGGTGGTGTCATACTCATTGTGATTTTAAAGTCAATGCCGTCTCGCTTTAAGCCTTCAAAAACTTTTAGTAAGGGAATATATGTTTCGGTAATGGCTTCATAAAGCCATTCTTCCTCCAGCACATAGTCACTTTCTGGGTGACGAACGAAGGGCAGGTGTGCGTGAAGTACAAGCGCGACGTAGCCAATAGCCATAGTAATTTTGGGGTGATACTTGTAAATTTAAGGTCGAGGGGTCTAGCAGAAATTAACAATATTTTAAGACCTTCTGGGTATCGTCGTAGCCGGATTGTATAGAGAAAGTTGGATGTGGGAGATGGAATGCAGGGACACAGGGGAGGGGTCGGGGAAATTCTCTGCAACAGTTGACTTTTACTCAAGTCACAGGTGCAGAATAGATTGAATTTAATCCAAATGATACCGTTGCTTTTGTGGATACACGCGATCGCCGTGGCAAAAAGTTAGCAGTCAAATCTGTTGCTAACCTAATTTATTAAATAAATCAGCCAAAACTACATTAGAAAATAAAAATCCTTCTGGGTCAGTTAATTGCAACCTTTCTTCTGCGACTTTTACCCAACCTTTAGCAAAATACTGTTGTAAACATTGAAAAATTTCCGCTATTTTGCCTTCGCCAAATTTTTGCTTTAACAGGGAAACACTTACACCCTCAGCCAAGCGCAAACCCAACATTAAAGTTTCTAACAATACTTCGGCTGGTGGAGTCACCTCACAATCAATTATGCCGCCAGCTTGCACCCATTGATAATATTCCTGAGTTTTGCGCGGGCGTGTGAAGCGTTTTCCGGTTGTGTAACTTGCTGCACCCATCCCAAAACCATAATAAGGGCGGTTTTCCCAATACACTCGATTATGCTGGCACTGATGTCCAGGTTGGGCATAATTAGAAATTTCATAATGGTCATAACCTGCACCAGTCAATACTTGCTGTCCCATCTGGTACATTTTGACGGTAGTTTCATCTGTGGGTAGAGGATTATCACCAGGTTTGTAGTAGCGACCAAAAGCCGTCCCTGGTTCAATGGTTAAATCGTAGATAGATATATGCGTCGGGTTAATAGCTACGGCTTTTGCTAAAGAGTCAGACCATTGATCTAAAGATTGATGTGGCAACCCAGATATCAAATCTATACTGAATTCGGGAATCTCGACTTTGTGAATTAATTCAACAGCTGCAAAGATATCTTTAACTGAGTGCGATCGCCCAGCAACTTTTAACAATTCTTCTTGAAAGGCTTGTACACCTAAACTTACACGATTTACACCCAAATTCTGATAGCCTGAGATATGCGCCAAATCGAATGTTCCTGGATCTACCTCCATTGAAATTTCTACTTGTGGTGCAATCCCAAAACGTCGCTCTAAAGATTCTAATATCTTTGCTAACTGCTGAGTTGACAGCAGCGAAGGAGTACCACCACCAAAAAAGATCGTCTGCAAAGATTGTCCAAAATTAGGGGTAATGGCAATTTCTTGGCATAAAGCTTCCACATATTGGGAGATTGTACCCGATGTTTCACCCCGCAAGCGATCGCCCACAACCGACACCGGGAAGTCACAATAAAAGCACCGCCGTCTGCAAAAAGGTATATGTATATAAGCAGAACAGACAATACCAGAAATATCAAATGCTGATTTCATTTTGAGACATAATTACTTAACTTAACAAACAATTACAAATTGCCAAAATAATCAGTTTGTTTATGGTTTTTTATCGTTTTACAACAAAACTATGCAAAATATTAAAATAAAGGTCTTTAGTTATAATATTTGCAGATATTCCCTGCTTCAAACCTTAGTCTAAGTCAATATTCATGATTGTGTCTTAGCGATGAAATCAAAAGCATTTGACTTTATCGGGTAAAACAATTGCAGGAAAACAAAACAACCATGCTTGATGCCATTATTATTCTCTCATTCATTCTGGCAGCAGCAGGCATAGGTTTCTACAGCACCGATCTGCTACCTGATGGCACCCTAGATCGAGTGACCAACCTAGAAGCTTTACGCCTCACTGTTGCCGTCTTTGCCGCTATTATTGGCGGTGCAGTTGGACTGAGTTTCCAGATTACTTATCGCCGCCTAGAGGCACAAGTCCGCGAAATGCCACTGGAAGTCATCTTAACGCGTGCCATTGGATTAGTCATTGGCTTACTACTGGCAAACTTAATGCTGGCTCCGCTATTTTTGCTACCCATACCACCCGACTTTAGTTTTATTAAACCCTTAGTGGCAGTTGTGGGTAGTATTATTTTAGCCGTTACAGGCATGAATTTGGCAGATACCCACGGGCGAGGATTATTGCGATTAATTAATCCTAATACTGTAGAAACAATGGTAGCAGAAGGTACATTAAAACCTGCAAATACCAAAGTTTTAGATACTAGCTGCATTATTGATGGTCGGATTGAAGCACTACTAGAAACAGGGTTTTTAGAAGGGGCAATCATCGTACCACAATTTGTTTTACAGGAATTACAGCAAGTAGCTGATGCCAGTAAAGACCAAAAGCGGGTGCGAGGAAGACGCGGTTTAGAGATTCTCAACCGCATTAAAGAAGCTTACCCAGACCGCATCTTAATTAACTCCATTGACTACGATGATATTGCGACAGTCGATGCGAAATTAGTCCGCTTTGCTCAAGAAATCAACGCGATATTGCTAACTAACGACTACAACTTGTCGAAAGTAGCCAGCGTGCAGAAAGTCCCCGTGTTGAACGTTAACGATTTAGTTAACGCCGTCCGTCCGACTTATTTACCAGGGGATAACCTCGACCTGAAAATCCTTAAAGAAGGGAAAGAACCAAGTCAAGGTATTGGCTACCTAGATGACGGCACAATGGTTGTTGTGGAAGAAGGGAGTAGTTATGTAGGGGGTGAACTGCGGGTAGTCGTCACCAGCGCCTTACAAACCTCAGCTGGACGCATGATTTTTGCCAAACCCCAAGCTTCAGCTTTAGCGTGAGGGAAATGTCTGGTTCAATCACAATTAAATCATGCACAAGTAGTGCGATCGGTGTAGAGAATCTACACCGATTATTTTTTGATGTTTTATCAGATTTTGCTCAGGTAAGACAGATTATTTGGAATTAGAGTTTTGCAGCACAAACCCACCTATTACGTCCTTGTTCTTTAGCTTTATATAAAGCTTTATCTGCTGCATCAACTAACTCTTGAGCAGAACTTTTAGCTGTTGGTATTTGAGCCGTTACACCTAAACTGATAGTCACAAAATCTTGAGAACTATTTTTTTTCGGATGAGAAATCTTTAATTCTTCAATGGATTTATGAATTAAATTAGTTACTTTAATAGCACCTGATTCATTCGTATTTGGCAAAAGGACGATAAATTCTTCTCCACCATAACGAGCTAGTAGATCCGTAGGACGCTTTAATACAGCTTGTGCTGCACGAGCAACTTTTATTAAGCACTCATCTCCTGCTAGGTGTCCATAATAGTCGTTATAATCTTTAAAATTGTCAATATCAAATAAAACTAAAGATAAATAATTCCCAGTTCGTTGTAGTCGATGCCATTCCCGCTCTAATAATTCATCAAAACAACGACGGTTAGCTATTTTAGTTAGACCATCTAGCTTACTAAGTTTTTCTAACTTAGAATTCGCCAGTGCTAAAGCATGATTTGCTTGAGCTAATTGATTAGCTTGAGAACGGGATTGGTCTAATAATTCTGAATGTTCTAAAGCTACATTAAACTGAGCCGCTAATTGTCGGATAAATTGAATTTCTGACGTATTCCATTCGCGTGAACAACAGCACTGATGAACACATAGTAATCCCCATAAAATTTTTCCTTTCATTAGAGGTACAACAATTTGTGCCTTAATTTGAAATTGCTCTAATACTAGAAGATGACAATCTTTTAGCCCAGCTTGATATATATTTGATAAGACCTGTATACGTCCTTGGTGATAAGCAACTGTATATCTTTTGCCAAAACAATGATCCTTCACTTTGATAGCAATCACCGAATCATAATCAGGTAATACATTCTCAGAGACGAATTCACCAGAGGTATAGTTAGATTTCGTGTCAAATCGAAAAATCCCAACCCTATCTGCACGGAGAGCTTTACGAACTTCTCGTACAGTTGTCTTAAACAAAGTATCTAAATTAAGAGATTCACGAATTTCAGCAACTAAATTAAACAGAATCTCCTGCTGTTGATTCGCTTTATGCAGTTCTGCTGCTTTTTGTTCTGCTTGAGCTAACAATTCTGCTTGTTTAACTGCAAACCCTAACTGCGTTGCAATCTGAGACAGAAACTGTATTTCTAATTTTTTCCATTCATGTGGCTGTGAGTGTTGATAAGCCGCAAGTACTCCCCACAGTTTTTTTCCCACAAAAATTGGTGACGTTGCATAAGCTCGAATATGGAACTGTTCTAAAATTTCTAAATGGCATTGAGACAAGCCTGCTGAGTAGACATCTGAAACCACTAAAGTTTCATTATTACGATAACGTCCACCTTGATGCTCTTGTAAATAAGAGTCATTCCAGACTGTATTTTTTCCTAATGTCTCTACATCATCCCATCCAAGCTCGGCAAACTCAAAATCGCTGACAAATTCTCCACCCCAGTTTTCATAAAAACGATAGACGGCGATCCGCTCAATGCGGAGCAACTTGCAAGTTTCTTTAGTCGCTGTACGAAAAATTGTTTCTAACTCCAGAGAAGCTCGGATTTTGCTAATAACTTTATAAAGCGCCTTTTCTTGCTGTTCTAGTTGCTGAATTTGAACGTTTTTCTCATACAATTGAGTTTTTAAATCACTAACACTAGGCTGTCCTAGAAGTTGACAGAATAAATCAGCAGATAATTTGGTAATGTTATGTAAAATTTTATTTAACATAAAAAGGTAATTTCAATTATTTTTTGTATAAAAAGATAGCTAGATCGCTATATTTACGTAATTATTACCTGATTAAAGCTGATACCAAAGCTTTCTTTCAGTTTAACTTTTCTACAATTTATTCTCTTAAAAGATTCAATTAAAAGTAACAGCATAATAGTTGCTATCTGTTAGCATCATTAGCCAAATATTGCTTATATTTTGGCATATTCTACTTATTGACAAAGACTAACGATTAACTTGATTCGGCGGAAACTGCACACATTGCATTTGAATTTATTAGCACTTACGCATCAAGATTAGTTGTTGAAATTAGGTGTGAGGGTTTTATTTACTCACACTCCAAACCTCTATACCCCTAAACTCTTTGTCTAAAATTTTGATTTTATGTTTCACCACGTCAGTCATGTTTATCTGTGTCAGTGTCGCCTATGATTTTTCGGTGAAAAAACTAAAATTACAAAAAAGCTAAGAATATTAATAGTAGGAAGAATCAAGAATGTGAAGATTAAAGTCAAGATGAGGAGAGAGCGATCGCGCGGTTTATCTGGATGAATAATCTCCTGTTTCAACATTCCATTAATATATCTTCTCTCTATTTTCGTCATTACACATTTATATTGATACTCAACTTCAAATCTTTCATCTTTTACATAATCATTCAACCAATATTCATCACAGCAATAACTATAAAAATCTGCGACTTCATAACTTGATGTTCTATGTTCAACGACTCTGCCTTGAAAATAACGAGTTGATTCTTTTATATTACCTTTATTACCTATAATACTAGTTTTTAAAATGCGATTGTCTGTACGCAGAAATGTCACAGAATCAGCACGAATTGGTTCAAGTGTTAGTTCAGTTTTTAGTTTTTAATACTTCAATTTGTTGTACATCTATACCCAGTAACCAGCGCACAAACTCTGCTGGATATTGTTCTGATAAATATTTACAAGCGTTATCGTAACTCAAGATTTATTTTATTTTTCAATCAACAATAGTATTTAGGTTCTCGGAAAAATCTCGTGTTTAATTGCGCCAAATTTTCATGGGTATATCTTGATATTTCTGGCGGATATATTCTTCTTCTTCGTAAGCAAATTTCGAGTAAATCCCTGAAGTATAACATTCTGCCTCTGCAAGCATCATGTTAGTTAACGTTGGATATATTATGTAAGGATCATCGCCCATTTCCTCAAAATCAACTCTTATTACTGGTGTTGTATCTTTTTGAATTTCGTGAATAAGAACAACATAATAACATTGACCATCAAGGTCTTTTAAAATTGGGAACCATAGAGAATTCCAATTCTGTTTAATAATCAAATTACACTCATCAGTTTCTTCATTTATTGTTGTCATTTCATAATATGTTACCAATGATGTTTCTAATGAGAGAAACACATAATTTCCAAAAAAGCGCCCATATATTTCTTCATCTACCCATACACCATTACCCCATTGATATAGTTCATAAACTTCTTTAGGCAAACGCAAAGGTAATAAACTAGATACTTTTTCTTCTATTTCTGCAAATGTTAGCCCTGGTTGTAAAGATTCAAATTGAGTAAAATCTAAATTACCGTGTTTCTCCAACCAACTCAAGATTCTATCTAAAGCATCTGTTAAAGCTGACATAGCTCCAATTTATTCGTCAAGTTCAATTTGTTAAAATGATAAATTAAAAAATATTTTCAGTAATAATTAACTTAAGAAATTAACCAATTTTCTAAGTGTAAGTTGTTAACTCTGGTTAAATCAGAATCGTGAGAAACTAAAATTAAATTATGAATTATGGCGGTAGCAGCTATCAAGATATCTGCATCCTGAATGATTTTACCTTTGCCTTTTAAATCAGCATGAATTTCTGCGGCTTTTTGAAAAATTAGAATATCATCCAAAAATAAAATTGGATAATCTTGGCAAAATTGTTGAAATAAAGCTAATTTTTTAATGGCATTGCTACTTAACAATCCTCTTTGAATTTCATAGTATGTGATACCACTAATAGCCAGAAATTCACCTTGTCGCCTTATTTCTGTAATTTTCAATCCTATTTGAATGTTTTGTTTTAGTGATGCTGAAACAATATTAGTATCTAATAAATAACCCATTTAACCTCGTTTTACAGCTTCATCAAAAAGTTGCATTTGCTCTGGAGTAAAGTCATTGATCATTCCTGACACTAAATGTAAAGATAAAATACTTTTAACTCGTTTTGTTAATTCTTCTTCAGAAATATTATTAATATCAGGAACAGAACTAGGATCAAAAGTACGATTAATTACTTCAATCATTTGCTCTTTATCTAAATTTTCTTGATAAACAGGATTATTATCTATTAAAGTTTTGACAATTTCAGGTAGTTTTTGAAAGTTAGATTGATAATTAATCAGAGTCATCTTTAAAGTTCCTCAAAATAAGGCAATTTAAATTCTATGTTAGCAGTTAAAATTTCTCTAAAAATATAGTAATTGACAAAAAAAACAGCTACTTCCACAAGGGAGTAGCTGTTTTTTTATTTACTTGACTACAGAGTATTAGTAATCGAAGTCGCCGCCGCCCATGCCAGCGCCAGCAGCAGGAGCAGAATCCTTGGGTTCTGGCTTGTCAACAACGATACATTCGGTTGTCAACACCATACCCGCGATAGAAGCAGCGTTTTGCAGTGCAGAACGAGTTACTTTAGCGGGGTCAACGATACCAGCAGCCAACATATCTACGAATTCGTTTGTAGCAGCGTTGAAACCAACGTTAAATTCTTGTTCTTTAACGCGTTCAGCAATGACAGCGCCATTTTGACCTGCGTTTTCAGCAATTCTCTTCAGAGGTGCTGGTAATGCACGAGAGACAATCAAAGCACCAGTCAACTCTTCATCTTTGAGATTAGCTTTAGCCCACTCTTCGAGTTGAGGAGCGAGGTGAGCCAGAGTTGTACCACCACCAGGAACGATACCTTCTTCTACCGCTGCTTTGGTAGCGTTGATAGCGTCTTCGAGGCGCAGTTTCTTGTCTTTCATTTCGGTTTCGGTGGCTGCACCAACTTTGATTACAGCTACACCGCCAGCCAATTTAGCTAGACGCTCTTGCAGTTTTTCTTTGTCGTAGGAAGATTCGGTTTCGTCCATTTGACGACGAATTTGTTCGATGCGAGCTTTAACACCAACTTCGTTACCTTCAGCAACAATTGTGGTGTTGTCTTTGGTGATGGTGATGCGGCGGGCTTTACCCAAACCATCAAGCTTGGTGTTTTCCAGCTTGAGACCAGCATCTTCGGTGACGAGTTGACCACCAGTGAGGATAGCGATGTCTTCTAGCATAGCTTTGCGGCGATCGCCAAATCCAGGCGCTTTCACAGCAGCTACATTCAACACACCACGTAGGCGGTTAACAACCAAGGTCGCCAAAGCTTCTTTTTCAATATCTTCAGCAATAATTACCAAGGGTTTGCCTTGACGGGCAACTTGCTCAAGAACAGGTACTAAATCTTGTACTAAAGCGATTTTCTTATCGGTCAGCAGTAAATAAGGATCATCAAATACTGCTTCCATCCGTTCAGGATCGGTGGCAAAGTAGGGGGAGATATAGCCTTTGTCAAAGCGCATCCCTTCGGTGATTTCCAATTCGGTGGTCATGGATTTCCCTTCTTCTAGGGAAATTACACCTTCTTTACCCACCTTGTCCATTGCTTGGGCAATCATCTGACCGACTTCATCGTCGTTACCAGCAGAGATAGAACCAACTTGAGCAATAGCTTTGGAATCTTCTACAGGACGAGCGTGTTCAGCAATTTTTTCTACCAAAAAGATGGTAGCTTTATCAATACCGCGCTTCAACAGGATGGCGTTAGCGCCAGCTGCCACGTTCCGCAAGCCTTCTTTCACAATTGCATGAGCCAACACGGTAGCGGTTGTAGTACCATCACCCGCAGCGTCATTGGTTTTAGAAGCAGCTTGACGAATCAAAGCAACGCCAGTGTTTTCAACGTGGTCTTCTAATTCAATTTCTTTAGCGATAGTCACACCGTCATTCACGATTTGCGGTGCGCCGAATTTCTTCTCTAGAACTACGTTACGACCTTTAGGGCCGAGGGTTACAGCTACAGCCTCAGCTAAGATGTCCATGCCTCGCTCTAGAGCGCGACGTGCGTTTTCGTTGTAAATAATGCGCTTTGCCATAGTTGTTAATCTTCCTGTGTCATTTGATTTGTGTCACTTGGCTTTTGTCATTTGTCCAGAGACTATTGACGTTTGACCATTGACTTTCGACTAAGCAACCACTGCTAAAATGTCTTTTTCCGAAAGCAGTACATATTCATCGGTGCCGAGTTTAACGTCTGTGCCAGCGTACTTGGAGTACAGCACTTTGTCGCCAACTTTGACTTCCAACTCTTGACGACTACCGTCTTCGTTACGCTTGCCAGGGCCAAGAGCAACCACTTCCCCTACCTGGGGCTTTTCTTTGGCGGTGTCGGGCAAATATAGACCACCGGCGGTCTTTTCTTCCGAGGCGCTTACTTTCACGAAAACGCGATCGCCCAAAGGTTTAACTGTAGATACGCTTAAAGATACAGCTGCCATAAAATTTTTTCTCCAGAGTTAGCACTCTCAACTCCTGAGTGCTAATTTACCGAAGTAAAGCCTGCAATGGCAACATTTGCTTATGTACGGGTTTCCGAACTAGTGGGAGGAGGCAGGAGGCAGGAGGCTAAAAGACGTTTCAGACTTCAGACTTCCGTAATCGGAGGTTCGCGTAAGTATAAGTACCTAATTAAGTTTAATTTTCTGATTTTCATCAGTAAGTTACGAATATTTTTATATGGTCAACTTTATTTGCAAAGCTTGGAAATTGTTATAGAACAGTAAACAGGGATCTGAATCATGAGTAACAATACCAAGATTCAAAAAACCATCACATCGACACAGGCATTAAACATGTAGACAACAAGAAAACCTTAAGTAATTGTGTAAAAATTTTAGGAATTGCCAAAAATCAGCGACATATTTTTATGTATGCTGACCACACTGTTGCTAACTACGGTTAACAGCAAGTTAGTGGATGTTCTGGGAAGCCTGCCGTTAGCTACTTCAAGAACTAAAACTTGATTAAAAGCTATGAAAGTTTACCCTTCTGCATCTTGACAATTCAAGACAATTGCTTGCCACTTTGTTGTTCTAGACAGATAATGGTTGTCTGCTTGGATGGTGGTGTCTGGTATCGCCAAGCAAATTTGCAAGTTATTGAGAGGATCATCCAAACATACTTGATCGGCATCATGGTGGTAGAAGAATTTGCATTTTTAACCCATCTTTGCCGGAAATTCCCCTACTTGCTTGTTAACATCTGATAAGGCTTCACATCCGCAGGATATAGTAAAGCAGTACGCTGATGAAAGTGCGAGTTGTTATAAAGCTAGGGTCATCTGAAGCCAATACTTACTAGTGAATGGCCGACGATTATTATTTAATCAGTGTTTTTTCACCCACCACTTTCAAAGCGATATATAATAGCGCATTATAATTACTACTGCTCTACGTATCCTTACCGGACTTTTGCCAATGAGCTAGTGGTCTTAAATAAGGTGAGAACCGCTTTTGAGACTTCAAGGAAGCAAAGGCAAGTTAAGTGGGAAAAAAGACAACATCTCGATAAATCCACCATATTAAGGATAACCATTCAAGACCTTGATGGACCGAAGCGCGACAAGTGCCACTGCTATGAAAGAGCCCAGCATGAAAGATCACAAACGCCTTCTACTAATTGATGACGACCCTAACCTCATCTTGCTGGTGAAGGATTACTTGGAATTTAGAGGATATGAAGTCGTCACGGCTGAAAATGGACGTGAAGCTCTGGAAATTCTAGAGCATGACGTTCCAGATATGATCATCTGTGACGTAATGATGCCGGAAATGGACGGTTATACTTTTGTAGAACAAGTCCGGCAAAACGAACGTACCAGTTGGATTCCTGTTCTGTTTTTGTCAGCTAAAGGGCAAAGTGCAGACCGAGTGAAAGGTTTAAATAAAGGTGCTGACGTATATATGGTCAAGCCTTTTGAACCAGAAGAACTTGTTGCACAAGTAGAATCTTCGCTGAAACAAACTATCCGTTGGAAGGAACACCAAGCCAAAGGCGGAGAAAACGGTTCCCGCATTCAAGTTCCCTTCGATGTGCAGTTAACCCCAACCGAACTGAAAGTAGTCCAGTTTGTAGCTAGGGGTTTAGCGAACAGAGAAATTGCTGAAGAATTAAATGTTAGTCAGCGTACCGTTGAAAGCCATGTGTCCAATATGTTGGGCAAAACCAATCTCCACAACCGCACTGAATTAGCGCGGTGGGCGATTGAAAATCAAATGGCTTAAAAGGCTTTCAGCATTCAGCCGTCAGCTTTTTACTGTTTCACTGGCCGCTGATAGCTGAAAGCTTGCTTACATCTGACGAGAGAAATATCTCCTGAGAGTAAATTGAGGTAGATAAAATGCTTCCCGTTGGCAAAGCTGCTTTTAGCCAGTAGAAAAGAAAGCAGCTAAATTCTGATAAAATGCGCCAATCTCAGCAGTAGCGCACCCCATTGAAAAATCCAGTCATCCCAGGATAAGTGACTTCAGCAATTATTACTGCCTAATAGTTATTGAATGCACGGGACAAATGACATGATTGCATCTACCCTCCTTGGGGTAATCCAATTTTGGATTTTAAATTTTAGATTTTGGGTTGGGAATTGTTGTCTGCGTCTAAATTCTTTCAATCCATATATCGGAATCATTTCCTAAATTGGTAGAATTCATGATTTTTATCCTGTGCTGTGGAAGATAGTTCTTTGTGACGCGCATTAGTGCTAAGACATAACAAGAGCGCGAAAATGGTGAATCCTGCAAGTAATTCACTGCATCAATCTACCCAAATATTAAAAGCGATCGCCCTAACATCACCAGGGCGATCGCTTTTAATTTAAACTAATAATTCAGTCTAAGCTGCCGCAGGTTCCAACAACTGAATATTCGAGAAAATAAATTCTTGAATATTTAGATGTCCGTTGGTTTCGGTGCGAATTTCTCGACGGTTGAGAATGAAGTATTTGCCTACTTTTTCATATTCATCGGTGAATTCACTTCTACCACCTTTTTGTTCACCAGTTTTGGGGTCGTGGTAAACAGAATCATAGGTGTGAGACAAGTAACCTTCGCCAGTTTGGTGACTGCTGAAGGTGTTGATGGTCACGAAAATGCCATGAATTTGACGATGAACCAGACAAACTTCGTTGTTGCGGACTTTATATTTATCGCCAGAACCTTTACCACCAACTAAAATCTCGACTGCATCAGTTAAGTCGCTGTCGCCATAGCTAAAGGTGTTTTCGCTGTGGGTAGCTTCAAAGCTGCGACGAATACGGTGAATCGCAATTTCCCAAGCTTGACCGTGGATGGCCTTTTTTACTGCTTCGTCTTCTACTTCCAGAACTTCCGCCTTGAGATCAGCATTGATGATTACTTTACCTGTAGTAACTTTATCGTCATACTTATAGGTAACATCTGCGGTATAACCGGGGAAATTGTTATCCCATGTGTAACGGTTTTCATAAGCAGCCCGGAAAAGTTCCTGAGCAGAGAGTTTGGTAACTGTCATGTGCTTCTCCTAGCGTATCCAGTGATAATAGCGTTTTATTGTTGCTGGTATTAGCATAGAAGTAATTGTTGAGTAGAGCATAGTCCCCAATGGGGTACACTTTGGGTACACTTATGGCTAATTCTCTTCATGCTGTATTTGGTGCGATCGCTACTGTCCGTAATGAGCAAGAGTTACATCTCGCTCTGAAGGCTAAAATTAGCGAGCATTTTGGCGTACAGCATTGGGGTATCTATCTTTTAGATGAAACAGCAGCAACAGAAATTAATATTCCCCCTATTCCCTCTGTATGTTTAGAGGGAAATCCTGTTGGGCGCTATGTAGTTGAGCGTCACGCTCCCGCCCATGAGCAATTGCTATTATCACCAGGAGACTGGAAACATTTTTGTTCTCGTTCTGACCACGAACACGTGATGACTGGGCCAATTGTTTGTGATGGTCAGTTGATTGGTACATTACACTTAGCACGCGATCGCGGCCAGCCTGCTTTTGATGGCAACGATTTAGCTGACTTGAGTGCTGTATGCTTGCATTTGTCAGCCAAAATTGCAACTTTAAGGGCTAAACCTGTAACTTCACCTTTAGTTAGTCGCCTCACACCGCGCGAGTTAGAAATCGCTGAATTGGTGGCGCAAGGTTTAACGAATGCAGAAATTGGGGAAAAACTCTGGATTACACAAAACTCTGTGAAACAGGCTTTAAAGCGGATGTTTCGCAAGCTAGAAGTATCAGCACGGGCGGAAATGGTGGCCAAGTTACAGGATGTTTTGGTTTCGTAGAGTGCGATCGCAAATAATTAAATACTAATATGACTCGCCCGCCAATTCTTCAACCTGGTACAAGCTATACCTTTAGCAAATATTTTGAATTAACTTATGCACCAGCCGATATTCTTGCAGAATTTGATTTTAAATATGAACGCAAGCGGCTGGACTTACCAAGATATGTAGATAAAGTTAATTGTTTAGAATTTTTGACCGGCTATTTGCAAAGAAATTTAACTTACGTTAACCCAATTAGTGAAACTGCAAGACGAGAAGTATTAATTGCACCCACACTACTAGAAATTTGTGCCGAAACTCACGCTCAATTAAATATTGAATATCCTGTTAATGTGAATGAAAAATTAAAAGGAACCTTTGACTATTACATTAACAGTGATGTGGGAATGTTAGTAGTTGAAGCTAAACAATCTGATTTAGGACGGGGCTTTACTCAATTAGCAGTTGAATTAATTGCACTTGACCAATGGATAGAATCAGCAACGCCAATTTTATATGGTGCAGTGACGACAGGATAAGACTGGCGATTTGGAATATTAAACCGTCATGAGAAGATAATTTTGCAAGACTTGAAGCTTTATCTTGTTCCTGAAGAATTGGAAGAATTACTCAGGGTTTTAGTTGGAATTATTGTTACACCTTTAACTTGGTGAATAGTATTGATATGTAATCAGTAAACTTTTTCTAAGAAGTTTAAAACTCATTACATTATTATATACGTGTTGACATTGTATAATTTTATGATATCTTTGTTGAACAGAATAAATCACTTATTCCTTGATAGAAGATGCTATCTGACAGAGATATAGAAACATTTCTTAATAAAGAGATTGTAATTTACCCTTACTCTCCTGAAAAAAATTTAACGCCAGTTGGGTACAATCTTAACCCTGGCAATTTTGTTTATTCTATCAACTTTAAATCTTTGATCGAAAAAACATATAATTCCAAAGGTAAACCTATTTACAAAATTACAAAACATGACACTGTACTAATATTGACACAAGAGGCTGTTTGGGTTTCTAAAAAAATAGGAGGTACTTTTCATTCTAAAGTAGGTATTGTTTCTCTTGGGTTTGGACACATTTCTACTACTCTTGATCCTGGATGGGCTGGGCCTTTATTAATTTCTTTAAATAATCCAACGGATATGGATTTAGAATTGCCAGCAGATAAATCTTTTGTCACGTTAATTTTTTATAAAGTAAGAAGTATCGCTTTAAGGAATCACGACAATGACCCTAGTAGGTCTGATTTATTAAAAATAATCAGTGAAGAAACATTAGGCAAAATTAATACAAGAAATAATAAAATTTTAAACTTAATGAGTAATAATCATATAGAACAAACGCAAAAAGAATTATTGATCAAAGCAGAAGGTATAATTGCTAATCCTTTAGCATATGATGAATTCAAAAAAGTGTATGAACAGCTATCTCAAAATTCTAACATATCCATCATAAATGGGCTTAAAAGGAGTTTTATACAAACTGCTTGGAAATTTTCTTTTAATTTAGCATTAATAATGCTAGAAATTATTTTATTCATTGTTTTATTACTAAAAATAATTGCTATAATTCCTTATTTTAGACAAAAAGAAGTATTGTATATATTTACTAATTTAATCGACAGAAATGGATTTTTAGCTATTTTTGCTCTTTTGATTTCATGTTTACAGCTAAGTGTATCTATGCAAGAAAAATAAATTTATTAAAGTACTTTGATTTGATATATAATGTGAGGCTAGCTTATATCTAATTCAGATTTACTAACTATAAATATAGTCTCATGGATTACATACTACACGTTAAATTACTGAGTGATAAAGCTCGATTACCTGAATATGCTCATGAAGGTGATGCTGGATTGGATTTATTCTCTACAGTAAAAACTGTTATAAAACCTGGAGAAAGTTCTTTAATTCCTACAGGTATTAGTATTCAACTACCACCTAAAACAGAAGCACAGATCAGGCCTCGTAGTGGGCTTGCTTTAAATCATCAAATAACTGTATTAAATTCTCCTGGAACCATAGATGAAGGTTATAGAGGGGAAATTGGAGTAATTTTAATTAATCATGGTAAGATTCCATTTACAGTAGACATAGGTATGAAAATAGCCCAAATGGTAATTAAACCAGTTTTATTAGTTAATATTGAGGCTGTTACAGAATTAAATATTACTGGAAGAGGCTCTAGCGGTTTTGGTTCTACAGGACAATAGTTATTATTTTGTCGATAAAAGTGTTTTATAATCAAGTAAAAAAAATTAGTCGAAATATTGATTTATCCTTGATATACAAAAAATATAATTTATGAGTTCGTCAGTCATTACTTGTATCTAGATTCTAGAATAATTGAGAAATAATACTTTTAATTATCATACAAACAAAGATGCAAAGAGCCATAAAGCTTTATTGTTATTGTTTCCAATTTACTAGATAAGAGCAGAAACCACAGGTAAAATTAACCGTAACCTGTGGTTTTGAATTTAAACTATACGCGAGCTATGGTGACAATTTCTAACTGATCTTGATATTTACCCTGTCTTGTGTCGTAACTAATCGCACAGGGTTCTCCTTCTAAAAAGAGTAACTGCACTACTCCCTCATTGGCATATATACGACAGTCTGCACTAGAAGAATTGGAAAATTCTAGAGTTAAATGACCGCGCCAAGCCGCTTCCGCAGGCGTTAGGTTTGCAATTATACCGCAATTATGGACAAAAACCCCTGCTTCTAAGGCAAAATTACCTGCTTCGGGTACTGTTAAACAATAAACATCGTGAATACCAGGTACTTCTTTTACAGAGAGAACTTTGTGGTTTTTGAGAGAATGAGTTTGTGATAAACCTCTAAATGATTGTATAACGTCTGGAAATCTTCTAAATACAGAGCGATCGCAATTAAGCAATCGAGCCGCACCACGAATAGAACCTGTTTGATCTAGGGCAGATCGCACAACATCAGCAGTAATTTCATGGCGAGTCTTAGAAGCATCCGCTAGTTGTTTCATCAGTTGGGATTGCTGATAACGTCTTGTCCCGTCATCTTTTGCCCAAGCTTGTTTACTCAGTTCTCCGGTTAAAGCTCTAGCTGTGGGATTTTTGTAATACTCAATCATCGCATCACGATGTGCTTGTCGAGTATCATCAGAGCAATTTCTTCTCCCTTCAATGACTCTTTGGCGGATTTCTTCATATTTGGGATCATGCCAAAAATTCACAACTTTTTCTTTTTGCTGTTGAGAAAACATTGCATTCCAATCAGCATTTTGTTTGAGTCTGGCAAAAGCTTCTCTAATAGATTCCCCATGTTCATCAGGGTCAAACTCATCACCATAGTTCTCCTGATTATGTAATCGAATGTGCGCTGAGGCATCCATTCTCACAATATTCCAGGGATTATTATTTAAACGATTAAAGTCAACATGATGGCGGTGAGTGTTAGGTGTATTATCGTAAATTCCGTAATATAGATTCCACTCATCACTCAATCGATGAGTTGGATAAAGATGACCGTTAAGCGGTTGATACACCATCTCATAACCACGAGCAACCTGACGGTAAAGAGGCATTAAAGAATCTTGTGGCTTGAGAGTATGAGCCTCAACCATTCGACCATCTCTAGTCATAAAAAGATGATCTGGTGTACAAAATATTGATTCATTATTGTCTAAAGTCACTTCCAATAAAGAATCTCGACCAATATATTTGGGATTTTCTAGTAAAGTGACTATTATTCTTCCGTGTTGACCAATACTATAGCCCCAAAATTTTTCTCCATTTTCAGAGCGTTCAGCCATTTCTTCTAGTGTTGGTGATGTGCCATCCACTAGGGCTACACGAGTATCACCTCTAAAGCAACGTGCATACGTGCTTTTACCTATACAAACTACTGTAATATTATCTGGAACCTCTAGCTTTTCTAAAGCAACTCCCAATCCATAAGAATGAGCAGGCAAAATAAAATAACTGCCATTCACATCTGTATGCAGTGGTGTTGACTCTAAATTGTGGGGATTAAAGTTTTTGGGGTCAACCACAGTTCCCGGTATGTGGCGAAAAATCCGAAACTCAGCCGGGGAGAGGCGGATATCGTAGCCATAGGAAGAAAGACCGTAACTGATAACGGGTTGAGCATCGACGGATGTCTCTTTCTGCACTTTTCGGATTAAGCTTGGCTCAAAGGGTGAAATCATCCCTTGTTGAGCCATTTCCGTAATCCATTTATCGTTCTTAATCACAAGTTCACAGGTAATTCCAACCGAACTACTAGAATATCGTGAAGGGTGTCGTTTAGGGGCGATGGCTACGACGAATTTCGGTAATTTGGTCGGCTACATCTAACAGGGATTTAGGCATTTCTGGCCCTGTGAGAATAATATCGATGTGGGGCGGGCGTTTTGCCAGAAACTCTAAAACATCAGCTTCGGGAATTAAACCAAAGTTGATAGCTAAACTTAATTCATCTAAAACTACCAGGGAATATTTGCCCTCATTGACTACATTTTGTGTATATTGCCATAACTTTTGTAAAGCTTGATTTTCTGCTTCGTCTAGTTGTGGTGTATCGATACAGCGTGGCAAATCACAGCGTATCCAGTCGAGATTTTGTCCTAATTGAATTGGTTTATCTTGTCCTTGGCCGATACCGCCTTTGAGAAACTGTACTACTAATACTGATGTGCCTTGACCCGCGATTCTCAAGGATTGAGCCATAACAGTGGTAAAAAAGTTACGGTGAGCGCTAGTGAAAACTTGCACTAGTCCTTCTACTGGGTTTGGTAAGGAAAGTATCGAATTGCTGCTGGGAGATTCTAACTGGGCGACCATAAGGAGAATTTAGAAAATTACAAGAAATAAGGCAAGAAATTCGGCTGAGAGTGATTGCAAATCTATCTATATGATTAACCTGATTTTGACAAGTGTGTTTTAGGAGTGGGGAGTAGGGAACAGGGAAAAATCATCCAAAATCTAAAATCCCATAATTCAAGATTGGTATGGGATATTGACATTTTCATTTTTTGGATGAAACTAGTCGCAACACGATCGCAAAATTTAGTAGCAATCAATGAAAATAGCCGAGTGTGATCTAGACTATTGGTCTGAGCAAAACAAAGTAGAATGTTATGAATTTTACCAGATGAGGAGTGAAATTAAGTGAGATTAGTGATTCTGGGAGGTTCAGGATCAGGTAAAAGCACTCAAGCGCAAAGGCTTGGCAGACACTTTGATATACCTCAGATTTCTACGGGTGAAATTTTACGGGAAGCGATCGCTAACTATAGCGAACTCGGTCGTCATGCACAACCCTATGTAGCCAGAGGTGAGTTAGTCCCCGATGAAATGATGATTGAATTAATGCGGCTGCGACTAAAAAAACTTGATGTTGTTGGTGGTTGGATTTTAGAAGGTTATCCCCGCACGGCCTTTCAATCGGAAGAATTAGATTTTTTATTGGAGACTTTAGGACAACAGTTAGATTGGGCAATTTATTTACAAGTACCACAAGCCATCATGGTCAGCCGTTCTCTAGGCCGTTCTTTACCAGATGACCAACCCGAAATTGTCCAACGTCGAGTGGAAATATTTTACGATCGCACTATCCCGATTTTAGAATACTACGACCGTCGCCGCCGCCTGTTAACAATCAACGGTGATCAAGTACCGGAAATGGTAGAGCAAACTATCCTCAATCTGCTGATGAGTGCTGAGTGCTGAGTCAAAAGATAAAATTTCAGACTTTAGACTTCACACTTCACACTTCACACTTCACACTTCACACTTCACACTTCAAGCAGTATTCTAGATGAAAATTGTGAGGCAATCCAATGGCATGGCAGCGTCCCGACGGCAGACAACCTTACGAACTTCGTCCTGTAAGCTTTCAGTCTGGGTTTACTCGTTTTGCGCCTGGTTCGGTGCTGGCTAAATGTGGTGATACTCAGGTACTTTGTAATGTCAGCATCAATGAGGGAGTGCCAAGATTTTTAAACGGGAGTGGTAAAGGTTGGTTAACGGCTGAGTACCGAATGTTACCCGCAGCCACACAGCAGCGCCAAGAACGAGAATTGTTAAAGCTGTCTGGGAGGACTCAAGAAATTCAACGTTTAATTGGACGCAGCTTAAGGGCAACAATAGATTTTGAGGCGTTGGGAGAACGGACAATAACTGTGGATGCTGATGTGTTACAAGCAGATGCAGGAACGAGAACCACAGCCATTACAGGGGGTTTTGTCGCCTTAGCGCAGGCAATTTCCCAATTATTACAGCGTGGGGTGTTAGAGCGATCGCCTTTATCTGGACAAGTGGCAGCCGTTTCTGTAGGTTTATTAGAAGGTGAAGCATATTTAGATTTAAACTACCCAGAAGACGTAGCAGCTACAGTCGATTTCAACGTCGTGATGGATCATCATTTGGGCATAATTGAAGTGCAGGGAACGGCGGAAGAAGGTAGTTTTAGCCGTACACAGTTAAATCAACTGCTTGATTGTGCCGAAAAAGGCATTCAAGAATTACTAATTGCTCAACGCGAGGCTATTCCTGGCTGGGAAAATCTTTTTGAAGTCTGAAATAGCTACCTAACTCAGCTTTTCAGATCCGCTTGTGCAAGAATTGGAATGTGGCTAAGAGTAAAGACGCTAAAATTTACAGCAGTTGATACGGTTAGGTTGATGAGTCCATCACTGGAAAAAATTTTAAACGATATTGAGCAATTAACTCCAGAGGAGCAATTGACGGTGATGGGACATTTGGTAAAACAAGTGAAGAAGCACATCACCCAAACGCCACCAAAACGCAAGTTGAGCGATTTGAAGGGTATGGCTCCCTATCCGCTCTTGGGTGGGGATGCTCAGGAGTGGGTTTCGCGGACTCGACGAGAAGGGGATGAGCATCGAGAACGGCTGTTGCGAGGAGAGGAATGAGAATTAGCGATGCGTTAGTTGGAGTTTCTCGCTTATTTCTTGATACAGCACCCGTAATTTATTTTGTAGAACGCCATCCGCAGTTTGTGGATTTAGTCGATCCAATTTTTGAACTTTTGTCAACTGACATTACACCAGTAGCATCTGGGATAACTTTATCAGAATGTTTGGTAGGTGCTATGGCTCTGGGGTTAGTAGATTTAGAGCAAGCTTTTGTTGATGTTTTACAACCAGAACAAGTAATTCTTGTGGATATTAATGCTGCTATTGCACGAGAAGCTGCAAGAATTAGGGTGCATTATAAGCTTCAGTTACTCGATGCGTTACAGGTAGCAGTGGCTTAAACGGCTGGTTGTGAGGCTTTTTTGACTAATGATGTAGCTTTGAAGCGGGTGACGGAGTTGAGGGTTTTGGTGGTAGGTGAGTTAGAGGTAGAGTGAGTTGAGTGTGAAAAAGTTATTCAATGTGATGAGTACTGCGGGTATTTGTCTCGCACCTTGGATAGTAACGGGTGTGATGACAACAGGGTTATTGTTGAGTGTGTCAGTTAGAGCGATCGCCCAACAGCAAACTCCTATATACTCAGCAGAGGAGCAAGCAGCTTTAGAACAAGCCCAAGAACTTAATCAACAGATAGGAAAGTTATACCAAGCAGGAAAATACTCTACTGCTACCCCTTTAGCAGAACGGGTATTGGCTATCCGCGAGCAGGTGCTGGGTAAGGAACACCCATTAGTTGCGAATAGCTTGAATAATTTGGCGGAACTGTATCGATTACAGGGAAAATATCAACAAGCCGAGCCATTATATTTCCGCGCTTTGGCAATTTCTGAAAAGGTGCGAGGGAAAGAAGATCCCAATGTCGCTATTGCTTTAAATAATTTAGCTTTACTGTATCAAGAACAGGGAAAATATCAACAGGCGGAACCATTGTATCTCCGTTCTCTGGCTATTTATCAGAAGGCACAAGGGCAAGAATCGCCTGATGTTGCCAATAGCTTGAATAACTTGGCGGAACTGTATCGATTACAGGGAAAATATCAAGCAGCAGAACCATTGTATCTGCGATCGCTGGCTATTTATGAAAAGGTACTTGGTAAAGAACATCGTTATGTCGCTGAAAGCTTAAATAATTTAGCCTTACTCTACAAAGAACAAGGCAATTATCAACAGGCAGAAGTATTGTATCTTCGCTCTTTGGAAATTTATGCAAATGTTCTGGGTAAGGAACATCCTGATGTTGCTCAAAGCTTGAATAATTTGGCTGAACTTTATGGTGAACAAAGTCAATATCAACAAGCAGAGCAATTATATTTGCTTTCTCTAGCTATCAGAGAGAAAGTCTTAGGTAAAGAAAATCCGCAGATTGCCCAAAGCTTAAATAATTTGGCTGTACTCTATCGCGCCCAAGGTAAATATCAACAAGCGGAACCATTATATCTCCGCGCTTTGGCTATTTATGAGCAGGTATTTGGTCAAGAGCATCGTAATTTTGCTCAAATTTTACATAACTTAGCTGAACTCTATCAAATACAAAGAAATTATCAACAAGCAGAACCATTGCACCTCCGCGCTTTAGCTATTTATGAGCAGGTACTTGGTAAAGAACATCCATTAATCGCCCTGAGCTTGAATAATTTGGCCTTACTCTACTCAGCTAAGGGTAATCATACTCGTGCTATTGATTTCTCACGTCGTGGGCTAGAAATTGAGGCAAAAAATCTCAATTTGATTTTTGCAGTCGGCTCAGAACAAAGAAAACAGAGTTACGTGAGAACTTTTCGGGGGACAACTAACACCGCCATTTCCTTATCCCTGCAAGAAAAAACTAAAAATTCAACCGCCGCATCTCTAGCCTTAACCACCGTACTGCGGCGCAAAGGACTGGTGTTAGATGCTGTAGCTGATAGCATCCAAATACTCCGCACTCAACTAGACAAAAACCCCGAAACTCAAAAATTATTTACTCAATGGCTGCAAATACAACAGCAACTCTCCGCATTAGTATTTTCTGAATCAACAAAACAAACTGCTAATCTAAAACCTCAACTAGAACAACTAGAAGCAGACAAAGCCAAACTAGAAGCAGCTATTAGTAATAAAAGTGCTGAATTCCGTGAGCAAACACAACCAATAAAATTAGCCAGCATTCAAGCCAAAATCCCCAAAAATGCAGTCTTGGTAGAGATTGTGCAGTATCGGCCGTTCAATGCTCAATCGGTGAAAGATGTCCCAACCTGGGGAAAAGCGCGTTATGCGGCGGCGGTGTTACGTTCTACTGGTAAACCCTCATGGGTTGATTTAGGTGAAGCCGCAGAGATTGATAAATTAGCTGTTGATTTTCGCGTAGAGTTAGCTACAGGAAGGTCATTCAACAAACTCGCCCGGACTTTAGAAGATAAATTAATCGCACCTATCCGTCCGTTATTGGGTGATGCGCGGCATATTTTGATTTCTCCTGATGGGCAATTAACATTAATTCCCTTTGAAGCCTTAAAGGATCAGCAAGATAAATTCTTGATTCAGAGTTATGCTTTTTCTTACCTTACCAGTGGCAGAGATTTGTTACGCTTTCAAGCAAATAACCAGAATGCTTCTGCGCCTGTGGTGTTGGCAGATATTGACTACGATAATCAAGCCTCAACTGGAGGAACTGCGAAAACATCTGGTATGCGTAGTTCCCAAAACCTGCGCTCTGGTGATTTAGCGAATTTGGAATTTGAAGCTTTAACTGCTACTAAAGATGAAGCCATAGCCATTAAAAATGTTTTACCCAAGGCAAAATTAGTCTTAGGTAAAGATGCGACAGAAACCGCAGTCAAACAAATACAAAGTCCGAGCATTTTACACTTGGCTACGCATGGTTTCTTTATCACTGATGTGGAACAAAACCTCAACGCATCATCAGATTTAGAGTTAACACCCAGTCAACCAAATATTTTACAAGTAGAAAATCCCTTATTGCGTTCTGGTTTAGCTCTAGCTGGTGCAAACAAACGCAATCAAGTCACCCTAGGGAATGATGATGGTGTGTTGACAGCTTTGGAAGTGGCTGGTTTAGATTTGCGTTCTAATCAGTTAGTTGTGCTGTCGGCTTGTGAAACAGGTAAGGGTGATGTGAAAGTTGGCGATGGTGTGTATGGTTTACGGCGGGCTTTGGTAATTGCTGGTTCCCAATCTCAAGTTTTGAGTCTGTGGTTGGTGGATGATGCAGCGACGAAGGATTTAATGGTGAAGTATTATCAGAATTTGCAGAAGGGTAAGGGAAGACATGAAGCTTTACGTGCTGCACAGTTGGATTTGCTCAATAGTCAAGAATATCAGCATCCCAGATTTTGGGCGGCGTTTCTTCCTTCTGGGGATTGGACTCCGTTGAGTAATGTTGCAAGTGATAGGTGACAGACTATAGCTCAATACGGTTCAGTTAAGGTGATGAGAGTTGATTTCTCAATTTCTGCTTAACTATCGGACAATAAGCAAGATTTGGGGGAGAATCCCCCAAGCCCCCGATTGGGTGACGGTTGCGTCCCCCAAACCCCCTGCAAAATCATTCTTTCGTTTTGGTTGAGTAATCATTTGTTGGTTTTGTTGTGATTTAGTTTTCTTAACTGAACCGTATTGAGCCATAACCCAATACGGTTCTAGTTAACGTTTTCATCTTCTTCAAATCCTCCCAACCCCCCTTAAACCCTTCCCAGTTAGTACCACTGACTACTGACAACAGAACATGAAAGATGATAACGGTAAATGAGGTTAATTTGTGGCTATTTAAATCATGATGTTAAAAGTTTTAGAAGGTAAAAGGAGGGATGATTAGAAGTTCGGTATCGTATTGCTGGAAGCAGGCAATGTAATCATAAAGCCATGAATAAAACAGTAGAAATTCTATCAGATCAGTCTGCGCTGGTAGCGCGATCGCTGGAGTTAATTTTATCGAAGTTGGAAACTGCCATTGCCCAACGGGGGCAATTTACGATTGCTCTATCTGGCGGGAGTACACCTAAGCCTTTATATGAAGCGATCGCTGCTCAAGATTTGCCTTGGGATAAAATTCACGTTTTTTGGGGCGATGAGCGCTACGTTCCCGCATCTCACCCCGATAGCAATGAATTAATGGCGCGGCGTGCATGGCTAGATCGAGTTAACATTCCCGCCGCCAACATTCACGCAGTCCCTACTTTAGATGCTGATCCAGCCTTATCGGCTGACAAGCATGAGCAGGATTTACGAGAATTTTTTCATACTGCTCCCGGTGAGTTCCCATCATTAGATGTCATCTTGCTGGGTATGGGTGATGATGCCCATACAGCATCTTTGTTTCCCCACACAGACGCACTCAAAGTGAGCGATCGCTTAATTACTGTGGGTAACAAAGACGGAAATCCTCGCATCACCTTCACTTACCCCTTCATCAACACGGCTCGCAGCGTGATTTTTGTCGTTGCAGGTGCTAATAAACGACCAGCTTTAGCCAAAGTCTTTGCCCCTCAAGCCGATGACTTTAGCTACCCATCTCGCTTAATTCGCCCCCAAGGAGAACTTTGGTGGCTCCTAGATTCAGCAGCTGGGGCGGAATTGCCAAATTAAAGTCAAAAGGTAAAAGTAAAAAGGCAAAAGCGTCTATTCTTTTTACTTTTGCCTTTTTACTTTTAATTTCCTCAAGAGTAGTTGTTAAAATCGAAAGCTAGAATCGCCCCCTTGCAAAACTGCCGATTGGTAGAAGCAGAAGCATCTACGGAGTTTTTTCTGCTTGCCAGTACTATCTAACGCTGATCTTCAACAAAGGCTCAAATCAATGATCGTCTGCCCGAATTGCAATCATCCCAATCCCAACGGCGCTGTCCAGTGTGAAGCTTGCTATACGCCTTTACCAGCGACTAGTAACTGTCCTAACTGTGGAGCAACGGTACAGGCTGATGCTGCTTTCTGCGGTCAATGTGGCTTTAATCTGCACTCCGCTGCTGCACCGGCTCCTGTTGCTGCTACAGTTGCTCCCGAAATTCCTGTACAAGCACCACCATTAGTTACTCCAGATCCATTATTAGATCTACTACAACCAGATGCTTTAGGAATTAGCCAGCCTGTAGCTGTACCACCAACAGCGGTAGCAGCCGAAAGCACACCCCCACCTCCCCTACCTCCTATCGCTCCTGAACCTGTAGCTGTTGAGGCCGCCATTCCTAGCCCACCGCCCGAACCAGAACCTGCTCCCGCACCAGAACAAGAGCCAGAAGCTGCTCCCGCAGGCGTTTCGAGAACTCAATTACAACAAGTCACCGCGCGAGTGGTGCATATTCAAAGCGATCGCGAAATTGAATTACCCCAAAGTCTCTCGGTAATTCACATTGGCAAGCCCAATGACCGTATTCCTCCTGATATCGATGTTTCAGGATTTAGTAATTCGGAAATTGTCTCTCGGATACACGCAGATATTCGCGTTGAGGGAGATGCTTACTATGTAGAAGATGTCGGTAGTTCCAATGGCACTTATATTAACAACTTGCCATTATTACCAGGGAACAGACACCGCCTCCGCCCAGGCGATCGCATCAGCCTCGGTAAAGGTGATTTGGTAACATTTATCTTTCAACTAACCTAAAAAAGTGTGAAGTGTGAAGTCTGAAGTCTGAAGTTTAAAAACTAAAAAATAAAACTTATACCTAACACTTCACACTTCATACGTGACATTTCACACTTCATACTTCATACTTCAGACTTTCTATAATTGGGGTAATTACATTCAGGAAAGTGCGCCATGCAGGAACCAGGAAAACATTTTGAAACCTTGCTCTCTACAGAAGCCCCGCCAGTAGTAGAACGTATGGGGTTAAATTGGTTAGTCGCAGCTGCGATCGCCACGGCTGTATTATGGCAAGTTCCCGGCGGCGATTATATTTTATACCCGTTCACTATCCTGGCAACTTGGTTTCATGAAATGGGACACGGTTTGATGGCGCTGGTATTAGGCGGACAGTTTCAAAAGTTAGAAATCTTTAGCAATGGTTCTGGTGTAGCTACTTATCGCATCGCCACCTCACTTGGCCCGATTGGCCCTGGTTTAGTCGCCGCAGCCGGGCCAATGGGGCCGCCAATTGCTGGTGCAGCTTTGATTTTAGCTTCCCGCAGTTTTAAAGCAGCATCTTTGAGTTTAAAAATTTTAGGCGGTTTTTTGTTGTTTTCTACATTAATTTGGGTACGTTCTTGGTTTGGCTTGTTGGCAGTTCCTTTATTAGGTTTAATTATCCTTGGGATGGCTTTAAAAGCACCCCGTTGGATGCAGGGTTTTGCTATTCAATTTTTGGGTGTACAAGCTTGCGTGAGTACATACCACCAACTCAATTATTTATTTAGTTATAGCGCTGGTTCTTTAGGGCTATCTGATACAGCCCAGATGCAAAGATATTTACTTTTGCCTTATTGGTTTTGGGGTGGATTGATGGCGATCGCTTCTTTGATAATCTTGATTCAAAGTCTCCGCGTTGCCTATCGTTGAGCGTAATGGGCAGGAAAGAAACATTATAAACAGGAAGGTTCAATATTCTCAGGGTGAGTATTGTCGTAGTATATGCTAAGATACAGCCGAAATTACGTTTAATATCCCTACTCCTGTGAATAATCTCATTCCCAGTAAACTATAACTATTGAAGTATTTTTTGATAAATTCAGCATAATTTAGTCATATTTCAAGTTTAGACTGTTTTATTGAACATGATAAAACTTGCTTGAACTAAAATGCTGAACTACATATTTTGCAAATAAATTAGAATTACTACATTCTTCTGGAAAAAAGCCAAGAATATCAGGGCTAGGCGATAATTAATACAGTTTTAATACATGGTATTACAGAATTGGAAACGCAAGCGTGGTGTTGCACTTACTACTAGGGGTTTACAAAAACTTCAGGAGGCAAAACGTAAGTCAGAAGCAAAGGAAAATTTCGGCAATAGCTACACACTTGAAGATATTAGCTCACTTTCCGGTTTACATCCCAGTACAATCTCAAAAGTAATCAACCGAGAAGGCGGAGTAGATAAAAAAACTCTGGAAAAACTGTTTTTAATTTTTAATTTACAAATAAATGAAAGTGATTATTTAAGTTCAAATAATCGTCTAGATTGGGGAGATGCTACTTTTTTACCAGTTTTTTATGGACGTAAAGAAGAACTGATCGCATTAGAGCAATGGGTGCTGAATGAGCGTTGCCAATTCGTGGCATTGTTAGGCATGGGTGGTATTGGTAAAACTGCGCTTTCTGTAAAGCTGGCGAAACAAATTCAAGAAGACTTTGAGTATGTGATTTGGCGATCGCTCCGCGAAGCTCCACCAGTGAAAGCTATAATTACTCAGTTGATTCAATTTCTCTCTGACGAACAAGAAACAGAAGCTAACTTACCAGAAAGTTTAAGCGATCGCATATCACGTTTGATTGATTATCTTCGCAAGCATCGCTGTCTGTTGATTCTGGACAATGCAGAATCCATTTTACGTTATGGCAGTCGAGCCGGAAAATATCGAGAAGGATATGAAGGTTATGGTGATTTGTTCAGGCGTTTAGGAGAAGCCACTCACCAAAGTTGTTTAGTATTAACTAGCCGAGAAAAACCTCAAGAAGTCGCACTATTAGAAGGGGAAACATCACCAGTACGCTCCTTAAAATTAAGTGGCTTAAAGGTACTGGAAGGCCAGGAAATTTTAAAAGTCAAAGGATTATCGGCCGCCGAAGACGAATGGAAAGCCATGATTGAATCCTATGGCGGTAATCCATTAGCCTTAAAAATAGTGGCGACAACTATTGAAGATGTGTTTGCTGGGAATGTAACTGAGTTTTTACAACAAAATACAGTTGTTTTTGGCGATATTCGGGATATTTTAGACCAGCAGTTTGAGCGCTTGTCAGATTTAGAAAAGGAAATCATGTACTGGTTAGCAATTAATTGTGAACCAGTAGCGCTATCAGACTTACGAGAAGATATTTTATCGCCAGTGCCACCACAAAAATCACTAGAGGCTCTAGAATCTTTAGTCAGGCGATCGCTAGTGGAAAAAAGCACCACAACTTTCACCTTACAACCTGTAGTCATGGAATATGTAACTCAGGTATTGATAGAGCGAGCCTGTGAAGAAATTATTACTGAGAATATTCACCTTTTGAGATGCCATGCTCTGATCAAGGCAAGTGCTAAAGATTACATCAGAGAAACTCAAATTCGCCTCATTCTCAAACCAGTGATTGATGGTTTGCTCACTGTATTAAGAAGCAAAAAAGGTATTGAAAACCAATTAACTAAACTTTTAGTCAAGCTTAGAGCAGAATCACCCCAAGAACCTGGTTATACAGGTGGAAATATTCTTAATTTGTTGTGCCAATTACAAACAGATTTAACAGGCTATGATTTCTCACAATTGACAGTTTGGCAAGCAGACTTGCGGAATATCAAGCTGCACAATGTTAATTTTCAAAATGCTGATTTAGCCAAATCTGTTTTTACTGAAACCTTTGGTGGTATTGCCTCAGTAGCTTTTAGTCCTGATGGCAAACTTTTAGCTACAGGCGATACCAATGGCGAGATTCGCTTGTACCAAGTTTCAGACTGGAGACAACTTTTAATTTGCAAAGGACATACTAACTGGGTTCCATCACTTATCTTTAGTCCTGATAATAGTATTTTGGCAAGCAGTAGTAGCGACCACACTGTGAAGTTGTGGAATGTTATTACTGGTCAATGCCTTCAAACTCTGCAAGGACACAAACATGAGGTGTGGACAGTTGCCTTTAGTCCAGATGGTAATACCCTAATAAGTGGTAGTAATGACCATAAAATAAAGCTATGGAGTGTTAGTACTGGTGAATGCCTCAAAACTTTTCTGGGACATACAAGTTGGATAGTCTGTGCAGTTTTCACTCTGGATGGTCAGAAGCTAGTAAGTGGCAGCGATGATGACACAATTCGCGTGTGGGATGTCAGGACTGGTGAATGCCTCAAAATTTTGCAAGGGCATCTTGATGGCATACGCTCCATCGGTATCAGTCCTGACGGAAAGACTATCGCCAGTAGCAGTGATGACCAAACAGTAAAGTTATGGGATATTGAAACCGGGAAATGTATTAAAACTCTACATGGACACCATGCTGCTGTCTGGTCAGTAGCTATTAGTCCTCAAGGCAATCTCATCGCTAGTGGCAGTCTCGATCAGACCGTAAAATTATGGAATTTTCATACTGGACAATGTCTGAAAACCCTTCAAGGACACTCTAGCTGGGTATTTACTGTCGCTTTTAGTCTGCAAGGAGATATTCTTGCTAGTGGCGGTGACGATCAAACTGTGAAACTATGGGACGTTAGTACTGGCCAATGTCTCAAAACTTTCAGTGGATATACTAGTCAGGTCTGGTCAGTTGCTTACAGTCCAGATGGTCAGTTTTTGGTAAGTGGTAGTCATGACCGGATAGTAAGGTTATGGAATGTTGATACAGGTCAGGTCTTGCAAAATTTTCTCGGACATCGTGCTGCGATTAGATCAGTAAGCCTTAGCCCAAATGGGAAAATATTGGCAAGCGGCAGCGATGATCAAACAATCAGATTATGGGATATTAACACAGGTCAAACTTTACAAACTTTGCAGGAACATCGTGCTGCTGTCCAATCAATTGCTTTTAGTTTTGATGGCCAGATGTTAGCGAGTGGTAGTGACGATCAAACAATCAGGTTGTGGGATATTAATACAGGCCAAACATTACAAACCCTCCAAGGACATAATGCGGCTGTTCAGTCAGTAGCCTTCAATCCTCAATATAGGACATTAGCAAGTGGATCTTGGGATCAGACCGTTAAGTTATGGGATGTGAAGACTGGTGAGTGCAAACGAACATTAAAAGGACATACCAATTGGGTATGGTCAATCGCTTTTAGCCCAAATGGTGAACTACTGGCAAGTGCAAGTTATGACGGAACAATCCGTTTGTGGAATATTAACAGTGGTGTCTGTGTACAAACTTTTGAGGTTTGTGCAAATAGTATTGTTAAAGCAGTTATTTTTAGTCAAGATGGACAGATACTAGCTAGTAGCAGTCCCGATTACACAATTAAATTATGGGATGTGGATACAGGAGAATGTCAAAGTACATTATGTGGGCATTCAGCTTGGGTATGGTCAATCGCTTTTAGCCCAGATAATCTGACTTTAGCCAGCAGCGGCGCTGATGAAACGATTAAACTTTGGGATATCAACACGGCTGAGTGCTTAAAAACTTTAAAAGCTAAAAAATTTTATGAGTCAATGAATATTAGGGGAGTTACAGGTTTAACGGCTGCAACCATTACTACTTTGAAGGGATTGGGGGCAGTTGTGTAAAAAACTAGAAGAGTAGAGGACTGTCTCATAGAGCATTGATTCAGTCATCAAAAGAATACATGGTAATAAAATAAGTGCTAATCCCTTGTTATCTAACCTCGACGCTATTCGCTCTAATTACTCTGTGAGCATCTTAAGACTCTTTTTGACCACAAGCTAGATAATCAAGGGATATAGACTATTTACTTAATCACTTAAGTTTTATCAATTAGACAAGTAGACGGAAACTAAAAATCAGCCATAGGAATGTCACTGGGCAATCCATCTGCGAATTCCTCGAACATGATTCTTTCTAATTCCAAGTCTGTGTCATCCAATATTTCTAAGTTATTGTTGCTGAGACTAGTGTCAGAATCATGATTATTTAAAGATTGGTGTTGAATCACAGAATCATCATGAGTGAAAAATGGCTGGGTGATTGTTGTAATGGTTAATGTTGTTGTTTTCATGGTCTTCTCCTTGTTAATTGCACAGAATTCTATGCTGTTAAAACTTGTTTACAAAATTTCATCTAGGCTATTTGATGAGTAAATGAGCAGTCGATGAATCAGCCTCACTCTTGCTACTTACTTGATAGTTTTAGTGGTTCTAATACGTTTTCAATCTCCTCATCTGATATGTAGGCTTCTTGAGGTGGGCTAAATCGCAATAATGCAGCTTGGTAACAGGCTTGTGCCACGCGATCGCACTCTTGGGGAGTTAGCCCGGCAATCATCGTCACGGTTTCCTGAACGTGATTTACCTCAGTAGGACTAATAGCGCTGTGTATGCGTAGGCAACGGGTGGCGTTAATACCTGGCGGTAGCAATGCCTCTATCTTGTGAATGTAAGCCTCTCCTATACATGTACCTAAACGTTCTGCTGTATAAGAATAGCCTACGCAATCAATGGGATCTGAGTCCTGCGAGCTTTGGGCAAAATAATCCATTAATGCCTTTGCCGCAGGAGGATAAAAGGCTTGGACAACAGCTTCGGCTCTGTAACCCATTGAGCGAATATCTCGCAGAGCGAGTATGTCGTGACCAGCTTCTTCTTGCACTTTTTGTGCAGCCCACTGTGCCAAAGTCTGACGATTTGCTGAAGCAAAACGCGATCGCGCTTCTTCCATTAGTCGTGGAGTAGAATGGCACAAGTGGTAAAAACCAGCCAGTCGCCATACCCAACGCGTAGGGGTTAAAGTTGGTGGTCGGCGATCTGACTTGACTGCGTGCCAAGCGGATACTATTGCCTGATCTAAAAGCTTGCGGGTTTTAGCTAAAGTCTCAGGATGAATCATTTTTTGAGTTAAGCAATCACCACTAACCTCTGATTGAGGTTGATTTACCCAACTACTATTGTTTTTCTTCATCCCTACCATATCAGGGTTAATACTTGCTGATTTCGTATCAATTAAGAATTCATTAGGCATGGTTCGCGTTGTACACTCCCATATCTTTGTAGGATTTTGACTGTACTTCTGCTATTAAGCAAGATAGCAGATAACTTGACGATAAAATGATTTCAATGCCTAATGAGACCCATTTGCTTTTAAAATGTTCTTCCACTCAAAAATTATTGCGTGGATGGCCAAAGGGTGATTTTTACGTTGCTAAAGTAAATTTCTTCATCAAGAAGATCACTAAAAAGCTTAACTTTGAGCTTAAAACCTTGATTTTCACTGGTAAAGATGTTCCCGTATTGGCAATATTTAGGGGACTCCATACAAATTAAAAAATTATGGATAAAATAGCTGCCCTTAGATTTTCTGGTTTGACAAACTCCAGTAAAAAAGAAGTATTCAAGCAAATTACTATAGACTTGACTCCAGATGAAGCTCAAAACTTAGAAAGATATTGTGAACAGACAGGCCAAGCAGTCACAAATGTGATTGAAGAACTCATTCGGGGGTTATCTGTTACCTAAGTTTTTCAAGACAACTCTGAAAAAGTTAAGGTCGAGGAAATCCTCAATGCAATGTTTGCAAACGCAGACTAAACGTTGCTACTACTCAGACCTCGTAGTAGCTAATCCTCGAATCAATTCCCTAATCACATCTGTTGCTGGCCTTCCTGTCTGATCACAATAATTTTCCAAATTTTTGGCTTCGTTTAATGCCAGGTTGATGGTTATTCGCTTGACCGCCCATTTTTTATTCATGCTACAAATCTGGTGTATTGGATAAAACTACAGAAATCTTTATTTATTCAGACTGAATATCTGTCTATTAAAATTTGCGCTTATACGCAGTTGTGCGGAAAAGGGTTGATTTACCCAAAATTAGCTAAAAAAGCATAACTTTACTTTAATGAGCTATCCTCAGAAACAATAAAGAGTTTGATTCGCTTTGCTATGAGTTGAAGCATATTGCCTCTTCATAACTTTTTAAACTTGTTTTACAGGTTCCGAGTTTTCTATTGCCCCTGGTATTTAGTTCAGATTCTAAATTTCTCATTGAGAATATTAGCACTCAAGTCAACCATCAGCCAAATATGAGGTCAGCGCAAGATATTTTTTAAGTTAGCACAATGATGTAAATAACTATGGTGGCAAGTTGAATTTAGATTGATAAAACCATCAATAAACAAATAAATAAACACAAATTTAAAGATTAACTTAGAAAAAACCCTTTTTAATGAATCTGTTCTGGCTGAGGCTATCTCTAGGGGCTGTTTTCTTTTAATCGTGAATGTATGTATGAAAAAGCTTAGTTAACTTTATTTTATAGTTAAGTAGTTTTACATTAAAAAAAGTAATTGAATATCCCTGGTATAAATACCGGGGATATTTTTAATCATTCATGAATGCCAACAAAACAAGCGTTGCTTAAAGACTAGGCTTCCAGATAGACCACAAAAGTTAAATTTAGTACATTAAACTCTGAGAAATCGCCAAAAAGCCAAGACAACAAGAAGAAAAAACTTGAGAATGTTTGGATGATGTATGAGTTATGAGTAATGTTTAATTTTGGCTTTTTAAAACTCCTATTTCTTGTTGTATTGGCAAAACATCCAAAATATCAGTCTGGGAACAATATTTTAGGTCTTCATGACATTCTAGGCGTAATAATCGTTTGCCGTGACTAGCATGATGAAATAATCCCAATAAATTATCTTGCCACTGGGTGTAAAGTGCGATCGCACCAATCAATTCATCATTACCCGCTAATTCATCAGGTGACACCTGAGATTTTTCGCCGATACTATGAGCGATCGCACCAGCACAAACTGTATCTTCTAAGGCAAAACTCCCTTCCCAACCAGAACCAACAATCCAGACTGTTTCTGGCTGTTTTGCTAAAAGATATTTTACTATTGCGCCTCGGTTAATCAAAGCGGCTGCTAGTACAGCCGGAGAATCTTGTATGCGTTGTAAAGCACGAGTACCATTAGTAGTACTAATAAACAGGCGACGACCATGCACTAGATCTGATGTACAGTCTAGGGGAGAGTTACCGAGTTCAAAGCCAGTAACTTTGGCTCCGCCACGTTCTCCGGCTCTTAAACGTTTTTCTGCTGGCCATCGTTCACTAACTTCTATGAGATTGTCTAAATCGCTGAAGACTTGTACTGCTTCGCCTCCAGCCGCTAAGACTGTGGCAATTGTGCTAGTGGCTCGCAAGACATCGACTGCGATCGCGCAGTCTGGAATTTCATCTTTAGGAGTTAATTCTGGAGTGTGGTATACGAATAACTTCACGCGCTGGATACACCTACTATAAAATATTATTGTCGAGATACATTCTAATTTGTGTTAACAGCCATAATGACAATTTAAGCAATAGGAATTTTTCGGGGTTATGGCAAGAGGTTGGCCAATGAGGGCAAATAGCCTTAACTTTAGTTGTTACTTAACAGTTGTTTAAGGTGGCGAATAGCGGCACTAGTGTTACGTTGATCAGCAATCTGCACACACTGCATACATAATTGCAGATCCTTTGAGTGCTAGTGAAGGGCAATGATTATGAAGATTTGAGATGATATTTGTAGAGGTGCGATCGCTTGATTGATTTAATGGAATCAGAGATGTCAAAAACAGGCGATTATAATAACTCTACCTTGGTTTCTCAAGAGGGGAATTTTGCGTTAAATCTGCCACTCTCAACTCTAGGATCTAAAATCGACATGGCACCTTTACCCGATTACCGCCCAAAACAACTGTCTTTAGGCCCTTTAGAGGCAGAAATTTTAAATATTGTCTGGGAACTTGGTTCCGCGACAGTTAAAGATGTACACGATCGCATTTTGGCTGATCCTAACCGAGAATTGGCTTATACTTCCGTCACCACGGTGCTGCGTCGCCTTACTGAAAAAGGTTGGCTGGCTTGCGATAAACAAGGACGCGCCTTTTATTGGCGACCATTGCTAAGTAAGCAACAAGCTCAAGTCATTAAAGCGCATGATCAATTACAACGATTTTTAGCCGTGGGTAATCCCGATGTGATTGCTGCTTTTGCCGATAGTCTGGATGAAACTGCAAGTCAGCAAATAGAAGCGATCGCCAAGCGCATTCAAGCTGCACGTCAAGCCAGGGAGGAACAATAATGCACCTAATCATGATTTTGACTGCTGTGACAGTCTCTTGGATATTGAGATGCTCTTGGGTTAATACTCCAGGTAATTGGAACGTGCGGTGGCGGAAAACTCTATTTATCTTTCTATTTCCGCCTTTGTTGCTATTTATGACGGCGATCTCTCTGCTGTGTATGGGGCCACAAGGTAAAATGGGTGGAGCCTATACAGGATGGTTGAGCTATGACTTAGCATTTATCACCCTGTGTTATTTTGCCTTTTTGGTCATCAAGCTAACTTTTCAAGGTTGGCAATCTGTAGAATCTGCCCGTCATTCTCCCTTGGTCAATCTGGATGGTAAATTAGTCAGACTACTCAACACACCAGCATTGTTCGCTGGTCAAATTGGTTTTTGGCAACCAGAATTAGTAGTTAGTCAAGGATTACTCCAAACTCTTTCACCTGCTCATGTAGAAAGTGTCTTAGCCCATGAGCAAGGACATCATTATTACCGAGATACATTTTGGTTTTTTTGGCTGGGTTGGGTGCGTTCTTGTACTGCTTACTTACCTCATACTGATGAATTGTGGCAAGAATTACTGGTGTTGAGAGAACTCCGTGCAGATAGTTATGCTGTATCTCAAGTAGATCCATTGCTGTTAGCAGAATCGCTGGTGTTGGTTGTGAGTCAAACTTCTGTCTTACCAGAATCTGAGGTTTGCTGTGCGGCGTTGGGTACTGCTGTAGGCGATCGCCTCGAACAAAGAATCGATGCTTTACTCGCACCACCAGAACCTGCGCTAACAATGAACTGGCAATCTTCTCCAGGATTCCTCCTAGCATTGTTACCATTATTAACTGTCTTATTCCATACCTAAGTATAAAGTTTTTGCACCTGTCGCCAAGATGTCTGCAATAGTTCCCCTGAAGATTTTTGCGTGAAATGTAGGTGCAGCTAAAAATATTTTTTTATAGATAAATTTTTTGCAGGCCTTGATATTCCAAGGACTGCACTGCCTGTGTCTACTGAAAGACCAATTATTTCAAACTTGGGGAGGATGTAAGTGATACTCTAGTTTTATAGTGTCTTAAGTAGTGTTGCGTAAAAAAGGAACATATACTCATGAATATATTAATGCAAGCAGCGGATTCAGTCGCCACAGGTGGAGGTCATTTCCCCTTGGCTTTTACATTGGTTTATGTAGTTGGCTTTATTGCTGCTGTCACCATTGGTTCTATTGCTTGGTACAACTCCAAACGCCCAGTTGGTTGGGAAAGTAAAGATCGTCCCGACTTTGTACCCAAAGTAGACAAAGAAGAAACTCCGGGTGTAGGTGAACCAAAGGCATAATAAGTCAATAGTCAATAGTCAACGGTCAATGGTGATTTAGTGCTGTCATCGGGTTTTCTGACTTGTTAGCGTAGCGTTAGCGACGCAATAGCATCACCGGAAAAGTCAAAGTTTGAGAATTGGGGATCTAGACTTTTGACTTTTGACGTTGGACTCTTGACTATAGACTTACAGTGTTAATTTTGAACTTCGACCCAACGCCGATAAAGCTTTTGAATTTGTTTAAGCAACGCATTATGAACTGGTTGTTGGGCTGATTCTTGTTCTGCTAAATCCTGAAGTTGCGTTAAAAGTCTGGCTTCTTCGGTGGCGACTTCTCCATCGCTATAAATTAAGCCACTAATAGCTTCAATGAGACTTTCGCAATCTTCGACGCTTGGGCGATCGCCTAAATATTCTTTCACCCAGGCATAACATTCTTTTGGTTGCACAGGTACTAATTCGTACAACCAAGGCTTGATTTCTGGGTCGGTAGCCAAACCTTTTGCTTGTGCAATTTCGCGGAGATACTGTCGCTCCTCTGGCTGAATTATCCCATCAATCCAAGCGGCTCCAATCAAGATTTTAACTAAGTTCTTTACATTGGAATCAGTAACCATTGCTGCCTCCTGTGGTAGATTGGGGCTTCAATCAAATCGTACAATCCCTGGTAGTAATCACCCGGAATCATTAGTTTTTCTTAAGCGCACCATAAAAAAGCCGTCCATATCCCAACGGTGAGGCCAAACTTTTAGCCAGCCTTGAGGTGTGGAATAAACAGAGTAGGGTGAACCAACTGCGGGAGGCTCAATTTGCCATTCAGGATTCTTTGCCAGAAATCCCGAAATTACCGCTTCATTTTCTGCTAGATGCAGTGTACAGGTGGCGTAAACAAGTACGCCACCATTTTTGACAAAATTTGATGTATGTGACAGTAATTGCTTTTGCAGCAGTGAAAGTTCTTGAATAGATTCTGGTGTTTGTCGCCAACGTGCATCAGCGTGACGATGTAAGGTTCCCAAACCAGAACATGGTGCATCTAACAATACGCGATCGCCAATATTATAAAATTGCGGCAAGTTGCGACTGTCGCCAGCACAAATTTCAATTGATTGCAAATTTAGTCGTCGAGCATTTTCTTGGAGTTTTCGCAGTCGGGAAGCAGTGCGATCGCCCGCCCAAACTTTACCTTGATCCTGCATTAATTCGGCAATGTGCGTTGTTTTTCCTCCAGGGGCTGCACAGGTATCAATCACCACCTCACCCGCTTGGGGGTCGAGTAAATGACTCACCAGTTGGGCGCTTGCGTCTTGCACAACCCACCAACCTTCAGTAAATCCTGGTAGATTTTGTATTCCTCCGGTACTACTAATTAACCGTAAGGCTTGGGGTAAATGAGAAATTCTTTGCGTAAAAATTCCCGCTGATGCTAGGGCTGTTTCTACTTGTTCTAGATTAGTGCGTAGTGGGTTGATGCGTAAATCAATTGTTGGTGTTTGGTTCATCCATTCACAGAGTTTTTCGGTTTCTGCCAAACCAATTTGGTCTAACCAAACCTGAATTATCCAGTCAGGGAAACTATGTAAAATTCCCAAACGTTCCATAGGGTTTTCTGGTAATTTCAGAGGTTCGGGGGATTTTTCGGTGAGACGGATGTATTGGCGTAATAAACCATTGACAAAACCTGTGAGTCCAGAAAAACCATTTTCCTTAGCGAGTTCCACAGTCGTATTCACAGCCGCCGAGGGGGGAATGCGTTCTTGATAGCGCAGTTGGTAAAAACCGAGATGCAGGATGGTACGCAGTTCTGGTGGTTGTTGGTGAGATTTTTTCGTGGCTATTTGGTCAATTAAAGCATCGAGGGTGCGTAGTCTGCGGACACTGCCATAAACTAATTCTGTCGCTAGACGGCGATCGCTATCTGGCAATTTAAATTTTCGCAACACTCTATCTAGGGCGACATCAGCATACGCCCCTTTGTGAACATCTCGCAAAGCAATAAAAGCTATTTGGCGGGGGTTAGTCATAAGTTTTTATCTACCCCCGGTGACTCGGCAGGGCTGTATTATTCTATCAGCATGGTACACACAAGTAGAATGACCACCCTTAATCCTGGATTTCTCATAAGTGAGAAATCTGTGTATTCCAGAAATACAGTAGACATGCAACGTTTAACTACCCTGCTTTCTTTGCGGCTTCGGGCGTATAGTTAAGTTATGCTGCAAATTAAGAATAAAATCATCATCTCTGATAACGAACTCGAAATTAGCGCGATTCGTTCTCAAGGAGCCGGGGGTCAAAACGTCAACAAAGTTGCTACAGCCATTCACTTACGCTTTGACATTGAAGCTTCATCACTACCTGCTTTCTATAAACAGCAACTTCTCAAGCTCAACGACCGACGTATAACCCAGGATGGAGTTGTTGTTATCAAAGCTCAAGAACACCGCAGCCAAGAACAAAACCGGGAA
The DNA here is from genome assembly GCF_000316625.1 of Nostoc sp. PCC 7107. Taxonomy (GTDB): domain Bacteria; phylum Cyanobacteriota; class Cyanobacteriia; order Cyanobacteriales; family Nostocaceae; genus Nostoc_B. The sequence continues at coordinate 3,583,855 of NC_019676.1, read as the reverse complement.
GAAGCTTTGCAACGACTCAAGGAACTCATACTCAGCGCAGTTGTACTGCCCGAAATCCGCAAACCCACCAAACCAACTCGCAGTTCTCAAAAAAAACGTCTTGACAGTAAAACTAAGCGTAGTCAAATTAAGTCAATGAGAAGGCAGGTAATTGATTAAAATCTGATGCTGCCAGAGAAAAGTGCTGAGGGCGATCGCTTTTAATTTGTAAGTTATTTACACGGGTTTGGGTGCGATCGCTATTTTCTTAGAGGAAAATTTTGAAACTAACTTTCAAAAATCATTACTTTTTTCAATCAGTTGCTGTACCTCATAAACACTGAATCTGCTGTATTGCGCCAGAATTCAGAATTGAATTCTGACGACTGAATTCTTTTTTAATCAAGATTAAGAGCTAAGAGGATCTACACTGCGAATTTCAAACTCACATGCTCTTGATACTAACTCTGGTGGTAACTTCTCGAAACTTACTAGCGGTAAATGAGAGTCATCTTTGATTAATTCTTTAGCTAATAAGAAACCAGCAATTGTCCAAGTTTGATACTTTCTAGCTTGTTTGCCAATTAATCTACCTTTTTTACCATCGTAATATTCAGGCCATTCATCTTCACCAATCCGTGCTTCCGCAATTTCAATTGCCTTTCTGGCCAAATTTACTTTACCAGTTTTAATAGCTGCTGCTGTCAACATCCACATCAAAACAGGCCAGCTACCAGCATTATGATAAGACCAAGGAATATTTTTTGGGTCACATCCTGTAACTATTCTGTACTCTTCATGTTCTAAAGCTGGAAAACAGATTTTCATTGGCATATCTCCCACTAAATCGTCCCATCTTTCATCAATGAGAGTCATAATTGCTTGTGACTGTTCTTCAGTGGCTAAATCGGAAATAATCGCCATCAAGTTACCCAAAGTAAAAAAGCGTGTATCAAGCTGTGAAGGGCCGACGTTACCTGCTAAATAACCGCCTTTGCGGGGTAGCCATTTATCTAATTCATAATAGGGAATAGAATCTACATAGATGTTAAATAGATTAACTGCTGTTTTGCCATATTCTTCACTTTTGAAGCGATAAATGGCATTTAAGCGATTAATATCTATCCAATAATGCTGTTGGATATGGGAGCATAAAAGCGGTAAACGATTATCAATAGCGGCTACAATATCTTGATTGCCTTTACAAATTAGTAATTCCCGCGCTGCCCGTAGTGCTGTGTAGAATAAAACTTGGATTTCTAGAGGATGGCCATATATACCCATACGACGGTCAATCATACAAGCACCGTCGGGAACTAGCAGTGTTGGGTACATGTCAAAACGATTCGCCAAACAAATTTCCATAATCAACCGAATGCCATTTTGAAATTCTGGCTGATAGGCTATGGAAAAATCTTTTGTAGCTACAACATAAGCACGTAACAAAATAATCCACCACAGACAAGAATCAACTGGTGTAACTCTAGCGATTGCATGTTCACCAAAATCTGCTTCTAAATATTCTTCGCCATTCTCCACAACAACTTTGAAGCTGGCTGGAATTAAACCTCTGCCTGGTTTATAGGCATCTAATTGCCTTTCTTTTGGTTGTAACTTTAAAGTTTCTTCTAAAAAATTGCGAACAATATCGGTTCTATCTTTAGCAAGAAAAATTAATGCTGAAGAGACAAAATCTCGAATAAAACACTGGTCATAATTGAGTGCTTCTACAGAATTATCATAAGCAGCAACTGTACCAATTGGTCGCCCATGATAGTAGAGAATCGATTTTTCTAGTGCTTCCCATGCTGCTTTTTCTGTAATTTCATCTGTTAATAAATTCTCTATTTGCATTGCCTAAAAAACTCCATTCAGGGTGTATGTTCGTAGTAAATGCGCCTTATTGTCTAATTTTCTGCCATCCTCATCATAACAAAGAGAACTTATATAACAGCAGAAATAGTATCTTCTTAAAGCCAGTATTTTTGATTTAAATTAACAGTTTTTAAGTAATCTCACCGTTAATTATGCTTTCAGTAAATTGAATTTATATTTTTTACCTCAGCAATAAATTACTACTGAAAATAGTGAGAAAAAATATATTTATAGATTAATTAATGTTCTGTTTTCTGCCTAGAAACAGTTAAATCAATCAAAATATATCTTGTAACCTATTTAAACCGAATTTATTTCAGTATAATTACGTATGAAAATTTTATTTTTGCCACTACAATTTTATTTTTCCCCTATAAACTAATAATTTATAACCTTTTTTAAGAACGCGCAAGATAAATTGCGATAAAAATTGAGAAGTCAATACATCAAAAGAGATATAAATACTTAACTATAGTTAGATTTATGCAATAAATAAGCACAATAAATTGAGTATTTTTTCTCAAAATTACTATTATTAGTTAAATATACTGCGAAAATAATCCTGTTATCCCCAGATAAGAGATTTTGAGTAACTTTTAAGTTGAGATGAGAAATAGTTGCTACTCAAAATCAGAACTGAAAACCAAGTTTTTCGAGGTTTGACTTTACAACCAATATTTATAGGCACTATTAGCACTTAAATATTTTTTAGCTTGATTTACAAGGCATCCAGACGCTTTTAATGCAAATACCCCCAAAATTCCTACTCAAACTCTGTTCAAATGACTGAAATTTTGGCTATTTCAGTACTGGTGTCATTTGATTTTGGTTCTCAATAAACTCAATTTTTTTTTGCGTGGGCGATCGCCTAAACTAAAATTGAGCGTCCTGCACCAGTGGGAGGATATCAGCGAGTAGCTGTTCTCGCCCAGCAATGGGAGTGTGGTAAGTTGTTCGACTAGCAAACTGCTGTAAATCCCTTGAGCTTAAAAAAGCCCTGTATTGCCTTGTTGTATGGCAATACAGGGCTTGTGAATACGTGCAGCTTAGCTATCCAACGTGCTAGGAACACTAACACAAGTTAACTGATTGCCATTGACTTCAAAATCCCAAGTTTCCCCGTCAACATGTTGCGGATGAATGTAAAATCGCCATTGCCCTTTGTAGCACTCGGCTCTTAAGCCAAAGTCAACTGCTTTAGCTTGATGGCGTTGCAAAAACTCTTCTAAAGTATGTTCCATTATTTCTTGTCTTATTTAGGCTGTGTTTGTGGCTGTCCCGGCTGGCGTTGTACCAAGTAACCGAGTATTGCTGTCGAAAGCCCTGCCACCGTGCCAGCGAATTGCTGATTAATTAGCCCAGTGCTACCAAGGATGCTCGAAATACCCGCAACCGCACCAAAGATTGTACTGAGTCTATCTAAAGTTTGTTGGCTCATAAAATTTACTGCTTACGTTTATATCAGCATTCCCATGAGTGAAGCTCAAATCTCGTCGATTTTAATTTTTTTTGGTGCTGGTGGTTCTTCGTGCCTGACTCTGGCTACATATCCGTCTTTTTGTAAAAAAGATTGCAAGTCTTTTACTTCATTCCAGACTCGATAAAATTTGTGATGAATTTGATAATACAAATCGTTAATAAAGTACTCGACCATCTCCTTTTTACCTTCTTGTTGAGCGCGAGATACTTTAACATCTGTATTCAAACTCATTAATTCAGTTCGTAGCTCATCTTTAACATCATCAATAGCTTTTTCTATATCGGCTTTAATTTTGGCAATGTGAAAAATTATCCCTATTAAAGCAGTTACAGATAATATTACATCTACAGAATCTTTTAGTGAAGAAAACATAAAATGAAGTGGCGACAACACCGCCACTCTGCAAAGGATCTTCTTAAGATAATCGAAATACAGTAGAAAATCCTGTGGGTTTTTACCAATTAAGTTTCACGTACTCCAGCCAACAAGAGATAATTGATTTTTCGCACTACCAACTATTGTTATCGTGCCAGTAGCAGCAGTATAAAGAGTTTGAATTCTCGCCTCTACGGTATCGCCAGGTGAGACGCTAGGAATATAAATACTATTGCCAGCGCCATCACTTGCACCAGCAATTGCAGTTGCCAATGCTCTATCTAATTCACCGATAAAGGTGCCATTTTTATATGCGGAAAGCACAATAGTTTCTGTACCAGAGCTACCACCGCCAGAAAACGAAACAGAAGCAGCACAAGTTAATTCAACAATGCCACTGAACCAAGCTGGTACAGTATAAATCCCTTGACCTGTACCTGATGAAACATACCCATTGTAAGGGTCATAATCTTTTGTGTTGTAAATAATTGGTGTTGCTGCTGCGTTACTTGTTAGAGATTGATTACTTGTTTTAGTTGCAATTAATAAAAGAGTTTGATGTGTTCCTTCTGGGTTGGATAAAGGCATAATTAATCATTAGGTTGTTTCTTGTTCTGCTCCAGGTTTTTTGAGTAATTCCAAAATACGTTCTTGGAAGTCATAGGGTTTAGTTTCAACCCAAAGATCAATTCTATCGGTGCGCCTCATGTACCGCTTTCCAGTAATAGGAATACTTGAACCTGGAGCGCCTGGAACTTGGTATTGATTTAAAACTGTGAAATATGCCGGATAAATTCTAATGGGTTGCTTTAAGTAACTGCCCGTGCTGTCTTCTGCCCTATCTTCTGAAATTGTCGGTTTCTTGAGCAAACTGGCTTTAGATAATTTAAGCAGTTCCCTCATTCTGTCTTCAGCTTCATCTCCTGTGTGGGCGTAGATTGCCATTTGCCGCCCATTATCTAGCATTCCAGTTGCCCGATACCGCCCATACATATAGCCATTTTCGCCACCGCAGTAAAGCTTGATTTTCTCCCAGTCCAATTTAACGGAGTCAATATCGGGGACGGTGTAGGTCGCGCTAACAAGTCGGCTTTCTCCCTGACGCTTCGACCAGGGCGGTGTTTTGACGCTGAAAAACTGAATTTGTAAGCTAATTGTTCTTGGTTTACTTCTCAATAGTTCATCAATTGGGCTACCTACAAAAGTACCAATATCCTTATCCTCCATCATTTGATAATTAGTCAAAGTCTGGACAATTACAGGTTTCAAAATATCTTCCGCACCTGCAAGAATTATTTTTTGGTTCTCAATACTCCTATCAGGTGTAATTTCCACATATTTAGTTTCACCTGCCGCGGGAAGAATTTGTTTTTTAAGCTTTTCAGCAGCCAAATAACTATCAATTGAATTCGCTACTACATAGCCAGCTTCCACACATCCCTCCCAGGCTTCCTCTTGAAATTCTTCAACTAAATTTCTAATTCCTTCATTAGGAATGGATTCTAAGAATTTCTCATTTTGTATGGCGAAACTCCAAGGTTTTGAACCTTCAGCGCCCCAAGCTTTAATAGCATTTTCTGCTTTGTCTCCAAATATCCGCCCAAAAAATGCAGCATTACCTTTAATCCATTTTCTAATATTTTTGAATCCAATTAATATAAGTGCTTGTACCCCACTCATGAAAGTGTACCGAACCAAATTAGCTACGTTTGATAAAAATTCCTCAGCTAATTCCTCAAGTACATTTTTCATTACATAAGCGCCAAGAGGTTCATTGAACACTGCAATGGTGGCGGCGGGAACCACACCACAAGCTAAATACCCGAATAGATTACCTAAAGTCCCTCCAAGCATTCCTAAAATATTATTCCAATACTGTTGGATTTGTTGATCAATTGATTTGTCACTCATATTCCAATCGAAATTCCAAATAAATTGGATTGTTGAGACAAATAAAGACCAAGCGCCAGTCAAAGTAAAACTAATTAATTTTCCAGCGTTTGCAACTAGAAAGCCTACAAGTTTACTACCAGAATTCCAAATCCAAGAAATGATGTTATTTTCACCCTGCTGGGTGGTTTGCTTATCTTCAAATGAAGATTTGAAAATTCTCTCACCTATCTGCTGGCGGACAACTTTAGAGTCTAAGCCATCAGAAACAATATCGGCTAACCCCATAATTCTTCAAGCTTGATATCAAGATTTGCATCTAATGTAATTCCCACTAATCTAGTCCGCCGATAACGAACTTTGTAAACCTCAATGTCTCGAAAATAAACGCTTCTGTCTTGCAGGTCTTGAGGAATTGGTATTTCAAAAATACTAGGGATTTGTTCAGGGTAAATTCTAATGGCTGTACCTATTTGATTAGAATTAGCAGTTTGGTAACGAGGACGGAACAGAACATAGCTTGAAAGTTTATCCCAATTGCTACAGATGAAAGTGGCGCGAAGTGTCGCATTCGCGCCTGTTGCTGTTGTTGGGAATTTGATCCAAATTTTCGGTTCGGCTCGGATTGTGCCGAGATTGTTCCAAACGCCGATGTCATCAGAGGAAGTAGGCATTATCTTCGTCCTGTACTTCGTCTAGTTCCCCGCCGTAAACATATTCTTCCATCTCGGCGGCGCTGACCGCTTCGAGTACCTTGCTACCAGCCCGCGCTACGAATGCAAAATCATGATTGTGGTAGGCGAAATCTCGCCAGCCGGGGGGGAAGCTTGAGTATAAGTAGTCTTCAAAAAAAGGATGTCCGGGCAGTATCAGCCCGGCTTCCGTTTCAATTGGTAATGTGGTCATTAGAACGGCACACCGCTTTCTAATACATTTTCTTGGCTGAGGATGTTCCAGCCATCTCCTGTTAAATCGCTTTCCTTTGCATCTGAATAAAAACTAGTAAACGTAGAGCCATCTTCTAGTTTTTTACTTGCTTTGCCTGGCTTGGGACTGGTCGAGCCGGATACAAATTTAAGCTGGTCAACAGTGCTGGTAATTTGTGCTGGACTTTTTAAACCCAATGCCACCCCATAATTATCAAAATCCGCTTTGTTCATGGGGAAGCAATAATGAATTGAGTTACTCAATATTGCGATCGCGGTCAAAGAACTGCGATTAGCATTAGCAGGTTTTAAAGAGATACTCAATTTACCTTTGGTTAAGTTCCAGCCTTTGGCTTGCGCTGTCAGTAATTTGTCATGGCCGCAAAAAGTTGAAATTGTCCGCTGTTGACTGACTGTAGCGTTAGCGATTTTTTTAGTGACCCTGGGCGGCTGAGGAGCATTCGCGCCAATAATGCGTAAACCGCCTTCGGGAATCGCGCTAGTTAGTATGTGTCCTAGCGCGGTTATGTCCTCGGATGAAACACCGGGGAATGATGTAAGGTCTTTGGGCTTAAAACCAAAATACAAGTATTGGTTAACTGGTACAAAGACCAAATCAGCACGTTTTTTATTACGTGTGTATGCTGGCATTGTTAAAAATTAGTTTCCTCCTGATGGAGCCGCGTTAGAAATAATTACTTCTTCGCTTAAAATCGCGTACCCAGCAGTCAAAGCCGCACCTTGTCCGGCTGTTGAGAAAAAACTACTGAACGTTGAACCATCTTCTAATAATTTGCTGGCACGTCCGGGATAAGGTCTAGTTGAACCAGACACAAGTTTGTTACGTTCTAGATCTGTGTTAATAGTTGTTGCATTTGTTAGACCCAGTTCAGCACCATAATTTTCAAAATCAGCTTTATTCATTGGAAAACAATATTTACTACCATCGCCAAGAGTAGCAATCGCAGTTAGTGACCCACGAGTAGCAACTGGAGCGCGTAAGGTCACAGCCCGACGGCTAGTTGATGCGTTCCACTTGGCTCCAAGAGCAGCCGCCAGTTTGTCATACGCGCAGAATGTAGAAACTGATTGTTGTTGTCCGACAGTTGCATTAGATATTTTTCTAGTAACTCTTGCAGGTTGTGGTGACTTTGCACCAATCACAATAACGTTACCTGCTGTCAATGTTGCGCCTTCAGCTTTTAAGTGTCCAATATTTGTTAGGTCAGCTTCAGAGATACCGCCCAAAGCAGCTATATCCTTGCGTTTCCATCCATAATACATGGACTGATTAACCAACACATAAACCAAATCTTCACGTTTTTTTCCCCTGGTAAAAGAAGGCATTTATTTACCTCAAAAACATTTTTATTCAACGATGAATCAAAGTTAATTCATGAGCAATAAAAACGCCATCTGTTGTTATCACGGGTGTTTAGCATGAATTAGTAGTACAAAAAACTAGACTATTCTTAATAGCAAGTAGGTAAAATTATGAAAAATAAGTCAAGTTTGACAGGTTTGAAACTCCTGTTAGAACCCTATGGGTTCTAAAAAATTACCTGGGGTTTAGCGCATGGGTATTATGAATCTAAGTACACAAAGTAGCCTATGGATATAATTTGTTACAGTCTTATGGGAACACCCTGCAAACGTCTCATGATGAAACGCTACGTTAGGGGAAGAAACGGACGTAATCGAACATATCACTACAGACCGCAATACAGATTAATACTGCGGCTAATGAATGAACTGGGCTGGAGTGAAGCCAAGGTACGCGAACAGATTTACAAAGAGAGGCTTTACCTGCTAAGGCAAGAATGGGGCGAATCGGCAATTGGGGAAGGTCAAGTGTAGGCTCACTATTTAATCCTCCGTATCGCTGGTATCATTGCCAATTTCTTTGATTCTGGGTCTTTGCTCAAGTGGTCTGCCGTAAGGATGGATATTATCAGTTATGCCAGGCTGGGCAATAAATCCTTGTTCAGCTTCTTCTATAAACGTATCCCATTCATCCTTAACAGGTTCGGGCTGTTGATTTGGGTTGTTAGGGTCTGGTTTTGTAGGGGGATTTTTTCTGAATTCGTTCATCGTTTCAGAAATGTTATTCGCCCCTTTCAAAATTTCTCTAAGTCTTGTGACTGGAGAAGTTGTGCCTAAATTGCGGAAGTTTTGCGCCTTCCACATCGCCGACATTTCTAAAATTGGGGCGATTGCATCACTAAAATCTTCTTTATCATCATTTTCAAAACCTTTTACCTTCATGGTTGTAGGTTTCATCATTTTGTCTAATTGTGGCTCATTGGGTTTGAATGTAAACGGCATTTCTCTTTCAACTTGTTTGCCTTTATATCCTAAGAATTCTGCATTAGCTTTAGCATATTCGTAAGCCAAGAACGCCGTTTGCTTGGACGAGCCAGCCTCGATCATCCCATTCACAGCAGCAATCAATCCAGCGTTGGTTTCGCTTCTAATTGTTAATAAAAGTCCTAGCATTTCCGCCATAGCTTCAGCGGCATTAGGTACATTCACGTATTGGGTTTGATCGCCTTCTTGGGTTAAGTCTGCATCTTGAATTTTTATTTTAATTGGATAATTACCGCTAATTGAATCTAACTGTTTGACCGTATAACTAATAAATCGAGTAATATTTGCAATTGATATTTGAGGAGAATCATCCTTTGTTATCCACTGTGGGGCTGATACCGGATAATCATCGACCCCAATAGTTTGATAAATTTTGTTGACTCTTGAAAGTAGTAGTCTTAGTAGTGAATCATCACAGCACATACATTCACAATCCTTATCATCAGGTGGCGGTGGTGGTGGGTTGTAGTCTTCCAGTTTTTGGGCTGAATACTGGTTTTCGTCAATTTCTATAGAATAAGCTTCACCATAATAAGCAGTTCCAATCACATCTTCTACCATGCCATCAACTGATATTTGTCTTGCTTCAAAATCAGACGGAATATCCAATGGGAATAGTGAACTGTCGTAAGTAAAGAAAGTAAAAGGAGTTTTAATTGTCGTCCTTTTACTTTCAACGGTCAGATTATCAGAAGCATTAATTATGATGGCATACTGCCTTAAATATTCAGACGCTATCTCACCAAAATAATAACTACTGCTCTCTATTTCTATATGGGGTGGAAGGGAAGCACCAACCGCGTAAAACACCTTAAAACTACCAGATGAATTGGCGCTAAACTCTGCTGTTGGGTCTTCGTAATCTTGCGGAGGCTCACCACCTAATTGAATTACATGATTTTCGATTGTTTGAATATCCCAAAAGGCATTTACATAAGCAATATTCATTCTAAAACTGTATTCAACTTGAAAGGTAATAGAGCAATTACAAATTGTTGTCTCATCAAGATAAATATCAGTTTGAATTGGAAATTCAATTTGGCTTATGCCGACAGAATATAAATTATCAGCCAGTCCGATGGGTAAGCCAGTCTCACCGCTTTTTCCATCGTTGTAACTGTATTGCAGTGATTTGACAGTTATGTATCGCCCGGCTCCCAATTCTTGTAGATCGTCGTAATTCTCAATTTCTGGGTTGGGTTTTGGTTTTGGGCTTGGCATCCGGCATTCACCGGGGAACCTGTAGACGAATTGAGTAATTGGCAGCTTGACAAATCCAAAGGTCGGATTTATCTGTATACCAATGCTGCATCCATCTTGCACTTTGGAGAAATCAAAGCCAACTGGCTCCCTAGTGAATGGATTACCACCGCAAAATGGCGAGTCTGGCCAGCGACCGCAATCGAAGGGGCTAACTGCACCGCCCCCAGTAGAATAAAAACCACCGCCCAGAGGGGTTAGCCCTGGTGCTGGTGGTTCTGGTTCGTCTGGTGGTGTCCACTCTGGGCGGTTACGTTGTCTGTTGTTTTTAGGTTGTGGTGGGGTTCGGTTTGATTGGCGTACCATTAGAAAGTTTTAATATGCCGAATAATTGCACCTTTTGATAAGTTATGAAGTTTCAAGTATTTATTTTTCATAGCTTCATAATCAGTCTTCCCTATATTTTTATAGGGAATTTTAAAATCAGCTAAATCATTCATCAAGTGAATTCTCTGATTTCTAAAGTGGGAGTACCTGATGCAGCAATGGCATAAAATGCACCAGTGTATATTTTATTGTCGGGCATTTCATAAAAGCCTTTTGCATTCAAAGAGAATTGATGCTGTGAAGTAGTAGGGCTGGCTGCTGTGTCAATGTAAACAGTAATAGAAGTTGGGTTGTAAATTGTTAGTCCTAATCTATTAACATTTGCGGGGATAAGTTGCGCCGCAGATGTTGAAGTTGCACCTGTAATTCTTGTGCTAGTTCCTGCTAGTTGGTCAGTTACTGTTAAGTTTGAACTTGGATTATTTAAAGGCATTACTACTCCTAAATTGCTTCAATTCCTGTGATTGCTGCTGTGTCGCCAAATGTGGAAGCTGTTATTGCACCTTTGTAATTAATGGTAGATGTATAAAATTCATAGCTTCCGCCATCGGCTTTTAATAGTATTCCCTGTCCAGCTTGGGAAGTTTCACTTAAATTGATATAAATATCCTCTAAAGAATTATTTATTAATACAACATATTTTCTATTCGTATTTGCAGCTAAAACAGGAGAATTGCTTCCCGATACAGATACAGCGAAATCATTGGAGGTGGTAATTGATTGAGCGGTATCATCAATTACTACTTCTTTTAAATAGCTACCATGAATGGTGATGGTATCACTGCCAACTAGTAGTCCAGTCCCGACATCCTGAAGTTGTACCCCCAGTCTCCCAGTTTGCCCTAGTTCTACCATGAGGTTGTCAGTATACAAATCCATCAAGTTGTGAATCCTATAGGGGTAGCCAGAAGGGTTAAGCAAGCTGATTGAACCAACTGGAAACCATTGATTATCACCAGTGGAAATCAACAGATTAAGCTGTTTACGTTCTGATATCCACTCGGCATTAAGCGTTTTGTAGGTGGCTTGCACTTGTGAATCTTCAATGCTGATATCTGGTAATTGGGCAGGAGCTAAACTGCTGATTTTGACGTAAGCTTTTAAGTTTTTTAGAAAAATATTTTCACTAATAATTGAGCCATTTTCTGTAGAGAATGGCTCATCTTCAAAAATGCGATATACCTCGTTTGTCGAGGTGTTATTTAAACTTAGGACTATGGGCTTAACTATATTGATGCTCGAAATTGTCATGAGAATTAGGGAATAATTTATATGTGATTATTCCCTAATTGATTCTGGTGGGTGAAGGCAACAAGTCTAAATTACAAATTTTTGTAGACTTCATCGTCGTTCCGTTTACCAACGCGGAACACATCTACTAGTTGATTTTCATCGTCAATGGTGTAAAGGATTCTGTATTCTCCAGAATCGACACGATAACCACCCTCATAACCTTTTAAGGCTTTGCAGTCTTGGGGACGGGGAGTTCCTTGGAGAGAAAGGATTTTGGAGACGACTTGCTTAAACTGTTTGGCTTGCAAATCTAATAAGTCTTTCTCGGCGGTTTTGGCAACTCTGAGAGTGTAACGTTCACTCATTCATCCCCTCGACTGGCAATAACCGCATCTAAGGTTGTGAAGCCATTGTTCTCACTGATGGCTTGGTGTAATACCTGGGAATCAATAGCATCTTCTAAGGCTTCTAGCCGTTTGAGGTCTTCTAGTCCAATAATGGCGACTACTGCTTTACCTTGTCGTTCAATAATGATCCGTTCACCTTTTTGCTCGACACGATCTATTAAATCTTGAAAGTTGGCGCTGATTGCATCTGCCATTGATTTTAACCGTGGGTTTTGGGCAATTTTGTACATTTATTCTATCAATCGCGGTTTTGAGTTTTGGTCACAAGTAGCGTTGGAATTTTTGCATAAGGTTGAAGTCACCATAGTACCGGACTACGTAAACTATGGCTTTGATGGCTAAACGATAGCGATCGCCTCTAGTGGCTTTGAGGGTCTGTTTGATAAACTCCCCCGGTGGCAGGTTGGTATTTTGCAGCATTGCCAAAAGCTCTTTTTCGGAGGGGAAGGCGTTGATATCTGGATAAGTATCGGGTGTATCGATTTTAGGGATATTGTCTGAATCGCTTGTGTTGTCCAGTTCTTGGGTAAATACGGTGAGGGGTGCAATATCAGTTTTTGTATCAACTGTTGATACTTCATCTTTGGGTGTATCGTCTGGCTGTATCCCCAGTATCCGGCACATATCACAGTAAATGCCTTTGACATATTCCCAGCGATCGCCGTCGGCGGGGGTGATTGCCCACAGTTGGTTAATGATGTCTTCTGGGGAATGTCCTTGTTCTATTAAGGTTTTTATTTGCTGTAATCGTTGCTGTGCTTCTGGTGTAAGGTCTTCAGTCTTTGAAGTCCGCGGGGGCTGCTGGCGCTCCTGGCGTAAATGTTCGTGGCCAAAGGCCAGAGGAATAGTCAAAGGTAAAGTGTTGATTGGGCGTAAATTTTGTGGGGCGTTACCTTTTTTCTTAAATTGGGTGTATTGGTGATGAGTGGGGTGTAAGGCTACTTGATGGCGAATTGCACCGGAAACGATGCAAGGGTAAGCGTTAGATTCAATATGTTGTCTTCTAGGGTCGGTTGATTTCCAGTTACTTTCAGCAAAACTGACGGCGGAGGCTCCCAACAGCACGATCGCATAATTATTCTTCATTGGCCTGCTAATACCAATATCCTCACAGTTAGAACTTTGGTTGAGTGCCACAAAGGTAATTTTGTACTTTCTACCTTCACTGCCTAGCCGTTTTAAAGCAATTTCTAATTCTTTGGGGCTTTTGAACCGATAAAGGTTGGCGTTTAATTCGTCTGCGACAACAATAATGTCATCTTCTGTTTCTAGTTGTTCCCAGGTGAGTTCCTGCCGATAGTTCAGCAGTTGAACCAATAATTTTATTTGCGCTTCAATTGCTGCTACTTCTCGAATCACGGGAATATTCCACTCACGCCAAATTACATTCACGTTGGCGTGAGTATCTAAAGCTAATACCTGGGCGGGAGTAGATTCAGTGAACTTCCCCAACAGCCAAACAGCCACAGAAGTTTTTGCCGCACCGGAGTTACCAACAATTAACACTCCAGCGGCTTCATCTTGTAAATTATCCCAATCGTAAAACTGCAACAGTTTTTGTTGTTGGTTTTCAATTGTTCCTGAAATAACTAGTTCCTCCCGTGACAGATGATCAACTGTTTCTGCTTCACCTATGAGCGGGGTAACTCGTTGCTGGATTAAGTTAACCCTCTCATAGTCAATTTGTGGATCGACTGTGACAACACATAAGTGATTGGACAATTGCTCTTGAGTGGGAATTTCGCCACGTAAGAGAACAAATGTGTCCAGTAGCCAGCGATAAGCGTAAAACCGTTTCCCTGATTCAACTGTAGTTAAAAATTCTGACAAGGTGGGCAAATATTGTTTGAGCATTCCAAACTCGTAACGCTCAAAAGGTTCTAGGTGAAGCATCAAATCAACTAGTTCATTTTTTTGACTGAACCAGTCGGCTCTGGCTTCAGAGTCTCCCATTGCGATCGCAAATTCCCAAAAGTTACCCCGAATAAATGGCAGTGGTGCAAATTGGTGAGAATCATTCAAGTCTTGAGCTACTGCCCAAACATAACCAACACCAGCGATTAATGCACCAATGGGGGCTAGTGGTGATGTGGCATAACAAACGGCTCCCGTTGCGCCTACTGCCAAGGTCAGGAGTTTGGCTAAGTTCATTTCTGCCCGTTGGTTTTTGGAGCGCACTAGTAATTGGTCTTGTCTTTCCATCAGCCACGCTGCAACGTTACCCGCTTCTAGGTGTTCAATTGCTGGGTAGTCGCTTCGGAGTCTGGCTGTTTCTCTAGTTGTGATTTGGGGGATTGTTGGCTGAGGTAATGGTTCTACTTGTTGCATTTTGATTAATACCTGCTCTCAAAACCATTTAATTCCCAATCAAAATCAGCGTGTATTGTAATTGAATGTTCTTGAAATTCCATATCGTAACTATGCTCTACTGACTTAACCACAACCGTCCAGGTTGTGTCGTCGTCATAGCTCTCGAAATAGCAAAAAGCTTGGGGTATGCCTGTCTTGCCTTGAATATCAAAACGGTCTCCTTTTTGTGGCAAAGCTTGTAGAAATAAGCCTTTGATTAGGTGGCTACCATCGTCTAACCAGATTCTTAATGAGGTTTTGATCATATTTTTCTGTGTGTTTTTTGGTGCTGAGTGCGGAGTGGGGAGTAGGGTGTAGGGATATGAGTAAAACCCCTGTCACCCAGTTATTTAGTTAGCTTCCAAAGCGTGAAACCAATTTCTCCGGCGATCATGGCGGCGATGTTATAGGCGAAACAGCCAATGATTTGCCCTGGGTCTTGATACCTAAACGGGTTACGCCCAACAAAAGTTGTGGTGATGTCAAAAGCCCAAAAGAATAAGGCGACTGCTGCACCTGAGTGGCGTTCTTTCATGCCGGCACGCTTGTAATCACCCCACAAGGCTTTAGTAATGTCGATAACACCATTATTTGGTTTGTTATCTAGAGCGTATTGCTTGGCATCCTCGTACTCGGTTTTGGCTATGTTAGGTTTTTTACCTCTGAGTGTTCTGGCTTCCATAACTTGCACCAAGGAGGAAATAGCCCAACTTAGCCAGAAAAATAAGTTAAATGGCACTGTTAGCCAACCTAGCCAACCTACCCAGTTTTGTTCGTACCAAGGAAATAAAGGTGTTCCTTGAAACATTGCTTGCCACACACTATCAGCGCTGAGGGTAGTGCCAATGAAAAATCCAATTGCTCCTAGTATTTTTGTACCACCACTACCGGGAGTGACAAAAGAACTGAGAATATAAGCAACGAAACTCACTGGCAAGCTGATTAAGTTGATGATCCAATTAGCTAAAATCTCCGCGTAGACGCTGACGCTAATTTGTTTATCTGGTTTGTTAACAGGATGGCTGCTAGTGTCATCATCTGTTTTAATACCCATTTAAAGAACTCCTTTACAAGCATTTTTGAATTTGTGTTTCCACAACCAGCGACGATTGGCGATTTTACCGATGCAAGTTCCGCCTGAGTCATAGACATAAATCACTTCGTCTTCTAACCAGCCTGTGGTGTCTGGCTTAGGGTCTATTTTTTTGCTGTCGAGATACTGTCTAACTTTGAGTTTTTGTGTGGTTGGCAGTATTCCGGTTTCAAGTAATTTATCGGCGGTTAATTTTCGCTCTTGCAGGCGCTCACGCTCAATTTGTTCTGATGTCTGGACTTGGTGAATGGCTTTGAAAGCTTGAATCTGACCGGGAAGCTTGGCCAGTAACGGAAAGGAAATACAAGCTAGTCCCACAAATCCTAGGACTGCTTGCATTTGATATTTGTTGGTGTGCTGCATTACTGGGGAGAAATGTTGATCTGGTCTGCCAATGCTCGGATTAGTCCCAGGCGATCGCCAACTGTTAATTGAGATTTAGCCTCTGCCACAGCTATTTCTACCAATCTTGATATCACTTGGTCTTTTGGCTGGACATTGAGGAGTTGATCCGCAAACTGTGAAATCATCCACAGTCGCTCTGCATTGCTCAATTTTTCAAAACACGCACCCCATTCATCCTGCATATCTTCTAGCAGTCCCGTATCACCGGGAGTATATGAGGTGTAGTAGCCGATAGGTTTATTCATGCGGTAAAATCTCCTTGTCTGTAAAGATGCCTGAAAAGGTGCGTCATCTGGTTTGATGGTGGTTAAAAGCCTGCCAGTGGCGCGAACTGTTTGGTTTGCTGTGTTGACTTTGGCTGAACTTTTGGTAAGTCACTGTCAGCCTGTGCAATTGGGATTTGCATAGATGGCGACTTAAGGGCGCTAACCAAGTGGTCGCCATAGCAAACCAACAAAATTGAGAACAACTGAGAATAAGTGTTGATGCCTGTCGCTGCCATAATCTCCTCTGCTTTTGGTTTGTGCTTGGGGTCAAGTACGATGCGGGTTTGTGATTCTCGTGTCATTAGTCCATGTGCGCCATTGCGATAAGGTTAAAAAATTGGGGTTGGTCAGGGATGAAGAAGCGATCGCTGGTTAATTCACAAATTGGCCTGGCGAGTTCCGCGCTGCCACCAACTACAAGCACATGGCCAAGTTCGGGTAAGTAATTCACCCATTTAGAACGAATTGCGGCTCTGGCAGTTTCTATCCAGGCTGAGGTTTGGCGATCATAAATTTCCCAAAAGTCAAGCTGGTCTGTGCCGTAAACGTAATCTCGGCGTTCAATTGCATCCATGATTAATGTCAGCGATGGTGAATAGTCGAGGTTATGAGACTCTTTCAGTTCGCTGGCTATTTCTTGGGCCAGTTGCTTGGTTCCTGGAAGAATCACTTCAGCATCGTGCAGTAGTGTGCCGTTGGGGGTGTAAATTCTGGCGATCGATGTGCCGCCGCCAATATCCCAAACGGCGTTTTGTGCTTCTGGAAATTGGTAAAACCCTTGTTTTTGGGCATATAGGAAAGCGGGATAGGTTTCGTCGATTGGTTCGACTGTGCCGACTGTGTAGGTGATGGTGCGATCGTCACGGATAAATTCACGGGTTAAAGGATGGTTGGCTATCCGTTGCACCGCGGCCACATCATTGCTGTTAAGGGAGTTAGGTAAAGCGATCGCCAGGCGTTCAATGCGAACGTGGTCAAAACCTCTACTGGGCTGAATTGCTGCCAGCACCAGAATTTCGGCTAGTTCGCATTTGTCTTTTTGAAAAGTTGGCTCTCCGTTTAGCTGTTGAGCCAATCGCCCAATCACATAGCGTTTACCATCAACTTCAATTAATACTGACTGGGTATCTGGTTTGAGACGTTTCCATTGATACTCGGATACTTCTTTAATGCAACTAGGTATATATTTCACGTTGTTATCCGTATCCAGCCATTTAATAAAGCGGTTGCCACCGTCGAAAACAACTCGCGCTCTGGTGTGTCCGTTTTGCGGATATGAAGTAAATCCGTTATATGGCTGTATGTGTGCGTTGAGTGTCATGAATCCTCCTGATTGCTTCGATAGTGTTGCATTGCGGTGTTAACTGCTTGTTGGTCTTCTTTGGTTCTGCCCAAATTTGGTTGATCTGCTTGGTCACTAGCGACCACTCTTGATGCAGCTTCGGCGATCGCTCGCGGAACGTTGGCGGTCAAAAGCGCTTCCATAGATGCTTTGTAGAGACTTTCGTTGAATTCAGTCATTGGTAGTATCTCCTGGTGTATCTGCGGCGATTTCTTCTAGCAAGCTGGCGGCGATTTCTGCTGTTAGAGAGAGCAGTTCATCTTTTTCCAGCCGATCGCACCACTCAATCACTTGTTCTGGGACATGGATAAAACCCCATTCACTCCACTGCCACTGCACATTACTGTTTTCGCGGGATGCCAGGAAGGTGAGGCAAATCAAGCCCGTCATCTGAGAACGGTTGAAGTGCCGTTCGATGTATGCAATGAGGTTAGATAGGTTAAAGTCTGTTATGTTAGTCATTCCACAATTCAAGCTATTTTTTTGTAAAACTCTCTATCCAGGGTGCTGTCACTCTGGATTTTTAATTTGGGGATATTCACTTTTCATGAATTGCGTATTGGAGATGTGCCAGTACCCGTCGTAAAACTCTTGCTCAACCAAGCTGTTTTGTCCGTCAAGTATTCCATAAACTGGATCTACTTCATATTCCGGATCTCCATCCGTATCAAGCATCCACCAAACACTATTGCAGTCTAAGCACTCCCAACGCCCAAGCTCTAAGAAGAATGTGGTGTTGGTTGAGTGACATTCATGACATTGATTTCGTGGTATTGCTGAGTCAGTCATTTGAGGTATTGGGTTCTATAACTTCTGCTGGTGGCGCTTGGTAAATCGTTACGCTGGAGTTACGAAAGATTCTCCAAGCTGCGTCCCCTGCCGGCCCGCGCAGTGCTAATTTTTCTGCTTCTCCTTTGAAGTGGATGTAAACGCTTGTACCCATTCTTGCTAAGTAGTTAACACTGTCTAAGTTGATTACAAGTTCAAATTCGGTTTCTTGGATGTGAACTAATGGTTTTGTTGGGTTGGACAAGTTTGTACCTCCGTTGAATTTTCATGGATGAAAAGATGATGTTGACATCACCTCAGCACTGGCAGGTCTTTCTTTTTTGCTCTACTAGCTGTAGGCTGCCATCTCTACTCGGTCTTGGCTGGGTGTTTTATTTATATGCCTACATTTAAGATAGGCTTTTGTACAGGCGTAGTCAAGAAAATATGTATATTCTGTACAGGCTATACTTTGTAGCTTGTCTAGGCGAGGGATAGACAAGTAATTAAAATTGGGTATAGGCTGAATTAATTACGAGGTGTCTATATGCCAAGAAATTTCGCTGAAGGCGAAACTCAGATGAACTTTCGCATTCCAGAGGACAAGAAGGAAGCATTTATCAAGAAGGCCAAAGAAAACGGCACTTCTGCTAGTCGATTACTTTTGGAATTCATTGATAGTTACCTGGGACTACTGCCTAGAAGGGATGATGAAATCGATAAGTTGAGCAAAAAGGTTGCGGAACTTGAGGATTTTAGAGATCGTACCGAAAAAATATTGGGGGAATTAGCCGCCTGAGAATTGCTAATGAGCAACTCAGGCAATCACGAGATCAAATTCGTCAACTTCTAAATCCTCCAAAAAAGACCCCTGAGTCATAGTCAGGGGTTTTGTGGTTTTATGGTTATCTACTTTTCCTACCTGGCAAGGTAGCGAATTTGTGTAGGCTAGACAATTGAGTTTAGCCTACACAAATTATAGGCATATTATTGACATGGTGACTTACTTTGTATAGGCTAAAGACAAAGGCGATCACACCACTGTGTAGCCGATCGCGCTACAGCACCATGAAAACTGAAGACTCAGTAAAATAAAAAGCGTTGTGCTACCAACACAACGCTTTAAAAAGTAAATTCGGTCTTTTTCTAGCTTGCCTGCTGTCCAAAGCGTTTTTGTAAATCGGCTTCTGCCTCCTCAATTGTCATAGGAACTACGTTTGGCGATTGAGCGCGTCTTCTGGCGATGTAAACAGAAAATGCTTCATCGTCATTGCGATGCTCTAAGATGTATGCCTTTAGCTGATCTAGAGGCATTTCGTCAAAGTTAGGTTTTGTCATAGCCAAAGAACCTCTCCGGTTGGTGTTATCTCAGCTTCTAATGAATTATCAGCCAAGATGTAAATGTTGTTGGTGCGTTCATCTAATCTCACCAAATCTATTTGTTTATAAACTCTGGTCAGTTGAGCGCAAACCCGAATTGCATTTATGGCTTGTGTAGATGTTGGTTGCATATTTCCCTATTTTCTATTCTCACCTCTTCGCTGTGCATTTTTCCAAGGCTCCCTCTAGGGTTTAACGATTCCGGCTACTTGTCCCGGCGGCGTTGGGTTTTGTTAATAGACGCAGCAAACAAGCACCCTGCGACGCTACGGCTTATGGGCGGTAGTTAAAACATCTATTTGGATAACGTAAAGATTGACAGAGAAATAAGAGGAGAGGTGGGCTAGGAATGCCCACCTGGCTTGATGTCACTAACTGGTATGAGCGCTATTACGCATTTCAAACGCCTCAATTAAGTCATCTAAACTGCATTGATAAATCTCACATAAACGCTTCATTTTTGAAGGTGTCAAATGAGGTACACCGCCCTTTTCCCAGTCACCAACTGTTTGAGAGCGAATATCCAGTTCTTGAGCGACCTTTCTTTGGGTTAACCCAACACGTTTTCTTAGTGACATCGGTGTTAACGGTTCTCTTTTTTCTCCTTCTGTCATATTATACTATAAACAGGTACGTTAAGCGCACACTAAAAGCGGTAACGCTTAACGTGTTATCCAGTAAACAACATTGGGCGGATCTGTTTAGCGCACATCTGCCCTTTACCAGCTTCCCACGCTCTTTCAAAATGAGCGAAACCTTGTACAAGAAAGGTTTTCTGTACACAGTTAGTACCTAGCTTGAAGATCGTTAAGCAAAAAAAAACCGCCTCAATGGGCGGTACTCAATTAACAGGAGGTAAACAGTGAATTAGATATCGAGATTCGACCTTAAATCATCCAGTGGCGATTCCTGTGGTGGAACTTTTGGTTCATCAGGAATAAATTCCAAGCGAATCCGAACTTTACCGGGTTTCCACCCTATTTCATTGGCAAATAAAACCTGACATTTCAATCCATCTGGATTGAACCACCAGCAATAAGAGTTATTCTCAGTCCCTGGCTTGGCAACCCAGGTCTTAGCAGCTTTGATTAGCTCACTTGATTTAAAGGTTGAACCTGAACCCAGCCCAAAAGTATAGATAGCAGGATTAGAACCACCAGTAAAAATAGACACAACATCACTGTCATCTAAAACGATTTTTCCACTCATTAATTTGTCCTTTGACAACACAACCAAGCAGATCAAGCTGCAACTTGATCTGCCTTACCTAAGCATTCCCAAAACCACAAATTACAGACATCAAAAACCGTGAAAACCAATGCTGAAAGCGATTCTTCAATCAAACGGACAAGTAGTTGCAGAGAAAGAACTTGTTGCCGTAGCCCGATTCTCTTCAGCCGTGTATTTAGACGGAGGATTTTACATTCTTCATCGAATTGAAGGCACTAAAGCAATTTACCGAGCGATTAATTACTACCGCTTTCCTGACACACCAATAGAAGAAGATGAACAATTCGACCCCAAAGATTTCCCCGGATATTACTCACCTTAAAAATGACTAATAAAAAACCATGCAAGTAACGCTCAGAAACCAAAACGACATGGCCATCACTGACTTAGAAATTCCCGAAAGCTACAGTTACCCAGATGTGATCGTCTTAGATGACAAAGCCTATATTCGCCACCTCAGAACCGATGACTACATTGAAGCCGACTGTTATATTGCTGAGTCTGATGAAATAGAAAAAGCTTATCAGTCCCTGGTGAACTACATTAATTCTCAAATTCCTTCCGGCTCTGACGGCAACGCCAGAGTGTTGACCACTAAAATACTGGCTGGATTACCGCAGGTATTCACAGACCACCCCGAATTTTTAATTGAAGCAGTTGCCCAAGCCGGCAAAACCAAGAAGGTAGAAGCATGAGCCGAGAAGAAGAAATCAAAGCTGCAATTGTAGTCACTCCAGAAACGATTCTTTTCGCCTCACCAGAGATGAACAGTGCAGCCGAACAAGCAAGCTGGCGACTTGGCGAGTTTGTTGATTTTCTAGATGCACTCGACCCAAAACTAGAGCGACATGAATCAACACTATTGGCCGCAGCAATTATTCAGTCATTACCAGAACTGATTAACACCAACCCTGAATTACAAGCCGGCATCAAACAACTTGCCCAAGAAATTAGAGCCAACAGGAAATGACCAATAACAAAAATCTGCAAAAAACGCCCGAACAGCGAATTGAAAAAATAGAGCGATTCGTTGACATCCTACGCTGGCAGTTAATCAACAGTTTAGAAGCCAGTTATGCTCTCGCCGCAGAATTAGCCATTCTAAAAGGACAATCTCCCGACAGCAACGAAATCTGCCTCAAACTGCGTCGGGAGTATGACGCGCTTAATACTTTGCGACCAATCAACCACCAACCCAAACATTATTAGGAGTCATTATGAAATTTCTTTTAGTAATTAAAAAACCGAGCGTTCGGTTAACAACAACTCGGTTCCTAGTATTTAAAAAAACAAATTAGGAGGTAAACAGAAATGGTCGCCGCATTAGATTTTAAACCATCTTATCCATCCGCTGCGGAACGCCCGCCAGCCAATCTAGAGGCAGAAGAAGCTGTTTTAGGGATGATTCTGTTTAACCCCGAAGCTATCTATAGGGTAGCAGATTTCTTGCCTGTAGAAGCATTTTATATTTCCCCTCATAAGGAAATTTACAAAGCTGCTCTATCACTCCAAAGAAAAAAAATTCCAGTAACTTTTCTGACCATAACTGATTGGCTAGAAGAAAAGAAATTACTGCTTCAAGTAGGTGGACGGAACAAATTATATACACTTGTAAGCAAAACAGTAAGTGATATCAACCTTGACCATTTAGCTTGGTTGCTGGTTGACAAATACATTAATAGACAGCTATTAAGCTTATCTAATGAAATCAGTCATTTAGTTTTTGAAAGTGAAATTGATACACCACAAAAACTTTCAAAAATTGAAGAAAAAGTTTTAAGTATCACCGAATGCCCTCTCAAGCACAGAGAAGATGATTATGAAAGATGGCAGTATAACAACTTGATTAAAGCCATCAGAGAAATTGAATCAAGTGTTGATGATCCAGGTTTAAAAATGATGAAAATGCACAACCTAGCCAAAAAACACGGCAATGGGATGAGTCCTCAATTATTGGAGACGATTTACTACAAATCGTTGCTAAATGGCGAGAACGAACCAGCTATGACCCTAAGCGAATTTGAAGCTAAGTACGGTCAACTGGTGAACGAATGGCACATGAACGGGTTATTGCCCAAAGGTAAAGTCGTTTTACTGTATGCCAAAGGAGGGGAGGGGAAAACTCGCATTGCCTACGAACTAGGACTACATTTAGCCACGGGTCAAGCTTGGAGCGGCTTTCCTGTAAATGGCAAATGCAAACTACTTTATGTGCAAACCGACGAATCACCCAATGACACTTTATCGGTTCTCAAGTCCAGGGGATACGAAAACTCAACGGAAATTCATCTGAAATCAAGATGGACAGTTGACCATACCGAATCACTCAAAAAAGAAATTCAACGCCTTGGGTCGCAATTTATATTGATTGATTCTCTTAGCTCAGTCAATAAAAACAGTTTGTTTAGTGAAAACGATGTTGAGTATGCCCGACCCATACTCAGGCTGAAAGAAATTGCTCAAGAATTGGGTGTCACGATTTTGATTATTCATCACGCCAACAAAGAAGGTGATACCAGAGGTTCCTCTGCGATTTTCGCCAGTGTTTCTGAAGTTTGGAAACTGGCAAGAGATGTTTCTGCCGACGCGCCAAGTGACGGCACTGGCAGATTATTAACTATTGAAAAATCAAGGTCACGCGCTCCAGCCACCTATAAATTGCAATTCTGCCCAGAGGATAAAAGCTGGATTTGTTTAGGGAAGGAGGGAGAAATGGGTAATACCAACGCATCACTAAAAGATGCCATTATCGAATTTTTAGAAGACAACCGAGGCACAAATTATGAAGCAGAAGAAATAACCCATGAATTGAGGGGACATTTAGACAGTATACGCCGAGCTTTATTCCAACTAGCGGAAGACGGCATCATTTACAAAAAAGAACTGATTCCCCGTAAAGGCAAGCCCCAAAAATATTATCTGCCCAGTTACAATAGACACACTGCCTCGCTTCAAACTGGCGGCGATCGCTTCCATGATTCTGATCCACAGTCTCCACTTTCTGATCATACGGATGGATCAGAAAAATTTCCGCCAATTACAAGGGTTTTGGAGTTTTCTGATCATGGTATAAACTATGACGGATCAGAAAAAT
This sequence comes from Nostoc sp. PCC 7107, assembly GCF_000316625.1. GTDB lineage: Bacteria > Cyanobacteriota > Cyanobacteriia > Cyanobacteriales > Nostocaceae > Nostoc_B. Next base: position 3,559,809 of record NC_019676.1, on the reverse strand, counting down.
TTCCGCCATTTGCAAGGGTTTCAGAAGTTAGTGATCCACACCCCCCCAAAAATACAAATTCTGATTTTGTAAAAAATTCCCTGAAAAATAGTGATCCTGGATCAGCATTGGCTGAAAGTCATATAAATCAGGCAAAACTTTCTGATCCACTTTCTGATCCGGTTTCTGATCCAAGGGTGGTGGATCAGAAAAATCGCAACATTCCGTTACAAAGGCAGAAGGAAGAGCAAGAAGACAAACGCATCAGCATCGATGTGAAGTCAGGTACGAATACGGCGAATATTGCTGTAGTCAAAAGATTTAAAAGATACATCGAGGTAAAAATTGATTACGTATTCGCAGACAACAGTACTGCTTCTCAGATAGCTCACCCCACAGATTTAAAGGAAGCCCAGCAAATAGCAATGGTAGAAATGCAACACTGGGAATCCCATCAGCCAAATGCTACTATTTCCACACTCTACCGAGTTAGACAACTTGGGGAAGATGATTTTATTTGGGTTGAAAATTGTCAATTAATAGATGTTCCTCAGCCACCGATTAAACAGTGGTATGTCTTCCAGACAGCAGCAGGTAAATCATTACAAGTGCGTGGTGCTGATGAATTTGAATTAATGCCACAGGTGAACAATGACTGATTTCAGCAGTGAATTAAACCCGGTGATTTTAGAACATCGTTGTCCAGAGTGTCATGATTGCAATCTTTATTTCCTACCTCATGACCCTGGCACAACTTTTGATGTTGAGTGCGACACTTGCGGCTGGGAAGGATATTTTTCACAGAAAGAAGTAGCAGAAGTTATGAAAAATCATATTCCCATGCAGTATTGGGAAATTATTGATAACTGGCAAGACTAATTAAAGGTGGTGAAAATTGTAAGTTGGCACGAAATCACGCTGACCAATGGATTAATACTGACCCAGAAACTAACCGCTTAAGTTTGCGTTTCCGAGTCAGAGGATTTGCAAAACAATTCTATCTGTCATCAGGCTTAGTGGACACTCCAGTTAACCGCGAAATTGTGCGGTTGAGACGTGATTTAATCAAGTCTGATATTGCCTTAGAACGGTTTGATGGTTCTTTAAAATCTTATTGTTTCAACCCCATACGTAATGGAATTGAAGCTTGTCCTGTGAGCAATTACCCATTAAGCTTGGGTGAATTATGGAACAGGTTCACTGAATTCAAAAAAGCCTTACTAGAACCAACCACAATTAAAAGTAACTATGGTGCCACAGCCAGATACATTGCCAGATTGCCCACCCAGGATTTAAGACAAGCACCACAAATCCGCGATTGGCTACTAGTGAATACAACCCGCCGTATGGCTTGGGAGTTGTTAGTGAGGTTCAACGAGTGCTGTGTATGGGGTGTTGACTCTGGACTGATTACTCAAAATCCGTTCGAGCGACTCAAAATTAAAAAACCCCGCAAAAGTAGTGAGGTGTCAGAGCAGATATTGGCATTCACTATTGAGCAACGGGATTTGGTGATTCAAGGCTTTGAATCACACCGATTGCATAGCCATTATGCACCGCTTGTAAAGTTTTTGTTTTACACAGGTGTTCGTTTAGGCGAAGCTTTTGCCCTCACATGGAGCGATGTTAATGCTGATTGCACCAAAATTTCAATTACAAAATCCTGCAACTTATATAAAGTTCGCAAAGGTACAAAAAATGGCAAGCGCCGCATATTCTCGACCGTACCAAATTCCAAACTTCATCAATTGCTGCTAGAGCTAAAACCACCCGCCGGAGGTGCAGCAAGTAAAACGATATTCATCTCAAAACAGGGAACCCAGATGAACGGGGACGCACTATATAACGCTTGGTATGGTTGCCCGAATAAAGACAAATTTTACCCAGGTGTAGTTAAAGAGCTTGCCAGTGAAGGATTATTGCCATATCTCAAACCCTACTCAACTCGCCATACCTTCGCCACCTGGGCGATCGCCAGTGGTATCACACCGGATCGAGTGGCTTTGTTGATTGGGGATGAGGTTTCAACTGTTTTGAAATATTACTGTCACCCGAATGTTGTTAATTTTGAATGTCCTGATTTTTGAAAGTCTACCCTTTGACTCACTTAAACAGAAAATTGATTTTATCTACTTTGTTGTGCCGCCTTGCGAAGAATGAGTTTTGTACCATCAAAAGCTGTAATCTGAAAATTGAGCAGTAATACTACTCAATTTTCAACAAAAAAGCCTTGATTTTTGCGGGTTTCAGTCACAGCCAATATTTATAGGCAGCATAAGCCATAGTGACAACTCCCGTTAAAATTGCTGACTCATCAACTTCAAATTCGGGATGGTGTAATGGGTGATTGATCATTCTATCTTTGTAACCCACACCCAAACGGAACATTGAACCAGGAGCGTGGTCTAAATAAACAGAAAAATCTTCTGCACCGAGAGAAGGTTCTGGTAAAACTTGCACGCGATCGCTACTCCAAGCTTCTTCTGCGGCTGATTGCAACAACTGAGTTAAAGAATAATCGTTTTGGACACTGGGGACACCTTGACGGTAATTAACTTGATACTTTGCGCCGTAAGCATGACAGACATTCGCCACAATATTTTCAATCCAATTGGGGAGATGGGCGCGAGTTTCGGGATGAAGCGATCGCACTGTTCCCCACAACTGCACTTGATCAGCAATCACATTGGGCGCTCTACCGCCTTGAATTTTACCAATACTCAGCACCACCGGGCGCAAAGGATTCTGAGTCCGGCTGATGGCTTGTTGTAAAGCACTAATAACTTGAGAAGCAATCCAGATCGCGTCAATTGCTTCATGGGGACGCGCACCGTGTCCAGACTCACCAATAATCGTAATCTCTAAATCATCAGCCGCAGCTGTCAACGCCCCATAACGTATCCCAATTGAACCTGCGGGTATAGAAGGAAAAACATGAACGCCTAAAATAGCAGAAACATTTTTCATTGCCTGATCTTGCACCATCCAGTGCGCTCCTTGGGCAATTTCCTCTGCGGCTTGAAATAAAAAGCGTACCTTACCACCCAATTCATCGGCGACTTGAGACAATACCATCGCTGTACCTAATCCGACTGTGGTATGAACATCATGACCACAAGCGTGCATTACACCATTTGTACGGGAAGCATATTCTAAACCTGTACGTTCTTGGATGGGTAAAGCATCCATATCTGTCCGAATAGCTAACAAACGATGATCAGCACCGGTACCCTGCACTTCCCCAATTACACCAGTTTTACCCACACCTTCTTGCACATGCAGACCACTAGAAGACAGAACCCCAGCCACAAAAGCAGCAGTTTGGTACTCTTGACCACTAAGTTCTGGATGAGAGTGAAGATGACGGCGAATTTCAACTAACCGGGGCGCTAGTTTTGTGGCAATGTCTTTAATACGGGATAGCATCAATCAATTTCAGTTACGAGCTTTGTTCCCATGATAAAGAAGTGTTTATGAAGAAAATGTTCTGGATTAGTGATTGGTGTTGATCACAATCTGGTTTGATTGCTGAAATTATTTGTGCGGGGAAGGGGAATAGGGAACACAAAAAACAGGTTTTAATAGAGATTTTGCATAACTATTCAAGTAGAGGAAGTCTTACGGGGACTTATTTGTTCCTACTCCCGACTCCCTATTCACTACTTCTGACTCTCTACTTCCTCTGATTGTGTATAACAAGTTGTGCCTTGTGTATTTCCTGCTTTAAATTTGTTACATTGTTTGGGAATTACACGTTCTGAAGACCACCAGTAGGGTTTATCAGAAGTCACATTCCCAACGGGTAAGGTAGTCAGTCGGAAATTAGCTCCGCGAAAATTAGTTAAGTATAACTTAGCACCTAATAAATTTGACGCCGTCAAATTGGCACCGATAAAACCTGTAAAAGACAAATCAGAATTTTCTAAGGATGCTGATGTTAAATTGGTACCTGTTAAAGATGCAGCTGTGAGATTGGCTGATTTTAGTACTGCACCTTCGAGATTTGCGCCAGTCAAATCTGCATTTGAGAGATTCGCTTGAGATAAATTTGCTCCCTTTAAGTTAGCCCCGCGCAAGTTTGCACCAGCTAAATTAGATTGGCTTAGGTCGATACCGCTTAAATCACACCGAGGACAAGCCCCAGATGTTTTTAACTGTTCTAGGTCTTGCTGATTCAGACCCAAAGCTTTTTCTGTTAACCCAGTAAAAACTAGTAGAGCAACAAGGCTGGCAATCTGGAGTTTCATAATTTTTACGGATATTTCTATAGGTGATAGGTTAAGTGTCGAGCTACTGTCATACTTAACATATACACATATACCGCTGACTCAGCAAATCCTAGGAATGAAGTGGTGATGAAGAAGCTATAAAAATAGTATAAATTCTGATTTTTGGACTACACAAAACCGAATTTAGGTTTTAAAATCGAGTCATAAGGAACTATACCGAACTCACTATAAAGTATCACATATACGATCCCCCTAGCTAGATAAACAAAGTAGCTAGGGGGATCTTGTTTTAAGCATTTATACTAATACAGTTAAGTTAAGGTGATGAGAGTTGATTTCTCAATTTCTGCTTACCTATCAGACAATCAGCAAGATTTGGGGGATTCTCCTCGCCTTCAAGTCGACAAAGCTGCCCAACGCAGTAGCTCCCCAAGCCCCCGATTGGGGGTTGTGTCCTCTAACCCCCTGCAAAATCATTCTTGCGTTTTTGGTTGAGTAATTATTTGTTGGTTTTGTTGTGATTTAGTTTTCTTATCTGAACCGTATTGGCTTTTATACCATCAGGACTGACGCACAAAGATTGTCTATGAAGGCTGGGTGTGGGGGGTGAAAGGGTTTTGAACACCTTTACCCCAGCAACTCCAAACGCTATTACTTAGCGCCATCCCAAAAAGCGCAGTCCCGGAATAATTAAGTAATGACTGACTCCCAGCCAAAAACTCATAAAAATGGCGACCAAAGCAAACAAAGCCAAGGGTAGACCTAATTCTGACCAAAGGGCTTGGGGCGAAAAGTGAAAGACTGTGGCGGGGAAGCCTAAAATAAATAAGCCGGAAAAAATCAGCGCTGTGCCAACTGCGGCGACTAAGGCATAAACTATGTGATGGCTGCGGAACCCAAAGCTGAGGGATAACAAAAATATTGATACAGCAATCATGACTATCAAACCATCACTACTTTGTTTTGGGGAGATGAGTTGCCAAAATAACCAACCAAATCCATAGCTGATCATCCCCATGATTGAAGCGACTAAAAACCGTCGCCGTTGACTAAAACATCCAGATAATGTTAGACCCCAGGCGGTTCCCAAGCCAGCGCTGATAAATACTAAAATGTCTGCACCAAAGTTAGTTTGAGAATGGGGAATTAATCCTGGTAGCTGACCCAAGATTAATTCCACAATGCGATCGCCTAAAATTGTCCGGTAAGCTATAAAAAAACCGATAATTGTGCCAAAACAAGCTCCTAAGCTAGACAGCAGCATCGCCCAAATAATCGCCAAACAAGCTTGAATAATGTTGAACAACGCTTTGGCGATGAACAAGATTGTTTGACCAATAGCTTGGATGAAATCAGCAAAAGCCCGTTCAATGGCTTGAATGAGCAGTATGAAGTAATTGCTGGGAGTTGAGTTTTGGCGTTGGGAGAATAAACCTGGTTTGTCAGGTTTATTAATTTTTGCTAACCGTTTAAGAATGATGGCTGCATTTGTTGGACGCGATCGCACATCTTCCTTTACCATCGCATCTAGTAAATCGGCAAATTGTGCATTCACATTCACCAGATTCCGCCAGCGCAATTCCCCTGTTTGCATATCTTCCAACTCTGGCGGATATTTACCTGTGAGTAATTCAATCATTGTCCGGCCAAGAGCATAAAAATCAGCCGCAGGCCCCACATTCCCCCCAGTTACTTGTTCTGGTGGACTGTAACCAGAAGAAAATAACCGCGTTGAACTCGACTCTCGGCGCTGCATTGCGGCGTTAATTTGTTTGACACCACCAAAATCAATTAATACCAGTTGTTCCCACCCTGTTTTGGCTTGAGTTGGCGGTGCGGTTGAGGCTGGTATCCGCAACATTAAGTTAGAAGGTTTAATATCGCGGTGAATAATTTGGCATTTGTGTAATTCTTGTAAAATTTTGACGGCTTGGGTGAACCAGTTGAATATTAAATTCTCTGGACATCCTTGAGGATAGTTATTGAGTATTTCATCCAGCGTCGGCCCGTTAATTTTTTCCATCACCAAACAAGCTAATTGGCGTGGTTTCGGACTAGTCAAATTGATCTGAAAAAAACCATCAGCTTCAACTCTAGGAACACCAGGATGCTGCAAACCAATTAAAACTGAGGCTTCTTGTGTAAACAATTCCTGCGCTTTTGGTGACGCTTCCACCAAAACCTTTAGCACTTTTTCTGTTTGAGTTTTTTCATCCCAAACTGTATAAATTTGGGCAAAACCACCCGAACCCAATGGTTCTAGTGGGACATAGCGGTCTAGCAGCTGTAGCAATGCGCCACAACTGTTACAAAATTTGTTTCCCCAAGGTTGGGGGTAAGGACGTTGACAATCAGGATTTATGCAGTGAACCGCCCTTTGGGGGATATGGGACACAACCGCTACAATACAAACGCTGAGTTGATTTTAACCTATGTTCAGGAGGTAGAAGGCAGGAGGCAGAAGGCAGAAGGCAGGAGGCAGGAGGTTAAAGGGTAAAATTTCACACTTCATACTTCACACTTCACACTTTCTAACTGTATCCATCCCAAGCAATGGGGAATGTGTAATCAGAAAATAGAGGAAAATTTTGATTGTCGCTGCGGGTTTCTTCATCTAATACATTGACAACTTTGTTATAAATATCTTCGGCTTGTTGAGGAGAATCACCGATACTGGTTAATCCCAACTTGCCAAATTGAGAAAGACATCCCATTAAATGAAAGACTGTACCCGTTTCCGTGCCACTATCAAAGTGCAATCTGTGATGAGCAATAATGTCCATTAAATCGTTTGGTAACAATCCTCGATAGCGGTCTTTTTGCAGATTATCAGTGGCAACATAGTATTTAGGACGACCTTGTTGACTGTAAAACAATCCTGTGGAAAGGTCATAACGTCCATTTGTTAATAATTTTAAGGTCATGAAAGGATGGGTAGTACCACCTTTACGCAGGTTAATTTCAATCGCTTGAATATCCCAATTGTTATCACCTTGATCTACAGCGATAAAATCAACACCAAATCTTTCTAGTGCGCCTTTTTCTGCTAATTGTCTGCCTACTTTTAAGCCTAATTGTTGTAGTGGTAAGCGATAGCTTTCATCGGCGGGAAAGCGACATCCCAGATAAATTTGACCGTCTGGGCCTCCGAGAATTTGGTCGTGGGTAGACAGGATTTCGACTTCACCTGTGGGTGTGATGCGTCCTTGGACACTGGGCGAAAGTTTGATTTCTCCTTCGACAAATGCTTCGACAATTGCGCCTAATTCAGTTATCCGTCCCGAAAAATTTGCCCAAGTTTCTTGTTTAGCTTGAAAGCGCAAGGTGGAAAAGCGATCGCTAATTGCTGCTATTCTTTGCTCACCAGTAGCTTGCCCTGGTGCTAAATTCATAATTGGGCTTAAATCTAGCAGGGCGTTACCTTCCCCAGAAATTCCTTCATTGAGTTTTACCACCATCCGTTTTAATGTCGGTTGGCGTTCCCACAAATCACAGGCGGCTGCTGCTAAATCTTGAGAATTCCAAACTCTTACACTACCATCTGGATGAGGAACTTTACTTTCAGCAAAAATTTGCCGACTACCACTTTTTGTTCCCCAAATTTGTAAATCTGGCGCGGCTGCATATAATGGCACATTTAATTTTAAAGATAATTCTGCTTCTAAATGTGTAGAGTTGTAGCAGATCATAAATGATTTTTCTAATCTTAAAGCTTGCTGAATTCGATCTAGCAAGCGAGGACGGTCTAAAATTTTTTGGCTGAGTGGTTGTAGCGAAGAATCGTAAGTAGAAAGCAACAACAAACGATTGCGTGCATGGGAAAATGGAATTCCTGGTAATAATTGGAGGTAGTAGTCAATAATACTAGGATGCAGCGGCATAGAGGTGATATAAATCAGCCTTGTCCGAGGATTTCGCAAGCGCATTAGGGAGAATAATAATCTCTCTTCATAATGTTCACAACCTGCAATTTTGCGGAGTTCGCACTGATCAATACTGAGAGAAGGAATAACCACTATATCTGCTTCACTATTATCAAATAGCTCAATAGTTTTCCAGCGATCGCGCAAAATTGACTGCAAGCGGCGAAATTGATCAACCTGATCCAACTCCGAAACATTTAAAGTTACCATAATCCTTACCCTATCGTGATCCCCAACACTGCCGTCTTTCTTCGGTATACCGCACAGTCGGCGACATCCAGCTAACCCTTAATACTTCTTGACTGCGAAGATTAATTCTTTACTTCTGTCATAGTAAAGATTGGTGTGATTGATTGCATACACCCAAAAGTAGGAACAATCCAACAATATGTATAATTAATCGGGTCAGATTACCGATTTATACTTGAGCGATCGCACCCAAAGAAGCAATGTTTACATCTGTGCAATATGCCAGATAATCTTGGCAAAAAATGATTACACAGATAACTTTATGTATAGAGATGTTGCAGACAAGACTGTGATACAAGTTACTTGCTAATTCCCTTCTAAAATAAAACAACGGTGTCTGCAAAATTTATTATTAATTTGTTCGTGTCGGGGGTGGGTAATGAGCCGTCCAATAATTCTTGGGATTGTAGGTGATAGTGCTGCGGGTAAAACAACATTAACCAGAGGGATTGCTCAGGTACTTGGGCCAGAAAATGTTACCCTCATTTGTACAGATGACTACCACCGTTACGATCGCCAGCAACGTTCAGAAATTGGCATTACAGCCTTACATCCTGACTGCAACCATCTAGATATTATGCAGCAGCACCTGTCCCTACTCCGCACAGGACAGCCAATCCTCAAACCTGTTTACAGTCACAAAACAGGCTCTTTTGAGCCGCCGCTGTACATTAAGCCCAATAAATTTGTCATTATTGAAGGTCTACTTGGTTATTCTACCCGTGCCGCCCGCGAATGTTACGATGTCAAAGTTTATCTAGCACCCCCAGAACCATTACGTGCCAAGTGGAAAGTTAAACGAGACACCCTAAAACGCGGCTACACTCCAGAACAGGTATTGGCAGAATTAGATAAGCGTGAACCAGACTCAGAACAATTTATTCGTCCCCAACGACAGTGGTCAGATATTGTAGTCAGTTTTTATCCACCTAGCGGTGAAGTGGAAGAAGCCAATGGTCATCTTAATGTGCGTCTAGTCCTGCGTCCGACTATTCCTCATCCCGATTTCACACCAATTATCAATTTAAGCAATGGTGTTTCTGGGTCAGCAATTCGCTTGGGATTAGACCGAGATATGAATAAACCAGTGGATGTGTTGGAAGTTGATGGTCACGCCACCTTAGAACAGGTGAATAAACTAGAACATATCATCTGTTCTGATATGCCCCATTTACGCAGTGTCTGCGATCGCGAAAGTAACCCAGAATTAGGCAAAATTGCGGGTACAACCGGAGAAACTTTACAAAGTTATCCTTTGGCGCTGACGCAGTTAATTATTACCTACCACATGCTAAAGGCGACACAAATATATCAATAAGGAAGGATTTAAGGGAACGGGGCTGATGTTTCTATTGCTTGGTTGCACAGCATCTCCAAGCTAAATCCTTTTTCGGTAATATCATCTCCTGAATAAACGCAATGTGCAGCTTATTTTTGCAATCCCACTTCCATAGAATTTGCAACTTGAATGCACACTAGCTTACCCCTACACCCTTCTCGAAAACGTTTTCTTACCTAATTCCTAAAAATATAAGTAGCCCACGCAGAAATCATAGTCTGATTTTTCTCTTAATAAAATAAATTCGTCCTAGATATAGAAGTTTGGGATGTAAGGGTTTGCGGACTTACACCTCACATCCTTATACCCATCAGACGGGAAGCAGCTGTTGCGTCTACGCACCCAATCTCAAGAACTAACCTTGAGGACTACCCTAAACTCTACACTCTATAGGGCAAGCGCAAAAAAAACCATATTTGTAAGTCTACTACCTGGGTATTTCTAATCCCCATCCAGATTGATATTTATTTTTTTCTGGAATTCTACTTGCGAGTGAAGTATCTATTAGTAAGTTAGTGCATGAATTGTAGGTGTAAGACCAAGTATTTTACTGGTTATGGTACCTACTATTGCTTCTGACATACTTATTACTGAGTAATCAAATGCACAGTAAAAATAATATTGGGGCAGAACTACCACCATAGATAAAACTCTAAATTAATTTCAAAGCGCAAGCATCTGAGGCAGGTAAAGTATGAATAGTCACTCATTTTTAACTTCTGGCGACCAGCAAAATAACTGCTATCAATACGTTGTAAATGATACATTGGGTTTTACCCGACATGAGGCGAATGGTAGCGTTCAATCTGTTGTCCAAGAAAGTTATTTACGCTCTTGTGCTTTGAAATCAGCTAAACAAGGAGATTATAACCAAGCGATCGCTCTGCTAAATGAATTAATTCGTCGTTATCCCCAAAATGCTGCTGATTACAACAATCGTGGGTTAATTTATTTTCAAAGCGGAGAAAAGCAAAAGGCTTTTTGTGATTACAACACAGCCCTAGATTTAAATCCCAATTTAGCTAGTGCTTATAATAATCGCGCCAATTACTATGCAGCTTGTGGAGAACTAGCTGCGGCTTTGGCAGATTATGACCAAGCAATTGATTTGAATCCTCGTTATGTGCGAGCCTGGATTAACCGAGGCATTACCTTCCGCGACTTGGGACAATATGAAGAAGCAATTGAAAATTTGGAAGTTGCATTGCTTTTTGGTCAATTAGAAGCGCATATTTGGGCAGAACGCGGTAGAACTTATCATTTGTGGGGTGACTGGAATTGTGCGATCGCTGATTATCGTCGTGCTATGGCAAAGCTACCTACACTCAATAATAGCGTTGATGTTTCAGGTTATCGTTTGCGCTTACAAATCGAAACTTGGTTAAATGATTTGCTATCTGAAAAATAGAAAGTAGTAATTGGGGAAATAAACCATTGTCATCTTTGATCTTGGGTTTTTCCCCTACACTAGCTATCCGAAAAGTAAGGATGAGAGACAGACTCACGAATTAAGAATTAGTATGACGACCCTGTATTACTAATGGCTAATAGATGATTATTAAATTAATTGTCAGAAATTAGCTATTAGCATTCTATATATTTTCGATGCGTATACATCTATATACTTAAATATTCATAGAAAGAATTGCAATCACTCCAATTCTGCAAGTCCAGCAAGACTTTGCTTAGGGTAAAGAATTTATGACATCAATTTCTTTACCATCTTGATTCATCAACACAATCGGACGCTGATTAGGTGCAAATCTGTATCCTTGCTGTTCTGTAATCGCTTTAGTTTGGCGGGGATCAAAATTGCGGACGAACTCTGCCTGTAAAGTACTCACACGTCCTTCCATAATTTTGACTTCAGTGCGAACTTCTCGCAACCTTCCTTGCTGTGACCAATGATAAGGTAGAAGTTGTGTCAGCGCCGATGCTGCTGCTCCTAAAATTGCCAAATTAACTCCGATCTTGAGTGTAGTTTCGAGCGCCATTATTTGATGAGAACGCTGGCGAAGATGCCGCTTTGGTCGAGGTACAGTTCGAGGCTGTTGTATAGGTTGTAACGGCTGTCTCGATGGTTGGAAGGCGTTCATAATACTAAAAATAACTTTACTTGGAACAACGTGATCAACAGTCTACTGTGGCTAAATAAAGCTGAAGTTAGCTGTCATATTACTTCATTTTTTTGAGATTGCTACACGTATGTTATTTGTTAAAAAACAACCTGACATACGTAAGTAATTAATGGTTAGCAGTTTATTTTACCCAGCTATCATTCTGAAAAACTGCACCTTTGTATCCCAGGATTATTAATCCTTTGTGATTTTATGTCAATTGCCAACCAACATGTTAATGGCTATTACCCCATATCGGTTATGATGCTGCATTCTTTAACTATCGGCAGCCTCATCTTTGTGATTTCCGTTTCTCTCACGTTTGAGACTTTCTTCTAAGGCTTGAATTTGTTCACGGCGGGCTTCCAATTCTAGAGAACGACGAGCCAAGTCTTGATTTTGCAAAGTTAGAGATTGTCGCCACTGTTCAGCACGTTCTGCTTCTTGTTGTAACAATTCTGGGGTAATGCCAGTTGTGAGGTAGGCTTGAACTAAGTTCATTACCCAATTACTAGCTTCTTCTAACTTGGCAATTTCACCTGTGGCAGAAAGTTCAACTAAAACCAGCAATCCTTCACTTATAGTTTTGCCTTTCCCCAAAAGGATAAAAGCTTCTTCTGGAATCATTGCCCAGAGTTGATCAGTTTCTTGACGTGCTAACAAGCGCAACTGGTACTGGTCTAAAAATTCATTTTTATGTACCTGAGCTAGATATAGCATGATCGTCTTTTTGCTCCAGCTTACAATTAAAAATTAAAAAATTAAGTACAAAAATTTATATTAAACAACAAAATTAATAAGACTTATGCAAGTCTCGTATTTTTTTGGTTTAGGCTGTCTAGAGTCAATGGTCAGTAGTCCAAAAAACCTTTATTTTTGACCCTTGACCCTTGACTGTTGACTCTTGTAGCAGAAAATAGGTGTGCCAGTTGCGTAAGTCCTGTTTAAAACACTGATTTTGTGTTGAAAATTATCATTGAGCAATGGGTAATTGCAATTAACTCTGCCATTACCCATTAAAGTGATGCTAGACTTTGCAGACAATACCTACAGCAATGTCTGAAGGCGTAAGCGCAAAATTTCGGCTTGTTTTTCTGCCTCAGCTAAGGCATCTTTCGCCCCTTGTACCACGTCGGCTGGAGCTTTATCGACAAACTTAGGATTGCTTAACCTACCTCTGAGAGACTGGGCTTCTGCTTCGACTTTAGTAAGGTTTTTAGCTAATTTGGCACGTACTGTTTCGATGTCAACAACACCAGTCAGGGGAATGACAACTTGAACTGTACCAATGACCCCAGCAATGGTTTGTTCTGAGGCTGGGACTGGTTCTAAAACTGCTGGCGGCTGTTCTGGGAGTTTAGCTTTGGCAAACAATATACTGCGGGCAATAAACCAAATACTATAACCTAAACCCACAATTTCAAAGAAAGTACCAGCCAGGGGAATTTGATTAACAGTATGCGCCACAGCTAAACCTATTCGCAGAAATACAAGCCCGGCTATTACTAAGCCAATAGTCTTCCAATTCCACTGCGATTTTGACGGCGCTACAGTTTGGCTTTTTTGCTCTTCCGCAAACGTTAAAGCTTCTACCTTAGCCAAATCTTTGATATAAGCTTGTCCAGCCGTTAAAATTTGCTGTTCCTTGAGGCTATCGGTCTGTAAATTCACCTTCACTTTCGCCCCTGGCTTGACATCCGCCTCCGCCCGTAAATTACGAATCGTGCGGATAGTACCAATTAGCAGTTCAAACTGTTCTTCCAACGCGGGATCAATTAAGTTAGCCTCGGCTTGGGGATAAGCTTGTAAAGCTAAAGTTTGCAGAGAATCTGCGGGTTGTTGAGTGAGGGTTTGCCAAATTTCTTCGGTGATGTGGGGCATAAAGGGATGCAGTAGTTTTAAAATCCCTTCCAGTACGTAGGCGAGGACTTGTTGGGCGGTGCGGCGGGATGCGGGATCGGCACCTGGTTGTAACCGAGATTTCACCAACTCAATATACCAGTCGCAGAAATCGCCCCAGATAAATTCGTAAATTCCCTTGGCTGCTTCCCCTAAACCGTAGTTATTGATGTAATTGGTAGTTTGGTTAATAACTTGATGATAGCGAGAAATAATCCAGCGATCGCTTAATTCACTAGCAACGGGTTGTCCTAGTTGTTGCGGTGTCTGTCCATCCAAATTCATCATCACAAACCGCGCCGCATTCCACAACTTGTTGGCAAAGTTGCGAGAAGCTTGCACGGATGCTGATTCATCCTTGTCGCGATCGTATTCTAAGCGGATATCTTGACCAGCACCAGCAACTTCCTTCACTAAGGTGTAGCGTAAGGCATCTGTACCATATTTATCAATTAATAATAATGGGTCAATGCCATTACCTTTGGTTTTAGACATTTTCTGACCTTTTTCATCCAGCACTAACCCGTGGATGTAAACATCATGAAACGGCATTTTCCCGGTGAAATGACCAGCCATCATTGTCATTCTCGCTACCCAGAAAAAGATAATGTCAAAACCTGTCACTAAGGTAGTGGTGGGGTAGTACTTAGCTAAATCTGGGGTTTGTTCTGGCCAGCCCAAAGTAGAAAACGGCCATAGTCCTGAAGAAAACCAAGTATCTAATACATCTGGGTCTTGTTGAAGTTGGACATTTTCGCCAAATTGGGCTTTCGCTTTTTCCCAAGCCTCCTCGGTCGATTTCGCCACCACAAACGGCGTAGTATCAGTAATTTGTCCGCCTGTTTCACTCACAGCGTACCAAGCGGGAATTTGATGTCCCCACCACAATTGACGGGAGATACACCAATCTCGCAGACTCACCAACCAATCACGGTAAACCTTTGTCCAGCGTTGAGGAACAAACTCAGGAGAATTTTGTTGGTCGAGAAATGCTAGGGCGTTGTCCGCCATTGGGCGAATTTTGACAAACCATTGAGTAGACAAGAGAGGTTCAATGGGAACTTTACCGCGATCGCTATAAGGAACGGTATGCTTATAATCTTCAATTTTGACTAAAACTCCATCAGCTTCCAGACGCGAAACTACATTTTTTCTTGCCACAAAGCGGTCTTGTCCTTGAAACTCCCCAGCATTAGCATTCAGAGTCCCATCTTTATTCAAAATATTAATAAACGGCAAATTGTGACGCTTACCCATTTCAAAATCATTGGGATCATGGGCTGGCGTTACCTTCACGCAACCAGTACCGAAAGTTGGGTCAACCAATTCATCGCCAATAATTGGGATTTCCCGCTGCATAATTGGCAAAGTCAAAGTTTTACCAATCAGATGCTTATATCTATCATCATTGGGATTTACTGCCACCCCAGTATCACCCAACATCGTTTCTGGTCGAGTCGTCGCCACCTCAACATAACCAGAACCATCTGTTAAAGGATAGCGGAAATGCCAAAGATTACCGTTAACCTCTTGTTTTTCCACCTCCACATCCGACACCGCCGACTGAGTAGCCGGACACCAGTTCACCAAATATTCACCACGATAAATTAACCCTTCCTGGTAAAGACTCACAAAAGCTTCCACCACAGCTTTAGATAAGCCCTCATCTAACGTGAACCGTTCCCGCGACCAGTCCACCGATACACCCAAGCGGCGTAACTGATTCACAATTGTGCCACCAGACTCCGCCTTCCACTGCCAAGCGCGTTCGAGAAATTCCTCACGCCCCAACTCAGCGCGAGTTTTACCCTCTTTTTTGAGTTGTCTTTCTAGCATCGTATGGACAGCGATACTAGCGTGGTCAGTTCCCGGTAGCCACAAAGTATTGCGTCCCTGCATCCGGTGATAGCGTACCAGCACATCAATCAGCGCACTTTCAAAGGCGTGACCCATGTGCAAACTACCAGTAACATTCGGCGGCGGAATCACCACACAATAAGGTTCACCGCCGTGATTAGGGTCAGCTTTATAAACTTGGTTTTCTTCCCAGAATTTTTGCCACTTAGCTTCAGTGGTAAACGGATCGTAGAGACTGGGGAGATTCGAGATAGTTGCGGTCATGCTGGGAAAATTAACTGTGGAAGAACTTTAATAAATTTTGCCACAGGCTTGAGATGGGAACGAACCACAGAGAGAAGTTGCGTGCGGGGGTTCCCCCTGTTGAGCAAACTTCGGTGGGCGCAGAGAACGCAGAGGAAAGAGAGATGAATCATTTGACGGGTGAGGTAATTGGTGCAGCGATAGAGGTGCATAAGGTTTTGGGGCCAGGGTTTCTGGAAGAGGTGTATCAGGAGGCACTGATTATAGAATTTTTAAGGCGAGGAATACCTCATGAGTTTGAAAAGAGCGTAACAGTTTATTACAAAGGCCATGAAGTAGGTAAAGGTAGATTAGATTTTTTGGTTGCCAATTCTCTAATTGTGGAATTAAAAGCAGTCCAAAACCTAGCCCCCATTCACGAAGCACAAGTCCTTTCCTACCTAAAAATGACAAAATATCCTCTAGGTCTCCTCATAAACTTTAATGTCCCTCTTCTCAAAGACGGCATCAAACGCATTATCCTCTCCTAATAACTCTTTTCTCAGCGCCCTCTGTGCCTCTGTGGTTCGTTAAAAAAATCAAAATATGTCACGCTCCCCCTGGCTTTACATCCCCACCTTATATTTCGCCTCCGGTGTACCTTACATCATCATCAACACCGTCTCCGTCATCTTTTACAAAAAACTCGGCGTAGACAACACCCAAATTGCCGTGTGGACAAGTCTTCTTTATCTTCCTTGGGTGATTAAAATGTTCTGGGGGCCAATTGTTGATACTTATTCCACCAAACGCACCTGGATACTCTACACCCAACTAGCAATGTTCTGTTGCTTGGGTTTAATTGCCTTTTGCTTACAATTACCTAATTTCTTTTTTATCTCCCTCGCCGCCTTAACAGTGGGAGCATTTATTTCTGCAACTTATGATATCGCCACAGATGGCTTTTATCTACTAGCTTTAACTCCAGAACACCAAGCCTTTTTTGTCGGCATTCGCTCGCTATTTTATCGACTTGCGGTTATTTTTGGTTCGGGACTGTTAGTAGTTTTAGCTGGTCAACTTGAAGGCTATCTCAACAACATTCCCTTAAGCTGGAGTGTATCGATTGGTTTTTCTGCTGTAGTTTTAGCCATAATTTCTATTTTCCATAGCTTCAGTTTACCTTTACCAGATTCCGATAAACCAAGACAACTACAAAACACAGATAAGATGCCTTTTTGGACAATTATAAGTTCTTATTTTGCTCAAGAAAAAATTGCAGTCATCTTAGCATTTATTTTACTTTACCGATTTGGTGAGGCGATGCTTGTTAAGTTTGCTTCTTTATTTTTGTTAGATAAACCAGACGCAGGCGGACTAGGATTATCTACTTCGGATGTTGGTTTAGTATACGGTACATTTGGAGTAATCTCACTAATTGCTGGGGGAGTTTTAGGGGGATTGGTAATTGCCAAGTATGGTTTAAGAAGATGTCTCTTTCCTATGGCTTTAGCCTTGAATTTACCAGATTTATTTTATGTTTATATGGCTTATAACCAACCTTCGTTGAACTTAGTTTATCCGCTGGTTTCATTAGAACAATTTGGTTACGGTTTTGGGTTTACAGCTTTTAGTGTTTACTTGATGTATATTTCCCAAGGTGAATATAAAACATCTCATTTTGCTATATCTACTGGCATTATGGCTTTAGGAATGATGCTACCTGGAATCGTCAGCGGCTATTTACAACCATTATTAGGATATCCATTGTTTTTTAGTTTGGTTTGTTTGCTAACTATTCCGGGAATGATTGTGTTATTTTTCATTCCTTTAAAAGCAGAAGCACAGAAAAAATCTCCTGCACATTAAGAAGCTATGAATTATGTTTTAGGAATAGATGGCGGTGGTAGCAAAACCTTATGTATCTTGATGGATGACAAATATCAAGTACTAGGTCGAGGTGCAGCAGGCGCATCTAATTATCAAAGCATAGGCGTTGAAGCCGCAAGACAATCAATTTATTCTGCTATTCAAACAGCAGCAAATGAAGCATTAAAATTCACGAATACAATCGAAATCTCAGCCTTCTGTTTAGGTTTAGCAGGTGTTGGACGTTCTAGAGATATTGAAGTAGTTAGAAGTATGGTACAGGAATTACAAAATAGTCAATTCTTGCCAATTACTTGGGATTTACAGCCAGCTAATATTATTATTTGTCATGATGCTTTGATTGCTTTAGTTGGCGGAATTGGTCATGACGTGGGAATTGTAGTTGCTGCGGGTACTGGTTCCATAATTTTTGGTCGAAATCAACAAGGAGACACTAAACGAGTCGGCGGTTGGGGATACATTTTAGGTGATGAAGGTAGTGCCTACAAAATTGCTGTTGCTGGTATGCAAGCAGCATTAAAATCTTATGATGGGTGGGAAATATCGACGAGTTTGATATCAGATTTTCAACAACATCTCGGTTTACAGAATATAGCAGAATTAATCGAAGTAATATATCAGCGTGGATGGGGAGTTAAAGAAATAGCCTCTTTAGCTCAAATTGTAGATTTAGCAGCCGCTTCAGGTGATACATTAGCTAATAATATAATTGACGATGTTGTTCAAGAATTAGTAAAAGCCACATCTACAGTTATTAATGCAATTTTTAGCCCTAACTCAGTTTGTGAAATTGTAACTACAGGTAGTGTGTGGCGAGGAGAAAGCAAGATACATAAGAGATTTACAAAAGCTATCGTTAATCAGTTTCCGCGGGTAAAAGTAAGTTTTCCTTGTGATGAACCTGCTTATGGTGCTGGTTTATTAGCTTTGCAGAGTTTATCTACTACAGGATTAAGATTTTAATTAATCTATATGAATGGCATAAAACTAAGTAAAACCCAATATTATACTTACGAGTCCAGAACTAAAAACCTTGAATGGTTGCATCGCACGATTGAGTTATTACATCAAAATCCAGAAAGAGGAAGATATGAAGAATCTGGAGAATTGTTTACCAATGAGACAATAGCAGCAGCTAGAAAATTACTAGAACTAATAGAAACCGCACAACCAAATTCCGAAGATATTAGCAATTTATATAATTTATTTAAATTTTATAAATGTATCCGTAATTCTGATTGGTATCACCTTTGTAGTTATATCGAAAATTGGCATTGGGTCGCTAATATTTGGGATGACTTTGAGGGAACACTGAAACTTAATTTATGGAATAAAGCAGAATATAAGCTTTATTCTATTGTTCAACCATTAATAGTAGAAGGTAAATTTGTGCGACAGTCTTCGAGTATTGACAGTTATGGTCATGTGTGCTTAAAAATCGAGCCTATAATTGCTAACTCACACATTGAGATTGTATGGCAAATTGATGATGAAGAAATCATTCCGCTTGAGTGGATACCAGCAATTTTTGAAGGAATTATTGATGGCATATTTGATTATTTTCATCAAACCAATATTGCCCTCAATTCTATGAGAATTATAATTAATGATGGTAGCTATCATCCAGTGGATTCTAAAGAGATGGATTACCGTATAGCAGCGAAAATCGCTTGGCGTAATGCTTTAATAAAAGCTGAAATTATTCCTATAAATATTTAGTATGAATACTGATAAACTCTGAATAGAAATTGTCAAATTAAAAGAATCCAGGTGCAAACTGACAAAATATTCTATAACTTATTTCAAGCTTTCCCTAGCATATTTTTTGCCATCATCGGCAAAACTAATGTCAATGCCAGCATCTATGAATTTGTTTCTGTTGAAATCAAAGAAACAGCCTTTCGCATTGATGGAGTATTTATTCCCAAAAACGAAAGTGCCGAACAACCTTTATACTTTGTCGAAGTCCAGTTTCAACTAGATGCAAATTTTTACGGCGTTTCTTTGCTGAGATATTTCTTTACCTACGACAAAACCCATCCGTCAATTTTTGGCGTGCTGTTGTTATCTATCCTCAGCGTAGTTTAGATCCCAATGACCAACAGCCTTATCGGTTGCTGCTGGATAGTTCCCAGGTGCAGCGCATTTATTTAGATGAATTGGGTACAGCAACAGAAAATTCTCTACAACTGTCTATTGTGCAATTAATTATTGCCAGTGAAGAAACGGCAGTTAACCAAGGTAGAGAATTAATTTTACAAGCAAGAGAACAACTGACAGATGAAGCAACCAAGAAACAAATTGTAGAATTGATAGAAACTATCCTTTTGTACAAGTTGACGCGGTTAAGCCGAGAGGAGTTGGCAGTAATGTTAGGTATAGATGACGAATTTAAAAAAACAAGGATGTATCAGTCCTTGAAGCAAGATGCTTTTGAAGACGCTAAGCAAGAAGCCAAGCAAGAAGCCAAGCAAGAAGCCAAGCAAGAAGCCAAGCAAGAAATCAAGCAAGAAGCTATACCTCGGTTGTTGGCTTTGGGTTTGAGTGTGGAACAAGTCGCGCAAGCTTTAGATTTAACAGTAGAGGAAGTACAGCAAGCAGCTGATAATTAGTCTGTATGACTCTATCAGCCACTTAACTTAGCTTTACATTTTGCCGTGTTGCAACACTTGTTGAAGATGTTGGCGGATTTCTTGTGCGTGTTCTATATCAGACTGGCGCAGTTTTTGGAATAATTCTACGCAAGGTTGAGAGTTTGCTTGTTGTGCATCTTGGATATATGTGTCATAAGCTTTAACTGCTTCAGCTTTATTGTGCAGTATGGTGACGAAATCGTACTCTAGGTTACTGATAGGTTCTTGAGATTGTCCGTTACCTGTAGTCATATATTTACCTTATGTAGGTTTCTATTTCATTTCTACTTACCCTACAAGTGTGGTTCATCTCCCCAAAAGCGTAGAAAAAAGCACAAAGGCTGCTAATGCAGCCTTAAACAAAAGTTGAATTTTTATTACCACAGAGTTATCACCTATTGGGTAATTTATGTCAGTGGTTGATGTTCATCACACTTATGTGAATATCGAAATTCTAGTTCGTTTTGTTTTTCTCTATTCCCTTGATAGACGATGGGGCAGAACTTGGTATTAGCACTCATGCAATCCATGTGTGGTGTTTTGGCGCACACGAGTAATAAACTACCTAAAATAAATAACAAGCCACAAATGGCGGCTGTTTGAATCCAGGAAATTTCTAAGGCTCCGTGAACAACTACTTCTCGGAGAACTGAGACAATTGTGACTTCAACTGCTACACCAACAGAAATACTATGCTCTTGCAAGTAAATCATTAATAGTCGAAATAACTCAACTAAAATCAAGACAAAGAGTATTTTTGCAGTGACATGTTTATAGTCTAATGTTTGTGTTAAGGCAATAAATATGCCCAATATTTGCATAATCATGACTGCAAATAAAGTTAAACACAAGACAATCACAAGTAAGTCTTGAAAAGCTTCCATGTTACGAGCAATTGAATGTCGATCCAGCCAGCGATCGCAAAATAAAAATCGACTTTTGAAGCGCTTTTGCATTGGTATGTTCCCATTAGGTCTATGTCACACCACACCAGCTAGTTTACCCATTTCTCTTATTGTGACCTATTGTTAAGATTCGCGCCTCAGCGTGGTTGGTAATTTAAATTTTGTACTTGTTGCAACAATTTTTCGGAATTTTGTACCCACTGAACATTCCTTTGAGCATTATACAAATCTCTAGCATATTGCAAGACTTGTGTAGCTTCGGCATATTTTTTTTGCTGCATGAATACTAATCCCGCACCATAATAAGCATTGGGATAATTAGAGTTAGCTTCAGCAGATTTTCTAAAAGCTGCTAATGCTTCTTTTAATTTGTTTTGGACAAACCAAATTGTCCCCAAATTATAATGTGCTTCTGTATATTTTGGATTAATTTTGATGGCTTGGCGAAAGGCATTTTTCGCCTTATCTAGCTTACCTTGTTGCAGATAGCATATACCTAAATGATAATGAGGTTCCGGCGCATTCTGACTATATTCTGCGGCTTTTTTAAAGGAGGCGATCGCTCTTTCCCAATCTTGTTGCTGTTGCTGTACTAAGCCCAAGTTATAGTGAGCAAAGCCGAGTTTTGGGTCTAATTCTATAGCTCTTTGTAAATAATCGTTTGCTTGCTGGATATTATTACCTTCTAACAAGGCTCCGCCTAGATTGGCAAAGGCGGGCGCAAACTGTGAATCTGCTTGGGTTGCTTGATAAAATGCGTCGGCGGCTGGCTTTAATTGTCCTGTTTGCCTGTATGCTAACCCTAAATTGTAATAGCCTGCCGCTAATTTTGGGTCTAGCTGAATCGCTTTTTGAAAAGAGGCGATCGCATCTTGGATTCTTCCTGCTTGAATTGACTGTAACCCTTGATTTAACCAGTCTACAGCTGCTTGATTAACTGATTGCGCCATCAACCAAGCGGGTTCAGCAGCAACAGCTTTGGGAGTTAGTAATAAACTACCATTACCTAATACGCTGAGATTTATTAACCCAATTATGGGATATTTATAGAATGATAACAACATTTTTTGCAAAAATTTAAGTTAGATTAAGCTAATAGTTTAGTGGTGCAAAAAGGTTTAACAAATATTTTAAATTTTCCATTAAAGTTTTGATTGCTTAATATTTCTTAAGCTAAATCTTACGACTGACTACAATTTCTTTAGCAGTTGATTAAAGGGAGGATAATAACAAGTTAAAGCAGGGATCATTCTCTGTTTAGAGAAACAATACTTATCCCTGAAAAATACAGGTAGTGCAGGTAAGAAAAACTTACCGCAAGGGAGGTTGTATGAACGAAAAAGTAACATCGGGTTCGCGGAATGTTGCAATTGTCGGCCCTTATTTAAGTGGAAAAACTACCTTACTTGAAAGTTTATTGTTTGTGACTGGTGCGATTTCTCGCAAAGGCAGCGTTAAGGATGGTAACACAGTCGGAGATAGTGCAACAGAATCGCGCGATCGCCAAATGAGTGTAGAAGTTAGCGCCGCCAGCACCGACTATAACGGAATTCGTTTTACCTTTATAGACTGTCCCGGAAGCGTCGAATTTGCCCAAGAAACATACAATGCTTTAATGGGAGTTGATGCGGCAATTGTAGTTTGCGAACCCATACGCGATCGCGTCCATACCCTTGCTCCTCTATTTAAGTTCCTCGACGATTGGGAAATTCCCCATATTGTCTTTGTGAACAAAATGGATCGGGCAAATATCCATGTTTTAGAAACATTACACGCCTTAAAAGCTGTTTCTAGTCGTCCTTTAGTCGCGCACCAATACCCCATTATGCAAGGGGAAGAGTTGACCGGTTTTATTGATATGGTTAGCGAACAAGCTTATCAATATCATCCTGGCGCACCGGCTGATCAAATACCTTTCCCCGAACATCTCAAAGCAGAAGAACATATTGCACGAGCCGAAATGCTCGAAGCTTTAGCAAATTTTGATGACCACCTACTCGAAGAATTATTAGAAGATATTGAACCACCCCAAGAAGAAATTCTCAAAGATTTAAAAATGGAATTAGGGGCAGATTTGGTAGTTCCTGTATTTTTTGGGGTTGCAGAACAAGATTATGGCGTAAGACCTTTATTAGAAGCACTGTTAAAAGAAGCACCAGCACCAGAAACCACAGCCGAACAGCGTTTAAAAAATATCAATAGCAAAGCACCTTTAGCACAGGTATTAAAAACTTACTACACTCCCCAAGGCGGCAAACTTTCTTTAGTGCGGGTTTGGCAAGGTAAATTAACAGATGGGATTGTTCTCAACGGTGTGCGGGCGGGTGGACTTTATCGCCTGATGGGACAACAACAGCAATCTGTAAATGAAGCTGTGGCTGGGGAAATTGTGGCCTTAAGCCGGATGGAAAATATTAAAACAGGGGATACACTTTCTACACAGCCAGTTAAGGAATTCTCGCAAGCCGAAAAGTTGGAACCTGTTTATGCTTTGGCGATTACCCCCGAAAAGCGCAATGATGAAGTCAAACTTAGCAGTGCGATCGCTAAACTATTAGAAGAAGACCCCTCTTTGGCTTGGGAACAACATGGTGACACCCATGAAGTTATCCTCTGGGGACAAGGTGAAATTCATTTGCGAGTCGCCTTAGACAGACTCCGCCGCAAATATAACTTGCCGATGGCTACCCATCTACCGCAAGTACCTTATAAAGAAACAATTCGCAAACCCGTTACCTCAGTACATGGACGCTACAAACACCAAAGCGGCGGACATGGACAATTTGGTGATGTTTTTCTCGATATCAAACCCTTACCGCGCGGTGAAGGCTTCAATTTTAAAGAAACCATTGTCGGTGGTGTAGTTCCCAGACAGTATATTCCTGGGGTAGAAATAGGTGTGCGGGAATTTTTGGCACATGGGCCTTTAGGCTTCCCGGTTGTGGATGTGGCTGTGACACTCACCAACGGTTCTTATCACAACGTTGATAGTTCCGAACAAGCCTTTAAACAAGCTGCACGTTTAGCAATGCAAACAGGGATACCCCAAGCGCAACCCACCTTATTAGAACCAGTTTTGCGGGTGCAAGTCACCACACCCAGCGAATTTACCGCAAAAGTGCTGCAACTGCTGAGTGGGAGACGGGGACAAATTCTCGGTTACGAAGGCAGACAAGATTGGCAAGGGTGGGATAATATTTCTGCATACTTGCCCCAAGCAGAGATGCAGAACTTTATTGTCGAGTTGCGATCGCTCACTTTAGGTGTTGGTTCCTTCCACTGGGATTATGACCATCTCCAAGAAGTACCAGAAAAACTGGCTGAACAAGTACTTGCTAGTAACGGTAATGGCAATGGCAATGGCAATGGGAAATAATTTGTAACTAGCCCTGAAGAATTACGAATTTAAAGATGCCTCGTTATCTTTTATAGCAGAAGGCAGGAGGAAAAGTCTTATTATTCCTGGCATTCAAGCTTTCAATTTGTCCTAACATATCTGACTACCGCTATACTTAGTCAGTAGAAATTAATAAAAATCCCCTGGTTGATTAACCAAGGGATTTTTAATTTTCAAACTGTGAGATTGTGAAAATTAGCGAGCATTTGCCAAGAGTAATTCACGCGTATCTGACTTGCGGATTTTAACTTGACCATCATCATCTACATCGGCAATAGCAGCATCACCATTGCTGATTTCGCCAGACAGTAGTGCTTCCGCTAAAGAATCTTCTAACAGGCGCATAATTGCCCTGCGTAAAGGTCTAGCACCATAGCTAGGGTTATAACCTTCATTGACGACAAGTTCTTTAAACGCTTCCGTAACTTCCAAGGTGATACCTTTTTCCGTCAAGCGGTTAGCAACATCACGGAGCATAATCTCAGCAATTTCCTTGACTTCATCTTTAGACAATTGAGTGAAGACAATAATCTCATCCAATCGGTTAAGGAATTCTGGACGGAAGTAAGTTTTCAGTTCCTCATTCACTAAGTTGCGAATGCGATGATAACTAGCCTCGGCTTGATTATCAAATTCAAAACCTAAACCACCGCCACCTTTTTCAATCACTTTAGAACCGATGTTAGAAGTCAGGATGATCAAAGTATTCTTGAAGTCTACCCGCCGACCTTTTGCATCGGTAAGTTGACCGTCATCCAAGATTTGCAACAACATGTTGAAAACATCAGGGTGTGCTTTTTCGATTTCGTCGAACAGCAACACTGTGTATGGTTTGCGTCGCACAGCTTCAGTCAGTTGACCGCCTTCATCGTAGCCGACGTAACCAGGAGGAGAACCAATCAGCTTAGATACGGTATGGCTTTCCATAAATTCCGACATATCCAAGCGAATCATTGCTTCTTCTGCACCGAAGAAATAAGCTGCTAAGGCTTTAGCCAATTCGGTTTTACCAACTCCTGTGGGGCCGGAGAAGATAAAGCTGGCAATAGGACGGTTGGGATTCTTTAACCCAACTCTGGCACGGCGGATAGCGCGAGAGACAGAGGTAACGGCTTGTTCTTGACCAATTAGTCGTTGATGCAGGGTGTCTTCCAGGTGTAACAACAACTCAGACTCAGATTCTGTGAGTTTGTTGACGGGGACACCAGTCCAAGAGGCGACAATTTGAGCAATGTCTTCTTCGCCAACAGTGGGAATAGAAATAGTTTGCTCTGTATGTAACTGAGCTTCAATTTCTAATTCTTGGTCGCGGAGTTCACCTGCTTTGTCAAAGTCTTGGAGTCTAACGGCTTCATGTTTAGCCTTGGTCACACTTACCAGTTGACGCTTGAGTTCCTTGTTGGCGGAAATTTGCGAGTTCCGCAACCGGACACGAGAACCAGCTTCGTCAATTAAGTCTATGGCTTTATCTGGCAAGAAGCGATCGCTAATATAACGATCTGACAACTGGGCTGCTGCTAACACAGCCGCATCAGTAATTTCTACTTTGTGATGCTGTTCGTAAGCACCACGCAAGCCGTAAAGAATTTGGATGGTTTCTTCAACGGAAGGTTCACCCACCAAAATAGGTTGGAAACGTCTTTCTAAAGCCGCATCGCGTTCGATATGCTTGCGGTATTCATCCAGGGTGGTGGCACCAAGACACTGGAGTTCACCTCGTGCTAAAGCTGGTTTGAGGATGTTGGCTGCATCTAAACCGCCTTCTGTACCACCAGCACCCACAAGGGTATGAATTTCATCAATTACCAGGACGATGTTACCGACGGAACGGATTTCGTCCATGATTTTTTTCAGGCGTTCTTCAAAGTCGCCACGAAAGCGAGTTCCTGCTACTACTAAGCCCATATCTAGGCTGATAACTTGTTTATTCAACAAGAGTTCAGGAACATCTTGGTTCACAATCCGTTGTGCTAAACCTTCGGCGATCGCAGTTTTACCAACTCCTGGTTCACCAATCAACACAGGATTATTTTTCGTGCGACGACCGAGAATTTGAATAGCACGCTCAATTTCTTTTTCTCGACCAACTACCGGGTCTAGTTTGCCTTCTTGTGCTAGTTTGCTAAGATTTCTGCCAAACTCTTCTAGGGTGAGTGCTTGTTGATTCCGCCGTGGACTATTACCACCCGCAGTCACATTGCCATCTTCGCCTAAACGACGCATAACAGCAGTCCGAACTAGTCTGAGGTCAACCCCCAGATTTTGCAACACTTTAGCCGCAACACCTTCACCCGCCTCAGTTAGACCCAAAAGCAAGTGTTCCGTGTTGATGTAGTTATGTCCTAGACCATGAGCTTCTTTAAACGATTGCTCAAAGAGGTTTTTTACTTTAGGAGTAAAAGGAATTTCTGGCGGTACAAACCCAGAACCTCTACCAATAATTTTTTCTACTTCGCGTCGTGCTTCTTTGAGGGTAACGCCCAACTCACTCAGCACTTTGGCAGCAACTCCCGTTCCCTCTCCAATTAAACCCAGGAGAATTTGTTCCGTTCCTACGAAGTTGTGTCCCAGGCGACGTGCTTCCTCCTGAGCTAACATGATGACCTTAATGGCTTCGGAAGTGAAGTGTTCAAACATAGCGGGTTCTTGCTCCCTTGCTGCTTGGACTTGGGTGATTTGAGGTTCACCCTCGTTAAAACTTTTTGTATTTTCTTAAAGACAATGTATCTTTATTTATTATTGACTGGCAGTGGTGAGAGCCGTAAGAGGTAAGGTGTGTTTGCCCTCATCTTTAATTATCCTGCGATGGAAGGAATCTCTACTCTAGACTCAGAATGAATTAAGAATCGGACTAAAGGTATAAAATATGGCAGAACAACACGGCAGTAAAGATCAACAACATCCCCTTTACAACCGCGATCGCCCCTTTATTGATATTCTACTCGCTCAAGAGGCAACAGACTATAATTTGGCAGAATTAGCTCGGCTACGCATCCGTTATCAAGGCTTTCCGGGAGCGCGAGACATCCAAAAAGACCTAGATAAAGTCTTGCAGCAGTGGGGTTTGACCGAAGCTGAACTTTTTGCTAAAACGCGCCAAATCCACGACTTAGGGGGGATTTATAAAAGTCGCGGCAAAAAAGAAGAACAAGATTGGAATTAGTCAATGGTGAATAATTGTTGAGTCAGATATTTTTTATCTAGGCTACGGCTGACAGGTGTAGCGATCGCCCCAATCCCAAAATGCTCAACTTCACGATGAATAAATATGTGATTATACTTGCCGCTTTAGTCTGATTATTAGCTAATACAGTTTCACAATCACTGTAGCAATTGTTTCTCTAATAGTTAAATATTTGCAGCAGATGGGAATACTAAATCTGATATTTCAAGGTTTGGCACTATGTTTAGTATTCCCGGATATAAACTAATTGAGGAACTTTATAATGGATCGAGAACCATAGTTTATCGAGCTATTAGAGAAATTGACTCATTATCTGTAGTTATCAAGCTACTTAAAAATCCTTATCCTAGTTTTAGCGAATTAGTCCAATTTCGCAATCAATACACTGTTACCAAAAATCTTAACCATCCCGAAATCATTCAAACCTATAGCCTCGAACCCTACAAAAATGGCTATGCGTTAGTCATGGAAGACTTTGGGGGAGTTTCTCTGCATGATTATTTGGTCAATAATAATTTCGGGTGTCTAGAAGAATTTTTAGAAATAGCGATCGCTTTATGCAATGCCTTAGAGATACTGTACCGCGATCAGATTATTCATAAAGATATTAAACCCGCCAATATTTTAATCAATCCCCAAACAAAACAAGTTAAATTAATTGACTTTAGTATTGCATCTTTGCTCCCACGAGAAACCCAAAATTTAGTCAATCCCAATGTTCTAGAAGGAACCTTAGCTTATATTTCTCCCGAAGAAACTGGCAGAATGAATCGAGGGCTGGACTACCGCACAGATTTTTATTCTTTAGGTGTCACTTTTTATGAATTACTCACAGGACAATTACCTTTTCAATCAAACGAGCCAATGGAACTCGTACATTGTCATATTGCTAAAATTGCACCTTTAGTTCATGAAATTAATCCAGGAATTCCATCGGTAATTGCAGAAATTGTTAGCAAACTGATGGCGAAAAATGCCGAAGATCGCTATCAAAGTGCATTGGGACTGAAGTATGATTTAAGCAATTGTTTGCGTCAATTAAAGGAAACAGGAACAATTACAAGTTTCACCATCGCACAAAGAGATGTATGCGATAGATTTATTATTCCTGATAAATTATATGGACGAGACACAGAAGTAGAAATTCTCATACAAGCATTTGAAAGAGTCAGCCTTGGCGCAACTGAAATCATCTTGGTAGCAGGCTTTTCTGGCATTGGTAAAACTGCGATTGTCAACGAAGTTCATAAACCAATTGTTCGACAACGTGGCTATTTCATCAAAGGTAAATTTGATCAATTTAACCGTAATATTCCTTTCTTTGCTTTTGTACAAGCCTTCCGAGATTTGATTAGACAATTACTGTGTGAATCTGATGAGCAATTGCAAGTATGGAAAGCAAAGATTATCAAAGTATTAAGAGAAAATGCTCAGATTATTATCGAAGTAATTCCCGAACTAGAATATCTCATTGGTAAGCAACCTCCTGTACCGGAATTATCAGGAACAGCAGCAAAAAATCGGTTTAATTTATTGTTTCCGAAATTCTTGCAAGTTTTCGCAACACAAGAACATCCATTAGTGATATTTTTGGATGATTTGCAGTGGGCAGATTCGACATCATTAAAGTTGATGCAATTGCTGATGGAAGAATCGCAGAAAAGCTATTTGCTGCTGATTGGTGCTTACCGAGATAATGAAGTTTCTCCAGCCCATCCGCTGATGCTGTCATTGGAGGAAGTGAGCAAAGCCGGAGCAGTAGTCAACACTATCACATTAAAGCCATTATCTCAACTAAGTTTAAACCAGCTAATTGCAGATACGCTTGCTTGTGCGATCGCATTGGCACAACCTTTAACAGAATTGGTGTATCAAAAAACTCAAGGTAATCCCTTTTTTGCTACTCAGTTTCTCAAAGTGTTACATCAGGAGAAGTTAATTACCTTCAATCTCCAAGCTGGTTATTGGCAGTGTAACATTACCCAGGTACGAGAAATAGCATTAACAGATGATGTGGTGGAATTTCTGGCAATGCAGTTACAGAAACTTTCTCCTGAAACACAAGTACTTATGCAACTCGCCGCTTGTATTGGGAACCAATTTGACTTAGCAACATTAGCAATTATCTCACAACAAACAGAAATGGAAACCGCAGTCTCACTGTGGAGTGCCTTACAAGAAGGATTAGTTCTACCTCAAAGTGAGGTTTATAAATTTTATCAAGATAGCGAAGTAAATCATACTTTAACGATTAATCATCAGCAATTATCTACTTATAAATTTCTGCACGATCGCGTTCAGCAAGCTGCCTATTCTTTGATTCCTGATGATCAAAAACAATTAACTCATCTGAAAATAGGGCGATTATTACTGCAAAATACATCTGAAGCAGAAATAGAAGAAAAAATTTTTGATGTTGTCAATCAATTAAATATTGGAGCAGTACTAATTACCCACACCAATGAAAATCAACAACTTGCTAGATTAAATTTAAAAGCAGGTACGAAAGCTAAAAATTCCACTGCTTACATATCAGCCAGCGAATATTTTATCACAGGGCTAAATCTATTATCAGAGTCTAGTTGGCAAAGCGATTACGAACTCACCCTAGCACTATATCAATCTGCTACCGAAGCACTTTGTCTGTGTAGTGATTTTGCTCAAATGGAAAGTTATGCCACAGTTGTTTTACAACAAGCAAAAACTATACTTGCACAAATACCCATTCATCATGCCAAAATTCAAGCCTATATGGCACAGGCGCAACATCAAAATGCTTTGCAAATTGCTTTAGTTGTTCTTCAATCTATCGGAGTAGAACTTCCCCAAACAGTTAGCCAAAAAGATATCGATGATGAACTAGAACAAACACAACTTCTTTTACAAGATAAAGCTGTGATGGATCTGCTCGATTTGCCAGCAATGATAGACGCAAATATTTTAGCAGCCATGCAAATTTTATCGAGTATTATGTCAACTGCTTATCAAGCATCTCCATCATTATTTAGGGTGATTGTTCTAAAACAAGTTCAGTTATCACTCCTTTATGGTAATGCACCAGAATCTACCTATGCCTATGCTAGTTATGGATTAATTCTTTGTGGTGTCTTAAAACAAATTGATGCTGGTTATGAGTTTGGGGAAATGGCCTTACA
Source organism: Nostoc sp. PCC 7107 (assembly GCF_000316625.1). Taxonomy (GTDB): domain Bacteria; phylum Cyanobacteriota; class Cyanobacteriia; order Cyanobacteriales; family Nostocaceae; genus Nostoc_B. The sequence continues at coordinate 3,528,831 of NC_019676.1, read as the reverse complement.
GTTACTAGAACACCTAAATTCTTCTAAATTAAAGCCTAAAACATTATTTGCAGTTAATTGTTTTATTCGACATTGGAAAGTATCTGTAAGAAACACTTTAAATCCATTATTGGAAGCTTACACTATTGGGTTAGAAACAGGTGACATTGAATATGCAGCTATGTCTGCCTATGTGTTTGGCAGATATGCTTATTTAAGTGGTTATGAGTTAAAAGAATTAGCTGAGGCTATGGGAAATTATGGCACAATCATGTATCAGTTTAAGCAGACCACTTATTTAAATTTTAATAGTATATATTATCAATCTGTTTTGAATTTATTAGGCACAGATGAGAACCCTTGTGATTTAATCGGGGAAATTTATGATGAAGTAAAAATGTTACCCCTACATCAAGCTGCCAATCAAATCAGCATGATTTGTCAGGTACATTTTTGTAAAATGATTTTGTGTTATCTTTTCCATAACTATACTCAAGCATTAGATAATGCCATAGTTGTTAAGGAATATTTAGCAAGTATCACTGGATTAGCCATAGTTCCAACATTTTATTTCTATGAATCTTTAATTTATTTATCCTTGTATCAAAATTACTCTTTGCCAGAGCAAGAAGTCATAATTAAACAAGTTAAAGAGAATCATCAGAATCTCCAAAATTGGGCAGAGAATGCACCCATGAATTACGCTCATAAATGTTATTTAGTTGAAGCCGAAATACATCGAGTTTTGGGCGATAAAATTGCCGCAATGGAGCTATATGATTCTGCTCTTTCTGGAGCTAAAACCAACGAATACATTCAAGAAGAAGCTTTAGCTAACGAACTAGCTGCTAAATTCTACCTTGATTGGGGCAAAGAAAAATTTGCTGAATTTTATATGCAAGAGGCATATTATTGTTATGCGCGTTGGGGCGCAAAAGCCAAAATTGACAATTTAGAACAACATTATCCCCAACTACTACAACCCATCCTACAACAGCATAAGCTTACCTTAAAACCATTAGAAACAATTTCTGTTTGCGGGACTTCTTCATCCATTCACACTTCCACTACAGGTAGCACTAAAATTTCTGATGCGCTAGATTTGAATTCTGTCCTCAAGGCTGCTCAAACTATTTCTAGCAGTATTGAATTAAATGAACTTGTTGCCAGTCTCACCCAAATTATCCTAGAAAACTCAGGTGCTAAAAAATCGGCATTAATACTTCCCCTATCAGATACTTTGCAAGTCCGCGCAATTACCTTTATTAATCATCATGTCCATTCCCTAAATCAAATACAAACTATCCTTGAACCGCAAGCCATAAATATTTGTCAAGCTGTGCCCAGAAGAATTATTAATTATGTCAAGAATACCCAAGAAACTATTGTGATAAATGATTGCCAAACAGATATTCCTGGGGTGATTGGGGAATATATGCTAGAGCATCAACCAAAAAGTATATTATGCACACCAATTATTAACCAAAACAATTTAATTGGGATTTTATATTTAGAAAATAAGCTTACAAGTGGAGTATTCACTAACGAAAGATTGCAAGTAATAAATTTACTGTCTTCTCAAGCCGCAATAGCATTAGAAAATGCCACACTTTATCAAAAATCTCAACAAGCATTACAAGATTTACAACAGGCACAATTACAAATTATCCAAAGCGAAAAAATGTCTGCGTTGGGTAACTTAGTAGCCGGGATAGCTCATGAAATGAATAATCCGTTGGGTTTTATTGCGGCAACTCTCCAACAAGCTAAACCCAATTTTGCTGAGATAACTGAACACTTAAAACTATATCAAGAAATTATAGATAATCCAAGTGATAAAATTCAACACCATGCTGAAGAAATTGACTTGGATTATCTCTTAGAAGATTTACCCAAAATGATCAACGCAATGGTGTTAGCGTGTGACCGATTAAAAAATATTAGTACCAGTCTCCGTACTTTCTCTCGTGCTGATCAAGATTACAAAGTTAAATTCAATCTGCATGAGGGGATTGATAGCACAATTCTTATTCTTAAACATCGCCTGAAAGCTAATGAACAGCGTCCGGCTATTGACGTAACTAATAATTATGGTGATTTGCCACAAATTTATTGTTTTCCCGGACAATTAAATCAAGTATTTATGAATATTCTTGCCAATGCTATTGATGCTTTAGAGGAATCGAATATAGGCAAAAGCTTTGCAGAAATTCAAGACAGTCCTAACCAGATAGCTATTACAACATCAACTGTAGATAAATATGTCAAAGTCTCAATTGCTGATAATGCTAAAGGAATGAGCGAAGGAGTCAAACAAAAGATTTTTGACCATTTGTTTACTACCAAAGGGGTGGGTAAGGGAACAGGTTTAGGGTTAGCTATCGCTAGACAAATTGTCGTAAAAAAACATGGAGGATTGATTGAGGTAGAATCTCGGCTAGGCGAAGGTACTGAGTTTATCATTCAGCTACCTTTATTATGAATCAAATTCTGGCAATAAATAAGTTTGGCTTTATTTCATAATTTAATACTCTGGTATTCGAGACTTGTATATCCCCCTAAATCCTGCTAAAAAAAAGAGGCTAGGGGCATCAGATGAAATATTTAGCATTTATCCAATATCTTTTCATGAGGAATGTGATACATGCTATCCTGATAGCATAGGATTACTAATATTTAACTTTTTCCCCAAAAAAAAACTTATAAACCAACCGTTTAGTTAAATAAGTGATTCTGAGTTATCCATAGAGTATTAATTACATATTTATTAAGTAAATATATAGAGAATGTTTGAGCATAAAATCTCTAAAACATAGCATCTAAATGCTCATACAAAAAATATGCCTGATAACTGTTAATCATTCACTAGGTTTTATCTCAAAAATTTGCCCATTATTCTCTAAATATCTCTTAAATTTAAGCAATTTACTGTTGATTAGCATGATGAAGTCGTAACAACAATTAACATCCTAATCGAACATAAACTTACATGGAATATGCTTAACAAGGTTGACAATTTCCCATTTTTTCAAGAATCATTTTAGGGAAACCAGATAGTCTTTTAGAGGAAACCATGCACACAGTTATTCTCGTTTTGATCGAGGTGCTGATTGTTATTGGACTGTCCCGGCTCATAGGTCTGGCATTCAAATCAATTAAGCAACCTTTGGTAATTGGTGAAATTGTTGCCGGCATTATGCTTGGCCCATCTTTGTTTGGATTGCTTGCTCCCCATGTAGCAGCTAGTTTATTTCCACCTGAAACAATTCCGTTTCTTAATGTATTGTCTCAGGTGGGATTAATATTTTTCATGTTTTTAATTGGGTTAGAACTTAATCCTAAATATCTCAGTGGAAACTTACAAGCAGCGATTCTTACCTCGAATGTCAGCATAATTGTGCCGTTTTCTCTGGCGGCTATTTTGTCTTTACTGCTGTATCCTCTGGTTTCTAATGCTAGTGTCTCGTTTACTGCCTTTGCCCTATTTTTAGGTGCAGCAATGTCAATTACTGCTTTTCCGGTATTGGCAAGAATTATTACAGAGAACAATTTGCAGGGGACACGGCTAGGAACCTTGGCATTAACTTGTGCAGCCGTAGATGATGTGACTGCATGGTGTATTTTAGCAGTAGCAATCGCCGTAGCCCGAACGGGTAACATTGCTGGTGCTATACCCACAATTATTGAGAGCATTGTCTACATTACCTTTATGCTAACGGTGGGGCGTTGGTTTCTTCAACGGTTAGCCACTTACTATCGGCGTACTGGACGTTTAAGCCAGTTACTTTTAGCCGTAATTTACATGGCGGTAGTTGGTTCTGCACTCATCACCGAACTAATTGGGATTCACCTAATTTTTGGCGCGTTTTTATTGGGTGCAGCAATGCCCAAGAATGCAGATTTAGTTCGAGAATTAGCGGTTAAAACCGAAGATTTTGTCTTGATATTTCTGCTACCAATATTTTTTGCCTATAGTGGCTTGCGGACGCAGATAGGTTTACTAAATCGTCCTGAATTATGGCTGTTATGTGGATTGGTATTGTTTGTGGCGATCGCTGGCAAGTATATTGGCACTTATGTAGCTGCTCGTGTAAGTGGCATCAATAAGCGAGAAGCTTCCGCCCTTGGTTGGTTAATGAATACACGGGGTTTAACCGAGCTAATTGTTCTCAACATTGGTTTAGAGTTAGGCGTAATTTCACCCTTGGTCTTTACCATGCTGGTAATTATGGCATTGGTAACAACATTTATGACTTCGCCCCTGCTGGAGTGGACATATCCCAAACATCTCATCAAGTTGGATGTAGTCGAACCAGACTTGGAAGCAGAAGCGACAACTGAACCTACTACTGTTGTTGAAGCTGCTCCTAATTACCGGATTTTAGTGCCGGTTGCGAATCCTAGCACACAAAAAGGGTTGCTGCAATTTGCAGTAACTTTGGCACTCAACTACAGACAACCTGCTGTAGTCAGTCCTCTTAGCTTAATTGAATTGCAAGAAGATTATGCCTTTGAGAGTACCCCAGTAGAAGCGGAACGATTAATTCTTCAGCGTCGCCAGCAACTAGAAGAATTGATTAACACCTTAGAACCGCAAATTGCTCGTTCCTATGTGCATCCGATTATTCGCATATCCAGTAATGTGGCGCGAGAAACAGCCCAAATCGCCCAAATTGAACAAACAGATTTAATACTTGTCGGATGGCATCGTCCAGCTTTTAGTAACAATCGTTTAGGTGGCAGAGTCGGGCAGATTCTCAGCACTGCACCAGTGGATGTTGCCGTATTTGTAGATCGGGGATTAGAGCGTTTAGAAAACTTATTGGTTCCTTACTCGGCAAATATTCATGATGATTTAGCCTTAATTTTAGCTTTGAGACTCTTGATTAACCGTGATACCTGTATGTTGCAGATTTTACAGGTACTTGGGGAAAATCAACAAAAAGATGAGTTGAGTTATGAATTATACAAAATGATGGAGCAACTACCAGCCAGTGTACGCGATCGCATTGAAATTAAAACTGTCGAATCCCCAGAACCAATTCAAGCCGTTGTTGCAGCTTCCGAAACAGTTGACCTCACCATTGCCGGCACCAGCCGCGTTTGGGGAATTGAGCGTCAAACCCTCGGCAGATACACAGATGCACTAGCCATTCAATGCCGTTCCTCTCTGCTCATTACCCGCCGTTACAGTCAAGTTACCTCTCATCTGGCTTCTGTGCTACCTGAAATCAGCAACCAAGAATCAAAAGTGACAAACTAATGAATGTTAAATCTTTAACCTTCTATGGAGTAGCTATAGGTTCAGTGTTACTGTTGTTTAAAACTGTTACAGCCTATGGAGAAAACAATCTCAAAGCGCCTTCTGTAGTTGACGGACGTTACAGTATTACTCTCTCCACGAACTTACCCAGCTGTGACATAGCAGACTCTCTGGTACTAAAGATTCAACAATCAGGTATTTATTTGAATGCTTCTTTATTGCCTGTAAATTCTCATGTAGACACTGAACAACCACTTTCGCTCAAAGGGATCTTGCAAAATCAACAGATCAGTTTTTCTGGAAAAGTTACTCCAGAAATCCTTTGTCCTCATCAAGACTCGCAACTTGAGACAAGTAAATCAGTCACAATGCAAATGCAGCTAATAGATCAAGATAAAATGACAGGTCAACTAACAGTTAATGGCATTCCCGAAACTCTGCGATTTACTGCTACCAAACAACTAACCCAAGAAAAATCACAAAAGTTAAATAGCCATTAAAATGTGGGCAAATTATGTAAGTTAGGAATTAGGTAATTTAAAGCCTAAAATTTGCCTTGAATGAGGTATCACTTTTTACTAATTCCACCAAACTTCTTTGTGTCTAAATATATACGGAATACAAATAATGTACACAAGCCCAAAACCTAAATGGTTTTTGTTATGGAGCCAGCGTCTAGTTAGTATCAGCTGGCTAGGATTTTACACAGCAATTACTTTAGACACTGGTAGTAGTAATGCTGCACCAATTGCTAAGTTGAATGATTGGCGATTTTATCCAGAAGCGGCACAACTTGAATTTACGTTGTCAGCTGGTACAAAGCCGCAATACTTTTACCTTTCTCAACCGCCACGTCTGGTTATTGACCTGCCAGATACTAAGCTGGGTTATGTTATGACTAAGCAAAGTTATTCTGGCGCAATTCAACGTGTCCGGGTTTCGCAATTGAACGCCACCATAACTCGAATTGTTCTAGATTTAGCCACCGGAACTTATATCGACATCAATCAGGTAAAACTACAACCTGTCTCTAGAAATAATCCCACGCGCTGGATATTACGTCCTTTTACTTCTAGTAAAAATCTCGCCATTCAACCAGCAAACTTACAGCCCAACATTAATAACTTCCCGCCAAGTTCCTATAATTACTATCCTCAAACACCTGCTCCTACTAACTTAAATCCCAACTCTAACTATCTACAGTTACCTAGTGCTTTACCGCCCATCACTACTAACCAACAACAACCCTATATCACTGTACCTCCCCTATCTTCCAAGAATCCTTCTCAAATCCCAGGCTCAATTCTTCCTCCAGCCAACTTTCCCAATCAATCTGGTAATTTGAATAGTACTGCGCCCTTAGCCAGTCCTAATTTTCCCATTCCTACAGCCCGAACCACACCCAACTATCAATCCAATGAAGTCCAAATCCCAGTGATTGAATTTGGACAACCTCTGCCTAAACCATAAGTTAAAAGTGCTGAGTCAAAATACTAATACGGTACGGCGGAAATAAATAAACCTGATTTCTCTGTGAGAAGCTATGCTCAGTATCCATCTGGAATGAGCAAAAGTCTTGTGATGTGAATATTCTTTCTTTTTACTTTTGCCTTGTTGTACTAGCCTCTAACCAATCTTTCTTCTCACACTAAAATCTGTCTGTGTCTTGAGGTGATCCCACGGCTCCCGGTTGAGATGTGAAAAAGTTTTGCGCTGCGTCGTTTTGATAAATACATCTAATATCAGGTTTTTCGCTATCTAAGCTACCTGTAAAACCAAAGGTATTCAGACGATTTTTACATTCTCTTACTTGGTCAGAGGTGACAAGTTTGCGCTGTTCTAAAATTGCCCAGTTATTTTGCCGTAATACGCATCCTGGACGCATACTTGGTTGAGCAACATAAACGTTAAATGGGTTAAGTGTCACAAATAATCTGGCATCCATCACCATTGCACTAGCGCCGTACTGTACACAAATCTCTGGGTTTGGCGCTCTTGTATCAATAAATTCCCGCGAAGCCACGTTGGATGGCGATAAAGTGGTTGTGGAGCTAAAAGCAATCCCAATGCCAATACCCAAAACTAGCACACCTCCCAAAATAGCGATCGTGGTGAGGTTGAACAGAGAAGGCTGAAAAGCCGGAGGTTTAGATGTTGTAGCTGATCTACCAGTTGATTTACGTCTCATTTGTACTTGACACCTTCACGTTTTGGAAAGCAGGGAGCTTTCTGAATTGCTCTCCTTATTTCAGTATGCCGATTCTTGACGATGATTGTCTGCAAAATTTATTAGAGCTATGATTTTATATTTCTTTAGTGATAAATAATACATAAATTGCAATATCAGTATTTTTGATTATGAGTATTAATTGAGTCAACTAAAATTGTAAAGTATTCTTACAAGAACTTTGATAAGTAACTGCAAGCAAGTGACATCTCAAAAAGCATTGCTCTGGGGAAAAAAATTTCAAACTACACAATTTCCACTTCTACTTGCGGATAGTCTGACGATTTTCTGGGGAGAGTGGTTGAAATTACGTGCCAGAATTACACAAGTTGCCGCAACTGGTTTAATATCTCCACTTATATATATTTTGGCTTTTGGTTTGGGACTGGGTAGCTCAATTCGTCCAGGTTCAGGTATTACGGGGAATTATGATAATTATTTAGAATTTATTTTGCCAGGGATGGTAGCATTATCATCGATGACCATTAGCTTTGGCGGGACAACATTTTCAATTTGTGGAGAAAGGCTGTTTAGCAAAACTTTTGAAGAGATGTTGTTGGCTCCCATACATCCTCTATCTCTGCATATTGGTAAAATGCTGGCGGGGATTCTGCGAGGTTTGATGACATCTGGTTCGGTAATTTTGGTAGCACTGTTATTTACTGGTAACTGGAATTTTCTCAATCCGTTATTTTTGTTGTTGTTAGTGTTGAATTGTGCTGTATTTGCTGGGTTGGGGGTAATTGTCGGGTTAAGTGTGCGATCGCTCGAATCTGTGGGACTATATAACAACTTCGTGATTGTGCCGATGTCTTTTCTGGGTGCAACTTTTTTCGACCCCAGTACCTTACCAGTCGCGTTGAAATGTGTAGTTTACCTATTACCTTTAACTTACGCCAGCACTGGTTTACGGGCTGCCGTTTACTCACCTTTATCTGAGTTTCCTTGGTACAGTATACCGATTTTATTAGTAGTGGCGATCGCTCTCTCTTTATGGGGCAGTCATAAATTTTCTCGGCAACAGGATTGATTCGTTACATCCAAATCTTAGAGGCTATTTATAAAGTAAATCTAAAAGCGAAAAGAAAAGAGTTATGACAACGATAAGATACATTAAACGTAGTGTATTTACATAGTTAGGTATGGCGCGAAAGTCTTACCCCACAGACTTAACAGATATGGAGTGGGAAATCCTAGCCCCCTTGATTCCACCAGCGAAAGAAGGAGGACACCCGCGCACAACTGATATGCGGGAGGTATGCAACGCTATCTACTATCACCTGAAGACAGGATGCCAATGGAATATGCTTCCGGGAGACTTCCCGCCCAGCTCAACTGTATACAACTACTACCGCAAATGGCAGCGCAAAGGGGTATGGGAAAAATTAAACCATTCATTACGCGGTCAGGTTCGCTTAAAATTAGGTAAATCAACACAACCCAGCGCCCTCGCCGCAGACAGTCAGTCAGTTAAAACTGACCAAAAAAGGGGGATGTGTACGGTTTTGATGGCGGTAAAAAGGTAAAAGGGCGAAAGCGACAGACTTTGGTTGATAGCCTGGGATTATTGTTGAAAGTGGTTGTAAGTGAAGCAAATGCCCCAGAGCGAGTGCTTGCTGCCTATGCTTTGATGGAATTGTTAGAGGAGCGTCCTGAATTACTTGAGAAAGTTGAAGTTTTATGGGTTGATTCCGGTTATGACGGTGATAAGTTTGCTCTTTGTGTTTGGTTGATGATCCAAGCTCATGTTGAAGTCATACGGCGTACCGAGTCAGAATTTCAGGTTTTACCGAAACGTTGGGTAGTCGAAAGAACATTTGGGTGGTTTAACCAATATCATCGTCTCAGCAAAGATTATGAGCGCCTACCCGAAATGAGTGAAGCTGCTATATATGCTGTTATGACTCGGATTATGTTGCGTCGTCTTGTCGTCTAAAGATTTACTTTATATAGCTGTAGCCAATAAGATTAGGACATAAACTATGAAGTATTCCTAGTATTGCGATTCAAACTCAGATGGCTAAACCCTATAGTGATGATTTCCGGCAAAAGGTGATGCAAGCAATTGAGTTGGACGGTCTCAAAAAGAGTGAGGCGAGCCAATTGTTCAATATCAGTCGCAATACGATTAACTTGTGGTGTCAAAGAAAAGCCCAAACGGGTGATATCAAGGTCAAATCGAGGCAGGAATGCCAAAGGGGTGGCAAAATCGATGATTGGGAGAAGTTTCGCGCATTTGTCAAAGCAAATGGTGATAAAACTCAAGTCCAAATGGTAGAGTTATGGGAAGGAGAGATTAGTCAACGCACGATTTCACGGGCATTGCAGAAAATTGGACACACCCGTAAAAAAAACATATGGCTACTGTCAACGAGATGAAGCCAAACGAGCAACCTTTCTAGCACAACTGAAGAACCCAAAAGCACCACACTTGGTTTATGTCGATGAATCGGGAATGGATGAACGAGATAACTACGGCTATGGGTACTCACCAACAGGGGAACGATTTTACGACCTCAAATCCGGTCGGCGACAGGGACGCATTAACATGATTGCTGGGTATCGGGATAATCAATTGATTGCCCCATTTACAGTCGAGGGGGCGTGTAACCGCACAGTGTTTGAAACCTGGCTAGAAACATGTTTGATTCCGGTTTTGCGTCCCGGTGAGTGGGTAATTGTGGATAATGCGACGTTTCATCATGGTGGTCGAATTGCCCAACTCATACATGATGCAGGCTGTGAACTTGTTTATTTACCTCCCTATTCACCAGACCTTAATCGTATTGAGAAGTGTTGGGCATGGTTAAAAAGTAGGATTCGCAAACAATTACACAATTGTGATCATTTACGTGATGCTATCGAATTCGTTCTCAAGCACGCAGCGTCCTAATAAAACTGGCTATAGCTATAAATAGTCTCTTAAAAACCAAACTAAAAAAATTAGGACTGGGAATAAACTCCCAGCCCCGAAATAAGATAAAAAAGCGGGCTAACCGCTATAGTGTGGTTAGCCCGTGCAGCTTTGGGAACGCGCAGAGAAATTACTATTGCAATACCAACTTAACGTTAGCGTTTTGCAAACCGCGCTGTTTTACTTCAGCCAAAGTCTTGTTAACTGCATATTTTTGATTGATGGAGTTGATTAACTCGGTTTGGTTGTGCTTTTTAGCAACGCCCCACAGGTCAGCGATAAGGTCAAAAGAACCATCGCTATTGCGAGACCAGCCGAGATCATATTCGCCTTCCAAAACAGCAACGATGTCGGAACGAACACGCTGACCGTTATAACCGCGTACATCAGCTTCTGTCTTTACGGTAATACCCAAGTCGCGCAGAGAAGCTTTGAGGATTTCTGCATCGGTGATTTTGGTGCGAAGAGTGCTAAAGTGAGACATTTGGGTTTCCTCCAATGAGAAGATTGAGAAAAAAACAACGGTTTATCTTCAGCAAGCCGCGCTTATAGAGAGGCGGCTTTTTCTTTTAACTGCTAGTTTTTGGGACTAGCCTTTCCCCCTGGGTTAGCAAGGGAAAGCTTTTAGAACTCCATTCGCTGGTATTCAGCAACGGAGGCTGCGGCTGGTCTTGCCCGCTGTCTAGCCCAGTCTCTGAGGGCTGTGACCTGTTCTTGCATCGTGCGAGACAGTGGCAATGTGGCCTTTAATGCAGCAATAATATCTAGTTGGGTGAACTCGCGCTCTTGGGCAAAAGCTTCGTACATTGCCGCAATAATCGCTTGTTCAATTTCTGCCCCAGAAAAGCCATCAGACATCTTGGCTAGTTGCTCTAAATCAAACCGAGCAATGTCTTCAGGACGACGCTTAGTTAAGTGGATATTGAAAATATCGCGCCGTTCTTCAGGAGTAGGCAGATCCACAAAGAAAATCTCATCAAACCGACCTTTCCTCAAGAATTCTCCAGGTAAGCGTTCGACTCGGTTGGCTGTCGCCATTACGAACACTGGGGATTTCTTTTCCTGCATCCATGTGAGGAAAGAACCAAATATCCTGCTGGATGTCCCACCATCGGAATCACCAGAACCCCCGCTTCCCGCAAAGGATTTATCTAACTCGTCAATAAACAGAATCGCTGGAGAGATGGATTCTGCTGTTTTGAGGGCGTTACGCAGATTTGCCTCACTTCGTCCCACCATTGAGCCGTCGTATACGCGTCCCATATCTAGGCGTAACAGCGGTAAACCCCAAAGCCGGGATGTTGTTTTGGCTATCAATGACTTACCACAGCCAGGAACTCCTAAAATTAGCATCCCTTTTGGTTGAGGCAAACCATACTCTCTTGCTCTTTCGGTAAAGGCATTTGAGCGTTGCTTTAGCCATTTTTTTAACTCTTCTAAGCCACCGATCGCGTCAATGGTTTCATCTTCTTCGATGTATTCTAATATCCCATTCCGCCGAATTAGCTGCTTTTTCTCAGATAAAACTATATCAACTTCTTCTTCTGTTAGCCGCCCTGTGGTGACTTGGGCTTTGCGATATACTTTCTCAGATTCATCTTTGGTTAAACCTAGAGCAGCCCGGAGAAGCTTTTCTCGTGCTTCTGTAGTTAAACGTCGCCCACGATGATTATCTAAATGAGAAGTTAAAACTTTATTCAACTCAGCCATATCTGGTAGTTGGAAGTCTAAAACTACTACTTCCTTCTCCAGTTCTATGGGGACTTGGTGCATCGGGGACATTAAAATAATATTTTTTTGCTGCCCTTTAAAACTAGCGATCGCATCTCGCAACGATCTTGTTGTTGCAGGCGCATCAATAAAGGGGTGTAAATCTTTAAGAATAAATATACCTGGTTCTTTCTGCCGAATTATCCAATCAATCGCCGCCTCTGGGGACACTGTGTTGTGTTGGCTGCCATTCCGGGGTTGACCATATTCCACGATGCCATGAGTTACTGTCCATACATAAACCCGGCGCTGGGGCTTTAACACTTGAGCGATTGTGGAAATTGCTTGCTCTGCTCGCTCTTCCTCGGAGGTCACAAGGTAGATTAGAGGGTATTGAGCTTGAATTAGGATATTGAGCTCTTCTTTCATACAATCGACCTACTTGAGACCTTATACAGTAAAGAACAGACTTCGTTTGTAACGATGGCTAAAATTATGAACTAAGTGATTCATAATTCTTATCTAGCAAGGGACTAGCTCTTCCTCACTCTTGGGATGGGTTTCTACTGGCTCCATTTCATCAATTGAAAGAGGCTCTTGACCAATTAATCCTGGTTGATTGCCTAAAGCAATTAATTCCCCATCACGTAATGCTAGTGAACTTTCGCAAGTCGGGCAGGAATACACTCTATGAGTTCTTCCATAAGCAGAAGCTTCTAATTCTTCTACCAATTCTGAATTCGCCAAGTAAAAGTAGAGGGCGCGTTCGGCAAGCTCTGACATTGGCTCAGAATCAATTGCTGAACGAATCTTTAACCTTTTGTGCAGTTCTGGCGATATATAAAAAGTAACCTTTTGCTTCGTTTGCGTTTGCATATAACTCTTTGGCGGTCTTACCCGGGTATGTATATCACGTTATCGGCTCCTTCGTTTGTTGTCAAGCCGCTAAAACGGTTTGACAGCATTTTTGTTACATTTCTTTATGTAATTTGTGACGTAATAAAATACATTAAGTTATATATAAAACATGACTTAAATCTGAATAAATCACTCAGAAAATCGTCTGAAATGTTGCCAAAACTAAATATAAACAGTACTTTTATCAACTCAAATAAAAGATGTAATATGTCTACAATGTCAGTGAAAACTTGTAGTCAGATACAAGTAAATTATACAAAATATTCGAGTATAGCGAGTGCGATCGCGCTCTCGCTGCTGTTATGCGGATGCAGCAAACCTTTTAGCGTCTCCGATACCCAATGGCAGACTTATAGTAATTCTCGTTACGGCTTTGAATTTCCTTATCCCAGCAATTGGAATGTGTTAGGGGTACCAGAAAATGATGATGGGATTGCCCTAGTTTCACCACGCAGCCAAAATGTGGAAATTAGAGCATGGGCAAGTAATCGTCTCCCAGACCGAGATGCCGCAAATGTAATCCAGTCTAACTTTCAGACCACGCAAGGGGTATCTGGGGTTTTGTTAGTAGAAGTGAATCAGCAAGTTGGTTTGATGAAACTGACTTTAACTCAAGGTCAAGTTACATATTATTGGCAGGGAAAAAGCCCCAGCCAAGAATTTTCTAACTATTACCCGTTGTTTTATTACATTTCCCAGCAATATCGGATAAAAGTATGAAGTCTGTAGACGCTTTTAGTGGCTTGCAGCAGGCTAGTGTGAAGTATAAAATTTCCCTTCTGCCTCCTGCCTCCTGCCTCCTGCCTTTTAACCAATGACCATTGACTAATGACTAATCACTACTTTTGATGGTTGAGGGGGTACAGAAACCTGATAGATTTAGCTATCAGCGAGTAAAAACTGGTGAAAATGAAAGTCCTGGTTATTGGTGGCGATGGGTATTGTGGTTGGGCAACCGCACTTTACCTCTCCAATCGAGGTTACGATGTTGGAATTTTAGATAATTTGGTGCGGCGGCACTGGGATAACGAATTAGGTATCGCAACTCTGACTCCGATCGCACCTATTCAGCAACGTATCCAGCGCTGGCAAGATTTGACCGGCAAATCCATCGACCTATTCGTAGGCGATATCACTAATTACGAATTTCTGCAAAAAGCTTTACATCAATTTGAGCCAAATGCGATCGTGCATTTTGGCGAACAGCGTTCTGCACCATTCTCCATGATTGACCGCGAACATGCAGTTCTTACACAGGTCAACAACGTTGTTGGCACACTGAACTTACTGTATGCCATGCGTGAAGATTTCCCAGACTGTCACTTAGTCAAGTTGGGAACAATGGGTGAATATGGTACACCCAACATAGATATTGAAGAAGGGTATATCACCATTGAACACAATGGGCGCAAGGATACCTTGCCTTATCCCAAGCAGCCCGGTTCAATGTACCACTTAAGCAAAGTGCATGATAGCCACAATATCCACTTTGCTTGTCGGATTTGGGGATTGCGTGCCACCGACTTAAATCAGGGCGTGGTTTATGGTGTCTTAACCGAAGAAACGGGGATGGACGAACTGTTGATTAATCGCCTAGATTACGACGGTGTTTTTGGTACAGCATTAAACCGATTCTGTATTCAAGCTGCCATTGGTCATCCCCTAACTGTGTACGGAAAAGGTGGACAAACTCGCGGATTTTTGGATATTCGGGATACAGTCCGCTGTATGGAATTAGCGATCGCCAATCCGGCCGAACCTGGAGAATTTCGCGTCTTCAACCAATTTACCGAACTATTTAGTGTTGGTGACTTGGCATTGATGGTGAAAAAAGCAGGTAACTCCTTGGGATTGAATGTCGACATCAACAACATAGATAACCCTAGAGTAGAGAAAGAAGAACATTACTTCAACGCTAAAAATACTAAACTGCTTGACCTCGGTTTGCAGCCTCATTACCTCTCAGATTCGTTACTTGATTCATTGTTAAACTTTGCAGTCAAGTATCAGCAACGAGTCGATAAAAAACAAATTTTGCCAAAAGTTTCTTGGCATAGAAAGTAGGTGAAAACTCCATGAGGCTGGTGAAACAACCAGATTTCTATCTGGTCAATCACTAGCCTCCAATGATTTCTAGTTACATTGTCACCCAACAAAGACAAGATCTAAATTGTAACGATGCAGAATTGATTACACCACAGGAGAAGGTTTACCCTGTTTTTGATAGCGAAATCCAAAAAAAGCTGGGATTATCTGCCTGGACTGAGTTTTTATGAGAATAGCCCTATTCACCGAAACATTTTTGCCAAAAGTTGATGGCATAGTTACACGCTTACGGCATACAGTTGACCATCTCCAACGTCATGGAAATCAAGTTTTAGTCATCGCCCCTGAAGGTGGAATTACAGAACACAAAGGAGCGAAAGTTTACGGCGTTAGTGGCTTTCCTTTGCCTCTGTATCCAGAGTTGAAAATGGCACTACCTCGCCCAGCAATTGGTTACGCCTTAGAACAATTCCAGCCAGATTTGATTCATGTTGTAAATCCAGCCATTCTAGGATTATCAGGCATTTTTTATAGCAAAGTTTTGAAAATTCCTTTAGTAGCTTCTTATCATACCCATTTACCGCAATATCTCCAACATTATGGTTTAGGGATGTTAGAAGGATTATTGTGGGAATTGCTCAAAGGCGCTCATAATCAGGCATTGTTGAATCTTTGTACTTCTACAGCCATGATGACAGAACTGTCATCACATGGCATTGAACGAGTAGATTTATGGCAGCGGGGAGTTGATACAGAATTATTTCACCCTGATTTAGCAAGTTGGGAAATGCGATCGCTTCTTTCGCAAAATCATCACCAAAGCCCCTTACTGCTTTATGTTGGTCGCCTGTCTGCCGAAAAAGAAATTGAACGCATTAAACCAATTTTAGAAGCAATTCCCCAAGCTCGATTAGCATTGGTAGGAGATGGCCCTCATCGGCAAGCATTAGAAAAACACTTTGCTGGAACAAACACAAATTTTGTTGGCTACCTTATGGGGCGTGAGTTAGGTTCAGCTTTTGCGAGTGCAGATGCTTTTATCTTTCCTTCCCGGACAGAAACTCTGGGGTTAGTCTTATTGGAAGCAATGGCCGCTGGGTGTCCAGTAGTTGCTGCCCGTTCTGGCGGCATCCCTGATATCGTGACAGATGGTATCAATGGATATCTTTTTGACCCCAAAGCCGACATTCAAGATGCCATTTCTGCCACAATTCGCCTCTTGGAAAATCAACAAGAACGAGATATCATTCGTCAAAATGCTCGTAAAGAAGCAGAAAAGTGGGGATGGGCATCTGCCACACGCCAGCTGCAAGATTACTATCAAAAAATAGTCTTGGCAAAACGGCCAACAGCAGTAGTTTAAATAGAGGCTTTGAATTGTGGGGCAGTTTTGCTCCACAATTGCAGGAATAACGATTTAATGATCAGTAAGTCGTCACAAATATTTATAGTCAATATCAGGCACAAGGCAGTGGTTTGACTTCGCTCACCAACCAAACAGGAGGTAGAAGTGATGAGAGTTTTAGCCTAATTTATTGTGATTCTCATAGTTCTTTTTTCCCTGTGTTCTACTTAGATAAAAGCGAAATTTCAGCTTTAAAATCTAAAATCTAAAATTTAAAATCTAAAATTCCATGACTCTTCCCAATCCTGGTAGCGTCTTGGCTACATTAACCGAACTTACGCAAGTTAATCGCACCCATGCTTTACTGCGTCGTGTCAAAGACCTTTCTGTTAACGAATTTGTTTGTTTGCTTGATTTTATAACAGCTGAGTTTCAACAATTTCTCAGAGCGATTGAATTAATCAATAATGAAGCTCTAGAAACAATGTTGGAGAAAGTACTAGAAGCAATAACCCTGAAAATTGGACAAATTCTGCAAGCCGAACACACAGCTATTTTTTTAGTTGATTATGATAAAGGTCAACTATGGTCAAAAGTTCCCCAAGATAATAGCCAAAAATTCTTAGAAATTAGAAC
Organism: Nostoc sp. PCC 7107; assembly: GCF_000316625.1. Taxonomy (GTDB): domain Bacteria; phylum Cyanobacteriota; class Cyanobacteriia; order Cyanobacteriales; family Nostocaceae; genus Nostoc_B. The sequence continues at coordinate 3,511,793 of NC_019676.1, read as the reverse complement.
ACCAATTAATGTAGGAATTCCTGGCCATGTTGCGAGTACAGGCCAATATTTAAATATTTCTGAAACTGCTACTCATCCCTTATTTAGCCCAGATTTAGAAAAGCAAATGGGCTACAAAATTCGTAATATTTTATGTATGCCTGTTGTGAGTAGTAAAAGTCAAACTGTCGCTGTAGTCCAACTAGCTAATAAAGAAGGCGACATTCCTTTTAATCACGAAGATGAAGATTGTTTTCGAGATTTTGCTGCTTCCATTGGGATTATTTTAGAAACTTGTCAGTCTTTTTATGTAGCAGCCCGCAATCAACGAGGCGCAACAGCACTGTTACGTGCTACTCAAACACTAGGGCAAAGTTTAGACTTAGAAGCAACTTTGCAAATAGTCATGGAGCAAGCCCGAATTTTAATGCAAGCAGACCGCAGTACACTATTTTTATATCGCAAAGAAATGGGTGAACTTTGGACAAAGGTAGTAGCGGCCGAGGCTCAAACAGATTCTATTGAAATTCGGATGCCGGCGAATCGGGGAATTGCGGGCTATGTGGCATATACAGGGGACGCATTAAATATTCCTGATGCTTATAAAGACCCTCGCTTTGACCCCAGTACAGATAGAAAAACTGGCTATGTAACTCGGAATATTTTATGTTTGCCAGTATTCAATTCTGCCAATGAATTAATTGGAGTGACACAGCTAATTAATAAGCAAAAAGGCAGTTTTACCGCTTCTGATGAAGAATTTATGCGAGCTTTTAATATTCAGGCAGGGATAGCATTAGAAAATGCGCGGTTGTTTGAAAATGTCTTGCTAGAAAAACAGTATCAAAAAGACATTTTGCAAAGTCTTTCTGATGCTGTAATTTCTACTGATATGATTGGTCGCATTGTTACAATTAATGATGCCGCCTTAGAGTTATTAGGTTGTCCTTTAGGCGATGCTAATAACAAAAGCAATAAATTATTATGGGAACAAAATTTAGTTGGTCGCTTTGTTTGGGAAGTCGTACCAATTGACAATTTACAAATGCGTTTAGAAGACAGCTTGACATCTGGTGCGAGACATTACGTGCCGGAGCAAAGTCTGATGGTAGGCTTATATCAAGCACTGACTTTAGACGGGCGAGTGAGTAGTGAAATTCAGGAGGCGGCTCAAATTCCGTTACCATTACAAAACGGGTTTGCTTCTGGTCAAACTGCGATGACTCACCAGTTAATTTTAACAGTCCGCGATCGCACTAACCCTGATGTTTTTATTCCTTGGAATTTACTCCTCACTCCTCCATCCCAGTTAATTCCTACCAGTCAGGTAGAACAGTTAGAACGTAGTATTAATTTGACTGTTAATCCCCTCACCAACCCAGAAGGCGGAGTCAGAGGCGGTTTGGTGGTTTTGGAAGATATTAGTCAAGAAAAACGCCTAAAAATGACAATGTATCGTTACCTCACTCCCCACGTAGCCGAACAAGTGATGGCTGTGGGGGAAGATGCTTTGATGGTGGGTGAACGCAAGGATGTGACTATCTTATTTTCTGATATTCGTGGCTACACTACGTTGACAGAAAATTTGGGGGCGGCAGCGGTAGTCTCGCTATTGAACCAGTATTTTGAAACAATGGTAGAGGCAGTTTTTAACTATGAAGGAACTTTAGATAAATTTATTGGCGATGCTTTAATGGCTGTGTTTGGTGCGCCCCTACCACTCACAGAAAACCATGCTTGGCAAGCGATACAGTCAGCTTTGGATATGCGCCAACGTCTCGAAGAATTTAATCAACGGCGGATTATTCAAGAACAACCCCAAATTCGCATCGGGATTGGGATTAGTTCTGGGGATGTGGTATCTGGTAATATTGGCTCTCACAAACGTATGGATTACACCGTGATTGGCGATAGTGTCAACTTAAGCGCTCGTTTAGAAGCTGTCACCAAAGAATATGGTTGTGATATTATTTTGAGCGAATTTACCTATCAACTGTGCAGCGATCGCATTTGGGTGCGTGAGTTGGATCAAATTCGCGTTAAGGGTAAACACCAAGCAGTCAATATCTACGAGTTAATTAGCGATCGCCAAACTCCCCTGGATGCTAATACCCAAGAGTTTTTATTTCACTACCATCATGGCCGGGCTGCTTATTTAGCTAGGGATTTTGCCGGTGCGATCGCTTGTTTTACCGCTGCTAAACATCTTCGCCCTAAAGACCAAGCCGTAGATATTCATTTAGAACGCGCTCATAATTATCATCAAACACCACCGCCAGATTCCTGGGATGGTGTTTGGACAATTGTTAGCAAATAAAACCTGATTTTTCTGTATTTTTGGCTACGAAATATTGGCAAGCAGCAATGAAAATATCAAATAATCAGTAAAAATTAATTTTTTCGCTTTTTACTATTTATTGCTGTTAGTATTTTTCTTTATTCTGCCGCTTCTCCCCCTTCATCTTGAAAAGGATTTTCGCCAATTTGTAGCTGTTTTTTACTATGCTTTAACTGTTTCCACAAAACTCTAATTTGTTCATAGGCTGCTTCTGGGGGGATTTTACCACCTGTTTCTAAGCTACAAACATAACTAACTTTCTGAGCAAATTCCTGAAGATTTGCATTAAATACTAAATTTTCTGGTTTGACTTGACCATAATAGCGGCCATTAGGGTAAAGAAAATCATCTTTGTCCACTATTCGATGCTCCCTTATGAAACTCCGTTATTGTTTTTATATCTGAGTTTAAGCCATCACTTATGCACATACCCTGTGTCTTAAAGCAAAAGAGCTTGATCAGTATTTATCTAGAAACAATATTTGTATAGGAATTCCTAATAGTTTACCCTTCTCCTAATTATTAATTGATATTTTCTCCAATTAAATACCTATCAAGCTTTAAACATTTTTTACTTAGTCATTATTTATACTTGTTAATTTATTTGATGAAAGAAACACCAATTTTTTGGTAAAAAAATCTACACCTATACTGTAATAATTTCCTGGGAAAATTGCCTCTACTAGAGGTTATACACTATATGTACAGAAATCAGCCTTGGGTAATTAATCTTAACCAAACCTCGCAGCGGCTGAGGTGTAAAAGTGAATTAACCAAAAGCTAATTTTGTCTGGCTCAATAGCTTGTAGAAATAAGGTTATAAGCAATTTTTACTTTTAAAGAGGCTGAGTCAACAAGCTTTGATGACAATAAATCTATTGATAGAGATAGTCAAAAGATTTCCGGGAAAATACACAGAAAGATTTATCTAAAGCTACTGTAGAAAACTCGTAAAACTGATGTCATCAGTTTTCTTAAACCTTTTCCTGGCCTACTCAAGATTGATTGGCTAATCTTTGTTAACTAAAGATAAAATGGTTAAGCCCGAAAGGACACAAGTCTCCCAGTGCTGAAAAGTTTACCTCCTACCATGTCTGTTCATTCCAAGCTCTACGAAGGCAAAGCAAAGATACTCTATACAACAGATAATCCAGAAGTCCTGTTGGCAGATTTTAAAGATGATGCCACTGCTTTTAACGCCCAAAAGCGTGGCAGTATTCTTGACAAGGGAAGAATTAACTGTAGTATCTCTAGCCAATTATTTAAAAAATTGGAAGCAAATGGGATTAGAACCCACTTTATTGACAGCCCAGCCCCCAATCAAATGCGGGTGAAAGCCGTCAAAATATTACCATTAGAAGTAGTTATCAGAAATATTGCAGCGGGTAGCCTTAGTCAACAAACAGGTTTACCAGTAGGTACTGTTTTAAAACAGCCGTTGGTTGAGTTTTATTACAAAAATGATCAATTAGGAGACCCGCTATTGACAAGCGATCGCCTACTCTTGCTAGAACTGGCGACAGCGGAACAAGTAGACGTAATTAAGAATCTAGCATTGCAAATCAATGAGTTTCTGCGGCGCTTTTGGCAGCAATGTGGTATTACCCTGGTAGACTTCAAACTAGAATTCGGCTTGGACTCACAACAGCAGATACTTCTGGCAGATGAGATTAGTCCAGATACCTGTCGTTTGTGGGACACAGCAGAAACTGACCCTAACCGCCGGGTAATGGATAAAGACCGCTTCCGCCGAGATTTGGGCAATGTAGAAGACGCTTACCAAGAGGTTTTACAACGAGTGTTACAAACAGTAGACACTCAAAATTGAACTAGTGTAACTTGACATTGGTCATTGGTGATTGCTCTTTTGTCGATACAAATGACCAATGACACTTGACTATTAGCAAATGACTATTGACTATTGACTTAGTGTGTGATTGTGTGCGGAAGTGAAGAGGAATATAAAATGCGTTTATCTCCTATATTAGTAGCAGCTGTAGCAATTGCAGCGCCATTAAGTGGCTCTCTCAAAGTGAATGCCCAAACTGCTGAAGGGTTACAACAGACAGCTAAAGTCGTAAAACCCTCAACCAGTAAGCCACAAGAGAAGGACGCAGGCCAAAATTCAGCAAGGGAAAGTTTACAATCTGCGATCAATTCCACAGAGGCTAAGGTACTTGAAGATACTCAATCTCAATCTGTGAAAATTTTGCCAATGCAGTCAGATGCAAGATCACAGGTGATGGTACCAACAATTGCCCAAGCGCCAGAAACAATTCCCAATACTGACACTCAACAGCCCAATACCGTTCCTGATAGTTCATCTCCAGCTACGCAACCAACCCCTGAACCAGAGAACACCAACCCGCCAACGACAATAGAACCAGCATTTCCCACAACTCCTGGTAACACTCAACCAGAAAATACCACTCCATCCACGATAGAACCAGCATTTCCCACAACTCCCGGTAACACTCAACCAGAAAATACCACTCCATCCACGATAGAACCAGCATTTCCCACAACTCCCGGTACCACTCAACCAGAAAATACCACTCCATCGACAATAGAACCAGCATTTCCGGGTAATACTCAGCCAGAGAACACCAACCCGCCAACGATAGAACCAGCATTTCCTACAACTCCAGGGAATACTCAGCCGAATGGCGCTACCGAAACAACAGAACCAAGGGTGTTAGTCTCAGAAGTATTAGTGAGACCCCAGACAGGACAATTAACACCAGAATTAGAAGAAAAAGTTTATCAGGTCATTCGGACTCAACCAGGGCGGACAACCACCCGCACACAGTTGCAAGAAGATATCAATTCTATCTTTGGTACAGGTTTCTTTTCCAACGTTCAAGCATTACCAGAAGATACACCCTTGGGTGTGCGAGTCAGTTTTGTTGTCCAGCCCAACCCTGTACTGACAAAAGTGCAAGTCGAAGCTAATCCTGGTACTGGTGTTGCTTCAGTTCTGCCTGCAAGCACTGCGGATGAAGTTTTTAAAGATCAGTATGGTAAAATACTCAACTTGCGAGACTTGCAAGAAGGCATAAAAACCTTAACCAAACGCTATCAAGACCAAGGTTATGTGTTAGCCAATGTGATTGGTGCGCCCCAAGTTGCAGAAAATGGAGTTGTGACTCTGCAAGTAGCAGAAGGCGTAGTGGAAAATATTAAAGTCCGCTTCCGTAACAAAGAAGGTCAAGAAACCGACGACCAAGGTAGACCAATTCGCGGACGGACACAAGAGTATATTATTAAACGCGAAGTAGAATTAAAGCCAGGACAGATATTCAACCGAAATACAGTCCAAAAAGACCTACAACGGGTATATGGACTGGGATTATTTGAAGATGTGAATGTTTCCCTAGATCCTGGTACTGACCCAAGCAAAGTAGATGTGGTAGTGAATGTAGCCGAACGTAGTAGCGGATCAATCGCGGCAGGGGCTGGGATTAGTTCTGCCAGTGGATTATTTGGTACAGTGAGCTATCAACAGCAAAACCTCAATGGGAGAAACCAAAAATTAGGTGCAGAAGTCCAGGTGGGAACAAGGGAGTTACTATTTGATTTGCGCTACACCGACCCTTGGATTGCCGGCGACCCTTACCGTACCTCCTATACAGCTAACATTTTCCGGCGCAGTTCCATTTCCTTGGTATATGAAGGCACAGATGAAAACGTTGAAACCTTTAGAAATCCTGGAGATACAGATGGCGATCGCCCCCGTGTGCTGCGGCTAGGTGGCGGTGTTACTTTTACCCGTCCTTTATCTAATAATCCCTACGAACGCTCAGAATGGACAGCCTCTGCTGGTTTGCAATATCAACGAGTTTCCACCCGTGATGCTGATGGCAACCTCAGAAGATTTGGGACAGTGTACGATGACAATAACAATAACCAAGCTGGAGAATTAATCCCCTTGAGCTTTTCGGGGGAAGGTCAAGACGACTTATTGCTATTACAACTGGGAACCCAGCGCGATCGCCGTAACAATGCCCTACAACCTACTAGTGGTTCTTTCCTCCGCTTTGGAGTTGATCAGTCAGTTCCAGTAGGGCTAGGCAATATTTTACTCACTCGATTACGGGGTAGCTATAGCCAATACATACCCGTTAAACTTCTTAACTTTTCTAAAGGCTCACAAACCCTAGCCTTTAACATTCAAGGCGGAACTATCCTAGGTGACTTACCCCCTTACGAAGCCTTTACTTTGGGTGGTAGTAATTCTGTGCGCGGCTATGAAGAAGGTACACTAGCCAGCAGCCGCAGTTACGTGCAAGCAACTTTAGAGTATCGCTTCCCTGTATTTTCGATTGTTAGCGGTGCAGCCTTTGTTGATTTTGGCAGTGATTTAGGCACGAATACGAGGGCGGCGGAAGTCCTCAATAAAAATGGAAGTGGCTATGGTTATGGCATTGGTGTGCGCGTACAATCACCTTTGGGGCCAATTCGGATTGACTATGGGATTAACGATGATGGTGACAGCCGCATCAATTTCGGTATCGGTGAAAGATTTTAACAAGTGTGAAGCATGAAGTCTGAAAAAGCTAATTTCCTACTTCAGACTTCATACTTTCTCTTGACTCTTGACCCCTAACCCTTGACTATTTATTTAAGGTGTATTAAATTTTCGCCGATGCAACAACACACCATCGCCGGGGAAGTCTACCAAACTGGAGTTGGTTTACATAGCGGTATTACTACCAATGTGCGGATATTGCCAGCCCCAGTCAATAGTGGGCGTTATTTTGTGCGGGTAGATTTACCTGATTTACCAATTATTCCTGCCCAAATTGCAGCGGTTAATGAGACTGTTCTCTCAACTCAATTGGGCAAAGATGAAGCATCTGTTCGGACAGTTGAACATTTGTTGGCAACATTAGCAAGTATGGGCGTGAATAATGCCCGCATTGAAATCGACGGGCCAGAATTGCCGCTATTAGATGGTTCAGCACAGCTTTGGGCTGCCAGCATTACTCAAGCCGGCTTAAAACCACAATCAGTGGATGATAATCAAGAAAACTGGGTAGTCAAAGAACCAATCTGGATTTATCAACAAGATGCTTTTGTCGGTGCCATCCCAGCAGCAGAAACCCGCTTTAGTTATGGAATTGATTTTGATTTACCTGCAATTGGCAACCAATGGCACAGTTGGCTGCTGGCTACTGATGTGAATGAGGCGGCTGCTAGTTTTGCCGCAGAAATTGCACCTGCTCGGACTTTTGGTTTATTACATCAAATAGAATACTTACAAAAAGTTGGATTAATCAAAGGTGGCAGCTTGGATAATGCCCTCGTTTGCGGCCCGGAAGGATGGCTAAATCCGCCATTAAGATTTGCAAATGAGCCAGTCCGTCATAAGATATTGGATTTAGTAGGAGATTTGAGTTTATTGGGAATTTTTCCCCAAGCACATTTCTTAGCATATAAAGCCAGCCACAATTTACATATTCAACTCGCGCAAAGGATTTTAGCGGCACAGCAAAATCCCACTGACAAAATCTGAGGGGGTTTCAGCGCCATCCCACTTAAATTTTTCTAGTCAAAGTCAAACAAACCGCCAATGTCAATTCTTGCAGAAGTAAATAGTAGCGATGCGATCGCATCCTCATCTATTGCCACAGAAACTGTCACTACATCAGAAGTGAAAACAACCTTCACTTCTGAAGAAATTCAGCAGTTGTTACCCCATCGCTATCCATTTTTACTGGTAGACAAAATTATTGACTATGTACCAGGAAAAGTGGCTGTAGGCGTTAAAAATGTTACTATTAACGAACCTCAATTTCAAGGACATTTCCCCGGTAGACCACTCATGCCAGGTGTGCTAATTGTTGAAGCAATGGCACAAGTAGGCGGAGTTGTGTTAACACAACTACCAGAATACGATGCAGGAGGACTGTTTGTATTTGCTGGTATTGATAAAGCCCGCTTCCGCCGTCAAGTTGTTCCTGGAGATCAACTAATCATGACAGTGGAACTGTTATGTATAAAACAACGTCGGTTTGGGAAGATGCAAGCTCGGGCCGAAGTTGATGGACAACTCGCCGCTGAAGGCGACTTGATGTTTTCTCTCGTTAGTTAACAACTTGTTGTCTAAGTACAACCGTGATGTACCTAAACTCAATCCTGAAAAAGGATAACAAGTCAACAATTGTCCACAATAGTATTTGAAAATTTCTTGATTTTCGCTGCCCTCTCGGACGAGACGCTACGCGAACACACCTAACTTGCTTCGCCCAACACACTTTCGACTGCTGAAGTTCTACCAACTCAGCAACACCAGTTGCCACAAAGCGCTGGCTTCTCAAGACAGTTCTGGAGATTCACCCTTGAAGACTCTTATTCATCCAACGGCTGTAGTTCATTCTAAAGCGGAACTCCACCCTACAGTGCAAGTCGGTGCCTATGCTGTGATTGGAGCGCATGTTAAAGTTGGCCCTGAAACAATTATTGGCGCTCATGTAGTGCTAGAAGGGCCTTGTGAAATTGGGGCGCGAAATCAGATTTTTCCAGGTGCAGCTATCGGCATGGAACCCCAGGATCTCAAATTTGTGGGAGAACCTACCTGGGTCAAAATTGGTGATGATAACTTAATTCGGGAATATGTCACCATTAATCGTGCCACAGGTGAGGGAGAAGCCACAATTATCGGCAGTAATAACTTGCTGATGGCTTATGTCCACGTGGCGCACAACTGCATAATTGAAGACCATGTAGTAATTCCTAACTCAGTAGCCTTAGCAGGTCATGTCCATATCGAGTCTCGTGCCAGATTAGGTGGAGTGTTGGGAGTTCATCAATTTGTTCATATCGGTAGGCATTCAATGGTCGGTGGAATGTCGCGGATTGACCGAGATGTGCCGCCATATATGCTAGTTGAAGGCAATCCTGTACGCGTACGAACCCTCAACTTAGTAGGACTCAAACGCTCTGGGATGACAGCCAGTGACCTGCAAACACTCAAAAAAGCTTTCCGCATTCTCTACCGTTCTGGCTTGACTTTCAAAGAAGCATTAGAACAGTTAGAACAGTTAGGAGATACAGAAGAACTACAGCACCTACGCCGCTTTATCCTTCTATCGCAAATGCCAGGAAGACGCGGTTTAATTCCGGGTAAAGGTAGAGCTTCTAGCGCTAGTGATGAGTCTTAAGTTAGTTACGGGAAATTAGGGGTTATACAATTTTGAATTGGAGATTTTGGATTTTGGATTGAGAATGTAGATTTGATGAATCCATTTATCTAAATCAATTTTTAAATTGGTACTAAGTAACTCCTAATTTCTCAGCTTTATATCTAAAATTTTTACAAAATTTTTAATGATCAAATGCGGATATTTATCAGCACTGGCGAGGTGTCTGGCGATTTGCAAGGATCGCTGTTAATTGCAGCCATGCAACGCCAAGCGGCTGCTGCTGGGTGGGAATTAGAAATTGTTGCCCTTGGTGGTGAAAAAATGACCAAGGCAGGCGCAACAATTTTGGGCAATACCAGTGGTATTGGCTCAATGGGTCTTTTAGAATCTCTGCCATATATTGTACCAACTCTATTAGTACAACGAAAAGCGATCGCCTACCTCAAGCAAAACCCGCCAGACTTAGTAGTGCTGATTGATTACATGGGGCCAAACCTCGGTATCGGCACTTACATACAGCAAAATCTGCCTGATGTGCCTGTAGTATATTACATTGCCCCGCAAGAATGGGTTTGGTCAATGAGTTTGCGGAATACATCACGGATTGTGGGATTTACTGATAAACTCTTAGCCATATTCCCCGAAGAAGCACGTTATTATCGAGAAAATGGGGGAAATGTGAGTTGGGTAGGACATCCGTTAATTGATCGGATGCAGGACGTACCCACTCGTCAGGCGGCGCGTGCCACATTGGGAATTGCACCAGAACAAATTGCGATCGCACTGCTCCCCGCTTCTCGTCAGCAAGAACTCAAATATCTTTTACCCATAATTTTTCAAGCGGCTCAGACAATTCAAACTAAATTACCTCAAACTCACTTTTGGATTCCCTTATCTTTAGACAACTTTAGAGAACCAATTACAGCCGCAATTCAAAGTTACGGTTTGCAAGCGACAATTGTATCTGGTCAACAAAAAGAAGTGTTTGCTGCTGCTGATTTCGCCATTACAAAATCCGGCACAGTTAACCTAGAACTGGCGCTGTTGAATGTGCCGCAAGTTGTGGTTTATCGCCTGAATGCAATTACAGTGTGGATTGCGCGGAAAATCCTCAAAGGTTCCATTCCCTTTGCTTCACCAGTTAACTTAGTGGTGATGAGGGAGATTGTGCCAGAGTTATTACAAGAAAAAGCTACAGTAGAAAACATCACTCAAGCAGCAATGGAGTTATTGCTGAATCCCGAACGCCGACAGCAGACATTGACAGACTATGCCCAAATGCGGCAATGTTTAGGAGAAGTTGGTGTATGCGATCGCGCTGCTCAAGAAATTTTGCAAACAAGAAAGAAGTGTAAAGTATAAAGTATGAAGTGTGAAGTCTGAAGTGTGAATTAATTTACTCAGCACTCAGCACTCAGCACTCAAAACTCAGCACTCAGCACTGAATGAGAAAACGACGACCAATCGCAGTTGATTTGTTCGCAGGCGCAGGTGGTATGAGCCTTGGCTTTGAACAAGCTGGCTTTGATGTATTGGCAGCCGTTGAAATTGACCCCATTCACTGCGCCACACACGAATTTAACTTTCCCTCTTGTACAGTTTTGTGCAAGAGTGTCGAAGATACCACAGGAGAAGAAATTCGCCAGCGTGCCAAAATAGGCGATCGCGAAATTGATGCAGTTATTTGTGGTAGTCCCTGTCAAGGCTTCTCACTCATGGGTAAACGGGTTTTTGATGACCCGCGAAATTCTTTGGTGTTTCACTTTCATCGGTTGGTCTTAGAATTACAACCAAAGTATTTTGTGATGGAAAATGTTCGCGGCATAACTGTTGGCGAACACAAACAAATCCTCAAAAGTTTAATTAGTGAATTTCAATCTCACGGCTATCAGGTAGAAGAAAATTACCAAGTTCTCAACGCTGCTCACTACGGTGTACCACAGTCCCGTGAGCGCTTGTTTTTGTTGGGCGCTAGACGAGATGTCAAGTTACCCAAGTATCCCAAAGCAATTACCCAAATAGCCAAGCCAAATCAGTTAATTAAAAAAAATGCTTTACCACTGAGTCCAACAGTTTGGGATGCAATTGGTGATATCCCAGAAGTGGAAAATTACTCAGACTTATTAGAAAAAGATTGGGTAGTTGCTGAGTATGGCAAACCTAGCGATTATGCCATGATACTTCGCGGTATCAGCACTTTAGCAGATAATTATGCCTGCGATCGCCAATTTGATGCCCGGATTCTTTCTTCTAGTTTCCGAACGAAACATTCACCAACAACTATTCAACGCTTTCAAGAAACTCTCCAAGGTGAAAGAGAACCTATTAGCCGCTTCCATAAACTGCATCCGGCTGGTGTCTGCAACACCTTAAGAGCTGGAACAGATAGGTACAGAGGTTCATTTACTTCTCCGCGACCAATTCATCCCTTTACACCCCGTTGCATCACAGTTAGGGAAGCAGCCCGACTCCATTCTTACCCAGACTGGTTTCGATTTCATATCACCAAATGGCATGGTTTCCGCCAAGTTGGTAATTCTGTACCACCACTGTTAGCAAAAGCTGTAGCACAAGAGATCATCCGCAGTTTAAAAGTGATTCCGATTAAACCCAGTTTTTCACAGCAGTTAGGAGATGAAAAGCTGTTGCAATTGAAGATATTCCACGCAACACAACGTTATTTATAGCAAGTGAAGCATAGTTTAGGATATCAACAGATAATACAAACTAGACTATACAAGGTGCGTAATCCTGTCACATGCTATTTTGGTCTTGAGTAGGATTAAAACACCTGCTTCATACTATTTTCCTACTGTGAAATGAGAGCGATCGCTACTTTATTTTTCTGAGTTAGTATTTTCTCTTTTTTCCCTGACATTGCGTAAATTTTGAATTAGTTGACGATCAGGTTCTTGAGAAGAAGAGCGCTGATTGCTATTAGTTGTAGATGATGTTGGCTCAATGTTATCAGGTTTAGCCGTCACCGCTGGATTAGGCTTTAGCTGATTACTATTACCTGCTGGAATAATTATTGACTGGCTACCTGTTGCAGGTTGAGTCGCACCTACTGGTGTCTGGATTGGCTGTGAGCTACCCTCAGCAGTTTTGCTTCCGTCTTGGAAAAGTAGGCTAAATGGATAACGACTAATTGTTTTTTCTCCCTTTAAAGACTTAGCATTGAAATATTGCCTTGCTTTTAATTGCAGTGCGGGAGAAAGTAATTTGTCTTGAAATTTGATATCCAATACTTTGCCATCAGGATCTACTACTAAAACGCCTAAAACTGTACCCTCTACACCAGCTTTACTCACAGCAACTGTATCCCGAATTACCCCTTTTTCTTCTGAATTAGGATATTGCTGCTGGAGTGCTTTTCTCAATTCAGCGTAAGATTCTGCTTGGGCTATTAGTGTCTGATTGGCAGCTTTTGTGGGTAAACTAGGCGTTGTTATTGGCTTTAAAGGAGGGAGACTTGCTGTTGACGAAGTTGTATTATCTCCAGCCTTCGGCGTTTGAGCAATACCAGTTGCTAAAGTCCGGTTTGGCGTAACTTCTACATTATTCTCACGCTCAGGCTGTATAGGCTGGGGAGTAATTCTGTTATTTGCCGTTGTAGTATTTGAGCTAGAGGCTGGATTGGGAATTGGGCTATTGAGTATTTCCGGCGGTATTGTTGCTGGAGGTAGATCTGGTAGATTTTCGATTGGAAGTGGTTGCGATCGCTGCGGAATTACAGGCTTATCATCAAAATTAGGAATTGATGCGGTAAATTTCTGGTTCCCAGCCTTAAAACCGGAATTGTCAAATCTAAAATCTTGTCTAGGAATTTGTAAAGGCTGCTTTGTAGGCAACGAGGAAATACGGTAGTTATTAGAAGTTGTGGGTAATGATGGCAGTACTGACTGTGTATAACTAGATGGTGGTAGCGGAGGCAGTACAGTTGTTTGGCCATTAAAAGATGGAGGTACTTGTGGCTGTAGTGCTAGTTGCTGTTGCTGAGAAAATCTGGGTAATTGTGGTTGCACTCCAAACTGAGTTGTACCTGGAGTTTGAGGTAAACGATTTTGATCAGCTTGGCTTAATTCCAAAATGCCAACTGACTTTGCAGATGCTGTATCTTTAGCTTTATTTGGATCTACTGGCATCAATGGCACAATCAATGCAATAGCCCCATGAATGCCAATTGAGGCAATAGCGGCAATTCCAGTAGGCTGGCTTAAAATTTCAGGTATATTTTTTAGCAGGGAGACGTAAGACATAGCTGTTATCGTTCACTCGGCTCAGTTGCAGTTAATTAACAAATCAATATTATCTTGGTGGTACAAAATGCAGCCCTTTAAAAAGAGTAACTTCTTGGGTATAACTCAAAATGACAAGAGGTAGATTTTTGGTCAAGTTTAATTTTTTAATGACGCAATTTTATCTTTTTTAGTTGCACTTACAAATCTGAACTTTAAATAGTTGTCACTTCACTAATTTGGATGTTGCGTATATATTTACGCACTCTAAACTGACAATTACAGTAGTGGGCAGTAAGCCTAAACGCATCGGTCTAAAGATATATCCATATAGACTCCACTATCGCCATAACTGTTTTTCCGTCAGTTGAGATTTTGTAGTAGATGGTTAGCTTGTTGTCTACAAAAATTTGCCAATAGATGACATGGTATCACATCAGTTAGTGGCTAATTGTGGCTAAGTTTGCTTTTTCTCTAATAAATGACGACAAACAAGGTTTCATAATTACTGATATTTTAATGACATCATTTCCGACCATAAAATTTTCATTTTAATTGCAAAATGCCGTTACCTACAGTTATTGTGCCGGGATATTTAGAAAGCGCGATCGCCTACCAGACCCTAGAACAATCCCTGCAACAGTTGGGGTTTCCTACAGTTACAGTACCACTGCGGCGGCGTGATTGGCTTCCTACTGTTGGTGGTAGATCTGTCACACCAATTTTGCAAAAGCTTGACCTGACTGTTAAACAAATATTACAGGCATATTCAGCCACACAAATCAATCTAATTGGACATTCAGCCGGTGGTTGGATTTCCCGGATTTATTTAGGAGAAAAACCTTACACTCCCCGCAATCAAGCTAAATCATTTGTTTGGAATGCTCATCCTTTAATTGCTACTCTCATCACTTTAGGCACACCTCATATCAGTCAAGAACGCTGGACGCGATGGAATCTAGACTTTGTAGCCAATAACTATCCCGGAGCATTTTACAAGAATGTCCGTTATGTGTGTGTTGCAGGCAAAACTATTTTTGGCGAACGGCGGCCTGGTAGCTGGTTAGCCTACAGCAGTTACCAATTAACCTGTGGTCAAGGTAACATCTGGGGTGATGGCATTACTCCTATTGCATCTGCTCACCTCGAAGGAGCAGAGAATCTAATTATTGAAGGTGTCAGACATTCGCCCAGAAGTCCTGGAATTTGGTATGGTTCCCCAGAACCGCTAAAAATTTGGGTGAAATATTTAATTTAAGAATTTTATATATCTTTGATAAATGCAACAAATACAAATATTTCTTAGTTAAAATGTATTAAAAATACATATTTAATAAAGAGCAGGAGGGGTGAATATGCAAAGCACCCAGTTTGATAGAATTTTGCGGCGACTCGCAACGGTATTATCAGTCGTAATTCTGACCCTGTGCTTGATTTATACCACCACGGGCATTTTGCTGTCTTTTTACTACGAACCCACAGCAGGTGGTGCTTATAATTCGTTGAAAATGATTAATACTCAAATACCTTATGGGTGGTTGTTTTACCGCACCCATGAGATAGCAGGTAATGGTTTAATTGCGATCGCCCTTGTGCAAATTGTCGTCATGTTTTTAGGGCGGCAATTTAGTCAGAGTTGGCTTGTAGCTTGGGTTAGTGGTATATTACTCACTCTAAGCGCGATCGCTCTTGATTGGACAGCCATGCTCCTCGACTGGACACAAGAAGGATACTGGCGTTTCAGCATTGAATTGGGAACCATCGAAGCCATTCCCTTCATTGGTGAACAACTGCGAAATATCCTGACTGGTGGTGGAGCGATTAACACCCTCACAGTTGAACATCTTTACACCATCCACAGTTATATTATTGCGGCAGCTACCTTAATTCTGGCTGTAGTGCATTTATTGGCCTTACTGTGGCAAGAGCAGCAATTTTATCCAGTATCAAATCAACTTCCAGAAACATCACTAGTAGAGAGTTGAGCCAAAGTTGGTACAGCAACTTCTTCTACTTCTGGTAACTTTTCTACAGCCAAAGGCGTAGATTGACTAGCACCAGATAAGCGTTTTAACAGATTTGGTCTGGGGTCGTGTAATAAATAGATAATGCGATCGCCTATTTCCCACTCTTGATTTGCTGACATTACTTGCAGACGTTCTTCTCGTTCTAATAGTAGCGGTAGCAATACCCCAGTCCGAATTTTTTCTTGGATGCGCTCTTGTTGACTATCAAAATCTGCTGTATCTAACGTCGTTGTCCCTAACTTCACGCGTCCGTCATTGAGGTACTCATTCCAAGTCTTAATTGTTAATTCGTTAATAAAAGCCTGATTTACCGTCTTTTGATTTCCGCCATTACTCGCCTGGGGATCACGGGGAAAAACAGCTAACACACGCGGCGGATTAAATTCCTCAGCAGCGCGTTGCGCCAAGACAAAATTTACCTCCCCGTTACTTGTCATCGCCACAAAAGTCCCCATAGAAGCTAGTCCAGCTTCTTCCAAAACTCCGGTATCGAGAGCGCTACTAGCAATCACGCGAATATTTTGCTCTGCGGCTTTTTCACAACTTTCTGGATCTGTATCAATCATCACTACAGACTCTCCGCGTTCTTGAAAGAAGCGAGCAATTAATAAACTCAAGGAATTACACCCGACAATTACCACTCCAGTTGCATCCTTGGAGGTAATTTGTAATAACTGGGCAATGCCGCCAGCCGTTAACCCCTGGCAGACCACAGTCATGATGATGGTCAAAAATACTAAAGCTTTAATGGCATCACCACCATTTATCCCATGCTGCGTTAGTAAAATGGCGAATAATGAAGCCACAGAAGCAGATACAATTCCTCTCGGAGCCACCCAGCTTAAAAATAACTTTTGTCGCCAGTTGAGGTTACTGTTCCAAGTACAGGCCAAGATATTAATCGGCCGCACCACAAACATCAGTACTAAAACAGTTAAAACACTACCCCAACCCAAGGCAAATACGCTGGCGATAGATAAATCAGCCGCTAACAAAATGAAGAGAACGGAAACGCTGAGAATTGTTAACTGACCTTTAAAGCTGCGTAAAAGACGTTCTTCCGGTACAGAAGAATTGGCAAATACGGCTCCTGCTACTACCGTTGTCATCACACCCGACTCACTGCGAATTGTCTGGGCGAGAGAAAATAGACCCCAAAGTATTGCCAAAACTACAAGATTTTTCAACTCAAACGACAGCAAACTGGCATACTTAAAAACCCAACTCATCAGGTAGCCACCAACTGCACCAATTGCTGCACCCACCCCCAAACGCATCAGCAAACCAACAATGGCGTTAACTGGATCAGCATCACCGTTAACAATCGTATCCAAGACCACAAAGGCCAAAATAGCACCCACTGGGTCAATTAAAACCCCTTCTCCTTCTAAGAGTGTGGCTACCTGTCGATCTACATTAATTTGTTTGAGCAGAGGCCCAACCACTGTTGGCCCTGTAACCACGACTATCGAAGCGTAAAGAAAAGCAATATTCCAAGGAAATTCACCCAGCCAATGAGCCGCCATACTACCGCCCAATAGGGTGATCAGCGTTCCTAGGGTAACGAGTAATTGCAGGCTAACTGAAACCTTGCCTAATTCTCGCAAATCTAAATTCAGTCCACCTTCAAACAGGATGATAGCTGTCGCTAGAGAAACAATTACTTCTAATCCTGTACCTAGCAAATGCGGGTGCAATAATCCCAGACCATCAGAGCCGAGGATAATGCCCAATAAGAGCAATAAAACGATACTGGGTACACGCAAGTATGCAGCTATCACTTGGGCGCTAATACCTGCTACAACAGCGATCACCATCTGTAAGGTGATTTCAAGAGATGCTTCCATGTTGTAGATTTTGAGAGATAGATTTCAAAATCTCTTGTAAAGAAGTGTAAGAAAGACTTCTCCAGAGTACAGTATGACAATCTTTGTATCTGATTAAAATATGATTTTCTTTCATACTGGGTTTTGTACGATACTCTATTGTCCCTTAGTTCTCAAAAAAGTGGTAGTTCGCCAAACATTTTTAGATTTCAGATTGACTCCACAGATCAATCTGGGGCTTATGCCATTCAGGAACTCGTTAATCGGCTGTTTGTTGTGCATACAACAATTGTAGGTAAAAGCTTCAACCCATCTCACCTTGCCCGTTCTTTTCGCATCTTAGTTTATCTGCAATAAAAATTGTTTTTTTGCAAAAGCTGTTGACATCACTTGGAAAATTAGTTAACTTATAAAAGGTTTGATTGCAATGCCCCCATCGTCTAGAGGCCTAGGACACCTCCCTTTCACGGAGGCGACGGGGATTCGAATTCCCCTGGGGGTACTTTACCAGCAAGGCAGCATCAAACTAACCTACAGTCAAAAGTCTTATGCCCCCATCGTCTAGAGGCCTAGGACACCTCCCTTTCACGGAGGCGACGGGGATTCGAATTCCCCTGGGGGTACTTTAAAAGTTTTAAAAGTCAGGTTTTCCTAATTGAATATGTCTAATTAAGAAAACTTGACTTATTGTTAATTAAACTCACTATGCCATCTGTGCTATGCGCTCGTAGATTGCTAAAAGATTTAACTGCAAATCCTTACTCAAGCGGCGTTCAATGATTGTCACTGGCATAGTGAGTTTTGGCCAAACTTGGATGGTGTAGCAAAGATTGGTTCCTGTAATTCCGTCAACAGAGCAAGGCTCTAGGTTCCAACTACCAGAGAAGCCTTTGAAGTCTCCTTCAACCATAGAGAAAGTAATTTGCTGGGGAAAATGTTCTTCCAAATCTAAGACTACACGCGCACAAAAGTTGACATTCAATAAGCGCTGAGAGCCTACTTGCTCAAGCCGAATACCACCGCTAGGATGTTCCATTAAACGACTTTTAGCTAGATTGGGGATGAAGTCAACTAAGGCTTCATAATCAGTCAGTACT
The DNA here is from genome assembly GCF_000316625.1 of Nostoc sp. PCC 7107. Classification (GTDB taxonomy): domain Bacteria; phylum Cyanobacteriota; class Cyanobacteriia; order Cyanobacteriales; family Nostocaceae; genus Nostoc_B. The sequence continues at coordinate 3,493,143 of NC_019676.1, read as the reverse complement.
TGCCATATACGTTCCACGGAATGAGGAATGTGAATTTTGGCGGAAATTTGCCGCTGTCGCTCTGCTATTTTCTCAATTTGGACTGTTACAGGAGGCAAATTAGCTGAATCAACAGCTAAGTTGTCCTCTAGGCTAGTGTCATCAATAGCGGTGTTGAAATCAAGGTTGGCTGTGGAATTGTTTTGTTCAGTCACGGTCGGAATTATAGTTCGCTTTCGTCTGAAAATTGAGGCAAGGTAAGAGTAAAAGAAACTTGGCTCTGTTCAGAATCTGGAATGGGAGTACTTTCAACTGCGATCGCACCATTCAAATGCTGTACTAAAGACTTGGCTAAAGCCAGCCCCAAACCTGTTCCTGGAGTCCATCTTCCACCTTTACCACGCCGAAACCGATCAAATATATAGGTGGCTTCTTCTCCAGAAATTCCCCGTCCTGTATTAGTCACTTTAATAATAACTTGATCTACCAATTGCTCAACTTGGTGAAAGGCTTGCACATGAATTACAGTTTCCGGTTCTGAGTATGTACACGCATTCGTTAATAATTCTTGCAGGATACGGTTAAAACTTTCTAATTCAGTCTGTATTTTTAACGAATCTTGGGGTAAGTCCAGATTTATACTTAAGGTTTTAGCTGCCAGTTTTGAGTTCAGATTGGCTGCTAATCCCTGAATTCTCGTATTTAAATCTATAGTTTCAAATTGCGGACGTTCTTGCTTAGACTCTAATTTCTGGAGTGTCAGCAAATCATTAATCAAGTTAATCTCTTTCGTGCATTCTTGCTCTAAGATATCCATGTATCTTGCTTGACGCTCTGGTTGAATTCCCGGCAAACGCAAATTCTTGATAGACATTTGCATATTTGTCAGTGGATACCGTAGGCGATCGCTCATATTACTTAAAAATTCATCTTTGAGATGATTGAGTTCTCGCAGTTGCTCAACATATTGTCGTGTTTTTTCATGCAGTTTCGCTTGCAATTCCAGACTGCTTTGGAGTTTTGCTGTTCGCTCATCTACCAAAGTCTGTACCTGGCGCAATGTTTGTGATTGAATAATGGCATTGCTCATTTGAGCGCAGACCATTTCCACCAGATTTAATTCTGATGCTTGCCAACTACGGGCTGTTGCTTGCTGGAGAACAATAAATCCTAAAACTTTGCCTTGATTTTCTAATGGTACTAAAAGTACCGCAGGCAAGACATCCAGTGTAAACAATGAAACAGCAGTCAAAGTGTCTTGGAGGTCTGTGTAATCATCGATAATTACGGCTTTTCCTGAATCTGAAAATACACGTTGGCACAAACCACACTCAGAAATCAAAAATGATTGCGGCTCAACATCTGGCTTGGTAGCCGCATAACTTGATGTATTTCGGTTCCACTCAGCAACTACGGTGGCCTTTGCTTTGGGAATTTGTTTTTTTGGTTGAGTTCTAAATAAAGGATCTGTATATTTGAGCAAGATGAGTAAGCCTCGGTCTGCCTGTAAAGATTCGGCAGTAGAAGAAATAGCTAACTGAAGCATTTGATTTAGCTCCAAATTACTCTTGCTTAATATAGTTAATTGCTTGATCAAGCTTTGGTGTTCTTCGCTTTTTTGCAGATGCTGTTCTTGCGAGGTAATTAACTTAACTTGGGCAAATTGAGAAAAAGCGATCGCACAAGATGACTCAACAAAATTTAACAGTTGTTTTTCTGACTCACTCCAATTGTACGGTTGAAATTTTATCAGGCTAATCACACCATTATTTTGCCCAGCAAACCTAGTAGGAATAGCCAAAACAGATCTGATTGGTAATACCAGATGTTGTCCTCCTACTACCAAACTATCTTGGATAGTAGAAATATCCTCAATAGTGAATGGTTCCGCCGCGCATTGAACTACAGGCGAGTCCATCAACAAATGGTCTGTAGAGAACAACTGACTTGGGTGTGGTATTGCCAAATACTCATCAGAACACCAATGGACAGCGATTGATTCACTAGATGCTGCACTAGCAGATACTGTCACTAAACAACAGCAATCCACTTTAAAGGCATTTCCTAGCAATCGAGCAATCTCTTGCAGCATCAATGTCGTTGCTGAGTTATTGGCGATGATGTGATTAATTTTTTTTACCAACTGAAGAGTTGGTTCGTTCTGATGCTGCATCAGCTTGAGTGGGTATGATTGTAGTCGTTCTAGGTCATCTGGACTCTGTGACGGCAATGATAAACGTTTTTTCATTCCTGGCACGCTTTTGGATAATGACCTCATATCGTATGCACCCAATTTCTTGGCATATTATCTTCATTTAGTTATGTTGTGGCACTCTAGTTAGTGACCAATCTTTTATCAAGACTTTCTCTCACCTGTTATAGCCCCTTTCTCTTGCAGATGAATAATTAACTGGTATATTAAACTAATTTATACAGGGGTATAGAAAAATCTCTAAAATATATTAAGGTGATGCTTAGAGAAAATTTGGGGCTTGGACGTAGACCTAAACTACTAGACTTTGGCCTAGGATAGCTTGTCGGTAACTATACATAAACCGTAATTTCTCTGGAATTAAGATAAAAACTCTCAAAAGTTGTACCGCATTAATACTGCTGAATATATTAAATTTAGTAATATTTTTTGCTAAATATTTATCTTGTGATAGGTACATTTCTATGGAGTCGCCAAAAATTAAATTCTATTATGACAGAACCTCAGAAAAAACTCGGTGAGTGCTTTTGTCTCTTTGGAACAGGTTTATAGATGGTGATATCAGGCTTGTATCTATAATTCATTACGTGGTGATAAATTTTCTCATTTAATGTATCAAGTGTCATCACAATACCTAAAACTAAAACTCCAGTTTGCTTTTGAGATTGCCTGTTGTGTTGGTAGCTTAATAAATATACATATTTTAAATAAAAAATATTGATAACTTGTGAAAGCTAAAGGTTGAAAGCAGCCTAGTTAGATGGATGAATAACTAAGCTGCCTTCGATTGAACTAAAAACTATCCAGCCAAACTTTCGACACTGAGAGGAACCATATCCCCGTTCCTGGTGAGTCCTAGTAACATAGGCTGTTGAGGTTGAATCAATTGACCTGTGAGTACACAACGTTCTTCTTGCTGGGCAGTAGCGGCTATACTAGCTCGAATATCGGCTCGTGAAAATCGCGGTTTCCACTCACCGGATTTTTGCTGGACATAATTCCAGAGAATATCGCGGATTAAGGCTTGATAGCCTTGATTTCCAGCTATTTCTTTGAGTTTGTCTTTGAGTTCTCGCTCCAGGCGAATGCTAGTAACTTCCATGTCGGTTGTTGGGGTGCGAGTGATGGTGTGCATGACTTTTTCTCCTTAAAGGTATAGACAGGATAGTAATACAAGTGTAGTATGTTTAAAGGAATGTTCAATAGGTGAAATTTTCTGTGAAATCCATTTACCCCATCTCTACTTCTTTGCGTGCTACCAACTGTCGATTTAGTTGGGAATCAGCCGCTATGGGAGTGGAGTATTTATTTATGGGTGATGGTAGCCAAATTCATGGGCTAATCACAGAGGGGAATTATGATTTTAGATATCTCGGCATAGGTGTGCTGAATGCAAAACCACAACTGAACCAAATAAGCGGGAGGTACAGACAAGAGAATGCTGTACCGATATAAAACCAGAAAAGTTTTTGGTAAGTTTCTAACCCCCGCTTCATCTAGACAAGAAGCGGGGGTTTTTTAATAAGGAGTGAAGCTGTGACAAGCGTAATGCAAGTGTTAGAGCAATCCGTAGTGGTGTTTTCGCAAAATTACTTACCACTGTGTCGCATAAATATCAAGAGAGCGATTGTGTTGTTAGTAACGAATAAAGCAGAACCACTAGATTTTGCTTCAGAAGGTGGATGGCGAGTTCATTCACCTAGTCTAGTAATTGACGTACCAAAACACATTCGTTTGAAAATTGTCTCCAATGAACGGACATGGAAAGTACCACCAGTAAATCGGCGAGAAGTTTTGCGGCGAGACCACTACACTTGTCAATATTGCGGTAGCAGCAAACGCCTGACGTTGGATCATGTCATCCCGCGATCCAAAGGTGGTTTACATACTTGGGATAACGTAGTCATAGCTTGTGAAAGATGTAACTCCCGGAAAGGCGATCGCACTTTGTTTGAGGCTGGGATGCAGCTACGGAAAATACCTAAAGCACCCATCCATCCCGCGATCGCTTTTGCAGAACAGTTTTGGACAAATGTGCAAGCAAACCTGGAATAACAGGAGAGCATAAGGAATGCTGAAATTAACTTACACCGAAAGGAGCTTTTGTTTAGAGTGTATTCCTCAGTCACTAGAGGAGTGGGTCACACAGCGCGTAATTTTCGCTATGCGGGTGGGACAAAATCTGTGTGTTGAACCCAGTACTGCTTCCTTTTTGCTACCTGTTGATATACCAGGGCTAGAAGCACTCAAGGCTGAGGTGAAACGAGATGATCGGGAAGTCATGGCCTTGTGCGTCTGCGATAGCGATTATGTTGAAGTTACTCTGCGGGGTTCTTGGCTAACAAGTGGTGCTGAGGATGCTGTAGGTGTGTTCATCACAACAATGAGCGATCGCACCGAGTTCTTTCTGCACAAACTATGGCAAGAAGCGCAAGCTTGTGCATCTGTAAAGTATGAAGTGTGAAGTGTGAAGTGTGAAGTATGAAATTTCATACTTCTACTTTTCGCTTTCTTGTAGGAGTTCGGGGATTGTCACGAATCGGTAGCCTTGCTGTTTCAGCCCAGCGATGATTTGTGGTAGTGCGTCTACGCCATCGTGCATTAAGACGATAGCTCCTGGTTTTTTGCCTTTCAATACAATATAAGGTTTTTCCTTGAAATTTAGCTGGAATACTCAAACTCTCTTGTTCTATTTGAGTTGATAACGGTGATTAAGCGTTAATTTGGCTTTGTACCCAATTATCTATAACTGTTGTAGTTAAGACTTTGCTGATTGGCTGATGAATAGTCAATTTTGGAGATATGCTACAAGCTGTTACAAATTAGGCGATCGCAACAAAACCAAATATTATGCCTCGCTTCAGGATTTTCTCTGTCACATCAGACTCCTAAAATATTCAACCCATCATAAGCTTGTAGTTTTACTTTGTAGAGAGGTTAATAAGTTACAAACCAAGCAATCTAAGGGTTTTCAGCAATTTTTGAAAATTTTTCCTCAACCCCTTGACATCTTTTGTAGTATTTATGTAGTATAAATGTAGTGAGGCGAAAGACAAAGCTTCCTAAAGGGTAAAAGTCATGTTTTACATCCAAATAGAGAACACGAACTGGAATAAACGAAAGTCTCCAGTAAAACAAGCCTCTCCCACTTCTAAACAAATTGAGGTAGAGGATATCAAAGCTAAAAATTCTCAATTGGCTCAAGCAAAAACCGCCGAATACATCAGTAATACACAACAGATTTATTACTTAGAGCGTCGGTTATTCGGTTAAAAGTTTTTCTCAATCAAAGTAATTTTTCCGAACCTTGAAAACTGAATAAGGAATGGGCAAGTTCACCAAAAATTATTTGTGCCTTTAAAAATTAAAAAGATAAAAGTCAAAAAAGCTTTCTTTTGCCTTTTAACTCTTGCGAGTTCGCCAGTTGCTTTATGCCGGGGAACCCGTCCACCGCACTGGCTCACTTTTTACTTTTTCCTTCTAAACATTAGGCACAGATATCAAACATGGGGGTATAGCTCAAATGGTTAGAGCGATCGCCTGTCGAGCGATAGGTTGCGAGTTCGATTCTCGTTACTCCCGTGTAGCCTTGTGGACGACTAGATAAGTCGCTTTGCCTCTCAAGCAAAGAGAAGCGGGTGCAACTCCCGTCAAGGCTCCCAAACGGCTGAGTAGCCAAGTGGTTGAAGGCATTGGTCTGCAAAACCGACATCGTGAGTTCAATTCTCACCTCAGCCTTTGGTTCGTTGCAGTGTAGCTTAACTAGCAAAGCACCAGGTTCATACCCTGGTTGATGTGGGTGCAAATCCCGCCACTGCTAATGCAGGGATGGTGTAACGGCAACACCTCGTGATTCCAAATCCGATGTTCTAGGTTCAAATCCTAGTCCCTGCGTCACATAATTTTGGATTTTGGATTGCCGATTTTAGATTGAGTTTTTAATCTAAAATCCAAAATTTAAAATCTAAAATTCTCTTGCCCCCGTGGACGAACGGTTAAGTCACTGCTCTTTCAAAGCGGAGATGCGAGTTCAATTCTCGTCGGGGGAATTATGGGTCGATGGCCGAGTCTGGTTAAAGGCGACAGTCTGTAAAACTGTTCTATTTTGTTCGCAGGTTCAAATCCTGCTCGACCCATTGTGGAGAGGTGGCTGAGTGGCTCAAAGCATCCTCCTGCTAAGAGGAAACGGGTAGTTAATACTCGTCGGGGGTTCAAATCCCTCTCTCTCCGCCTTGAGAGCGTGGTGTAACTGGATAACATCTCAGTCTACGAAACTGAAGACTTGGGGGTTCAAATCCCTCCGTTCTCGTTACATAGGAGAGGTGGTGGAGTGGCTGATTCAAGTTGAATTAAACCAGTCCACGGGGTAATTACCCATCTCTCCTTTCTATCCCCTGGTAGCTCAGTTGGTAGTAGCGCCTGTCTGAAGAACAGGAGGTCGTCGGTTCGATTCCGACCTGGGGGGCTACGTTGCCTCATAGCTCAATGGCAGAGCAAGCGGCTGTTAACCGCGAGGTTGTAGGTTCAAGTCCTACTGAGGCAGCCATTCATTGCCGGGTAGACGAATTGGTAAGTCGCATCGCTCTGAACGATGAGGTTGCAGGTTCAAACCCTGCCCTGGCAATAAAGCCCTGTGGTGTAATTGGCAACATCCCGCCCTTTGAAGGCGAAGACTCCAGGTTCGACCCCTGGCAGGGCTGCCAAACTCTGCTCTTGTAGCCCAACTGGAAGAGGCTGCCGTCTCAAAAACGGTAAGTTGTGGGTTCAATTCCCACCAAGAGTACCAAAACTTGCTCCTGTAGCCCAATTGGAAGAGGTGGCAGACTTAAAATCTGTTTCGTTGTGGGTTCGACTCCCACCAGGAGTACCAACGGGATGTAATTCAGTGGCCAGAAGCCATGCTTTGGGAGCATGGAGTCGCAGGTTCAAATCCTGCCATCCCGATATTCCCCTGTGACGGAACTGGCATACGTGCTGGAATCAGAGTCCAGATTTTACAGGTTCAAATCCTGTCAGGGGTACTAAGCTCCCGTGGCGGAACGGAAGACGCACTAGACCGAGGATCTAGTTTTTTGCAGGTTCGACTCCTGTCGGGAGTACCAATATCAGAGTATGCCCTTGTAGCCCAACCGGAAGAGGCGCTTCGCTTAGAACGAAGAGGTTGCTGGTTCAAATCCAGTCAGGGGCATTGGTGAAATGCGGGGATGGAGCAAGAGTGGCTTAGAGGTCTCATAAGCCTCATATCAGCAGGTGCAACTCCTGCCCCCGTCACCAAATAAGGCAAAAGTTAAAAGTTAAAAGGCAAAAGTAAAGAAAAAGAAAATCTTTTTACTTTTTAACAAGTGCTGGTGTAGCTCAATTGGCAGAGCAACTGACTTGTAATCAGTAGGTTGCAGGTTCAATTCCTGTCACCAGCTTCAGAATGCGATGCGATCGTGGTGTAACGGCAGCATAAGAGTCTTCCAAACTCACGGTACGAGTTCGAGTCTCGTCGATCGCTTGCGTAGTCCTGTAGTTCAACGGTAGAGCAATTGCCTTACAAGCAATAAGTTGCGGGTTCGATTCCTGCCAGGACTACCAATCATTGGGAGTGTAGCTCAATCGAAGAGAGCATCGAGCTTCTAACTCGAAGGTTGTAGGTCTGAGTCCTACCACTCTCGCCTGAATAAGTCAAAAGGCAAAAGTATTTCTTTTTACTTTTTACTTTACACTTTTTATTTTCTTCATGGGGTCATAGCTCAAATGGCTAGAGCGCCTGCCTTGCAAGCAGGAGGTTATGGGTTCAATTCCCATTGATTCCACTGATGGTGTCTGAAGCCAAATTGGTCGAGGCGCTGGTTTGTGGAACCAGTAATAGCGAGTTCGAGTCTCGTCAGACACCCCTAAATGGAAGATGCCGCTAAATGGCTGGCAACCGGTCTTGAAAACCGGGGTAGGGCAATACCTAGGGGTTCGATTCCTCCATCTTCCGCCTTCCACTTGAAGCCGAAAAGTGAGGCGCTGTGCTGATAACACAGTTATAGGAGGGGCAGTACCTCCCTGGTGGATTTTACTTCCCACTCCTTATTCATGGGTGGTTGGCATAGCGGCGGTGCAGCGGGCTTTTAATCCGCTATAGAGAGGTTCGACTCCTCTACCACCCATTTTCAATAGACTTCTACAGAGAATCTATCTGCTGCTGTACTTTTTGCGATAGTGGTTGATACTCAATTTGCTGAGATAATTCATGGGCGTTTTGGTAACAAGATAATGCCTTCTTTTTACGTTTTGTTGAGGCATACAAGTTACCCATATTTAACAAGCTCGAAATTTCTCCCAGACGATCGCCTAATTCTTGATAAATTGCGATCGCTTGCTTATAAAATTTCATTGCCTGCCAGTTATTACCCAAAATGCTGTAGGTATAACCAATGTTGTTCAGAGTTGTGGCTTCACCAGATCTGTCTTGAAGTGCGCGGCGAGATAAAAGTACTTGATAGTCAAGTAGCAGTGCTTGTTTAGGTTGCCCTAAATCACTATAAACAGAAGCAATATTATTCATAGTAGTTGCTTCACCAACAAAATTTTTGACTGCTCGTTGAATAGAAAGCGCTTCCTGCAAAAATTCTAGAGCTTGTCCATGCTGGCCTAAGATACTGTAAGCAAACCCAAGACCATTTAATGTGGTGGCTTCACCAGAAAAATCACCTAGTAATCGCCGCATTGAGAGAATTTGGTGTTGTAATAACAGCGCACGTTTGGGTTCTCCTAATTTAGTGTAAATTAGTGCCACATCATTGAGCGTCGACACTTCACCCTGAGTGTCTTGCAATCTTCTAAAGATTTTCAGAGCTTGATCGAGATATTTCAGCGCTTGCGAAAACTTTCCGAGACGGCTGTAGGTAGAACCAAGATTACTGAGGGCAGTTGCTTCTGCTCTGGCGTTATTTATATCTTGAGCAACCAAAAGCGCCTGTTCAAAACACTCTAATGCCCTTTGAGGTTGCCAGCAACCAAGGTGAGCTAAACCGAGGTCGTTTAACGTGTAACCCTCTTTGGCACGATCAGAAATTGCTCTAGCTAATTCTAAATTTTTGGTTGCCAGAGCGAGTGATTCTTGAAGTTTACCTTGCTGGTAATAGCGGGTTGCTTGATTACGACGTTGTTCCCACTCTTGGACTGGATTGAATGATTGCGTCATTTGACCTCAGTTGCACTGGAGATACTTTAGGCAGGCTCTTGTTGAGCAAACACCCTTAAGACAGAAATTTTCTTAGGTTGCCCATCAATGTTAATCATTATTCTCTACCTTCAGATATAGGATGTAAATAGGAAAGTGTGGTATATTTTTCAACTAAACTAACTAATTTATATAAATCTCTAAGATAATAGGTTGAGTTTTATAGCTTATTCTTGTAAATTCATAAACTCAGTAATTTAATAAGTTTTTTTGACGTAAATCTAAAGAATAAGCAATATTTTAGTTAATTTAAGACTAGTGTCTTCAATCTATTGTCTAAGGGAATAATTTGTAGTTTTGTTAAGATATGTGAAAATATCAAGGTAACGAAATCTGACATACCTTGAAAGGGCTATTCAGAGAGAGTAATTAGATAAATCTGCTAAAGATAACCCATAATCTGCGTTGCTGTGACTTAAATGTTTTTAATGGATATCTTGCACCAAGCTACTGGAAGTCAGGTTTACAAAGACAAAACCCCCTTCTGATGAAACTCCTATGTTGCTAATTTTCTTTTGTTGCAACGAGGATAAAAATACTTCCTCTAACCTTATACTTAAACAGAATCAGAAATTGAGCGATCGCTTCCTAACCCTCTACCAACAGCTTTTATTCTTAGACTGTTGATATTGGGTAATTTTAGATGCTTTCTAAAGTTATCTAAATTAAAATAATAATCTTAACTTTTTCGCTGCAACCAAGCAAAGACTTCATCAACCCGAATCATGTCTTAAAGTTTAGGAATTTTTTTGGTAGTGAATATGGGTACAAACCTACAATTCACTTAATGTAATATAGGACTAATATTTGATTTCTGAAAAAGCTCCGTACATTTGAAGGGTGGCAAAATCAAAAGTAGTGTGTCGAATAAACCACTCGAACATCCATTTGAGATGAGAGAACGAAGGAATTAAAGCACAGAAACGCCGCACCCAAGTTTTAGCTTGTAACCAAATATCCTCCATCGGATTTTGTGATGGGCAATTAGGAGCAAAACGGACGCAGTGAATTTGCCATTGTTCTTCCGGTAAACCAAGGTTTACCTCGGCTAAAAAGTCTTGGACAAGATGGGAACGATGGTAAGAAGCACCATCCCAAAAAATCAGTAATTGTTGGTGAGGTGACTGGTCTAATAAATAACGTAGATAATCAATCGTATTGTCTGAATTACCTGCATCATAAGCTTTAAGAAGTAATTCACCTTTGAGATAGTCAACTGCTCCGTAGTACGTCTGTTTGTCTCGTTCATTGACAACCGGAACTCCTATTTCTTGGTCAGTTTTACCCCAGACTTACCCACTCAAGTCTCCCCACAATAGATGACACTCATCTATCAACAATACTCTCAATAATCCTGCTTCTATTTCTTTTCTGCGGCTTGCCAACAATGTCTCAATCTGTTTTTTTTTTACTGCCACAGCTTCCGGATCGGCTTTTGGATTCAGTTTTGTAGTTTTCTTCCAACTAATTCCTGCTGCATCAAATAAGTCATAATAGCTGCGTTTTGACTCATAAGTTACATCGTATTCAAAAGCCAATTTATCTTCAAGTTCCCCAAGCTCCCAACATTCCTTTGTTTGCAACCAACTTAAAACTTCTTCTCGTTGTTGAACAGTTAAGTAGCTTTTTCTTCCCTTGTGGTTCAGGCACAGTCCCGAAATTCCATACTCTTCGTAGGCTTGTTTCCAGCTTGTTATCGAACCAAGTGACACATCTAAAATTGTTTGAATTTCCTCATACTTGTAGCCTTGATAAACCAGTTTGACTGCCAATGCTTTCCTCACCTCACGCGCATCTGGCCGATCATCTATAAATTCTTGTCGTTCTGCGATGGCTACGCCCACCCCAGGTATCGCGGTTTGTATATGCTGGTTTATCATTGTTCTCTGTTAGACAGATATCTCCCTCCGTATTATCTCGTGGTTCTTTTCATAAATCAAATATGATTCCTATATAATTAAATTATAGAATGTCGGTAGCAGGTAAAAATATGACAATTACTACCAACTTAAAACAACTTTATGAAACAGATGATAGTTTATGGCTAGAAGAAACTATTAAATTATTAAAACAAAAGCAGTTTAACCAACTAGATATAGAAAACTTAATTGAAGAATTAATTAGTTTGGGGAAAAGAGATTTAGCGAAGGCTAAGAGTCTTTTAAGACAAATTATGATTCATATATTATTACTCCAGTATTGGCAGGTAGATTATGAGAGAAATTATCGTCATTGGCTTGGAGAAATTAAAACTTTTAGATATGACTTAAATAATCATCTAACCACAAATTTAATGAATAAATTGCAGGATGATTTAGAGAATATTAATCAAAGTGCAATTGATTTTGTGCAAGTTAAAACCGATTTAACAATTTTTCCCAAAAAATGTCCTTACACTCTTGCACAATTATTAGATAACGATTATTTGCCTTGATTTAAGTTAGTTTATGACAAGGGCGATCGCTTCCCACTAAAAACCTTTCGTGTGAGTTGTGGCGATCGCAGTTAAAGTATTGCTGACAAATATTATTCTATTCGCTGTACAGTAGTGTTTGTCTGCTGGCGCTGGGCAATCTCTATTAGTAATCTTAATGCGTTATTCACTGCTTCATCATTGGGAAAAGCTTCGGCAACATCGGGATCTAAACGCACTAAGTTTGTTTGTGTACGATATCTCTCAACATATTTACCCCTAACCCCTTCCTGCATTTGAGTAAAGTCGTACTCAGGACGTAATTCATCTTCCATTTCGTTCTCAACTTCCTTCTTCATAAAACTTCCTCTCTTTGCGGGTCGCTTTTCGTGCGCTGATAATTCTAATTTTTCCCTCTCTATCAGTATGAGCAATAACTAAGATTTGCCCAAAACTAGATAGGCCAATAATAACGTAGCGACTCTCTCCTATGGAGTGGTCAGGATCAGGGAAAGTTACAGATAGCGGATCATTAAATACGGTTGCGGCTTCCTGAAAAGAAACGCCATGCTTCTCAAGGTTGAGTATCGCTTTGTCTGGATTCCATTCAAATTCCATGTATAAATCTTTCTGCTTTTCCTTCAATAGTTTAAAGGTCTGCGGAAGGATACTGATAACTAGTATTTATGTTGCAGTAACTACTAGTGGTTATGCTGTTGTAAAGGTTTTGAAGTCTCAGTAGCCTTCTCTTGAAGTAACACAATACGTGAATCTTCAGGGCGAAACATCCACTGTGAACTTCGTATAATTTGTTCATAGGCCTCTCTGATTAACTTCTTAGGTGAATCTGCAATATGAACTCCAGCAAATATAGATGGCTCACCATTTTCAAGCTTCCACTTCACCAACCAAGGTTCTATCGCCATCAAGCGAAAATAACCTTCAGGGCAATCGTCAGTAGTCCAGCCAAAAACGTCGAGTGTTAGTACCTGATTTAGAGTAATAATACATTGATGCAACCAAGCACCAACTTCATGATTTTGAGCCTTATCAAAAATACTTTGAGCTTCGTAGGGCATCAACTTATCTATATGTGCTGATAATTGATCTCGAATACCTCGAATAGCACTTGTCTGATCAAGTGGAACGACTCTCGAAAATTCACTAAGCAGTTTATTTATCTTTGCTCTCTCCTTCTTATTAAATCGGCTTTTCATTTCAATACCGGAATTTAAGTAGTTTAAGAGATCACGTATAGCTAAACAGAGTGAGTAAAGAGGAGTAATAAGAATTTTGACACGTCTGCGACGTTCGTCTTCACTACTGAGGATACTGCTCCCCTGTAGCAAGTTCTTAATATCTTGTAAAGCTTCAAAGCATCGCCAAAGGTTTTGAGCAGGAGTGTTTGATGGATGCCAATCTGTAACATCGATTTTCTCCGCAGCTAAGTCAGCAAATTTACGCTTGGTTCGATCGAGATATACCGGAATGCCTTTGCTTTCGTTCACAGGGTGTTTTGCAAATTTTTAATTTTCTGCTCTATCCTAGCTTAACAGTTCAAAAACGACTGGAAAGAGTGCAAGAGATCTGATGTTGTAGGTATCTAAGTAACACACCGCAAATATCAAACTAAAAAGCCCACTGATGTGGGCTTTCTAAATTAATTAAACGATCGCTTTACTTACCGTTTCGCCAATTTCTTGGACATCTTCCGTAGACGAATTGACTGGGGTGTAACTTCCACCAACTCATCGGGGCCGATGTACTCCAACGCACGCTCTAAACTCATGTCGATTGGTGCTTGTAACTGAACCAATTCATCACCACCGGCGGCGCGGTGGTTGGTTAACTGCTTGGTTTTGCAGACATTCAATTCTAAGTCTTGAGGGCGATTGTGTTCACCGACAATCATGCCTCGGTAAACTTTAGTACCGGGAGTAATGAAGAATGAGCCTCTATCTTCAGCGTTTTTCATGGCGTAGAAGGTAGACACGCCTTCTTCAAAGGAAATAAGAACGCCTTTGTTACGGGCTTCAATATCACCACTGAGTTGACGATAATCTAAGAAGCTGTGGTTCATGATACCTTCACCACGGGTCATCCGCATGAATTCACCACGGAAACCAATCAAACCACGGGCGGGGATGACGAACTCTAACTGGGTGCGATCGCCACTTCCGGGCTGCATATCTTGCATTTCGCCTTTGCGTTGTCCTAGACGTTCGATACAGCTACCAACTGCATCACCAGGAACGTCTAAAACCAAGAGTTCATAAGGTTCGCAAGGTTGACCGTTGATTTCGCGGTAAATTACTTGTGGTTGGGATACTTGGAACTCAAAACCTTCTCGGCGCATGGTTTCGATTAAGATACCCAGGTGCAATTCACCACGACCGGAAACTAGAAACTTATCGGGAGAGTCGGTTTCTTCAACACGCAATGCAACGTTGGTTTCTAATTCGCGGAACAGGCGATCGCGTACTTGTCTCGATGTCACCAACTTACCTTCTTGACCAGCAAAGGGTGAATCGTTTACCCAGAAGGTCATTTGTAAGGTAGGCTCATCCACCTTAATTAGTGGTAAAGCTTGAGGTTCGGTTGGGTCAGTGATTGTTTCACCAATGTACGCATCAGCAAAACCAGCCACAGCGACAATATAACCGGCGGTAGCTTCTTCCATTTCTACTCGCTTCAAGCCTTCAAATCCCATCAACTTGGTGATTTTGCCCTTGACAATAGCACCACTCTCTGTAACCAAAGCCGCTTGTTGCCCAGCGCGGATTGTCCCGTTGTGGATTCTGCCAATGACAATCCGTCCCAAGTATTCAGAATAATCTAGGGTTGTGACTTGCAATTGCAGGGGCTTGTTGATGTCGCCTACTGGTGGTGGAACGTGTTGCAGAATCGCATTAAACAGAGGCTGCATATCAACCGCTTCTGCTTCCATGCTTTCTTTGGCATAACCTGCCATACCGGAGGCGAACAGATAGGTGAAATCACACTGATCTTCGTCTGCGCCTAATTCCAAAAACAGATCCAATACTTTATCAACAGCAACGTGGGGGTCAGCTTTGGCGCGATCTATTTTGTTTAGCACAACGATAGGGCGCAAACCTTTTTCCAAAGCTTTTTTCAGCACGAAGCGAGTTTGTGGCATGGGGCCTTCATTGGCATCAACAATTAGCAAACATCCATCAACCATGCCGAGTACACGTTCAACTTCACCACCGAAGTCAGCGTGTCCGGGAGTATCAACAATATTGATCAGCGTCTCTTTGTAGCGAACTGCTGTATTTTTAGACAGAATAGTAATTCCGCGCTCACGTTCGAGGGCGTTGGAGTCCATGACGCAATCCGGAACGTCTTCGCCTTCGCGGAAAATGCCGGATTGTTTGAGGAGTGCATCAACCAAGGTGGTTTTGCCGTGGTCTACGTGGGCGATAATGGCGACGTTACGAATTGGGAGCGTCATAGAGGCTTAGTGTCAACTCTAGAAAGGTTTTGTAGATTTACATTTAAGTGCTAGGCTGTTTTAACAGAATTAGGGGTGTTAGGCAAATTCTGTAAAGAACCTTTAACAATTCTAGCTTAATTGAAACAATTGCGAGGCTTTTTGTAAATGCTGCTGAGGCGAAAATTCCGCAACTTTTAAAGTAAAAGCATTAAGTTGACAAAGACTCTACGTAATATTTACATTTTTTTGAGAGTTGAATATCCCAGATGCCTTTGTAGCAAGTTTTTTCAGCGTCTGGCTGACAATAAATAATCAACAGTTATTTTACATTTGAACTACTGAATTTTGCCATTAGTCCATTGTTGATAATCACAACTAGTAGCAATTAACTGTTCATAATCCTCTTGAATTACCGACCAATCTGCATAACCTTGCTCTACATAGTCAAGATCCATATCAATCTGATAAATAGCTCTTCTTAGTTCCTCGAAACAGCTATTATCAAGAACTAAGTGATATAGCGATCGCAATAACTTACTATGTTCAGGTTTAGCACAGCGATTATTTTCAAGCTCAAGCGTTGGATAAATTTTACCTAATTTAGCAATTAACAATCTTAAAGAAATTTCTAAATCTTGTTCGCCGGGAATAAAATCAAGCAAGTGGATAATGTCTAATAGATGTTTATCTACACTTGTTGATAGCTCAATCATCCAATTTTCAAGATGGTCATATTCTTCAATTAGTTTATCTGCCCAGTCGATGATTTCAGCCTGCGAACAAAGATTTAACTCAAAAGCCATTCGCAAGTAATCAGCGTAGTGTTTTAAACTCGGTTTCATGTGGAACTATTATGGGCATTTGGTAAATCAGCATAGATGCGATCAGTTTCAGAAATCTGCAATTTGGGATAGAGTCGGCGATCGCTTCTCTGCTACAAAATTACGCAAATTCACTGTTGATTATTGTATTATATATGAATTGGTAGTGGAGTAATTCTCGTGTCTAACAGAGAACCTTGGTTGGCTGTAAATTTCTCAAAAATACTTCCGGGTTTAGGACAAATCTATTCTGGCGATCGCAACAGAGGGTACATCATTATAGCTCTATATTTATTGCTATTTATTATTAGTTTTTGGCTAATTTTAGGAATTCGCGGCAGTATTGTCCTGGGTTTAATTCTATTATTATCTCAGTTTGTTTTAGCTATCTGGAATCTTTTCGATGCTTATCATTGTGCGAAAAGCAAAAATTCTCCAGAATTTGAAAGTATACGGAAAGCCAGTAAAGACCCGTGGTTAGGCACTTTTTTATCTAATCTGTTTTTAGGAATTGGTTATTTCTATATCGGCAAATGGTTATTGGGGATATTAGCGATTATTTTAATCATTATTTGTGCCAGTATTTCGTTATTTTTATTACCAATAGTTTATGCAGTGATTTCTTATTTCACATATGTATTTTCGCCTGTTCATCGAGAAAATTCCAAAAATATGGCATTAATACTGGCCATATTCATCGCCATATCAGGTTTGTTAAATATCGGCTGGATCATCAGAACCTACGGAGTAGAAGCCCGTTGGATTCCTTCAGGTGCTATGGAACCTACTCTACATGGTACTCCAAACCAATGGGAGGCTGACAAAATTCTGGTTGATAAGTTTAGTTATCGTTTTCAAACACCCCAACGTGGCGATATTATTGTCTTTTGGCCTACAGATGAACTACTAAAAGAACAATATCAAGATGCTTTTATTAAGCGGATAGTTGGGCTACCTGGGGAAAAAGTAGAACTTAAAAATGGACAAGTTTATATTAACAATCAAGTCTTAGTAGAAGACAGATATCTTCCTGCTAATCAACGTACTTTAATTGATGTTTGTACACCAGGGACACCATATTTGGTAAAGCCAGTTACTATTCCATCTGAATCATATTTAGTATTGGGTGATAACCGTAATTCTAGTTACGATAGTCGTTGTTGGGGTGTAGTATCTCGCAATTTAATTATTGGGAAAGCTTATAAAAGATTTTACCCTCTGAATCGGGTGGGGGCTATTAAGTAAATCGGAAGTTTTTTATCTATGAATTAACTTTCAACCAACTAAAAATATCTGCTGCTTTTATTTGCCAATCTCCTAACACATTTAAAACAGGTAAAATATCAGTATCATACTTGACTTCTGGCAACTGATTTGGTTGGAATATCATCACTGATTTATCATTAGGGTCAATAAACCAACCTAATTTAGTTCCTTGATTAATACAAAAAATAATTTTATTAATTACTCGGTTAGGAGATTGGTCTGGTGATAGGATTTCAATAGTCCAATCTGGGTAGCTTTCAAATTTATTTGCGATTTCTCCGTCTTCATCAATTGGGATGCGTGACCATTCAAAAACGGCAATATCTGGAACTAAAGAACGTCCACCAAAAGTGCAACGTAACTCGGTTAAGGCTAAAGTTAGCTTACGTGATTTACCAAGCTGATTAATTGTTGATGATAGCTCAGTTTGCAGAATACTATGTTTTCCTTGGGGCATTGGTTTTTGGTAAATGCGTCCGTCTAAATATTCACTAGCTGGTTTAGTTTCTGGTAAGTTGAGAAACTCTCCTAAAGAAAGGTTTGCAGATATTTGAGTTGAGAGTGTCATCAGCAGTTACTCCTTTACAATAGTTTTGCTAAAGGCAATGTAAATCCAGGTACAACATCTTCACCATTTAAAATTGCTGTCGCTGGGTACTGGGTGATGGAACCATCACGACGATAAACGAAAGCTTGCTGATTTTGGCGGTCAATTAACCAGCCTAACTGCACACCATTGGCAATATATTCTGCCATCTTCGCTTTGAGTTTTGGCAAGCTGTCATTTTTAGAACGAATTTCGATTACAAAGTCTGGTGCTAGGTTAATAAACGCATCTTCTTGCTGATCCCAATTTTCTGGTAAGCGTCCTTTTGCAACGAAAGCAGCATCAGGTGATTTCACAGCTGTATTTGCTAATTTGAAACCTGTGCTTGGCCCAAAAACTTCCCCTAAATCTTGACTTTCTACCCAAGCCAGCAAATACGCTCCTGCTTTAATTTCTCTATTTCCCGAAATTCCCCCAGTTGGTGGCATAGTTTCTATTGTTCCATCAGCGTTACGTTCAAACCGCAGTTCTGGATTTTGCGAACTCATCAACATTAATTCTTCATCAGTGACAGTGTACCAAGGCTGTAGAGTTACTTTTTCGCTGTTCATGATGATGCTATACCAACCTGGGTGGACACTTCAATTTTAGGCTTTTCCTCTGTGCTTGGTGTGGTTCGTAAAATGCCCTAAAAGTAAAAATTGAAGCACGAAGGAGAAAAGCTTTCTGACTTCATACTTCAAAATTTAATGTTTATTTACGCCAGACTGTAACCTGAGTGACAGTCTTTTTTTGGCTAACGGAACATACTACTTACAGAGGTATCTTCGTGAATCCGCCAGATGGTTTCTCCTAAAAGATTAGCCACGGAAAGCACTACTAATTGCGGAAAGCGCTTGTCTTCTGGTAGGGGGATCGTGTTGGTAACGATGACTTCCTCAAACAAGCCGCTAGATAACCGTTCAATAGCTGGAGGAGAGAAGACTGCATGAGTAGCACAGGCGTATACCTGACGCGCTCCTTCTTCGCGCAGCAACCTGGCTCCTGCTGCAATGGTTCCGCCTGTGTCGATCATGTCGTCTACCAAAACGGCTGTTTTGCCTTTGACATCGCCGATAACGTTCAAGACTTCCGCTACATTATGAGCTTGACGGCGTTTGTCAATAATGGCAAGTGGGGCATCATTCAGTTTTTTGGCAAATGCTCTCGCCCGTGCTACACCACCGACATCAGGAGAAACAACTACCAAATCATGGAGTTGTTTACTAGCCAAATAATCGAGTATCACTGGCGAACCGTAGACATGATCAAAGGGTATATCGAAGTAACCCTGAATTTGAGCAGCGTGCAGATCCATTGCCACAACGCGAGCTGCGCCTGATTCTGTAATCAGATTGGCAACCAATTTGGCTGTAATTGATTCTCGTCCTGCGGTTTTGCGATCGGCACGAGCATAGCCATAATATGGAAGAACTGCTGTTACCTGTCTAGCCGAAGCCCGACGACAGGCATCAATCATAATCAGCAATTCCATTAAGTGGTCGTTAACTGGTTGACAAGATGGCTGGATTAAGTAGACATCACAACCTCGAATAGATTCTTGGATTTGAACATAAAGTTCTCCATCCGCAAATCTTTTGCGAATCATTGGCCCCAAGTCCATCCCCAGGTAACGAGCGACTTCTTGAGACAGTTGTATATTGGCAGAGCCAGAAAATAGCCGCAGGCGGTGGTTTTCAGTTAGTCCTGTTGCAGCTGGCTGCACCTTTAAAGCGGCAGAACTGAGCACAGCAGATCCTCGAAGTGCATTCATGGCGAGATTATCATTTAGATATTTACCAGATTTAACCGGAATAGGCTAAATAAACATCTGTAAGTTTTATTTAAGCTTTCATAAAAACTTTAAACATTTCTCAATAGAGCTACCATCAGTCCATTTTTAAGTCTTTAGTGGTAAACAAACCATCGAATTCGTAACTGACCTATAGTGTGTAAGTTAGCCCCATAGTTGAGTTGTTCTCAACAACTCAAATTTCCTCTAGATTTAGTCTGGGAGAGTAATGCTCCTACCAACTGTATTGATTAATGAGTCCAACTCTTTTCAGCTTAAGTGAAGTAGAACAGGAACTCAGACAGTAGAAATACCCAAAATTAAATTCTTCTGGGGTAGAAGAATATTTTATGATATCAGCTACAAAATTATAAACTGACAAACTAAATTTTTGGATTATAAATTGGAGAAAAATTTTCAAATCTGCAAAATTAGTTGGGAAACTATAAATTCTAGATTGTGGTTTATGGGAGTTATCCAGAGGGCGCAGAAAGGGAAGTGCATGATTGCTCTTTTGCTATCTAAGCCAGCTTTCTTGTGGTTTTGGTAATCAGATGGAAATTTGAATACGATTATTCCTTTTCTTAGGGTAGAATATCGCCGCAGGTCATTGTCGTGTAACTTACGTATGAAAATGAAAAATCAAAGGTTGGAGTGATGGGTTCACAACTTTATGAGGATGAGGGTAAAGAAATTTAGGGGCGCAAGGTGCAAACTCCTCAAACCCTGACAGCACACCTCAAAGAAGAATTCTTGAGTCAATTCTATGTATTGTGTCCTCCAGACTCAGCTTTGTGAGGGCTGTGTATTCAGTTATGATTAAATTTGAATTTATTTATGCAACCCCCAATTACAATTGGTACTGTCTTACAAAACCGTTATCGGATAATTCAAATCCTGGGACAGGGTGGATTCGGCAGAACTTATTTAGCCGAAGATCAGCGTCGGTTTAACGAACTTTGTGCAATTAAAGAATTAATTCCGATCGCAGTAGGGGCTGGTGCTTGGGAAAAAGCCCAAGAACTTTTTCAGCGAGAAGCGACGATTTTATATCAAATTGAACATCCGCAAGTCCCTAAGTTCCGCGAAAGATTTGAGCAAGACCATCGTTTATTTTTAGTGGAAGATTATGCTGCGGGTAAGACTTATCGAGATTTACTAATTGAGAAACAATCTGTAGGTCAAACTTTCTCTGAACCAGATGTATTACAGTTGTTGCGATCGCTCCTACCTGTATTAGAACACATTCACAGTCGTGGCATTATCCACCGTGATATTTCGCCGGAAAATATTATTTTACGAGATAGCGATCGCTTACCAGTGTTAATTGATTTTGGCGTAGTCAAAGAACTAGCAACGCGCTTGCAAACTCCTGAGACAAATGTCAATGTTACCAGTGTGGGCAAATTGGGCTATTCTCCCAATGAGCAAATGCAAACCGGACGCGCCTACCCTAGTAGTGATTTGTATGCTTTAGCGGTGACGGCGATAGTTTTATTAACTGGTAAAGAACCGTCTGAGTTGTTTGATGAAACTCAGCTTACCTGGACTTGGCAAAAATCTGTCAGAGTGAATCCGCAATTATCCCAGGTAATTAATCGGATGTTACACTCTTTGCCGAGCGATCGCTATCAAAGTGCGGCTGAGGTTATCCAAGCATTGCAATTTGTCGAGCAACCTGGAGTAGCAGCAGCGCCAGAGGTATCAAATTTTCAAACAATTGCGGTTGGTCGTCGTCCCGATGCCATTCCACCCCAATCATCTAACCGACCTGACCCTGTAATTCCCCCCAGTCGTTCTTCTAACTCTGTGTTAGATAATCCTTTAGCGCTGGGTGCAATTGGTAGTGCGGTAGTTATCTTGGCGGGTTTTGGTTCTTGGGCGCTGGTGAGTTCAATTCGCAGCCAATCTAATGGACAACCGGAGACAACACCACCTGCACCTCAGACTTTTCCTTCACCAGTTATTTCTGGGGGTACAACATTCGGGACAGCTACGCCCAGTAATACGGAACCAACTATTACTAGTAAGCGCCTGAGATTGGATGCAGCGAACACAGCGACAGTCGAAAATGCTCTTAAAGCTGGGCAAATTATGGAATATACCTTTTTTGGCCAAGCTGGAGCTAAGTTAACTACAGTGCTGGAACAAGGAACCGGTATTTCTCTAACTGTGTTAAGTCCTAATCGCCAAGTACTTGATAGTAGCGCTCAACAAGTAAGCTCTTATACGGGAATATTACCGACTAGTGGTAGATATACTGTGCAATTAAATCTGACATCTGGAGTTAGTGAAAGTGATTATAATCTCAGGGTGGCGTTAGAAAACCCACTTCAACCTATACCAACAGCTACACCAACAGTAACACCAACAGTAACACCAACAGTAACACCAACAGTAACACCAACACCAACGCCAACATTTACACCAACGCCAACACCAACATTTCCACCAGCATTTACGCCAACACCAACATCTACACCAATAATTCCCGGTACTAACGACAATCAACCGCCTATCAATAGCACGGATCAACCAACGCCTGATTTACAGAGTACTCCTTAGTACGGTTTTGCGTACAATTATGGTGAATTGAGGGTTGAAATTTCAACGCTGAGGGGCGCGGAGGTAAGCGCAAAGGTACGCTGAGAATTTGCTACGAATTCATGAAATGCGCTATATTTACGTCTCGTAACGTCATCTGTTACTTGTTATCTATTTGCAAAACAGATTGTTGAATACATTACTAATTACTGGAACTGATACGGAAGCTGGCAAAACTGTTTTAACTACAGCATTGGCCGCTTATTGGCAAAAATATTATCCGCAGCGCCACTGGGGAATTATGAAGCCAATACAATCGGGAATTGGCGATCGCGAGTGGTATCAAAATCTGTTTAAGCTAGAACAATCGCCAGCAGAAATTACACCTTTGTATTTTCAAGCGCCTTTAGCGCCACCCATCGCCGCAGCTAGAGAAAATCGCCCAGTGGATTTAGCTGTGGTGTGGAAAACATTGTGTGAAATGCGATCGCGCTATGAATTTCTCTTGGTAGAATCTGCTGGTGGGTTAGGTTCACCCATGACTAACGAGTTAACAGTGGCTGATATCGCTGGTGAATGGCGTTTACCTACTGTCTTGGTAGTTCCAGTTAGATTAGGTGGAATTTCGCAAGCCGTGGCGAATGTGGCTTTAGCGAGACAGTGCAAAGTTAATCTGATAGGTATTGTACTGAACTGCATTCAACCCCGTACCGATGCAGAGCTTACCGACTGGACACCACCAGAGGTAATACAATCATTTACACACATCCCGGTTTTAGGTTGCTTGCCATATTTTGAGAACCCAGCAGATTTGGACAAACTGGCTCAAGCTGCATCTAATTTAAATTTAGAGGCGCTAAATATTTAAGGAACTATTAAACTGAGAACATAACCCAATCTCAGCCGTCTCCTAGCAGTTTGTTGTCACAATGGTTTCCACATTTCCCAATTCTTATTCTGTTGACTTATCCCGTGTGCGACTCTCAATTCGCACATTGCAACCACAATTAGTAGAGTGGCGGCGGCGGTTACATCAACAACCAGAATTAGGCTTTCAAGAAAAACTGACGGCTGAGTTTGTCTCAGGTAAGTTGCAAGCATGGGGAATTGAACATCAAACTGGTATTGCAAAAACTGGAATTGTCGCCACTATTAAAGGTACTAAACTCAGCACTCAAAAAGTACTAGCAATTCGGGCGGATATGGATGCTTTACCCATTCAAGAATTGAACGAAGTACCGTATAAATCGCAGCATGATGGAGTAATGCACGCTTGTGGACATGATGGACATACAGCGATCGCATTAGGTACAGCATACTATCTCCAGCAGCATCGAGAAGACTTTGCGGGGACTGTGAAAATCATCTTCCAGCCAGCCGAAGAAGGGCCAGGAGGTGCAAAACCGATGATTGAGGCTGGGGTGCTGAAAAACCCTGATGTGGATGCGATTATTGGTTTACACCTGTGGAATAATCTCCCTTTGGGAACTGTCGGTGTCCGTGCTGGTGCATTGATGGCGGCTGTCGAGTTATTCAACTGCACAATTTTCGGCAAAGGTGGACACGGCGCAATTCCCCATCAAACCGTTGATTCAATTGTAGTTGCAGCCCAAATTGTCAACGCCTTACAAACCATTGTCGCCCGGAATGTTAACCCCATAGATTCCGCAGTGGTGACTGTTGGCTCACTTCACGCAGGTACAGCCCATAATGTCATTGCTGACACCGCCAATATGAAAGGCACAGTGCGGTATTTTAACCCAGAATTTGCCGGCTTTTTTCAACAGCGCATTGAGCAAATAATTGCTGGAGTTTGTCAGAGTCACGATGCAAAATATGACTTAGAATATACAAGTTTATATCCTCCCGTAATTAACGATGCGAGGATTGCAGAATTAGTGCGATCGATTGCCGAAGAAGAAGTAGAAACGCCTGTAGGAATTGTCCCAGAATGCCAAACAATGGGCGGCGAAGATATGTCTTTCTTCTTACAAGAAGTTCCCGGCTGTTACTTCTTCCTTGGTTCTGCTAATCCAGAAAAAGATTTAGCTTATCCTCATCATCATCCGCGATTTGATTTTGATGAAACTGTTTTACCAATGGGTGTGGAAATATTCGCCCGTTGCGTGGAGAAGTTTTTTAGTTGAGTTTGTTTACGATATTTATTTGGACTCATTTACAATCAAAACGCGATGTGCAACTTATTTTTAAAACCCCTCTCCAAACCTCTCCCCGCAACGGAGAGAGGCTTTAATTCTTACTCCCCTTCCCTACAAGGGAAGGGGTTGGGGGTTAGGTTTGAGATAAAGTCGCACATTGCGTATCAAATATAAAAAGTATCAAAAATTATGGTAAATTCCTTTCCCTCAGCTAAATCTCCAAGTAGCCAAAATAATCACGAAATTTCAGTCAATGTTATTGTTAAGCAACAAGCAGATGGTAGAACTATTGCCACTGTTCCAGGTTTGCCAGAATTGCAAGTAGAAGCAAGCGATCGCACTACTGCATTAACTGAACTTCAACAACGTCTAGAAACCCATCTGGCTGGTGCAGAAGTTGTTTCTTTATCTGTAAAATTGCCCTCCACTGATCAGAAAAACCCCTGGTTAGCAATGGCTGGAGTTTTTAAAGATGACCCACAATTTGAGCAAGTACTTGAAGCTATAGAAAAGTATCGACATGAATTAGATTAAGATACAGAAGATTGATTTTTGCAAAAGTAGGAATGATATTTTTTGTAAGTAAAAGTAAAAATAAAAAAATACTTTGCGCCTTTGCGTGAGCTTTTGATACTATCATCAACAGCACAAAAATATTAAATTATCTATGTCTGAAAATAATACAGACGCTTTGAGAACTTGGTTAATAGTCTTACCAATTATATTTATTCTGGTTTTAGCTGCCGTTTTTTTAGCCTTTGTTAACATTGAAGGTTTAACAACAGAACAGAGGTTAGATTACGGAATTAAAGCCTTAACAACTACCGGAACAATTTTTGCAGGAATCGCTGTATTTATTAACGCTTTTTATGCAGCCAAGCGTGCGGAAGCTATGGACAAAAGTGCTATGGCTGCGAATGAAAGTGCCAAAGCTGCCTTAAAAAATGCTGAAGCTGCACTCAAGAATGCTGTAATAGCCGAAGATAAACAAATTACAGAACGCTTTGCCAAAGCAATTGAACAGCTTGGAAGCGAAAAGATTGAAGTGCGGTTAGGTGCAATTTATACGTTAGAGAGAATTGCTCAGGATTCCCCAAAAGACCACTGGACAATTATGGAAATTCTTACGGCGTTTGTGAGAGAGAATGCTCCTTTGAAAAAAGAGCATGAGGCAAGAATATCAGAACAACCAAAACTTAGTACAGACATTCAAGCAACCCTTACTATTATTGGACGGCGTAATTGTAATAATGAACCAAACAATCAAAGGTTAAACATATCTCGTGTTGATATCAGGAGAGCAAATCTAAATGAAGGAAAGCTAAAAAGAATTATTTTAAATGGAGCTAACCTTTATAAAGCTATGCTTATTGGTGCTGACTTAGAAGAAGCGATTTTTAGCGGAACTAACCTTCAAGAAACATTCCTAAGTTTTGCAAAACTACAAAACGCTACCTTTCTGGCAGCTAACTTACAAAGTACAATTCTTGTAGGAGCTAATTTACAAGGTGCAATATTGGAAGAAGCTAACCTAAAAGGTGCAATATTGGAAGAAACAATGTTACAAACAACAAATCTTCGGAAAGTCAAAAACCTAGAACAATGGCAGATTAATTCAGCGAATGGTGATCGCACCACTATTCTGCCAGACTACCTCGAATATCCCAAACATTGGCAATAACTTTCAGAAAATTTAAAATATTTATAGAAATCTAATATTTGAAAACTGGAAAAAACATTAACTTACTTAATAAGTAGCAAAAATCACAATGGTTCAATTTGCACCAAAACTTTTAACAGTTGAAGAATTTATTGCTCACTATGACGATAGTGAGGGTTATGAACTAATTGATGGTGAATTAATCGATATGGAACCAACAGGGCCGCACGAGCAAGTATCTGCTTTTATTGGACGAAAACTAAACGTAGAAATTGACCGTCAAGAAGAACCTTATTTTATTCCCCATCGCTGTTTAATCAAACTGTTAGGAACAAATACAGCTTTTCGTCCTGATGTTATTGTATTGGATCAAACTCAACTAATTAATGAGCCACTATGGCAAAAAGAACCTATCGTTACATCAGGAAGCTCTATTAAATTAATTGCTGAAGTCGTTAGCACAAACTGGCAAAATGATTATGCGCGGAAAGTTGAAGATTATGCACTCTTAGGAGTACCTGAGTATTGGATTGTGGATTATCTAGGTATTGGTGGGAGAGAATATATTGGCAAGCCAAAACAACCTACAATTACAATTTGCACATTGATAAAAGATGAGTATCACAAGCAATTATTTCAAAACGGTGATCAACTTGTTTCTTCAGTTTTTACCAATTTACAAATAACCGCACAACAAATATTTTTAGCCACACGAACTACAAGCTAAAATCTAGAACAACAAACAAGATATTTAACTGGTTGTTGTTTTACCTTGTTAATTAATGCGTAAAAATTCCTGCAATTTAGTTTGTATTGCTGGCTGCTGAATATAAACTTTTGCCGCTTCCATTAAATTTTGAAGATTCTCAGGACTGACATCATCAATATCATCACTCAATCGCTTACCGATAAGTTCTCGGTCTAGCTTAAACTGTAATCGTAAAATCTGTTTGTCTGGAATTATTTGGTCAGTGATGTACTCATGAACGCCCGATGAAGCATCTAACAATATACCAATAAGTGGCTGCGCCCATTGAATCAAACCCCAGCTTTCGGCTTGTTGAAATGGGATAATGCGTGTGCGATCGCCTGTACCAATAGAAAGAATGGTAATATCTTCAATGGAATGTCCTAATCTTAAAGCTTCCGCTACAGCACAAGCTGAAGGGTTATTAGCCGCAACACCACCATCAATGGCAGAGTACATACATTTAATTGAGTAGGTCGCAGTATTATCTGGTATAGTTTCCCACGGAGAATCTAATAAAGCGACTCTTGTGTAACCTTTGTATGTTTTGATAGTGCGAGTTTGACCACTACCTGTACCACTCACAATTCTAATTTGTGTATTGTTATAAAGGTTTTCTGTATGGGAAGCATAACCATCTAAAGTAACAGTATCTTCTGTCGCTCTTTCCACTGTGCCTTTGACTATTCTATCTAGTTTATGCGCTGGGAAATAAGTAGGAGCCGAGGCAGAACAAACGCAGATTTCCCATAGTGGTACATTGCCATAATCTTTATCTTGTCGCCAACTTTTAAAGATAATTGGTTCTCTGGCGATGGTATCGTAAGCTGTAATTAATAATTTTGGTTCAGGAATATCAAATAGTTTGATTTCACCTAAATTTTCTTGGAGAACTTGAGTTAAACCAGCATCAGAAAATTTTGGTGCAGATATCCCATATTTGAAAATAAGCGGTAGTCGCTGCAAAGAAAAAAGACTACTGTAAGGGAAGATTCTTGAGCTTTTTTGTGTGTATAGATCAATAATATTTTGGCTGCTGCGACCAGTGGCGATCGCTGCTGCTAAAATTGAGCCTGTAGATGTGCCTGCTATTAAGTTAAAATACTCGTGCAAAGGTTGATTAATTTGCTGCTCAATAGCTGCCAAAATAGTTGCTGCAACTAATCCCCTAATTCCGCCACCATCCAAGCTTAAAATCCGAAAAGGCATATTCCTCCGAATTTTGCTAATTTTGACTAAGTTTAGTAAATTCAGTTTTTTATCTAAAAAATTATTGTAATTTAAAATCGCTTTGTAAAATCTTTTTTAAATTCGCTATTTTAATTTAATAAAACTTAAAAATATCTTATGGAAAAAACCGAAAAACAAAAAATGTTAGCTGGCGAGTTATATTTAGCAGAAGATCCCGAATTAGTAGCTGAGAGTAGGCGAGCTAGTCGTCTTTTACAAAGGTATAACAATACAATTGCTGAACATCAAGAGCAAAGACAACAAATATTACAAGAATTATTGGGTAAGGTAGGAGAAAATATTACTATTGTGCCGCCATTTTACTGTGACTACGGCAGTCATATTTATGCGGGCAATAAATTATTTATGAACTTTGGTTGTGTAATTTTAGACTGCAATCTAGTGGAAATTGGCGATAACGTTTTGTGTGCGCCTTATGTGCAGATTTATGCAGCTTATCATCCCGTAGAACCAGAAATTCGTTTGACTGGTAGAGAATTAGCTGCACCAGTTAAAATTGGTAACAATGTCTGGATAGGTGGAAATGCAATTATTTGTCCAGGGGTGACAATTGGCGACAACACGACAATTGGTGCTGGTAGTGTGGTTGTGAAAGATATACCTGCAAATGTGGTTGCTGCTGGAAACCCCTGTCGAATTATTCGTTATTTATCAGATAATTGAGGCGCAAAAAAGCTATATTCTAGAATTTGTAGCCTCTAGCCAGCCAATAGTGCCAATCTGCGATCGCTTCTTCGGTTTCACTGTCTGCATCAATAGGCTTTATTTCTGATAATTTTGCCGAATAGACATCATCATCCTTACCATTGATGTCAGCTACTTCCACATACATATCTTTTAAACACTCATCATCAGGAGCCATTCCTAGCACTTCGACGTTTTTCTCTTCTATTGTCGATGTTTTGCGGGATTTTTTCGCCCACTTAGCCATAAACGGATAATTCAAAGCTTCTTCTAGATAATAATACCAGCCCATTGCCCGATCTTCTTTATCTTCCGCATCAACAATAATTTCTGTAGCGATGCGATTTTCTCTGGTTTCGTCGCGTTCAACACTAGACATAACAATAAAAAACTTAATGTATATTGCACCTTGATATGGTATAGCGCTTTAGCTATTGACTGTCAATTTTTTTGCTGCTGTCTCACCCAAGCACGAAATGAGCGAATCATGGAAATTTCTCCATTGTTCAAACTTTCTTGCAAAAAACGGGGAATCTCTGTAGTTAAGGGAAGATTGGCAAAACTTGGCGATATATCACAAGGAATGTACGTACCTTCCTGTAAGCGATAAATTTGCATTACAGGTTCGTTATAACGCCAAACTTCTGGAACACCCAATGCTAAATAAATTGATAATCGATCAACAGAAGCACTGGTGTAGTCTACTTCAATGACTAAATCAGGTGGTGGGTCTTGAGTCAAGTCGAGATTTTGCTTTTGCCGCATCAATGGTTCATTTTGAATGTAAAATGCAGAATCTGGTTCTACACCACGCAGTAAGTCTGGACGTTTACAAGTTGTAGAACCAATACTTTTGATATTCAGGTTGAGTTCCACAGCTAAGGTAAAAACTAAGTGTTCTAGTAGTCTATTGTTATGTTCATGAGGCATCAACGGTGTCATAATTTCTAGGGTTCCTTGATCATAGGTCAGTCGTGTGGTGCGATTATTACCCATTTCTGCCAACATAGTTTCAAAAGTCTGCCAACTAATATTTGGGAGAATTCCCCTTTGGGTACTGCTGACTTGTGTAGTGACCATAAAATTTATCTTCCGGTTTTCTATAACGATATCAAGAAATTTCCTGAATCAAACAGGAGTCAGAATACAGAATTCAGAATACTCTACCCATAAAGGGATAGGGTTTGAATGTGAGAATATTTTAATTTTTTTACCCACCATTTCACTCGCTTCATTATGAGTATTATTGTTTTCGGCAGTATCAATATAGATTTAGTAGCCACAGCACCCCATTTACCAACTAGCGGTGAAACTTTGCTGGGAAACGATTTTTTTCAAGTCCCAGGGGGGAAAGGTGCAAATCAAGCAGTAGCATTAGCACGGTTGGGAATTCCGACTCAGATGGTGGGGCGGGTGGGAAGCCAAGGTTTTGGTGCAGAGTTACTGAATAATTTACAAACTGCTGGCGTACAAACTGAAAATATTTTATTAGATGAAACGGTAAGTTCGGGAATTGCCATCATTATTGTTGATGATGCTGGGCAGAATCAAATTGTGGTGATTCCTGGTGCTAATGGAAAAGTAAATCAGGCAGATGTAGAGAGGTTATCGCCTTTATTACCAACAGCTAAAGCACTGCTTTTACAATTAGAAATTCCTCTGAGTGCTGTTGTTGCAGCTGCTAAAGCTGGACGCAATGCCAATATTACAGTAATCCTTGATCCTGCACCGGCTCAATCTAACTTACCTGCCGAACTTTACCCGTTGGTGGATATTATCACCCCCAATGAGGTAGAAGCAGGACAATTAGTTGGTTTTGCGGTGGATAGCCCAGAATCAGCAGCCAAAGCAGGGGCAGTGTTATTGCAAAAAGGGGTGAAATCTGCGATCGTTAAATTAGGTGCAAAGGGTGTGGTATGTACCACAACTGAGGAAACATTTTTTGTGCCAGCTTTTTCAGTTAATGTTGTGGATACTGTGGCGGCTGGTGATGCTTTTAATGGTGGTTTAGCAGCTGCACTTTATACAGGAATGACTTTACATCAAGCAGTGATTTGGGGTGCAACCGCAGGTGCTTTAGCCACGACAAAATTAGGCGCACAAACTTCGTTACCTGATAGGTTTACGTTTGAGGCTTTTCTTAAGGAAAAAGTATGAAGTCTGAAGGATGAAATTGCAATATTTAGCCTTTTGACCATTGACTACTTCCCAATGTCTTCGTTCCATAATTCGGGGTTGGTTTGAATAAATTCGCTCATCATTTGTTCGCATTCATCTAAATTTAAATCAATAACTTCTACGCCGTGAGAAATCATAAATTCTTTTGCGCCGGGAAATGTACGAGATTCGCCGGCGATGACTTTTTTGATCCCGAATTGCACGACTGCGCCGGCGCATAAATAACACGGCATTAAGGTTGAATAAAGTGTTGTACCTCTATAACTGCCAATTCTGCCAGCATTACGGAGACAATCGATTTCGGCGTGGGTAACAGGGTCGCTATCTTGGACGCGCTTGTTGTGTCCTCTACCAACAATTTTGCCATCCTTGATGAGAACAGAACCGATAGGAATTCCGCCTTCTTGTCTACCTTGTTTAGCCTCTGCGATCGCTGCTTGCATAAATTCATCCATTCTCTTATCCTCCTAATATGTCAAAACAACTTGTGTTAATGGATCACGATGGTGGTGTAGACGATTACCTAGCAACTATGCTGCTGTTGACGATGGATCATATCGAATTGCTTGGTGTGGTTGTGACTCCTGCTGATTGTTATGTTGAACCAGCCGTTAGCGCTACACGCAAAATAATTGATTTGATGGGATTTTCTCATATCCCAGTTGCCGAAAGTACAGTACGTGGCATAAATCCTTTTCCCCGTCTCTATCGTCGTGATTCGTTTATTGTTGACCATCTCCCTATTCTCAACCAGCAGGACACGATTAATACACCTCTGCTTACAGAACCTGGACAAGATTTTATGGTGCGAATGTTAAGAGAAGCACCTCAACCAGTAATGCTGATGGTAACAGGGCCATTAACGACAGTTGCAGTGGCGTTAGAACAAGCACCAGATATTGAAGCCAAGATTGAAAAAATTGTCTGGATGGGTGGCGCGTTGAATGTTGGTGGTAATGTGGAAAAAAGTTTAGAAGCCGGACAAGATGGTTCGGCGGAGTGGAATGTCTATTGGGATGCAGTTTCAGCCGCGCAAGTTTGGCAAACCCAAATTGAAATTATTATGTGTCCTTTAGATTTGACTAACAATGTACCTGTGACATCAGACATTGTGTATAAAATGGGAAAACAACGCCATTATCCTGTTTCTGATTTAGCTGGACAATGTTACGCACTGGTAATTCCCCAAGATTATTATTTTTGGGATGTGCTGGCGACGGCTTATTTAGGACATCCAGAATTTTATCAACTGCGGGAGTGGGAAACGGAAATTATTACCACTGGTGTAAGTCAAGGACGGACTAAGGTTGTTCCTAGCGGTCGGAAGATTTATGCAATGGATACAGTTGATAAAGAGGCTTTTTATGCTTATATCTTGCAGCAATGGGCGAGGTAAATATTAGTCAATTGTGAATGTGACATCTGACATTGTTGATTTGATAACTCGCATTGTGAATGCGACGGCTGACATTGTTGATGTGATAACTTGCATTGTGAATGTGACAGTTGACATTGTTGATGTGATAACTTGCATTGTGAATGTGACAGCTGACATTGTTGATGCGACGACTGGTAAAAATAACTCACTTTACTGGCGTGAGAGATTTGGAGAAGATTTTTTCTGTTCACTCTCTATAGGAATAATTCAGGAATCAAATCAGATTGCTATAGGATGGAAAATAAATGTTTCTGCCATAATTAAGGGTTATTTTTTGATATGACTATTGTGGAAGTTGGGTCATCTTTAGTTGAGATTGCTGGGAAAACTCGCGCCGCTGCTAGTAAGTTGGCAATTCTTTCGACAGAGGCGAAAAATCAAGCGATCGCAGCGATCGCTCAAGGGTTAGAATCGGCTCAAGAAGAAATATTGCAGGCGAATGTGGCTGACTGTCAAGCTGCGGCGGCGGAAGGAATTGCTAAACCTCTATATAAGCGCTTGCAGTTAGATGAACATAAGTTAAGAGATGCGATCGCTGGAGTCCGAGATGTTGGTAAACTGGCTGATCCTATCGGTAAAGTCCAGATTCACCGCGAACTGGATACTGGATTAATTCTCAAACGCATTACTTGTCCTTTGGGTGTGTTGGGGATTATTTTTGAAGCGCGTCCAGAAGCTGCAATTCAAATTGTTTCTTTGGCGATTAAATCAGGTAATGGTGTAATTCTCAAATGTGGTAAAGAAGCTGTACGTTCTTGTGAAGCGATAGTTAAAGCGATTAAACAAGGATTATCGCAAACAGATGTCAGTCCTGATGCGGTGCAGTTACTCACTACACGCGAAGAAACTGTGGGACTTTTAAAATTAGATAAATATGTAGATTTAATTATTCCACGCGGTTCTAATTCTTTTGTGCGGTTTGTCCAAGAAAATACCCGCATTCCTGTACTTGGTCATGCGGATGGAATTTGTCATGCTTATATCGATCAAGCTGCTGACATTAATAAAGCTGTAGAAATTACTGTTGATGCTAAAATTCAATATGCAGCTGCTTGTAATGCCATTGAAACTTTATTAGTTCATCAAGCAATTGCTGGGGAATTTTTACCCCAAGTTGCGACAGCTTTAGCAGAAAATCATGTGCAATTAAAAGGTGATCAACGCACCTTAGAGATTTTACCAAATATTGCCCCCGCCAGCGAAATTGATTGGGAAACAGAATATAGTGATTTAATTTTATCAATTAAAATTGTCGATGATTTAGAAGATGCGATCGCGCATATTAACCAATACGGTTCACGTCACACCGATGTAATTATTACAGAAGATATCGCCACCGCTGAAGCTTTCTTTGGTTTGGTCAATTCTGCTGGCGTTTTTCACAATTGTTCCACACGTTTTGCTGATGGTTTCCGTTACGGTTTTGGTGCAGAAGTTGGTATTAGTACTCAACAAATGCCTCCCCGCGGCCCTGTCGGGTTAGAAGGATTGGTAACATATAAATATCAAATGACTGGTAATGGTCACATCGTCGCTAGTTACACTGGCGCGAATGCAAAAGCATTTATCCACCGAGATTTATAACTAGAGGTTACAGGTGAAAGGTGACAGCACTCAGCACTCTTAATCAGGGAAAGCTAAACCTGTTCTGGGGTCACGAATATACAATCCTAGGGTGAGACTACGCATAGCTTCATCCCAAACAGGTGTTAACTGTTCTGCTTGGTCTGCCCAAAAATCAAAGGTAATTAAACATTGTATATTCGAGCCTAAGCCAATGCAAATCCGGGAAAAAGCTTCCCGTGGTTCTGCTTGTACGTCAATAAACTTCAATTCTGTCCAAACAATTCTGGCTGTTTGACGCTTGATGGTAAAAACTTCTCCCTTTTCAATCACATCACGACTGTCTTCTTCTACGACTTTCTTTAAGGTGGCTTTGAGGGGAAACAAAGTCCAGTCATTAGGCGGTAAATGATTGAAAGATACTTCTAGACAGCAGTCATCTTTGGGCGGTTTTTTATCCATGAACTTGAAAGATTTTTCTTGGGGTTCAAAAACCCAATTTTGGGGAACGTTGAAGCGAACAGCCCCCCGGTTGGCGACAAAAATTTTATAGCCCGATGGAGATTCCCAGTGATGATCAGGTTGGAGATCAAGCGTTTCTTTAATCCACTGGAGATTGCTTTTTTTACGCTTTGCCATAGTTTTAGCGATCGCTCACTTTGTTAATAATATCAAAATGTTGGATGATGAATATTTCGCGCAAAGGCGCAAAGGCGCAAAGATGATCTTGACTCAGCGAAAACCACCCGATGCTGATGCTGTGGTGAGTTTAACTTTAGCACTGACGGCGGAAGAACGCACCCGCAGTCGTCATCGGTTTGAGATGGCGGATGGACAGGTTGTGTTTTTGCGTTTACCACGGGGGACGGTGTTACGGGATGGCGATATTTTACAAGATGAAAATGATGGTAGTTTAATGAGAATTGTTGCGAAACCGGAACCTGTGCTGACTGTATCGGCTACTTCATCACTTTTATTAATGCGGGCAGCATACCATCTGGGAAATCGTCATGTGGCGGTGGAAATTACACCGAGTTATTTACGCTTATCACCAGATGGGGTTTTATGTGGGATGTTAGTACAGTTAGGACTGGAAATTACTGAGGAAATTGCACCGTTTCAGCCAGAATTAGGGGCTTATGGACACCATCACCCTCACTGATATTCATTTTTTGGGGATTTTGCAGTTAGCCAGTCCAGCTTTACCTGTGGGGGCTTATAGTTATTCGGAAGGTTTGGAAACTTTAGTGGAAGATGGCATAATTGCCAATCAAGAGACTCTCAAACACTGGTTAACCTCGGAATTACGTTACGGTGCAATTCGCCTGGAAGCAGCGGTAATGTTACGGGCGGCGGAATCTGCGAAAATGGGGAATTTAGAAACCCTATCTTATTGGAATCACTGGTTATCGGCGGCGCGAGAAACTCAAGAATTACGTAATTCAAGTTGGCAAATGGGGCGATCGCTGGCTCAATTACTTGGTAAACTACAACCAGAACTACTACCTACGATTAATAGTGTGGGTAATCCTTGCAATTATGCGATCGCTTTTGGTATCGCTGTCGCCCATTGGCAAATTCATCTAAATGCTGCTTTACTCGCATATCTGCATAGTTGGACAAGTAATCTCATCACCGCCGGAGTTAAACTTATCCCCCTCGGACAAACAGCCGGACAAGCATTATTGCTAGATTTACAGCCGTTAATTAGTGCGACCTTGCAAGAAATTCTCGTTTTAGAAGATGATGAACTGAGTTGTTGTAGTTGGGGTTTGTCTCTAGCGAGTATGCAGCATGAAACACAGTATACGAGGTTGTTTAGAAGTTGAGGATGAAGTATGAAGTGTGAAATTTTATCTTTTTAACTTTTGCCTTTTGCCTTTTAACTTTTGCCTTTTAATTTATGACCGCATTTAGAGTAGGTGTTGCAGGCCCTGTAGGTTCCGGAAAGACGGCTTTAGTGGATGCTTTATGTAAAGCGTTGCGCGATCGCTATCATCTTGCTGTGGTGACGAATGATATTTATACTCAAGAGGATGCACAGTTTTTAGTACGTTCTCAGGCTTTAAACAGCGATCGCATTTTGGGTGTGGAAACTGGTGGTTGTCCCCACACAGCGATTCGTGAAGATGCTTCGATGAATTTAGCCGCTATTGAACAATTAGAAGAGCGTTTTGATAATTTAGATTTAGTCTTTTTAGAAAGTGGTGGTGATAATTTAGCCGCTACTTTCAGTCCAGAATTAGTCGACTTAACAATTTACGTAATTGATGTAGCTGCTGGCGATAAAATTCCCCGCAAAGGTGGGCCAGGAATTACCAAATCTGATTTATTAGTCATTAATAAAACTGACCTTGCACCATTCGTCGGCGCAGATTTAAACGTGATGGAACGAGATGCAAAAAAAATGCGCGGTGAAAAACCCTTTATCTTTACTAATTTAAAAACTCAATCAGGACTAACTGATGTAGTTAGCTTTGTTAGTAAACATATTACTTAAAAATTTTACCTTTTTTAATTGATAAATACCGCAGCACAAACTAACTCTGCGTAACTTTGCGCTGACTTTGCACCACACCGCGTTAAAAAACCATTAAAATAACAGATTTATTGTTTCTTGCCCTCTATCTTACGTTAGATAGAAATAATATCTTCCTCGTCCTAAAGTAAACTTAATTATAGAGTTAAAATGATCCATCGCAATTAATAATGAATCTAGTATCTGAAAAACGATTTTTTCTATCTTCAGTCATAGTTTATTTATAAATAAGCAAAGTAATTATATTTTTAAAAGCGCTTGTACTAAAGCATAAATTTATTCATTCAAAACACCTATTTTTTTGCTAGATGTCTTGATTAAGACTAATTCTCGCTCTTAAACAGCAGCATTGTGCAGTCTTAAT
Source organism: Nostoc sp. PCC 7107 (assembly GCF_000316625.1). Taxonomy (GTDB): domain Bacteria; phylum Cyanobacteriota; class Cyanobacteriia; order Cyanobacteriales; family Nostocaceae; genus Nostoc_B. The sequence continues at coordinate 3,456,273 of NC_019676.1, read as the reverse complement.
AATTATTGCCCCAACATTACTTCCCAGTTTCCCAAGGATATAGCAATGACAACCGAACAATTAACCAGAGAAACCGACAATCTTGATTTAAAGCAACTGCTAAAAACACTAACTGCTGTTAAGAAAGGTGATTTTTCTGTGCGGATGTCTGTAGACCAAACGGGGCTGGCGGGGAAAATAGCTGACACGCTCAACGATATTATTGACCAGAATGAGCGTATGGCATTAGAACTACAGCGGATTGGTAATGTTGTTGGGAAAGATGGCAAAATTACTGAACGCGCTTCTATGGGAACTGTGCGCGGTTCTTGGTCAGATTGTGTCAATTCTGTCAATACTCTAATTACAGATTTAGTCCAACCCACCGCCGAGACTACACGGGTGATTCGGGCGGTTGCGAATGGAGATTTATCTCAAACCATCCCTACAGAACTAGATGGTAAAGCCCTCAAAGGTGAGTTTCTGCAAACAGCCAATATCGTCAACACAATGGTGGATCGGCTGGGTTCTTTTGCATCAGAGGTAACACGGGTAGCACGGGAAGTCGGAACAGAAGGAAAACTAGGGGTACAAGCGGAAGTCAAAGGTGTGGCGGGGACTTGGAAAGACCTCACCGACAACGTGAACTTGATGGCGGGAAATTTGACAGGACAGGTGCGGAACATTGCGGAAGTTGCAACTGCGATCGCCAATGGTGATTTATCGAAGAAAATTACTGTTAATGTCAAAGGCGAAATTCTGGAGTTGAAAAACACCGTCAACACAATGGTGGATCAGTTAAATTCCTTTGCGTCGGAAGTAACGCGGGTGGCGCGGGAAGTGGGAACGGAAGGAAAATTAGGAGTACAAGCAGAAGTCCGTGGTGTGGCGGGAACCTGGAAAGACCTCACCGACAACGTGAACTTGATGGCGGGTAACCTGACCGGACAGGTGCGGAATATTGCGGAAGTAGCAACTGCGATCGCTAATGGTGATTTATCGAAGAAAATTACAGTAGATGTGAAGGGCGAAATTCTGGAGTTGAAAAACACTATCAACATCATGGTGGATCAACTCAGTTCATTTGTGTCAGAAGTAACCAGGGTAGCGCGAGAAGTAGGAAGTGAAGGGAAACTCGGCGTACAAGCAGATGTCAAAGGTGTGGCGGGTACGTGGAAAGATTTGACCGACAGCGTGAACTTCATGGCGGGAAGTTTGACAGCCCAAGTGCGGAACATCGCCGAGGTAACAACAGCGGTAGCGAATGGGGACTTGTCGAAGAAAATCACGGTAGATGTGAAGGGCGAAATTTTAGAGTTGAAAAACACGATTAATACAATGGTGGATCAACTCAACTCCTTTGCGTCGGAAGTAACCAGAGTAGCGCGGGAAGTGGGAACGGAAGGAAAATTAGGCGTACAAGCAGAAGTCCGTGGTGTGGCGGGAACCTGGAAAGACCTCACCGACAACGTGAACTTGATGGCGGGTAACCTGACCGGACAGGTGCGGAATATTGCGGAAGTAGCAACTGCGATCGCTAATGGTGATTTATCGAAGAAAATTACAGTAGATGTGAAGGGCGAAATTCTGGAGTTGAAAAACACTATCAACATCATGGTGGATCAACTCAGTTCATTTGTGTCAGAAGTAACCAGGGTAGCGCGAGAAGTAGGAAGTGAAGGGAAACTCGGCGTACAAGCAGATGTCAAAGGTGTGGCGGGTACGTGGAAAGATTTGACCGACAGCGTGAACTTCATGGCGGGAAGTTTGACAGCCCAAGTGCGGAACATCGCCGAGGTAACAACAGCGGTGGCGAATGGGGACTTGTCAAAGAAAATCACCGTGGATGTGAAGGGTGAAATCTTAGAGTTGAAAAACACCATCAACACAATGGTGGATCAACTCAACTCCTTCGCCTCGGAAGTAACACGGGTGGCGCGAGAGGTAGGAAGTGAAGGAAAACTCGGCGTACAAGCAGAAGTCCGCGGGGTGGCGGGTACGTGGAAGGACTTAACTGACTCGGTAAACTTCATGGCGGGAAGCTTGACAGCCCAGGTAAGAAACATCGCTGATGTGACAACGGCGGTGGCGAATGGCGACTTGTCGAAGAAAATCACTGTGGATGTGAAGGGCGAAATTCTGGAGTTGAAAAACACCATCAACACAATGGTGGATCAACTGAGTTCCTTTGCATCGGAAGTAACCAGAGTAGCCCGTGAGGTGGGTACAGAAGGAAAACTCGGCGTACAAGCAGAAGTGCGAGGGGTTGCGGGAACTTGGAAAGACTTGACAGGTGCGGTGAATATGATGGCGGGGAACCTCACCGACCAAGTACGTAGTATAGCGGAAGTTGCCACAGCGATCGCCAATGGTGACTTGTCGAAGAAAATCACTGTCCAAGTGAAAGGGGAAATTCTCGAACTCAAGAACACCATCAATATCATGGTGGATCAGCTAAACTCCTTCGCATCTGAGGTAACAAGGGTAGCGCGGGAAGTAGGAAGTGAAGGAAAACTGGGCGTACAAGCAGATGTCAAAGGTGTGGCGGGTACGTGGAAAGACTTGACCGACTCTGTAAACTTCATGGCGGGAAGTTTGACAGCCCAAGTACGAAACATCGCGGCGGTGACAACGGCGGTGGCGAATGGCGACTTATCCAAGAAAATCTCTGTGGATGTGAAAGGGGAAATTCTCGAACTGAAAAACACCGTCAATACAATGGTGGATCAACTTAATTCCTTCGCCAGTGAAGTAACGCGGGTAGCGCGTGAGGTGGGAACGGAAGGTAAACTCGGTGTCCAAGCAGAAGTTAAAGGTGTGGCGGGGACGTGGAAAGACCTCACTGACAGTGTGAACTTCATGGCGGGAAGTTTGACAGCCCAAGTGCGGAACATTGCAGATGTAACAACAGCGGTGGCGAATGGCGACTTATCCAAGAAAATCACCGTGGATGTTAAGGGTGAAATTCTCGAACTGAAAAACACGATTAATACAATGGTGGATCAACTCAACTCCTTCGCATCAGAAGTAACGCGGGTGGCGCGGGAGGTGGGAACGGAAGGTAAACTCGGTGTCCAAGCCTATGTCCGCGGCGTTGGTGGGACGTGGAAAGACCTTACCGATAACGTCAACTCAATGGCGGGTAACTTGACAGCCCAGGTACGGAATATCGCCGAAGTAACTAAGGCGGTGGCGAATGGGGACTTGTCGAAGAAAATCACTGTGGATGTGAAGGGTGAAATTCTCGACTTGAAGAACACCATCAACACAATGGTGGATCAACTCAGTTCCTTTGCTAGTGAAGTAACGCGGGTGGCGCGAGAGGTGGGAACGGAAGGGAAATTAGGCGGTCAAGCTGTGGTGCAAGGTGTGGCGGGTACATGGAAAGACCTCACCGATAATGTGAACTCGATGGCAGGGAATTTGACAGCCCAGGTGCGAGGTATTGCACGAGTTGTAACCGCCGTTGCAAATGGTGACTTGAAGCGGAAATTGATGCTAGATGCGAAGGGTGAAATTGAAACCTTGGCGGAAACCATCAACGAAATGATTGATACCCTAGCGACCTTTGCCAATCAGGTAACAACCGTGGCGCGGGAAGTGGGAATTGAAGGGAAACTCGGCGGTCAAGCTAGGGTACCAGGGGCGGCGGGAACCTGGAAAGACTTAACAGACAACGTAAACGAACTGGCGGCGACCCTGACAACTCAGTTAAGGGCGATCGCCGAAGTAGCAACCGCAGTAACAAAAGGCGACTTAACCCGGTCGATTTCCGTGGAAGCACTAGGAGAAGTGGCAATCCTGAAAGACAACATCAACCAGATGATTGCCAATTTGCGCGAAACAACCCAGAAAAACACAGAACAAGACTGGTTAAAGACCAACTTAGCGAAATTCACGCGAATGCTGCAAGGTCAGCGCGATTTAGAAACAGTCTCCAAATTAATTCTCTCGGAACTTGCACCATTGGTAGGCGCACAACACGGCGTATTCTACTTAATGGATGCGGGTGAACAACAACAGGCGTATCTCAAATTACTTAGCAGTTACGCATACCGCGAACGCAAACATCTCGCAAATCGTTTTCACTTGGGCGAAGGTTTAGTCGGACAATGCGCGTTAGAAAAAGAGCGAATTTTGTTAACCGAAGTCCCGATGGATTATGTCAAAATTAGTTCTGGTTTGGGTGAATCAGCCCCACTCAACGCTGTAGTTTTACCCGTTTTGTTTGAAGGACAAGTCACAGCGGTGATTGAACTCGCTTCCTTCCGCCGCTTTAGTGAGATTCACTTAACATTCTTCGACCAACTTACCGAAAGTATTGCGATCGTTCTCAACACCATCGCCGCTTCCATGCGTACCGAAGAATTACTCAAACAGTCCCAATCTTTAGCCGAAGAACTGCAAACTCAGCAAAACGAACTCAAAGAAACTAACAAACGCCTCGAACAACAAGCTCAATCTCTGAAGACTTCGGAAGACTTACTCAGAACACAACAAGAAGAACTCCAGCAAACCAACGCCGAACTCGAAGAAAAAGCCGAGTTGTTGGCGCAGCAAAAGAAAGAAGTTGAATGGAAAAACCGCGAAATTGAACAAGCCAGACTTTCTTTAGAAGAAAAAGCAGCCCAACTCGCCCTATCATCCAAATACAAATCAGAATTTCTGGCGAATATGTCCCACGAACTGCGGACACCTTTAAATAGCCTGTTAATTTTGGCGAAGTTGTTGACAGATAACATCGATGGGAATCTCAGCACTAAACAAGTTGAATACAGCCGCACCATTTACTCAGCCGGAAATGACTTGTTGGCGTTGATTAATGACATCCTCGATTTGGCGAAAATTGAATCGGGAACCATGTCTATTGATATGTCGCAAATGTTAGTTACAGATTTGCGAGAGCAAACCGATCGCACCTTCCGCCAAATCGCCCAAGATAAAGGACTCAATTTCACCATTGAATTAGGCGCTGAACTTCCCAAAGCGATTTATACTGACCCCAAACGCTTGCAACAAGTCCTGAAAAATCTCCTTTCCAACGCCTTTAAATTTACCGATCGCGGTGAAGTAAGCTTGCGAATAGATGTCGCCAAGCAAGGATGGAGTATTAATCAAGAAACCTTGAACCGCGCCCCAATAGTAGTTGCCTTTTCTGTCGTCGATACAGGGATTGGTATTGCCCCCGAAAAGCAAAAAGTGATTTTTGAAGCATTTCAACAAGCCGATGGCACTACCAGCCGTAAATACGGCGGTACAGGGCTAGGCTTATCCATCAGCCGCGAAATTGCCCGTCTGTTTGGTGGAGAAATTACCTTAGTAAGTAGCCTCACTCAAGGCAGTACATTTACTTTCTACTTGCCACAATTCAATTCAGACTCAGCATTTATCACGCCGGAATTGACATCTCAACTAGTTCCTACTCAGCACTCCCCACTCAGCACTCCCCACTCAGCACTCCCCACTCAGCACGGGCTGAACACCCCGCTACCGCTAACAGCACTCCTAGAAGACGATCGCATTGATATCAACAATGGCGATCGCGTCTTGTTAATTGTCGAAGATGACATTCATTTTGCCCGCATCCTCTTAGAAATGGCACAGCAGCAAGGATTCAAAGTTATTGCCGCCCAAAGTGGTAGTAATGGTTTAGTCTTAGCCCAGCAATTCCAGCCTGTGGGGATTTTACTCGATATCCGCCTACCTGATATGGATGGTTGGACTGTACTAGATCGCTTAAAACATGATCCAAATACCCGCCACATTCCTGTACATATCATGACCGTCGAAGAAGGCAAACGACGCAGTTTGCAACTAGGCGCATTAGCATATTTACAAAAACCAGCCAGCAGCGAAAGTATATCTGAGGCTTTAAACAAAATTAAAGGTTTTGTGGAACGGCGGGTGAAGAGTTTGCTGGTAGTTGAAGATGATGATACTCAACGCCATAGCATTGTGGAGTTAATTGGTAATAGCGATGTTGCTACTACCGCCGTCGCCACTGGTGCAGAAGCCTTAGAGGCAATTATTTCTCAACAATTTGATTGTCTGGTGCTAGATTTAGGGCTACCCGATATGAATGGGTTTGAACTGCTACAACAAATTAAGCAGCAGCCCAATGGTGAGTTTTTACCCATCATTATTTACACTGGCATCGAATTGAATAAAGCCCAAGAAGCAGAACTGCGGAGGATTACAGAAACCATCATTGTCAAAGATGTGCGATCGCCCGAACGTTTGCTTGATGAAACTACATTGTTCTTGCACCGAGTCCAAGCTGCTTTACCAGAACCCAAACGGCAAATACTCGAACAACTCCACTCCCGTGACTACATCCTGGCAAATAAAAAAGTATTAATTGTTGATGACGATGTTCGGAATATCTTTGCCTTGACCAGTATGCTAGAACGCTATCACATGCAGGTAATCTATGCAGAAAACGGCAGAGATGGCATCACCATGTTAGAAACTACACAAGATATTGATGTGGTGTTAATGGATGTGATGATGCCCGAAATGGACGGTTACGAGACAACCCGCTTAATTCGGCAAAATGAACGATTCAGAGCCTTACCAATTATTGCCCTCACCGCCAAAGCCATGCAAGGCGATCGCGAAAAGTGCATCGAATCCGGCGCATCAGACTACATCACCAAACCTGTAGATATTGAGCAGTTACTTTCTCTATTGCGCGTCTGGTTATATCGGTAAAGACTGAAATCTGAAAAAAGTAGGTTGGGTGGAGCAATAGCGAAACCCAACAAAATCAAACTCTAAATATTCACAGAACTTACGCAAAATCTCATTGTATTCATGAGAATGTAAAATAATGTTTCAATCCCTAATAGGGATTAGTTTAAATTGCAATGTTCCAGCGCACAACTCAGGGAACAAATTAGCTTGTTTCAATCCCTAATAGGGATTAGTTTGAATTGCAATTTTAATCGCCGCAATTAACCTTGCAGGGCTAGGCGTGTTTCAATCCCTAATAGGGATTAGTTTGAATTGCAATTTTGCAAAGCTTACGGCTGATATTGAGCCAGAACTGAAGCAGGAGTTTCAATCCCTAATAGGGATTAGTTTGAATTGCAATTTATATACTGTTAAGTATAGCTGTAGCCAATAAGATTAGGACATAAACTATGAAGTATTCCTAGTATTGCGATTCAAACTCAGATGGCTAAACCCTATAGTGATGATTTCCGGCAAAAGGTGATGCAAGCAATTGAGTTGGACGGTCTCAAAAAGAGTGAGGCGAGCCAATTGTTCAATATCAGTCGCAATACGATTAACTTGTGGTGTCAAAGAAAAGCCCAAACGGGTGATATCAAGGTCAAATCGAGGCAGGAATGCCAAAGGGGTGGCAAAATCGATGATTGGGAGAAGTTTCGCGCATTTGTCAAAGCAAATGGTGATAAAACTCAAGTCCAAATGGTAGAGTTATGGGAAGGAGAGATTAGTCAACGCACGATTTCACGGGCATTGCAGAAAATTGGACACACCCGTAAAAAAAAACATATGGCTACTGTCAACGAGATGAAGCCAAACGAGCAACCTTTCTAGCACAACTGAAGAACCCAAAAGCACCACACTTGGTTTATGTCGATGAATCGGGAATGGATGAACGAGATAACTACGGCTATGGGTACTCACCAACAGGGGAACGATTTTACGACCTCAAATCCGGTCGGCGACAGGGACGCATTAACATGATTGCTGGGTATCGGGATAATCAATTGATTGCCCCATTTACAGTCGAGGGGGCGTGTAACCGCACAGTGTTTGAAACCTGGCTAGAAACATGTTTGATTCCGGTTTTGCGTCCCGGTGAGTGGGTAATTGTGGATAATGCGACGTTTCATCATGGTGGTCGAATTGCCCAACTCATACATGATGCAGGCTGTGAACTTGTTTATTTACCTCCCTATTCACCAGACCTTAATCGTATTGAGAAGTGTTGGGCATGGTTAAAAAGTAGGATTCGCAAACAATTACACAATTGTGATCATTTACGTGATGCTATCGAATTCGTTCTCAAGCACGCAGCGTCCTAATAAAACTGGCTATAGCTATATAATGAATTAGTAAATAGCTAATGTTTCAATCCCTAATAGGGATTAGTTTGAATTGCAATTATCTGAGCATTTAAAGCTGTGATGCCAGAAGCTGTTTCAATCCCTAATAGGGATTAGTTTGAATTGCAATTTTGAGTTAAAGGCTCAGGCTTAATAGTAGAAAATGTTTCAATCCCTAATAGGGATTAGTTTGAATTGCAATTTCAAAAATTATTTAATGTATGAAATAGTCGATAGTGTTTCAATCCCTAATAGGGATTAGTTTGAATTGCAATTCTATGGCACAACAAAAAAACATGGGTGGCAGTGTGAAGTGTTTCAATCCCTAATAGGGATTAGTTTGAATTGCAATTGATAAACTCTTTATTGTTGGCAACTTTAGTGTCGTTTCAATCCCTAATAGGGATTAGTTTGAATTGCAATTTTTCACCGCTTGAGTGCCAATAGCCAAGGCATCAAAGGTTTCAATCCCTAATAGGGATTAGTTTGAATTGCAATTTGAAGCTTTAAACCTCGACCACGGCGGATTACTTCTGTTTCAATCCCTAATAGGGATTAGTTTGAATTGCAATTTGCTAAAACTTCTCGTGACAAATCCAGGCAGCAAGTTTCAATCCCTAATAGGGATTAGTTTGAATTGCAATTATTACACCTTAATAGAGTTTTTCGATTGCGCTGTTTCAATCCCTAATAGGGATTAGTTTGAATTGCAATTTTGTCTACTACCTCATCACGTCGAGCGCTTCTTGTTTCAATCCCTAATAGGGATTAGTTTGAATTGCAATTGCGATAAACAACGCTTCGTGGAAATCAAAATCGTTTCAATCCCTAATAGGGATTAGTTTGAATTGCAATTTTCAGTCGCCGGAAATTTTGAAAATCGTAATCAGGCTTCGTGGAAATCAAAATCGTTTCAATCCCTAATAGGGATTAGTTTGAATTGCAATTAGCCTAGTAACCTACGCTGACTCTGGGTAGGTTCGTTTCAATCCCTAATAGGGATTAGTTTGAATTGCAATTTTATCCGGCAATCCGCCCCCAATCAGGCGACTACGTTTCAATCCCTAATAGGGATTAGTTTGAATTGCAATTTTTGAAGGCTCACCATATTTTGAAGGACGGCCAGTTTCAATCCCTAATAGGGATTAGTTTGAATTGCAATTAAACGGGAATTTGCCCTTCCACGCTTCCTGAACTTGGAGTTTCAATCCCTAATAGGGATTAGTTTGAATTGCAATTTGACCGACTACCCGCACGAGTTCCCGACTTGTCGAACTGGAGTTTCAATCCCTAATAGGGATTAGTTTGAATTGCAATTTTTCATCCCAGTAAGGGTCTTTAACTGATTTGATGTTTCAATCCCTAATAGGGATTAGTTTGAATTGCAATTTTTGCAGTTCACACAACTGAGTACAACGGTAAAAAAGGTTTCAATCCCTAATAGGGATTAGTTTGAATTGCAATTGGCGGGAGCCGGAAAAGCTGACTATATTTAGTTTTCAAGGTACGGTTTCGCGGATGGGTTAATTTTAACACGATGAAATGTCAATTGATTTTTGTTAAATAGCTGAAATGCTTACTGTGTAACGTGCGCGGATGATTTTAATTAAATTTTTCTGTAAAAGCTTGTCATTAAAGGAATCCAGCCATTGTTGAGCAAAGGCGATTTTCTACACCTACCCATCCGCGCATTATGAGAAATTTTGTCTTACGCTGTCGATATATCCGACTGCTCTCAAAAGTTCAGGTATCTCGATACTACATCAAGATTTACAACAGCTAATCCGCTATTCTAAGCAATAATCTTGCACAGAATCGCGGTAATGACGCACCATATTTTAAAAGCTACCAAAGAAACAGTGCATCTTGGTGGTTTCTCCCATTTATTAACACCAGCACTGACGATTGATTCTGGTGACACCATTGATGTGGAAACCTACACGGGTTACTACATTTATGACAAAGCACCGCCAGAGTTTCTCACCCCAGAGTTTGTGGATATCTGCCAAAATCTACCACCCGAACGCAAAATTGCTGGGGGGCCGCATTTACTCACAGGGCCGATTTATGTGCGCGATGCTGAACCAGGAGATGTATTAGAGGTAAAATTAGAAGCGATCGCACCTCGTTTACCAGTTGGGTTTAATGCTATTCGTCCAGGTTGGGGAGCTTTACCAGAACAGTTTACCCAACCTGCATTGAGATTTATTCCCTTAGATTTAGCTAATAATATTGCAGAATTTCCCGCAAATAGTGGGATTAAAATTCCCCTCAAACCCTTTTTTGGTATTCTTGGTGTGGCGACTCCTACAAGCGATCGCAATTCTATTCCCCCCGGTAATTATGGTGGTAACATCGATAACCGGGAACTCCAAGCAGGTTCGCGGATATTTTTACCAATTTACGTTCCTGGCGCATTATTTTCTCTTGGTGATGGACATTCCGCACAGGGAGATGGAGAAGTAAATGTTACCGCCATTGAAACTTCTATGAACGGTAAAATTTCCCTCAAACTTCGCAAAGATTTATCTCTGACAACACCCATCGCCGAAACCCCCACAGATATCATTACAATGGGCTTTGCTGAAACTTTAGATGCAGCCCTAGAACAAGCTTTAAAAAATATGATTGCTTTTCTTGAAGGTTTTGCCAATTTATCAGCAGAAGATGCTTATGTTTTGTGTAGTTTAGCCGTGAATTTTCGCATCACCCAAGTAGTGAACAGTCCTCAAAAAGGAGTTCACGGGATGTTACCCAAATCAATCTTGTCCCCTAAAATTATTTTGTGATTCCACACAAAACAAATATTTTTGTATGTCAAATATTCTTGTACAAATGCTACTCATTGGTTTAGCTGCTGGCGTTGCTGGTGGGATGTTCGGTATTGGTGGCGGTGCAATTATGGTGCCAGCAATGGTACTGTTGTTAGGAATGGATCAAAAATTTGCCACAGGAACTTCCATCGCCGCTCAAATTTTACCAATTGGGATTTTAGGCGCAGCAGTTTACCATCGTAGCGGCAACATCAACATTAAATATGCGGTCATGATTGCGCTTGGTTTAGTAGTAGGAAACCTCTTTGGTGCATTATTTGCTAATCAGCCGTTTATTAGCAGTGAAACCATGAAAAAATTATATGGCATCTTTTTACTGCTCATAGGTGGAAGATATTTGTTCTTCCGTTAATTATTTAGTTCACACAAGGGTGTAGGATGCACGAGATTTTTCACTTACACCCTTACACCCAACCTCAATGAATCAACAAGTGTACTTAACTCCTATTGCACCTGAGATGGAAAAGCACCAGGACGCACCGACAAATTGACTGTTTGTCCATTACGGCGTAACTCTAAGCGCAAATCTCCACCAATTCGACTTTTATCAACTGCTTTCTGGACACTTTCAGCGTCTGTAACAGCGTTACCTTCTAGCTTTTGAATGACATCACCCGCACGTAGTCCGGCTTTTGCGGCTGGTGAATTAGGCATAACTTTCACAACTAAAACACCTTTATCTTCATCAATACTCAAACCACTATTGGGGTCAGAATTAATATTTTGTTTTAGTTGTGGTGTTAATCCAATCATCTGAATTCCCAGATAAGGATGCTCAACTTTACCTGTAGAGATCAATTGATTAGCAATGCGTTGTGCTGTAGCGATAGGAATAGCAAAACCTATACCTTGCGCTCCTTGAATAATAGCTGTATTCATCGCAATTACTTCACCACGGGCATTGAGTAATGGCCCGCCAGAATTACCAGGATTAATTGCTGCATCAGTTTGAATAAAATCTACACGCTTATCAGATGCACCAATTTGATTACTACTGCGTCCAGTGGCGCTGATGATACCTGTAGTTACTGTATTATCTAATCCTAAAGGATTGCCGATCGCGATCGCCCATTCTCCGGGTTGCAATTGGTCAGAGTTACCCACGCTGACTGTAGGCAAATTGCTGGCTTGAATTTTGACAACCGCTACATCAGTTAATTCATCTTTTCCTAAAACCTTACCTTGAAAACTCCGCCCATCCTTGAGGATGACTGTCACTGTATCAGCACCATCAACAACGTGAGCATTAGTCAAAATCTGACCATCATCACTGATAATAAACCCAGAACCAGTACCGCGCTCTACTCTTTGTTGCGCTTCTGGTAGTTGTGAACCAAAAAAGCGGCGCAACAATGGGTCATTAAATTCCTCTGGTAATTGGGTTTTGACTGTGCGGGAAGAATTAATTCGCACGACGGCTGGCCCTACCTTCTGCACCACCTGAGTAACAAAATTAGGGTCTGTACCAGCCACAATAGGCGGTGCAGCATTAACTCGACTCAAAGCCAAATTCGATGCACTTTCCGACACCTGCGACTTATGGTTAGCCAGATAACCACCTGTCAAGGTCATACCAGATCCTAGCAACACTAGCGATAGAGAAGCTGCTGCTTTCTTCCAAGACGCTTGTTTGCGGTATTTGGTATCTAAATTGCTATTTAATGGGTTATTTCCGTCTGGTATTTGATTTTGCATTGCTGTCTGAAAAGTTGTTTGAATCTATTACTAATGTAGACAGGGTTTATTACACTTTTGTTACAGCGCTATAGCATTAATGTGAAAATGTGAAAATTTTCCTAGTCAGGAGCCTTGATTCGAGTATTTTCCGGCTGTGAAGGGATTTGTGGTATTTGAGAGGGTGAATATGAGCCATCTGTTACGCGCTGCGATACAAGGACTCGACTCTTTGAGATAGTGTAATTCATTCACATGAAATCTGGTGCGATCGCACATCCCAAAGCTTAACTAATATCCCAGGCTATACCGCCAAGATATTTATTTCCCAGTCATATTAACAATAAGATTGGCGCTGAGTAAATTTTGTGTTATTGTGTCGGTTTTTACAGGGTTCCCTACTTCTAACTCATGATTAATCGCCACCAATTTTCTCAGTCTCTAGCCTTTTTATCTTTATTAGCAGCATTAGGAATTGATTTAGTTATTCCTCAAGTTGTTGCCCAAACTAGTATCAAGACATCTTTCGCTAAAAGTGTAGCATTTACATGCAATGACAGTGAAACAAGCATCAAAGCGAAAAATGGGCCGAAGATATCTATTGGAGGAAAAACTATCTACATTGGTTATCAACAAGTATCATCCCAGAACCAAGATCCCCGCATCATTCGCTTTGATAATGGTGTGAAAAAATGGTGTCGTAGTGACTATGAAACAACCATTGATGATGGTAGAGGTTATGGGTTGTTATGGGATGGCGGAAACGTTTTGTATGGTGTTTTCTCTTCAACTGGTAGCCAGACTGGTAACGATTTTCGCCGCTTTGCTAAGAACGGTTGGTTATCTTCTTATGGTAACGGTGGTGGTGCAAAAGTAGCCGTTATCGCCAAGATTAATCCTACTAATGGTAGTGTTTCTACTGCGACATTTGTCACTGCTAAAAAGCCGAATGATGGTAAAACTAACTCTTTAGCTATCACTAATTTGTCATGGAATGGCACAACTTTAAAAGTACTAGCAGATTCCTGGTGGAGTCCACGGCGTGCGGATAAAAATTCGCTGACTTGCACTGGTTCATCACCATATAAATACACAGCGATATTTACTGGTGATTTAACAAAGGTAAACTCGGCTTCCGCAGTTAATTGTCGTTAAAAGGTAAAAAACCCGCACTAGCGGGTTTTACTTAACTATTTACTAAATACTAAAATTCAGCATTTTGTGGTGTACGAGGGAAGGGAATAACATCACGAATATTCCCCATACCTGTCATAAACTGCACAAGTCTTTCAAAACCCAAACCAAAGCCAGCGTGAGGAACAGTACCAAAACGCCGCAAGTCTAAATACCACCACAAATCTTCGGGTTTCATATCTTGTGCTATCACCCGTCTTTCTAACACATCTAAACGTTCTTCTCTTTGAGAACCGCCAATAATTTCCCCAATTTTGGGTGCGAGAATATCCATTGCGCGGACGGTCTTTTCATCATCACTCAAACGCATATAAAATGCTTTAATTTGCGCTGGATAATCTGTAACAATTACTGGCTTTTTAAACAGTTGTTCGGCTAGATATCGCTCATGTTCTGATTGTAAATCTAAACCCCAACTCACAGGATAATCAAACTTAACATCAGCTTTTTCTAACAGCTTGATGGCATCTGTATAAGTCAGCCGTTCAAATTGATTGTTAATAATATTTTCGGCTGTAGCTAAAACAGTATCATCAATGCGTTGGTTGAAAAATTCCATATCTTCAGGACATTTTTCTAACACATAATTAAAAATATGTTTGAGAAATGCCTCGGCTAAATCCATATCACCTTCTAAATCGCAAAATGCCATTTCTGGCTCAACCATCCAAAATTCTGCGAGGTGACGGGAGGTGTTAGAATTTTCAGCGCGGAATGTGGGGCCGAAGGTATAGACGTTAGAAAAAGCCATCGCCATGACTTCTGCTTCTAACTGGCCGCTAACTGTTAAGTATGTGGGTTTAGTAAAAAAGTCTTGGGTATAATCTACAGCTTGGTTGTCGGTACGGGGAATATTTTTGAGATCCAAACTGGTGACGCTAAATAATTCACCTGCGCCTTCGCAATCACTGGCGGTGATAATGGGGGTGTGTACCCACAAAAAGTCGCGTTCTTGGAAGAATTGGTGAATTGCTGTTGAACAAGCATTTCTGACGCGGAACACTGCACCGAAAGAGTTGGTGCGCGATCGCAAATGTCCGATAGTACGCAAAAATTCAAAAGAGTGGCGCTTCTTTTGCAATGGATATGTTTCGGGATCAGCTTCACCGTAGACTTTCACCGCCTCGGCTTTTAATTCAATGCGCTGTCCCTTCCCTTGGGAAGCCACCAGTACGCCGTTAACTTCAACTGACGCACCTGTATTCAGTTTTTTCAAAATCGCCTCAAAGTCTGGCAAATCCTGATGGATGACAACTTGCAAATTCGCTAGTGATGAACCGTCATTGACTTCAATAAAAGCAAATCCTTTCAAGTCACGCTTTGTTCTTACCCAGCCTTGAACTACAAGAGACTCATCAGGTTGACCACTTCGCAATATTTCTGCAATTCGTCGATTTACCATATTTACCCAGCATAGGATTTTAATATCCAGCCTATGATAACGCCCATTCCACCAAAGCGTATGACTTGCCAGAAAGGTTTTTTCAAACTACGCCAAGAAAATAGCTGGCTTTCTAAGTTAAGTTCTAACAATTCCAACTGTTTTTGAATTTGCCGTAACTCAGCTTTGATTTCTGGTGTCTGAGGTTTATTTTCTTTTAGTTCCTGCTGGCGTTGTTGCCATTGTGCCTTTTGCTCTTGATCGAGCTTAATTTGAGTGTATCGTTCTTTGATGGTGATGAGCGATCGCTCTACTTGGGCTAATTCTTGCTCAAAATCCGGTGATTGATTTTCTTCAGAAGAAGAATTATGTGACTTTCTCGGCGGCTTCATTGACTGATAGTAAATTAAAATTGATATAAGCTCTGCCAATAGTTAAAAGTTACTAGTCAATCCCCAAATTTTATAGATATGGAATCTCTTAATCCTCCACACGGGCTAAACGCCCCGCTACCGCTACCGCTAACAGCACTCAGCACTCAGCACTCAGCACTCAGCACTCAGCACTTAGAACCCAGCACTCTAGAACTAGCACAAGCCCTCATGGAAAGACTCACCATCTCTCCTAACGATTGGCATCGCCTCAAGTCTAACCGCAATTCTCGCGCTAGTGAACAAGCTGCGGCGGCTCTAGTATTTCTCCTCAAAAATCAACCGCAAGAAGCCCTCGCCCGCTTAGAACAAGCCGCAGGTTGGCTAGATAAATCAATATCTGCGCCTCCATGTCCAACTCATGGACATAAGAATTCTGAAGTATGAACTCTGAAGTATGAAAGTATCTTACATTTCATACTTCAGAATTCATACTTCACACTTTTCCTCATCGCCTCAAAGATAAGCGGGGACGATTTTCCATCTGTTTACACAATCTTAATTCTGTACCTTTGCGGCTCCATTGCACCTGATCAAAAATTTGATGCAGGAGACATAAACCGCGACCACTTTCTGACTCATCAGATGGTAAATAGTCTGTCGGATCTTCATCAGAACTTGGTTCTGGCTTAAAACCTTGACCTTGGTCTGATATGACCCACCAATACTGATTATCTATCAAAGAAAAACGAACTACGACTCTTTTACTGGGATCGAGATTATTACCATGTTTAGCGGCATTTACTAAGGCTTCTTGGAGTCCTAGCCGCAATTCTGCTTGTAATTTAGCTGGAATTTCTGCCAGCAGTAAATCTAATATGGGACAAAGATAGAGAGTAGAGGCAAAACTAAGTGTGCCCCAATAGCGTCCAACTGGACGGAGCGAAATACTAATCACAAGAGAAACCCCATAGCTTTCAGTTAGCTAGACATCAGTTTGCTTGTACGCGCACCCTGACAAAATTGGAGGTGGTCATGCTGCCTTCAAACTTGCGTCTTTTATACTAAGTTTTGAAAATGCTAGGGAGCATTTACTCTGTTGATGAAATTCGATTGTTGATACATAAAAACGGCTTTTAAAAAACTGCTATTGCAGTCAGCAAATGGGAATTTGCTGGAAATTTTTACAAGTATTAGGATGACTTTTGTATTGCCGATTCGTATGTCAGACAACCTGATTCATAACTAGTGAGAGTCTATGCAACGTTAGTTGTTTTAACAAAATCATTTCTATTTTTAGGTTAATACGATTTTAGCATTGTTGCTATGCAAGAGACTACAAATTTGCAATTTAAGATTTTGATAAAGAGTTAGTACTCTTATTTAAAAGTCATAACACAAGAAAGGCAGCAGCTTCTACATGAGATGTTTGTGGGAAGAAATCAGCAGGTTGCACCCGTGTAAGTGTATATGTACCTCCTTGACACAATAATTTCAGATCACGCGCAAGTGTGGCTACCTTACAGCTGACGTAAACGATGCGAGCAGGTTTCGATCGCAGTAATGAATCGATGACAGAGCGATCGCATCCTTTACGTGGCGGATCTAGTATGACCACATTCGGTATTATTCCCATTTGCGGCAGTAAATTCTCTACCGCACCGACTTGAAATGTAACGTTATGTATACTGTTGCGATCGGCATTCAGAATTGCCTGTTCTACGGCTTCGGCTTGCAATTCCAAACCCACTGCTTGGCGCACTCGCTGGGCTAGGGGCAAAGTTAAGGTACCAATTCCACAATAAGCGTCAACTAGCACCTCATCTCCTTGGAGGTTCAATTCTGATTGAATTACCTCTAATAGTGCTTCGGCTGTTTCCGTAGAAACTTGGAAAAATGTATCTGGGCGGACTTGAAATTCTAAGTCGGCAAATTTTTCTTTCAGATAGGGAACACCTGCAATGGTGCGAGTTTCTGCCCCAAAGATGGCGTTTGTCCGTTCAGGGTTGCGATTTAAAGCAACTCCCACTAATTGCGGATAGCGTTTTAGCCACTCCTGGGCTTGTTCAGTAATTCCCGCCAACTTCCAGTCTTTCACCACTAAAGTCAGCAACATTTCTCCAGTCCGGCGACCAATGCGTAAACCTAAATGACGAATTTGTCCTTGATGTTGCTGTTCGTTATAAATTTTCCAGCCGCGCTGTTGAATGTCTTGCTTAACTTCAGCAAGTAAAGGATTTAAGCGAGAATCTTGGACAGGGCATTGATTTAAGTTAACTAATTGATGGCTACCCTTTTGGTAATATCCTGCTTGGACTTGCCCAGTAGTAGAAACACTGACAGGATAAGTGGATTTATTGCGGTATCCCAAAGGTGATAAGGCTGTTAATACGGGATCTACTGATGGTGCAGTAAAACCACCGATGCGTTGCAAAGCTTGAATAACTTGATTGCGTTTGGCTTCTAATTGATATTCATAATTAATATGCTGCCACTGACAACCACCGCACTTGTCAGCCACAATGCAACTTGGGCGAATGCGGTGCGGGGATGGGTGCAATAGCTGTATGAGTTTGCCATGAGCATATTTAGGCTTGACGTGTAATAAGCGTACCTGGACGCGATCGCCTGGTACAGTATCTGGTACAAATACCACACGCTCTTCATAGCGACCGACACCATCACCAGTATCAGTGAGATCGGCGATCGCAATTTCAATTAATTCACCTTGTTTCCAAATATTAGTCATTGGTCAATAGTCATTTGTCAAGAGGTCGAAGTTTAATTTCACACTTCACACTTCATACTTTTATTTCCCTTCCCCTGTGTACCTCCAACTCGTTAAACTAGCAAATAATATTTATCGTGATTACAATAATCATGACTGTAATTAGCCAAGTTATTCTCAAAGCTGACGACGAACTGCGTTACCCCAGCAGTGGCGAACTCAAAAGTATCAAAGAATTTTTGCAAACAGGGGAGCAACGGACGCGCATTGCTGCGACCTTAGCCGAAAACGAAAAAAAGATAGTTCAGGAAGCAACCAAACAACTTTGGCAGAAGCGGCCTGATTTTATCGCACCCGGTGGCAATGCTTACGGTGAACGCCAACGCGCTCTCTGTATCCGTGACTTTGGCTGGTATCTACGCCTGATTACCTATGGCGTACTTGCTGGTGACAAAGAGCCAATTGAAAAAATTGGTTTAATTGGTGTGCGCGAAATGTACAATTCTCTGGGTGTTCCTGTCCCTGGAATGGTAGAAGCCATCAATTCTTTGAAAAAAGCCTCCCTTGACCTACTAAGTGCAGAAGACGCAGCAGCAGCATCACCATACTTTGATTACATCATTCAAGCGATGTCATAATCCAAAGTTAGTTTTGCTTCTTTAGACGCGCCTCCGGTCGCTTAAAGTGAGTGCAGAGTCTTAGCACTCAAAGATAAGATCTCTAATTTGATCATACTCTCCCCACATTTGGTAGTGGCTTTGGCCGTATCTGTGTCAAGTTACCAACCAACTGTGGGGAAATTTTATTTGGTCATTGGTCAATAGTCTTTCTCCCATTTTTCCCCTACACCCCTAAATACATACAAAAAGCCGACAGTTTTTCATCAAAGCTGTCGGCGATTAGTGTGTTCCCTATTAATGACTCGGCTAGAGTTCAGTTATATGTAATTATGCCAATTTAGCTATGGTCATGAGACGATCTCAATCATGTTTCTATGTGATTGTCGTCACTCAAGTGTTACTATCGAGCGGTATCTACTTAAGTGAGCCATAACGTAATGGGGATGACAAATAACCATTGGCTATTGACTATTGACCATTAAATATAAAATAGTCTTCTGTCCCCTTGGTGCATTATTCCCATGACCACCACCCCAAAAGATCCGTTTTCTCCCAAAGAAATTGCAGCCGAAGGTATAAAGCCAGAAGAATATGCCGAAATTGTCCGCCGTTTAGGTCGTCATCCTAACAAAGCAGAACTGGGAATGTTTGGGGTGATGTGGTCAGAGCATTGCTGCTACAAAAATTCTCGCCCATTGCTCAAACAATTTCCCACTACAGGCTCTCGTATTCTTGTCGGCCCTGGTGAAAATGCAGGAGTTGTTGACCTAGGTGAAGGATTACAACTGGCCTTTAAAATTGAATCTCATAACCACCCTTCTGCCGTTGAACCCTTCCAAGGAGCCGCCACAGGTGTCGGTGGTATCCTCAGAGATATTTTTACAATGGGGGCGCGTCCCATTGCGTTGTTAAATTCTCTACGCTTCGGTTCTCTAGATGACCCTAAAACCCAAAGGCTATTTACTGGTGTAGTAGCTGGGATCAGCCATTATGGTAACTGTCTAGTCAGTGATGAAACTTTTATTTGGAAAAATCAAGACGAGATACATTTTGATACCATTGGCAACTTTGTGGAATCTCGCCTCAAAACCAACGTCACGACTTTAGAACTCAATCATAGTGATACAGTTCAAACTTTATCTTTAGATCCCGACAGCCAAACTGTTTGTTGGCAACCTGTACGGCGAATATTTAAACGACGTAGCCAACATTTGATCACTATCCGTACAGCCTTGGGGCGTACTTTGGTTGTTACGCCAGACCATCCGATGTTAATTCGCGCCAAAGGTGAATGGGATATTGCAGTGGCGCAGTCTTTAGAAGTAGGTGATGAAATCCCGTTAATAACTGCATGGCCACAATTAACAGCAGAAAAAGACGTAGCCATAGATTTACTTGCGGCTTTAAATCCAGAAACTGCCATTGGTAAAGATGTATATGTGCAGTTACCAGAAACTTGGCAAGTCACAGAGGCGGTACGTACTGCGCTGAGATTACTCGAACCTGCTGTTTACAAACGCCATCAATACTTATCTACAGGTAGATTTCCTCTGGCATACTTTTTGGCTTTGGAACTGCTACTCAATGCACCTCGTAGCGATATCCGCTTATTCCGGTGCGGTAAAGCTAATTATATGAATGCAGTTATTCAGCCAAATAAATTGTTTGCTCGGTTAATTGGCTATTTTCTGTCAGAAGGTTGTGCTGCCAAAAACGGAAATACGTACAAAATTATTTTCACCTTTGCTCATCATGAGACAGAGTATGTTGAGGATGCGATCGCTGGTCTAAAATACTTGGGGTTACGTCCTTGTGTAGAAAAACGTGCTTCTACTATTGCTGTTTACGCAACTTCTTGGCTATTCGGGCATTTCTTGAAGAATGTTTGGCAATGCGGCACAGAAGCCAGCAACAAAGTATTTCCTAACTTTGTCTTCCAGTGGTCACAACAATTGCAATATGAAGTCCTCAAAGGCTTATTCCGGGGTGATGGCTCAATGACAACCAAAACTCACGGCAATCACGCCAAAATTAGTTTTGCCACCACTAGCCGTAAGTTATTTGAGCAAACAGTTCTATTGCTGCAAACCCAAGGAGTCATTCCATATATTTATTGCCAACCAGCTGGCGAAGGAGAAATTGACGGACGTAAGCACATCCGCAAACCTTTATGGCAATTGGAAGTCAATAATTTTGCCGGATTAAAAGCCCTAGCCACAGTTTTTAGTCAAGAGCGAAATCAGGAATTAGCCGTAGCTTTAAATCGTTACAGTAGTACTAAACATTCGGTTCCTCGGTTTACCCAGTCGGTGCCAGATGTAGCTACTGTCAAGATTAAGAGTATTGAACATCAAACCGTTGCCGAGTGTGATGTTTATGATGTGGAAGTAGATAATACTCATCTTTTCGTAACTTCATCGGGGATAGTTACCCACAACTGCGTCGGCGTTCCTACTGTTGGAGGTGAAGTCTACTTTGACCCTGCTTATGCTGGCAATCCCTTAGTCAATGTGATGGCATTGGGATTGATGGAAACGCCGGAAATTGTCAAATCTGGCGCATCGGGTTTAGGTAATCCTGTGTTGTATGTTGGTTCCACTACCGGACGCGATGGGATGGGTGGCGCAAGCTTCGCCAGTGCAGAATTAAGTGATGCTTCAATGGATGACCGTCCGGCGGTGCAAGTCGGCGACCCATTTTTAGAAAAGTCATTAATTGAAGCTTGTTTAGAAGCCTTTAAAACAGGTGCAGTTGTAGCCGCCCAAGATATGGGTGCAGCCGGGATCACCTGTTCTACCGCCGAAATGGCTGCCAAAGGCGGTGTCGGTATTGAATTAGATTTAAATAAGATTCCAGTACGGGAAACTGGCATGGTTCCTTATGAATATTTACTGTCGGAATCTCAAGAACGAATGTTATTTGTTGCCCACAAAGGTCGGGAACAGGAATTAATTGATATTTTTCACCGTTGGGGACTTCAGGCAGTTGTCGCTGGTAAGGTGATTGCTGAACCCATTGTGCGGATTTTATTTCGCGGGAAAATTGCGGCGGAAATTCCGGCTGATGCTTTGGCAGAAAATACCCCACTTTACGAGCGTGAGTTATTGGCGGAACCACCAGAATATGCCCGTCAAGCTTGGGAATGGACAGCTGATGCTTTACCTGCTTGTACACCCGCAGGTATCAGCAGCCACAGTTGGAATGATATCTTATTGACTTTACTCGATACACCCACGATCGCCTCGAAAAATTGGGTATACCGTCAATACGATCATCAGGTACAAAATAACACTGTCACCCTTCCTGGTGGTGCAGATGCGGCGGTAGTTCGCTTACGTCCCTTAGAAGAAATCCCCAATCTAAAATCTAAAATCCAAAACCTCAAATTGGCAGTTGCGGCTACAGTAGATTGCAATCCCCGCTATGTTTACCTTGATCCCTATGAAGGTGCTAAGGCTGTAGTTGCAGAAGCCGCACGCAATCTTAGTTGTGTGGGTGCAGAACCCCTGGCTGTGACTGATAACTTGAATTTTGGCAGTCCCGAAAAACCTATTGGTTACTGGCAATTAGCCGAAGCTTGTCGGGGTTTGGCAGAAGGTTGTCAAGAATTATCTACACCAGTCACAGGCGGGAATGTTTCTCTCTACAATGAAACCCTAGATTCTCAAGGCAACCCCCAACCAATTTATCCAACTCCTGTGGTGGGAATGGTGGGGTTAATTCCTGATTTCACAAAAATTTGCGGTCAAGCTTGGCAAGCAAGTGGTGATGTTATTTATTTATTAGGGTTAACCGTACAAGCCAAAGTTGAATTAGGCGCGTCGGAATATTTAGCTACTATCCACAACACCGTAGCTGGCAGACCACCACGGGTAAATTATGAATTAGAACGCCGTGTGCAGAAAGTTTGCCGCGCAGGTATTCGGGAGAGTTGGGTGCGTTCAGCCCACGATTGTGCTGAGGGCGGCTTGGTTGTAGCGTTGGCAGAATCTTCGATTGCCGGCAACTTGGGGGCGGAAGTGACATTAGAAATTTCGCCAAACCAGTTACAACGTCTTGATGAAGTGCTGTTCGGTGAAGGCGGGGCAAGAATTATAGTTTCCGTGGGATCAGAACAGCAAGAAATGTGGGAATCATACTTACAGACACATCTGGGGCAAGATTGGCAAAAACTAGGCAAGGTTAGCAATCGTGATGCTGGTTTGACGGTTTTAACTACTGATAATCAAACCTTAATCACAGTTAGTATTGAAGATATGAAGGGTCGTTACAATAATGCGATCGCCAAACGCCTAGAAGCATAAAAAAGTCTGAAGTCACAAGGATGAAGTCTAAAATTTCATACTTCAGACTTCATACTTCATCCTTCTTAAGGTACTGTTTTAATAAGTGGTTAAAGATTTGTTAAGAATCAGTAACCACTCATAGCCATAATCCCAGTGACTTGACACCCCCGCCAGGAGCAAAGCCAGCATGATTCCCACCCATTCCGTCACTTCGGATGAATACCCCGAACAGACTTGCAACTCAACTAATAGTCAAGAAAATCTTCCTGATAAGCCAGAAGAAGCTTGCGGTGTCTTTGGCCTCTATGCACCAGAACAAGACGTTGCTAAACTGACCTACTTTGGATTATATGCCCTCCAACATCGGGGTCAAGAGTCAGCTGGGATTGCGACTTTTGAAGGTACAAAAGTCCACCTCCACAAAGATATGGGCTTGGTGTCTCAAGTATTTAACGAGTCTATTTTAGAAGAGTTGCCCGGAAATTTAGCTGTTGGACACACTCGCTATTCCACAACTGGTTCTAGCCGCAAAGTTAACGCCCAGCCTGCTGTTGTGGAAACTCGCTTAGGTTCCCTAGCTCTTGCACATAATGGAAATCTTGTCAATACACCCCAATTGCGCGATGAATTGGTCAAGAGCAATTTTAACTTAGTCACCACCACCGACTCCGAAATGATCGCCTTTGCGATCGCCGAAGCAGTCAACAATGGTGCAGACTGGTTAGATGGGGCAATTCAAGCATTCCACCGCTGTCAAGGAGCTTTTAGTTTAGTCATTGCTACACCAGTTGGGGTAATGGGAACCCGTGATCCCAATGGTATTCGTCCATTAGTCATTGGGACTGTCGGTACTAATCCAGTTCGTTACGTCTTGTCTTCGGAAACTTGCGGTTTAGATATTATTGGTGCTGAATACCTGCGAGATGTCGAACCAGGAGAGTTAGTCTGGATTACCGAAGAAGGTTTGGCTTCTTTCCACTGGAGTCAACCGCAACGTAAATTGTGCATTTTTGAAATGATTTACTTTGCGCGTCCTGATAGCATTATGCACAATGAAAGCTTATATAGCTATCGAATGCGCTTAGGCAGACAACTCGCCGCTGAATCTTTTGTGGAAGCTGATATTGTTTTTGGTGTGCCTGATTCTGGTATCCCTGCCGCTATTGGATTTTCCCAAGCTTCCGGTGTATCCTATGGTGAGGGCTTAATTAAGAATCGTTACGTTGGGCGCACCTTTATTCAACCAACCCAAAATATGCGCGAGTCGGGTATCCGGATGAAACTCAACCCCCTCAAAGATGTACTTGCGGGTAAAAGAGTTGTGATTGTCGATGATTCCATTGTGCGGGGAACTACTAGCCGTAAGTTGGTGAAAGCTTTGCGTGATGCAGGCGCAGCAGAAGTACACATGCGAATTTCTTCCCCACCTGTTACACATCCTTGCTTTTACGGCATTGATACCGATAGTCAAGATCAATTAATTGCGGCTACCAAATCAGTTGCAGAAATTACCCAACAATTAGAAGTAAATTCCCTCGCTTATCTCAGTTGGGAAGGAATGCTCACAGCGACAAGAGAAGACACCAATAGTTTTTGTTCCGCCTGCTTTACCGGAGATTACCCAATTGCCATTCCTGAACAAGTCAAACGTTCTAAATTAATTTTAGAGAAGGTAGTAGTCTAGAGCAGTAATTAAAATAGTTCGCTAATTAATAGAATATCCGGCTATTAGACCACTGAGGTAATCTGATAGCCGGATATTTATCATATAAAAAACTTATATTTCATAACATAAATTGTAATACTAACTTTTTGCTGGCTATATTTATTAACAGTAATCATAAATGTCTGATAATTATTACAAAAGTCATCTTTTAGAGGCTTGCTGGAAATAAAGCGATCGCCTTCAGATCAGCGCTAACTATTGGTTTAATTGACTTTTAATTTTCTACAATTGACGTAAAAATATTGACTGTGCCACTTTTCATGGCGGAATGTAAGCTAAAAAACAAATAACCAAAAAGTGGTAGCAATATAGCAGTTTCGCTCAACAACTCACATCTACCCGAAACGTTTCTTACACATGAGTTCACTATTGCCTAACCCTGACAAAATTTTGGTTGTCGATGATTCTCCAGATAATGTTTTTTTAATTAAAACCATACTTGAAGAAGAAGGATATACAGTTAGTACAGCCGAAAACGGTATTTTAGCATTAACACAGTTAGAAGCGTCTCCCTGTGATTTGGTACTGCTGGATTTAATGATGCCAGGTATGGATGGCTATGAAGTCACCAGGCGCATCCGTGGGGAAATGAACTTACAGCAATATATTCCCATTCTGTTAATTACGGCTCACGATGCACCCAACGTCGCACATGGATTAGACTTGGGTGCTGATGATTTTATTCGTAAACCTGTAACCGTAGATGAATTACTCGCCAGAGTGCGATCGCTGTTACGACTAAAGCATAGTATGGATGAGCGTGATGAAATTGCCCGTCAGCGAGAAGATTTTGTTTCCCGCCTCACCCATGACTTACGTACGCCCTTAGTCGCCGCAGATCGAATGTTAATGCTGTTTGAGCAAGGTGCTTTAGGTAACTTATCGCCACAAATGCAAGAAGCACTCACTATTATGGCGCGTAGTAATACCAACTTGCTGTCGATGGTGAATACCTTATTAGAAGTTTATCGATTTGAAGCCGGACGGAAAACCCTAGCATTTCAACCAGTTGATTTAAAACAGTTAATCGCCGAAGTAGTTGGAGAACTCACACCTTTAGCACAAGCTAAAGCACTAACTATCAAACAGGAGTATGCAGAGGAATTAACTAACAGTAACATCATGGGCGATCGCTTGGAATTGCACCGCCTGTTAACTAACCTGATAGGTAATGCCATCAAATTTACTGAATCTGGCCATGTAGCAATTCGCCTCTCCTCTGTGCAGGAAAATAATGAAATTTCTGCCTCTAGGCTCTCGTCATCTACCCCTAGTGGTAACTATATTAATATGGTGGTAGCCGATACTGGTTCAGGTATTCCACCTGAAGAACAAACTACCTTGTTTCAAAGATTTCGCCAAGGTAGCCACAAAAGTTCCGGTAGCGGTTTGGGATTGTACTTATCTCGGCGGATTGTTGAGGCACATCAAGGTCAGATTTTTGTTAATTCTGTATTAGGTAAGGGTAGTAAATTTGTGGTGTATTTACCAATAAAACCCTGAAAAACTATAAATGATAAATTATGAGTTATGGAATTTTTTCATTGCTTAACTCATAATTTATTATTTTTTATCATGTTCAATTATCAAATTAAATATATTTACAAAATCTAGAGGATAGCATCATGATTGCTAATGAATTATCTAACATTAATCAGCTGATTCACAAGCAACGCGAATTTTTCCAAACTGGAAAAACCAAGGATATAGCTTTTCGGCTAGAAAAACTCCGAATTCTCAAACAGGCAATAGTTGAAAATGAAACAGCTATTGTCCAAGCTTTGCAAGCTGATTTACATAAACCAGAATTTGAGTCTTACATCACAGAAATCAGTGTCACCAAAGAAATTGATTATGCTATCAAAAATCTGCATTCGTGGGCTAAACCGAAAAAAGCTGAAGTTCCCTTAGAATTTTTTTCTTATTCAGCGAAGATTTACGCGGAACCTTTGGGTGTTATTTTAATTATCGGCCCTTGGAATTATCCCTTTAATTTGATTATTGCACCCTTAGTAGGTGCGATCGCTGCTGGTAATTGTTCAATTCTCAAACCTTCAGAAATTGCCCCCGCTACCTCTAGTTTATTAGCCCAGATGATGGCTAAATATTTTGAACCAGAGTTTATTACTGTAGTTGAAGGTGGTGCAGAAGCCAGTCAAAAGCTACTTGCAGAAAAGTTTGACCATATCTTTTTTACTGGTGGTACATCTGTTGGCAAAATTGTGATGGAAGCAGCCGCAAAACATCTCACCCCAGTTACTTTAGAATTAGGTGGCAAAAGCCCTTGTATTGTTGATGCTGAGATAAATTTAGAACATACAATCAGACGCATTACTTGGGGCAAATTTATTAATGCTGGACAAACTTGTGTTGCACCTGACTATTTATTAGTTGATAAAAAAATTAAACCCGATTTAATCAATGGCTTGAAAAACAGCCTCAAAGAATTTTATGGAGATAATCCATACAA
The DNA here is from genome assembly GCF_000316625.1 of Nostoc sp. PCC 7107. Classification (GTDB taxonomy): domain Bacteria; phylum Cyanobacteriota; class Cyanobacteriia; order Cyanobacteriales; family Nostocaceae; genus Nostoc_B. The sequence continues at coordinate 3,428,935 of NC_019676.1, read as the reverse complement.
TAGTGCTGATTATGCCAGGATTATCAGTCAAAAACATTGTGAAAGGTTAATTAAACTTCTCAATAAAGGCGAAATTATTGTTGGTGGAGAAAGCAAACTAGAAGAACGCTACATTGCGCCCACAATTATTGATCAAGTCTCATTAACAGACCCAGTAATGCAGGAAGAAATATTTGGGCCGATTTTACCTGTAATTGAATATACAGATATTAGAGAAGCGATCGCCTTAATTAATTCCAAACCCAAACCCTTAGCTTTATACTTATTCTCGCAAAACAAAAACCTGCAACAGCGAGTTTTACAAGAAACTTCTTCTGGCGGTGTTTGTATTAACGACACAGTACTGCATCTTGGTGTCTCATCTTTACCCTTTGGTGGCGTTGGTGATAGTGGTATTGGGAACTATCATGGCAAAGCTGGTTTTGATACCTTTTCTCACCATAAAAGCGTCCTACGCAACTCCTTTTGGGTAGATTTAAAATGGCGCTACGCTCCATATCAAGGCAAATTGGGTTTATTGAAACGACTTATTGGGTCATAAAAATAGAGGCGTTGCAGTGCAACGCCTCTGACTAAAAAATTCTCAAATTAAAACCTACCGCTATAGCGTTCTTCCGCCCAAGGTTCACCCCGGTGATGATAGCCGTTACGCTCCCAAAAACCTAGTTCTTCTTTTTTCAGAAACTCTAAACCATTAATCCACTTGGCACTTTTCCAAGCGTAGAGGTGGGGTACAACTAAACGTAAGGGGCCGCCGTGTTCTGCGGGTAATGGCTCGCCAAATAATTGAAAAGCAAAGAAATTTTCTGCGCGGGCAAAATCTTCGATGGCAATGTTAGTAGTATAGTCACCATAGCAATGTTCCATCACATGGGCTGCTTCTGGCTCTACCTCTATCAGATTCATCAAGTCTGTCACCTTAAAACCAGTCCACTTGACATCCAGTTTTGACCAGCGGGTTACACAGTGGAAATCTGCTGTAAATTCGTGCTGTGGTAGCGCCATCAAGTCTGACCAAGTGAAAACAGCTGGCTTGGCTAAACCCCAAACGCGAAATTCCCACTCTTCTATATTGATTTGGGGAGTTGCCCCATAGGTTAAGACAGGGAAACCTTTAGCTAAGTGTTGTCCTGGTGGGACACGTTCTCCCTGTTCTTGATCTGGTTTTTGAAAAAACTTTCCTAACATATTCTCATCTGGGGTGTAGGGGTTTAGGGTGTAGGGTGGTGAGAACAAATTATCTGCTTGCTTACACCCTGACACCCAATCTTAATAAGTAGTCTTTATACGTAAGTCTTAAGAGTGTCAAATAGCCTGAGCATCAAAAGATAGACTCAGGCAGAGAAAAAATATTAATTTTGCTGAACACCCAATAATTAGGACATCCAGATACTTTACTGTTTGATTATGATTATCTAATCATCAGTCATGGGTAAGAGGTAATGGATAACGGATTTTCCGAATTATTCATTACCGATTTTTTATTTATCCCATTAGCTGCTGAAGAACACTAAGCATGAATTTTTAATTATTTAGGCAATCTACGATAAAGTGCCGAAAAGCCTGAGCGGTAGAAGTCACCGCTCAAATCTTCGGTGATGCTAATGTTTTTCCTGATGGGAAATTATGACTCTTCGTCCTCTTCTTCAGGAGTAGGATAGACAAATGTAGAACGTCCAGTCAAAATTGACTTGCCAAGGGAGAGAGCTTTTTGAGCTTCAACAGCAGCTTTATGTCTCCATGTAGCTCGACGTTTATCGCGTTTAGATTTGGAAGTTTTCTTCTTAGGGACAGCCATAGTAGCGGATATCGCAGTTTTTGACAACCTTTCTATTCTAAGCCATCTATTGGCATCTGCAATGGTATTCCCCATTAGTAAGGAATATTTAAACGCAAAGGAGCGCTAAGGTCAACGCAGAGGGGGCGCAAAGAGGAAAAATATTACGGTGTGGTAGCTGCTGGTGCGACGGTCGTGATGGGAGGGATATTAACAGGATTGGTGGGAGTTTTTTCAAAGAATAAAAGCGATCGCGCTGTTTTAAAGTAAGTCGCCCAACGTTGAGCATCAGGACGAGAACGCCATTGGGGACGGCTAACCTCTAAAGCTAAAATTGGCGCGATCGCTCCGTAACTTTGTACGGAAACAATAATCGATACATCTGTAGCCAATATATCTTGATCAAAACTGCGTTGCGCGGCTGCTCTAGCCGTTGCTTCGGCTCTCCTGAGTGTAGTTTCATAGCTTTCATCCGGTAATCTATCAATAATTAAGTCAACTCTGGCGGTGTAAGCTCTGACTATCTGAGGTGAAATTACTTCTGTCACAATCCATACTGGTAGGCTAGAAAAGAGCAAAAATATTAATGGAAATATCCGGATTTTTTTGGCAACTTGGCTAATAAATAAACAGGAAATGATCGATGATAGTTGGTAAGCAACATTCCTGGTCATAACCTTAAAGCTCCTGACTAATTAATGGCCTGTAATTGAAATTGTCTGAGAATTTTTACTGAAATTAAAGGCAATAAAAATTACTTAGTTTTTAGGGTTCCATGAGAAACTCTTAGACTATAAGACATAGGTTAGCTTTGTTTTTTCAGCAAAGCCAACCGCAATTTTAGGCAAGTCAACCACAACCTACAAAGAGCGGATGGCAAATTACTGGGCGATCGCGATCGGCATCAATCAATATCAATTCTTTCAACCCTTACGTTGCGCCCAAGCCGATGCCGATGCGCTAAAAGATTTTTTGGTTCAAGAAGCAGGTTTTTCACCTCAACGCTGTCTATTAATGACAGATACTTCGCCACCAATTAGCGATAGATCTACCTATCCGACAAAAGACAATATTCTGCTGTTACTAGAAGATTTAGCCGCGGCCTGTTGGCAACCAGGCGACCATCTGTGGTTATTCTTTAGCGGTTATGGTGTCAACCACGGGGGACAAGATTACTTGATGCCGGTGGAAGGCAATCCTGAGTTAGTGCAGAAAACTGGTATCGAAATGCGATCGCTCATGCAAAGCCTCCAAATCGCTAACCTAAATGTTTTGGTGCTGCTAGATATTAACCGTGCTTCCAGTACCCAAGCTGACGCAACCGTTGGGCAAGAAACCATTGAATTAGCGCAAGAATTACAACTGGCTACGATTCTGTCTTGCGAACCAGAACAATTTTCCCGTGAAAGTAGTGAGTTAGGTTACGGATTTTTTACCGCTGCTTTGTTAGCCGCTTTGCGTTCTGGTCATGGCAGTAGTTTGATGGATTTAAACAGCTATTTAAATGTTTTTACTCCAGAATTATGCCAACACTATTGGCGACCTACACAAAGTCCAGTAGCGATCATACCGGCTGATCCCTTCACCATCTTGCCGCAGCTAGAGGTGAACCATACAGTTACAGAAGTTCCCAGCACCCTGGAACCAACTGAAGCTAAACCCCAGGAATTAGAGTCAACTGAAACTGAAGAAAGTATTTTTCCAGAGGAAAACTTTGCTGTGGCTTTGGCGGCTCCCCCGTTAGCACCATCACCCAAAAATCCAGCTAATTCTCCACAAATAGGTATTTGGGAAGAATCCCTGTCTCTACAATCTGTTGTTGGTGCTAGATCCCCGCAGCTGACTTTCCCAAATTTCCCTCTGGGAGAACAACAACTATCTAAATCACCGGATTTAGTAGCCAAACAAGAGTGTGGCAACCAACAACCGCAATTAGCGATCCCCTCTCCAGAAACAGTTAAGGGAGGTAGGTTTATTCCTGATGTTCCCCAAGCCTATGTCTCTCGTTTATCTCAGAAAAAGACAAACACCTCACTGTGGCAGCAATTGGTTTTTTGGGGAGGTGGCATGATGTTGCTAACAGCTTTAGTGACAGTAGTTGTACTTCGCAATCAAGAAAAATTTGTTGCGGGTAGAGAGGCGTTATCAGCCTCGCCTGATGATCGGTTAGTTCCAGCCAAAAATCAGTCTAATGCCCAAATCGCCTCTCTTTCTGAGTCCAAGAGTCGCAATCAAGCAGTATTAGACTTGGCGAAAATGTCTCTCAGACAAACTCAAGCCACTGATTTAAGTTTGGCGATCGCCACTGCACGGAAAATTCAGGCGGGTGAACCGCTGTACGAACAAGCTCAAGAAAATATTAATATTTGGAGCAATATGATCCTCAATTTAGCTGAGGGGCGGGCTAAACAACGACAATATGGTAATGCGATCGCCGCAGCACAATTAATCAGCAAAGAAGGCTCACTGTATCCCCAAGCGCAAGCAGCCATTAAGCAGTGGCGACAAGAAGCCAAGCAATATCTTGCTAACAAAACTTTGCTAGATGCCGCAAATGCCTTAATTAAGCCCGGACAAGCATCTACATATAATCGCGCCATTGAAGTTGCCAAGCGCGTTCCCCAAGGTCAACCAGGGTTCGATTTGGCGCAAAAATCAATCAATAAATGGAGCGAGAAAATTTTAGATCTGGCGAAAAGTCGTGTATCTGAAGGTGATCCCCAGTCCGCCATTGCCACAGCTACCTTAGTTCCAGAAGAGACATCTGTTTACGAAGATGCTCAAGAAGCAATCCGCAAATGGCAAAAAAAATAGTGATTACTCAACAGCCAATAGTCCATAGTCAAAAGTAATTAGCTTTGACTATGGACTATTGACTTCTTGTATAGAGGTGGTCAGATATGTTATGACAATTTAAAAGCTTGAATGCCAGGAATAGTAAGACTTTTTCTCCTGCCTTCTGCCATATTAACAGTACTGCGAAATGTCTTCGCCGCATTCATCTGCTAAGTAGCACATAGCCCGGAAACGCAAACTCACGACTTCCTCGTATAAAGGGTTGAGCTTACACATTGGCGGGATGTGTAATATGGTTTTGCCGAATAATTTAATATCGCGTTCAAAAGGACATTGGGCGGGGATCATTCTGCACAGACGATGAGCTAATGCGCGATCGCGGATTTGAATGTTGTTTAACCTTCGTCGTAGGGGTAGGAAAATATCAAAGCCTGACTGGGGATTTGGATGGTGCAGCTGGGTTACATGAGTTTTGCTAACCTCTGCCGGACTTATTGAAACCCAGCTTGCGAGAAAAATCTTTTTTGTGGTATTATCGAATACCTTCATGGTTCAGCCTCTGTATTATTGAGGGTATTCACCTTTCTGATGAATATATACAATGTGACAACCACATTTACCGGAAAAATCTCGTTCTGACAGAGATACAATTAAGACATTAATGTAACTGTTGAGGTCAGAACCTATTTCTTTATACGTTAAGTAAATCGCAATTTTCTCGGAAACGGTAGTGTAGTAATACGATCTTGTTTATAACTTGACACAGTTTAAATTTTAATAAAGACATCTACCGTTGGACGGAATTTGGTGTAACAGTTACAAGACTTAATATAACACTGAAAATCTGTATTTACCGCAGATATAAATATCAAGCTATAGCGAGAAATTGGCAGATAGACAAACTTTGTCGAAATAAAGTAACTGATAATCAGATTTTATTACTATAAATAGCGCGAATCATTAAAGCGATTATCAAGGGACTTAGTGCAGTTTTGCTTAAATTCGCAGCAAGCAGAATCAAACAAACTTTGTGCTGACCTTTGCGCCACTTTGCGTTTAGATTTCCTCCCTCAATTAGCGTGGCAAGATATCTGTAGTCTGAGATATTGGGCAATCCCTACTTAAAACAGTACTATTGTTCTAGTATAAGCAGAGTAAAAATAGTATTATTAAGAACTGTTTCATACTGCCTCTCACTATCAGCCTGCCAATATGTCAGATAATCAGTTAGCCCCATCCCTCCTGAATGGCCATCTTCCCCACACTCATCACAATAGCCAAAATACCATTAGGATTCGGGGTGCTAGACAGCATAATCTGAAAAATATTGACTTGGAATTGCCACGCGATCGCCTGATAGTATTTACTGGTGTATCAGGTTCAGGTAAATCTTCACTGGCGTTTGATACAATTTTTGCGGAAGGTCAACGGCGTTATGTCGAATCGCTGAGTGCTTACGCCAGACAATTTTTAGGACAATTAAATAAACCAGATGTAGAAGCGATTGAAGGTTTAAGTCCGGCGATATCCATTGACCAGAAATCAACATCCCATAACCCCCGTTCTACTGTGGGGACAGTCACAGAAATTTACGACTATTTGCGGCTATTGTTTGGTCGGGCTGGTGAACCCCATTGTCCAATATGCGATCGCTGTATTGCACCCCAAACCATTGATGAGATGGTAGACCGCATCATGGCTTTACCAGACCGCACTAAATTCCAAATTCTTGCGCCTGTAGTGCGCGGTAAAAAAGGGACACATCGCAAGCTGTTATCAAGTTTGGCTTCCCAAGGTTTCGTGCGAGTGCGGGTTGATGGCGAAGTGCGGGAACTGTCAGATTCGATTGAGTTAGATAAAAATCTTAACCACACTATTGAAGTGGTAATTGACCGCTTGGTGAAAAAAGAGGGAATTCAAGAGCGTTTGGTTGATTCTTTATCTACGTGTCTCAAACAGTCTGGTGGTATTGCAACAATCTTAGTCACTCCGATTACGGAGAATCCAGAAGCGCCAGAAGAAGAAATGGTATTTTCCGAAAACTTCGCTTGTCCCGAACATGGGGCGGTGATGGAAGAGTTATCGCCGCGCTTGTTCTCATTTAACTCTCCTTATGGCGCGTGTCCGCACTGTCATGGTCTTGGGACTTTAAGAAGATTTTCGGCAGAGTTAGTTATACCTGACGCTGAAGCACCAGTATACGCCGCGATCGCACCTTGGTCAGAAAAAGATAATTCTTACTATTTGGAATTGCTTTATAGTTTAGGTCAGGCACACGGCTTTGAATTACAAACCAATTGGAGCAAGCTGACCGACGAACAACGGCATATTATTTTAAATGGGGAAGAGAAAAACAAAGAGACAGCCAAAACCCAATTTAAAGGTGTTCTGCCTATATTGCAGCGTCAATATGAAGGCGGTTCAGAATTAGTTAAACAAAAATTAGAACAGTATTTAATTGACCAACCTTGTGAAGTCTGCGGTGGAAAACGCTTAAAACCAGAAGCCTTAGCGGTGCGGTTGGGACAATACGGAATTTTAGATTTAACAGGCGTATCAATTCGAGATTCCCAGGAAAGAATTGATCAGCTAAAATTGAGCGATCGTCAATTACAAATTGCTGATTTAGTCTTACGAGAAATCCGAGCTAGATTGCAATTTTTATTAGACGTGGGCTTAGATTACCTCACCCTCGACCGTCCCGCCATGACTCTCTCTGGTGGTGAAGCACAACGCATTCGCCTAGCCACACAAATTGGTTCTGGGTTAACAGGAGTTCTCTACGTTTTAGACGAACCAAGTATTGGTTTACATCAACGAGACAACGGCAGATTACTCAAAACTTTAATTAGATTACGTGATTTAGGTAATACTTTAATAGTAGTTGAGCATGATGAAGAAACCATCCGGGCTGCTGACCATTTAGTTGATATTGGCCCCGGTGCAGGAATTCATGGCGGACATATTATTGCTGAAGGCGATTTACAAGCACTACTCACAGCAGAAAAATCATTAACTGGCGCATACTTATCAGGAAGACAGGTAATTCAAACACCAAAAGAACGCCGCGAAGGTAATGGGAGAAGTTTAATAATTAAAAACGCCCATCGCAACAACTTAAGAAATATTGATGTCGAAATTCCTCTCGGTAAACTTGTTGCTGTCACTGGTGTTTCCGGTTCAGGTAAATCAACTTTAATTAACGAATTACTTTACCCATCTCTACAACATCACCTAACCAAAAAAGTACCTTTGCCAAAAGAATTAGAAAAAATTCAAGGTTTAAATGCAGTTGATAAAGCCATTGTCATTGACCAATCTCCCATAGGACGCACACCCCGTTCTAACCCTGCAACTTATACAGGTGTTTTTGATGTAATTCGTGATGTGTTTTCCCAAACTGTCGAAGCCAAAGCTAGAGGTTATAAACCAGGACAATTTTCGTTTAACGTTAAAGGTGGACGTTGTGAAGCTTGCAGCGGACAAGGTGTAAACGTCATTGAAATGAACTTTCTTCCTGATGTTTACGTCCAGTGCGAAGTTTGTAAAGGTGCAAGATATAACCGCGATACTTTGCAAGTCAAATACAAAGATAAGTCTATTTCTGATGTTCTCAACATGACAGTTGAAGAGAGTTTAGACTTTTTCCAAAATATTCCCAAAGCAGTTACAAGACTGCAAACTTTAGCTGATGTTGGGTTAGGTTACGTTCAACTCGGACAACCTGCAACTACCTTATCTGGTGGTGAAGCACAGCGCGTTAAATTAGCCACAGAATTATCTCGCCGCGCCACCGGAAAGACACTTTATTTAATCGATGAACCGACAACAGGTTTATCTTTTTATGATGTCCATAAATTATTGGATGTCTTGCAAAGATTAGTAGATAAAGGTAATTCGATTTTAGTCATTGAACACAATTTAGATGTGATTCGTTGCGCTGACTGGGTAATAGATTTAGGGCCAGAAGGTGGCGATAAAGGCGGAGAATTAATTGCAGTGGGCACACCAGAAGATGTGGCGAAAAATCCTAAATCTTATACTGGGCAATATTTACAACAGGTGTTACAACAATATCCGGCAATGAAAAACTAGTGTCATAGATATATTTTTACCTCGCGCAAAGGCGCAAAGACGCAAAGGAAAAGTGAAAATCATGACTTTTATAATAAGTCTAATTTATTGGTGGAAATAATTTTATTTAAGGTAATTATTATGTTATATCTCACTAATTCTCTAATTACTAAAATCCAGGAATGGAGAAATAGAATAGCTAATGTACATTATCAGCAGCTAAATAGACAATTAGATTCTTTTTTATCTAGCTTAGAAAAGGAGTCAATCATAAATTCTATTTTATTAGAATTGCAAACAAAAGCTGATTTGCTAGAAGTTCATCCTAGAGAAAAATGTAAGGATGTACTCAGAGGTGGAATGCTTTTTTCTATATTTGAAAATAAAAAATTTATAGATGATAGCGAGCGTGCTATGTATCACTACAATTTATTAAAACTCTTGCAGGAAGACAATACACCTCTATATTTAACTCCTGCTGTAGTTAATGGTAGTACACAGCCACTTGAACGTCCAAGTTTATTTGTTAGTCAGTATATTGACCCATTAGTGTATTATATTCAAGACAAAATTACTCAATTTAGTTCAGTTTTGTATTTGTTAGAAAAATATAAGCAGAGATGTGAATGGTTCTCAAAAGAAGAACTTCGCTTAATGTATGAAAATAATAAAGGTAGACAAGAGAATGTTTTAGATAAACATTTAAGACTATTTTTATTTGATCAAGGAATCGATTATCCATTTGCTAAAGTCGCTTCACCATCAGGAGAAGCTGATGTCGTAAGTCTTCTACATACTAATGACCCTCTGGTACTTGAAGTTAAAATCTTTGATAGAAGCAAGAATTATAGAAAAGATAGGATAATAAGCGGATTCACACAAATAGTTAGTTATACGAATGATTTCAATAAACAAATTGGATATTTATTAATCTTTAACATGGATGATATAGAAATAAATATCGTGACAAAAAATAAAAATGTAAAATTAACTAATGAAATTACATTTGCCGGAAAAACTTATTTTATTATAATTGTAAATCTTCCTCCATTAAATACTGAAAGTGCCAGTGAAAGGAAAAAACTGGAAAAACTAACTATCTCTGAAGAAGAAATAACAAAAGAAATAATATCAAATATTAACAATTGATAGAGTCATCTACTTTTAATCTTTCAAAAGCCTGGTTAGCAGCAGTGCTGAGGTTTGGACTATCTTCTAAATACCAAATCAAAGCATGGGTATCAGTTACCAAATCAGTCATCAAACATCCTCGTGGGGAAAGTTTGACCACATTTGCTGTCTTATTTCAGCAATATCTGACTCTGTGATGTGACTACCCTTCCAAATTCCTCTTAAGGAAGCTCGCTGTTGCGGCTGAACTGTAATCAACTCTTTTTCAATTTGAGGTGCAACTTGTTCAATCAAACGTATTTTATCTACTAATGAAAGTTGCTTGACCAAAGCAAGCGCATCTTCTAGCGTTACTGCTTTCTCCATTTATTAATGACCTTAGCCCTAATTAACAGCTTATCATTCTACGGAAAGGTTATATTTTGTGCGATTCAAACTCAGTGCGATCGCCCATTTTCCACCCTGCAATTTACCAGATAATTGTCTAGAAAAGTTTCTAGCATAAAAGCTACTTGATTCAACAAATCTGGGAATATAGCTTTACTCTCTAACTTTAGGGATAGTCATAATTTTAAGCCATACAGAATAAATTATTAATAAATTTTAATCTGTAGCAAATGATTCTAATTTAGGTTTCGTTAAGAGTTAAGATGGCAAAATTACGTTAAATTGTGGTTAAATCTACAAAAAATTGTCACAACAATTAATTCATCCGGGTTTTCCAGCCTCCATTTTTCGACTCGACAATGGTTTAACGTTTATTCATCAAGAGATTCCGACTACTCCTGTAGTTGTGGCGGATGTATGGGTGCGTGCTGGAGCAGCCAGAGAGCCAGAACAGTGGTTTGGAATGGCTCATTTTTTAGAACACATGATTTTTAAAGGGACAGCTACACTCGCCCCTGGAGACTTTGATCATAAAATTGAAAATCGTGGTGGTGTGAGCAATGCAGCAACCAGTCACGACTATGCTCATTACTGTGTGACAACAGCTGCACCCTACTTAGCAGATACTTTGCCTTGTCTAGCAGAACTACTAGTAAATGCGTCAATTCCTGATGGTGAATTCTTGCGCGAACGGGATGTAGTGCTAGAAGAAATTCGTTCTTGTCAAGATGATCCTGACTGGCTGGGATTTCAGTCGCTCATCAAAAATATTTATCAGCACCATCCTTATGGACGTTCGGTGTTGGGTACAGAGATGGAACTTATGCAGCAGTCACCCGATGATATGCGCTGTTTTCATCGCGCTCACTATCAGCCAGAAAACATGACTGTAGTAGTTGTTGGTGGCATTGAGCAAGCCAAAGCCTGGGAATTGGTGAATTGCTCATTTGCTAATTTTACCGAACCGCTTAATTGTCCACCATCAATCCCCATAACACAACCAGTAATTCAAGGTATCCAACGTCAAGAACTGTGTTTACCCAGAATGGAACAAGCACGGTTGCTGATGGCGTGGACTGCACCGGGAGTTGATCAACTCCGCACAGCCTACGGCTTAGATGTGTTATCTGTATTTTTAACAGAAGGACGCACCTCTCGCTTAGTCCGTGACTTGCGGGAAGAACAGCAATTAGTACATGGAGTTTGTAGTAATTTTTCTCTCCAAAAAGAATCCAGTTTATTTACTATCACTGCTTGGTTAGAACCAGAAAATCTTGAACAAGTTGAGTGCTTAATTCGCAACCATTTACATGATTTGCAAACGGAAGGCATCACCGAACAAGAATTAGCGAGAATGCGTCGGCTGTTATGTAATGAGTATGCCTTTTCGACAGAAACGCCCAATCAACTAACAGGACTTTATGGTTACTACAACACTATTGCCCAAGCTGAAGTGGCGGTAACTTATCCGCAGCAAATTCAGTCATTTACTACCCAAGAACTGCAACAATTAGCTAAACAGTATCTCTCACCGCAAAATTATGCAGTGACTATCCTGAAACCATGTTAGTCCAGATTTTTGTCTAGAAAAGGCAGGGAAACAGGAAGGTGGAAGCGCATAAAGACTATTGACTATTGACCATTGACTATTGACTATTCACAAATGACAACTGTAAAACCTTCCCTTTCTCACTCCTTTATTCATCGCACTGTACTCAACAACGGCATTGTTGTGTTGGTGGCGGAAAATCCAGCGGCGGATATTATTGCAGGGCGAATTTTTCTCCGGGCTGGTAGTTGTTACGAACAACGAGAACAGGCGGGATTAGCACATTTACTTTCCGCAGTCATGACCAAAGGCTGTGATGGGCTTTCTAGCTTGGAAATTGCCGAACAAGTAGAATCTGTAGGGGCTAGTTTGAGTGCAGATACCTCTACAGATTATTTTTTGTTGTCGTTGAAGACAGTCACCTCAGACTTTGCGGAGATATTAGGGCTGACAGGGCGAATTTTGCGATCGCCTACCTTCCCCGAAGAACAGGTAGAATTAGAACGGCGGTTAGCCTTACAAGATATTCGCTCCCAAAAAGAACAGCCTTTTACTTTAGCTTTTGAGCAAATGCGGCGGGCAATATATCAAAATCATCCCTATGCTATGTCATTGCTAGGAGATGAAACGACAATGAGTCGCATTACCCGCCAAGACTTAGTGCAATATCACCAAACTTATTTTCGTCCAGATAATTTGGTGGTGAGTATTGCTGGCAGAATTACTTTAACAGAAGCCGTTACATTAGTAGAGCAAGTGTTTGGTGATTGGCAAGTACCTGCACAACCACAACCAGGTTTAAATTTACCAGAAATTCTCGTTAACCCACAACAGCTACTCAAGCCGCTACAAACACAACAATCAATTGTTATGTTGGGTTATTTAGGTGCAGCCGTCAATTCTCCAGACTATGCCCCACTCAAACTGCTTTCTACCTACTTAGGCAATGGCTTATCCAGTCGTTTATTTGTGGAATTGCGAGAAAAACGCGGTCTAGCTTACGAAGTCTCAGCTTTTTACCCAACGAGGTTATATCCTGGTTCCTTTGTCGTCTACATGGGTACAGCCCCAGAAAATACCACCATTGCTGTCGAAGGACTGCGAACAGAAGTTGATTTACTTTGTACTACAGAAGTCTCAGCCAACGCCTTCCAAGCTGCGAAAAATAAAATTCTCGGACAATATGCTTTAGGTAAACAAACTAACGGACAAATTGCTCAAATTTACGGATGGTATGAAATCTTAGGCTTAGGCATTAATTTTGACAGCCAATTTCAAGAGCTAATTGCTGCTGTGAGTGTGGAAGATGCCAAAGCCGCCGCTAATCGATATTTGGAAGTACCGTACTTATCTTTAGTTGGTCAAGAAGAGGCAATTAATAGTGCATTAGCTTAAAAAAGAGAAATTTTTCTTTTAATTATGATTATTGGTTAAAAATGCTTGAATACGGTTGACAAAATCCTCTAAGTAGAAAATTTCAAATAAACAGAAGTATGTAACGAAAAGTAAAGTTATCTAAAACTCTCTTCCCTTCTGCCCTTCGGGTTCGGCAGTCCCCCATCTCCTGACGGAGACGCTACGCGAACGACGGAAACCGCCAAGACGGGGGCTGCCTCACCTTCTGTCTTGTCATAACGACAATTTTTAACATTGACCTACTCTTCATTGTGCGATCGCACAGATGAGATGTGTAGCGTTAGTGAATGATATTCGGAAAAACTCTAAATATCAGGGTGAATTACACGGAAATTATCTATACTTTTTATTTTATTTATTTCTGTATACTGAAAAAGTTGTATTTCGTGCAAATACAGACTTACCTGAAAACCTTGTATATTACATATATTTATGAATTTATGAGTCAATAAAGCCCAAATTTCTAGTTTTTTACAATAGACTTGTCCACAAAAAATAAAAAGCTTACGGTGAAAGCGTTAAACGAACTATAACTGGGATGAAATACTAATTATGGCTGAACGCAAAAATAAGACTTTGGGGATGAAAAGAGCAAAATGTTTTCGGACAAGTCTATTGAATATGTTGGTAACGACAAATCCAATTTGTGTCAAAATTACATCGAAGTTTAGAACTATAACATCTAAATTTATCTGTCATTAGTCAACACTAAGATTTAATAAAAAAAAGTTATAAAACAATTCTTGAGCAACTCCTAAATTGCTAAGACTTGACATTATAATGTACAATCTTAGCCGCTTTTGTAGCGTAATTCTTTCCCTTGCCAATATTTTCGCCAATTCTGCTATAATTTCTACTTGTTTACTTTTTATATAGATATAACGCTTGTACTCTTTCTTTTCCTAATGCTGTTTTTTTTGTTCACTCAGCATTTTATACAATTATTATTCTGATTCTTTTATCTCTAATTTCATACACCCTAGCTACCCTGTTCGTTTTTAACTTATTCTTTTCGGCACATCATACTTTCCGTGAATTGGTATAAATCTGGAGACTTTATGCCCAAGCTTAACGTTAAGCAGAAAAACTGGTTACTTTCAGCCCATGTTGCATCTGGGAGCATTTGGTTTGGTACGGCTTTGAGTATGGTAGCGATCGCACTGAAAAATACTCATACTACTAATGGTGATGAACTATATGCGATTAATGCGGCTTTAAAACTGCTGGATGATTTTGTAATTATTCCCTCCGCCAATTTATCTTTACTCACAGGCGGGCTGCTTTGTTGGTTAACGATTTGGGGATTTTTCAAACATTACTGGGTAATTGTCAAATGGATTGCGACAGTCACTTTGATTAGTACGGGAACTGTTTGGCTAGGGCCTTGGTTAAATGCAGCTACGAGTATTTCGGATGTAGAGCGATCGCAAGCCTTAAGTAATCCATTATATACATTTGATATCAAAGGAGTTCTCATCGGCGGTGCAATTCAAACTTGTTGTGTACTTGCTATCATCGGCATTTCAGTACTGAAACCTTGGGGTAGAAGAATAGTCAAAGCGCCAGAAGAATCCACTTCATCAAGTAGTTAGAAAAATTTAAATTTAACTTTTCTGATACCGCATTCCTGGGAGTTGGGAGACTAAACCCATCAGTTCTAGTTGTAATAAAAAACCAGAAACAGCACTAGCGGGAATACCTGTAGTTTGGACGATCGCATCAAAAGATAAAATATTGCAGGCGATCGCATCAATAATCTGTTGCATTGGCGGTGATAAATTCGGCAAACTTAACTTTTCTGTAGTTGGGGAAGTAGCGACTGTATCTAGTTTTGGGACTGCACCCAACAAACTTAATAGTTCATCTAATTCTCGAAAAATTATAGAAGCGCCTTGGGAGATTAACTTTAAACAACCTTGAGACGGGTAATCATCTAATCTTCCTGGTAGTGCATAGATATCTCTGCCAAAATCATTAGCGTAGGTAGCAGTAATTAATGCACCAGATTTTAAAGGTGCTTCCATCACCAAAATTGCCCGACTTAAACCTGCAATAATTCGATTGCGTCGGGGGAAATGAGCGCGGTCAGGTGGGGTTTTGGCAGGATATTCACTTAAAACTAAACCTGCGCCTAAAATCTGCTTGTACAAATCTCGATTTTTGTGGGGATAAATTACATCTACACCTGTTCCTAAAACTGCGAGGGTGCGTCCCCCAGCTTTGATAGTGGCGCTGTGACTTTCTGTATCAATTCCCTCCGCCATCCCTGAAACAACAGTGAAACCATTTTGTGCCAAAGCTGTGCTAATTTGGCGAGTCCAACGAATACCATAATCAGAAGGTTGGCGGGTTCCGACAATTCCCACCATCGGCTTTTGTCCGAAATTTTCTTGTAAATCAACTTCACCTCGATAGTATAAAACTGGTGGCGGACTGGGTGTTTCTAGTAGTAAGCGAGGATAGTTTGCATCGGCTGGTGTCCAGAAATTGGGGTTTTCTTGCTGGTGTTGGTTCAGTAACTGTTCTGGATGTAACTGCGATCGCATTTTGATTACTTTGTTCAAGGTTTGCAAACCAAAACCTTCAACCTCCCCTAATTCAGCCTTACTAGCTGCCCATGCTGTAGATAAATTGCCAAAATGCTCTTGTAGCCGTTGCAATAAAACCGGGCCGATTCCCGAAATTTGCGCCCAAGCTAACCAATATGCCCGTTCTTCTACCACTTCCTGATCCTCACACCCACTCTCGTTGAGTATTCCCAAATCATCCGCAGTAGCTACAGTTTTTTCAAAAATAGGTTATGGAGGACAGCGTTAAAAGGATGTCTTAAGCACCTGGGCTATTGCTATCTTGATCAGTTTTGTTTGAGCCAATCAGTTAAATTAGACAGATGGGAAAAATCTAACAAGGCTTCTCCTAATGATTCCAGTTGAGGTAGAGATAAAGTAGCAATTTGCGATCGCACTTCCTCCGGCAATTCTCCCACCTTGCGGCTTAATAATCGCAAAACTAGCGATCTGGCTTCTCGCTCGGCACCTTGTTCAATACCCTGTCTCATCCAACTGGTGACAATTTCCATCACATCCTCCTGGCTATTCATTTCCAGTCTATCAATCTCCTCTTGAAACACTTGCTCCT
The DNA here is from genome assembly GCF_000316625.1 of Nostoc sp. PCC 7107. Lineage (GTDB taxonomy): Bacteria > Cyanobacteriota > Cyanobacteriia > Cyanobacteriales > Nostocaceae > Nostoc_B. Next base: position 3,412,667 of record NC_019676.1, on the reverse strand, counting down.
CTTGCTGGTTTAACTGTAAATAGGTATCAACGAACCCAGAAATTAAGCGAGTGCGGGCGGGATCTAGCTTTAAGGTTGCCAAAAGTCGTAAACATTCGACTTTGACTTTCGGTCGGTCTGATGCTGCAATCTGCATTTTTGCCATTAAAGCTGCTGCTACTGGATTGGCTTGATTTAGATAATCACGCCAGTTCAGCCGATTGAGTTGAATCGCTGTGAAGTTGAATTCCAATACCTTCAAGTTGGGAAATTCAACTATGTGGCTATGAGGTTCTTCTCGGTATGGTTGATCAAAGGAAAACACCACAATCGGATAAACACGCTGCGAATATTTCTGATACAGCCGTGCAAAGTAGAAAAACATCCGACGGCTGAATTCTCGCTCGGCGTAAGATTGGGTTTCGATATGTACTAAAAACCCAACTTCTTCTCCTGCTTGTCGTACTTCTACTAGCAGGTCAATTACTTTATCTTCTCCTGCGGTGAGGTCAGCAAAGTATTCTTGGGGTAGAAAGCGGATCGAGTTGGGATCTATTGTACTGGCAAGTTGCGGCAGAAATAACTCCAGAAACTCAATGAAAAAAGTCGAAAGTAATTCTTTGAACAGGCGATCGTGTTCTGGCATTTCCACCCCTTATCATAGAAAAGCGCCTTAACGTTGAACAACTTTTAAAGTTTGCAGACTTGAATCTGCACATCCACTAATTATCCCACCCATTGCTTGAATTTGTTGCAGATATATTAAAGCTGTTGTAGTAATTATTTCTCCTGGCATTAAAACCGGGATTCCGGGAGGATAGGGACAAACAATTTCGGCACAAATGCGATCGCTTGTTTGTTCTATTGGTAAGGTTTCACTACTGGCAAAAAAAGCGTCACGCGGCGATATCTGCATAGTATACTCAGCAAAGTTCTGCCCCAGTGCAGGCTTAATAATTACTCTGTTACAAAGATACTTCTCGGACAGAAGATTAAAACCTTGAATTAATTGCTGAATATCATTAACAGTGTTTCCTAAACTAATAATAAAAGTCAAATTATGCAAGGAAGAAAATTCCGCAGTCACACCTAGTTTTTCATCTAAGATTTCTTCTGCCTCAAACCCAGTTAAACCCAATTTACTGACTTTAATTGTTAACCGAGTTTGATCTAATTCCCTAAAACCGGGTGATAATTGTGGCTGCAAAACTGATAACCCTGTAAGTTGGCTGATTTTGGTTCGCGCTATATCTGCAAGCTGCAAAGTGCGAGACATGAGTTGTTCGCCATCTAGCGCCATTTGTTGACGTGCAGCATCTAAAGAAGCTAAAAGTATGTAACTCGGACTGGTAGACTGAACTAGTTGCAAAGCTTTACTGATGCGATCGCTATCTATTCTCTCTCCTTGAATGTGTAACATCGATGCTTGTGTCATTGCACCGAGGACTTTATGAATTGACTGCACAGTTAAATCTGCACCTGCAGCTAAAGCTGAGGTTGGTAATTCAGAATGAAAGGCGAAGTGTGCGCCGTGGGCTTCATCGACCAACAAAGGAATATTATATTGATGGGTAATGTGGGCGATCGCAGCTAAATCTCCGCAGACACCGTAATATGTGGGATAAACTGTTAACACCGCTTTAGTATCAGGATGCTGTTGTAGAGCAGCTTCTAGTGTATTTGGTGTGATACTGTGGGCGATATCAAAAACTGGGTCATATTCGGGATTGATAAAAATTGGTATCGCCCCAGAGAGAATTAAACCCGCGATCGCAGAAGAATGCACATTGCGCGGCAAAATAATTTTATCCCCTGTACCGCAGGTAGCGAGAATTGCCGCCTCAATGCCACAGGTAGAACCATTGACAAGAAACCATGTTTGTGAAGCACCAAATGCCTCTGCTGCCAATGTTTGGGCGGCTCGAATTACACCTTGGGGAGAAAACAAACTATCTAACTCAGCTAATTCGGTTAAATCCGCCCGAAATAATTTTTCGCCCAGTAAATCAGCTAATACTGGCGATATTCCTTGACCCCGCTTATGTCCAGGAGTATAAAACGGCGTGTGAGATTTGACTGTGCATCTTTTTATGGCATCTAATAATGGTGCTTCCTTTTGGTCGAACATTAATCTGGCGGTTCCTACTGACTAAAGTTTTAGACTTTATCCTTCACATTTTTAATATTTTCTTAATCTGTACTTGATTGTCGGTTGATAAATTTATCGCATTTGTGCAGCAAATTAATTAAGGGTGGATATGGATTTTATCAATTGCGATCGCCTATTATCAAATCGTTATAAACGGCGGAGTGTTTTACTGGGTGCGGGATTTTTTACAGGTTTAGCATTAACCAGCCAATGGAAACCAGCATTAGCAACATCGAGATTTTCTAGCTATCCCTTTACCTTGGGTGTAGCGTCTGGCGACCCATTACCAGATAGTGTGGTGTTATGGACAAGGTTAGCACCAGACCCTCTGAATGGTGGTGGAATGCCACCGAGAAACGTGGTGGTACACTGGGAAGTCGCTCTAGATGAGAATATGCGAAAAGTTGTCCGACGTGGTAAAACTTTAGCGATCGCAGATTTAGCCCATTCAGTACACGTTGATGTGCAAGGTTTAGACTCTAACCGTTGGTATTGGTATCAGTTCCGCGTCGGGAATGAACTTAGCCCCATCGGACGAACTCGGACAGCACCAGCATTCCATAGTTACATCAAACAACTAAACTATGCTTTTGTTTCTTGCCAAGATTGGCAAAATGGCTTTTACACCGCCTACCGCCATCTAGCTGAAGAAGATATTGAATTAGTTGTCCATCTGGGTGATTATATTTACGAGTATGGGCCAGAAACTAACGGGCCACGTCAGCATAATAGCCCAGAAATTATGACTCTGACCGACTACCGCGATCGCCACGCACTTTATAAAACTGACCCAAATCTTCAAGCGGTTCATGCAGCCTTTCCTTGGATAGTCACCTGGGATGACCATGAAGTAGAAAACAACTACGCCAACTTAATTTCTGAAGATAACGTCAACCCAGAAATCTTTGCCCAACGCCGCACTAACGCCTATAAAGCGTACTACGAACACATGCCATTGCGTTTGTCTTCCTTTCCTAATGGTGCGAACCTCCAACTTTATCGGCGCTTGAATTATGGGAATTTAGCTCAGTTTCACGTTTTAGATACCCGTCAATATCGCACAGATCAACCTTGTAATGATGGACTCCAGCTGCGTTGTGTGCAAGCCTATGACGAAAATGCCACAATGACAGGCTCACTGCAAGAACGCTGGCTATTCAACGGTTTAGACCGATCCCGCGCCCGTTGGAATATTATTGCCCAGCAGACAATGTTTGCTCAATTTGATTTTGACCCTCGCCCAGAAATCGGATTATTCAACTTAGATCAATGGGATGGTTATGTAGCCGCACGTAATCGAATTGTGAACTATCTCAACTATCGCCGACCTTCTAACCCTGTAGTGATTACAGGTGATATCCATTCCAGTTGGGTACACGACATCAAACTTGATTTTAATAATCCTGCTTCCGTAACTGTGGCAACTGAGTTCGTCGGTACTTCCATTACCTCCGACTTTCCCACCTCATTTATTGCACCCGTACAAGCCGCCTTGAGAAGTAATCCCCATACCAAATTTTTCGATGGTGCATTTCGCGGTTACGTCCGTTGCCAAGTCACTCCCAAACAGTGGCAAAGTGATTATCGGGCAGTTTCTAGCATCGTTGACCCCAATGCTTCTATCAGCACCCTAGCTTCCTTCGTTGTCCAAGATGGGCAACCAGGAGCATATCGACAAGCTTAATTTGGCGATCTTATCAATCAATAAAATAGATTTTTGTAGATGGGTACTTACCCACTCTACACCTCTTGAGAAATTAGAAACTCTCAATTTTGCCGGGTTTTGAGTAATTTACAGAAAAAATATAAACTTTTGTAAATTTGTGCGTAATTCCTGAGAGTCATACTGAAGCTAATAACAAGAGAGCAAAACGACTAGTTCTTATTAAAATTAACCTAGAAAGAAAGCCATCATGGAAAATCAAAATACACAACCATTACCAACAGAAGAAAGCCTAAACACCGACGACTTAAGTATTCTACCAGAAAACGATGTAGCGGCAGAAATTCTTGCTTTAGAAGCAGACAACACTACCAACACTAATGATATTGAAATTAATCAAGATCTGATTGACCCAGAAACCACAGAACCAACTGCACAACTGCCTGGTAAACAACTAGCAGATGTTTGTTTTGTTAATGGCAAATGGGTTGCTTGCTAATAGAATTTTCATCGATTCTTTTTAAGATTTAATAGGGAGATAATCTAGTGGTGTTTACAAATTTCCATTAAGATTATCTCACTAATCAAATATCACTTCGTTAACCTGTAGCGAATCTCTTTTCTTAGTAATCCTATTCGATTTGGTAAAATTACCAGGCTTTAGCTCCCCAGCTTCTTTGAAAAGCTGGGGAGCTTTTTATTTGTGAATTATTTAACACTGCGACTGCAATCTGAATTGATGCAGGAGAAAAATATAGATATAGCGATCGCCTGATTTTCAAGACAGTTGATACCTTTATTCTCGGTTTAGTATGATTAATTCTTGAAGATATCCCCAAAAACTCTGAAAAAGCAGGGCAATTTTTCCTTTTAACCCCTTTTTAAGGAAGTCGCTATCGGTAGGAATATCTTAACTGAAGCCTATTGAGTTCTAGACAGGATATATTTTAAAATAAACAAACCTCCAAATAACGCGTATTTCATTTTTAGAGAGATATATTGATATAATTTCGTCAATCTAGGGTTATTGTCGATGGGTGCAGTAAATATGGATAATCTTGCCTTCCAGCTTAAAAGTTTGGGAATTGTAATAGGTGGTGTCATATTTGTTTGTGCAGACTCCGCAAATTCCCAAGTTATTCCAGATACAACTTTACCAAATAATTCACAAGTTACAACTAACAATCAACTTACAACAATTACAGGTGGTACGCTTGCTGGTAGCAATCTGTTTCATAGTTTTGAAAAGTTTTCATTAACAAATGCAGCTATAGCTGCATTTAAGAATAGTGCAGGCGTTCAAAACATTATTACTAGGGTAACAGGTCAATCAATTTCTGATATCAATGGCACTCTCAAAGCAGAAGGGATGGCTAACTTATTTTTGATTAATCCCAACGGAATTGTATTTGGACAAAATGCTGCATTAGATATTGGTGGTTCATTTCTAGCGACTACAGCCAGTAGTCTTAACTTTGCAGATGGTAAAAATTTTAGTGCTACAGAACCACAAACAATAGCCACATTATCAATCAATATTCCCATTGGCTTACAATTTGGGCGGAATGCAGCTACTATCCGCAATCAATCTCAAGCTAGGCTTAATAATGCAATTAATATTCTTGAACAACCTGTAGGTTTACAAGTCGGAACTGGCAAAACTTTAGCACTTGTGGGCGGTAACATCACACTAGAAGGTGGGAACTTAACAGCAAAGTCGGGACAAATTGAGTTAGGAAGTGTTGCTGGTAATAGTTTTGTCAGCCTTCAGTCTACTAACCAAGGTTGGATATTAGGATATGAGAAAGTTCAGAATTTTGAAAACATTCAACTACTTGAACGAATTGTCGGTGGTTCTGAGATTCCCTCTACTGTAGATGTCAGTAGTGACGGTGGTGGTAATATCCAGGTAAGAGGTAAGACAGTAGAACTAATTGGGAATCTTGTAACTTTGATCAGTCGGACTACAGGTAGTATCAACGGTAGAGATTTAACTATTAATGCAAGCAAATTAATTGTTCGAGAGGGCGCACAAATAGATACTTCTACATCTGGAAAGGGTAGAGGAGGAAACTTATTTATTAATGCTGCTGAATCTGTGCAATTAATTGGTAGCTCTCCGTTAGCAAATACTAATTTTGATCAAGTTAGTTTATTAATTAGTGCAACTCGTGGTGAAGGAAATTCTGGCAATATAAACATCAATACCCAACGGTTGCTAGTTCAAGATGGGGCGCAGATATCAACACAATCTAGTGGTTTTTTTGTTCCTCCCCAAAATATTACATTCCAACCAGCTACAGGAGACGCAGGAAATTTAACTATCAACGCTTCTGAGTCCGTAGAACTAATTGGAGCCTTACCTAATGGCTTTGGTAGTAGTTTGTCTTCTAGCACTTTAGGTTCTGCTAAGGCTGGAGAGGTGACAGTAACAACAGGGAAAATAATTATTCGAGATGGTGCTTTAATCAATGTTAGTAGTCGAATACCAAGATTTGGAGTATATCTTGGCAATCCAAATAGTTTAGGGCCAGCAGGTGCAATTAATGTCAACGCTAAGTCTGTTCTGCTAGACAACAGAGGGCAAATAACATCTAACAGTTTAACAGGTAGAGGCGGAGATATCTTGCTACAAGTGCGGAATGTCTTATTACTACGCCGTAATAGTCAAATCTCAACTAATGCAGGTACAGCCAACGCACCAGGAAACGGCGGTAATATTACTATCAATGCACCCAATGGTTTTCTCGTCGCTACTCCCCAAGGCAATAACGACATTACAGCCAATGCTTTTTCTGGTGCTGGTGGTCGGATTATGATCAACGCTAATAGTTTATTTGGATTTGAGCCACGCACTCGCGCTGACTTAGTACAAATATTAGGTACTGAAGATTCTAGACAACTAAACCCCAACCGACTCCCCACCAGCGACATTACTGCCTTTTCGCAACAAAACCCTTCATTAAACGGTACTATTCAAATCAACACTCCTGATGTTGACCCTAGTCGAGGTTTATTAGAACTCCCCGCAGAACCAGTTGATGCTTCCCGTCAAATTGCCGCAGATTGTAAACCAGGGAGTAAACTCAAAAAAGGTTCTCTTATCGCCACAGGTAGGGGGGGAATTGTACCCAGTCCCACAGAACCTTTTATGGATGATTCAGTCTTAGTAAATTGGATTACTCTCAATGGTGAACGTGACAATAGCGCCAATTATTTGTCTCATCATATAAGTAAACAAAAATTAGATTCTGCCAATCAAGAAACTCAAATTATCCCCGCCCAAGGGTGGGTGAGAGATAGTAAAGGTAATGTGACTTTAGTTGCACAAGCATCAACTGTTACACCCCATAGTCCATTACTTAATCCGGCTTCTTGTGCTGCTAATTTGTAATTTGTAGTTCGTAATCACTATGCAGAGAATTTTTACAGTAGACGAGGAAACTCTATATCCTAAGTCTTAATTTTCAACAATAACTAGCTATAGAAAAAATCAAAGTCTTTCAAGGAAAGAATTCTGGCTTTGTTTAAACGGTAATGATAAGCCAATTTTCTTTGCAGAATATCCCATTGTGTCCGTTGAGATTTACGATCAGAAGCATCTAGATGTTTTCTGACTGAATTAATCTTACCTAGCCAGGTGGGATTATATACTTTTAATCCGGCTTTAGCTGCTGCCATACCAATAGCATTACCTTCACCAGAATGAATTCCATGTATTTCTAAATAACGCGCTATGAAATCCCAATATTTGATAAAGTCTCCAGATTTTTTGCTATCTGCGGTAACGGCAAATAAAGATTCTCCAACATAATTAACATTCTCTAAAGATAAATATAGCTTATCTGCTATTTTCTGAAGATATGTCAATCTTTCTGGGTTATATTTCTGTGCGTGTTCTACGATGTTTTCTATATGTCCTGCGGCCAAACCTTCTAAATAGGGAATTTCTGGAGATATATCAGCAATAATTGTTGTATCTGCATCAATTTGGATAGCGGTGGGAAACTTGTTTAAAGCTGCTTGAATTACAAATCGCTTGTCATGATAACAATGCAAAATGCCTGTTTGCTTTAACTTAAAAGCAAAGACATTAGAGCAGTTTTGGAATTCTTCAGGTTGGTCTGTGCCAATTACTAATGTAGTTCCTGGAGAGTGTTTGTCCAGAGTTCTAGCAAGTTCTTTGGCTAAAATACGATATTTAGCTCTAAAAGCAAGGATGCAAAAGCATAAATCTTGACTTAAGTAATTAGGCATGTAATAAAGTAGTAACAAAAGTTAGCTAGAGCAAGACACTTGGGTGTATTTGGTAGAGCTTCCTGCTGGATAAACCGACTTTATTAAATGCTTTTAGGTTCACCATGAATTCACTTATCCTATTAGGCTTTTAAATATCTGCATATCAGTAATTATATTGAAATTTATCATAATTATGTCTAGATGTTTCTGAAGTTTATGTAAAAAACTGCCCCGTTAACTAAATAATCACAGTTACAGTGAGCAGTTAATTGAATGATTTTACCAGTATAGTATGTAGCTTTATTTTGTCTAAGATCAAGAATCTAAATCAAGGGCTTGCATTCCGTTATTTTTGGCAAAACTCAACATACTGCTCAACTGCAACCATAAAAGCAAGCAAGTTAATAAACCAAGTGGTAAACCAACTCCCAAGGCAAGTAAGCTAGGAAAGCCAAAGATTGCTAAACCGGAATAAAGAAAGAGAGTAATGCCAAAGGTTATGCCTAAAAATGGTACTAATAACTGTCTAGAATAAAAACTAGGTTCAGATTTTTCTGTGCTATCTTTGCTCCATTTCTGTACAATCACTTTGAGTGTTCCTGTTAAACCAAAGCCAGAAGTTACAGCTATAAATAACCCAACGGCTAGGAGCAAATAAGGCGGTTGTTCGGGAAAATAGTACATGTAAACTCCAAAGTATATTAAAGGGGAGAAATTTTTTTGTAATAATTTACTAGTCAAAAAATAGGAGGTAAAAGTACCTCCTGATCTAAGACTGGAATTGTTCCTTTCAACGTATTACACCTGATGTAGAATTTCCCAGATTAGCCAAGGCTGTAGCTTTTGGTAAAATGGCGGCTACACCTTCTCTAGAAAACTCTGTTAACAAGCCGATCGCAACATCTAATAAACGATTAGGCTTGATATCATCTTTGACTAAATCCCACAGGCGTTGCACTTCTTCGGTATGCAGGCGGTCATCTTCTGTCAGGGCTAATACTAATTGTCGCCGCAGAAATTTACCTTCTTCTGATAACAAGAATTGCAGTCCCATCTGGGCTGTGGGTAATACATCAAAGTTACCATCTGTACGGGCGATCGCAATTAAATTTTCCAACCTCTGCCACTGAAATTTCCCATCTTTAAACAAGACGTTCAGCAAACGTCGCCGTAATTCGGGAGATTCGCCAGTGAGTAAGCGTCGGGCAACATAAGGATAACCAACTTCTACAATTTTAAAATTCCGGTTGAGGCTGAGGGCAATTCCTTCTTGTGTGACCAACGAACGAATAATTAACGCAAATTTGGCAGGAACTCGGAAAGGATATTCATACATCAATTCCGAAAATTCATCGGTAATTGTTTTGAAGTTAAAATCTCCGACATTCTTACCAATAGCATCCCCCAATACGGCTTCTAATGCCGGTACAATGGGGCAAATATTCGTATCGGGAGTGAGAAAACCCAAATTGACAAAATCGGCGGCTAAATCGAGATAGTCTTTATTGACCAGATGGACTAAGGCATCTACTAAATTTTCCTTGGTTGTTTCTTCTAACTGATCCATCATGCCAAAGTCGATGTAAGCAATTCGACCATCGGGCATAGCAAATAAATTGCCAGGGTGGGGGTCAGCGTGGAAAAAGCCGAATTCTAGCAGTTGTCGTAAACCAGAGGTAACACAAATTTGGATAATTACTTCTGGGTCTAATCCAGCGGCGCGAATACTTTTCGTATCTGTGAGTTTGAAGCCGTTAATCCATTCCAGGGTTAAAACATGATTGCTGGTGTAACGCCAGTAAATTGCTGGGACTTTGACTTGGGGGTCGTTACGGAAATTCTTCGCAAATTTTTCGGCGTTGCGACCTTCGTTGATGTAGTCAATTTCTTCAAATAACTTGGTGCCGAATTCGTCAACAATTAAGGTCAAGTCGTGGCCAAGATTTAGGGGTAGCCAAGGTGCCAGCCAAGCCGCAGCCCACCGCATTAAATAAAGGTCTAAGGTGAGAATAGGACGTAGGTTGGGACGTTGTACCTTCACTGCTACTTCTTCACCACTGAGCAAACGACCACGGTAAACTTGACCTAAACTAGCCGCAGCGACCGGTGATGGAGATAATTCGCTGTAAACATCTGATATGGCACATTCGAGTTCTTTTTCGATTATTGCGTAAGCGATCGCATTATCGAAGGGGGGTAATTGGTCTTGTAGTTTGACCAATTCTTCTAAGAAATCTTTGCGGATTAAGTCAGGCCGGGTAGAGAGGGCTTGACCGACTTTAATGAAGGTGGGGCCTAGGCTAGTGAGCAGTTCTCGTAATTGGGTAGCTCGCTTTCCCCGATTCTGCTCTACTTGATCTTGCCATTCATCCCACTTTAGACTCAAAATGAATCCAGCAAAAGACCAGATTATTCTCAGCAAGCGTCCCCATGCTAACCAGGGGCGGTAACGATAGTGACGAGCGATCGCTTCTGGATTGTACCGCTTTAGCTGAGCAGGTTGATACTGACCCACGCTTTTGTTTGCCTCTTCAACTGGGAAATCTACACTGTTGTTCTTTTGGCATCCCGACATACAAGCTAATTGCTTGTTGAGGATAACCTTAGTTTTTTATAAAAAACTATTAAACTTTATTTTTTTTCGGGTACACACTCGGCGATAAAAGCCTACCGTGCTTGCCTAACTTTTTTATCTTTTTCTTAATTATACTTTATAAAAGTACAAAAAATCCCCGCAAATGGGGCGAAAACAAACTGTTAATAGTTAAAGAATTATTAAGGAGCGATTTTTCCTAGGGCTTGTCATCAATTAAAAAAACGATCGCGATATTAATTTGATCAACGCGATCGCATTTGTTTTATACAGTAGTAAACCAAGTTCTACTTAGATTTCGCCTCCAAATTTTCTAAACGACTTTTGAGTTCTTGGTTTTGTTGTTTGAGTTGGTCGAGTTCTTCGCGCAATTGGCGTAATGCAGTTTCTGGGCCGATATGCTTTTGAACATTGGCAATTTCTTCGTCAGCATAGCGGCGTACTCGACCATCTGGGGTTTGTTCAGCAAGCGATCGCAAAATACCAATTGCTTTGGGTGTTTCCATTTTGCCCAAAGCTGTGACTACGGCGACTTGGGTTAAAAAGAATGTTTCTTTGGCGAGTTCTGTTAATCTGTCTAAAATCCGTTCTAGGTTAACAGGAGTTTGGCCGACGGAAATCTTACCTAAAGCCCGAATTGCCGCTAAACGTAAGGCTTGGGGAACTCCCTGTTTGGTGTATTCCAGCAATAGATTTAAAGCTGCTTCGGAAGTTTTGAGTTCTGCTAAACCGTTAACTGCGCCACTGCGGACAACTTCATTCCAGCCTGCTTTTTCTTCTAAAACCGACTTCAGCAGCTTGATGACTTTTTCTTCCTTGGGCTTTTCATCTAGATTAGCAGCTGCGATCGCTCCAATTGCGAGGGCAGCGGCAGCTTCTACATAATAACTGCGATCTCCTTCTTGTATGACCTCTTTCACAGCCTTATAGCTGTCATAGGTTTTAATTGTCGCCAGTGCATTCACAACAGCACGGCGCACATAAGGACTTTTATCTTTTAATCCAGTAACTAACCCATCAAAAGCTTGATCTAATTTGACTTCTGCTAGTTGTTTCGCCACTTCTACCCGCACACCCCAAAAAGGATCGTTTTTCAATGAGGTTGATAAAGCTTTGGTCGCTTCCAAACCGCCTTTTTTCGCCAAAGCCGCAGCTGCGTAGACGCGGGAAATTGGATCAGGGTCAAATTCTAACTGTGCTTTTAACTCTGGAACAGGATATTCCAAGGTTACAGTTTTCAAGAAATGATTGCCGACATCAAAGCTAATGAAATCTGGTTTGGCTGACAGTGGGAAGTAGAAGGTTTGTTCGGGTTCGTGTACTCGGACTGTAAAAGTGGTGAATGGGGAGTGCTGAGTGCTGTAGCCAAAACCGATAGGGATTTTCAGGTCAAATAAATTTTTACTGCTATTGTTATCGGCTTGGGTTTGGGTAACTGTGACCTTGGCTAAATTTGCATCGCCATCCCAAGCGTAAGCCACTTTAAAATCAGGATGACCACCACGATAAACGTATTGGTCGAATAAAAAAGCTAAATTTCGTCCTGTGGCTTTGTCAATGGCGCGGAGTAAATCTACTGTTTCCACAGTTTTATGAGCATTATCTTGGACAAATGTTTGAATGGCGTGCCAAAATAATTCTTCTCCTAATTCCGCCCGAATCATGTGATAAACACAAGACCCTTTTTCGTAGATGTGACGGTCATAGAGTTCAATGGCTTCGCGGTAAACATGAGTTACCATAGGGCGGCGGTAGCGGCTACTATCTTCGCTTAAATAACTCCGCGCTTCTAATAAACGATAATATGCTGCTTCTGCGGCACTATATTCCTGTTCCATCCACATCACTTCGGAGTAAGAAGCCATACCTTCTTTGATCCAAGCATGAGACCAATGCTTAATTACTAGCAAATCGCCAAACCACTGATGCGCTAGTTCGTGAACAACTAAACTTTCGGTGTTGCGGTTATCTAAAGCGGCGCGTTCATCTAAAAGACAACGGTCTGTTAATAAGGTGGTGGAAGTATTTTCCATCCCGCCAAAAATGAAGTCATCAACGCAAACTTGAGCATATTTGGGAAAAGCGTAAGCATAACCATACTTTTCACTCAAAAATTCAATCATGCGGGGAGTTTTCCCCATACTGCGTTTCGCGTCGGCTTCCCGGCCTTTTTCAACGTAGTAGGTGACAGGTTTACCTTTCCATTCATCTCGAATTTCGGCAAAGTCACCCACAGCCAGAGTCATTAAGTATGTGGGATGAACTTGCTGTTGTGACCAATGGTAAATTTTTTCGGAACCTTCTTCAGATGTATCAATTAATTCACCGTTGGAAATGGCGACTAATGATTTAGGGACACGTACCCGAATTTCTGATGTTGAGAGTTGTCCGGGATAGTCAAAGCAGGGAAACCAAAAACGGGAGTCTTCGTCTTCGCCTTGAGTCCAGACTTGGGTGGGTTTGTGGGGATAGTGTTTGTCTGGTTGAATAAAGTAGATACCGCGTTGGGGTTTTTCGGCTGAATAGGCGATCGCAATCAAAATCCTTTTACCCAGTTCTGTGGGTTGGTCAAGCTTAATCGCCAGCCGTTCGCCATCATAGTCAAACTTTTGCGCCACTTCATCCACTTGCACAGATTGGATATTTAAATTAACTGCATCCAGTAGCAAACGGTCAATTCCAGAGCGAATCGGTGACAAACGAATACTACAACTACCGTGATAACTTTGCTTAGGGATGTCTAAGTGCAAGTCGAGAAAAATATGCTCTACCTGTCCAGGGCGATCTGGATTATAGTGTGGTCTGGCTCCTGGTAACTCAAAAGATTTGTGTCCGTTATTATCTGTATCAAAATAGGAATGTGTCATTGATGCTGACTGACCTTGTAATCCTAAAAAATCTAAGTAAGTTTACGAGAATAATGCTATCGGTAATGTTTGCTCATCCAAACAGCGGATAGAGAATATGCGATCGTTGCAATTGTGTGAGAGATTCTCATGAATCTTCTGTGGTGATATTTTTGATGATTTTTCCTTGAGTATAAATACTCGGCAAATTTTCTTATTAGCTTAGGATAGCCTGCCTCTTTCCCACAAGCTATCTCTCAAGATGAATAACCTAGCATTTACGGATTTGCATCTCATTTCTTTGAAGTATTTTTTTGGAGTTTTTTGTCAACTTATATGTATAGATTCACTAATTTTATCAGTATAAACCGAATACTTAGTGAAATTTATCCATAATTCCGCGAACTCAACAATGACGTTTTTACTAACCTCAGTAAAAATCTGAGAAAAAGAGGACAGTAACAATGCCTGAACGTAAGACAAATTTTTTAATTCCTGCCATTGGTGCAGTTGTCGCCGTGGTGGGAGGTATAGCAGTTTACACTTATTTTTCTAAAGGGCCTGCTGGAGATATTTCCGGTGCTTTAGGTAGTGCTAAATTAGTTCCAGCATCAGCAGTGATGGCTACATATATTTCTACTGATGCTCAAGCTTGGTCAAAATTGCAGCAGTTCGGCACACCAGAAGCTCAAAAGCTGCTGACAAAAACTCTAGAAGACTTGAACAAAGATATGTTTAAGGGCAGTGATATTTCTTACGAAAAAGATATCAAGCCTTGGGTTGGTGGTGTAATGTTTGCCGTGTTACCTCCCAGTACGATTAAACCGGCTCAGTTCCCAACTCCTGGAAATACAGCCAAGCCCTCAACAAAATTACAACAAGAAACAAATATTTTAATGGTGGTAGGGATCAAAGATAAACTTGCTGCTTTGAATTTTGCCAATAAATTAAAAAGTCAAAAAGGTGTACAAAGTAAAGAATATGATTATAAAGGTGAAAAGATTACCGAAACAATAGAAAATGCAAGACCAACATATAATGTAGTTGTCAATAATAGTTATTTGCTATTAGCTCCAGAAAAACAATCTGTAGAAAAAGCAATTGATACCTTAAAAGGGCAACCTTCCTTTGCTAATAAAGAAGGGGCAAATAACCTTATCAGCAAGAGTGTAAATTTGCAAAATACCCTAGCGCAAATTTATGTACCGGACTATGCAGGCATGGTACAGCAATTAGCAGCAGCCAGCAATCAGGGTAAAGCACTACCGCCACAAACTTTGTCACAGTTGAAACAAGTAAAATCAATGGTGGCTGGTGTCGGTATAGATGATATGGGAGTGCGGGTAAAAGCGATCGCTAATTTAGATCCGCAACTAAACAAATTTCAGTATCAAAACACACCAGCTAAGATATTGGCACAATTTCCTGGTGATACCTTTGCGCTGATTAGTGGTAATGGTATCAGTCGCGGTTGGCAAACACTCGTAGAACAGTCAAAAGACTATCCAGAAGTTCAGCAAACCCTACAACAAGTCCGCAGTCAGTTAAAATTCGCCAATATTGACTTAGATAAAGAAATTTTTGGCTGGATGGATGGAGAATTTGGCGTTGGGGCGATTCCCTCTAATCAAGGTGTGTTAGCCAGTGTAGGTTTTGGTGGTGCGCTTGTATTTGATACCAGCGATCGCAAAACCGCAGAAGCCACTTTTATAAAACTTGACAACTTAGCCAAAGCCCAAAGAATCAACATCGCCACCAGAAAAATTAGCGGTAAAGATGTCACAGAATGGCAAATACCCAAGCAAGGAGCATTATTAGCTCATGGTTGGTTAGATCAAGATACCGTCTTTTTAGCACTTGGTGGCCCTGTTGCTGACGCTTTAGCAGCTAACAAAAGCTCATCACTCGATCAAAGCAACACCTTTAAAACTGTTACAGGTTCATTGCAACAACCTAACGGTGGTTACTTCTACTTAGATATGGATAAAACTGTATCTTTAGTTAATCGTTTCGCTGCCCAAGGTAGACCAATTCCACCTGAGACTACAGCCCTTCTAAATTCGATTCGTGGTTTGGCTGCAACCGCCACTAGCCCCGACAAATCCACTAGTCAACTAGAAGTCTTGTTGGCACTCAAACCAAGTAAGAATTAGGTTGTAAGGGTTGGGGAAGAGTTTTCTCTGACTCAATCCTGAATTATTTAACCTCCGTTCGGGTTAAAAAGATTTTGCTGCTGGTCTTAAGCACCAGTTCTAAAAAATCGAACCACAGAGGCGCAGAGGTCACAGAGAAATGAGAGTTTGAGAGGTATTTTGCGTAAGTCCTAGGAGTTTCAGCCAATGATAGAATCATGGTTTGGGCTGACCCCGAACTCAGGTTATTTACATTTAGCACTTTGTTAGTACTACTGTTTCACTGGAATTTGAATTCTAAACTCAGTTCCTTGTCCGGGAGTAGAGAAACAATCTAACTTGCCGTGATGCTTTTCGCTAATGATTTGATAACTAATCGCCATCCCCATACCCGTACCTTTCCCCACAGGTTTAGTAGTAAAGAAGGGGTCAAAAATGCGGTTTTTTACTTGTTCTGGCATTCCTGTTCCATTATCAGCGATCGCAATTTCTACCCATCGACTATCACAAGCTGATGTCCGAATAGTAATTTGTGGTTTCTGCACTGTTGAATTTTGAGTATTGACACTTGACTCTTCCAAAGCATCAATCGCATTCACCAAAATATTCATCAAAACCTGATTGAGTTGTCCAGGATAGCATTCCACTTCAGGTAAATTGCCATAGTCACGAATAACTTCAATCCCCGGCGATTCTGGTTTGTCTTTGAGGCGATATTGCAAAATCAATAATGTGCTTTCAATACCTTCATGAATATCAACTGTTTTAAAATCCGCTTCATCCATGCGCGAAAAATTTCGCAACGACAGCACAATGTTACGAATTCGCTCAGTTCCTATTTTCATTGAAGGCAGAATCTTATCTAAATCTTCTATCAAAAACTCTAAATCAATTTCTTCAGCTAGTGCTTGTATTTTTGGGTCTTTATTAGGATAGCATTCTTGGTAAAGATGAAGTATTTGAAGCAGATTTTGAGTGTATTCGCTCAGATGAGTAATGTTACCATGAATAAAATTTACTGGATTATTAATTTCATGGGCAACTCCTGCAACTAATTGACCAAGACTCGACATTTTTTCATTTTGAATTACTTGTGCTTGGGTGCGGGTTAATTCGCTTAATGCTGTTTTTAGCTCGGTAGTACGTTCTTCCACTCGGTCTTCTAATTCTGCTTTACTATTTTCTAAAGCAGCAAAAGATTGACGCAGTTGTTCAGCCATATAATTGAAAGACTGAGCCAATGTATTGAGTTCTTCAATTTTGCTAATATTGACAGTCTGTTCTAAGTTGCCCGATGCCATTACCTGACTAGCACGATTGATTCGCAAAATTGGTTGGATAACCCAATTAGAAGTTAAATAACCGATAAAAGTTGCTAAAACTAATGCGGCTAAACAGAGCAATATTGTAATTTGAGTATTGGTGCTAATCTTTGCCATAAAAGCTTTTTCTGGCACATTCACTACTACTAACCAATCAAGTCCATATTGATCGCTCCAAGGAGTGACATATAAAAATTGTGTTTCTTTCGGAAGTTTCAATTGCAGTTTTTTTTGTGCAGTAATTGACTGGAATCCATTAAATTTCCGTTCAAGATATTTAGCAGTATTTTTAACTATTGGATCGGGACTTTGTGTAGCTTTGACTCGCTTAACTTCACCATTAATTACCAAAAAAGTTTCTTGTTTACTAGAGTTGGCAATTAACATACCATTTCGTTCGACAATAAACACCTGTCCCAAATCGCTAACATCCAAACGCCGCAAAAATTCACTTAACTTTAATAAATGGATGTCTGCACCAACCATTCCTAATAACTGCTTATTTGCGTCATATATGGGACGACCAGTCGCAGCACTGATATAAGCACCATCAGGTGAATTCCAGGTGTAAATGCGCGACCAAATTGGTTTACCCGCTTTTATTGGTTCTGTATACCAAGTTTCTTTAAAGTTGTTGTATTCAAATGAGTTATTGATGTGGATGCGATCGCCTTGTTGATTTGTGGCGTAGTTGCGTCCATTGTTGGGTAGTTTAGCCGACCAATCGTCAATTGTGACAGTTTTGCCATCGTAACGGGCTGCACCTACCCCTTCACCTGTAGTCAATCCCATACCAATGTAAGTTAAATCGTAGGCCTGCATTTCCTTCCAGAAATACTTACCCATAGTTTTGCGATCGCGTATATCTAACAATCCCATTGCGATCGCATCAGCATTAATCTGGTTAATCTTATGGGGGATAGATACATAAGCATCCAGATGCTGCTGCACTATACCATTAGTCCGGTTCATTAACTGATCTGCCAAGTCATTGACTGCTTGTCGCCCATTTTTAAATGACAAATAGCCCACTAAACCCACTGCACCAAAGATTTGTAAGGCGAAGGGAATAATCAGCACCAGTTGTAATGGAAAAGCTTTAACTTTGCGAGAGTCAGTTCTAGTCATTTAAATTCTATCCTCCAACATTGGATAGATTAAAATTGATACTTCGTGAGCTAGTATTCCCACAGGTAACAGCGAACTCAACATTTACAGTAAAAATTAATGTTTATCAATTACGGATGATCTGGTGTAGCATCTTCCAGACTAATTTAGGACGGTTATTCCCACCGGAAATTATCAACAGAATTTGTCAAAATAAAAGGTAACTTGAGGGCTAAAAAATGAAATTTTCAATTGAAGCTGTATACACTTGGTATCGCAATTTAATTCGCAACCCAAAGTATCGCTGGTGGGTGATTTTAGGAACACTAGTTTATTTTGTCAGCCCTATTGATATTGTTCCTGATATTTTTCCCATCGTTGGTCAAATTGACGATGTTCTGCTCATGACACTCTTAGTTAGTGAAGTTTCTGGACTAGTGCTTGAAGGTTGGAAAGCGCGTAAAGGTGTAGACACTTCTGTGAATACTGCTAATGCCGCCAATACTTCAAATGATGCTACTTCGGATGCAAAAACCGTTGATGTTGATGCTGTGTCGGTTAAATAGTTTTTTTACAAAAAAATACATCAATCCTCTGTTTGTCAAACCGAACAGGGGATATTTTTTTAACATAGAAAGATGTAGTAAATTAGGCTTGGCATTAATTTCAAATTTAGCGATCGCCAGAAAGTTAACTCCCCTACTATCCAGTGGCTGATGATCTAGTTTGGCAAAAATCTCACTGATGGCAGAAGTTTTACTGAGTCAGATTTCCTACAATCAAGCGTGGAAAAACTGATACTACCTAACCATGCGAATACTCCTGGTAGAAGATGACACAGCCCAATTAGAACCCTTGCAAACAGCATTGTCTCAAGCTGGACATATTGTAGATGGTTTAGAAAACGGCGCGATCGCTCAGTGGGCAATTACCCAGCGAGACTATGATTTATTGATATTAGACTGGATGCTACCAGAAATCAGTGGCTTAGATTTATGTCGGCAATATCGCCAAGCAGGGAAAACCTCTCCTGTATTGATTTTGACGGCAAAAGATACCACTGCGGAAAAAGTCACGGGCTTAGATGCTGGTGCAGATGATTATTTAGTCAAACCGACAGATTTATTTGAATTATTAGCGCGAGTGCGGGCTTTAGGTAGGCGATCGCCTATTTGGCAAGGTGAGGAACTCCAACTTGCAAATCTAAAATTGCACATTTCCACACAGATTGTCGAACGCGATGAAACAAAAGTAGAGTTATCTACCCGCGAATTTCAGTTACTAGAATATTTGATGCGTCATCCATATCAAGTTTTAAGCCGCGATCAAATTGAACAAGCTTTATGGGAATGGGGTAGTGAACCAGAAAGTAATGCAACAACAGCCTTAGTCAGGCGTTTGCGCCAGCGTTTACAGTTGCTAGATGTAGCAGATTGGCTAGAAACTATTTATGGGATGGGCTATCGTCTTAATCCTGATCAAAAAAATAACGTTTAAATTTTTGAGTTATGTTCAACCGTAGCCGCCGTAACTTGGCTAGTTGGTTCACTCTCTCAATGGGTAGCATTCTCGTAATTTTTGCTGGGATTCTTTATTATCAAGAATCAGTCCAGCAGTTAGAGGTTATTGACCTATTTTTATACAAAAAATCTAGAGTAATTACCGCAGGTGTACAGTACAAAATTTACCAAGGAGAAAAAAAATTATTTCTCAAACATTTACCAGTGTTAGGAAATAACCCACCAGCAGCAGATAGTGAAATTTTTTATGCTCGTTGGTACGACCCCAAGGGCAAATTAAAACGTTACTTTGGGCAGATGCCACAAGAACAATTAAACCAAACATTTGCCTATCAAACATTAAAAATTATCGATAATTTAGATGGAGTTATTTGGTTACGGGAAATTACCTTGCCAGTGAAGCATAAAGGTGAATTAATTGGCTATCTGCAAATGGCAATGCCCATGACTCGTGTGCAAGAATTACTCGATAGATTTTTACTTTTATTAATATCAACGGTATTCATTGCTTTAGGAATCACAAGTTTAACTGGATGGTTTCTCAGCGGCATAGCCATGCAACCCATCCAACTAAGTTACAGACAACTTGAACGCTTTACAGCCCATGCTTCCCATGAATTACGCACTCCTTTGGCGGCAATTTTGAGTAATGCTCAAGTTGGCTTACTCGCCCCAATGGAAGATAGTGCTAGTAAACATCTGCGTCTAGAAAAAGTTGCAGATGTAGCTAAATCGATGAATACATTGATTGGCAATTTATTATTTCTGGCACGCCGCACAGGGTGTTTAACTCCAGAATCATTAAAAAAAATTGACTTGAGAGACTTACTGAAGGAAGTATTAAACTCCCCATCAGTGAAGACTGCCGCTAAACATTTAAACCTCAAGAGTGATTTACCAGAATCTCCAATTATGGTGCGTTTAGATGACGAATTAATCTGTTTAGCTGTGATTAATTTGCTGAGTAACGCCTGTAAGTATACTCCGCCAGGGGGATTGGTAGAGTTACGTTTATTTACTAAATACAATCAGGCAATTATTGAAGTAAAAGATAATGGTATTGGAATTGCTGCAACAGATTTACCACATATCTTTGAACAGTTTTATCGAGTAGAACAACATCAAACAAATTCTGCAAATAGTTTTGGTTTGGGATTAGCGATCGCTCAACAGATTATTGAAGCACATAACGGTCATCTGAGTGTAAAAAGCGAACTAGATAAGGGTTCTATATTTCAAATTAAATTGCCACTTTAAGAGTAAATAAAAATCAAGCACTTCAGATCACCGACTTCTTTAAGAAGTCGGTGATCTTTATTATTCACAAAAGATGAAAAATGACGATGGTTGTCACTTTTATGTCATATTTATCCCGCACTATCAAAAGTAATTGATATTTTTTCACAACATTGCTCATTACACTCAATACCGAGCAGGAGTCGATGTGAGTAGACATGAAAAGTACAAATTACTTGAAGGTTTAGCAACTACGGAAGCAGCACCCAAGGCATCACTGACACTATCAGATGCTGTAGCGTTGATTGTCGGTATTGTAATTGGTGCAGGAATTTTTGAAACTCCTGCTTTAGTAGCAACCCAAGCAGGAAGCAGTTTTGCTGTACTGCTGTTTTGGTTGATTGGGGGATTGGTTTCTCTGGTAGGTGCATTGTGCTACGCAGAGTTAGCCACAACATATCCTGATGTAGGTGGAGTTTATTATTATCTCAAACGTGCCTTTGGGCGAGAAGTTGCCTTTTTATTTGCTTGGGCGCGAATGACAGTGATTCAAACTGGCTCAATTGCTTTATTGGCGTTTGTTTTTGGTGACTATGCTTCGCAAATTTGGCAGTTAGGAAACTTTTCAACTTCGATTTATGCCGCAATGGCGATCGCATTCTTAACTGCGTTAAATATTATCGGCTTACAACAAGGTAAGTGGACGCAAAACTTACTGACGGTGGCGAAAGTTCTCGGTTTGTTGCTAGTAGTGTTAATTGGCTTAACTATTACGCCAAATGCTCCCACGGCTGTAGAATCTACCGCAACAGGAACTTGGGGACTAGCAATGGTGTTTGTCTTGTTGTCTTATGGCGGTTGGAATGAAGCCGCTTATATTTCTGCCGAAATTCAAAATCGTCAACGCAATATTGTGCGATCGCTGCTTTGGAGTATTGGCACAATTACTGTAATTTACTTGCTAATTAATTTAGCTTATCTGCGGGGATTGGGGTTAACAAATATGTCCAATTCCCAAGCTGTAGCGGCTGATTTAATGCGGGCGTTTTGGGGTGAACCGGGCGCTTGGTTTATCAGTTTGTTGATTGCAGTTTCCACTTTGGGCGCACTGAACGCTACTTTATTTACTGGGGCGCGGACTAATTACGCTTTAGGACAGGATTTTGCCATTTTCGGTTTTATGGGACACTGGCGGCAACGTCCAAGCACACCTAGTTATGCTTTATTATTGCAAGCTGCGATCGCTTTGGCGTTGGTTTTGTTAGGTACGTTCACCCGCAAAGGCTTTGAAACAATGGTGGACTATACCGCCCCGATATTTTGGTTTTTCTTTTTACTTTCCGGTATCTCGCTGCTAGTGCTACGCCACCGAGAACCGCAAATTCAGCGACCATTCCGCGTCCCATTTTATCCCTTGACACCATTATTATTTTGTGCGATGTGCGGCTACTTACTTTATTCCAGCTTGGCGTATACCGGAGTGGGCGCTGGTGTGGGGGTTTTAGTTGTAGCCGCAGGTATTCCGCTATTGCTGTGGAATCGTTACCGCCAAAATAGAACGTAATTCATTCAACATTCACCTATTTTTGCTTTAGGAGTAGATTCATGTTTAAAAAAATTCTGCTTTCATTAATTACAGGTGTGAGTGTCACCACTTTGGCAATTGCCGGATGCACCGCCCAACAACAAGATTCAGCAGCAGAAGTGCAACCGCCTATTTTAACGGCTCAAACTGAAGCACCGACAACAACACAACCTCAAGAACGCCCTGGTGATGTTCCTTATGTACCAACACCACAGCCTGTAGTTGATGCTATGTTGCAAGTAGCCAAGGTAGGTAAAAATGATGTGCTTTATGACCTGGGGAGTGGTGATGGCCGAATTGTCGTGACAGCAGCACAAAAGTATGGTACACGCGGCGTAGGTATAGATATTAATCCCGAACGGATTCAAGAAGCTAACGCCAACGCCCAAAAAGCCGGAGTCACAGACCGAGTAAAATTCCGTCAGCAAGATTTATTCCAAACTGATTTGAGTGAAGCGACTGTCATCACACTGTATCTACTACCCGAAGTTAACCAAAAACTTCGCCCCGAATTATTAAAACTCAAACCGGGTACCAGAATTGTTTCTCACGCTTTTGATATGGGCGACTGGAAACCACAACAAACACTACAAGTAGATGGAAAGACTATTTACTATTGGGTAGTGCCAAAAGAAGTACCAGCTAATTTGCGATAAGCAATATTACAAGGCTGGGTATATGGGTGTAGGGCTTTGTAATACCTACACCCTTTCCCAAACCCTTCATTTGCGGAATGTGGGTTTAATGTTCTCTGACAAACTCTGTCAAGAATCTGAAAGCTTTAAGAATATAAGTCGCGCAATCTTGGGGTGAAGTATTGTAGAAAGATCGCCACGCATTTGCTTTATCTTCATCATAGCGATCGCTGCGTTCTGGGTGTGCATCTAACCACGCCAAGCGCACAGCATGGCCAATTAACACATCTAACACAATATATTCTTCAATTTGCAAGCTGGGGTTTTTAGATGCGATCGCGCCTAATTCTATTAATGCTTCAATATTAACTTGGCGATATTCTGGCGCTTCGATTTTATTTAATAAATGCTCAACTCGCAGCGCAAAGTTCTTTTCGCCAGCCGTCATTTCCGATAACATCAATTCACTATCTAAACGATTACGGCGCTCTAATTTATCCCCAATTACTAAGCCTTTGCAATGTTTCATCAACAGCCAAACTTGCTGAAAAAAGTTTTTGGGTACCCGGTTAACAGCCCCCTCCGCTTGGCGGAAACGTCGCCAACCACCAGTAGGTACTTCGATTTCTTCTGCAATTGTGGGTAGCACCACCCATTCAATATCGCTTTCTTTTTGCTTAACGTGCAATGATTCCTGTTGGCGCAACAAGTTACTCACTCCTGTATAACCAGTTAATACCTGACGTAAGCGCATTTTGATTTCAAAGGGCGAAAGTTCCATTAACTTTTCGTAGGCTTCATCTTGGGTAACGCGCAATTCTTGTGCTAGTTCGCTGGTAATTAATAAGATGAGATAACCAACGCGTAAAGTTAGCAGTCCTTGAAATAATTCTGTTTCCGAACGAATTAGAGTCCCAAGATACAGTAAGATTTCTTGTGTGAGAACGCGATCGCGGATATCTTCACGACAAAAATGCTTGATTTTCTCAGTAATTTCGTTATGAGGCATGGGTACAGTAATCAATGATGCTTCGCTGTACGCTCTCCCTACAGCTATCTGCTTACCACGCACCAAAATACTAGTAACAGCATCTGATAAACCAATATCCACCATCTGTAACAACCCGGCCGCCCGACGCACTACCGCCCAGAGTCCTAAATCGCCGGCTTTGGTGTAAACTTCATCCAGCAAATTAGCGACTGTCACGCGAGGGTGGGGGCCAGCAAACCCGGTGTCACATTCTAATCCTTGCAAGCGAGTTAATGTCTGCAATAACTCAATTTGCTCATAAAGATTTTCCGAAGCCCGCAAAGCAGACAATAAAAATCCTAAGTTAGTTTGGCACTCCATTTGAAATTCTTGGGTATGCCCTAAGCGCCAACTTTTGCCGGGATGATAAGCCAAATAATGGCAATGTGGCGCAGCATCTTGCATTGCTGAGTGATAAAATTCGGCATCTTGCAAAAAATCAATTCTTTGAATCGCACCTGTCAGCATTAACTGATTCAGTCTACCTAATTTGACACGCACACCATTGCAAACACCATCTTTGAGTTCCTGCATCAGTTCGAGTAATGCTTCCGCACCAATTTCTAACATGGTGTGTGTCAACATTAAAGTTAAAATCGGACGACCTAAATCACTCCAATATTGTTGAATATAAGCAAGTTCGCTTCTAATTTGATCAACTAAAAAATGGTAATCAAGAGTTAAATAAAACTGTTGAGCATCTAAAAATGATGGCAAAAATACTACTGTTTCCCCACAAATCCGAAAGATGCGGGATGTAGTTAAACTCCGCAATCTTCTTACTGGTCGCCCAGTTAAACCGAGTTTATCATTGCGGCCAATTTGAGTATAAATAGTTGATAATTCCCCAGCTTGTCTAACTTGAATTGGTTCTACTTGCTTGGGGGTTTGGGTTTCAATTCCCTGAACTGCTAGTTTTGCTTGTAAGTCATCATCTTCGGCTAATAAGGCAATTTGTACCAGGGCTTCGCGGGTTTTTCCCATAGATAAATGTCTACCTAATGGGTCAATATCACCCACAGCCAGTAAACCTTCACTTAACATTTGTCCGAGAAAATATAAGCTTTGCGCCCACACCAAAGGGATGTTTGCATTCGGTAATCGTGGTTGACTTTGGGGTGCTAACTTTTCTGCTTCTATGTTGTCTGCTGGGACATAATATAGTTCTGGTAATAAATAATAGCCATCGCGTTCTACTAATAATGATGTTAAAAGTTCTTGGTATTGTTGAATTTGTTTTTGATCATTCCGAAATAAGCCATCAAGTAGTAAATAAGTGAAAAATAACGGCCATTCACATTCGATATGCTCAAATTGCTTTAATTCCCAAGGTTCGTAATGTAAGCGCTGGTTATCTTCTAAAACAGTTTGATGTCCGTCACGCAAGAAGCGTTTACAGCCGTATTTGCCTTGGAGTTTGTTGATGATATCGTTAAAAGTGCGCTCGCGTAGCGTCTCCTTGGGAGAATCGCGTAATTCGACATTCTCCACGGCAAAAGCCGGATAACTAATAATACTCAACAGTGCCGCATCAATTTCTTTAGATGCAGATTCTCTCGGTAATAACGATTCTAAGGTACTTCTGGCGCGGGCAATTTCATCAGGTAGCACATGAATTACCGATGCTTGACTTCCCCGCACCCCAAATAAATCTAGTTCATTTATGGCTTCTAGTGCTGCTTTCGCCATTCCTACAGAACTAGCGTTTAACTCAGCACTACCATGATTGATTTTATTACCCCGTTCCCAAATGCCGTAATCGGGTGTGCGGTAAGCTCGTCCAATGTAGTAAACCAAGTTCTGCACAAAGTTTACTTCATCAATCGTATAAATAATCGGCAATCCTGAAGCGGTCATTTGCGCCAACATTAGGATAAATATAGATGTGGCATCAAGTTGTAAATGTCCCCACTCATCATCACCAACGACAATATCGCCCGTCGCCGTATTATATTTGGCGTGTAAGCCATCTAAAGGTGACTGAGTATGTTTAAACTGCTCAACTTTATGTGCCTGTCGCATCATCGCAAATAGCAACCCACGCATCAGCTTAATCACGCTGTGTTCTAGTTCGTAAGTGCGTCCCTTATCTTCATCAACTTTGCGGTACGCCAGCGCCAAACCCCAAACAGCCAAAATACTGTAAACATTGTCTCTGACCCAAGCATCTGTATAATCACCATGAGCAGTGATAGCTGTACTCGCAGGTAGCAAACCAGTAATCGGACTTTGCCGCGTGAGGATGATGGTTTTGATTTGCTGGTAGTAATGCTCCAGTCGAGTTTGTAATTCGGTGGCTGTTTTCATACTCATTCAAGAAACTTGGCAAAATTTCACCCTATGGCTGTGCAGAGAATTGTTCTGTAATCGGCAACGAGATGACAGCTAAGGGTAGTAGAGACTACTTATTATCTCGTGTTAGTAGCCATTTAGTTACACAGTTGTTAAAGAATCCTCACTGAAAATAGAAATTTGTGGAAATTCTTATATATTGCAGGGATCTCGGCTTTGTAGCATCAAAGTTTTTTACTTGCCAATAAACGAATGCTCGTTTATTATAGAAATTATGAGGCACAAAGACAATAAAAAAAATCAAGCCATCTGTGATGCGGCAATCGAACTGATTACTGCCAATGGTTTTGCTGATACTTCGATGTCGAAAATTGCCAAAACCGCGAATGTTTCACCCGCAACGATATATGTCTATTTTGAAAACAAAGAAAATCTTCTTAATAAACTATATTTGTTAGTGAAGCAGGAAATGAGCGCAGAAATTTTGAAAGGTGTCAACCAGAACCTATCGGTAGAGCAAGCCTTTAAAATAGTCTGGAATAATTATTATCAATACGCGATTAATAATCCGGTCAGATTTGCTTTTACGGAGCAATTTGCTAATTCCCCGATGGTTGACCGCATTTGCAAAGATGAAAGTTTGAGCTATTTCCAGCCAATGCTAGATTTATTCAATCGTGGTAAAGAGGAGAAGGTTTTTAAGGATATTTCTCTGGAAATTTTTACCGCTTTTACCTTTGCGCCTCTGACTGGATTGATAAAAGAGCATTTTAGTGGTGCTTTAATTTTGGATGAAGAAATGTTAGAAACCACCTATAAAATTGCGTGGGATGCAGTAACGAATTAATTCTTTTTTTAAGAGTTAATTAAACGAACATTCGATTAATTTAGGAGAGTAAATAAAATGAAAAATGAAAAATGGAACGCGGAAAATATTCTGAGTCAAAAAGGGAGAGTAGCAATTGTCACGGGTTCTAGCAGCGGCATCGGTTATGAAACGGCACGGGTTTTAGCGAATAAACAAGCGTCTGTAATCATTGCGGTTCGCAATTTGGACAAAGGAAACAAGGCATTGGCAAAAATTCTGCAACAGAATCAAGATGCCGACGTAAAGGTGATGGAACTTGATTTGGCGAATTTAGCATCAGTTAAAAATTTCGCTGAAAACTTTAAGAAAAATTATTTGCATCTAGATTTACTAATTAATAATGCGGGTGTGATGATTCCGCCGTATGCCAAAACGACGGACGGTTTTGAATTGCAGTTCGGCACTAATCATCTCGGACATTTTGCTTTGACGGGACAGCTTTTGGAACTTTTGATCAGCACCAAAGGCTCACGAATTGTCAATGTTTCGAGCGGCGCACATAATATAGGCAAAATAGATTTCGATGATTTGAATTGGGAAAAGAGAAGTTATGCTAAATGGAAAGCCTACGGCGACAGCAAACTTGCCAACCTTTATTTCACCTACGAACTCGACCGCAAACTAAAAGATCACAGTATCGACACACTTGTAACCGCCTCGCATCCGGGCTGGACGGCAACCGAATTGCAGAGAACTGCGGGTGGCATTGTGGAATATCTCAACGGCATCGTTGCTCAAGACATCACGATGGGCGCATTACCAACCCTGCGGGCGGCAACCGAAGCAGGCTTAAAAGGCGCAGAATATTTCGGCCCCAATGGGTTTATGGAGATCCGCGGCTATCCAATAAAAGTCGAATCAAACGAGTTATCCAAAGACCAAGCGATCGCTAAAAAACTATGGGAAGTATCGGAAAAACTAACCGATATGAAATTTGAATTTAATAAAAAGGCGCAAAACACGGGCAAATAAGAAAATGTTCGGTAAAGTTTGTCAAACCATACGCGCTTTCTCTTAAGCAGTCAAAATTCTATCGAACTGAAAAAGAAAACCCTGCTAGTGGTGAGCTAGGGTTTTTCTATTTACTGCCTTGATGTATGTTTTCCTCTATCCCTCGCTGTTTAAGGATTATGCCTGATTTTGTCCGGCAACTCTATCTGTCCGATTTCGGGCAATTTCGATGGTCAAGCTTGAATTTGGCACAGATGGTTCACTCAAAAAAGCCATTGGTTCAGGCAAAGTCACAAAAAAAATTTATTTTCTGCCTAATTACTGACGATTAACCGCAAACTAACTCTTGCTACTTAAGTAGAAAATAGTAGCTCATCATTAGTCTAGATTCCTAAGATATTGATGGAAGCTGGACTTTTGACTATGGCTAAGTTTTGTCACTCAATATGTAATGTGAACATATCCTTACCGAGACCAAAAGTCTTTTCTATTACTGATTAGGTACTACTGTAGGGTCAAAATTTTAGTTGCTACAAGGTCTTCAGTAGAACTCCAAGGGTCGGAGTGCGATTAAGAGTGATATCATAGAAGTCGTCACTGAAGACATCCAAATAATCATCACTACATGAAAGCCGAATCCGTTCGCACTACACTAGCAATACCACGGGAACTTTTAGAAGCAACTGACCAGGCAGTTTTAGAAGGCAAAGCAAGAAGTCGTAATGATTTTATGGTGCAAGCAATACGTCGAGAATTAGCAGCACAGAAAAGAGCCGCAATTGACGCTGCTTTAGCAGAAATGGCCAGCGATAATGATTATCAGGCAGAGGTACTCAAACTAGAAACTGAATTCGCCGCTGCTCAGTGGGAGGCTTTTCTGTTAGAGGAATCTCTGTAATGAGAAGGGGTGAGGTCTATGATGCTCGACTAGAGTCCAATGAAGGTTCAGAGCAAGGAGGGACTCGCCCAGTGATTATTGTCAGTCGTGATGCAATTAATTCTTCGAGTCCGGTCGTTTTAGCAGTTCCCTGCACTACTTATCAATCAGGAAAGCGAGTTTATCCAACTCAGGTGTTAATTTTAGCACCTGATGGTGGACTTAAGAGAGATTCGATCGCAATGGCAGATCAAGTGCGGGTATTATCTAAAACCCGCTTTTTACGTTTAAGAGGCGCAGTTTCACAGTTGGTAATGGCTCATTTATCTCAGGCTTTGTTGATAGCCTTAGATTTACCAATGCCAGAAGAGGAGTGAAATATTTTCACCAACCTACTGAGTTAAAAATTATCCGGTTTTATTTACACATTTTGTTGGGTTTCCAATTCGTTTCACCCAACCTACAGGCGCTTGAGATAGTACTAAAAAGCTTAGGTTTGAAGAATTCGGTGGGTTTGAGAGTTGTCATGAGAGCTAACAAATTTACCCTTAATCTTCAAGCAAATAGTAATGAGGATATGTAAATATTTTGACTCTGTAAATTTTGCCAGCAAACCGCTACATTTGCTTGACACAAATTTTAGCAATAGTAAAATCGACACTAGCTAACAGAAAATCAGGGTGATCAATGATGTACTTGTATATAATCTCACTAATTAAGTACATAGATACTGAAAATTGATCAGATCGCGCGATTCCAAGTTACGATGATCATTTAGCGATGCCTTGATTGGCTATCGATATTGAGTTGTTGAGATTTTATGGACAAAAGTCCACAAGACGGCAGTACGAACCTCCTCTAAGCTAGTGAGCGTGTCTCTCGGCGCGGGGGAGGCACATAGGAGGTATCATGCTCATACAGGATATTCGTGATTCACTGTTTGATGTCAGTGATTTAAATCAACTTAAGTGTGATTTAAATCGGTTACAACCCGTGGATGTCGGGGAATATATTACACAATTACCAGAAAAACAGCGAGCGATCGCTTTCCGCCTGTTAAATAAATCCCAAGCAATTGATGTTTTTGAATATCTACCAACCGATTTGCAGGAAGAACTAATTAATTCACTGCATGATGTTCAGGTAGTGCAGATTGTTGAGGCGATGAGTCCTGATGAACGGGCAGAATTATTTGATGAGTTACCTGCTGGGGTAGTCAAACGCTTATTACAACAGTTAAGTCCTGAACAAAGACAAGCCACAGCCACAATTCTTGGTTATCCCGAAGGTACAGCTGGCCGGGTAATGACCACAGAATATGTGCGGTTGCAAGAAGGTTTGACTGTTGGGGAAGCCTTAAGCAAAATTCGCCGCCAAGACGAAGACAAAGAGACAATTTACTATGCCTATGTTACAGACAATAACCGCAAACTTGTTAGAGTAGTTTCCTTGCGTCAGTTATTGTTTACCTTTCCTGATGTTTATATTCGGGATATTGCCAGCGATCGCGTTCTTAAGGTAAAAACAGAAACACCGCAAGAAGAAGTTGCCCAAATCATGAAGCGTTACGACTTAATCGCTATCCCAGTAGTTGACAGGGAAGATCGATTAGTCGGCATCATTACCATTGATGATGTGATTGATATTTTAGAAGAAGAAGCTACCGAAGATATTCAAAAATTAGCCGGGGTAAGTGGTGATGAAGAAGCTTTGTCTCCTCCCTTAGTCACGATGCGAAAGCGCTTACCCTGGTTGTTAGCAATTATGGGATTATATATAGGTGCGGCAAGTGCGATCGCACCTTTTCAATCGGTAATTGCAGCTGTCCCGGTTTTAGCCGTGATCATGCCAATTTTTTCTAACACCGGCGGGACTGTGGGAATTCAAGCCTTAACTGTGACAATTAGAGGTTTAGGTGTAGGTGAAGTCACACCCAGAGATACTTTCAAAATTCTTCGTAAAGAAGTTCTCGCTGGTTTGGGTACGGCGGTAGTTTTAGCCTTAACCATGATGGCGCTATCAATGATTTGGGCGAAACCTCAAGAAAGATGGGTGGGTTTAATTGCCGGCACAGTTATGGCTACCAATACAATGGTGGCCGTAACTCTCGGTACACTACTACCAATGGGTTTGAAACGCCTCAAGCTTGATCCAGCTTTGGTAAGTGGGCCGTTAGTCACCACTATGCTAGATACTATCGGCTTTTTAACCTTCCTAACTTTAATTTCTGTAGCTTTACGGGTTTTTCATCTACCACAGTAATTACAGCAGAATTCAAGAGTCATATCATGTCTGGCAAATTACTTGTGATATGTCTGCCGCAAATCAATCGCCTAGACTCGGCGATTATAGCGGTTTGCAGTTGAATGGAATATAACCCAATACGGTTCAGATAAGAAAACTAAATCACAACAAAACCAAAAAATAATTACTCAACCAAAAACGCAAGAATGATTTTGGAGGGGGATTGGGGGATTCTCCCCCAAATCTTGCTGATTGTCTGATAGGTAAGCAGAAATTGAGAAATCAACTCTCATCACCTTAACTGAACCGTATTGGAATATATAGCCGTAGCCATATTATTTAGGACATTGGTAAACGATAAAACCTAGACAATATAGCGGTAGTCAGATATGTTAGGACAATTTGAAAGCTTGAATGCCAGGAATAATAAGACTTTTCCTCCTGCCTCCTGCCTTCTGCTATATCAGACTTTTAACTCTGTCACCTGCTATATCGTCCATAAGGAGAAACGACCTTAATAATAAGTCTTTCACCGAACACAATATTACAATGCAAACGCATCTTAACTTAATGTGAAATTCAGTTGGATAGCGTGTGATGTTTGGTATGATAATTTAATACTAAGACTTACGCAAAAACAGCTAAAGCTCTATTCCCTACGTTTGTTCTCTGTCCTCTGTGGTTCTGTTTTCCGTGTCCTGTGTGTAAGTCTGATTTTAAGTATATTAGTGACGAAGACATCCATGTTTGAGATGAACAGCAAATGTTCAAAGCCTCAAAGCTATTGCGTCAATATTATCATTCAAATTTAGGTGTTGCTAATTAGTGCAATTAATTTTGTTTCGAGCCAAGACGCGAGGAACGAATCTTTATGCAATAGTTTAGGAATACCTGCCATTTTATTAGATTTAGAGTTTAGTTTTTCCTCAAACTACTTTTTGAGAATTTTTCTCAACTTTCAGTATTAATTAATATTGTGAGTGAAATTTTGTTAAATCTATTTACTGATGGAAAGCGATATGCTTTTTACAAAATAGATTATGGATGAGCAACATCTATCAAAATTCTCAACACATAATATTGTTGGAAAGTCAATCTTAATAGATACAAATATTCAATATTGAAACTGGACATGAAAGCCTTGCGCTGTGTGTCTAGTATTTGACCAGCAAATTCATCAGCAAACTTTAAGGTAGAGTATCTTTCGCTCTGCCATATCATGCACTAAACTAAGTGATTTAAAGTTAAGAAAACTATTGTGGGGCAAGCAATATGCCTGGCTCAATTAAGTAATGCAAAGATGAAGCCTAGACTAGTAAAGTCTCTAATTCCGGGCTATTTCACCCAATTTCTAGCTGTAGATATCCAGCCTACAAGCATTTGCTTTCTAGCAGCATATTCTTTCTGAATGTTTCTTTCTTTAAAGATTTTTTTAACTTTATGAGGGAAATAATTTGAATTTAAAGATTACATAAACTGAACTTTAGCGGGACATTAACTTCATAGTATCTTGATGTTTTCTCGATAGTTTATGTAGAAATATTTAACAGTATATACTTAATAAAAATTTCCTTTTACTCTGATATTGTAGTAATATACAGTGTAATTAGTTACCCAGGTATTTGCGAACTTAAGTTCTAAAGTATTGGGATCGATGCTTTGCTTGTTTTCTTCGTACTCAGTTACGAAAAAGCTACAAATCCCATGAGGAATATGTAGCTTTAAGTTTGTATTAGTCCTAATACGGAATCGGTAGCCTTGAGTTTGTATTACTCAAATATTAAATAAGTTTGGAACTTAGTTAATGCGAAAACAACAAAGATTTCTCTTATTGATAGTGGGTTTATCATTAGGCCTTTCAGTACTCATTGGCTATATAAACCCACAAAAGGTTTTCGGTCAGATTCCCCTTCCTGACGATGCAACTTTGATTGCACGCCGCCGACAAGAAGTTGCATCCAACTTCGTGGTTCAACCTCCAACTCGCCCCCTGCGTCCGGTAGAGCGTGTGCGCCGTGATACCTTTGGCGATGTCGGGCTGACCCCTGTGAGTACTTTGGCTCAGTTGGATACATTGCTTTATCCTTCTATACCAAACTCAATTCGGGAAAGAGTACTAGAAGGTTCTACCTTCTTTACAACTCCAAACAGAGTTGAGAATGGTTTCGGGTCAACCTCCATGCAAACTCGATGTGCAGGTTGTCACCTGAATGCCATTGAGACAGTTCCCAATGAAGGCCTGCTCACAGGTGTTTCTAACGTCAGTAGAGCTAACAGGACAACCCCCACTAACTTTAGTTTTGTATCGGGTGATACTCAAGTTAATGGCGGTAGAGCGCCTGGTAGCCGCTTAGATCCAGTCGATTCAGATGGTTCTGTGAGCTTAGGTCGTCTGAGCATAGCCTCCAGTGGAGAGTTAGATGCAGTCAACAATACAGGACGAACCGGAGCCTTTACAGTATTTGGAGACTATTCAGCATCGGCGAACGTTTTCGACCCGTTGAATGGGAATATCAATCGCGTAACAGGTTTTGGGCAGAACTATAGTGGTTTCTTGCAGCATGTCCGCCCGCCCAATGAACAGCTGAAAGCTTTAGACCCAACTATAGATTGCAAGCCAGATGCTATCCCCAGCGTTTCGGAAGATAGAAACCTCGTTGGCTTTAATCCAGCTACCCAACAGAGTTCAATTGGATTTAGACGTGCGATTACTGAACTAGCTGGCCCTCCATATATTGGTCGTGGGTTGATAGAAGCAATTCCCAACCAGGATATTATCAACGCTGCTGACCCCAACGATATTAGAGGTGACAAATCCTCCATCAAAACTGCTTTATTTCAGTGTACCGGTGATTGCGTTACAGGTCAGATCAATACAATTCCTAGCAATATCCCCGTAGCGCAGCAACAACAACGACAAAACGAACTCCTTGCTACAGGGGTAGGGCGTTTTGGTTTACGTGCCAATGGTTCGGAGATGTTGCAGTTTATTCTTGGGGGTATGTTCGGTAGTCTGAGTATGACTAACCTGTTCTCTCCAGTTGAGCAAGTTATTGCTGACCCCGCCATTGCTCCCTACAATAGCAAGTGCCGAAATCTCATACCGGATGGGCCTGCGCCTGATCAATTTGAGTTGGATGTCAGCGTACCATTTAGTGAGCGCAATTTCATCCGTTCGACTGCTCCCCCAGAATTCGGTAGAAACCTTTTGGCCGTACTCAGAGCTAAAGATCCTTCTAGACTTCTACCTGGCAACAATCCAGCGGCTAGAGTTCAAAGAGGAGCGCAGTTGTTTGGTGTTGACTTAGTTGCATTTAGTAACCGGACGATTGCCGGTAAGATGCCTAGAGGTGGCGATGGTCTAGATGGCAATGCGATTAACCAGAACGATCGCATGGTTGGTTGTGTTAACTGTCATACTCCAATTCAAAGAACTGGGTTGTCTCCAGCTAATGGCGACCCGTCCTTGGGGCCTGATGCACAGGCACTTGTAGATGCTCTTAGCTACCGTTGGGCTCCTCTATTCTCAGATATTAATATCCATAGAGGCCCAGTTATTGATGTTGAGAGAAATTCGCCAATTCCCCGCGATCCATTTCTTGTCAGCCGTGCTGATGTGTTTGGTCAAAGGCCAAGTGGTAACAATGTTGCTACCTTCATGACCTATGACCTAATGCGTAACTTTGCTAGTGATTCCTTCACAAACCAGCAAGCCACTGCTTTGGGTGATCAGTTCCGCACACCACCTCTGACTGGTATTGGTAGAGTTGGCCCTCCATTCATGCACGATGCGCGTGTTTTCTTAAGTACCTTCAACCGTGACACTACACCCGCAGGTACTGTAACTACCAATAGAGAAGTAACCAATGAACCTTTGGTTGTTCGCAATGTAGACGAAGCACTACTCGCAGCTATTGAGTTACATGATCTACCTGCACCCGATGACTCTAAGACATCTACCCTGCCTGGTGGTGGATGCCCTGTACCTCCCGGTGGTAAAGTCGTCAACAAACTTGGTTATGACGGTAGTCTTACCAGCAGTGACAAGATTGTCGTAGACTACGGCCCATCACCTCAGAATGTTATTTGCCCACCATATAACAGTCCTCTTTCCAATACTCGCAGAAGTGAAGCAAAAGAGGTTATGGCTCGTTTCCGTTCTCTCACACGCGATGATCAAAGAGCAATTATCGCTTTCTTGAGAGAGTTGTAAAGCCTCTTGATCTGATGTTGAATATTTAGTGATTGAATTATAGGGACGTTATGAAAAACGTCCCTTATTTTTTTGTCTGATCTCATAGTCGATAAGTAAAAAAGGTTAAAATTCGACTCCTGTATAACCTGTAATTATCCAGAAAAGTGAACGCACAATATCACGGATAATGATGTCAATAGGTTCTAATTCACTTGCTTCAGATGGTACTGAGACAGGAGTAAAAGCAATACCTCGACTACCAAGAACTAAAGTAGCGATCGCCCTTGCTCTGGGCAAATGGAATTTAGAAGTAATCAGGAATATATGTTGTATGCGCTGTTGCTGGAAAACTTCTACTAAAGTTGTAAAGTTAGTGACTGTATCTTTAGCACGATAGTCAAGGTGAAATCGATCATCAGTGATACCCTCAGCCTGAAAAATTGCTCGTGCTTCGCGGGGAGGAAGACCAGAAGAAACCCAAATTTTGATACCTGGGTAAAATTTTGCAAATAGGGCAGTAAACTCTTGTCTGTTTGCGCCACCACCGAGGGTTAAGATAGCTTGGGGTTGAGGAGTTTGGTAGTAAGCAATTGCTAGTCTGACAGGAATAGTCAGTAGTAAAGCGAGAATCAAACCCACTAGTAACCACATCAATTTTCTTCTCAGTCGGTATATTGGCAATTTCATAACGCCTGGTCTGTCTGATTAATTTTGAGAGGTTTTGTCTTATACTAATTGCAATTTGCAGCCCTATAATTCAACATCGATTAATCCTATTTCTACTCAAATATCACCAACCAAGAGCCTAATGCGCGGTTTCTGCTCAACTTAGTGCAATGCGATATTGGTCTTTATGTTTAAATCAAGTGCTATCATTACCTCTGCATACTTAAAGTAAATATTGGTAGAGAAGCGATGTCTACGGACAAGCCGCTACGCGTCTACGCATCTTTACACCGCAACGCACAGTTTATGCCTACTACCACCTGGAATCGTCATCACGTAATTTCCCTAGCTGATTTTACTACTGCTGAATACAATACTGTTTTACAAACTGCTGCCAGCTTTCAAGAAGTGCTATCACGACGAACAAAGAAAGTACCAACCTTGCAAGGACAGGTGGTAGCGAATTTATTTTTTGAACCTTCTACCCGCACTCGCAGTAGTTTTGAACTGGCGGCGAAACGTTTAAGTGCAGATACCTTAAATTTTGCAGCTTCGACATCTTCAATGACCAAGGGCGAGACAATTCTCGATACAGCCAAGACTTATTTAGCGATGGGTACTGATATTATGGTCATCCGCCATAAAGAAGCAGGTGTACCAAATGCGATCGCCCAAGAAATGGATCGTTTGGGTGTGCGAGTTAGTGTGTTGAATGCTGGTGATGGACAACATGAACATCCTTCTCAAGCATTGCTTGATTTATTTACCATTTGTACTTTAATTGACCGCGATCGCCCCAATATCGAAATGTTGGCAGGGAAAAAAATTGCGATCGTAGGGGATATTTTACATTCTCGTGTAGCGCGATCGAATATTTGGAGTTTAATTGCCAGTGGCGCACAAGTGCATCTTGCTGCACCACCGACGCTTTTACCCAAATTATTTGCTGAGTATACATATAGTGAGAAAACAGACACACTGAATGGGCAATTATTTGTACACTGGCAATTAGAACCAGCCTTGCAAGATGCTGATTTTGTTATGACTCTGCGCTTGCAAAAAGAACGGATGACAGCCCATTTACTCCCCAGTTTGCGAGAATATCATCAGTTATTTGGCATTAACCGACAAAAATTGCAACTGTGTAAACCCAATGTGAAAGTCTTACACCCTGGCCCTGTAAATCGCGGGGTAGAAATTAGCTCTGATTTAATGGATGACCCAGAATTTAGCTTGATTCAGTCACAAGTTACCAGTGGTGTAGCTGTAAGGATGGCGTTGTTGTATTTGATTGGTAGTGGGAAGACTTAATTTTGATTTTAGGAAACTTTGTTTAGTTTGTTTGTTTTGTTTCCCGTACATTAATATAACAATATTGATATAATATAAATGTAAGTTGTGCCTGAAACCCGTGTTGTTTTCTACCAAGAAGAGGAAGGGGAAGTTCCTGTGCTGGATTGGTTGACAAGACTTTTGCAGGAAGACCGCAAAGGTTATGCAAACTGTGTTGCTCGAATCAAACAACTTGGAGCATCAGGATACGAACTTCGTCGTCCAGCTGTTGATTACTTGCGCGATGGTATATATGAGCTTCGGGCAAAGCATATTCATGTTCAGTACCGCATTCTTTACTTTTTTCATGGTCAAAATGTGGCAATTCTGGCACATGCAAT
The DNA here is from genome assembly GCF_000316625.1 of Nostoc sp. PCC 7107. GTDB lineage: Bacteria > Cyanobacteriota > Cyanobacteriia > Cyanobacteriales > Nostocaceae > Nostoc_B. Next base: position 3,374,865 of record NC_019676.1, on the reverse strand, counting down.
CATAAAAGAAGACACATCTGTACCGCCAATTGATATCGAACGAGCGATCGCACGCAAGCTTGTATTTGAAAAAAACCCAGAAGTTCACACCTACGTAAAAGAACAAAGAGATGGACAAGACTAGCGATGCAATCAAAATTATTGACAAAATAACCAACAGTGATTTTGAACTTCAAGCATTAGTAGAGGAAGCCTCACTTAATGCAGAAGTTGCACAGCTGATTTATGAAGCCAGAACAAATGCAGGATTAACACAGAAGCAACTAGCGGAACTTGTTGGTACCAAACAGCCTGTAATTGCCAGATTGGAAGATGCTGATTACGAAGGACATTCTCTTTCAATGCTGCAAAAAATTGCTCATGTCCTTAAGCAACGGGTAGTGATTCAGCTTGCGCCAATAGAACATGAGCAAAGTGCTTGACCATCAAACATCTTCGTTGAGAATCTCTTGCAAACTCAGCAATAATTCATTCACAGTATAGGGTTTAGATAAGAATTTCTTGACCCCAATTTTCATAATTTCTGCCAATTTATCTTTAGGCATGAATCCGCTGGTGGCAATAACTTTGACTTGGGGGTTTATTTTTTGTAAAGTACGGATTGCAGTTACCCCATCTAATGAGGGCAACATAATATCCATGAGGACAACGTTAATTTTATCGGCATTTTTGGCATATTGAGCGATCGCCTCAATGCCATCACCAGCAATTAAAGTTTTGTAGTCATGAGTTTCTAGAGATGTTCTCGTAATCTCCTGAATTGAGGGTTCATCATCCACTATCAAAATTAATTCTCCATGACCTACTTGCAGTGTCATTTCTTCTTGGCAAAAGGTTTCCTGTTCACCAACCGCTGGTAAATAAACCCTAAAACAAGTACCATTTGCTACTTGACTTTCTACACTTACAAAGCCACCATGACTTTTCACAATTCCCAAAACCGTGGAAAGTCCTAAACCTGTACCTTGTCCTACTGCTTTAGTAGTGAAAAATGGCTCAAAAATTCTATCTAAAATTTCTTCGGGAATACCAATCCCAGTATCGCAGACACTAATCACTGTATAGGGGCCGACTTTGGCATCTAAATTCATTCGGGCATAATTTTCATCAATTAATAAATTTTCAGCCGTAATAGTTAAAGTACCACCATCAGGCATGGCATCACGGGCGTTGACGCAGAGATTCATCAGCACTTGATGGAGTTGGGTACTATCTCCAGATACCGTCCACAAGTGAGGTGATAAGTCCAGACAAACCTCAATAGATTTTGGTATAGTCTCTTTTAAAATCTTGGCGACTTCTACAATTAAGTGTCTGGGTTGCAAATTGATGCGTTGACCTTCTACACCCCGCGCAAATGATAGTACCTGCTTAACTAAATCTGCGCCTCGTTTGGCATTAATTTCTAAAATTTCTAACAAATGTTGCGTTCGCTCATCAGCATCAGGGAATTTCAGTGGTAATAGTTGCGCTCCCGCTAAAATCGGCGTAAGGATATTGTTGAGGTCGTGGGCGATACCACTGGCTAAAGTCCCAATGCTTTCCATCCGTTGGGCGCGAAATAACTGCGCTTCTAAGTGTTGTTTCTCAGTAATATCTGTATCAACAGTTAGAATTGATTGGGGTTTTCCGTGGGAATCACGTACTAAACTCCAGCGACTAGCAACTAATACTTCCTTACCTGTTTTAGTGCGTTTTGTTAATTCACCTTGCCACTTACCTTTACTGATAACGTTTAACCAAGCTGCTTCAAATTCTGGACAAGATTCATCAAACAATAACTCGCTGACATTTTTACCCCAAGCCTCTGATGCTTGCCAACCATAAAGATTTTCCGCACCTTTGTTCCAAAACAGAATTTTATTTTCTAAATCGCGTACACAAATAGCATCGGTGGTAATGTCTAATAATGCGGCTTGTTCGCGGATTTTTGCCTCAGCTTGTTTGTTTTCGCTGATATCGATACTAGCGCAAGTTATCCCCACAATATCTTGCGATTCATTCCGCAATGGCTCAACAGTCAAATCATAATAACGAATGCCTTGAGGAGTAGTTAACGCTACTTCTGCTCTGGTACCTATACCTGTAGTCAGCACATCTTTTTTAATAGTGGTCAAATTTTGAGCATCTTCATCTGGGAGCAGTTCTGAGTCATGTTTGCCCAACATATCTTGTGTTGTCCACCCAGAAATAGAGTTATAAACCCAGGTGTAACGTAACTCTTTATCTTGATTGAACACAAAAATCGGTGAATTTTTCAGGGCTACGCGAAATCTTTCCTCGCTTTGACGTAGGGCATCCTCGATACGTTGACGCTCAATAGCGTAGCGCATAGAGCGCACTAACAAGTCACCAGTTACTTTTCCTTTGACTAAATAATCTTGCGCTCCTTCTTGCATAGCGCGTAATGCTAGGGTTTCGTCATCTAAACCTGTTAGCACAATAATTGGCGTAGCTTTTGCTTGGCGAGCAGCATTAACAAATGTATCAATACCTTGACTGTCAGGTAGAGACAGGTCTAGCAACATCAAATCAAAACTATCGTATACTAACAACTTGAGTGCTTCTGACAATTGCTCAACGGGACACAACTCTACCTTCACCGTATTAATTTCTCTTAATAACTCTTGTAAGAGAAAAACATCCCCAGGGTTATCTTCCACTAATAAGACTTTTATTAATTCTCCTGCCATATCCCTTACTCCGGCGGCAGTTTTACGATCGCAAACCAAAAATTTTCGATGGATTGTACAATTTTAACGAATTGATCAAAATCTACTGGCTTGGTGATATAGCAATTGGCAGCTAAGTTATAAGCTTTAAGTATATCTTCTTCTGACTGAGAAGTGGTCAGCACAACGACGGGAATTCGTTTGAGATGGTCGTCAGATTTCATTTCTGCGAGTACCTCCCGTCCATCTTTTCTGGGTAAGTTTAAATCCAACAAGACAATATCAGGATGGGGTTTTCTGGTATAGCTGTCCTGTTTACGTAAAAATGCCATTGCCTCTACGCCATCTTCTACAATATTTAGGTTAATTGAGATTTTGCTATCTTGTAGAGCAATGCGCGTAAGTTCAGCATCGCCAGGATTATCTTCGACTAACAAAACCTCAATTGGCATAATTATTGGTTTATTATTCACGATTGTTGACCTGCTTGATCTGGAATTGTGAAGTAGAAGTTCGAGCCTTGACCCGGTTCTGACTCAACCCAGATACGTCCGCCGTGGCGTTCTATGATTTTCTTACAAATTGCTAAACCAATACCAGTACCTGGATACTTACTTCTACCATGCAAACGCTGAAAAATAACAAAAATCCGTTCAGTGTACTGTGGTTCTAAGCCAATTCCATTATCTTTTACACAGAATAGCCATTCATTTTGAGTGCTGAGTGCTGTTAGCGGTAGCGGGGCGTTCAGCCCGTGCTGAGTGCTGTAAAGCCCTGCGGGCATGGCTGCGCTTAGAGCGGTAGCGGGGCGTTTAGCCCGTGCTGAGTTTTGAGTGCTGAGTTTTGAGTGTTGAGTAGTATATTCTCTCTTGCTTGCTTGCTCTCCTACTTCATCTGCTCTGACAGCCTCAATATGAATCTGTGGTGGTATTTCTCTGCGGAATTTGATGGCGTTACCGATGAGGTTTTGCAAGACTTGTGTTAATTGTATCGGATCGGCTGTGATGACTGGTAGATGATTATATGTAATTTCTGCGCCACTATCTTCTATAGCAAATTTTAGGTTAGCGATCGCCTGCTGTAAAATTTCTGCACAATCAACTTGCACAAATGGTTGTCCGCGAGTTGTCACCCGTGAATAATTTAACAAATCGTTAATTAGGTTTTGCATCCGCCGCGCTCCATCTACGGCATAGTTGATAAACTGATCCGCAGTAGAGTCTAGTTGGTTGCTGTATTTCCTCTCTAGTAGTTGTAAATAACTCGTCACCATCCGCAAAGGTTCTTGCAAATCATGGGAAGCTACATAAGCAAACTGTTCTAACTCGGAATTGGAACGTGCTAACTCTTGAACATGGCGGGTTTCTTGTTCTAAAAGTTGCGCTTGGGATAAAGCTATACCAATTTGATTAGCTAACTGGAGTAATAATTGGGTTTCAAAGTTTGTCCAGTGGCGGGGGTGAGCGCATTGATGAGCAATCAATAAGCCCCAAATCCCATCTCGAATTAGAATTGGGACTACGAGGTTCGCCTTGACACCAAACTGTTGGAGAAATTCTCGATGACAGTCTTGGATATCAGCTTTTTCAATATCGAAAATTGCACTGATGCGTCCTTGACGATACTTTTCTACGTAGTCTGCTTGAACACAAGGGTCAAGAATGTTTTTTCCTAAAACCACAGGCCAACCCGGTAAAACGGCTTCTTTTAATACTGTGCCTGAACCATCAGGCCAAAGCTGAAAAATCAATACTCGGTCAGCGTGCAGCAATTTTTGAACTTCTTGAACTGTCGTTTGCAGAATTTCTTCTAATTGTAACGATTCTCGAATTTTTAGAGTAATTTCAGCGAATAACTGCGATCGCAAATTCTGCCGTTTGAGTTCTTCTTCTGCTTGCTTGCGGTCAGTCACATCTAAGGTGACACCAGTCATCCGCATTGGCTGATTCTCACTATCGTAGATGACAGTACCCCGCGCTAATATCCAATGAATAGTGTTATCAGTCCAAATACAGCGATATTCTGCTTCATAATCGCTGTGATTTTTGATTGCTTGTCTGACACACTCCTGCATATCAGTGCGATCGTCAGGATGAATACATTCCAATAGCGTATTATAGGTGAACTCAGTTTCTGAAGGCAGACCAAAGTTGACATAGCACTGACTAGAAGCTGATAATTCCCATGTTTTGAGGTTAAGTTGCCAAGAACCTAGTTTAGCCGCCTGCAAAGCTAACTTCAGCCGTTGGTCACTTTCCCGTAAAAACGCCTCAGTTTGCTGCCTTTCGGCTAAATTCCGCCTCAGTTCTAACTGACTAATTACCTGACGACCTAAAGCCAACAGCGCCTCTATTTGTTGTTGGTTTAGTTCCCGTGGTGCTGGGTCAATTGCACAAAGAGTTCCTAATATCTGTCCCTCTGGAGAAATCAAAGGTACACCTGCATAAAACCGGATGTATGGATAGCCGGTTACTGCGGGATTGACAGCATATTCTTCGTTTTCTAATGTATCCTTGACAACTACTATATCCTGGCGTTCTAAGCAAAGATAAGATAATCCCACATTCCGAGGCATTTCTGGCACATCTATACCAAGTTTGGCTTTAAACCATTGACGGTCTTCATCAATGAAATTTACCAAAGCGATAGAAGTACCACAAATAAAAGCTGCTAATTGGGCAAGATTGTTGTACGGTTGCTCTGGTTCAGTATCTAAAATATGATATCGGCGCAAAGCTTCTAGCCTCGCCTGTTCGTGATTATAAGATTCAGCTTGCATTAATTTTTGGGAAAAACTCAAAAAAGGTTTGATTAAAAGTCGGGAAAGATGTGATTTTTAATTAATATTCTTTTACTTTACTGAAAAATTTAACTAACTCTGACTTTTCAGAGGAGTTGGTGAGATTTTTGGGTTGTAAAAAGGAAAGCGATCGCCCGATACTTTAAGATTGGGGATAGTTCTAGTGTAAACAAAATAGATGAGAGAGTAGAAAATGGGCAATAGGAAGTAGCGAAGAAAAACCCTACGCCCTATACCCCTATACCCCCACTAAAGCCACTTCTCGCAATTTAGCGCTCAATTCACACAAATTACCTGTATTAATTCGATAACTTAAAGGATGTCCAATCAACCGCGCTGTACTGTGATACAAAGTTTCAAGCTCGATTAAACCATTTTCCCGCAGAGTCCGCCCAGTAGATACCAAATCGACAATTGCTTCTGACATTCCTGTAATTGGGCCAAGTTCCACCGAACCGGACAAGGGGACTATTTCTACAGGTAAATCTAGACTTTGAAAATATTCCCTAGCACAATTCACATACTTAGAAGCAATTCGACAATGTGGCGGGAAATCTAAAGGTGATTTGTAAGGACTTGATGCTTTAATTGCCACCGACATGCGACAATAGCCAAACTGCAAATCAACTAAATGTGCAACTTGTGGCTGTTTCTCTCGCAACACATCATAACCAACAATACCCAACTGTGCCTGACCATATTCTACATAGACAGGTACATCCTGGGCGCGTACCAACAAACCCTTAGCTTGTCCACTAGCATCAAGAATCTGAAGTTGGCGATTTCCAGAATCTAAAAAAGCACTAAAATCTAATCCCACAGATTGTAATAGGCGGATGCTATTTTTCAGTAGTTCCCCTTTCGGTAGTGCAACAGTCAACATTCTTTTTCTTGATATCCTTAGTGTGTTGGCATTTCATTTATTATTGAGAATATCTCGATTGCTTACCATAAGCAGCATGAGAATTTTATTAGTTGACGACGAAGCAGAATTAACTGACCCCTTAAGTCGCGTGTTAACTCGTGAAGGTTACACCGTAGATGCGGCATACAATGGGACAAATGGTGGTCAATTGGCAACAGCCAGTAATTATGACTTACTAATTTTAGATTGGATGTTACCAGGAAAAACCGGATTGGAGATTTGCCAAGAAGTGCGGCGACAAGGCAAAAATACCCCTGTGCTGTTTCTCACTGCTAAAGATACTTTAGACGATCGCGTGCAAGGTTTAGACGCTGGTGCAGATGATTATTTAGTCAAACCCTTTGAATTACGGGAATTATTAGCACGAGTTAGGGCTTTATTGCGGCGTAGTGGTTTGCAAACCTATGAAACTACTTCCGGGAGGCTAGTTGTTGCTGATTTAGAACTTGATTGTGATAACCAAGTCGCTTATCGTCAAGGACGCATTATTGAACTATCACAAAAAGAAAGCCAACTGCTGCAATACTTCATGGAACATACAGGACAGTTGCTAACTCATGCCCAAATAATGGAACATCTCTGGCAGAATGAAGAACAACCAAGTAGTAATGTCATAGCTGCATTAATTCGCCTATTGCGCCGAAAAATTGAAGTAGGGAAAGAAACGACTTTAATTCACACAGTTTACGGAAAAGGTTATCGCTTCGGCACTGCTTTTGTAGAAACTATATGATTCCAACTCATAAAAACTCTCCTTTTCCTTTGCGTTTACCTCAGCGTTACTCAGCGTTGAACTAAAATCTGATGGAGTTGAGTTTGCAGTTTCTCTCGAAAATTTTGCGCCTGTTGATAAGTAATTGCACGGTCTTTACTCGAATTGATCTGCTGTTCTAAAGGCTGGATAAAATATTGTAAGCGAGTTTTCATCGCCCAAATTCCCATTGAGGGAAACAAAAGCAAAATCAGCATTAACGGAGATATGGGTAAGAATGGTAATTTAATTATGCGTTGTAATTTTTTACTATTAATAGCCCAAGGATGTAAAAACTCGCTACCGATGCAAAGTACTGGCAAAATCGGGATATGATAGCGATCGCTCAATTGTATAAAGCTGATATCAAATTTTTGCAATTGATAGCGTTTGTGCCAACCTTTACCCGGCCCGCGGATACCTTCAGCTGCATATAGTAAAATTTTACCTTGAGCGATCGCCGTCTCAAAATCACCAATCTCTGCCCGCACTCCACCTAAAACCTGCGACCATTGCGAAGGTAGCCACCAAATTATCCAAGGATGTTCAAATAACGATACGCTGGCCAATGGTTGCACTACCCATTGGCGTGTTTCACTTAATAAATAACCCAAAGTCAGGAAATCCCAAGGAAAACACATCCCTGCATGATTCATAGCGACAATCATCGGCCCTGTTGACGGTAAGTTATTAATTTGTTGCAGTTCTCCCCGAAAATAATATTTAACGATGGGGGCTAAAATTTCTTGGCGAAAAGCTTGTTGATAGTTGGGATTAAATTCACCGACTTCTTTTCTTGGTGAACGACAACCTAAGCGCAACCATCGCATCAACAGGGCTAAATAAAACCCACAAGGTAGCAAAAATAATATATATTCCCACCAGTTCCAACCATCGGGATCGTTGTGATAATGTTGCCAGTGACGGTTAAACAAAACTAACCATCCTGGCGGATACCAAAGGCAAAACCAATCAAACCAGCTAAATTGATAACCTTTGTTTGAGGCTGTTGCTAGCGACTGGTTGATGATACTGTCAGAATGTTGATGAATCACAACGGTTATGTGGATTAGACAGTATATATCTTAAGTTTTGAGATTTAGTATAGACATCCTGCTGTAGATGTAAAATTATTTACATTTAGTAAGATTTTTTTATGAGTAGTGTTTCTTGATAGATAAGAGCGATCGCCCCATACATAAGTCCACTAAATCAAGAGTATGTCAATGGTAGAATAGTATGAGTACGCACTTAAATTTCCGCTGTAAATGAATAAAGCATTGGATGAAACCCTTTCGCTGGAAATTGCTAAACGCATCAAAAGTAAAAAAGATAAAATTTTTGATAATGCTTATAAAGCAGTATTATCCACACAGGGAGCAATTTATGTTCAAGGTTTTTTAGTTTATGCTGGTAAACCCTATCGCCCTGTGGAACACGGTTGGATTGAGTTAAAAGATACCTCTGGGGAAGACTCTATCACGCGCATCATTGATCCTAACTTACCCCACATCCGCAAAAATAACCAAGAACTTTGGTATTTCTCAGCACAAACTTTAACCGCCAAACAACTAAAAGCTATCATCGAAGAATCAAAAGAAGATTATCCCGAAGATGACCCCCTCCCAATTTACGGCACAACACCTTATGAATACTATGGTGATGTGATGTTGGGTGGTAAAGAATATTTAGTTGCTTATCAAGCCGCAGAAGCTAAATGCAAAGAGTTAAAAGAACTCAATTAACAGTTACCATTAACTAATAAGACTTACCATCGCTACCAAAATATTCTCGATAGCCACAAATTTTATCGTCGCACACATCAAAAGAAACTGCAACACGATTTTTATAAGGTTGTCCTAATAACAGCCCTTCATCACGAAACTCAAAGACAACCGTTGTCTCATTACTAGTAACACGGTCTAGAGACGTTAACGTAATTCCCGAACCAAAAGATTCCGAAACATATTGCAAAAACTCTTGCGCGCGTTTTTTCCCCTCATTTAACCCGTGAAACTTTCCCATTGGAAACCAAAAGGTGAAGTCTTCTGTCAGCATATCGAGAAATGCTTGCCAGTCTCCCGTAGCTAAACCAGATGTAAAATGCTCAAATGCTTGCTGGGCAACTTTTAAAGTATTTGCAGAGTCTTGTGTCATCATTCTCGATTAGATTTATTAACTAACTTAGTCAGACAAATATTAATTGGGGGAGCGATCGCGGCTTTAGTTATACTTACAGATAACTCTTGGGCTTCTCTTGGGCTGTCGCAACTGCTTGATTAGCAGTAGTTTTAGCCTTCGCCGCACAGAAATTAAAAACTAAGTTTGAGCGTGCCTGTATTCGTTCTTAGGTCAGTTTTTTGGATATCATATCACTGTACGCTTTTAGCTTCATACTGAATGTTAATTACAAAAAATTATTACGATATTCACTTTTCTCTTGAATGAATATCTCTTAATTGATGATTAACAAATTAACATTTGATTACACCAGAATCAAATGTTAATTTTTTCAGTAACGTTTTTTATTAATTAAAGTTACTATTGAGTAGGCAAAAATGATATCAAAATTAGCAATAGTTACAGGTGGTACTCGTGGTATTGGTTGGGGAATATCACAGCAGTTAGCTAAAGATGGCTATAACCTTATCCTTGGCTTTAATTCCAATGAAGAGGCAGCATTGATTGCCAAGAGTAATCTAGAATCGACCTATGGAAAAAAAGTTTATCTGATTAAAGGCGATGTAGCAGAAGCATCGACTATTGAAAAAATCTTTAAATGTGTTGAAGATAATTTTCAAGGTAAACTCACAGCATTTATTCATAATGCAGGCTTGTATGTTGGGCTAACAACATCCCATGAATCTCATCAAGCTATTGCAGCAGCTAATGATCACACTCAACTATTAGGAACTGGCAAATGGACTAATTTTGAAAAGTACGATTACTATCAGAGTGTTTATCCTAAATGCTTTATTAGATGTGTAGAAAAAGCTATCAATTACATGGAAGATGGAAATGGCTATATAGTAGCAATATCTTCTCCTGGGTGTAATACTAATCAAACTCCCAAATTGAACTATGTTATGCCAGGCCAAGCTAAAGCAGTTGTGGAATTTTTAGCCAGATACTATGCCAAAACACTTGGCCCACGGCGAATTACAGTAAATGTCGTTATTCCCGGTTATTTTAAGACCGAAGCCTGGAACTTTGCCACAGTAAATAGTGGTGGAATAGATAGTGAAGCTGTAAAACAAAGGATTGAAAGTACACCTATGCAGCGTTGGGCTTTTCCCGAAGAAATAGGTGGAGTAGTAGCTTTTTTATGCTCTCCTAAAGCTGCATTTATTACTGGGGTAGCTTTGCCAGTAGATGGTGGATTTCACCTAGCTTAAACTTATATTTAGTAATACATTGTGTAGATAAAAATTATAATGCTTTGTCCCATTCTAATTGATGAGCCAAACCATACTTGATAAAATCTTCCTGGTTAGCTTTATCACTTTTACCAAACACACCTAAGCTGTAAGGATTATCTTGCATACGTTCTGTTACTTGCTCTTGTTCAAATCCTATTACTTCCTCTCTAGGTTTCTCTGGTTTAAAAAAGTCTACAACCAAAACAGTTCTATCGTAACTAGTATAATTGTGGGGACAGTGTGGATAGCTGTGATCTAAAATTAGGAATTTTCCTTCGTGCCAATAAAGTTGTTCATGGCAAATTTTCATAGCAATATCACCCTCTGGCACAATTAATCCTAAATATCCGCGATTTGTGTGTGGGTTATAGTTGACATGGAGCTTAATATCTAAGCCAGGATGAAATGTGCCGAAATAAACATTTCTGAGAATATCTTCATTGCCAAAGTTTACTTTATCTATAGCACCAGCTAGATTTGTAAAATATTTCTTTCTTAGGGCAAGTGCTTTTGCTGAGGCTTCATCTGTTCCATAATCTGAATATTGTATTTGATGTAATTGAATATATTCTTCAATAAATAACCCTTGGAATAAAATGCCAAATGCACTATATTTTGAATCACCTTTAGTTTTAATAGTTTTACTTTTAGGGCCTAAAACATCGTAAGCAAATTTTAACTCTTCAGGCGATACTTGCTGAATAAAGCTAGTAAACTCATCTCTAATTACTTCCCATTCATCTTGAAGACCTTTGAGAAAAGGAAATTGTTTTGGGTCAAGATGATACTCATTAAAAGTTTCCATTGTTTCTATCCTCAAGATGATTGAATAAAAAACTGTTACATAATAATGGGTTTTAGCTGAGGTTCCGGTACTATGTTGAAATTCCTGGTTTAACCAGAACTTAAGCTTACATACTCATTTTAGTGTGGGGTCTACTGTGTCTGAACCTCCTTTACTAGATAAAATTATCAAAAATGTGCGAGTTGTTCGTCCTCATGCTGATGTTGTCGAGCTACTCGATATAGGCATTAAAAACGGTAAATTTGCGGAAATTGCTCCTCATATTAGCGTAAACCAAGCCTTAGAAGTATTTGATGCCAAAAACTTACTAGGCTTTCCTGGGGTAGTGGATGCTCATACGCACATCGGGATTTATCAACCCCTCGATAAAGATGCAGTGACGGAAAGTAAAGCCGCCGCAATGGGGGGAGTAACTACAACTCTCAATTACATTCGTACAGGACAATATTATCTAAATAAAGGTGGTTCCTACCGCGATTTTTTTCCCGAAGTATTGGCGTTATCCGCAGGGAATTTTTTTGTTGATTATAGCTATCACGTTGCACCAATAGCTAGTCAACATATCGACGAAATACCTCTATTGTTTGAAGAACATGGCGTATCTTCGTTTAAAATTTTCATGTTTTATGGTGGCTATGGTTTGCATGGTTTATCAGACCAGCAAAATTTGTTTTTGATGATTAATAAAGAAGAACGCTATGACTTTGCTCATTTTGAATTTATCATGCGCGGGATAACTCGCTTGATGAAACAATATCCAGCAGCGCGAGATTCTATTAGTTTGAGTTTGCATTGTGAAGTTGCCGAAATTCTCAATGCTTATACCAAAATAGTAGAAAATGATTCTAGCTTGAGTGGACTAAAAGCTTACAGTGCAGCGCGTCCACCGCATTCAGAAGGGTTAGCCATTTGCATTGCATCTTATTTGGCAAATGAAACTAACTGTGCAAATATCAATTTGTTGCATTTAAGTTCGCGCAAAGCAATGGAAGCAGCGTTGACGATGCAAACTGCTTTTCCACATATCAATTTTCGGCGAGAAGTGACTGTAGGACATTTATTATTAGATGTTGATACCCCTAATGGTACTTGGGCAAAAGTCAACCCGCCAATTCGTCCCCGCGCTGATGTGGAATATTTATGGCAAGCGGTACTCAATCATCAAATAGATTGGATAGTGAGTGATCATGCTTGCTGTTCTGCTGAACAAAAACGCAGTACAAAAGACCCGAATAATATTTGGTTAGCAAAGTCTGGGTTTGGCGGTACAGAATATTTACTTTCGGGTGTATTGAGTGAAGGTAGCAAGCGGGGAATGTCTTATAACCAGATGGCTAAGTTACTATCTTGGAACCCATCGCGGCGCTTTGGGTTGTTAGCAAAAGGAGATATTGCAGTTGGCTTTGATGCTGATTTGGTGTTAGTAGACCCTAATGAAAGCTTTGTGGTGCGTGCGGCTGAGTCAGAGTCACAGCAAGGTTACACACCTTTTGAGGGAATGGAGTTAACAGGACGGGTGAAAAGTACGTTTTTAAGAGGAAATTTAATTTATAACAATGGACAAGTTTTAGGTGAACCTAGTGGGTGTTATTTGAAAAGACGTTAGGGTGCAAATCACAGAAATCTTGTTACTTCAAATCTTTATTCATGAATATGTGCAGACGAAAATATTGTTCCAAGTTGGGACACATCTCTGTCAACTCTAACAAACCCAAAATATCCATCAACAGTTATATGTCTAGGAATATTATTATAGCTGGGACAATAGCCCAAGTGATCCTTGGCAAATTGGTAATTGCCTATATTACAGTATCCAGCTAAAGCGAATGCCTCTTCGTTATATGATTGAATCATTCCATAGTGACTGTCATAATGTGGCAAAATAGCAAGGAGCCAAGTTCCACCCCCATTGTTATGTTTCCTTAAAAACTTCTTTTTAGCGACTTCAAACTGAACTGTCTGTGTTTGACTCCACGGTAATAATTTACTATCCAATGCAGGAATAAATTCACTAATTCTGGCATCTGGATGACTGGTTTCTGCATATTGGTATTTGAGTGGAACAGGGCCATTTTCCATCCAAAGTATTTCTACTTCCTCTTCACCTAAAACTTTCCAAGACTCTACTTGCACACCTGCGGGAATAAAGCAATAAGAATGTTTATCTAATCGCCATTCACCAATTTGAATGTCACCAGCAAGAATAAAAATTTCCAAGTCAGCTGTAAATATACCTGGTGGTGCTTCAAATTGAGGGGGTAGCACTACTCTTGAAGTGGATGCACCACAGTCATGCCATGTTAATAATCTTCGTTTTCCTGGTAGTAAGTTGTCTGGCATTCCACTGATTCGCCATCCTTGTTCTTCTGGCAGAGCATTTGTATTAAAAAATTGGTACTTACGAGGTAAGTACTCTTTTGATATAGCAGTTCGCCTTCCCGATAAGTTCAAGCGTCCTCTACCATCTCCACCCCAGTCTTCTTTGACACACTCTACATTTAAAAAATCATTAATTTTATCGTTTTTTACAAGATTAATACTTTTCTTGTCTTCATCCATGACAGTAAACTACCCTGTTTATATGTATTTAACTATGCAGTAAATTTTATTTACATCAACTTAGTTCTCATCTAAAAATTCAATTACCACGTTTGATATTTCTTCAGGCATCTGATTCATCATACATATAGTTCCCCCTTCAATATCAATCATCTTGGCATGAGAAATTGCTGTTAAAATAAACTCTCTATTATCTGCGTTAGCAAAACCTAGTCTTTCTAATTGTTTTACGTCCTCTGTACCAGACAATATTAAAGTTGGAGACTTAATTAAACGAAATCTTGCTTCCATTCGTTGGCTGTAGTCGATAACAGCCAAAGGTGCATACCAAGGATAAGCAAAACATTTTAAATCATCTAAAACCCAACGGTGATTTAACTCAGCAGAACCTATATAATTTACTCTAGCTAACCATCTTTCAATCAGATGAGAACCATCAGATTTTATCTTAAGATTTGCAAATTTCTCTGATAAAGCGGCTTTCCCGTCTTCACTAAAATTATCTATATTGCATAATATAATTGTTTTAACACGCTCAGAATAAGCTGCTGCTACTTCTGCTGCTATAAAAGCTCCTGTATGATTTCCAAGAATACTTGCGGTTTTTATTCCTAATTCGTCTAACAGTAAAACAACAGTTCTTGCGTAATCTTCAATTGAATACATTCTTGGCGGCTTATCGGAATCTCCTAACCCTAATAAATCCATAGCAATTACTAATCTCTTCTGAGCAAAGATTGGTATTAACTCGCGGAATTCATCACTACTTCTAAAATTTTGATGTAGCAAGAGCAAAGGTTCTCCTTCGCCAGCAATACAATAGAGGATTTGTCCGTCCTCAGTGTCTAAAAAAGCTCGCTTGATTGGTTGATTCATAGTACCCTATCTATTGATTATTTATACAACAAGTCTGAGTTTAACTTCCCCCGCTAAATCTGCTAATGCTACTTTTATTTGTTCGCCTGATTGTAAATCTTTGAGTGATGATTTCTGGGCAGCGGCTTCATCAGCACCAATAATTACACAAAATCTAATTCCTTGTTTATCTGCGGCTTGGAATTGTTTACCTAATGGGCGTTTTTCAAAGTTTGTAATTACATTAATTCCGGCTTGACGCAACTGTTGGGAGACTTTTAAATAAGTCGGCATCAAATCTTCCTGCATATTTACTACTACTACTTGCGCTGGCGTTGCAGGTAGAGTATTTAAAATGCCTGCTTTGAGTAATCTGCTAATTAAGCGAGTTAAGCCAATAGAAATGCCTACACCCGGCATTTTCTCACCGATGAACATCCCAACTAGTTCTTCATATCTGCCGCCAGAACAAATACTGCCTAAAGCTTCATGGCCGATGAGGGTAGTTTCGTAGACTGTGCCTGTATAGTAATTTAAACCACGGGCGATCGCTAAATCAATACAAAACCGTTTATCGGCAACTCCTAAGTTACGCACCCCGGTAATTACTGTTTCTAATTCAGTCACACCTAAACTAAATTGTTCTGCGTCTGGTAAGTTTTGTGACAGGTGTTTGAGTTTATCTAATATTTCATCAGTACTGCCATTGATGTTAATAAATTCAATAATTTTTTCTGTCTGTTCTGGCGAAATCTCTTCTTTTTCTAATTCTTGTTTAACTTTGGTTTCACCAATTTTTTCTAAGTTATCAATAATACTAATACAAGTTTTAATTTGAGTTTCGACAATACCCAGTGACTGAAAGAAACCTGTCAAAACTTTGCGGTTGTTGATGCGAATTAAAAAGTCACCGATGTTAATTGCCTCAAATATTTCAGTGATAATGGCTGGCATTTGCGCGTCATATAATAAGCTGAGTTCTCGCCGTGCAATTACATCAATATCACACTGCCGAAATTGCCGGAAACGCCCATCTTTTGCTCGTTCTCCCCGAAACACTACATCCATTTGATAACGAGCAAAGGGAAAATTTAATTCATTTAAGTGACGAGCAATATACGCTGCTAAAGGAACAGTTTGGTCAAATTTTAAAGCGCGTGCTTCTGAACCTGTTTCGCCTGCTTTATCTCTTTCTGCCTGGCGATTTGGTGGCAGAATAGGGTCAATACCATAAATAATATTGTCGCCTTGATTACCTTTGGCTTGTAATACTTCTAACCTTTCAACTGCGGGTGTTTCAATAGGGGTAAATCCGTAACTTTCGTAAACTCTTCGGATAGTATCTAGCAAATATAATTCTAAGCGTTTTTCACTAGGTAAAAATTCCGGGAAACCGCTAGGAGTAGAAAAGTTAATTTTGTCAGTCTTGGCCATATCCGTAAGTTATATAATTTATATATATTGAACTATCTATTATGTCATAAAGTAGTGCGTTAACATATATCTTGCACCTAGCTCCGACGAATAGAATTCGCGGCTATAAAAACTTAGTCCGCCTACGCGGACTAAGGAAAAATTAAGGGTTATGAACCCACGTAGGTGGGTTTTGTATGTTTAGCCACGACTTCAGTCGCTTGGCGCGATTTTTGAATTTTTAGATGACTATCTAACTCTTTTTTCTTGAATGAGAGTACGTTGGTAAATTTGATGATTTTTAAACCAATGCCATGTGCGGGCGCGATGATTATTATCGGGACTGATTTGAATCATTTCATATAAGTATGCTACTGGAACCGTCTTATAAGAAAACCACAAAATCACAGTGGAATCATCTATTTCCCAAGCTTTGCCTTCGATGCGTTCTGTATCAAAGTAGAGAGTTTTATCACGATATGTTCCGGGAAATTTATGTTCTTCTTGTTTACCGTCAACCCACTTATAGCGATTGATTTGGTAATAAGAATAAGGACTATCATCGGGGAACTGACAGCTTAAATGCGATTCATGTTTATCTAAAATTTTGCCTTCTGTATCTACGAGTGTATAAGTTCCTACCCAATCGCCTTCATGACGTGCCAGTACAGGCATTTCTTCACGTATGTTAGACATGATGCAACTCCTATAAGTAGTCGGCTTTATCGTTAAGATTAAGATAGGAACTGAATATTAGCCAGCTATTGTTCTATCATTTTAAAGAATCGAGTGAAGTAATCAGGAAAGGTTTTGGCTGTACAACCTGGGTCTTTAATGACAATTCCGGGAACTTTCAAGCCGGTGACAGCAAATGCCATTGCCATGCGATGATCGTGATAAGTTTCAATGGCGGCTGGTGTGATGGGACTGGGTTCAATCCTTAACCCATCAGTGAATTCTTCAACTTTGACTCCTAAGCGACGTAATTCTGTGACAACGGCGCGAATACGTTCCGTTTCTTTATAGCGGATATGTTCGACATTACGAATGGTAACAGGTGAACTGGCAAAAGGAGCGATCGCACCTAATGTTTGTACCAGGTCAGATATATCATTCATGTCAATATCGATACCCTGTAACTGTTCTGGCCCCGTCACTTCAATATAGTCATCAGCTTCACGTACTTGACAACCCATCTGTTCTAAAACATTCAGCCAGAGAATATCACCTTGATATGATTGCTTGGTTAAATACTTCACCCGCACTCGTCCACCAGTGACAGCAGCGGCGGCAAAAAAGTACGACGCATTTGACGCATCTGGTTCTATGGTGTAATGTCGCGGCTGATAACGCTGTCCCGCTTTGATGTGAAATTGATTGTCACCGATTTGATTCACCTCTACGCCAAAATCTGCCATGAGGCGACAAGTCATTTTTACGTAAGATTGGGAAACTAATGTGCCTTCAATCTCAATAATTGTGTCTTTTTGAGCATAAGGCGCAATCATCAACAAAGCTGAAAGTTGCTGACTAGTTTGATTGGCTTTGATGCGAATATGTCCACCAGTAAATTGCTGACTGTAGATAGTGTAGGGCATATAACCAGCGTTACCCTCAAAGTTAACGGTGGTTCCGCCTGCTTGGAACACTGTCAACATATCGCCCATTGGTCTTTCCCGCATTCTGGGTACGCCATCTAAGCGATATTCACCCTTACCGAGTACCACCAAAGCTGAGATAAACCGTGCGGCTGTACCTGCTAAACCCACAAATAAATCCGCCTGGGTTGCGGGAATTTCACCGCCTTTGCCTGACACCTGCATCTGGGCTAGTTCAGGATTTAAAGTGATGGGAATGCCCAAATTTTCGACACATTTGGCAAAATATTCACTGTCTTCGCTAAACAAGGCATTTTCTAAAATTGTGTCGCCTTGCGCCAAAGCAGCAATAAGTAATGCCCGATTGGTAATACTTTTAGAACCAGGAATCTCTACCGTGGCATCCACTGGGCGATTGAGAGTAGGGATAGCAATGGTATCCACGTTATACCTCTTAGATGGTCAGCTACACCTTAAATATTACGTGAGTTCGGGGGATTAAGAAATATGGGGAGTTTACTTCGACTGCGTTTAATAAACGATAGCCCAAATTCAATAAACGACTGTCCAAATTTAATAAACGACAGCCTGAATTCAATAAACGACAGCCCAAATTCGATAAACAACAGCCCGAATTCGATAAACAACAGCCCAAATTCAATAAACGACAGCCCAAATTCGATAAACAACAGTCCGAATTTCACTAATAGCAATTTTTTATAAAGCTGTTTCACGCAGAGGCGCAGAGAGAATGAGGAGTTTTAGATTTTGAGTATATAAAATTTCATCCCCTGATTCAACAACACCAAAAAATATGGTGCGTTGTCGCAAAAGACAACGCACCACAGGCATTTAATTATTTACAGGACTTACGCACAGGCTACGGAAAATCGAACCACAGAGACGCAGAGGTCACGGAGAAATGAGAGTTTGAGAGGTGTTTTGCGTAAGTCTTAATTTAATTCAACACAGATTGCATGAGTGGTTTATCAGGTGATACATTACCTGAGCGTAACCATTCTGTCAGGTCTTCGGGGGCTTTGGCTTGCGTGAGGCGATCGCGCAAATCTTTACCTTCGAGAATTTCTCTGTGCAGTAGTTCTTGGGCAGTTTCTTCTAACAAGTCGCGGTTTTGTTGCAAAATGGTTAAAGCGATGTGGTGAGCATTATCGACGATTTGCTTCACTTCGTTGTCAATTTCTTGGGCTACTTGAGGACTAATAGCACGGCGGGCGTTACCGTAACCATCAAGAAACTGCTGTTGGGTTTTTTCAAAGGCGACTGGACCTAATTTATCGCTCATACCGTATAAGGTAACGTAGCGTTCGGCTAAATCGGTGGCTTTTTGGATATCGTCACTTGCGCCTGTGGAAACTTTGCCAAACACAACTTCTTCGGCGGAACGTCCACCTAATAAGGTAGCAATGCGACCACGGATTTCGTCTTCAATCATTAAGAAGCGGTCTTCTTCGGGCATTTGAATTGTATAACCCAAAGCCCCAACACCACGGGGAACAACGGAGATTTTTTCAACTTTACCAGCACCTGGCATCAATGCACCGATGATGGCGTGACCAACTTCGTGATAAGCGACGGTCTTTTTCTCGGTTTCGTTGAGTACACGAGAGCGTTTTTCTAAACCTGCAATTAAACGTTCAATCGCTTCATTGAAATCTGCCATGATTACGGCTGGGCGATTGTTTCGTGCTGCTAACAAAGCGGCTTCGTTGACAAGGTTGGCTAAGTCTGCACCAGCAAAACCAGGGGTTCTAATGGCGATGGTGGCGAGATTAACATCATCCGCCAATTTGACGCTACGTGCATGAACTTTGAGAATTGCTTCTCGACCAATTTTATCAGGGCGATCGACCACAACTTGACGATCAAAGCGACCAGGACGGCGTAAGGCGGGGTCAAGTACTTCTGGACGGTTAGTAGCGGCGATGATAATTACTCCGGTGTTGGCATCAAAACCATCCATTTCGGTAAGTAATTGGTTGAGGGTTTGTTCGCGTTCATCGTTACCACCGACAAATCCACCCGCACCACCGCGAGATTTACCCAGCGCGTCTAATTCATCGATGAAGACAATACAAGGTGCTTGCTGTTTGGCTTGTTCAAACAAGTCACGGACACGCGCCGCACCCACACCAACAAATAGTTCAATAAATTCTGAACCAGAGATGCTGAAGAAAGGAACGCCAGCTTCCCCAGCGATCGCTTTTGCTAGTAATGTTTTACCTGTACCTGGAGGGCCGACTAACAATACACCTTTAGGAATTTTTGCGCCTAAGTTGGTGTATTTGGTCGCATTTTTGAGGAAATCTACAATTTCTTCGAGTTCGGCTTTAGCTTCATCCACCCCAGCCACATCGGGGAATTTTACCCCAGTGCTACCTTCAGAATAAATCCGGGCTTTACTTTTACCAACTGTGAGTGCTGCTGGGCCACCACCTTGGCGATTCATTAAAAAGCCCCAAACTCCAAAGAAAATTAACGGTGGTGCAACCCAACTGAGGAGTGTACCAATCCAAGCATTTTGGTCTGGTAATGGTGCTGCAAACTCAACATTATTCTCACGCAGAATCTTCGGTAAATCTAAATCGAGGGCGACTGGTGTAGTTGCAAATACCTGTGCGGTAGTTTTGTCATCGGGGATTTGCCCTTTAAGAGTATATTCAATGCGATCGCCTCCTATAACGGCGCGGTCTACTTTACCCTGTTGTACTTGAGCAACAAAATCACTATAAGGCACTTGTGGTAATCGAGGGCCAAAGAAACTAGGAACTATAAAATTAAGCAGTAATAACAGAGTCAACAAAATTAGTAAGCTACCTCCAAACTGCTTGATGCGCGGCGGTTTGATGGAATTTTTGTTATTTTTTTCTACAGGCATTTTGATGTATCCTCGATTTAGATTTGTCATTAGTCATGGGTCATTTGTCCTTTGTGTTGACCAATGACATAAAATCCCCCATTCTAAATTGCTGAAAAGCTTACTACATGGGTTACTTTATTTCAGACTTCAGACTTTAGCCTTGATGTGTATTTATATGAATATTGTAGAGAGTCTTCCATTGAGCCTATATTCGGGTATACCCTACAGGAAAAGGTGAATTGCCGTACTGCTATGGAAAATCAACTCAGTTTTATTGTCAAACTACTTGTACTCTCAGCTTTGATATCGCTGTTAATTAAATATGTACTGCCCAGCGTGGCACTGCCGGCAACAGCAACAAACGCCTTAATTTTAGTTTTGTTACCTAGTATGATTATGGCGATCGCTTTATTCTGGCGATTTCAAACCCAGAAACAAACTTAACTTAAATCATCTGGGCGTTATCGCTAAAATCAGCTAACCTAACTGCATTACCAGACGCATCACACCAACCGCCGGGAGTCAGCCTGTGAACCTTGGTCAATGGATTGGCTTAATCGCCATAGTTATCTCTCTTTATATATTGTGGCAAATCAAAGAAGTATTATTACTCATGTTTGCCGCAGTGGTGTTAGCCACTACCTTAAATCGGTTAGCCAAACGCTTCCAAAACTTGGGAATGAAACGGGGATTTGCTGTACTCCTTTCAGTTGCTCTCTTTTTTGCTGCGGTGGTAAGTTTTTTCTTGTTGATAGTACCGCCCTTTGCCCAGCAGTTTCATGAATTAACTTACCGGGTTCCCCAAGGTTTAGAACGCTTTAATAGTTGGCTGGATGAAATGAAAACTAGAGTTCCCAGCCAGTTAGTTCCCTACATACCCGACCTCAACAGTCTGATTCAGCAAGCACAGCCTTTTATTAATCGCGTTTTGGGGAGTTCCTTTGCATTTGTTTCTAGTTCTCTAGAAGTCGTCCTGAAAGTTTTGTTGGTGCTGGTGTGGACAGGAATGCTGTTAGCTGACCCTATAGCCTACCGCAAAGTTTTTATTCGTGTATTTCCCTCGTTTTATCGCCGTCGGGTAGATGGCATTTTAAATAAATGCGAAGTCTCATTAGGCGGATGGGTCACAGGTGCGTTAATTGCAATGGGTGTTGTGGGATTGATGAGTGTGATTGGCTTATCAATTTTGGGAGTAAAAGCCGCCTTAGCTTTAGCTGTGTTGGCAGGATTTTTAAACTTAATACCCAATCTTGGCCCAACACTAAGTTTAGTTCCCGCAATGGCGATCGCTTTATTAGATGCGCCTTGGAAATCTGTTGCGGTCTTGATTCTTTACTTTATTATTCAACAAGCCGAAAGTAATTTCATCACACCTTATGTCATGGCGCAACAAGTTTCTTTGTTACCCGCCGTCACTTTAATTTCGCAACTATTTTTTGTAACTTTCTTTGGCTTTTTAGGCTTATTTTTAGCTTTACCTTTAACAGTTGTTGCCAAAATTTGGGTACAAGAAGTTTTAATCAAAGATGTATTAGATGAATGGGGAAATGCTCATTCTCAAGAAACTGAAGTGGTGATAGTTTGTCATCCTCCTGGTAATAATGATGATATGCCAGCAGAAAACTCCGCTACTTCCCTTGAAGATACTTTGCCAAAAGAAGATTAATCTGAATTGATGCAAAAGAAACTAGAGACTAGTTTCATATATAGCAGGAGACAGTTAAAAGAATAGTAAGTTGAGTGTAGTTATCGCTACACCAACCTACAGCAGTCTGAGTTTTGACTGAATTAGTATTCATAGATTTTGCTCTATGTATGTAATTTGATTGTATAAATCAGAACAAAACATAATATCTTTTCTGATTTACTCTCCAAAAAAGTACGTATTATAACTGAGGATTTACCGTTTTTTTACGGTTAATGTGTATTCAAGTGTGTAGGCATAACTAAGTATCAGTGAAGTACAAGCCTAACAACTAGATGAGTATTCAGATTGTACTTATGCGGTGCATTCAACACTTATGAGTCTGCATTGAGAGATAGCGATCGCTATCTCAATTTCTTAATGCAGTACATCAAAATTACACTTAGATCAAAATTTATCTATGCCAATTGAAACTGTAAACATTACTACCACTACTTTATCGTTAGACTATTATCTCATCGCTTTTGACGCTAACGGGAATGAACGTCTTGACTCTGGTGGTTTCATGAGCGAAAAGTTAGTAGATATACTAGCTACTCAACCAATTACAGATGTCTTTTTTATTAGCCACGGATGGATGGGTGACATTCCCGCAGCGAAAGAACAATACACCAAATGGATAACAGCTATGGGAAGTAGGGCTGCTGATATCCAAAAAATCAAAGAATTACGCCAGTCACAAAACCAAGAATTTCGCCCCTTGTTAATTGGGTTGCATTGGCCAAGTAAACCTTGGGGGAATGAAGACTTAAATGCTAAACCCGCATCTTACGACACATCAGGGTCAGAGTTAAATAATTTAATTGACCAATATGCTCAAGATGTGGCTGATACGGAAGCAGCGCGTGACGCACTGAGAACAATTTTTGCAGCTTCCATAGAATATGCCTATCCGCCAGAAACATTACCGCCCCAAGTGAACCAAGCTTATGAGGTGTTAATCAAAGAAGCTGCTTTAAATAGTGATGAAGAAGATGGCGCATCGTTGAACTTAGACCCGGAAAATATTTATCAATCTCTCATAGCAGAGGAAGCAGAAACCGAAGAAATTAGTTTTGGAATTGGTGATGCTGCTGACAATAAAATTCTGGATGTATTAGGATATCTCTCCTATTGGAAGATGAAAGCGCGGGCGCGTGACATAGGTAGTAATAGTGGCTTTAAGTTATTAACTCAACTGCAAAAAGCCGCAGCTAAAACAACCCGATTTCATTTAGTGGGTCATAGTTTTGGATGTATTGTGGTTTCTTCGATTGTGAATGGAAACAACAATAATCAGTTAGTCCGCCCAGTCGATTCTTTAGTATTGATTCAAGGTGCTTTATCACTTTGGTCTTACTGTCCTGATATTCCCCGCCGCAAAAATTTATCTGGTTGTTTTACTTCCATCCTCAAAGACCGCAAAGTCACAGGCCCAATTGTTACTACTCGGTCTATTCACGATAGTTCTGTCACCAAACTGTATCCAGCAGCCAGCGTACTAGGTAGGTTCCAAGGTCAAGATATTAACTTTGCTGAGACTAACTCAGAATTTCCTGAGTATGGCAGTATTGGGACTTTTGGCATTCAAGGTATTAACGAAGCTACAAGCCTGAAAATGTACCCCTGTGACAAGGCATACAATTTCCAAGCAGGTAAAGTTTACAACTTGGAAAGCAGTGATTTCATCCGTAACTTCAAAGACGGTAAAGATGACGACGCACACAACAGCATTGACAAGCCGGAAGTAGCTCATGCAGTTTGGGCGGCAGCTTTTGGTAATTAATTCAACAATCAAAATCACAGGGTGTAACTAACATGAGCGTAGAACAACTAACCGAAGAACTACATTTCAATGGTATTGATGGGGCTTCTGGTGGCTATTTATTACCGCCTTTAACACCTGAACAAGTAGCGAGAATTGCTCAGGGTGAAGAGTTTGACCCTGATGAACTCGATGAACTTAAGCAAAAAGACCCGCGCTATCAACAAGGTCATTACGCCCCAATGGAAGGGGTAGACCCAAAAAACCTAGCAGAAACAGGCTGGGGCGTAATTTTTACTTTTAATGCTGACCCAGCAATTAAAGAAGCGCTTAAAGAATTATTAGACCATCGCCAAAGACAAGCGACGAAAAAACACGAACATTATTATAAGGAATACGCAGGCCCCAAAGGTTATCGTCCAGGGGAATCAAAAGGTGAATTTTTATCGCGTCATGGTGTTGGCCCAGGCCCAGCCGACCCAGACAAAATGCCTTATTATCTAATGATTGTGGGTGATCCAGAAGCGATTCCCTATCGTTTTCAATATCAATTAGATGTGCAGTATGCGGTGGGTCGGATTTACTTTGATACACCAGAGGAATATGCTCAGTATGCCCGGAGTGTAGTCCAAGCAGAAACCACTAATTTATCTTTACCTCGCCGCGCCAGCTTTTTTGGGGTGCGTAACGCCGCAGACAAAGCTACTCAACTCAGCGCGGAAAATCTGGTTAAGCCTTTAGCCGAATGGATGCTGAATGAGCAAAAAGACAATGAGTGGACAGTTAACAGTATTCTGGCTGAAGAAGCTACTAAAGCTCGCTTAGGTAGATTATTAGGTGGGGAAGAAACTCCGGCGTTACTGTTTACTGCGAGTCATGGTATGGGTTTTCCCAATGGTCATGAAAAGCAACTACGCCACCAAGGAGCGTTATTGTGTCAAGATTGGCCAGGCCCGTTGACTTGGCGTGAAGCAATTCCCGAAGATTTTTACTTTTCTGCTGATGATATTGGCAAAGATGCGCGTTTATTAGGATTGGTTGCTTTTCACTTTGCTTGTTATGGTGCAGGAACTCCTAAACTGGATGAATTTGCTCATCAAAAAGGTTCCAATCAAAGATTAGAAATTGCACCTAAATCTTTCATCGCGCCTCTACCTAGAAAGTTGCTGAGTCATCCTAACGGTGGCGCTTTGGCGGTGATTGGTCACGTAGAACGGGCTTGGGGTTGTTCGTTTGTGTGGGAAAAAACTGGTAAGCAATTGGCAGTTTTTCAAAGTACCTTGAAGCGTCTACTTGAAGGACATCCTGTTGGGTCAGCGGTGGAATATTTCAACGAACGCTATGCTGAACTATCTTCAGACCTCAGTACAGAACTAGAAGAAATTAAATATGGGGCGATGGCTAATCCCGTCAGTTTATCGGGAATGTGGACAGCTAATAATGATGCTCGTAGTTATGCAATTATTGGCGATCCCGCAGTTAGGCTAGTTGTCAGTAATAATTCTACAGGCGATCGCTCTGTAATTGAATCTATCAAATTACCTGCTGCACCAGCAACACCGCAGACATCAACTGATACACCTGCACTTCAACAAGCCCAGACAAACTTAACCCAAGCCCTAGAACAGTTTATCAAAGCTGTTGATCAAACTTCAGGCGATCGCACCCAAAAACTCCAAGTTACAGTTTCTACTGTGATGAGTTTATTAGAGACTCTGAAGAAATTGGGTTAATTCACAAGTAGAGATGTTGTATACAACGTCTCTACAACAACCAATAAATTATATTTTCATCAAGAAACGGTATTAGGGGCTAAAGGCTAGGGGCTAGATAACTTCTTTGTCTCTAGCTTTTTTTGTTCAATTTTTAAATCATTACACCCCCAACTTAAAAATTTTCATGTTTAACCACATCCCGCCTAAAACTAAAGTTCCAGGCTTATAGCCAAAGTCCACGCTTTGTGGAATAAAAGACTTTTTTGTTTGAGTCATCTTGAGATGACTTGCGCTATAAGACTCGGAATTTATTCCGAGGCGGGACAGATGCACTACTTTATACTTCATACTTCCAATGAACACTTTTGAGATTATCATCCAACGTAAATCAGGCGATAGCTGGCCGATTGTGGTCGAATATAGTCGGACGGGAACACTCTTACCACTGCGTGCGGAGGGTAATCTCCAGCTAACTGAGACAGATTTACAACAACAAATTAGCTTACTCGGACAACCACAAAAATACGGCACACTCTTGGGGAAAGCTTTATTCCAAGATGAAATCCGTGATGGTTTTACCGCTGCTATCCGCGAAAGTAATGATTGTTTGCGGGTTTTGCTGTTTATCGAAGCCACAGATAAAGAACTGCGAACCTTACGTTGGGAGAGGTTATGCGCCCCTTTAGATGAAGGTTGGCAGATGTTAGCACTTGATCAGCGAGTGCCTTTTTCTTTATATATTCCCGCCACTACAGACCGACGTTTCCCTCCCATTGGACGGCGAGATTTACGCGCTTTAGTTTTAGTAGCTAGTCCCTCGGATTCTAAAAAGTATCAATTAGATTTGTTTGATGTGGAAGCTACTGTAAAAAGTGTACGTTCTGCCTTGGGTGATATTCCCTGTGATGTCTTGGCCAATGTTGATGGGGCAATTGGTTTACCAACTTTAGATGAACTTTGTACTCATTTAACAGACAGAACAAAGCAGTATACATTACTACATTTTGTTAGCCACGGCAAATTATTAGACAACGGCGAGACAGTTCTGTATTGGTCAAAGGCTGATGATACAGTTGAGGCGGTTACAGCCACGCGTTTATTAGACAGGCTGCGCTTAGTACGTGGCGCTAAAGGTCTACCCCATTTTGCCTTTCTTTGCACTTGCGAAAGCGCCCATCCAGATGCAGAAGCGGGATTAGGTGGAGTAGGGCAACGTTTGGTGCGAGACTTGGGTATGCCAGCAGTTATCGCCATGACAGAGAAAGTCACTGTCAAAACAGCCCAAGCTTTAACAGAACATTTTTACAAACAACTGCGGGAGTCTGGAGAAGTAGACACGGCGCTACAGGAGGCGACAGCTTCCTTGGCGGAACGACAAGATGTGACAGTTCCGGCTTTGTTTAGTCGTTTGGGGGGAAGACCGTTATTTAGTGACCAACTTGATAGAAATTTGACACCCGCAGAAATTGAGTTTGGGTTAGAACAATTAAAAAAATTATTATTAGAGCGATCGCCTATACTTTACCCCAAGCTGCACACCCCAGCACAAAAATTAATCAACACTTTTGGCACAGATAACACTACTTTAAGTCCCCAAGCCAACCAAGAACGGGAACAAGCTTTAATTGAAGTCAACAATTTGACGCTGGAAGTCCTGGACTTGAGTTTTAATGCTGTTGCTTTAAATAAACAATTACCTGTTTACGATAGCCGCTGTCCATTTTTGGGTTTGTATCCTTTCCGCCAACAAAACCGCGAGTTCTTTTTTGGGCGGGAACAATTAATTACCCAACTTGAACAAAAGTTAACTCAGCATAATTTTTTGGCGGTATTAGGTGCATCTGGTAGTGGTAAATCATCGGTAGTGTTAGCTGGGTTAATTCCGACTCTGCAAGAAAAGCAACTTGGTTTAGCACTGGCTTATCTCACCCCCAGCAATAACCCCACAGAACAATTACAAGTCAGTTTAGCTGCGGTGCAAAATCAACCGTCAATTATTGTAGTTGACCAATTTGAAGAATTATTTACTCTGTGTAGCGATGAAACTCAGCGCCAAGAATTCATCCAACAATTAATCAGTTTATCTAAGCAACAGCCTGTAATTGTTACCATGAGGGCAGACTTTTGGGGTGAGTGTGCAACTTACCGCCAACTCAAAGAGTTAATGGAGTCTAACCAAAAATTAATCGGGGCGATGGACTCCGCCGAGTTGCGAAAAGCAATGGAGTTGCAAGCCTTACAGGTGGGGTTACGCTTTGAAGCTGGCTTGAGTAATAACATTTTAGATGATGTGCAAGGTGAACCTGGGGCAATGCCATTGTTGCAACACGCCTTGCTAGAGTTGTGGAAACGCCGACACGGCAAATGGTTGCGGATTTTAGAATATGAAGCAATTGGGGGAGTGCAGAAGGCGATCGCTCAAACTGCCGATGAGGTTTACAATAGTTTGTCAGCGGACGAACAAGAACAAGTCAAAAATATCTTCATCCGCTTAACTCGCTTAGATGAAAACGCCGTCCAAGGTGAGAAGCGCAGAGATACACGCCGCCGAGTTGGCTTAGAAGAATTAATTCCCGCAGGCGACAAGCAAGCATTAACAAAAAACCTCTTGAAGCGGTTAGCTGGTGAAGGTGCGCGACTAATAGTAGTTAGTGTAGACTCAGCCACATTTCAAGAAGAAGTCGAAGTAGCCCATGAAGCTTTAATTCGCTACTGGCCAAGGTTAATTACATGGCTAGATGAAAACCGTGTAAATTTACAACTGCGCGAAACAATTCGCCAAGCCGCCTTAGAGTGGGAAAAGCAACAAAAAGACGAAAATTATCTTGCCCATCGCGGCGGAAGATTAGAAGATGCCCAAGAACTATTACAACAATCAGGATTTTTAAATCAAATTGAATCAGAATATGTGTCTGCTTGTGCCGCATTTCACTTGCGTCAAGAAAAAGAAAAAATAACTCGTCGCCGTCGGGAAATTACCACAATCTTTATCATCAGTGGTGGTACAATTATCACCTTAATTATTACAGCTTTGCTATTTAAATCATTAGATTTGTGGCGCAAAGGAGAGTTGAATGAAACCAAGGCTAGTAGTTTAAATTCTTTGGCGCTGTTTAATTCCCATCAAGAGTTAAAGTCAGTTGTCTTAGCAATTAAATCTGGAAAAAAACGACAAGAACAAAATAACTTTAAACGTTTGTTTTCCGAACCCCTATCACTGATTCATCCTCCAGAACCATTAAAAGAAATTCTAGAAAAAATTAATGTAGGCAAGAGTAAGCAAAAACTAGATCAATCACAGCCTGTAGTTATCGAAGCTTTGCAAAAAGCAGTATATCAAATTAAAGAACGCAATCGCCTAATTAAACATGAAGCTGCTATTCAAACAATTGCTTTTAGCCCCAATGGCCAAATTATTGCCTCTGGTAGTGCTGATAAAACTATTAGAATTTGGGATTTACACGGTAAAGAGTTAAAAATTCTCCGAGAACATCAAGCTATTATTACAAGTCTTGCATTTAGCCCCGATGGCAAAACTCTTGCTTCTGCTAGTGAAGATGGTGAGGTAAAAATTTGGAACGTGGAACATTTAGATGATAAAAATTTAACTTCAACTTCCAAGCAAGTTTGGCAATCGGAAGAAGTCATTACAAAAATCAGCTTTAGTTCTAACAGTCAAAATTTAATTATTGCTGGTTTATTTGATGTCAGTATTTGGGATTTAACACAACTAAAATCTGAACCGAAATTACTGACAGAAGAGGAAGGAACTGAAGTTGTTACAAGTATTTCTTTACGTCCAGATGGTAAGATGTTAGCAATTGCTAAAGTAAAAGCACAAGATTTTGATTCTGATATAAAAAATAAAAGTATTACCATAGAACTCTGGAATTTAGGAAGCCAACCTCAAAAGATTTCTCAATCGATTAAAGCCGATCAGGATATAATTTCCAGTCTGGTTTTTAGTCCAGATAATAAAACTTTAGCTTCTGCAAGCTTAGATCATATAGTGAAAATTTGGGATTTAAAACAGTTAAAAAGTAAACTTCAAAAAACTTTCAAGTCTCCAAGTAATACTCAAGAGAACGGTGAAGATATTAATATTGCTACAGATTTATTAGCCTTCAGTCCAGATAGTCAAACTCTGGCTTATGGTGATGGCAAAACTGTTAAACTATGGAATTTAAGTACTGAAAAATTACAAACTAGTTTAAATGGTCATCAAGCTGATATTTCTAGTGTTGCTTTTAGCCCTGATGGTGGAACTTTAGCCTCAGCAGGTGGAGACAATACTATTATTTTGTGGAACTTAGATGGCAAACTTTTAAATACTCTTACAGGACATGAAGCAGCAGTTAATCATCTTACTCTCAGTCCTAATGGTCAAATTTTAGCTTCTGCAAGTGATGATAATACAGTCAAACTTTGGGACTTAAATGGCAAACTTCTACATACATTAACAGGCCACAAATATGCAGTCACAAATATTGCTTTTAGCCCTGATAATCAAACTTTAGCTTCTACCAGTAATGACAATACAATCATTCTCTGGAACTTAGATGGTACATTAATACATAAACTGACAAAAAATAACTATTCACTGACAAATATTGTTTATAGTCCTGGTGGTTATATTTTAGCTTCTGCTGGTAGTGATAATAATATTAATCTTTGGGATGTAAATGGTAATTTGTTGCACTCTCTCAAAGGTCATAAATATGCAATTACCAGTGTTGTTTTTAGTCACAAAAATAAGATTATAGCTACAGCCAGTAAAGACAAAACCATTAAACTCTGGAATTTTCAAGGCGAGTTGTTACAAACTATCAAAGGCTATCAAGCAGCCGTTACAAATATTGCTTTTAGCCATGACGATAAATTTTTGGTTTCTAGCAGCGAGGATGGCACGCTTAAACTTTGGAATGTACAGAATAAACTATCACCATCATTGATTAAACCTCAATATCATTTAGCGACTGTTACAAGTCTAGTCTTTAGTCCTGATGATAAAACTGTTATCTTTGGCAGTGCAGATGGAACTATTAAACTTTGGGATATGCAAGGTAAAAAAATACGTAATTTAACAGGACATCAAGCGGCTGTTACTAGCATTATTTTTGATTATAAAACTAACACATTTGCATCTACAAGCGACGACAACACAGTTAAATACTGGAACTTAAATGGCACCTTGTTGCAAACTTTTAGAGGACATCAAGCAGCAGTGACTAGTGTTGTTTTTCATCCTGACAAAAGGATACTAATTAGTGCTAGTAAAGATAAAACCATTAAATTTTGGAAGCTAAACAAAATTGGGCAACCTCTTAAGCATTCAGATACAGTGACAAGTGTAGTTTTTAGTCGGGATGGTAAAACTTTAGCTTCTGGTGGTTATGATAAAAGTATTAATCTTTGGAAATTAGATGGTACAGAACTAACATTGGTAAATTCCATTTCCCCAGCTTTTAAAGATGCCAAAAT
Organism: Nostoc sp. PCC 7107; assembly: GCF_000316625.1. Lineage (GTDB taxonomy): Bacteria > Cyanobacteriota > Cyanobacteriia > Cyanobacteriales > Nostocaceae > Nostoc_B. The sequence continues at coordinate 3,343,545 of NC_019676.1, read as the reverse complement.
AATTACAAAAATAATTTTGTCTGCTGATAGTAAACATTTAGTCGCAGCTACTAATGACAAAAATATTTTCTTCTGGCGTTTACATGGTAATGAATCACAAAAAGTAGATATAAATTTAGATGATGAGCATAAAGGTTTAGTTACTAGCATTGCTCTTAGTCCTAATGGTAAAACAATTGCCTCTAGTAGTAGCGATAAAACTATTAAACTTTGGGATTTAAACGGTAAGCTTATAAAAACATTGTCTGATAAAAGTGAAATTACACAAGTAGTTTTTAGTCCTGATAGTCAAAATTTACTTCTTATTAGTAAAGATAAAACTATCAAATTTTGGGATTTAAATGGTAAACTTGTAAAAACATTGTCTGATAAAAGTGAAGTTGCACAAATAGCTTTTAGTTCCGATGGTCAGACACTTGCTTCTATTAGTAATGATAAAAATATCAAACTTTGGAATTTAAATGGTAATCTTTTACATACCCTAAAAGGACATGAATCTAAAGTAACAAGTGTGGTTTTCAGTCCTGATGGTAAAACTTTGGCTTCTAGTAGTAAAGATAAAACTGTCAAACTTTGGGATTTAGATGGTCATCTTTTAAACACATATTTTGGCCATGAATCTCTCGTCACCACTGTGGTGTTTAGCCCCGATGGCAAAACTCTGGCTTCTGGTAGTTGGGATAATACTGTGCGATTGTGGAATATTGAAGAAACTGATTTAAATAAGTTGCTGGCTAGTGCTTGTGAATGGGTAAAAGATTACTTAAAGAATAGCGATGATGTAGAAGGAAGCGATCGCAAAATCTGTAATGATATTTCTTTAGCTCAATAAATCTTGACTTTACTTTACCTATCTATCAGTATTATCACTGAAGGCTGAACGATCAAGCTAAAGCTATCCTGTAGCCGAAATATACGGAATTTCCGCATATTAACTGATTCACAGCCATAAAGAGATAAGGGACATCTATGAGTTTCACCACAATTAAGAACACTTCAATTTCTGAACTCTTACAAACTGAAAGTGCAAACAGAGATATTGACTGGCTCAAAAGTAGTTTAAATGCAGCAATAGAATTAGAGTTAGCTACTTTACCTCCATATCTTTGTGCGTGGTGGTCTATTAAAGATTTAAGCGCGTCTGCTGCGGGTTTAATTCGCAGTATTTTAATGGAAGAAATGCTGCACATGGGATTAGTTGCCAATATGTTAACAACTATTGGCGGTACACCAAGAATCAGTACGGTTTTACCAAGCTATCCTAGCCCTTTACCAGGAGGTGTAAGACCTGGGTTAACTGTATATTTAGCAGGTTTAAGCAAAACTTATTTAGAAGAAGTTTGTAAGCCAATTGAATTTCCTGAAAATCCCATTGCTATTAGCTTTGCCAAAGAAACCTTTGCTACCATCGGTGCTTTTTATGATGCCATTCTTGCAGCATTTCAAGAGTTACAGCCAACCATGACTGGAAACAATCAGCTAACTAATAGTGGTTACAATGTTGGTGGACATGAACTATTTGCTATAAAAACACTGGCTGATGTAGAGAAAGCAATTACTGAAATTAAGGTACAAGGAGAGGGAACTTCTCTATCACCAGATGCAGAAGGATTTGGTGATGAATTAGCTCATTATTATAAATTTGACGAAATTCTCCAGGGTCGGGAAATAAAGCAAGTTGATGGACAGTGGAAATATGCAGGTAATGTTATTCCTTTTCCCGATACATACCCAATGGCAAAAGTTCCTCAAGGCGGTTGGCAAAATCCATCTGAAGAAGTCCGCACACTTTTAGATGAATTTAATAATGCTTTTAAATTAGTCTTAGATAACCTCGAACTTGCTTGGACTAATGGCGATGAATCTAAACTTGGTCAAGCAATTGGTCTAATGTATAATTTGCAAGGTTCTGCTGTTAAACTGATGCAAATTTCCTTACCTGATGGTAGTGGTAATTATGGGCCAGATTTTCTAATTTATTAATATTTAGAACATCAAAATTTGGTCTTGCACAATTAAGGAGTGATGTTTATGGGATGGGTTTGATTACTCGTCCTTATTTTTTGCCATAGAATATTTAGAGACGCGATAAGTCACGCCTCTAGTTTTACTAAATGCCGGCACCATCGAGAAAGTCTTCAATTACAGAATCGCTATTTATTTTACTGTTGTAGAGTATTTCCAGTTCATTATTTACATCAGTTGTTAATTCTAATGCTGACTGAGTTTTTAATTGTTCTAGTTGTTTTTCGAGATTTTTGACGCGTTCAAATAGCGCTCGAATTACTTCGGCTTCTACGTCTCGAACTTTATTATGAGCCAGCGCATCGCTATTTAGGTTATTTTGCCGAGTCACCCGTCCAGGAATCCCCACAACAGTGCTGTTACTAGGCACATCACGTAACACTACAGAACCGGCTCCAATACGGACGCGATCGCCTATATTAATATTGCCTAAAACTTTCGCGCCAGCCCCAACAACTACATTACTACCCAATGTCGGATGACGTTTACCGCTTTCTTTACCAGTTCCTCCAAGAGTTACACCTTGGTAAATTAACGCATAATCACCGACTATTGCTGTCTCGCCAATTACCACACCCATTCCGTGGTCAATAAATACTCCTTTGCCAATAACAGCCCCAGGATGAATCTCAATTCCTGTAAAAAAGCGGCTGAGATGAGATATAAACCTGGGGAAAAAAGGAATGCCTTTTTTATATAGCCAGTGTGATAAACGATGCAACACTAAGGCTTGGAGTCCAGGATAGCAAAACACAATTTCCAGCCAGTTACGGGCGGCGGGATCGCGCTCATAAATTGTCCGCAAGTCAGTTAATAGCATACTCTTTTGAGGTTGTAGTTCGTGGGTGAATGCTTGTCTAGGCTGAGGCCGATTCTGGGTAGATGCAGTAAAAATCATGAAACCAAAATAATTCCTGTGAAAGATGAACTCATTTGCAGCATTTTGTAAGATAATCTACGGTAAAGCGATAGAGTTATAGTTATTAGTCTTTGATAAATCGGATGCTATCACATCCAACACCAAGACAAAATTAATTTCGCACAAAATGCGAAAAAACAGTCGATTAACCGTAGTATCTTGATTGAGTACAAATCTTGAATAGCCAAAATTACGCTCTCCTGGATCTGTCTTCCAAAGTTGAATACGCGCTCTTAGCACTTTTAGAACTGGCTAACCACCATGAAAAAAAAGTACCTCTGACTATGAGCGAAATCACTTCTAAACAACCTATACCTGAGCGCTATTTAGAGCAAATTCTCACCAATTTGCGGCGTGCAGGTGTGGTACAAAGTCAACGTGGCTCAAAAGGTGGTTTTGTGTTGGTTCGTGAGCCTTGGCAAATTACTGTGTTGGAGATTGTCACTTTAGTAGAAGGCGAACGCAAAGAGAAAGAAAACTCTGAAGCGCCAACATTAGAAAGACGTTTAGTGTATGAAATTTGGGATCAAGCTAACGTGGCTTCTATGGATGTTTTAGGCCGCTATACACTACAAGATTTATGTCAAGAAAGAGAAGCTCGTTTACAGCAGAGTCCGATGTATTACATCTAGCTAGTACAAAAAGGCAAAAGTAAAAAGTGAGCCATTGCGGTGGACGGGTTTCCCGGCATAAAGGAGACAGTGCCGTGGTGAAGCAGTCCGGTCTTGGGGGTTTCCCCCAGGAGGAACTGCTGAAAGGGTCTCCCGACTTGAGGCAACTGTCGTCAAATGGCGATCCGAAGGGCAAAAGGAAAAAGAAAGAATAGTGATACTACAAGTCTTTTAGCAACTCCAAATGGGCTGTTTATTTACGCCGACCTGTACTAGCCAATAGTCAATGGTCAATAGTCCAGAGTCAATAATTTTTTAACCACTAACATTGATTTTTGAATGTCTTTAACAAAAGGAGTGTCACTATGCGAATAGCGCAAGATATTACGGAGTTAATTGGACGAACACCTTTAGTCCGATTAAATAAGATTCCCCAAGCTTCAGGTGCAGTTGCAGAGATTGTCGTGAAGCTAGAAAGTATGAATCCGTCGGCTTCTGTGAAAGACCGAATTGGCATCAGCATGGTGACAGCAGCGGAAGAAGCAGGCTTAATTTACCCTGGAAAAACTACTTTAGTTGAGCCTACCTCTGGTAACACAGGAATTGCGTTGGCAATGGTGGCGGCTGCTAAGGGCTACCATCTTATTCTAACGATGCCCGACACTATGAGCCAAGAAAGACGGGCAATGTTAAAAGCCTATGGCGCACAACTAGAGTTAACGCCTGGTGTAGAAGGAATGCGGGGGGCGATCGCCCTGGCTGAAGAAATTGTCGCCAAAACCCCCGATGCTTATATGTTGCAGCAATTTGGCAACCCAGCTAACCCGAAAATTCACGCCGAAACCACAGCCGCAGAAATTTGGGCTGATACCGACGGAAAAGTAGATATTTTAGTGGCGGGAGTAGGTACTGGTGGGACAATCACCGGAGTTGCAGAAGTAATTAAACAACGTAAACCAAGTTTTCAAGCGATCGCCGTTGAACCAAGCAACAGTCCTGTACTCATCGGCGGAAAACCAGGGCCACACAAAATCCAAGGTATCGGACCAGGATTTATCCCCGCCATTTTCCGCCTAGAACTGGTAGATGAAGTAATTCAAGTCAGCGATGAACAGGCGATCGCTTACAGCCGACGTTTAGCCAAAGAAGAAGGATTACTCTCAGGAATTTCTGCTGGCGCTGCTTTATATGCGGCAATTGAAGTTGCTAAACGACCAGAAAACGCTGGGCGCTTGATTGTGATGGTACAACCTAGCTTCGGTGAACGTTACCTCAGCACTCCGCTATTTAAACAATTATATGAGAGTGAATAGGTGAATAAAGTTTGATATCATTTTGCTGTGTTCTTTTTCATCAAAACTACTAAACAACAACAACTTGCAGCTAATTTTATTAAACTTAAAGCACCAGTTCTTAAAACAATAAAAGCTCCTAAACCCATCAAAATAAAAGGCACAAGATGATTAATGTAGCGAGTTAAAACATCTGCGATCGCTTTTTGATGGGTTAATTTATAGGCAATGTAGCATAAAACACCCAACAAGCAAAAAAATACTCCAATAATTACCCAGAAACTAGCTAACTTACTACTAGCAAACAAAGGTATATATACACTGATATTATCGCTACCGTTAGCAATAGTTACCGCTGCCACACTGTAAGTCTGGGGTGCAATAAAACTAGGAATGTACTCATCTGAAGATAGAAGATTTTCCTCTAGAAGTTCATCTTCAGGATTAATCAAACTGCTAATACTGATAGCAATGGGAATTAACCCCAACAATCCTATCCAGTTTGCCCCTAAAACAACACCGCCCAATAAACCAGATAAACTCAAGATTACTAGTACAATAAAACCTAAATACTGCCCAACAAAAATATGTTGCGGTCGAAAATTAGCATTAGTTTGCGAAAACAATAACAGCAAAATCCCAATATCATCAATATTAGTGGCAATAAATGCAACTACACCTGTGCTAATTGCAGTAATTAACTCATTCATTTACTTTTGACGAAAAATTCAGCATGAGTAATCTAGGTACATCTTTTATTGAAGGAATAGTCGCCTTCACAGCTACCAATATCGATGACATCATGATTTTGCTACTTCTCTTCTCTCAGGTAGATGTTAATTTTCGACGGCGGCATATCATATTTGGTCAGTATCTGGGGTTTTTAGCTATTATCATTGCCAGCTTACCAGGATTTTTTGGTGGTTTGGTTGTACAACGAGAATGGATAGGATTATTGGGAATCTTACCAATAGCGATCGGTTTAATGCAATTGTTCAACAGAGAACAAGAAGCTATCGAAATTCAGGCAGTAAACACTGAATTTAAACAGCATTCACCAGTTAATTCTGTATTATCTTTAATTTTGAGTATTCTGCATCCCCAAACGTATAAAGTTGCCGCAGTAACAATTGCCAATGGTGGAGATAATATTAGTATTTATATTCCCTTATTTGCTGGTCAAAATGTTGCCAGCTTAGGAGTGATTTTAACTGTATTCTTTTTAATGGTAGGAATTTGGTGTATTGTTGCTTACTGGTTAAGCCAACATAGTACTATTGCTGATTTTTTAAGTCGCTACGGTAAAATTCTTGTACCTTTTATTTTAATTGGCTTAGGTTTATTCATTATGTACGAAAGAGGTACATTTAGCCTATTCCCTTGGGTTAATCGTTAATAGTCGTTGTCTCTTTTTCCATCACTAAGCTTGATAAACCAACTTCCAACTCACCATCATCAATATTGCATAGATAATAAACCGCAGTGGGCGTTGAGGAGTAATTTGGCAGATTTTTGCACCTAATAATACTCCAGGAACAGAGCCTAACCATATCGGTAATACTAAGCTCCAATTAACTGTACCTAAGCTAAGGTGTCCGAGGGAGGTAAAGAACAATAAAATTGCTGCTTGTGTAATATCTGTACCGACTAACTGACGTGCATCGAGACGGAAAAAGCCTATAAGTATCAACGCAAACATAGAACCAGAAGAAACGCTGGTTAGTCCAACCAAACAGCCTAAAATTGTCCCTAATAGCATTGTAAAAAAACGCCCTACATTGGTGTTTAAGTCTATTTTGGGCAGTTCTGGCAAACTGAGCTTAGGAAAGAAAGTTAAAAGTAAAAGTTGTACCAGCGCCAATACGGTAATTGATAAAATCGTCAATCCCAATAAGTGTAGCAAAATACTATCTAGGTTGTACTTTCCAGTGTGCTTGATGTAGTGCAGTATCCCTACACCAAATAGTGAACCAGGAACGCTACCAAATGCCAGACATTTGACTATTTCGGTATCTAAGGTTTGTTGTTGCCAATGTTTGATGCTACCAACTATCTTCATTAAGGTGGCGGCCACAACGTCAGAACTAACAGCAATTGACGGTGGAACTTGAAAAATAAATATCAACATTGGGGTAATAAGAGAGGCTCCACCAATTCCCGTTAAACCCACAATGATGCCAACCAAGAAGCTTAATAATGGTAGTAATAAATAATCCATACTCCTTCCAAAAACGCGGTTTGCTAGTCAAGTCACATCTGTCTACAGCAGTGTAGGAGAAACTACCGCCAAGTACTAGACAAAGCTCTTGGTGGTAAATGATGATCCTTGTTGAAGATGAAGAACAGATTTTTTTACAGCGCTTTTAGAAATAACTGTAAACCGACTGGCTTACCGTATTTTACCTATAAACATGATAAAACGTCTAGCCTAGTCTGACTGTATGTAGCGAAAAAACCAGATTTACTTCGGCTAGACTTAAATTACCAAAATTTTTGGTATTACATCTGTCCAATTTTCACTAAAAATTAGTGGAATTTATGTTTTCTAATAGGTGTTGTTTCCTTCACTAGTCTGTTCAGGGGTGGGAACTGGAGGTTTTTTACCGGAATTACGTACATTGACAATCTTACTCAGTAAGTCAAACCAAAAAGGCGCACCCATCGAAATCGCAATTCCACTGATGAACCAACCAGCCAGCATTGTTAAATAGTTTTTGATAGAAGATATGGTATTGTCACCACTATTTGCTTTTGGCAGTTGTTGATCTAGGTTAACTGGGTTCCAGCCAATAGGGAGAGAGATATCTGTCAAAACTTCGTCGGTTGCTTTTTTCAGTCGTTGTAAATCTTGCACTGTATTAGTTTCAACGATTTGTCCTGCATTATTCACAATAGCTGTGCGGATAGCTGTGTCTTTAGATAATCTACTGACTATATGAAATGTATCTGCATTGGCAATAATAGCGATCGCAAAACCAATTAACAACGCGACACCTTTGGCGTTACGCCTGTAAACACCAGAGGCTCGTTCCATTGAGTTATTGAAGGTTTGCTCAATTTCTCGGCGTAATATGTTCACGCCGTCCTCAGTTGACTTGGCTTTGAGTTGAGCGCGTCTTGCTAATGTCACCATGTTCCCTACAACAGACGGCGGTAGTTTTTGACTGAACTGTTCTAATCTTTGGCTGATGTATTGAAATGTCTGGTATGCTTCGCTGTCTTTGTCTTGAAACTCATTGATAAACTCTTGCTGAATTTCACTACCAACACTAATTAACTGCACAACTTCGTTAATATTCGGACGCAAGCCTTTTAAACAGATTGTTTGTTCAATATCATCAAAAATATCGGCTCTTAAAACTTTTAATCGCTGGAGAGTATTACTAATTAATTCATACTCAGGCATATCAGCTGCAAAACAGCCAATATATTTATCAAAACTCTTCGCCATACAATTAAGACTAGTAGATAAATCTATTTTATCTTTCTGAAAATCGGCAATAATCAGTTTAAAATTCTCGTCCATTATTTTGTTAAACTCTTCATGAGTGTTTTCTAAAAAATATCGGACATAATCATCATTTTTATCTATTCTTGCTTCTAATTTGGATAAGATAATTTGGATTTCATCTAATTGCTGATGTGTGAAATTTATCAATCTTGATTCTGTTAATTTTTGGACTAATTTTGGTAATCCTAATGTGTCCATCAGGGTTATGGCAAAAGTATCTGCGGGTATATAAGAAGGCGCACTGTGCTTTTGCTTTTTCACATCTTCTTTACCATTTTTAATATAGCCAAAAATACTTTTTGTTCTTTTTTCTCCGGGAGGAGTAATTTTATTTAGCAGAGAAGATAATAACCAAATAAACTTCCGAGGTAATACAGTTAAAAATCCTTTGGCTTCTTGGTTGACGCTTTGCAACAAGGGATGATTATATAAGTCGTTGACTAATTGAAGTACATTATCATCATCTGATTTACTGACATCACCTGCTATGAGAATTTCGATGGATTTTTTTAAGTGAACAGCCCGCCATTGCAAGATTGTTGTAATTAATTCCTGTATTTCTGAAGCTAATAAACTTAATATTAAGTAAATAAATACTAATCCAATTGTTATATCTAGTATAAAAGGTAGACTCATTGATGTTTCCTAACGAGTAATTCACACACCTGTTTGGTAACAGTTGTATCATTTTTATCAACCAATGAGTGTTAAATAAAGTGAAAAAAATAGTAGGGTTGCTCAAAAAAATTATCGCTAATCAGAGAAAATTGAGTTAACCTGGGAATCTAGTAATTGTAAAGACAAATGTTGTTATGGGGTGCAACATTTAGAGATGCACTTTGCTCTCTATGCAGTCAAACTAGCAAGTAAAATGATGATCGTAGAATATGCAACAAGGAAGCTTTATTTGGGGTCATCGAGAAAAGCAACATCGGGCGCTGGAAAAATGGATTGATCGAGTCTGGATATTGGTATTGCTGGTGGCAGCGGTGCTACTATTTAGCATCAATTTGGGAGGCTTACCGCTGCGAGATTGGGATGAAGGAACTGTAGCCCAAGTTTCCCGCGAAATTTGGAGTGCGCCCGCAGGTTCCATGCGTTGGCTTTATCCAACTTTAGGTGGTGAGCCTTACTATAATAAGCCCCCGCTGACCCATTGGTTAATTGCTGGGGTGTACTCTGTTGTTGGTGTAAATGAGTGGACAACACGTTTACCTGGCGCAATGTTAACAGCGCTGTCTGTACCTTTGCTTTACTGTATTGGTCGAGAAATATTTCGCCAACGTTGGGCGGCTGTTTATAGTGCTTTAATTTATTTGACAATGCTGCCTGTGGTGCGTTATGGCAGATTAGCGATGATAGATGGAGTGGTAGTCTGTTTTTTGCTAGTGATGATGCTGTGTGTATTGCGATCGCGGCGCGATTTGCGTTATTGCTTAGGAGTAGGTGTAAGTTTTGGCTTGATTTGCCTAACTCAAGGGATTTTAGGCATTTTTCTTGGTGCGATCGCTGTGATATTTTTGTTTTGGGATACCCCTAGATTGCTTACGAGTTATTATTTCTGGACAGGTATCTTCATTGGGATTTTGCCGGCTGTGGGTTGGTATGTTGCCCAAATCTGGCACTATGGTTATGCTTTTATCGAAGTTGGCTTGCAAAATCAATCTCGCAACCAAGTTGAGACATTTGTCATCAAAAGTTCTCAAGCACCTTGGTATTACATGATTGAGCTTTTGAAGTGGACATGGCCTTGGCTACTATTTTTACCACAAACTGTGAGTTACATCTGGGAAAATCGGAACCTGAGTTGGGCTAAATTAATTCAGGTATGGTGTGGAGTTTACTTATTAAGTATTTCCCTGATAGATGCTAAGCTACCTTGGTACATGTTCCCCATTTACCCAGGTTTAGCTTTAGCTTTTGGGGCGTTATTAGCCGAGACAGAAAACTTACCTTTACTATCAGCTTATCCCCGGAGTTGGGTAGCAGGTTTATCTGTTCTTGCTGTGATAGCTTCGGCTAGTAGTATGTATTTTAGTTGGGGGATACCGCCAAAAACTGATTTACAACTGATTTTTGCCGCAGTTGGGATAACCATGATTTTGGCAGCAATTTTAGCAGAACGTGGTGACAAGCAATTTTTGAAGATTTTATTTTGGGGAAGTTATATTTCGCTATTTTTATTAGTGAAATCTAATTATTGGGCTTGGGAATTATCAGAAGCTTATCCAGTCAAACCAGTAGCGACGATGATATCCCGTGTTAATCCCGCCGTCAAAAAGATTTATACCTCTTTTCCCCAGCATCGTTCTTCCTTAGATTTTTATAGCGATCGCACTATTATTCCCGCCAAGGTGGGCGAACTGCAATATTATTGGCACTATGACAGCAAACCATACTTTTTACTTAATGCAGATGCTCTTCGCAACCTCCAACTAGAATCTATGAAGGTCATTGATCAAGCTGAAGGTTGGAAATTAGTGACAAAAGAAACTCCGCGTTTATAAGGAGAGCAGAAATTACTTTTGGGGATGAAGAAATTTTAATTCTCTACCGCTTCATAGTTCCTAATATTCAATTCCTTACCGCACTAAAAATGTAATGATGTAGAAAATTTTTGCCTAAAATACATCTAAAATTATGTGGGGCAATAACTATAAATAAATAGTCATTGCCCCACATATTCATCATTACTATCTAAGCATTTACTTAGGCAGGAATCAATACAGTATCAATAATGTGAATGACACCATTATCAGCAGCAACATCTGCTGTGGCAACAGTTGCGTCATTTACTTTGACACCATGAGAAGCATCAATTTTCACATCAGAGCCTTCAATGGTAGTAGCTGACTTTAGCTTAACCACTTCACCCGAAAGCACCTTGCCGGAAACGACATGGTAAGTCAGAATTTTCGTCAGTTTTGGAATGTCTTTAAGTAGTTTATCTACTGTACCTGCTGGCAGTTTAGCAAATGCTTCATCAGTAGGTGCAAAAACAGTAAATGGCCCAGCACCTTTGAGAGTATCTACCAAATTAGCAGCTTTGATTGCAGCAACTAGGGTATTGAAAGAACCAGCCTGAACGGCAGTATCAATTATGTCAGCCAAGGTTTTTGCCTAGTTTGTGTAATCTATTCATCACTATAGCCTACTTTCTCAAAAATAGTATTTCTTGCTACAGATTTATCTCAGAAATTAAATTGAAAGCGGCATGATTACTGGATGTTTTTTATACAAAAAAATATTTTATTTCCTATATTTTTCCTTTATTAATGCCAAAAAATATAATCGGGAAAAAAGTAAAATATAACTGCTATACTAAACAGGTATAGGTTAAAAATAACCTACATATATTAGTGATAATAAGTAAAAATCACATTACGAGGATTACAACCAAGTTTTGAGGACAGAGCAGTCATAAAAAGTTGGATTCTTTCATAAATTTAAAATAATTACAGCTGATTCTCAGGCATCAGTTTTTGAGATTAAAAACTGACAACATGAAATTTGAAAAACCAACATGTATCCAGGTAATACCGATCAATATTGAGTAAATTTAAAAGCAGCGAACACAAGCTTTGTTAAAAGGTTGTTTGAAAAGTCCTTGGTGATATATCAGTTAATCTGAATATTTGGTAACTACTTGGACGTACTGTCATCAGTACCAAATAATTACTTTTTTGCTGGCAATTCCCAACTTATAAGTTTTGATGCAAGAGAAATAAAACTTTTAACTAGTAGCTGTTTCTAGGCTGACTAGTAATTGTCACGAACATAATTTGATTTTTGAAGGAGTTGTTAATCATGAGCCTAATCGTCAAGTCAATTCTTAACGCAGATGCAGACGCTCGCTATCTTAACCCAGGAGAACTAGAGCCGATTAAAAGCTTTGTCAAGAGTGGTGAGCGCCGTCTGCGGCTGGTTCAAAGTTTAACGGAAAATCGCGATCGCATAGTTAAGCAAGCGGGAAATCAGCTGTTTCAAAAGCGTCCAGATATTGTTTCACCTGGTGGTAATGCTTACGGTCAGGAAATGACTGCTACTTGCTTGCGTGATATGGATTATTACCTGCGTTTGATCACTTACAGTATCGTCGCTGGTGATAGCACACCTATCCAAGAGATTGGGGTGATAGGCGCTCGTGAAATGTATCGGTCTCTGGGTACTCCACTAGAAGCAGTGGTGGAAGGTATTCGTGGGATGAAGAATGCCACTATGTCGATGATGTCAGCAGAAGATTCTCAAGAAGTTAGTGGTTACTTTGACTACTTGGTTGCCAGTCTTCAGTAATTAATGGTTTTAACTGTTACTTGAGTAAACACTACATAGGAAATTCATTATGTCAAAAGAAAAAAAAGGTAATAGAGAAGTCAAAAAACAAAAAAAAGATCCTCAGAAAAAAAAGGAGAAAAAAGACCCGAATAGATATGATGGGTTAGGTCAATAACCAATACTTTCCGGTTATAGATCTCTTCGTTGAGGTAGCAGAGGGGCGGGGGTGTAGGGGGGATAGGGAGAATGAACAGTAACCTCTCCCCCGCTCTTTTGCTTACCTTCTCCTAAAGGAGATGCTACGCGAACACGAGTAAATTCCTTATCCGAAAAGTATTGGGTCAATGACTATACCAGGGGACAGGTAATAGCGCAAAGGCGAAACCTATACCCTTAAGTAGATTTTTGAAAATCGATAAACATAGATACCCGACTGCTTTCAGCGGCCGGGTATCTTGTTGTTCATGAATGATTTCAGACTAGACCATAAGCAAAAATGTTGTCGTCACTTTATCAAATCTTCCTGCACCCACCACCTAATCAACATTCTTAATCCAGGCTTCTTTCTTGAAGTCTTTCGTTTTGAGGTAGCACTGACTCATCATGGTTGGTGTGTTGCTGAGTTATCGCGATCGCACCAAATAAAACTGCACTGCCAAGTGCTAGAGTAAGCAAAGGTCGTTTAAGAGGCAGAAAGTCTCTGATGATTCTGGCAAAAGGGCTGCTTTGGCGGCGTAATGCCGAAGCTAGGATCATTTGCTTAAAAGTAAACGGATCGCGGACATAATGACCGCTACGACAGACTACTAATCGTTCCTGGCAATAGGGACAGGTAAACAAACCTATGTAAGCCTTGATGGGTTTGGGTCTAGCATTTCTTTGGCAAATTGGGCAAGTAACATAATGATTATCAAAGATGGGTGTATTCATTTACCTTGTCCGCCTAGTCCATCTACTCGCTCTATAAAAATAGTTATATTGAATTTCTGAGTAACGCTTAGTAGGCTTACTAATTGGGGATGACGACCTTAGCCAAGCAATTTTTGATTTTGGATGTGGGATTTTGGATTGACTCTAACCACAAGAGTACAGGGGTAGAGGATTTTAAATTTTGAATTTTTGATTCGTTCTGCCCACTAGGGATGAAGTGTGAACCAAAAAAATCTAAAATCGGCAATCTAAAATCTAAAATTGGCATAATCAATCATCCGTCTAGTGTTCTACCAGGAATAACTCAAGGGTCGCAACACGAGTATAGCTAGATTTAAGTGAAGATGACTGCTGTTGGTTGCTCCCATATAGTACATCTACTCAATTTGTCGATACTGTATTTTATCTATAGAAAATTCCGCAACTCCTAATTTGTACCATACCAGCGATCGCCGACCGTTAAATATTAATTTTCTTTCATCTACTGGTTCTCACAGAAAATTTTCACCCAACAAATTTTTTTAATCAAAGCTTTATAAATCCAGTAAATCTAACTCACTTGTCTGGTTGATCAAGAATGGCTCACAATGAGAAGTAACAGATAAATGATTTAAGTTTTTTTCTTACATTTACCCCAACGTTAAATGACTCTCTTGCCTCCCACCAACTTAAGGAAGGTAATGGAACAACCTGCATTTCCTAAACCTTCTCACCGCTTAACACATCTAATTAACCGTTTTCAACCCACACCGGAAACAGTAGTGCTGTTTTTAGCCATGCTAATTGGTGGTGGTACTGGCATGGGTGTAGTGACATTTCACTATTTAATTGAGCTAATTCACCATCTGATGCTAGAAGATCTGATGAGTGTGATTGGTGCTTGGGGAGGCTGGACTTTAGCCTGTGTTCCCATTATGGGCGGATTAATTGTCGGATTAATGCGCTGGCGCACTCAAGATTTTGGCCCTAGTTTGTCATCTTTAATTGCCGCCTCCCAAGGAACAGCAATTAAGCGACCCTTAAGGCCTGTCACCAAGATGATTGCTGCATCTGTTTCTTTGGGAAGTGGTGCTTCTTTAGGGCCAGAGGGGCCGAGTGTAGAAATTGGCGCTAATTTCGGAATGTTGTTGTCGCTGATTCTCCAAGTATCTCAAGAACGCCAACGATTACTTTTAAGCGCTGGTGCCGCCGCCGGATTAGCGGCTGGCTTTAATGCACCGATCGCTGGGGTATTTTTTGCTTTAGAAGTAGTTATGGGGGCAACATCTTTTGCCACTTCAGCGGTGAGTGTGGTGCTACTAGCTGCCGTTGTGGCTGCATTAATTGCCCAAATTGGCTTGGGAACGCAACCTGCTTTTGCTTTACCTGTATACCAAGTCCGTAGCCCTATAGAATTACCTTTGTATCTCGGCTTGGGTTTGGGAGCAAGTCTGATTTCTCTAGCTTATACAGAATTAATTCGGTTAGCTAAAGCTTGCTTTGCTGGCTCAGTTCCTGGTTTTGGGTTTTTCAAAGGCATCCCCAAGTCAATTCATCCAATTATCGGTGGTGTCATTTTAGGGCTAGTAGCTTTGCAATTCCCGCAGATTTTAGGCATCGGTTATGGTACTGTCCAAGCCATGCTTCAGGATGTGGAGTTTTCCCTCAATCTATTGCTGTCCTTGTTGGTAGTCAAGTTATTTATGACTGCTATTAGTGCTGGGAGTGGTTTTGTGGGTGGTTTATTTGCCCCTGCGATGTTTTTGGGTGCTTCCTTTGGCTCGGCTTATGCCAAAATTTTGTGTCTCATCGCTCCAGGAATTGACGCATATATGGCTGCACCTCCAGCCTATGCAATGGTGGGGATGGCTGCTGTACTGGCGGCTAGTGTGCGAGCGCCATTAACGGCGATTTTAATGCTGTTTGAACTAACTCGTGATTACCGCATTGTTTTACCGTTAATGGCCGCGGTGGGTTTAAGTGTGTGGTTAATTGATCAAATTAAACCAAATATCAACTCTAACTCGAAACTTCAACAATTTGGTTTAGCAGATTTGAAAGATGAGCAAGCAGAAATTGTGCAGGAAATTTTGGTAGAAGATGCTGTGCTTTCCTGCCCCAAAAAATTGCTTGCAACTTTAGGATTGTTAGAAGCTGCGATGGAAATGACCCGCGATCGCACACGCAGTGCTTTAGTAATTAATGAAGCCGAGCAATTAGTCGGGATTATTTCTTTAGAAGATATTAATCGCTCTCTTGCCCGCTGGAAAAATTACCAAAATTCTGCTACAGAAATTTTGAGCGAATTATCCAATCAAACTATCATGGATATCTGCACCACTGAAATTCTTTATGCTTGGCGAGATGAACCTTTATCTGAAGCTTTAGATCGCATGGCTTT
Organism: Nostoc sp. PCC 7107; assembly: GCF_000316625.1. Lineage (GTDB taxonomy): Bacteria > Cyanobacteriota > Cyanobacteriia > Cyanobacteriales > Nostocaceae > Nostoc_B. The sequence goes on along the minus strand of NC_019676.1, from coordinate 3,327,602 downwards.
ACGTGGTTTGCATCAGTTACCAGTGGTAGCCAGAGACAACCATGAACGAATTTTAGGTTTATTAGAAAAAGAGCAAATCGCATTAACATGCAATTTGGCCTTTACCCGCAAAACACTCCAGCAATATATTTTTAGTCAAAAGTCAACGGTCAATGGTCAATAGTTATTGGTCAATGGTCAACAGTCAATAGTCATTATTTCGACTGCAACTTTTGACTCTTGACTCTTGACTCTTGACTATTTATTATGCTGAGGCTTCTATTTCCTCAATACCTTCTTTGTCTTCTGGATCTACTTGGCGCAGGCGAATGTGCTTCTTCCCTAAAGTGATCAGAAACTCATCACCTGGTTTGAGATTCATTTGTTTTGTGTAAGCTGAACCAATCAGTAAGTTACCGTTGGATTGTACGCTAATACGATAGCTGGCACTACGTCCACCACGTCCATTTGCATTGGGCGCACTGTCTAACTGAATGCCTTCAGCATCAATGAGGGCATTTAAAAATTTCATCATATTGACGCGCTCTATACCATTTTTGGTAACGGTATAGTAGCCGCAATGCTTGGCTTTTTCTTCTTTGCTAAGGTTCTCTAGCTCTTTGACTTTTTTGAGCAGTTCTTCCCCGACGAGAGGTTCAATTTTTTTCTGTTTAGGCATCAACTTAGATAGAAAATGAATGGTTGAAGTAGTTGAATCGATTTTATTTTAGCTGAGATTGAGTTGATAGAAACAAAATTCTTTAGTTTTTATATCAACCAAGCCAAGTATATTACAATCCTAGCCAGAATTGTTGCACAATTATCAATAATGTCAAGACAATCTATAGTTGAGATATCGACAATGCTGATCACTATATATAGTGAATGAAAACTGCTAAACTATACTTGTTTAAGTTTTTTAAACTAACGCATAAAAGTTTATCTACTCAGTCAGCTTGCTTGGGAGAACATAAAATGATAAGCAGACCTGATCTTTAGTCATTAGTCAACAGCCAAACAATTTTGAATTTTAGATTTGCAATTTTAGATTGACTGTATCTACAAGTGGATGTACTTGGATATTTAAAATTGACATTCTTAAACTTGTTAAGTCCCCTGGCGACGGGTCTTGTACCGAAGATGCAATCCCAAATCTCAAATTAGCCCGATGAATATGGAGATTAAGAACTACGAATTTTTGACTCTCTACTTCGAGAATATGCAGTTTCGCCTACGAACTGGAGATGCAAAAATCTAGGTTTTGGACTATTGATTGATGAACTATAGACTTTTGACTATGGACTCTTGATTAAAAAATAATGAAACTAACTACCAAAGGACATTACAGTGTCAAGGCATTGCTAGATTTAAGCTTACAGCCAGATTACGGGCCTGTATCTGTCAGAGCGATCGCTCAACGCCAAGATATTCCTGCACCTTACCTAGAAAAATTGCTCATAGAAATGCGTCGTTCGGGGTTAGTTAAATCAATGCGTGGTAGCATTGGCGGCTATCAACTAGCCAGAGAACCAAGAGAAATCTCCATTGGCCAAATATTAGAAGCCGTCGGCGAAACCATTACCCATATTCCCGATCGCCATCCAACACCAATCCAGGCTGAAGATTGGGTAACTTACACTCTCTGGCAAAGACTCAATCAAAAACTTAAAGAAGCTTTATACAGTATTACCTTGGCAGATCTCTATTACGATGCCCGCAGTTGGCAAGCATCGTTAGGAGAAGAAGCGAGTTTTGTGGTTTAGTCAATGGCTAAACTCACCAATCAACCCTTATCCAATCCAAAATCTAAAATCCAAAATCCAAAATTGTATGACATTAATCATCGCCGCAATTTTAGATTTTCTAATAGGTGATCCTTGGGGTTGGCCTCATCCAGTACAAGTGATGGGATGGATAATTTCTCGCTTCACAAAATTAGCTTTGTCTATATGTCAAAATTCCCTAACACAAAGAATTGCCGGAATTTTGCTGGGAATAATTTTAATCATTGGTAGTGGTTGTATCGGTTGGCTAACAGTTCAAATTGCCAGAGAGTTACATCCAATATTGGCAATAGTCATAGAAAGTATCATCCTCGCCAGCTGTTTTGCGTTGCGAAGTTTGCGAACAGCCGCCACAGATGTTTTACAACCTTTAATTACTGGCAATTTATCAGTAGCGCGTCAGGCTTTAAGTAATTATGTTGGTCGAGATACGCAAAATTTGTCAGAAGCTGAAATTTTGCGGGCTGTGTTAGAAACTGTCAGCGAAAATGCCACCGATGGAGTGATGGCTCCGCTTTTTTATGCCATTATTGGTGCTTGTATACCAAACTTAGGTGCAGTTCCTCTAGCTTTGGCATATAAAGCCAGCAGCACCTTAGATTCAATGGTGGGTTATAAAGAAGCACCATACACTTATTTAGGTTGGTTTTGTGCGCGGTTAGAAGATTATTTAACTTGGCTACCTTGTCGCTTAACTGTAATTACCTTGGCTTTGTTATCAGGTAAACCCTTGTCTGTTTGGCGGATATGTTGCAGAGATGCCATTTTAGACCCCAGTCCCAACTCTGGTTGGAGTGAGTGTGCTTATGCGGCAATTTTGGGTGTGCAGATGGGAGGGATAAATTGGTATCGGGGTGTGGCTAAAGAAAAACCATTGTTAGGCGATGCCATTTACCCCATTACACCGACAACAATTCATCAAGCGTTGCAACTCACGCGCTATAGTTTTTTATTGTGGCTAGGAATAGCGATCGCTATATTATTCTGTCTCCCAAACAAGTCATGATAAAAGTAATAAATCAAAGGTCAATCGTCTATAGTTCAAGTTGACCTTTGACTATTGACTATTGACCTTTGACCATATCTTATGTGTGCAAAAGTAGTTGAAATTCTCTCATCAGAAGACTTGCGGCGTACCTTAACCCGCCTAGCGTCGCAAATTGTCGAACGGACGCGTGATTTATCGCAACTGGTACTTATGGGTATTTATACTAGAGGAGTACCCCTTGCAGAATCATTGGCACGTCAAATTGAGATACTGGAAGGTGTCACAGTGCCTGTAGGAGCTTTAGATATTACTTTTTATCGAGATGACCTTGACAAAATTGGCTTGCGGACTCCTGTCAAAACCGATATCCCTTTTGACCTGACAGGGAAAACCGTTGTCCTAGTTGATGACGTAATTTTCAAAGGGAGAACAATTCGCGCGGCTTTAAACGCTGTAACTGAGTATGGTAGACCAGAAATAATTCGTTTAGCTGTGTTAGTAGACCGAGGTCATCGAGAAGTGCCAATTCAAGCAGATTTTGTTGGTAAGCAATTACCCACAGCAAAAGAAGAAGTGGTCAAAGTTTATTTGCAAGACTTAGATGGACGAGATGCAGTGGAATTAATTGGAGATTAATCAAAGAACAAATGACTATTCACTCTTAGTTATGATTTTTAATCAAGCTAATTGCTTCTAACAACTGATTAGCGGTGTAAGGTTTAGACAAAAAAGCTTTAATTCCAATATCATAAGCAGCATTTACCTTATCGCTGGAAGCAAGTCCACTGATGGCAATAATTTTGATATCTGGGTTAATTTTTTGCAGTGTACGGATAGTGGTAAGACCATCCATAGATGGCATAACCATATCTGTTAATACTAGAGAAATTTCATCTCGATGTTCGGCGTACAAAGCAATAGCCTCAATCCCGTCGCTGGCTGTGATGGCTTTGTAGTTGTAGCTTTCGAGAGATGTTTTGGTAATATCTCGAATGGCAGGTTCATCATCCACAATCAAAATTAGTTCTCCGTTACCGCTAGGAAATACTGGTTCTAATTCTTCCAGGGTTTCTGTGATTTGCTGTGCGGGTAAATATATTTTAAATTGACTACCTTGCCCTTCTTCACTGTAGACATTGATAAAACCACCGTGGTTTTTGACAATTCCCAAGACTGTAGAAAGTCCTAGTCCCGTACCTTTACCAAGTTCTTTAGTAGTAAAAAATGGCTCGAATATGCGATCTAATATTTCTGCGGAAATACCCAAACCTGTGTCAATCACAGAAATAACAATATAAGGGCCAACTTTAGCATCAATGTGCATATTGGCATAATTTTTATCAACCAGAAGATTTTCAGCAATAATTTTCAAAATTCCGCCATTAGGCATGGCATCACGGGCATTAACGCACAAATTCATCAGCACTTGATGTAGTTGGGTTGCATCCCCAGATATCACCCAGAGGTTTTGCGGTAGTCGAGTTGTAATTTCGATGGTTTTGGGAAAGGTTTCTTTGGCAATCTGCTGAATTTCGAGGATTAAGTGTTTGAATTGCAATAGGGTACGTTCTCCCTCAATCCCGCGAGTGAAAGACAGGACTTGCTTGACTAAGTTTGCCCCACGTTTGGCGTTAGCCGTTAATATTGGTATTAGTCTACGAGAACGTTCATCTTGTAACTGTGATTCTAAAAGTTGGGCGGTCATTAAAATGGGCGCTAAGACATTATTGAGGTCATGGGCGATACCACTGGCTAGTGTGCCAATACTTTCTAGTCTTTGCGCCCGCAGAAATTGTGCTTCTAGTTGTTGTTTTTGGGTAATATCAGTATTTACTACTAAAATTGCTTGGGGTTGATGTGCAAAATCGCGTACTAATGTCCAACGACTTTCGACAATAATTTTTTTATTAGATGTTGTTGTTTGGTGTAATTCTCCTTGCCAGGAGCCGTTTTTCATCAATAAACGTAATGCTTCTTGCAAGCGAGACAAGTTTTTTTCTTGCCATAGTGCTGGTGTTTTTTTACCAATTACTTGGTCTTTGCGCCACCCATATAAAGTTTCGGCGGCTTTGTTCCAAAATAAAATTTGGTCATCTAAATCACGGACAAAGATTGCATCGGTAGCAATATCTAGTAATGCGGCTTGTTCGCGGATTTTTTGTTCTGTTTGTTTGCGTTCGATGGCGTAACGAAGGGAACGTTCTAATAAAGGTGCTGTTAATTGGCTTTTTTCTAAATAATCGGCTGCGCCAGCTTTCATAGCTTCGATGTCAATTTCTCTATCGCCTTGACCTGTGAGTAAAATTATTGGTGCAGCACAACCATTGACAACGGCTTCGCGTAAAAGTTCAAGTCCGTTGTGGATGCCTAAGCGATAGTCTACAAGATATATATCATGTTGATTTGCAGCGATCGCCTGCTTGGCATCTGCATAATTATCTACCCATGACAACTCACAGCCATCTGCTTGAAATTCACCGAACCAATCACGAGTCAAAATATAATCATCTTCGTCATCATCAATTAGCAGAACTCTGATTAGGTTTTTGTTCATTTCTTCCTCCCGCTACTGCTAGTGGTAATTCCACAGTGTCAAACCAGTATTTCCCTAATGTTTTCATGAGTTCGACTAAGGCGGAAAATGTCATGGGTTTGACTATGTAAGAATTAGCACCCAAACTGTAAGTGTGATAAATATTTTCTTCTGCCCTGGATGTCGTGAGGACGATAACAGGAATCAGTCGTAGTTCGGGGTCAGTTTTGATTTCTTTAAGTACCTCCAGACCATTTTTCTTGGGCATATTTAAGTCTAGTAAAATTAAGCCTGGGCGTGGTGCCAGACTAGTATCAGCGTATTGACCACGATGACAAAGATAATCCATCAATTCTTCACCATTACTCACCGCATGTAAATCAATTGGCAATTGACTGACTGTTATTGCTTCACGGATTAACATACTGTCATCTTCGTCATCATCAGCCATTAAGATAGTCACGGTTGGTTGCCGACCCTTCACTCTGCAATTTCTCCTTCTACAATATAGTTATTAGTATGAATTAAAGCTGAGAAAAAATCTCATATTCGCAATTATTAATTTAGCAGGGGATATACGGCTGAATTCTGCCGGAAAATAGCCTTGATGTCTAGCTTTCAAGAGTTTAATTTTGTGACTTTTTCTGTGGTTTGCTGGCAATTAAAGGTTGTATTTGTCCAATGAACCTTATTTTGAGGAGTTTTAGTAATCCCTCTCTAGGAATAAAAATTCTGTAGGGAAATTCATCGGCAAAGTTACAAAAAATTTTGTCCCTTGTCCTGGTTTACTTTCAGCAGTAATTTTGCCAAAATGCCGTTCGACAATTTTACGGCAGATAGTTAAGCCAATGCCTGTACCTTCGTATTCTTGACGACCATGTAACCTTTGAAAAATCTGAAAGATGCGATCGCTATATTTTTGTTCAAATCCAATCCCATTATCTTCAATGATAATTTGACAAAGTTCCAAACCCACAACAAATTGATCTGATTGATTGTGGAAATATTGACTATAGATTTTGACAATGGGTGTCATTTGTGGACGATGAAATTTCAAGGCGTTGCCAATCAGATTTTGCATTAATTGGCGCATTTGTAGAGGATCAGCGGGAATTGTCGGTAAATCTCCAACTTCTATGGTTGCGCCTGTTTGCTGTATTAGCACTTCTAAATCAGACAATACCTCTTGAGTAATTTGCGCTAAATTCACAGATATAGAAGGTTGCGCTCTGGTTGTCACTCGTGAGAGTGTTAATAAATCTTCGATTAAAGTCTGCATTCTCACAACAGCATTCTGCATTCGCTCTAGATAATCTGATGCAGGTGCGGGTAAAGCGTCGCCACAGTTGCTAATCAGCCGTTCACTAAAGGTTTTAATTTTCCGTAGTGGTTCTTGTAAATCATGGGAGGCGATAAAGGCAAATTGTTGTAGTTCTTCGTTAGAACGGCTGAGTTCTTGACGTTGACGAGTTTCGGTTTCTAAAATTTGGCTTTGGGCTAAAGCAATCCCGATTTGATCTGCGAGTTGTTGAAAAAGTTCAATTTCCCAGTTATTCCACTGACGGGGATGGGCGCACTCATGGGCTACCAGCAAGCCCCAGATTTGATTTTGCAGAAAAATTGGCACGGATATCTGGGCTTTGACCCTCAATTGTTGCAATATTTGGAGATAAGCTATTGAGATGTTGGCTTGCTCTTGGTCGATGTTACTAATAACTTTAATCGTTCCCTGAGCATATTTTGCCAGACACATTGGGTCAAAAGTTGCTCGGTTAATTATTTCCAGATCAGAAGCCGTTGCTAAACCAGAAACTACAGCTTCCTTCAGGGTGATGGCTTTACCATTTGAGCGCAGTTGTAAAATTAATACTCGGTCTGCATGGAGTAATTTTTGTACTTCTGTGACACTGGTTTGCAAGATTTCGTCAATTTGTAGAGACTGACGAATTTTTAAGGTGATATCAGCAAATAATTGCGATCGCAAGTTTTGCCATTGTAGTTGCGCCTGTACCCGCTTGCGTTCTGTAATGTCCATCATTGCGCCAATCATCCGTACAGGTTTGCCTGTCTGGTCATAGATGATATAAGCCCGATCTAAAATGTCGGCATAGGAGTTGTCATAACAGCGAAAGCGGTATTCATTCGACCAGAATTGTTGAGCGCGATTCATCGCATCCCACATATCACTCTCGATTCTTGGTTGATCCTCTGGATGTATGCGTTCGTACCACCAGCTTAAATCAGCATTCAATTGAGACAATGAATAACCAAACAGTGTTTGTACACCTTGATTCCACCACACTTGATTAGTAAGCAAATCCCAATCCCAGATTACATCGTTAGTTGCACGGGTAATAATTTGAAATCGTTCTTCGCTTTGCCGTAGTTCGGCTTCTGCCTGTTTACGCTTAGTAATATCTACGACTATTCCAAACATTCGCGCAGCTTCCCCAGCCGCATTGCGAAAAACTACACCTTTGCTCACTAACCAGCGAATACTCAGGTCAGGTAAAACGATGCGAAATTCCACATCACACTCTGTGTCTGTTTGCACAGCTTGGGTTATCGAGATATTGACAAAATGGCGGTCTTGGGGGTGAATGCAGTTCAAAAAAGTTTCATACTTACCATCAAAACTACCCGGCTTCAAGCCAAATAGTGCTTCTTTGTTATCTGACCAAGTAATTTTATTGGTAATAATATCCCAGTCCCAAGTACCCATACGGGCAGCTTCTAAGGCAATTTTAATTTGGGCTTCCCGGAGTTGCGCCTGTTGGTTTTGCTGGCGTAATTGCTTGATGGCGCGAGATGCTGCCAAAAGATGGCAGATTCTGTGGGATAGTACTAGCCATTGAATTGGTTTAGTAATGTAGTCGATCGCACCTACAGCAAAAGCTCGCTCTACGTCTGCTGGCTCATAAGCTGCTGTAATCATTAATATCGGTGTATCTTGGATATCTGGGAATGTTTGCAACTGAGCGCAACAAGTAAATCCATTCATGACTGGCATAATGGCATCTAATAGCACCATATCTGGATGTAAATCTGTGTAGACACCAATAGCTTCACAACCATTACGGGCTTCTACAACTCGATATCCTGCATGTTCCATCAGTTGACGCAAGTGAATTCGCGTTACATCGTCGTCATCGACAATCAGAATCAGTGCTGAATCTTGATTAGTCATGGTGATTAGTAATTGGGCATTATAACAAGGCAGGAGGGAAGAGGTTTTCCAGTCATTTTACTTTTTGTTACATAGTTCGGTTTATTTGCACCGTTCTGCTTAATTTTATTTTGATGCTGAGTGTAAACAGCGATCGCTTCCATACCATCACTCACACGAATTGTTTGGTAGTTGAATATCTTGATGGAACAATTGTTGATATTCCATCAGTTCTTTGAGGTGGACAATACCCCAAATTTCACAGAAGCGATCGTTAAAATATAAGATGTTATCGGTGTATTTATCGACAACATAAAATGCCTGTGGCGAAACACTATTCATTGAGTGTAACAGTGTTTCTTTTCTGCGTAATTGAGTTTCTGCTTGCTGGCGATCGCTAATATCCTCTACTATATGGGCAAATGGCGATCGCCCAGATGAACTGGCGGCAATTACAGAGATAGTGGCTGACAAACATTTTCTTCCTTTAACTAGAATTTTAGTCAAGATTTCGAGTTTGTTTTGATAAATAAGAGCTACAGATTGTTATGTCCCAAAATTTATCAGTACAAAGACGAGGTAGCATTTCGCCCCAGAGCAATATACTTAAGTAATGGCTATGCTTACTTATACAAATTATTATTAACTTCGCTATGACCAATACATTTACCGCACCAGTTAAGCCGAGAATCGAAGATAGTTTTGCAATTACCTTTGCCCCATTATCACTCGAAGAAATTTATGCTAAGGCTGATGCGTCGGCGAATGGTGCTGTGGTGGTGATGAGTGGGATGGTACGCAATAATACTGATGGACAACCTGTGGTTGCTTTAGAATATCAAGCCTATGAACCAATGGCTATGCAGGTATTTTATCAAATTGCTGCTGAGATTCGCACGTTTTGGACTGAGATCAATCGAGTTGTAATTCATCACCGCATTGGACGGTTACAAGTTGGAGAAATCAGCGTTTTAATTGCTATTGGTTGTCCCCATCGGGGTGAGGCGTTTGAAGCTTGTCGCTATGCTATTGATACCCTGAAACATAACGCACCAATTTGGAAAAAAGAACATTGGCAAAATGGTTCTAGTACTTGGGTCAGTATTGGTGCTTGCGAACAGTCAGGAGAAAATTGTTAAAATTGCTGAAGTGTTTGCCTATGCCCGTGTTTTATCTAGAGAACAGGCACATAATTTGGTGGCGATCGCAGATAATACCAAAGTATTACTCTATCCTAAATTAACGTGAGTCTCCAACGGAGGCGCACGTTAATTTATTAGCTAAAAACTGCTCTAACTGTTAGTGGCTCTGTATTTCCTTGACAAATCCAGGCTCCCCAGTAAAAAGGATGCTGCAATGGTGTGTCTTCTTCTTGACAATCAATCTGGCTGTCTGCTGATACTTCCTTAGCTCTTAAAAGTTCTTTTAGTACCTCAACACCCAAAGCTGATTGCCGTAATTCTTTAACAGTAATTGTACGCACATAGTTCTGAGCTTGATGTAACGCCTCGGCTCGGCCAATACCAGACTGTAAATTATCAAAAAAACGTTCCATCAAGAAGGCTGTTACTCTATCTGGAACTGGCCATAGGCTCATCACCAGGGTTTGTGAACCCGCTACGGCAAAAGCACGACGTAAACCAAATACACCTTCGCCAATTTTAATGTCTCCTCTGGCGGTATCACAAGCAGAAAGAACCGTCAGTTCATTATTCCACAAATCTAAACTGGCGATATCTTGGGCGAAAACAAAACCTTTGCCTGCATTTGGGGGGAGAGTTCCACCGCATAGCCATGTGTTAGCACCTGCTAAAGCCAGTCCAGAACGCATCATCGGGTTTTCTGCTTTGGTGGTTCGCAGACGTTCTATACTCAAAAAAGTACGCTGGCGATCGCTTGGTTTTGTTTCAGAGTTACTCAAAAATAGGCCGTGAGTGGCAATCAGCATAATATTAGGACAATCACTATTGACTAGGCGGCTTTCTAATGCTTCTGTACCTAAGTATAATTTTGCATCCAGAAGTTTTTTCGCCACACTTTCACCCAAAAATCTTGTCCCCACAGCGCGACGCAAGGTTGTTTCTGGGATGGGTGGTTTGATTTTCGTTTCCGCCTTGGAAGCTAAATTTGTAGCGGACTCTGCTGTTAAATCAAAATCAGGATCAGCAATAATCAGTGGTGCAGAGATGGAAGGTTTTGGTTTTTGTACTTTGCTGTGAAGAATTTCTCTGCCAACACTGAGATAACTGATGGTATATTCATTCATTAACAGTCTTGTACCAGTGTTATCGACAGGCAAAATCTGAAACGGCACTAGGTTTAAATTGCCATCTGGTGCAACAATTAAATGTCTGCAATCTTTTACACAGTCACGGATAGGTGCAAAAAGCAGTTGACTCAGTTGAATAGCGGCTGTGGAATCGTAAGATTGTATATGCAGCTTTGGTTTATTGGGGGTTTTTCTCAAAGCTAATGTTGGCTGGTGATAGTCAGAGGCTTGTAAGCGAAATACCTGAATTACTTCATCAATGGTTGCGGCTATTCCTAAGTCAAGCATCTGCACTGCGTCTGGTTGTCCGGCTTTTAGAATAAATGCTAGATATCGAGCCGGATACCATTGAGTTGCTCCATTCGCGGCGATCGCCTGAAAATCAAATACATCAAAGCGGACAAATTCGACCAAAATAGAATCAGGAGGTAAGGCTGCGGCTATAGTTTGACGGTCAAAAGTTTCCTCAGATAACTGAATCTCTGGTACTTGCAATGCTAGTTGTTTTTGCAAGTAGTTGTACTGTGCTTGCAGTCGTGTTAAATTCTCTCGGTAAGTTCTCAACTGGTGTAAGGTTTTCTCGGTTGTCGAGGTGTCATCGGTTTGCGGAACCGAGAAAGTTAAATGCACCAGTCGCGTGTTTAAATCACTCAGCTGACGAAATTTTTCTTGGAGTTGGGGGTAGCGTCCACTGTAGAGAGCTTGGTTTTGAGCCGCCAGGGCTGATGCTGTGAGTCCTTTGCGTTTTAAGATAAAATCTAGGGCTGCAAGTTTGGCGTTATCGGAGTTGGATAGATGTTGGTAAACTAACGAGAGAAATAAATCAAAATTATTTCTGATTTTGTCGAGGAAGGAGAGGCGATCGCTTTCCGAACTAAACGCAAATATGTTACGAATAATCTTATCCTCAATTTTACTGGCTGCAATGCGATAAGCCAATGCTTCATCTGGGCGGTTAGTCGCAGCTAAAACAGTAGCGAGATTATTCATACTAAACGCCACATCGGGATGCTCTTCTCCCAATAAGCGTTTTCGCATCGCCAAAGTTTCCACATACTTCTGCTCTGCTTGTGCAAAACGCCCTAATGAAAAGTAAAGTTCTCCCAGATTATTCAGACTTATAGAAACTTTTGGGTGTTCTTCCCCTAATAAAGACTTTCTCAGGTTTAATGTTTCTAGATGCAGTTGTTCTGCTTCTTGGTAACGCCCTTGAAAATCATAAATAACAGCTAAGTTATTCATGGTAGTTGCTACTTGCGGGTGTTCATTACCGAAGGCAGTTTTAACAATTGCTAGAGCTTCTAAAAATAATGATTCTGCTTGAGAATATTGATTTAGATCATCATATAATACTGCTAAGTTATTCAGAACAACTGCAACAAATGGATGTTGTTCTCCTAACAGACGTTTTGCCATCGCCAAACACTCTAAATGCAGCTTTTCTGACTCTGCATATCGTCCTTGAAGGCGATAAAGTACTGCTATTTGGTTGAAAGTATGGGCAATTTCTGGATGTTCTAACCCTAGAATATTTCTTTGGATTTCTAACGCTATCAAATATTTCTGTTCAGCTTCTGCATAACGTCCTTGTTCTTCATAAAGTGCGGCTAGATTAATTAAATTATCAGCAATAACTGGATGCTCTTTCCCTAACAATTTTTCCAGCATAGGTAAGACTTCCAAATATTGTTGCTCTGCTTCTAAATAGCGTCCTTGATATGTATAAACTACTGCTATATTCCTTAAACTCTCAGCAATATCAGGGTGTTCAGAAGTGAACAATTGCTTCCTCATCCCATGAGCTTCTAAATAAATTTGTTCAGCTTCTAAATAACGTCCTTGGCTAACATACACATCAGCTAAGTTACTCAAACTCGCTGCTACATCAGGATGTTGATTTCCTAGCAAGCGTTTCCGCATTGCTAAAGCTTCTAGATATTTTTGTTCCGATTCTCGGTAGCGTCCTTGTTCTTTATAGTTGCTGGCAAGATTATTTAAGATAGTTGCTATGTATGGATGTTCATTTGGGAGGATTTTTGGCAATTTGGTTAGAATTTCATGAAACGTTGCTTCAGCCTCTAAATAACGCCCTTGAGAGTCATACAATGCAGCTAAATTATTCAGGCTAACAGCAATTTCTGGATGTGATTCGCCAAATAAGCTTTGTTTCATCGCTAAGGTTTTTAGGTGCATTTGTTCTGCATCTGCATAGTGGCCTTGTGATGTGTAAATGTTGGCTAAATTATTTAATGTTTGGACAATATCAGGATGTGATTCACCAAACAAGCGTTTTCGCATTGCTAAAACTTCTAAATGTACTTGTTCGGCTTGGAAATATTTTCCTTGTTCTCGATATATTTCTGCCAGATTATTTAAATTAGTCGCAATTTGAAAATGCTCTTCACCAAAGATATCTTTCCACAATTCCAATGCTTCTAAAAATAGTTTTTCCGCTTCTATATAATTACCTTGTGCATGATATAAAGCTGCGAGATTATTTAAAGATTGAGCAACATCAGGATGTTCTGAACCTAGAATATTTTTCCTGAGAGTTAAGGTTTGCAAGTATAAGGGCTGGGCTAATAAGTAACGTCCTTGCATCCGATATAGTTCGGCGAGGTTATTTAAGCTATCACAATATTCAGGATTTTCTGTTAGCTGTTGATTTTTGCCTAGATTTACAGCTTGCTGGGCAACTATTAGAGCTTGTTCTAGGTTTCCTTGTCCTGCTAATTCTACAACTTGTAAGTTAAGTTGATTGAGTTGTTTTATAAGTTTTTTCATCTGCTAGTTCCAGATGTTTATATGTTTTTTCGCTTTTATTAATTACTTATTTTATCTAAAATTTCTCATCCCCGTGAGGGGTAATGAATTGAAAACACCTTCCGTTGGACAGTGTCAAACGAGATACTGCTGAGTTTCCATCCCCGTGAGGGGTAATGAATTGAAAACTCCAATCACACCAGCACAGCTCGCCGCGCAACTACTTCAGGTTTCCATCCCCGTGAGGGGTAATGAATTGAAAACACCAAAGTTTGCATCGGGATAAATCCCGATGCGACAGAGTTTCCATCCCCGTGAGGGGTAATGAATTGAAAACTATAATTTGGATATCCTTCACCGCTTAAGCGGGAAAGGGTTTCCATCCCCGTGAGGGGTAATGAATTGAAAACAGTTCAGGGGCTTAGGTTCCTGCCTTGTCCTTGAGGTTTCCATCCCCGTGAGGGGTAATGAATTGAAAACATTTTGATCTGACAGTTTTTGAAACTGAAGTAAAAAAAGTTTCCATCCCCGTGAGGGGTAATGAATTGAAAACCCCTGCTCCAAGCATTAGTCAGACTGAAATTAAAGTTTCCATCCCCGTGAGGGGTAATGAATTGAAAACCTGGTTTCAGCGCGGTTACTGGTGGTCTATTAGGTTTGTTTCCATCCCCGTGAGGGGTAATGAATTGAAAACTTTTGTTGTAACCGCGTTGCAGCAAGGCACCCTTGGGTTTCCATCCCCGTGAGGGGTAATGAATTGAAAACAATTAATCAGTGTAAAGAATTGCAAATTTTTAAGGTTTCCATCCCCGTGAGGGGTAATGAATTGAAAACGACATCCCCGGATATAATTATAGTCCACCATACGTACATGTTTCCATCCCCGTGAGGGGTAATGAATTGAAAACAGTTACTTCCTGCGGAATGAGTCGCAATTTTACTTATGGTTTCCATCCCCGTGAGGGGTAATGAATTGAAAACAATTTTCTGAGGGGAGAATCCTCTCGAGTCGCGTCGTCCAAGTTTCCATCCCCGTGAGGGGTAATGAATTGAAAACGATGTAGATAATTTTCTAGTAGGTCATGCGGGAAAATATTTGTTTCCATCCCCGTGAGGGGTAATGAATTGAAAACAATAATGATCCAAAGTGCACGCTTGAGAACATCCAAAAAGTTTCCATCCCCGTGAGGGGTAATGAATTGAAAACAAATGTGTAGGAGGGGGAGGTGCATCCCCCGCCTCAAGTGTTTCCATCCCCGTGAGGGGTAATGAATTGAAAACAAAATACTGTGTTGTGAGTTTGATGAAACTATAGAGTTTCCATCCCCGTGAGGGGTAATGAATTGAAAACCCGGACTCAGACAGGTACCGCAGTACAAGTCGATCTCCAGTTTCCATCCCCGTGAGGGGTAATGAATTGAAAACTGGTTTAGAAACTGTTTTAGTACCTGCTAACGCAGACGACAAGTTTCCATCCCCGTGAGGGGTAATGAATTGAAAACTTGGTTACAACTTAAGCCAACCCACTAACACAAGAGAGTTTCCATCCCCGTGAGGGGTAATGAATTGAAAACTATTGGAGGCCAGGGCGGAGGCATTTACCCCCATCACTATTGTTTCCATCCCCGTGAGGGGTAATGAATTGAAAACCATAGAACCTCTTCCCCCCTTGGGGACAAGGTGTTGTCAAGTTTCCATCCCCGTGAGGGGTAATGAATTGAAAACTTTCGGTGCATTCATTCCCACCAGATGCAAATGAGAGTTTCCATCCCCGTGAGGGGTAATGAATTGAAAACGAAAAAATTTCAGGAGCCACCCGGCAGACCTGAATAGTTTCCATCCCCGTGAGGGGTAATGAATTGAAAACACTTTCTGCGCGTGTAATGCGGAGAAAGCTGAAATCCTGAGGTTTCCATCCCCGTGAGGGGTAATGAATTGAAAACACGGGCTTACCCGTGACCTCCCAGGTCACAATTGCTCGTTTCCATCCCCGTGAGGGGTAATGAATTGAAAACCCTACCCTTTTAGAAGCCTTAGCCAGAGAGGGTTAGAGATAGGCATTTCTGAGGGGGGTCTAATTTACCTGTCAATAAGTACATATTATTGAGAATAGAAGGCTATTAGACCAGACTCAAAAGCTTGTACAGTAAGCTACCTGAGGGGGTCAACGAAAGAATAAGGGTTTCAGCGATCGCCTGACCCCCTCAGGTAAACTTATGTAAAGAAAGTCAAAATCAATACTTTAAGTTCCAGTTGGAAACTTTAGATTAAGTTTTCAAGGTTCTGTGCTTTTAAAGGGCAGTATAACAAAATACCTTAAATTTTGAAAGCTGAAAACATTAACTTTTTTATCATGCGCTCACCATGTAATCTGTATACCAAAGTTGAGATTCTTCGTGTTCATGCACATAATTTAGTAATTCTGTCAGATGACTAGCTTCTAGTTCTAAAACCTCATCATTATCTTGGGTTAACCAGTCTAATTGAGGTACTTCTTTGGTAATGATGGCGATAATTTCTTCCTTACCGGGAGTTCCTTCGACGGGGAAAGCGTTCATTGGTGAACCCGGTTGCGGTAAGCTGGTTTTACCAGTATCTAAGTGTGGCTGTTGAGCAAAACATGAAGGACAAAAACACCACATTTGCCCAGATGTATCTTTTTGCAATAACAATAAATAACCGGGAGTTGACAAATTTATCTCAACTTGAATGTAACTCCCGATTTGCACTGATGTTTCGTACCGACTGGGGATTCTTGTCCCCCAACCAAGTGTTTCTTCTTTGACTAAGACTAAACCCATTTGTTCAGTTGGCGAACCTAATGATTGAAGTTGTTGCCATAATTTATCGAGGGGTGAGAGTTCTTCGGTTTCTATATCACCAAACACGGCGATGTCTTTCCAGTCTAAACCCAAAAACACGCATATTTCTTGAAAGTTTGTGCGATATATCGGTTTAGTGTTGAAGAAATTACTAACAGTTGAATAACCTAATCTTACTTCTATAGCAAAATCTGTTTGGGTTAAATTTTTAGCTTTTAGGGCTTTTCTTGCTAGTTGTACGCCTTCAGGTGATGCTACCAGAGTTCGAGACATAACAAGTAAAAAGTAAAAAGGTAAAAGGTAAAAGTTAACTGCTATTTAAGATAATTTGTCTTTGTAAAAATTGGGAAATTAGTAATAAAAATTTTGGAATTAGTAGTTGACGAGTATAATTTTATACTTTAATATAAAAGACATGATAAAGGCGATCGCTTCCTTCCCCAAAGAACAAAGCAACCGCCCTTATCTAAACCCCACAAAAGGTAAAAGCGATCGTCTGATTCCGGCAAGAAGAGAGCGATCGCTTTTATACCCCTCACAAAAGGAGCATACAGATAATGATGGCACAATTACTCAAATTCGCCCAATTCCCATTAGTCCAGTTCTTAAGACAAAACTTCCACTTCCCCACTCCCAAGCAAATACCCCAACAACCATTTCCCCACCGAGAACCAATTAAACATTTACTAATTGGTTCTCCCAAAGCCGTCACCAGTACAATTCACTATTTGCAAGTTATTGGTTACGCCAGTGTGGGAGATTGGAGTCCACTGCAAGCAACGGGTAATCCAGATGAGGTGATGAGTATTTTAAGCCGTCAAATTTTGATGCAGTAATCTAGATGTAGAGACGTTGCAATGCAACGTCTCTTGAGCAAATTTATTCATAATTTTTGAATTGGCATAAGTCATATACGAACTCATATAAAAGAGTCAATAACCCATACACGAACTCATATATAGCACTGCAACAATTAAATTGTAGGTTGGGTGGACGTTAAAAAACTCAATATAAAACCATCTTGAGTTGGCAAAATCTATGTTGGGTTTCGCTGTTGCTTCACCCAACCTACTTTAAAACTTTTGCCTTTTTACTTTTTACTTATTCATCATGTTCACTCAAGAACATCTACATTTCGCATGGCTACAAGTTTGTGCGGGGAGTAAGACTGCGGGTGTAGATGGGATTTCTGTAGAATTATTCGAGTCGATGGCTACTGAACAATTGCAGAATCTCGTCTATCAACTCAACAATGAAACTTATACAGCAAGTCCCGCCAAGGGGTTTTATATACCTAAAAAAAATGGTGATAAGCGGTTAGTTGGTATCCCTACTGTGCGGGATCGAATTATTCAGCGTTTGCTACTAGATGAGTTGTATTTTCCTTTAGAAGGTACCTTTCTAGATTGTAGCTATGCTTATCGTCCGGGACACAATATTCTGCAAGCAGTACAGCATTTATATGGATATTACCAATATCAACCGAAATGGATTATCAAAGCTGATGTTGCTGATTTTTTTGATAATCTTTCTTGGGCATTGTTGTTAACTTTCTTGGAGAAATTATCTCTTGAACCGAGTGTATTACAGTTAATAGAACAACAGTTGCAATCAGGAATGATCATTGCTGGACAATATCGTAATTTTGGCAAAGGAGTTTTACAAGGTGGAATACTTTCTGGTGCTTTAGCTAATTTATATCTGACTAATTTTGATAAAAAATGTCTGAGTCAAGGGATTAATTTAGTGCGGTATGGTGATGATTTTGTGATTGCTTGTAATAGTTGGCAAGAAGCCAACCGCATCCTTGACAAAATTACTGTTTGGTTGGGAGAGGTTTATTTAACTCTCCAATCAGAGAAGACACAGATTTTCACTCCTAATGATGAGTTTACTTTTTTAGGTTATCGCTTTGCTGGCGGTGAAGTTTATGCACCACCGCCTCCCAAACCTGTACTCAAAGGTGAATGGGTAATTAATGATTCGGGTAATCCTTATTTTCGCACTAAACCAAGACCAAAAAAACCAGTTTCTCATCCGCCTAAAGCTTGCAGTATTGACAAGCCGATTAACTTTCCTAGAGCATCTTTATCTCATTACTGGCAGGAAACCATGACTACTTTATATATAACAGACCAAGGCGCATATTTAAGTGTCAAAAATCAGCAATTCCAAGTTTATTATCAAGGTCAATTGCGAATTAAGGTTCCAGTTAGTCGAGTGAGTAATGTGGTGTTATTTGGTTGTTGTAATGTTTCGCATGGTGCGGTGAGTATGGCTTTGCGGCGACGAATTTCGATTATGTATTTATCGCAGAAGGGCAGATATTTTGGTAGATTGCAAGTTTCGGGTGATGCTAAGGTTGAATATTTGATGTTACAGGTTGAACGTTGCCAAAATCCTGAGTTTACACGAACTCTAGCAGAAGTAATTGTGACAGCTAAAATTCATAACTCTCGCATTTTATTGATGCGTTTAAAACGCCGAAAATCATCAGAGTTCGACGATAATCTTGTCAAAGAAGCAATCAAAGATTTAGATATTTTGATGGATAAATTACCTTTTGCAGAAAGTATGGATGCGTTGCGAGGATATGAAGGAAGAGCCGCAACAGTTTATTTTCAAGCATTAGGAAGTTTATTTTCTGGTGCGTTTAAATTTGAAAAGCGTACCAAACGCCCACCAACTGACCCTGTGAATAGCCTTTTAAGTTTAGGATATACCTTACTTAGCCACAATATTTTCTCGTTTATCCAAGCTGTAGGATTACACAGTCACTTTGGTAATCTTCATGTTCCCCGCGATAATCACCCAGCTTTGGTTAGCGATTTAATGGAGGAATTTCGCGCTCAACTAGTTGATTCTTTAGTTGCTTATTTGATTAATTCCAATATTTTCACAGAAGATGATTTTACCCCTCCTGATGAAAAAGGAGGCGTATATCTTCAACCCCATGCGTTGAAAAAGTTTCTCAAGCACTGGGAAGAAAAGTTGCAGTCGGAGTTAACGCACCCAAATACAGGATATAAGGTGAGTTTCCGCAGGTGTTTAGAGTTACAAGTGCGGGAGTATGTAGCTTGTCTGACAGGAGAGGTAAAAATCTATCGACCAATGATTTGGAAACCTTAATCAAGAAATTGCATCATGTTGATTGGTATGGTATTGTTTATACCAATGCCTGCACCATGAAAATTCAATCAGCCTTCTTTGTTTGTAACTTAATAGTTAGTTTCCTAAAACAAGTTTGTAAAGAAATGTAAACTGAGGGGGTCAGCCAAATGCTGAAAAGCCTATTGTTTCGTAGACCCCCTCAGATGACTTACTGTATAAGCGTTTGAGTGAATTTGATACTGCCTTTATTGTCAATAATGGTAGTTTGTTGACAGGTAAAACAGACCCCCCTCAGTTTTACACTTCTGTAAGCTTTATTTGGTAAGGTCTGTGTAAGAGTAGGGTTTTAAATCACTTACCCCTCACGGGGATGGAAACCAGGGCGAGGATGCGCTTGCCCCTTTCTGAGATCTTTTGTGGTTTTAAATCACTTACCCCTCACGGGGATGGAAACCATCTCCCCTCCCGCAGGAGATGAAATGGGAAAATAAAAAGTTTTAAATCACTTACCCCTCACGGGGATGGAAACATAGTTGCCAGCCTCTCAGGAGCTGGTAACCATTTAATGTTTTAAATCACTTACCCCTCACGGGGATGGAAACTAGAATAGCCCTTTTGAGACATTAACTCTAGAATTCGTTTTAAATCACTTACCCCTCACGGGGATGGAAACCTCGGTACCGTACGACAAGGTGATGTTTTGCCCCAGAGTTTTAAATCACTTACCCCTCACGGGGATGGAAACTTTTATGTGCTATTAAAGTTGCAAGCGAGGCAACTATATCGTTTTAAATCACTTACCCCTCACGGGGATGGAAACTCACGAATGCGACCTCCAACCGAGCCAGAATGCCGAATGGTTTTAAATCACTTACCCCTCACGGGGATGGAAACCGTTGCTGCTCCGCCCACGCCGCCGCTCGGCGAAAATTGTTTTAAATCACTTACCCCTCACGGGGATGGAAACTTTGTCGTTGCATGTAGTTTCGCCAAAACTACCACTAGTTTTAAATCACTTACCCCTCACGGGGATGGAAACAATGGCTGACTTTGTGCTTTGAAAAATTCAAAGCACATCGTTTTAAATCACTTACCCCTCACGGGGATGGAAACTTTTTCTCTGCTCCAAGTTATTGCGCACATCTTGTGGTTTTAAATCACTTACCCCTCACGGGGATGGAAACAAAGAATACCCCAGTCTTTAAGACTATCTTCGCCTATATGATACGGTTTTAAATCACTTACCCCTCACGGGGATGGAAACACTTCTAATCTTATCTCGAAGATTTTTCTTTGCGACATTGTTTTAAATCACTTACCCCTCACGGGGATGGAAACGGAAACACAATCCCTCCAAACGCAGAAATTTGCCAATTGTTTTAAATCACTTACCCCTCACGGGGATGGAAACTTTACTACAGCAACACCCTGTCCTTTAGAGTGAAACTCAAGTGTTTTAAATCACTTACCCCTCACGGGGATGGAAACGATCCCCAGCAGCATTGCTTACCAACACAAAAACGTGTTTTAAATCACTTACCCCTCACGGGGATGGAAACGCTTTTGCCACCCAGGCAACAAAATATCCGTGACAAGTTTTAAATCACTTACCCCTCACGGGGATGGAAACTTGATCGCCGCATCGAATGCGGCTCCGCCTTTTTCTATAAGTTTTAAATCACTTACCCCTCACGGGGATGGAAACATTTACAGTTTTGGAAGTAAGCTGTTCTCCATTTAGGGTTTTAAATCACTTACCCCTCACGGGGATGGAAACCTCATGGTGGAAGTATGCTAGTGATCCTAATACAAAGAGTTTTAAATCACTTACCCCTCACGGGGATGGAAACTCAAGAATTTCAACTGTAAAAATATGTGGATCTCTCTTGTTTTAAATCACTTACCCCTCACGGGGATGGAAACGGCTTCTTCCTCAGGGGTCAATTCTTCTCCCTGATTTTGCAGAGAGGTTTTAAATCACTTACCCCTCACGGGGATGGAAACTTGACATAGCGTTTTTTATTTTTTGCAAATCTCCGTTTTAAATCACTTACCCCTCACGGGGATGGAAACGTTTTGCCATACTCTGAAACAAATGAGCTGAAATAGTTAGGGTTTTAAATCAGGTTTGAGCCAGTTTTCTACTTTTAAATTAGAAACGCGGGAAAATTCGCGAACATTGTCGGTAACGAGAGTTAAACCAAGGCTTAAGGAATGGGCAGCAATTAATAAGTCATTACCGCCAATCGGTTTACCTTGCTGTTCTAAATCCGTGCGGATTTCTGCGTAATATTCCTCTACGGGATGAGTTAGGAGTAGTATTTCAATACTATCCAAGATGATTTCAAGTCTTTCTATGAGCTTTTGAGAGTTCTTTTTTTTTGCTCCAAATCTTGACTCACAAGCTACGATAATACTTATACAAACTGTATCTTCTCCGACATTTTGAATTTGGGAAAATATCAGTCCTCTGGGATTTTTAATTAGTTCAGAAATGATGTTTGTATCTAATAAGTATAAATAACTCATTTGGAAAACTCAATATCATCTAAGGGCAATAATCCTTCGTCCACGTCGGCAAAGTCTTCGTCCAATGGTTCAAGGGTAGAAAGTGTTTGCAGGAGTGATTTTTTCTGAATGGGGGATATGATGGCGAAGGGGACACCATTTTGGATGATAGTGAGGGGTTCGCCTGTTTTTTGAGCTTGGTTAATTAGGTTTTGGACAGTTTCGGGAAGTTCTGCAAGGGTAATTTGTTTCATGGTGGTTTGTGGGGTTTGGGGATGGGGACTTGGCGTACATATATTTTACCTGTGACTGTGCTTTTACCCCTGGATGGGGAGAAGAGTTGTTAAATTTCTCAGAAGTTGCTGAACTCGAAGCTTGGCCAAACCAACAAAAAGTATAAATAATCACTTTATTGTTTTAAGTATGCTTAAGTCTGGGATACTATTTCCAGCTTTTTTTAATGCCTTTTGAGCAACTCATATAACTCATATACCAAGTCATATAAAAATTGCTTAAACGCAAATATGAACCCATATATCGACATGAAAAAATTGAAATATAGGTAAAGAAAGAAAACTTTCTCACCTACGACTAAACCTAGTTGGTTTTAATTTATGTCTACAATTTACATCACTGAACAGGACGTAACATTCCAAATTCAACACCAATATTTAAAGGTGTTTTATCAACAAACTCAACGCATTTGTATTCCCATCCGCAATCTCAGTCAGTTTATCATCTTTGGTAATATCAATTTACCAAAAGAAGTCATTCAAATTGTTCGCTCACATAACATTCCCGTCTTATATTTAACCCAAACTGGTGAATATTTAGGGAGGTTAGAAAACCCATCCCAACGACAAGCAAAATATCTCACCTACCAACATAGACGCGCACAGGATAAAGAGTTTAATCGTGCTACAGCCGAAAGTATTATCTGGGCAAAACTGCACAATCAACATACCTTTTTGCAAAATTGGACTCGTCATTATACTAATTACATAATCCAACGTGCATTAAATTATCTGACACTCTTGATGGATAATTTATCAGTAGCACCAGGAATCGAAGAACTGCACGAATACAGCGAAGAAGCTGATAATATTTATTACTGTGCCTTGACTGCTTTACTCAGCTTTTACAATGGCTCTCCTTATATCAATAGTAAGCGTATTAGCGGACTGATAGATTTAGGCAACCAACTGCTACACCAATATATTTACACACTGCTAAATACGGTAGGACTCGACCCCAATTATGCAATTTTACATCGCAATAATCATAATGAACTGCCTTTAGCATGGGACTTTACCGCAGAATTTCGCACACTTATGGTTGATGACTTGGTGCTAAATTTTATCCGAAATCTAGCTAATACCAATGGTAACGGTAACGGTAAAAGTCACTCACACAAACTTCTACAAAAGTTTCTCCAACATTGGGAAGGAAAACTGCGAACTTTCGTATTGCATCCTTACGCTGGAGAAATAAGTTATCGTCAATGTCTTGACTTACAGGTACGAGAATATCTTGCATCATTACTAGGAGATGTGGAATTTTACCGTCCCTTGGCGTTGAAGTTTCATCCTGCAAATTCTGATTTCACCAATACCATCAAACCGCAAACTGTTCCTTTAAAACTGGTGAAACGATAATGTTTTATTTGGTTTGCTACGACATTGTTAGTGATACCCGTCGCAACAAAGTCGCAAAACTTTTAGAGTCTTATGGTTTGCGGGTGCAAAAGTCGGTTTTTGAGTGTGTGTTAGATGAAAAGCAGTACGAAAGTCTATCTAAATATCTCTTTCGACTTGTGAATAAACGGGAAGACCAAGTTAGATTTTACCCCATGTCTGCACACAATCGTTGTAAGGTCGCAGTGTTGGGAACACAACCTGAGTTTGTAGTAGATGACGCAGCATTTATCGTTTAGCTACAACACCTAATAGAGTATTAACCACACAAATCATAACAAAATGAACGCTGAGAAAAAAGCACGCGCTCCACCTGTGCAACAGTTTCTACGCTTTCGGTCGAGTTTGCACATTTGGAAACTTTTGAATGCACATTCAAGCTGTTAAATTCCGTTTGATTTTCGCTGCAAAAGCCCAAAAACAACTTGATTTATTATCCCCAAAAGACCGCAAGCAATACGATAAAGCTTTTGAATGTTTCGCTAATAATGGGGCTGCATATCGCAGTTTAAGAACCCATCGCTATCGTTGTAAAGATGGCGAATTCTGGAGTTCTTCTGCATCAATGGCGAAACGGTTTTACTGGCGTTATACAGAGGAACAAAGCATCATCATCATGTATTTAGATTCGCACTGATTAAGCAATAAATGTAGGTTGGGTGTAACGAAGTGGAACCCAACCTACTACGTCACTTTTGATTTTGCCTTTTGACTTTTAACTTATTTATCATGTCTAATCTTCGTCGAATTACCACGCGGGAACAACGTCTGATTTTTCTCTATAGCAATTGGAATTTCGGTATGACACCAACAGAATTTTATGCGAAATGGGCTGTCAGTTATGAACTAATTGCTTTGATATGTTCCCGTTCTGATTCAACAGTTAGAGGCTGGTTTAGAAATGGCTCTAATCGACGCTATCCCACACATAATGATTTACTTCATCTGGCTTTGATGGATTTTTTGCTGGAACATTTTGAGGAAATTCCTGAACAGGTTTTGCATTGGTTAGGCTTTAATCATCATGATTCATAGCTTAATTAATTTGTCAATAGCATCTTGCTCTATCTTAAGAAATACTCATTAGCTAATTTGGTGATAGTCAATTTTAAAGCTGAATTTCTGGGTATTTTACAGCATTTGTAAGGTGGTTATCATGACCTATTTTCAGCAACTGCATCCCTGGTGCATTATTCGGATTTTATCTAATAAACAACTGTCAGATAATGCTGGCGATATTTCTAATGTTGTTGCACGATTTCGTCGCCGTGATGATGCAGTTGCTTATTTACAAATGTTGCAACATTCAAGCAAAAATATCAAGTTTTTGATTATTTTTGATGTGCAAGGAGTGAGAAATTTACCCAAGAATGAAGCTTTAAGTTGATTGACTACCGAAACACCTGCGTTTTTGTAGCGTGGCATAACAATATTATTATTCATCTCTAGCGATCGCCTAAACCGTTTGCTAGAGATTTTTTATTATCCCCATCAGGGGATGAAAACAAGATAAAATAGGGTAACTGTGGCTCAAATAACATTATGCCTCGACGCTCTCAAAAAAAGGTAGATACTTCTTTGTCTCAGCTTATATGGCCGCAGGACACAGAGTTACTTGCCTTGGAATTTGAGTTAGTCCCTGCAAAAGATTATGACCTCTTCCCGCAGTACACTATTGGACTCCACGCTTGGTTTCTGGAACAAGTGCGTTCCCAAGACCCAGAACTTTCTGCTTACCTCCATGATGGGGAGTCAGAGAAACCTTTTACTATCTCAGCCTTAAATGGAGACATTACCAGTAGTGGCAGACAAATAAAATTATCTGCAAACACTTCCTATCGTTGGTATCTCACAGCTTTATCTAGTCGAGTGCAACAGTGGATGGTGCAGTGGGTGGGAAATTTGCCAGAGGTGCTTGATTTGAAAAATGCACCTTTGCAGATTCGGTCTGTTAGTATTGCCCATTCTCCCACAACTTATGCCGAACTTCTAGAATCTGAGCATAGTGAAACTATTGCTTTAAAATTTCTCAGTCCGACAAGTTTTCGCCGCAAAGGTCATCACTTCCCTTTACCAGTGCCAGTAAATGTATTTCATAGCTACCTGCGACGCTGGAATGATTTTTCGGGAATGTCTTTTGACCAAGATGCTTTTTTGGCTTGGGTAGATGACCATGTATTGATTACACGTTGTCAACTTACAACCGCAAAAGTGCTGGCGGGAAAAAAAGGCGCAGTCACAGGATTTACTGGGGCTATTGAGTTCGCTTTAACTAAAGATGCAGCCAAACAACCAGAATTTGAGCAGTTATTTTTTGCTTTAGGAAAACTTGCACCTTACTGCGGTACTGGTCACAAAACTACTTTTGGTTTGGGACAAACACGTTTGGGTTGGTCATCTCAAGTGGTTCAAGATTTACCTGATGTGCAAACTGTCTTGGCGAAACGCATTGAAGATTTAACACAGATATTTAAAGCACGACGCAAACGAACGGGTGGAGAACGAGCAGATGAAATCGCCTCAAAATGGGCGACAATTTTAGCAAGGCGAGAAATGGGAGAGTCGTTGCAGGTGGTGGCAGAAGATTTAGAAATGCCTTATGAAACTGTAAAAACTTATGTGAAATTGGCACGTCGCGCTTTAAAAACTGAGGAGTAGTTTGGTATACTCTGTTTCAAGAAAGCAGAACCTTGAAAACTTAATATTGCGTTTCCTGGTGAAAGTTAAAGTCTTGATTTTTACTTTTCACACGCAAATTTTTCGCGGGGGTAAGGCAATGCTTGAAACCCTGATTCTTTCGTTGACCCCCGCGAATCACTTACTCAGTAAGGCTTTGAGGTGTCTGTGATGGTATCCAATTGTCAATAAAGTAGGTTTATTGATAGTAAAATCAGACCCCCCGCTAAAATGGCACTTTCAAACCCAGTCATAGCAAGTGTTCCAAAAGGGTAGGGTTTTCAATTAATTACCCCTCACGGGGATGGAAACTATGAGTCAGTTGATAAGCCAACTCGAACAGCTCACGCATGGTTTTCAATTAATTACCCCTCACGGGGATGGAAACAAAGTTTAATCCCGGCTGAATGGGATCTGGGGGTTGCAGTTTTCAATTAATTACCCCTCACGGGGATGGAAACAACTCTATCAGGAAACGTAACGCATACCCTTTAGACCCGGTTTTCAATTAATTACCCCTCACGGGGGGCTAAAAATTATGTCTTAACCGGCTTGTTTTCAATTAATTACCCCTCACGGGGATGGAAACCGGAAATAATTTGTCCAGACATGTCTAAAATCTCCAATTTGTTTTCAATTAATTACCCCTCACGGGGATGGAAACAAAAAACCCATTCTCAAAAGCACCACGCCTAATAAGGGGTTTTCAATTAATTACCCCTCACGGGGATGGAAACTTTGAATAATCGCGTTCATGTGCCTTACGTTTTCTGTTTTCAATTAATTACCCCTCACGGGGATGGAAATATCATGCGGCGACATCAACTAAAACTAATAATATACGATCCAATTATGGAAGTGATTGTGAGATGGACAAACTAGAGCAATACCGCCAATCTATCCAAGAAATCTTAGCAAAACACAGTAAGTATAAACCTCAACGTGAAGAGATTGAAAACGAATTAATATTTGATACAATGCACGACCACTATCAATTGATGCGTATAGGTTGGAATGGTTTAAGTCGTGTGTATCACACTGTTATTCATTTTGATATTAAAAATGATAAAATCTGGATTCAGCAGAATATGACAGATGTGGACTTAGCACAAGAACTATTAGAGATGGGAGTCCAAAAAGAAGATATTGTGTTAGGTTTGCAGCCACCATACAAACGGCCGTACACAGGATACGGAGTAGTTGTTTAATATAGTTCAAATGTTGTTAAGGGAGTGCGATCGCTTAAGTTAAAGTGGGAATATAATAATGTGTGCGATCGCTCATGATTAAATAGAGAAGTAATCGCCATCAACAAAATACTTATGGATTGGCTACCTACAATTGATTTATCCCACCTTTGGGATTTAGTTATTGCCCAAACTCCAACTCCTACAGTCACACCCTCACCAATAGTAAGTCCAGCAAAAAATATCAATGATATTGAACTACTCAAAAGCCAGCTAGAATTTCTCAAGACTACAAATGGTCAACTAGGTGAAAGCTTTAATAGATTTGTTGCAGCAATGCAATTTACCTTAGTCGTATTTGCATTTTTGGGCGGAGTTGTCGTTTTTGTGTTTGGTAACAATTTAAAAAGTGCTAAAGAAGTTGCAACTCAGGCTATTCAACAAGAAATTGATAATCATATTGCCCGTTTAGTAAAAAAAGAAGTTAGGAATGTTAAACGAACTTTACAACGCGAACGGGTTATTAGTTCAACTACTGTAGATTATTATTTACCATCATCAGATGGAGAAACAAATGAATATAAATTACTCGTAGCTAGGGAATTTAAAAATGTAAAATTTTGGAATAAAACAACGATTCCACAGAAGTTTTTAGCTGATGTATGTGTTTTGGATTTAGAAAATTCTGTTGATACTGCGGGTAAAAAATTTTCTGAATTGCCACCAGGTGATAAACGAGAAGAAACTGCCAAGCGAATTATTGATGAATTTATACAGATTTTGCCACAAACAGCGACTTTAGTAATCTACGTCGCTCCACCAGCAATCAAAGCGATTAATAACGCTACATTTAAGGGTAGGTACTATGCACCTGCAAATACAGCAATTACTTTAGTAGGTATGGTTGCTGATGCGGCTTATGTGGCGCATGGACAAAATAATTTGTAGATTTTGTTTCATTATTCATTTATGTTTAATATATTTAATTTTTTTGGGAACTCCATCTTCTATTTCAGTTATTTCAACTATGACTGTTTGCCCAATTTGTAAAGATGTATAATGTTTTGCTTCTCTTACTGTTTTAGAGAAAATATTTAATAATTGATAGGTAACTTTATTGCCACTAATTTTTGTTATGTTGGCTTCTATCTCATCACCTTTTTGCAACTTTTGAGATTTAGCAACTGTTTGTATTTCCATTTGCCTATTTGATAATGACAGCTTTTCAAAATCCTCTAAAGGAGTAACTTTATAGTAATTAAATAAGCGAAAAGTCCAGCCTAAAATTTCTAATATATCTTTGGGATTTGCTTCTATATTTTTCAGATAATCATTACAAGCTTTATTAATACTGCGGCAATAATCAGGAGTTCTATCAGTTTGTTTGACACTTTTACTACTATCAGCAAGTGTTTTTAGATACTTAAAAAAACGCTCGCTATTATCAGATGGATTTTGACTAATAGTTGCACGTAGGTAGGCAATTACTTTACCTAATTGAGAGCGAATACCATCTTTGCTTGCTTCAATGCGTTGTTGTTCTTGAACAAGCATTTTAGCAATATTGTGAGCAGTATTCCACATCTGGTCTTCTGACAAAGATTGTTTAGGTTGCACTGCTGATTATCCTTTAAATTACTACTATGCGTTTTTTGTTAATCCTAATAATGCTTTAATTTTTTCTAACTGCTTTAGTTGTACTAATGGTTGATTAGCCGATTTAACTACAGGTTTATTAAGTTGATTTTTTGCTGGAGTTGCTTGAGGTTGAGGTTTAGCAGATTTAATTGCATCTAAAATGAATGTTTGTAATTTATTGCCTTCTAAAGCTGAGGAGTTTGAATTATAAGATAAGTAGCGATTAATATTTAATTGCTCAATTCTAACTACATCTATCCTCATAGTTCCCATTCCTACCGCTTTACCGCTACCAATTTTTAATCCTAGTCGGTTTTCTGGGTCTTGTCCTAAAGCAATTAATAATGTTCCTAGTTGTGGTTTTGTTACGTTGGCATAATTCACATAAGTGGTGAACTTTTTACCTGTTTCTGCTTGTTGAATGCGAATTGTTGGTTTGACTTCTTCTTGGTAAGAATGGGGATAAAATTTGCGACCGCGAATTTTATTATTTTTATCATAATAAATTTTTTCACCAGTTTCTAAATCAACAGCTTCAGGTTTCGGTGAAAATAAAGGAGTAATCAGTCCTGTTTGGAAGCCTGGTTTATCGTTATCAGGATCATATTTTGCATCATGAAAATGTACTAGTCCCAGCCAACTCATTGCACCAAATGTTACGCAAGCTGGACAAAGTTGTGAGATATCTTTACACTCGCTGTAGCCATCAGGAACTTTTGCATTAGTTTTACATAAACAACTCCTGGTGATGGCTTCATATATTGAACGTACAACTCCTTTGAGAGAACTACCCGGAATTATAAGTCGTTGATTTTGTTGTACAGAAGATTGAATTAGACTAATTGTGGCAACATATTTAGCTGAGGTAGGATCTAGAGTTTGTTGTGCTAAATCGCTGCCCATCACAGTAATACCTGAATTTACAGTTAAAGGTGAAACAACTGTTAAATCCAAAAATAACTTCCCACTAAAACGCTGAGTGTTGAGTTGATATTTATCATGTCCAAACTTATCCTTTCCTTCTTTTCCTTGAATATTAACTCTATCAGGTTTTTGTTGTGGTAAGGGTACAAAGTCATAGTTTTTTGGCATATCTTTGAAAATTATAATTTTATGTTTTTACAGACAGTTAAAGCAACAAAATGTATAGTTGAAGTTTGAGCATCTTGAAAGTATCGTTGACCTAAAGCTAAAGCAAGTTTCTCAGGATAGGTAAATCCTTTAGGAAATTTAGTCTCATCTTTATCATAAAAATGAGCTTTGCGATCGCTAGTTATCCAATCTTTACCAATAGGATTAAATTTTGATTCTAATTTAGGCTGATTTCGACCGAGAAATAACACTTGATAACCCTCATTATTCTGCTTCCAGCGTAGCTCTAGTTCTGTGTTAAACATTTGCCCTTCTGGACTAGGAAAGTTTGCTGGTAAATCAGCTTTAATCCCGCTGACTTGATGTGACCAACGCAGAAAATAATAACTAGGCTGCTGATAATAATCTTGAAGTAATTTTCGTAATTCTGCTGGAGATGAGGCTTGCTTATATCCCACAAAACTCATGCACTAACTCCTTTTGGTAATAACTCACGCCATTGACGAACAGCGCGTTCAAATAAATCTGGAACACCCCTCTCATCTTCTCCCTTCCAAGTTAATTGCACCCCAAAACCATAAGACATTTCTGCGGCAGTGATTATAGTATCTTGTTTATCATCAACAGGAAATTTATAAGGGTTTTCATCTTTCCCTGGTAAAAATTCTCCTGCTCCTAATAAAAACTTATTTGACCAATTTAAATCTTTACCAATAGCGTAGATTCTATCATCTCGTAACTCACAGCCAGGATATTGCACTACAGCCGAGTGATATTGCAGTTTGACTGTACCCATACCGCGAGATTTGGCAAAACCAATACCAAACCAACCATCATCTAAATCTCGCAAGACTAAACCAATTAAACCTAAATGTGCCAAAGAGAAATTTTTTAAATGAATTTTTGTGCGAAAATCTCCAGATGTACAAACTTCGTAATTAAATAATGCACCGCGCACAGCAGAACCAAAAACGCGGTCAATTGCAACTCCATTACGTTCTTCAATTTTAAGTGGTATTGAAGTAGTAGGATAAGCATCTTGAATACGGATACGACTAGCGATGCTAGTATTACCAAATATTTGGTCAGTAAAAGAAGATTGTTTATATATTTCAGCAGGGGGTAATTTTTTGTAATATTCGGAATTTTCATTTTTCAAAGGGTCATCAGCCCAAAGTTCAAATTTATCTGATTTGGGATCTAATGTTGGACGTTTATCACTTCCCACCGTTCTAACAATACGTTCAGCATGAGCGCGAATTGCTCCTTTAAGCGAACTTCCCGGAAGGTAAACTGAACGTCCACCAGCATGGTAAGTCTCTACAAATTCCATGTTAGGCTTCGTTGGGTCTGCACCTTCTTTTCCCGATTTAATTAAAATTGGCTCGACAGGAATGATGCTGAAATCAATTGTGCAGTGGTTAACTAATCGCTTGTGCATGGTTATATTTTTAAGTTGAGGTTTGAGTTACAGAAGTTCCAGGTATTAAGCATCGTAAATACCAAATTAAAGCTTGCGTCCATTCTTTCTTGAGTATTTCTATTTTTTCTTCTCCGTATTGATAGTTACTCATGTTTCCTGTGACTTGATTTTGCAGATAATTTAAAAGCTTTTCCGCATCATTTTCAGTCTCAAACCATTGCATTTTATCAATTTTTAAATTTACAACACCCAAACCGCGAGAACGTCCGCCGCCTAGCGGGATTTGTTCGCTTTCAAATTGATGTAAGCCAATCATCAGTAAACCTAATTCCCATTTTTCTGCGTTCTCTACTACTATTTTTAAATCAAAGCTTGTACCAGACGGAACTACTTGAAAATTGTAAAGTTTTCCCTCTGCTGCTGTTTCTGTATCACGGTCAATTGCTACCCCATCTCTTTCTTGATATTGTCCAAACCATGTACCGGGTACTATTGTTAAATCTCGCACTTGAAATTTACTAGCAATCCAAGATGAACCAAAAAGATGAGAAATTAAATCAGTTTCATAGAGAATTTTATCTGTAAGAATTATGTCTCTTCTAGCAGCGCGCTCATTTTCTGGATAATTTTTTAGTTCATTTTCTACCTCTACTTTAATACCAGTTTTACCGTTCATGCGTTCATTTGTAATAGACCATTCTGCTTCAATTGCCGGATTTGCAGCCAGACTCGTATCAATTCCTCGCAAGAAACTTTCAAGGCGCGATCGCAATGCGCCTTTGAAGCTAGAACCAGGAATGAATGGTTGTTCTAATGCGTCTTTAATTACAGGTAAATCAGCCCCAATTGGCTCGGTAGAACGACCAGCACTAATCCGTAATGCAGTAACACTAGAGAGTTTTCCTGTTATTTCTAAACGATTCTTAAAAGTATCAAACATAATAACTAATTACCATTTTTATTACTTGTGTCTGCTGTGTCTCGATTTCCTTCTACATTTCGAGGGTTAACAACAGATGAATTTGAATTTTTTTTCACTTCATTGAGATATTTTAAATAACGTGAACCGTAACCAATATAACGACGGATAAGTTGTATCCAGATATATTTCAAATCGGCACCTGGATTATCTGTAACAATTTGATTAGCTCTTGTTTTTAAATAAATATCGATATCTTGAATGATTTTAGCTGCAAGAGAATTTCTACCTCGTCCCCATTTTTCATCTCTACCAACTTGATAACAAATAAAATTTTTAATTACTTCTGGACTATCAGTTGTGTCAGCAACTCTCAGCAAATTATTAAATTGTGATTCTTCTAGTTTTTTATCGCCCGTTTTAATATATTCACAATTATCTAAAGCTGTTTCAATTGCAATCACTAAATCATCTTCAGCTTGATAAATTGCTTTTTGCACCTTCAACGCCACCTGTGGATCTAATATCTGAGTCATTTTGCATCCTCCCGAAATATTTGATGAAACTCGTTACAAACTTCTACTTGGCCAAAACCTTCACAGGTGCGATCGCCTATTCCTTTATTTTCCAAATCCTCTAGCGCTGTATACCATTTTTCTGGTTCTGTTGTACTAAACAAATACACAGAACCTTTCGTAGTGACAAGTTCCACATCTTTCATCAACCCCCAAGCAGAATTCCAGCCAGAACGATATTCATAGCTGCTATAAGCAAGGTGCATTTCTAGCGATGAATCAACTTTGGCGAAATCCTTTAACATTTCGGCTGAAACTACCGTTGTGCGTTGCCAATTCTCGGTAAGAATAGCATCAGATTGTAAATCAAGAGTGAAATAAGTTCGACCTGTTAATAAATCATGTTGAGGTTGACAAAAAATAGACCAAAGTTTCCACCTAGTTTTTAATGCTTCGTTAAATTCATCAATTCGAGATTTAATGCTTTTCGCTGGTGATTGTCCTTTGCTGACTTTAATTTCGACCTTACCTAAACCTCTAGAAGCCGAACCACCAATACGGAAGATGCAAGAATTATTCTCGATGAATCTTTGCAACGCTTCAGCTAAAGATTCATTGGGAACAACAACAAAACTACGGAATACGACCTTATCCCATTCATCTGTCTTAGTATTTTTCAAAAAAGACTCATTTAAAACTTGCACGCTATAAAGGATTTCTTCTTCCGCAGTGGCGCGACGACGATTAATTCCCACTCGTGTTAAAAAGCGGCTAGTTGCATCGTGGCTATAATATTTATCTTTTACTTTGCTGTAAAAACTATTGTAAGTTTCGACTTGAGGGTTTGTTCCTTGTGCGATCGCTTTTGGGTCGCTGGGGTCGTAAGGTTGATTATAGGCTGCTGCACAAAAAGCATCGATGAGAGTATCAAAGACTCCATGTCCGCCGCGACTGGAAGTAAAGCCTGGATTGGTTTTGGAACTAACAGCCGTTGCAGGTAAAACCTTGATTGGCTGATTTACAACTATCGATTTATCGTCTATTTTCGCAACTGCGGGGTAAGCATTCCCAAAAATCGCGGGATTCTCCCCTAAAAATAGAGTTTGAAAATTACCACCATCTTCCGCCAAATTTGCTGAATGCTGACCAGATAGTTGTAAAATTTGGGAAGCGATCGCACCCCGCAACACCGAACCAGAAATATAATTTTCCACCTCACTCACGGAACCTCCGGGTTTTTGTCGTCCTGGTGCGAGGGGAGATAAAGCTGTGATAGTTAATTCCAGTCGTGTCATGATTCCGCCTTTGGTAATAAACTTGACCAAACAGGATCATCGCTAGAAATCTGCGGTAGTCCTTCCCAATGCAACCATCCTAACCCCGCAGATTTGCTACCACCCAAGGCGTGAATATGATGTAAGGCTGCAACTATTAAAGGTTTGGCATAATTTGGGTGATTTGGTAACAGATGAATTTCTCCTATAAAACTTAATTGAGTATTGACTGGAGAAGTTTCTAACAAATACAATTTTTTCTCCTCTGCGGTGCGTCTTCTGCGGTTAATTGTCACACCAGGACGCAAAACTTCTTCTAAATCTCCTGCTGCAAAAGAACAAATCAAGTCATCAACAATTACCCGTGAAGGTAAAATTGGATCGCCAAATATCTGAGAAACAAAACAGTGATATCCTTTGTAGCCTTCAATTTGATAATCGTTTCTAAACTGACTCGATACTTGTTCTTCAGTCGGACAAAGTGATGTGGCTGAAGGTGCAGAAAATATTTGCCATCCTAGACTACGTGCCAGCTTTTCGCATTCATGACGCAATCTTCCTTTGAGTTGCGAACCAGGTATGATAAGTTGTCCTTGTGCATTGCGAACGATGGGTTTATCAGCCAATGAACCAGAGGAACCACCCGCACCCACACACAATGCAGTATCAATTACAGCTTTAAGTTGGATAGTATCAGTTTCAACAGCAGAAAGGCTATCTAAATAAATCATTAACTTACCTCTGGTGTAGTTGCTTTTTCGGTAAGAGATTCTGTTTCTTCAGCAATAAATGGATACAAATCAACTAATTCTCGCCAAATGGTTTCATAAGTATATTTTTTGAGCAAAGTTAGAACTACATAGTGCGTTCGGAATTCTTCTGGAGGTAAAGCCTCTAGGAAAATTAGTAGTAATAAGTTACGGCGAATACTAGCAATATCAGATAACCAAGGTGCTATATTCCCATTATTTGTAAGTGCATCACACCAAGCCGATTCAAATTTATCTTTTAATTCTTGTTTAGCTGCTTCATTAGTTAGTCGAATCCGAAAATAACGATAGTTAAGGATAGCTGTACGCTTACCTCGTTCTAGTAAACTGCGAATTTGGTAAAGTTGAGAACGGGGAAATTCGGCTTTTTTAAATGCTTTAGCAGTTTCTATAAGTCCTCCCAATTCATATAAGGTGTAGGGAGAAGCATACAGCTTTAACTTAGATTCTCCATCTTTATTTTTGATTAATCCCTGTTCTCGAAACTCCTTAATATTCGAGGAAATCATCGTTACAGCTTTCATCACCAAAAAATCAACTGTTCCACCATAATATTTGTGGTCTTTCTTTAATTCCTTCGCATACTTCTTTGCCGATTTTAGTAGTTGACTTACCAGTTTGTCTGCATAATAAATTGGCGTATCCTGTGCTGTAATCAATACCCCAGTTGACATACTCAACAGGCATTTTGAAACTGGCGGTACATTCTCTGTGGTGTAGCGATGAGCTAATAAATTAGGTGTTGTTGGCTCTAATGAATAACGGCCAGTCCTCCACAAATGTTCTTCAAACTCATCACCAATAGCTTTAGAAATTTCTAAAGCCTTATTTGCTGGAACGACTAGCAATACATCATCACCACCAATAGTAATAATTTCAAAAGGATGAATCCAAACAGGTTCTTTGTTAGTTCTGCTAGATTTAGCATCAGGTGTATATTGATAAGGATGTAAATATTGAGCTAAAGCTTTGTAAACAGATTGCTCTGTAGCCTCAAAAATATCTTCACTAAAAAGTCGATAATCTTGTGGTGTTTTAATTTTTTGACGAATATAACCACCCATATTGTTACCATCAGCATAGATATAAGCCACAAATCCTGATGGCTTACTAGCTGATGCAATTTCTCTCAAAGAACGCGCTTCTTCTACTTTTTCATTGACATTACCATAATATCGATTAGCTAATTGTTGATTCTTATCTTTATTAAGAAAATCCTCAAACTTATTTACCCAGCTAGGAATCCAAATATCGAAAGGTCTCCATTCTAAGTTTGCCTTGTCATACCAATCGTGAGAACTTTCGCGTTTAGCAATCTCTCCTACCAAGCGTTTTCGCGCCAGAGGTTCCGACAAAAAACTACTATTTGGTAACTCTACTCTCATAATTGCAGAACGGCGATCGCTTTCATCCCGTTGCAGATATGGATGAGTTTCAAATATCGGTGGATAGCAGCGACTTAGACGTTCTTTGTCTGTTGGTTCTTTTTTGGGTAGTTTATTACCGTTGCGTCTTTGTGTGAACTGATTTGCTAATTTTCCCACCAGCTCGTTAAAATTCTTACGATTTTGGAACCTTTCAAAAGGATCGCTAACTTCTGACTGGTCAAAATAAGCTTGGACTATGGAATTTCCTTGGTTATTCTCGTACTCATCAAACCAGAAAGTATCTTCTATTTTGTCTTGCAACAAACCAAATCGAAATTCTAATAACTTAAAAGTATCCCCAACGGCACAGGAATTAGCTGTTAAAGTTTCATGAGTATAGCGTTTTTCAATAGCATTCGCTAAATCATCAACAAATGCTGCTGGACAAAATGCCAGAATATTACCACCTGTAGAATAAATAATTAGCTCAGGAATTAAAGCTTTTCTTAAATTAGGAAAATTAGTATCTAGCCACTTCTCGATATCCTCAATTAAAGTTACAGTAATTAAACTTAAACTTTCCTCACAATAATCAGCAAAAAATATACGTAAATCAACCAAATTTATCTGGTCAAGCAGTGCTGAAGCACCACGTATATCATGAAGCTTCGCTGCTTCAAAAACATATTGTTTAATCTTTGTCGCACCACCATAAACTAAGCCAATGCGTATTTTATCCTCCCAAAGTTTTAAGTAATCCTCCTTTCCTTTTAACTCATTCAGTGTTTTGGGAGTACAGTCTTTAAAAGTCTCATATAGGCGCTGTGCCTGTTGAACAAAAGGTTTTATGCTTTCTGGTACATCCTGCCCTTTTTGCAATGCCTGTCGCATTTGATGCAGGGTACTGAGTTCATCCTGATTGAGATTGTGCCTTTTGTCCCAAGCGAGACACCAGGCTAGAGCAGTAATTATGCGCGTGCGAGATTCGTCATTCATGTTGTTAAATCAGGCATTTAGAGGTTATTAACTACCTGTCAGTACTTATTTTGCAATCCGATAGACTTTGTTAGTAGGTAATATTTTTATCTTTTAAGTATCTACACTAACTCATACTGAGTTTCCAGTCAAAATGAAAATATTTTATGTTTTGCCCCTAGTGAGTTACAAATATTTTTCTCTGATAAAAATCAATCAACTTATAGGAATGAATGTTAATTTATATATTCTATTGATACTTTATATCGCTATATGTAAAGCAGATATTATTAAATTTATACTGATAAAGTCTTTATGCTTTAATTTACTAATTAGCTGGATGAGACTCAGGTACCAAATACACTTTTTAGTCGAATAAAGAGTATGAATGGGCAAACAATTTATCAAAATCTAAGTAATCTTGATTTGTTAATTGGTATTTTAACAATCTTTTCTTCAATAGCTGTTGGTTCATTTACCACTTACAAATTTCTCGATATTATCTTTAAGCGAGAAAGAATATTATTTAAAAATTTGGAGAGAAAAATTAAGATATTCGACCCACCCAATAAATGTAATAGGGATATGAGTGCTGAATTTGCAGAAATTCAAAAGAATCCTTTATTTAAAAAAGTAGAACCTATATTAATTCCTAATACTAATATTATGCAAATCAGTAATATAAATCATGGAAGTCTTATAATTTTAGGAGTTGGAAATGATTTTAATTACTTTGAAGCCGTATTTAATGAAGCAAAAAGACAGAGAAGTCCCATTATTATCTATACTTATGGTGATAGTCAGGTATTACAAAAAAATCACTGGGACTTACTAAACACATATAGGTGGTATTCTGTATCCACCAGTCCCCTTCGCCTGATTTCTGACATTTTTGCTATTCTTTCTACTTTTATTTATGAAGATAGATAAGAGGTTATTGATAAAGTAACAATAAAAATACTTTAGCAACTGTCTTAAAAGTTAAGCGAGCATCAACAAAAAACTCAAATGGGAGAGTAACGTAATTTGGGAAAGCTACGCTAGATTCGTCGGTGCTAAAGCTGTAACACACCCTACTTAACATTTACTGCTGTCAGAAACCAACAAGAGGTTTTTATTAAGGCAATAACTAACTTTCTTGGCGTTAGTGGTTCTAGATGAGGGTAAGGGATTGCTGGCAAAGTATTTGCAGAATTAGTTCTTTAGAAAACTAATGCTTGCTGAGTTTTGGTGAGGGCGATCGCAATTATTTTACCCCAATCCCCCTACACGTTATGTTGCATACACCCGACAATTTTGATTTGCTAGACTTCTAGCACGTAATTGCTTACCCTTTTGGAACAAGGAACATTGGCAAAAGTCAAGGCAGCGATCGCACTTGGGTGTTAGGCTGAAAATAGAGGTTTGACTTTACCAAAACGGCGATCGCGTTGTTGGTAACTCAACAAAGCCTGATGAAACGCTTCTTGATCAAAATCAGGCCAGAGAACATCAGCAAAGTACATCTCTGTATACGCCATTTGCCACAGTAGAAAATTACTCAACCGCATCTCTCCACTAGTCCGAATCAGTAAATCGGGTGCGGGAGTGTCTACTGTGTAGAGGTGTTGTTCTATCAGGGTTTCATTAACTGCGGCTGCATTGATTTTGCCTTGTTCCACGAGTTCTGCTACTTGACGACAGGCTCTAGTAATTTCGTTGCGGCTACCGTAATTGACAGCAAGGGTAAAATGAATTGCTTGATTATTGGATGTCTCTATCATTGAATGCGCTATTTGTTTTTGCAGAGATGGAGGTAAGGCTGATAAATCACCAATAAAGGAAATTTTGATGCCTTCTTGGTGCATTTGCGCTAATTCCCGGCGCAGAAATCGCTCAATTAAGCGCATAAGAAAGTCTACTTCTTCAATGGGACGTTGCCAATTTTCGGTAGAGAAGGCGTAGGCGGTGAGGGCTTTAATTCCCCAATCTTTGCAGTAACGTAATAGTTGTTTGAGGGTTTTTGCCCCTTGGCGATGTCCGGCTATGCGGGGTAGTCCTCGGCTGGTTGCCCATCTACCGTTACCATCCATAATGACGGCTACGTGTTGGGGGATTTTTTCGGGGTTGAGGTCGTGGGGGAAATTCATGGTTTTTAATGTTGATGAGGGGATTTATTCAGGGTTCGCGCAAAGAAGGGCGCGAAAGATGATTATTATTTCAAAAGGTTCTCTAAATACTCTGGGGTAAGGGTGTTGTGCCATTTCCAGAGGTGGTGCATGGTGCGGGTGAAGGTGTAAAGAAGGGTGGTTTTGTTGGTGAGTGTCCAGGCGTTCCAGTTGAGTGTATTCATCATGCGGCGCAGAGTACGCATGAGGTTGTTACGTTGATAGTTTTGGGAACGGGTTTTAATTAGGGTTTTGGTGATACGAAGGAATCCTGTGTTGGGGTAAGCCCAGACTCCAAAGCCCCAGAATTTGGTCATGTGGTTGATTTCGTCTTTGGCGAGTTCTTCTAGAACGTCGTAGAGTGCGCCGGTTGTGTGCGCCATCATCCACAAGTAAAGACAGGTTGCACCATATTCTGTGGCTACGCGATGTAAACCGTGGCGATATAAGTCTTCTTGGGGGTCATCGGTGGGGAGGTAGCCTCTCACAGTACGGTGTTTGGGGATGATTTTTTCACCTGTTAGTTGGGTGTAAACCTTTAATAATGCAGGTGTGTGCTGGCGTTCTTCTTTTTCCCACAAACCAATTTCTTGGAGTTCGCCGTCTTCAT
Organism: Nostoc sp. PCC 7107; assembly: GCF_000316625.1. Lineage (GTDB taxonomy): Bacteria > Cyanobacteriota > Cyanobacteriia > Cyanobacteriales > Nostocaceae > Nostoc_B. The sequence continues at coordinate 3,287,392 of NC_019676.1, read as the reverse complement.
TCACTGTTCCACCAACAAACCGCGCCATCTGAGGATGTAATTTTTCTAAATACTGGCGACTGGTTTGGGTGTAACCGCGAATAGGTGCTTCTGTATCCATTGCACCTATCAAAATAGATAAAAATACTTCTGGTGCTATACCGATGATTTGATTACGGTTGATGGCTTGCCAATCAATGGGTTTCCAAGGACGCGGCTGAGGGTTAGTAAATTGTATCGATAAATCTTGTATGCGGTCATGTAATTTTTCGACAGCTACGTAGTTATCTATTAGTGAACTTAGACGGTGTTGTGTTTGCCAATAGTTAGGGCTGGCATAGCTTTGGGCTGCTAAATCTTCTATTGGTGGGCTGGTAATGTTAACCATATTTTTTATACTTTCTACTCTACGCCCAATAGCCTAAGCGATCGCCCTTTCTTTTGTCAGTCGGTGAAAGTCGGCAGTTTTATCTGATGCTGTTGCAAGAGGTAGGTAAAAAAGTCGTCTTTGCTTGGCGATCGCATTTCACAACAAAATATACTGTTTTGTCCATAATTGAGAATTATTTACATTAGTTAACAGTAAGCTGATAATTTAAATGATAAGATTTACTTAACTTTAAAAAACCAAAAATTTATTTTTTTTATGGATAATCAAGAACTTTTGAGCCGTTATGCAGCAGGAGAAAGGGACTTTAGTAACGTCAACTTAGTTCAGGTCTGCCTGACTAATGCAAATTTGATTGGCGCACACCTAGAGGGAGCGCACTTGATTGGTGCAAACTTAAAGGGAGCGAATCTGACTCATGCACATATTAGTCAAGCGAAATTGAATCAGGCAACCCTTGCTGATGCGCGAATGATTGAAGTGTGCTTAACTAGTGCAGAAATGGTTGGTGCAGACCTGAGTGGCGCAGACTTAACTAACGCAAATCTAAGTGGTGCAGATTTGAGCTATGTCAAACTAGGTGGAGCTAACTTGAAGGGAGCAAACTTAGGTAAGACGAATCTTACTGGAGCTGATCTTAGGGGAGCGGATCTGACTGGAGCTAACTTAAAGGGGGCAAAGCTCCGTAAGGCAGACCTAGACGGAGCTGATCTAGATCAAGCAGATTTAAGAGGCGCAGATATCTACGAGGCCAATATGCGGAGAACCGAATTGGCAGGAACAATGATGCCTGATGGCAAAGTTCACGACTGAGTAGCTTGATAAAAGTACCTCGCAGGAGACAATAGGCTTTCCTGCGAGCCGCTACGTGGATCTGGCTTCTGTGAAGCAGTATTTTCAGTCGTCAGGCTAGGCAAAAGAGATATTTTCGGATATACAAATTAACTAAATGAACTAGGAAAAAGTCGGGGAAAAAGCCGGATTCATAGAATCTTATCCGAAAATTGGGGTGTAGAAACTGTAGATTAATCTATAGTTCTAGAACCTAACTAACCTTGTCGTTACACAATGGACGCTGAAGCAGCATTAGCATGGTTAGAAACCATAATTCCTGCTCAGACCGGGGAACGGTTGAGCGATTTGCAAAAAGTTATTCTTGGGCAGGTGTGGTTGGGGAGAAAATATTTAGATATTGCCCATGCTTACGGTTGTACGGAAGGTCATGTTAAGGATGTTAGTTCACAGTTATGGAAGTTGTTGTCTCAGGTATTGCGAGAGAAGATTACTAAAAGTAACTGTCGCGCTACTTTAGAACGGGTTCTGAGAAAAACTGCGGCTATTTCAGGTGTGATTGATAACTTACCATCGCCGCCACAAACTGTTCCACAACAAGAGGATACTAATTTTATTGGACGACAAGAAGCGATCGCTCACCTAAATACTCTGGTAAATCAAGGTGCGAAAGTAATTGTTATCCAAGGTGAGGGAGGGTTAGGTAAAACTACTCTCGCCCAACAATATCTGCAAAATCAGGGTTTTGACTTGGTTTTAGAACTTTTGATGGCGAAGGAAACCCAAAATATTACCTCGGTGGAACGAGTTGTCGAGGAATGGCTAAAACAAGACTTTGGGGAAGAACCAGGGGTAGAGTTTGGGGTAACGTTGGGACGACTCAAGCGCCAACTCCATAATCGGCGGATGGGGGTGTTAATTGACAATCTCGAACCTGCATTAGATCAACAAGGAAAGTTGATTTCGCCGCACCGCAACTATGTAGAATTGCTGCGGGTTTTAGCTGATGCGCGGGTGCAGTCTGTGACTTTGATTACTAGCCGCGATCGCCTGTGTGAACCTGGGTTAAATGTACATCATTATCGGCTTCCAGGTTTAGATCAAAGTGCATGGCTGAAGTTTTTTAGTCACCGTGGGTTAACTATTAACCTTTGTACTTTGCAACAAATACATCGTACTTACAGCGGTAATGCTAAAGCAATGGGTATTCTCTGCGGTGCAATGCAAGAGGATTTTGGCGGTGATATGTGCCTTTATTGGCAAGAAAATCACGCTGATCCTTTAGCCGCCACGGATTTAAAAAATTTAGCGGTGAGTCAAATTAATCGTCTGCAAACCCTAGACCCCCAAGCTTACCGCCTACTTTGCCGTTTGGGTTGTTATCGTTACCAAGATATACCAAGCATTCCCTCTCCAGGACTGTTTTGTTTACTATGGGATGTTCCACCTGCTGAACATCGTCAAATCATTGCTTCTCTGAGAAATCGCTCGTTAATAGAGTGCAATCAAGGTGAATATTGGCTACATCCAGTCATTCAATCCGAGGCGATCGCGCGGTTACGCAATAGTGATGAGTGGGAAATTACTCACCACAAAGCCGCAGAATTTTGGACAGCGAGTGTTCCTAAAATTGCCACTTTTCAAGATGCTTTACAAGCACTGGAAGCCTATTATCACTATATAGAAATTAATGAATTTGAGTTAGCTGGTAAAGTTATTCTCAAGAGTCGCCATAATCAATGGCAACAGTTTTTACCACTTGGTAGTACTTTATATCGTATGGGATTAATTCAGCCTATTTTGGCTGCAATTATTCAAGTGGTGAATAATATTGAAGATGAACAAAATATTACTGAATTATACAATATATTGGGTGATTTATATTGGATAAATGGGAAAATTAATCAGGCGATCGCTTGTCAAGAAAAGACTATCACTCTGGCAACACAAGCACTTAAATCATTTGTTCCTCATTCAGAAAATAAACATAAGGTTTACTATCTGCGAATGTTGGAAGTAGATTCTCTTTTAAGCATTGGTCTATATAAAATAGATTTGTGGGAACTAGCAGCCGCTGTAGAGTTATTTCAACGAGTCATTTACCTAGCGCAAAATAGTGAGCATCATCGCTGGGCAGAAAAAGCTTCGGTATGTTTAGCTTTAGTTAATTCTTATTTAGGTTTTTGTGATTCTGCATATAATTTAGCAGATGTAGCATATCAAAATATTGCCAACGAAAAACTTCTCAAGACGGGAAGATTTGCTTATTTTATGCAGATTTTAGGGCAAACATATCTCAATTTAGGTGATTTTTCTAAAGCTAATCAAATGTTTCATCAAGCATTGACTTTTGCTGAAGCAGGTCATTATATGCAGGTCAAAGCAAAAACACTCAATGGTTTAGCAGAAATTTATCGCCAACAAGCAGATTATCAATTAGCTCTTGCTCATCATACAGAAGCAATTGAACTTTTAGATAAAATCGGTGCTAAATGTGACTTAGCCCAAGCTTATTTTCAATTAGGTTTAACTTATCAAAAACTGGCAAAGGCTGATGTCAGCCAAATGTATTTTCATCAAGCAATTCAGTTATTTACAGAAATCCAAGCCCCAAAACAAGTTGTGAAAGTAGCTACCATTGCAGGTGGTTATAGTGATTGAGCAAGTTGGACTAAATTCTCAATTGTTTAACGCAAAGGTACGCGGAGTTTAGCGCAAAATTACACAGAGGTTTGACTAATGAATTGCGTAAATAGAGATAAATGAGCCACGCCACAATTGCAAAACATAAATTCAATAAAAAGCGACTCAAGATAAATTGCCAAATTTCTGGATAAAAAAGCTGTGACCAACTCAAAGGGCTAAGAATTCTGGCTAAAAGAAACAGTCCAAAAATCGCATTTCCACCAAGGATGAGGGCGAATACTATTAAGCCTCTTTGCCAAGCACGATGTTGGGGTGTGTGACCAGAAATCAAGATTATTGGATGTTGGTTTTGTCCTCTTCGCAGTAATTGTTCTAATCGCCAAAACATCCACAATAAAAAGGGAAATAAACCATAGCTGAGAAAGTTGACTGGTGCGGAATAACGCCAAGCAATAGATAAAACATTCACCAGCGCATGACAGATTACCGAATTAATGAAAGCTGACAAAATCAACTGTCTGCGGCAATTTCTGCGGAGAGTAGAAGCAAGATAAATGCCTAAAGCATAACCCCAAGGTGCAGAAAACATCGCATGAACTAGCGTACCGATACTCCGGTCAAGAAAGGATGCTGTACCGTAGTAAAAGTAAACCCAGTTTTCTTCGGCGGTAAAACCTAAAGCTACCGCGATAGTAAATAGCAAAATACTACTGCTGCGTAGCCAATACCTGCGTTGAAGATAGATTGTCGGGATAATAACTGCAATTAACTTGCAGCCTTCTTCAACTGGCCCAATTTCTATAATTTGGCGTAGGGCTGCACCCAAAAGCGATCGCTGGATTTGTTGCCAATTTACAATGGAGTTAAATGCTATTTCTGCCACCCATTCTAAGCCGAGGGCAACACCACCAGAAATTGCTCCGGCGATAAAAAACAACAACAAACGTGGTAAAGCCGGAGCAAAGGCAACACGATAATAGTAATAACCTAAAAATAACAGTGGTGGAATTGCTGCCCACAGCAGTAAGCCTAAATTAGTCACGCACCTGGGCAATTACAGTCCGGTGACGCGGGCTATTGCTGGTAATTGTGGGGCGTTGGAAACCTGCATCAATCAAAGCTTGCTCAATATCCAAAGAGAAGTACTCATCTAAATATGGTTCAGTACTTTTGAGCAGCGTCAAAATGTAGGCTGGCATTTTTTTGTAAATTTCCGATTTGGGATTCATATCCATAATTGCCAAGTGACCGCCGGGACGCAACAGCCGCCGCGCTTCCGCAAAAATTTGCTTGGTTGGTGCTTGGGGTAATTCATGGCAAATGAGAAACAGCGAAACTAAATCAAAAGACTTATCTGGTAGCCCTGTTGATTCCGCGGCGGCATGAACCCAATTAATATTAGCTTGATGCTGCTGGGCGCGGTAGTTGGCAACAGCCAGGAAATAGGGAGATAAATCTAAGCCTGTAACTTTGGCTTGGAGATAAACTTCCTGCAAAGCAAAGGTACTTAATCCCACACTACATCCTATATCTAGAATGTCCCGTGGTTCCTGAGATAAAAGGGGCTTGAGAATATTATGATAGCTTTGGCGGAGTTGGCGATCGCCTTGGGCTTCAGCACCAGGCCAAATTTTAGCGTGAACAGCATGGGCAGCAGGTTCTACTTCAAAAGCCGCCAACCAACTTAGATTGCCATTGTCGTAAGCATGAAATGAGGTGGTGTAATATTCTGGATAAGCAAGCTGAGGATTTTCTACTTGGGCTAAATCAGTTGACCAATCACGCTCTTGTAGTTTCTCTACTGCTTTTGTCCAAGGTACACCAATTTTTTCAGCGCGTTTAATCATCATTTGCCGGGCTTGGTGCTTGGCAATTTTAGCTAGAGGCTTAATTGCCAGAATGCCGTTTACCAAGTGAACAGCCCAATTAGGAGAGTTTTGTACAGCAGCGGTCATAAGTTGATTTGCATTTAACAGCCTTTTTTACTTATGACATAATTTCTGCAAGCCAGTCTAGAAATAAATTAAGTTACGTAACTGAGTGCTGAGTTCTGAATTCTGAGTTCTGAGTAAATGAATATTTGAACTTCTGCCTCTTGTCTCCTTTCTTCTTTCTACAATGAAATTTATCTTATCTAAGTTTCTAACTGCACATTAATCTTTAGAATTAAAATGCTTTGGGATAATTGCTCTAGGTACGGAGGGAGGAAAGTTAAGCAGTGGATATTTTAGATCTGTTTCAAAAGGGTGGGCCAGCGATGTGGCCTTTGGCAGTTCTGTCAATTCTGGCTTTAAGTGTAATTTTAGAGCGTCTGTGGTTTTGGTTGCGGATTTTAAATCAAGAAAAGGAAACAGTTAACCGTGTGCTAGACGCAGCCCAAGAAAATTGGGATATAGCAGCCGATATTGCCAAACAAGCCACAGACCAGCCAATTGGGCGATTTCTCTACGCACCTTTACGCTTATTAAAAGTTGATTTAGAAACTTTTCGTTTAGCACTGGAAGCCTCAGCAGAAGACGAATTAGCCGGGATGCGTCGTGGTGAAAAACTTTTAGAAGCAGTGATTGCACTATCTCCACTTTTGGGGTTGTTGGGTACTGTGTTGGGTTTGATTCAGTCTTTGCGCTCAATTCGCATTGGGGATTTAGGCACAGAATCAACAGCTGGGGTAACTACGGGGATTGGGGAATCCCTTATTAGTACTGCTACAGGGTTAATAGTAGCGATTGTTAGCTTGGTATTTTATCGCCTATTTCAAAGTTTTTTGGTTAACCAAGTCAAAATTTTCCGCAAGGCGGGGAATGAGTTGGAATTACTCTACCGCCAATCTCCACCAGAATTTAGTAAGAGTACATCAATTGTGCCTGAAGCTTCCCGCGAAACTGTTAATCCACCCCGAAAAAAATCTAAAAATCTATTTCCTCAACCTCCAGAAGAACCAAATGTGACTGATTCATTAGATTCTGAGTAATAAACTGCAATTAAAAGGTAGAAGGCAGGAGGTAATTTATTATTCAGCACGGGCTGAACGCCCCGCTACCGCTCTAAGCGCAGCCATGCCCGCAGGGCTTTACAGCACTCAGCACTCAGCACTCAAAACTCAGCACTTTGCTATAAATAAAATTTCTAAGAAGATGAAAGTTAATCTGCATACTCCTGTTGAAGAAGTACAAATTCAAATCATCCCTTTAATTGATGTTGTTTTTTGTATTCTGACATTTTTTTTATTAGCAGCATTGCAATTTACTCGCCAACAAGCTATTAACGTTGATTTACCCAAAGCTTCTACAGGTACAGCGGCTAGTGTGGCAGGACAAAATAGTACCCAAATTGTGACTATTGATGCTGTTGGTAATACTTACATCGAAAAACAACCCGTAAAACGAGAGGAATTGGCAGAGAGACTAAGGCAATATCTCCAACAAAATCCTAACGGGATTTTGGTGTTAAATGCTTCAAGAACTGCAACCTATAATGATGTCGTTGAGACATTAGATTTATTACGACAAGTAGGAGGCGATCGCGTTTCTTTAGGAATTATCCCAGGGCCTAATCAACCTTCAGTTTCTCAACCTAATTTGCCAACAGAACCCTATATTCCCACTAATCCTGGAGTTCCACCCGCACCAGTCCCAGAAATTAATCCACAGGGGAATTTTGACCCCAATATCCCTGTTAACCCTAACCAAATACTGCCATCTGGAGAAGGTGTGGTTCCTGCTGTACCTAATGCACCAGGAAGTACTAATTCTGCTCCAAAAAGATAAATTTGAACAGAATTTTTCAACTCAAAATGCAGTAATGGGAGATGAGGCAGAAACTACTTCCTTATCTTCCCTTTTAGATTTTGAATTGGCAATTGTTACTCCTAACTCCTGACTTCTTGTCCAAACCTAAAGATATAAAAAATAAATTCTAGTTAGAGTAAAATTTCTGGTAAGTTACAAGTAATTGGCAAAGCTTCAAAAATTCTGAAATCGGTTGCTTAAATTAAGCGATCGCCAATCGTCATTCGCGTTTCAAGGGTTGTGGCAATGAATGCAATTGTGACGCTTTTAATTGTTTGGGTCGTAACATCTATCAGCTTGCTGATTATTAGTAAACTCCCCCTAGGAGTTGAAGTTGACTCACCAAAAAAAGCCTTTATTTCGGCAGCAGTTCTCGGTATTGTTACGGCGATCATCAGACCAATTTTACGCCTGATCTTTGCAGTACCAAATTTTCTTACTTTTGATTTATTATCCGGCATCTTTACCTTTATGATTGCCGTTGTTTGTTTTAGTATTGCTGCTTGGTTAGTCGAAGGCTTTCGGTTACGCTTTGGTATCTGGAGCGCTGTGTTAGGTGCGTTGACTTTGACTTTCATCAACAGCTTAATCTACAAGTTATTAGGTGTCTGATTAACTTTCATACACCTTATTTAGTATCTTCAGGCCGCAGGGGAGCAGGGGAGCAGGAGAGCAGAAGAAGAATGTCTGATTCCAAACTCAACACTCTGAGCCAGAGGTAATAATAACTAATTCTCAGTGGCTAAACCATGTTAAGATACATCTCAATTATGAAAGCTGTGTTGGATAGAGTGGATAAAAACGAACATGGAAGCAGCACTGTTATTAGCCAAATTGCCTGAAGCGTACCAAATTTTCGATCCTCTGGTAGACGTTCTTCCAGTAATTCCTGTTTTCTTCTTGTTACTTGCTTTCGTGTGGCAAGCAGCAGTCGGATTTAGGTAAGTTAAGTAAATTTTTAATCAATAGGACAGGTGTTGCACCTGTCCTATTTTTTTGACAATATATTCTTGAAAAAACTTGATATTTCTTAATTATTTGTAACAAGTAACTAGAAGTTAAGTAATATAGTTGATACAGCCTGATTAAAACTTAGCCTTTTCAGCCGAATGTTGTACAGTCAACGAGGAATTAACTAGCTATGGGTAATATCAAATTTGTTAAAGAGGATAAAGAAGTCATAGCAGCAAATGGTGCTAACTTGCGGCTTAAAGCGGTGGAGAATGGGATTGATTTGTATACACTATTTGGCAAAATGACCAATTGCGGTGGCTATGGTCAGTGTGGTACGTGCGTTGTTGAGATAGTGGAAGGTTTAGAAAATCTTTCCCCGCGTACAGAGGTAGAAAACCGCAAATTTAAGAAAAAACCAGAAAATTACCGCCTCGCCTGTCAAACTGTAGTACACGGCCCTGTTAGTGTGGTGACAAAACCTTAAATCTTGAGGCTTAGACGCAAGCAGCATTGGCGACATAAGAAGTAAAAAAAATAAGGCTAACACGGGCATCGATGATGCTATTCTAAAGTTGTTGACTGGAAATTATAGAGAGGCTTTTTTGCCATGCAAGTTAATGACTTAGGGTTCGTAGCGAGCATTCTGTTCGTATTAGTTCCCTCTGTGTTTTTATTAATTCTGTACATCCAAACAGCCAGCCGCGAAGGTAAAAAAGATAGTTAATAGTTTGTGCATAATATAAAAAACCCCTACGCCACTGGTGCAGGGGTTTTTATTGATCATTGACCGTGCCAATTTTAGATTTTAGATTTTGGATTTTGGATTATTTCTTTGGTACAAGCCCCGCCCCTACATACTCTGGACTGAGGTTGCAGGAATTGGAGAGAAATCCAGGTTTACGCAGTGGTTCGCGCCAATAATACTGGACAAGTAGCGTTGACTCGCACGTAATCAGACAAAGAAGCACCAATAAGTCGGTCTATATCCACAAAATTCTTAGCTACCGATGGACGACGATCTGGAGAACCAAGTAACAGTAAGTCTACCTGCAATTCTTCCGCCAAGCGGCAAATTTCTTCACCGGGTTTACCACTGCTGCTATAGCAGCGAGTTTGTATTCCATACTTTTGGGCTTCAGCATACGCTGCACCAAAAATTGGATTTTTATCGGGAATAATTTCAGTGACTTCTGATGCTTTACCGCGTAGGTCAGTATTAACGTGAGTCAAAATTAACTGGCTACCTTGAATATCTCGTAGCAAGAATAAAGCTAAATTTAAACAGTGTTTTGCTGCATCAGAGTTATCTAACGCCACCATGATGCGCTTAATTCTTTTGACATAAATATCATCTTTAACCAGCAACATCGGGCGGGAAGACAATTGAAAAACATACTGACTGACAGAGTTTGACAAAATTGACTGCAAACGCTTGAGTCCGCGTGAACCCATGATGATTAAGTCAGCATCAACTTCATCAGCTACTTGACAAACTACATCTTTAGGATCGCCTTGCCGTAAAATTGAAGAAACTTGGCTGGGATCTAAATTCAAAGATTGAATGGCGTTGGCAAGAATTTTACCACCTTCTTCCCATTTATCTGTCATTGCAGATGCAGTGCTTTGGGGAGGAACTACGTGCAGAACATTAACTTTGGCACGTTGAATGGATGGTATTTCCTTTAAGGTTTTGAGCATTTCTTCTGCATGACCTAAGCCCGAAACTGCTAACAAAATTTTTTCTATCATTGTTAGTTCTTACTTGTAAATGTTGCTGTTTGCTCTTAGTAATTGGCTAAGTTGATTTATCAACTTCTTGCTCAATATCCTAGCTTTGTTACGCAGAATTCCAAAATCAAAAACTACTAAAGTTTTTGCCGGAATATTAATTATGTCTGCCTAAGTTTCTGTGCTAAGTCAGTTAGTGCAAATCAAATTTAAATTACTAGCATTTTTTCACTAAATATATGAGATACACTAGTAAGATTTAGCTTAATTTGTAGCTATTGCTTAGACTTTTAACTAGGCTTCAATAATTAAGCTTACTCTTAATCTAGCTTAGTTAACTTTATAAAATATGATGTTATTTATTATTTTTAATCTATATTAACTTTTATTCATTAGAAGCAAGTTAAGTATTGCAAAGAAGTATCATAAAATTAACGCAATTATACCATTGTTTTTTGGAGCGATCGCTCATTTTAAAAAAAATTAGCTTTATCAAAAGTTAAGCTTTTAATTATAACTTTAGTTATGGTTATGGGAACAATAAACTATAACTATTTAACTGAATAAAAACTTGTGCTTATGCAATTTTCTCAAATATTTGCAACTATCTTGCTCACTTTTACATCTCCAACTTTGGTATTGTATCATTCACAACAAAGCTTTGCTCAAGCACCAACTCCAACGCCAGAAGAACGCGTCACCGAAGCGATTATGTTAAATAACCAAGGTGAAGGGCTAGTTTATAAAAATTTAGTTGGTTTAGCTGATTTACAAGCCGGGTTAGAATTCTTTCAGCAGTCCTTAGCAATATTTAAACAATATGGCGCAAAAGCGGGAGAAGCCAACAGCTTAGTAAATATTGGTTACGTTAACCTCCGCAAAGGAGAGTATGCAAAAGCACTGGAATTTTTTCATTCAGGCTTAGATATTCGCCGCAAAATCCGCGACAAAGAAAATGAATGGATACCTTTATCTTATATTGGAGAAGTATATGTAAATTTAGGGGAATATCAAAAAGCAATCGATTTTTATCAACCAGCTTTAACAGTTTTAAAAGAATTAAAAGCAGCTAATCCTCAAGGTTATAGTTATGCTACTAGCGAAGCTATTTTATTAGCAGATATTGGCTCAGTTTACTTCCGTACAGGTAAATATTCTGAATCTCTGGATTTTTATCAACAAAGTTTGACTATTCAAAAAGCTAAGGGTGATAACAGTGGTGCAGCCCAAACTTTAAACAACATTGGTGTAGTTTACCTCAATTTGGGTAACTATGCTCAGGCACTTAATTCATATCAGCAAGGATTAAAAGATTTACAAGAATGCTGTTCGACATTTTATGGTACACAAGCGGCAATTTTCAATAATATTTCCGGTGCATATTTTAGCTTAGGGCAATACCAAAAGTCTCTGGAATTTGCCGAAAAATCTACAAATATTTATAGAAGACTTGGCACTGGGGAGTATAAAAGTACAGACGAGCAAGCAATAAAGTTACTATATAATGCTCTCGGTCAAAATGCCCAAGCTTTGCAACAAGTTACCAACCGCGCTAATGTGGGTGATGCGTTTGGGAAAGACTCGTTTCAATTTCAAGGCGCAGCATTAAACTTAAATAATATTGGACAGATTTACTTGAGTTTGGGTAAGTATGACGAAGCACTCAAGTTATATCAACAAGCTTTAGATATATACAAACAAAATAACTATAAACTGGGCATTGCAGTTGCACTGAATAATATTGGGCGTGTTTACCAAAATTTAGGTAACTACAACCAAGCTTTAGAGTTTAATCAACAAGCCTTAGCTAATTATCGAGAAGTTGGCGATCGCACTGGTGAAGGCGTAACAATTAGTAACCTAGGGCAACTGTATCAAAAGCAAAATCAATATGATCAAGCTTTGGGACTGTATCAGCAAGCGGTTACTATTCATCGAGAAGTGGAAGATAAAGTCAGTGAAGCAGCAACGCTGAAATTTCTAGGGGATGTACTAGCTGCAAAGAATCAAACACCACTAGCGATCACATTTTACAAACAATCAGTCAATTTAACAGAAACAATTCGGCAAAGTTTGCGAGTTGTACCTATCGATATCCAAAAATCTTACACCGAAACTGTCTCCGAAAGATATCGCCGCCTCGCTGATTTATTATTGCAACAAAATCGTCCCGCAGAAGCGCAACAAGTTTTAGATTTACTCAAAATTCAGGAAGTTAGTGATTTTATGGGAAATCGCACTACCAGCACGCCAAAAGTTACAAATAGAAATCCTCAGCGGGGAAGTTCGGCAACAGTAGCAGTCATACCAGAAAAATTACCGTTAAAACCTCAAGAAGAGCAAATATCTCAAAAGTATAGCGTTATTCAAGATAAAGCGATCGCACTTGGCAAAGAACTCACCACCCTGCGAAAAATTCCCCCTCAAACTCGTAACGCAACTCAAGCAAAACGCATCGCTGAATTAGTGAAACTAGAACAAACTACTAATGCTGAGTTTAACAAATTTATTAAAAGTCCCTCTGTTGTGGCGTTAGTACAACAATTATCCGCCACATCAGGACAGGAAAATTTAAACTTACGTCAACTCAATTCTTTAAGAGACAATTTACGCCAGTTAAATCAAAAAGCGGTATTACTATATCCTTTAGTTTTAGATGACAGATTAGAATTAGTCATTGTCTCCGCTGATGCGCCGCCAATTCACCGCACTGTACCAGTAAAAGCCGCAGAACTAAATCAGACAATTAATGAATTCCGGGAAGCAGTACTTGTTCCTTATAAAAATAGTAAAGCGCCAGCAAATAAATTATATAACTGGCTAATTAAACCTATCGAAAATGACTTAAAACAAGCCGATGCCAAATCTATAATTTATGCCCCAGATGGCAAACTGAGATATGTACCTTTAGCAGCGTTATATGATGGACAAAATTGGTTAGTTCAACGCTTTGTTATTAATAATATTACCGCCGCCAGTTTAACAAAATTAGTTAATCAACCTCAAACCTCTGTCAATGCTTTAGCTGCGGCTTTCACAAAAGGCGAATATACAGTAGCAGTTGGTCAACGCCAAGAGATGTTTAGTGGTTTAGAGTTTGCCAAAGTAGAAGTAGAAAACCTAGCAAAAATTCTGCCAGGAAGCAAAGTTGTCTTAGATAAAGATTTCAATCCTCAAGCGACCATTCCCCAAATGAATGATTATAAAATCGTGCATTTAGCAACTCATGGTAAACTTGTAAATGGTTCTCCAGAAGATTCATTTATTGTGTTTGGTGATGGCGAACACGCGACTTTGCGAGACATTGAAAATTGGTCTTTATCAAATGTAGATTTAGTAGTTTTGAGTGCTTGTCAGACTGGCTTAGGAGAAAAATCAGCAAATGGCCAAGAGATATTAGGTTTAGGATATCAAATGCAACTAGCTGGCGCTAAAGCCACAATTGCTTCATTGTGGGCTGTTTCTGATGGTGGTACACAAGCTTTAATGAATGAGTTTTATACAGCATTAAAATCTGGGAAAATTACCAAAGCTGAGGCTTTACAAAAAGCGCAAATTGCTTTAATAACGGGAAATAATAGTGAATTTAACCATCCTTATTATTGGTCAGCTTTTATTTTGATTGGTAATGGGTTGTAAATTAATGTGAATTCGACGAACCCACCCTGCATTTGCTGACGTAAACGCGGGGCGGATTTCCGACTGTATTGCCATGAAATGAGAATCGCTAGATTGACATCCTCTTATATTGGGAACTTAGTGTGTAAAATTCATGTCTTTCAAAGCACTGAGAAACTTATGTAATCGCAATGTCGAAAACATCTTTAAATAGAGGGATACGATTATCTTTGACGATATTGGCTTTCTGTGTCACATCAACAACTAATACCATCACTAATGCTCAAGAAGCGCCAGCGATATTTGGAGATGTGACTGTCAACCATCCATTTTCCCCAGATCCTCTAACTGTTCGGGGAATGAGTGGCGGTTCATTCTCTGGGAGTAAAATTGCTGGTAGGAGAGAAACACTCACTGGGCCTTGTGATGGATTTGTTGATGAGGCACCAGACCATACCTTAGCACTCACAAGCAAATTTGATTATCTCAAATTACAGGTGCAGAGTCCCCAGGATGTAACTATGATTGTCAAAGGGCCTGGTGGTACATGGTGTAATGACGATTTCGAGGGCAAAAATCCTGGTATGAGTGGTGAATGGCTACCAGGAAATTATCAAATTTGGGTAGGTTCATACAAAGAAGGTCAATATTACCCTTATACTTTGAAGATTACGGAAGTGAAATAGTTCAAAAGACTTACATTCTCAACTGTCAGTAGCATATTGATTACCTGAATTGATATAGATTCAGGTTCTATTTATCTTGGAGACTTTATTCAATCCTCAAGGCTGATTTATCTCTAGCTAAATTCCCTTGTAAACCACCCGTGTGAACCAGGAGTAGGCGATCGCCTTTACTGAAAAATCCTTGTTCTAATAAATCCATCACCCCATAAAACATCTTGGCGGTGTAGACGTAATCTAAAGGTATACCGTGGGTTTGATGAAATTGCTGGCGAAAATTGAGTAGTTCATCGTTGATTTTGGCATAACCACCGAAGTGGTAATCACAGATTAATTCCCTCGCGCACACAGAGTTATTTGGTGTTGGTAAACCAGAAGCAAGATAACTCTGTAATAAGCTGTCAATTTCTGATTGCAGAAATGAGCCATTTTTAAGGATGGGAAAAGCGATTCCTCTCTGCTTGTGAGTGAGTGAGAGTAAAATACCTGCAAAAGTCGTACCTGTACCACAAGCCACGCAAACAACATCAAAGTCTCCAGTTTCTTGGAGTATTTCTGTACAACCGCGCACACCATTTAAATTACTTCCCCCTTCAGGAATGATAAATACTTCACCGTAACGTTCTCTTAGCTGTGCGTATAATTCTGGAGTGTGGCGTTGTTGGTAAGTAGTGCGATCGCAGTATACAACCTGCATACCCTGTTGTACAGCAAAACTTAAAGTAGGATTCAGTGGTAATCTTTCCTCACCACGGATAATACCAATTGTCTGCAATCCAAATAATTTCCCTGCGGCTGCGGTGGCAAAAATATGGTTAGAATAAGCACCGCCAAATGTAAGCAGTTTTGAAAAATTCTTCTCCTTAGCCTCTAAAAGATTGTATTTCAACTTATACCACTTATTCCCATTCACCCACAGGTGCATTAAGTCGAGACGCAGCACCGATAGTTCGACACCAGCACTTTGGATGATGTCGCAATGAATCTGTTGGGTAGGCGGAGGAAGAAAGATTGAGGACATGGAGACTATGACAATTCTAGTGGTCTTCAGATCTCCGACTTCTTCAAGAAGTCGGAGATCTAATCATTAAAAAACTAATGATAAACATTGATTAATTACAATGCTAAACCAATTTTCATCATAAATAAAACTTCCTGATGAGTAACTTTAGAAATTGGCATTTTACCAAATGAAAATAACAGTTCAATATAAGAGTAAGCAGGCTGACTCCAGATGAATTTATTTATGGAGAAATTCAATGGTCGCACTCACAGAAACTACTTCAATTTTTTCTCATCCATCACGTTTAACTATCCAAACTATTGAAATTGCCACTCAAACTACCGCAATTCGTTGCCTTGATTGGGATAGAGAGCGTTTTGATATCGAGTTTGGTTTACGCAATGGGACAACATATAATTCTTTCTTAATTCAAAGTGAAAAGATTGCTTTAGTTGACACTTCACACCGCAAATTTGAGCAATTGTACTTAGAACTATTAACAGGATTAATTGGGCCAACAAAAATAGATTATTTGATTATTAGTCACACAGAGCCAGACCATAGTGGACTCGTTAAAGATATCTTACAATTAGCGCCGAATATTACTGTTGTAGGTGCGAAAGTAGCAATCCAATTTTTGGAAAATATGGTTCACCAGCCATTTAAATCTATAATTGTAAAAAATGGCGATCGCTTAGATTTAGGCAATGGTCATGAATTAGAGTTTATCTCGGCTCCTAACCTGCATTGGCCGGACACAATCTTTACTTATGACTACAAAACAGGCATTCTCTTCACTTGTGATGTGTTTGGGATGCACTACTGCGATGATCATACATTCGATGAAAATTTAGCCATCATTGAAGAAGATTTTCATTATTACTATGACTGTCTGATGGGGCCAAATGCACGGTCAGTTTTGGCAGCTTTAAAACGCATTGAAAAATTAGAGATATTAACAGTAGCAACAGGTCACGGGCCATTACTAAAACATAATACTTCTGAATGGATAACCCGCTATCAAACTTGGAGTTTAGAACAAACAAAAACCGAGTCATTTGTAGCATTATTTTACACAGAAGATTACGGTTATAGTGAAGACATAGCGCGTTACATCGCACATGGCATTACGAGAACTGGAGTAGTAGTTGAATTAGTACCTTTAAATAACACTGAACCTCAAGAAATTCGAGAATTAGTCTCACAAGCTGCTGGTTTAGTAATTGGTATGGCTCCCCAATCGACGATAGTTGCCCAGACAGCATTAAGCACGATATTGGCGGCGGCTCATCATAAACAAGCTGTTGGTTTATTTGAGTCGGGAGGGGGAGAAGATGAACCAGTTTATCCGTTACGCAACAAGTTTCAAGAAATTGGATTAACTGAAGCTTTTCCACCAATTTTAATTAAAGAAACTCCCACCAGAATTACAGAACAATTGTGTGATGAAGCCGGAACAGATATTGGATTATGGTTAAACCGCGATCGCGCCATTAAACAAATCAAGTCCATCAACACAGATTTAGAAAAAGCTCTCGGACGCATTAGCACAGGTTTATACATCATCACCGCCAAAAAAGAAGAAGTTCAAAGCGCCATGTTTGCGTCTTGGGTGACACAAGCCAGCGCCAATCCTTTAGGCGTAGCCATTGCTGTGGCTAAAGAACGCGCCATTGAATCCTTGATGCACGTAGGCGATCGCTTTGTGTTAAATGTCCTTGAAGAAGGAAACTATCAAGGCTACATGAAACACTTCCTTAAGCGTTTTCCACCAGGTGGCGATCGCTTTGCTGGCGTGAAAACCTATCCTGCTGCGAATGGTTGCCCCATTCTCGCTGACGCTTTAGCTTACATGGAATGTGAAATCACCAGCCGTATGGATTGTGGCGATCATTGGGTGATTTATAGCACCGTGAAAACCGGACGAGTAGCCAATATTAATGCACTCACCGCAGTTCATCACCGCAAAGTTGGTAATCACTACTAAATAAAGGCAAAAGTAAAAAGGTAAAAGTAAAAAGGTAAAAGGTAAAAGTAAAAAGAGAATATTTATTACCTTTTTACTTTATTAATAATCCATTTTTCTTGATAAAAAACCATGTATAAGCCTGTTGATGAGAGCCAGATTAACGCCTATGAACTCAATAGAGTTCGTATTGTTCGTAGCTTGGAAATGATTCAAGATGTGATTGTCATTTCTTTATGTATTGGCTTATTTAGTTTCATGGTGATTCAGGTGAGAGATATGTTTCTCTCGCTGTTACCTCCTCTGAACTTTCAAGTTGTTACCGCCGATATTCTTTTTCTATTAATTTTAGTTGAGTTGTTCCGGTTGCTGATTATTTACTTACAAGAACAACGCATATCTATTGGGGTAGCTGTCGAAGTTTCCATTGTTTCCGCATTGCGCGAAGTGATTGTTAAAGGTGTACTGGAAACTAATTGGACGCAAGTTTTAGCAACTTGTGCTTTCTTATTAGTCCTAGGAATTCTCTTAGTTTTACGAGTTTGGCTACCGCCTACATTTGAAGGTATTGATCCAGAACAACAAGTATCCCAACGCTACAAAAGCCATCGCATAAATCATTAGTAAATACGAAGTATGAAATGGATAGATTAGTATATCCAGCTTGATAAAAATTCATGGCTTGACCGATGAGTAACTTGGAAAAATCAAGCCTCTATCATAAAGCCCCAAAAATTTTCATACTTCATATTTCATACTTCAAACTTTTTTAGAGGTTAATATATCCATGACTACTATCACACCCAGTCGTCCTAGAGATGTTCAGGTTGCAGAAATTGGACAAGATACGATAATTTTGCGATCGCGGACTTGGGAAAGGCTAAAATTTGAGGTGGAATATTCCCGCCAAAAAGGAACCACAGCGAATTCTTATTTAATTCAAGCTGATAAAAAAGCTTTAATTGACCCACCTGGTGAATCTTTTACTGACATCTACATTCAGGAACTCGGACAACATCTAGATTTGGCAACTCTAGATTACATTATTCTCAATCATGTCAACCCCAACCGCCGCGCCACACTCAAAGTATTGCTGTCTCATGCACCGCAAGCAACTATAATTTGTTCTCGTCCCGCGGCTAATGCTTTAAAAGCCACCTTTCCTGAATGGGAAGCGCACATTCAAGCGGTACGTTCCGAAGATACTTTAGATTTAGGACAAGGCCATCTGTTGTCATTCGTCACTGTACCCACTCCCCGGTGGGCTGATGGACTCTGCACCTATGATTCTGGGGCTAAGATTCTTTACACAGATAAATTTTTTGGCGCTCATATCTGCGAAGACACCCTTTTTGACGAAGACTGGAAAAAATTAGATGCAGAACGCCGTTATTATTTTGAGTGTCTTCATGCACCCCAAGCCAAACAAGTCGAAGTAGCCTTAGATAAATTGACAGGCTTAAGTGCGAGATATTATGCTCCGGCGCATGGCCCAATTGTGCGTTATAGCTTGAGTCGTTTTACTTACGATTATCGCCAATGGTGTCAAGGGCAAAAATCGCCAGAATTTAGCGTGGCTTTGTTGTATGCTTCAGCTTACGGGAATACGGCCATTTTAGCGAATGCGATCGCTCAAGGACTAATTCAAAATGGGATTAATGTAGAGTCAATTAACTGCGAACTCGCAGACACAGCAGAAATTACTCGCCTCATCGAAGCCTGCGATGGATTTATTATTGGTTCACCCACTTTAGGCGGTCACGCACCCACACAGGTGCAAACAGCTTTGGGAATAGTCCTGTCAACAGCTACCAAAACTAAATTAGCCGGTGTCTTTGGTTCTTACGGTTGGAGTGGCGAAGCCATTGATTTATTAGAAAGCAAACTCACAGATGCCAATTATCGTTTAGGATTTGAAACAATCCGGGTACGCTTTAGTCCAACTGCGGAGATTCTGGAACAGTGTACAACTGCGGGTGCTACCTTTGCCCAAACTTTGAAAAAAAATAAGAAAATACGTGTCCCTCGTCAAGTAGTGACAGAAGCCCAAGTAGACCGTACAGAACAATCTGTCGGGCGAATTGTTGGTTCCTTGTGTGTTGTGACAACTTGCGACCAAAATAGCCACAAAGGCATTTTAACTTCTTGGGTATCACAGGCAACTTTTAATCCACCGGGAATTATGATTGCGATTTCTCAAGAGCAAAACGCTGATTTTATGCGTCATCCTGGTGATAAATTTGTGCTGAATATTCTCAAAGAAGGCAGAAATGTCCGCCGCTATTTTTCCCGTCATAGCACTTTGGGAGATAACCCATTTGCCAATCTTTCCACACAAACTGCGGCTAATGGTTGTCTAATTCTTGATGACGCATTAGCTTATTTAGAATGCACAGTGCAGAATCAACTGGAATCTGGCGACAGATGGTTGATTTATGCGATTGTCGATAAAGGAGAAATATTAACTTATGATGGTATGACTGCTATTGAACATCGGAAATCAGGTAGTTTTTATTAATCTTGTGACCTCAAGTTATGGCCTTTCCGAAAACACCAATTTAGTAATCATGAAATAACCTCTCCCCCACTCTCCGACGCAGAGAGGGGAGTTGAGTTACCCTTTTCCAGAGGTCTCATTGATTCACACTGGACGACACCCAGACAAAATATCGTGCATATTCACTACAGAACCAATAATCGCGATCGCCGGGGCATCAAATTTTGTTTGTTCAACTTGCTCTACAATTGTGCCTAACTGACCAATTAATTCTTCTTGATCGGGTCTTGTACCCCAACGCACTAAAGCAATCGGTGTTTCTAAACTCAAACCCGCCGTCGCTAACTCTTCAATAATATGAGACAGATTGTGAACACCCATATAAATTACAATTGTTTCGGAACCGTGGGCGATCGCTTGCCAATTGACTTTTGGTCTATACTTACCCGCAGACTCATGTCCAGTAACAAAAGTTACTGATGAACTATGCAGTCTATGAGTTAAAGGTATCCCTGCATAGGCTGGGGCGGCAATTCCCGATGTAATACCCGGCACAACTTCTACAGGAATGCCAACTTTGACTAAATCTGCCATTTCTTCGCCACCGCGACCAAAAATAAATGGGTCGCCGCCTTTGAGTCGCACAACTATGGCATGATATTGAGCTTTATCAATTAATAATTGCGTGGTTTCGTCTTGTAATAGCGAATGTCTCCCCATCCGCTTACCAGCGTTGATTTGTTCCGCTTGGGGATTAATCATCGCTAAAATTGCCGGACTCACCAACGCATCATAAATCACGACATCGGCACATTCTAATAAACCTTTGCCTTTGAGAGTCATCAGTCCGGGGTCTCCCGGCCCTGCGCCTACTAAATAAACCTTTCCCAAATTTTTCTGCTCTTTTGTTTCTGTGCAGTTCATTCGTTCATCAAATCCCAAATCATATCAGCTAACTCTGCACTTGCTCCCAAAGGTTGAGCTAATTGGAAAGTCACAGCCGGGGATTTTAATTTTAGCGTTTCTGTTTGTTGAGCGATCGCATCGGTTATGCCACCTGCGAATAAAAAATATGGCAAAATCGCAATTTTTTCTTTACCAGCAGCTACCATCTGTTCTACCTGTGTTTCTAAACTAGGAGGTACAGACCAGTAAGCAGCTATCGCACCTATATTTGCTGCTATGGTTTCTACAGGTTGTTGAAATCCTGAACGGCGACTACCATGAGCGATTAAAATCCATACCTCAGTTGAGATATTAGCCATTTGTTGGGATAACAGCTGTGTCACACCAGGATTACTACCTAAATATGGTAGCAATTCCAGGCTGATATCTTCTTCTATAGTTTGTTGTGCTAGTGCTATTTCTTCAGGGATTTCTTGCATAACATGGACTCCCGGTAACAGAAATAGCGGCATAATTTTCAGACTATCGCATCCAGCCACAACAGCACTATCAGCAAACTCTTTTATTTGGACGTGCAGAGGTTCTGGTCGTGTTTCCAAGTAAGCCAAGCCGACTAGTTTTTTGCCTGATGCGTAACCTTGCTGTTTTTTATCTATCAACTCTGTCAATTGCTGCAAAGCAATTTCTGGACGTGGGTCACGGCTTCCATGAGATACCAGCAGATATGCAGATGACATTGGTAAAGGTGTAACTCTTGCTAACTAAGCTTAATCTTAGATGGAGGAGTTAGTGAAGATTATTGCTCTTCGGCGCTGTAGGTATAAAAATTATGAAAAGCTCCCACTGTTTCAAATTTATACCCAGGTAGCCAAACACCAAGGGTTAAATCTGTGCGATACACACTAAACAAGAAAAAGTTTTGCCGTTCCGTTGTCTTAACTAACAACTCACGCATTTGTGGATTAGTGGAATCGACCAGTTTGTCACAACTAGAATTCAGTAAACTTTCAATTAGCTTAGATGTTTTTTTACACACATCACTTTTTAAATATTGCGTGAGTCGATGTACCGCATACTCTTCATATTCATCGGAAGTGGGATTGGTTTTAGACATTGCTACGCCCACTACAACTATGCTGGTAGCGATCGCCAATGCCATAATAGTCCAAAGCTTCATATTGTCTTACCGTCATATCTGATTAGTTATTAGAGTCCTAGGACTAAACATTAGCAAAGTCCGTTCCTCTTAAAAAATGCTTGCTCGATAACGAGATAGGTGCTATATTAATTAATCGATGGGTAAATGGCGAGCGTAGCCAAGTGGTTAAGGCAGTGGTTTGTGGTACCACCATTCGTGGGTTCAATTCCCATCGTTCGCCCTGATTACTATAAGTTACTAATATCAACGGTGTAAACCGGAATAGCCAAATGTGGTTTTGGTAATTTCGGTAAAAACTTTGTCAAAACTTTAATTTTCATAAAAGGCAAATAACAGCCTCAAGCAGAAAAATTAAACGCACAACAGCTTATCCAATCTTGCTTAAGTTGGAAATAGAAGATTAAAAAGGGAAGCAAATTGGTTTTTTTGCTTCCCAATAAATTTTTTATTTGCAAAAATCACTATTAGAAAATTCCTAAAAGAAAGATAAAAGTCACGCCACAGAATACCATGAATGAAATAATCAAGATATTGCCTATGCTGTGGTCGGTAGTTGGTAATTTATGCGAATGGTCTTGCATATACACCGTCCCTAATTGAATCATTATGTGGTGCAATTATAGCTACAACGAATTGGAATTAATTTAACTAATCTCAAAAGTTGATTTTATTTGATTTAAGTTCAAATTTATTGTCAGTTTTAAACCAAAAATATTAACTTTTATTACTGATGTTATCGGAAGAATTGAATCAATTGAAAAAAGTTAAACTTGAATAGATTGCTACTATAGTTAATTGTCAAAAAATGTATAGGCTATGACTAGTAGCCTGACTAAAGATAAGTATAATTTTTTATTGCCAAATAAAAAAATAATTTTAAACTAGCTTTTTTCGAGACATTAACCAAGATGGAAATTATCAGTATCCATCCTGAGATAGCCTTTAGATTAGGACTTACGCAAAACACCTCTCAAACTCTCATTTCTCCGTGACCTCTGCGTCTCTGTGGTTCGATTTTCCGTAGCCTGTGCGTAAGTCCTGTAGATAAAAAATGCCATCTTTGATAATTCAGGTAATGAAAGCATTAGAGAAACTGAATCATCCTCAAGTTAGGAAAATTGTCCACCTTTAGTTAGAGGGAATAATACTGAGTTATCGCTACTTTAAGTAAAGAAGAACACGAATGAAGCCCGTAAACTTGGAAACACAGATAGAAATAATTTATCTGTGTTTATTTGTGTTTGTACCTATTGATTTTGAGGTGAATATGTCTGAATTAATTCAAGCAGTCCTAGAGAGTGAAGAAAAAAATGATTTACGAGCCTTTCTTAGTCAACTACGCCAACAAGACAAAAATTACTTGCTGCGGAATGACATATTGTATGTGTATAGTGAATACTGTGCTAAAAACGAGAAGCCCGAAGAGTTATACACTTTTTCTCTCTTAGGGAAACTCCTCTACTACACTCAAGAAATCATTCAAGAAGACTCCAATTTCTGTTTTATTATCCGTCCTCAGATTGCTAGTCAAGAAGTTTATCGGCTAACAGCAGACTTGAGTGTAGAAGCAATGACAGTACAAGAACTGCTAGATTTGCGCGATCGCCTAGTCAACAAATATCATCCCAACGAAGGCGACTTGCTAGAATTAGACTTCGGCCCTTTTTACGATTACACACCAGTCATCCGCGACCCCAAAAATATCGGTAAAGGCGTACAATATCTCAACCGTTATCTTTCTAGCAAACTCTTTCAAGACCCCAAACAATGGCTAGAAAGCTTATTTAGTTTTTTGCGCCTGCATCAATATAACGGTATTCAACTACTAATTAACAATCGGATTCAATCACAGCAGCAACTATCGCAACAAGTTAAAAAAGCGATCGCATTTGTCACCGAACGGCCTAGTGATGAACTCTACGATGAATTTCGCTTTCAATTGCAAACAATGGGTTTTGAACCAGGTTGGGGAAACACCGCACAACGGGTACAAGAAACCCTCAATATTTTAGATGAATTAATTGACTCACCCGACCCTCAAACCTTAGAAGCCTTTATTTCCCGTGTCCCGATGATTTTTAGAATTGTCTTGGTTTCCGCACACGGTTGGTTTGGCCAAGAGGGAGTATTAGGAAGACCCGATACAGGTGGTCAAGTTGTTTACGTTCTCGACCAAGCCAGAAATTTAGAAAAGCAACTACAAGAAGATGTCTTACTTGCTGGTTTAGATGGACTTAACGTTAAACCAAAAGTAATTATTCTTTCTCGCTTGATTCCTCATAGCGATGGTACGCTGTGTAACCAAAGGCTAGAAAAAGTCCACAGTACAGACAATGCGTGGATTTTGCGTGTACCATTGCGAGACTTTAATCCCAACATGACGCAAAACTGGATTTCTCGATTTGAGTTTTGGCCTTATTTAGAAACCTTCGCCATTGACTCAGAAAGAGAACTGTTAGCCGAATTTCAAGGTAAACCCGACTTAATTGTAGGTAACTATACTGATGGAAACCTAGTCGCCTTTCTCTTGGCGCGACGGATGAAAGTTACCCAGTGTAATATCGCCCATGCTTTAGAAAAATCTAAATACTTATTTAGTAATCTTTATTGGCAAGATTTAGATGAGAAATATCATTTTTCATTACAATTTACTGCTGATTTGATCGCCATGAATGCGGCTAACTTTGTCGTCAGCAGTACTTATCAAGAAATTGTCGGTACACCTGATAGTGTAGGACAATATGAATCTTATAAATGCTTCACTATGCCTGAGTTGTATCATGTAGTGAATGGCATTGAATTATTTAGCCCTAAATTTAATGTTGTTCCGCCTGGGGTGAACGAGAATTATTACTTTCCCTACACACGAGTTCAAGAACGGGTAGAAAGCGATCGCTTGCGCTTGGACGAAATGTTATTTACCCTAGAAGATTCTAGTCAAATTTTTGGTCAACTCG
This sequence comes from Nostoc sp. PCC 7107, assembly GCF_000316625.1. Lineage (GTDB taxonomy): Bacteria > Cyanobacteriota > Cyanobacteriia > Cyanobacteriales > Nostocaceae > Nostoc_B. The sequence continues at coordinate 3,262,328 of NC_019676.1, read as the reverse complement.
ATGACCCCAACAAGCGACCGATATTTTCAATGGCGCGTCTCGACCGCATTAAAAACTTGACTGGTTTAGCCGAATGTTTTGGTCAAAGTAAAGATTTGCAAGAGCATTGTAACTTAATTTTAGTTGCAGGTAAGTTACGCACCGAAGAATCAGATGACAACGAAGAACGTGATGAAATTATTAAACTTTATCACATTATTGATGAATACAATTTACATGGCAAAATTCGTTGGTTAGGTGTGCGCCTGTCAAAAAGTGATTCTGGTGAAATCTATCGCGTGATTGCTGACCGTAAAGGTATTTTTGTCCAACCAGCTTTATTTGAAGCCTTTGGTTTAACAATTTTAGAATCCATGATTTCTGGATTACCTAATTTCGCCACTCAATTTGGAGGGCCTTTAGAAATTATTCAAGATAAAGTTAATGGATTTTACATTAACCCCACGAATTTAACAGAAACAGCCACAAAAATATTATATTTTGTGACTAAGTGTGAGCAAAATCCTGAGTATTGGGAAGCAATTTCTCAGAAAGCAATTGACAGAGTTTACACTACATACACTTGGAAAATTCATACTACCAAGCTGTTATCTTTAGCTAGGATTTACGGTTTCTGGAACTTTATATCTAAAGAAAACCGCGAAGATTTATTACGCTATCTAGAAAGTTTATTTTATTTAATCTATAAACCTAGAGCGCAGCAACTTTTAGAACAGCATAAATATCGATAATTATTTAAGGCAAAAGTTAAAAGGTAAAAGGCGAAAGCTTCTCTTATTTTAACTTTTACCTTTTCTTTTTATCTTGTGAGAAATAACCAAGTTCTTGGCCCAACTATCCCATCTGTGGTTAAATTACGGCGGCTTTGAAAAGCTTTCACCGCACTTTCTGTCACCGCCCCATAAACCCCATCAACGCGCATCGCATAGCCGTTAGCTATGAGTAGCTTTTGCAGAACTCTGACAGCTAAACCAGAATTACCAAAACGTAGATTAGGGACAGTTCGTCCAGAAAATCTTGAAGCCCTGGCTAACAGAATTTCTTCATCATTAAGCCGTTGAGCTATCAGGCGTTGTGAACGTGAAAACTTGACATTTACAGGTTGAAAATTCTTAAATTCAGATAAGCTATATAAATCTTTAGTAGGTTTTTTCTCTGTTTTTTTGACTAGAATTTTTTCAGGCTCAGAATTAAAAGCTACGAGAGTAGCTTGAGGCTTTTCTTTAAGCTGCGTGAATTCAGATGGCGTGATGTTTGGATCTGGATCAAATTGAGATGACTGCCCCTGTGGTGTTGTCTGCACGCCATTGTCTAGCTGAATTACAGGCTGCTGGTTTAAATGAGACGGAGATGGTTGTTTTGCAATTAACATACCCGTCATCAGCAGGACAATATCACTCATTGTTTTTGATGTTATTAACACCCATATTTCCTTTGACAGAAAAATTTTTGTGGTTCCGGAATGGTGTGTCCTAAAAATAAAAAAATATAAGAATTTTTGGCGAAGTGAAATAGACGCGATCGCCAGGCGATGATCAATCATGCCTTACACAATCGATTATGACCCGTCTACTTTTTTTCTTTTTTTTATGTCTCTGCTTTCCTTGAAAATAATAAACTCTAGATAATAAAAAAATTGTTCTATCTTAAGCGGTATCTCTAAGGGTTAATAAGATTTGAATAAGAAAAATACTTTATTTTTTAGACTTGATGAAGATACAAAAATATGGTTACATAGCAAACAAAATACCAAATTAACTCTACCGATAAACAGAAGCGATCGCTGTATAAAAGTAACAAGCAATCGCTATCTGAATAATTATCATTAGCCAATGCTAGAGATAACAGGATGGAAGTAAAAAGCAAAACCTAAAACTGTATATGCCGCTAACAGCAAAATGCCTTCCAACCAATTAGATTTACCATCAGAACTAATACTGTTAGCAATTAATACCGACACAGCCACAGCTACCAATTCAAAAGGATTAAAATCTAAATCCATTGGTTTACCCAAAAACCATCCGGCTATTACTAACACCGGGGCTACAAATAAGGCAATCTGCATACTGGAACCTACCGCCACAGATACAGAAAGATCCATTTTATCTTTCATCGCTACGGTTACAGCAGTGGCGTGTTCTGCGGCATTACCCACAATCGGAACTAAAATTACCCCTGTGAACAATGCTGTTAAACCAAGCTGAGATGTAGCTACCTCTAAAGAATCCACCAGCATTTCTGATTCAAGTGCAACTAGCAAGGTACATACCAACAACACCCCACTCCACAACCAAATATTTGGTTTTTCGTGGGAATCTTCCTTATCTTCCGCCTCAGAAACACCCACATCATATAGATAGGCGTGGGTTTTCATCGAAAACAGCAGCGTCAAGGCGTAGACTAAAATTAACACCACTGCTACAGCCAGAGAAAGATGTTGTAAGGTTTGTTCGTTAATGCCTTGGGAAGTATAGTTCATGGCCGTTGGTAGCAAAATTGCAATCACAGCCAAATTCATCGAAGCTGCATTTACCCGCGCCACAATGGGCTGAAATGTTTGTTCTTTGTGGCGTAGTCCTCCCAAAAACATCGAAAGACCCATCACCAGCAATAAGTTACTGACAATCGAGCCTGTGATGCTGGCTTTAACTACATTTACCAGTCCAGCATTCAAAGCGATTAAAGCAATGATCAACTCTGTCGCATTACCAAAGGTGGCGTTTAATAATCCTCCCAGGGTTGGGCCTACTACCACCGCAATTTCTTCAGTGGCTGTCCCCATCCAAGCCGCTAAAGGCAAAATAGCTAAACCAGCGGCGACAAATACAATTAAATCTCCCCATTCAAGAAAATGAGCCGCCAAGGAAATTGGAATAAACAGCAGCAGCACGAAAAAAACAATGTTTTTAACTGACATTTGGTTACTTCAGTAAAAGGTATCCTAGAAAAATGCTGAATCAAGCATGGGGAAGATGAGAAAGTTAAGGAACTCCCGTAGGACTTACACACAAAGATTTTTTGTTGAGACTGGGTGTAGGGAAGTAAGGGTTTTGAATATCTATTCCCTTACACCCTTCCCCAAATCCTGAATTATTCTTCCCGATCTGGCTTATCTTTCTCATCCTCCGCAGTACTCATAATTCCGCACTCCAATAGGATACTCTCAACCATCAGTTAACCCATTGAGAGAATTTACTAAACTCAGCCCTGTTAATGAAAATTAGTTTTGTGAGATTATGTAAATTAAAGTTGCGTTTTACAGATTTTTTGCAATCTTTTTTAGTAAAAATATCAGTTTGGCAGTAGCAAACTACACAAGAAATCGAGTTTAATAGATTAGAAGAAGATAAAATTTTTTGTGGCATTGGAACTGCCAAAATAAAAACCTGAATAAAGGTGTTGTTAGATGGCTGAGAATTTAGTGAAACTTGAGAAACAACCATCAGATAACGCAGATTTCCCACTCTAGTCAGACTGCTTTCTCAGGAATTAGACTGTATCCTAGACACATAGTTTTAGTCTATACCGGATTTTGTCAGCAACCCTGTTTAGATCAGGTTAGCACACAGCGCTTTGAGCGTTACTAAAAGTTTTTGTTTTGGATAAATATACATGACTTCTGCTGCTGAATTGCCAGGAAGCACTGGCGCTACGTTTACTCATTATCCCACTGCCCAAAATACTCACCAGAATGATCCCCTGAGAACATCTACTGGTGTGTATGTCACGGTGCATGGTCATTTTTATCAACCACCGCGCGAAAACCCTTATCTAGACGCAATTGAGCGTCAACCAAGTGCTGCACCTTTCCATGATTGGAATGAGCGAATTCACTATGAATGCTATCGTCCTAATGCCTTTGCCCGAATTTTGAACGATCAGGGCGAAGTCGTGGGGATCGTGAATAATTACGAGTATCTCAGCTTTAACATTGGCCCTACCTTGATGTCGTGGCTAGAACGCTACGATGTGGAGGTTTATCAACGAATATTAGAAGCAGATGCCAAAAGCGCCGATCGCTTGCAAGGTCATGGCAATGCGATCGCGCAAGTATATAATCACATCATCATGCCTCTGGCTAACGAACGCGATAAATACACACAAATTCGCTGGGGCAAAGAAGACTTTAAATCCCGCTTTGGCCGCGATCCCGAAGGTATTTGGTTAGCAGAAACAGGTGTAGACTACGCAACCATAGAAGCTTTAATTGCTGAAGGTATTCGTTTCATTATCTTGGCACCATCGCAAGCACAGCGTTGCCGTCCTTTAGCAACTCCAAATGATCCCCAACCAGAATGGTACGAAGTTGGCGGTAGTCAGATTGATCCCACCCGTCCCTATCGTTGCTATTTGAAGCCAACTTTAAAGATTGCAGCTTCACCACTGAGTAGTGTCTCTTCCACAGAAAGTATTGACGTATCTGTAGAAGGGCTACCCTATATCGATATCTTTTTCTACGATGGCCCAATATCACGGGATATGGGTTTTACAGATGTTACTTATAGTTCCAATTACTTGGCTGGACGCATTGGTTCAGCTGTACGAGGGGATCATCGTCAAGCCCAATTGATTTCTGTCGCCACCGATGGAGAAACTTTTGGACATCATAAAAAAGGCACAGAAAAAACCTTAGCTTACGCCTTTACACAAGAATTTCCTCGTCACGATTGGACAGTCACCAACTTTGCCCATTACCTCAGCTTAAATCTTCCCACCTGGGAAGTAGAACTCAAGCCCATCACTGCTTGGAGTTGCGCCCACGGTGTAGATAGATGGCAAGATGACTGTGGTTGTGGTGGTGAAGGGGGTGTTTGGCATCAAAAATGGCGGCGGCCTTTACGCAATGCCTTAAATTGGCTGCGGGATCAGTTAGTTGAAGTATATGAAGAATATGGACAGCTATTTTTCAAAGATCCTTGGTTAGCTAGAGATGAATATATCAAAGTCCTCCGCGATCGCACAAGCGCCAATGTCAGCCGCTTCTTGTCTCGTCATCAAACGCACAAACTCACCGCCGCCGAACAAGTAGATGCTTTGCGGTTATTGGAAATGCAGCGTCATGCTTTGTTAATGTTCACCAGTTGCGGTTGGTTTTTTGAAGAACTATCTCGCCCAGAAGGAACTCAGATTCTCCGTTACGCTTCCCGTGCGTTAGAACTGGCGGGAGATGTGGCTGGTGTGCAATTAGAAAAAGGCTTTGTCAAACGCCTGGGTTTAGCACCCAGCAATGTAGACTTTTTCAAGCACGGGGGCGAAATTTATCGTCAGTTGGTACTAACGGCTCAAGTTAGCTTCAAGCAAGTTGCTGCCCACTATGCGATTACTTCACTGTTTAATAATCATAGACCAGCCGAAACTTGCAATTTTCCCGGACGAGATACCGCGAGTAAACTACATCATCCTTGCCAGAAGCGAGTTTATTGCTACACCAGCAATGAGTTAGACTACCAACGGCAAAGTATGGGGGCGCTAACTTTGGTTGTCGGACATTTAAAGTTAGTTTCCGAAATTACCTGGGAAAGCGAACATTTAGTATTTGCTGTGTTGCATTTAGGCGGTTGGGATTTTCACTGCTGTATTCAACAATTTACTGGGCGACGTGATTACAGCCAATTTAAAGAAAAATTGTTTACCGCATTCCAACAAGCCAGCGCAGCCCACACCATTTTGGTGATGACACAGTTATTTGGCAATGAAACCTTCAGCTTACAGAATCTCTTTGCCGAAGAACGTCATCGAATTATGCGGTTAATCAATCAAGAAACATTGAACCGATTAGACCAACTGTATACTCAAACATACCGAGAAAATTACGGTGTACTCATGGCATTCCATCGGGATGAACTAGAAGTACCCCAAGAATTGCAAGTAGCAGCGGAGATTGCTTTAGGATATCGCTGTATGACCACATTGCGATCGCTAGAACAAGATATCGCTGAACCGCAATCTTGTTGGAATCACATTGTAGAACTAAACGCGATCGCCACAGAAGCTAAACATCTGCGTTGTCGCTTAAATATTCCTGAAGGTAAGCAAATATTACAGCAATTGATTTTGCGATCGCTCTGGCAATTATTACACGATGCCAACGGTAGTTTTACCACAGATATCCAATTGTTAGAAAGATTGATTGATGTTGGACATCAACTCAACTTGGGTATTTCTCTATATCGTTCTCAAGAACTCTACTTTAGTTGTCTGCACAGTCAGATAGCACCTGCTTGTATAACCAGCCTGATTAAAAAAGAAGATACTAGTCAGTGTCGGCAATTATTGAAATTAGGTCAAAAGTTAGGAGTTGATGTCAATGCTATTTTGAGTCGTTTAGATTAATTCATTCCTAGAACTCAAATCCCCGACTTCTTTGAGAAGTCGGGGATTTTACTATCTGTGCTATTTTTAGAGAAAAATTCAGTACTTTATCTGAAGTTGAGAAATGATCGCTCCTATTAGCCTAAATTTAGGGGAGCGATCGCTGCACAAACAAAAGTGGAACATTAGCAATTATGTACTGAGTAGTAACTTCAATTAACAGACTTAGGATAGATTTACTATGTATCATTAGACTGATATGACATTCCTAAATCGTTTGTCAACTCAAAGATCCCCGGTTTCTTTCATAAGTCGGGGATCTGAGCCTCTCGATTTTCACAAATTACTTTATACATTCTTTGTTTCCTGTTCCCTACCCTAACTGCTATGTGACGATGCTGTTGGATTTGCGAAAATTTTTGTGTAGCTTGTCATTGATGATTATTGACCAATACAACTATTGACAAATATTTATGACTCGTATTATCGGTTTAATTAGTGGTACATCTGTAGATGGCATTGACGCTGCTTTAGTAGATATTTCTGGTACAGATTTAGATCTCAAAGTTGAGTTGTTAGCAGGGCAAACATATCCTTATCCTGCCGAACTCAGAGAAAGGATTTTAGCTGTTTGTGCAGGCAGAGCCATCTCAATGGCAGAATTTGCCGAATTAGATGATGCGATCGCCTCCAGCTTTGCTCAAGCTGCGGAAAATATTCAAACAGGTCATCAGCCAGCAACTTTAATTGGTTCCCACGGGCAAACAGTCTACCATCGACCACCCATACAGGCAGGGGAGAATAACTCCTGTTTAGGCTATACCCTGCAACTTGGACGCGGTGATTTGATTGCGAGTATCACCGGAATCACCACTATCAGTAATTTTCGGGTGGCTGATATTGCTATTGGTGGTCATGGCGCACCACTTGTACCCAGAGTTGATGCTTATTTACTCAGTCACCCAGAAGAAGGACGCTGCATTCAAAATCTCGGCGGTATCGGTAATGTAGCTTATATCCCACCGCGCCGCGACAACTGGTTAGAAAAAATGCGTGGTTGGGATACTGGCCCAGGCAATAGCTTGTTAGATTTGGCAGTAGAGCATTTAACCAATGGTGCAAAAACCTACGATGAAGATGGTAAATGGGCTGCTACTGGTAGTCCTTGTCAACCTTTGATTGAACAATGGTTGCAGCAAGATTATTTTCATCTACCACCACCCAAATCGACAGGACGTGAATTATTTGGTGTAGATTACTTAAATCAATGTTTAAAAGATGCCGGGCCATACCAACTTAGCCCAGCTGACTTTTTAGCAACCCTAACAGAACTAACTGCTGCTTCGATTGTTCACAGTTACCAAACTTTTTTGCCGCAAATGCCACAACGCGTATTTTTATGTGGTGGCGGTAGTCGCAATTTATATTTAAAACAAAGATTACAGTCATTACTCAAAACAATCCCCGTCTTAACTACCCATGAAGTCGGCTTGAGTGCAGATTTTAAAGAAGCGATCGCATTTGCGGTTTTAGCCTACTGGCGACAGCTAGGTATCCCCGGAAACCTACCATCTGCAACAGGCGCACCTTATGAAGTACTACTAGGAGACATTCACCCAGCTAAAAAATAAGTTTTGCTGACTTAAGCACCTGACATTTTCAGGTTTCAAATATATCTTTGATTCGTAAGGGTACTCGATCAAGACAAGGAACTTAAAAGGTGGGTCACACTTTTTTAATGGAACCAGGACGCTGGACATTACAAGGCAATTGGCTAGAACGCAATGGAATGCCAATCAGCGTAAAGGGTATGACCTTGGTTGCTTGGAATCGAGATAACTGGTTCACAATGGCAACAAAGCTGATTTTTCCTGGCAGCGATCGCTCGGAAATCTCTTTACTATACAAAGGGCGTTTGCACGAAGGCGAGCGCCAGTATACTTTTTTGCTTCAGCATAACCTTTTCGGGCAAATTGAAGGCGAAGGCTGGATTGGGCTAGATACAATTGTCCAGCGCTATTGGGTACTAAGCGATCGCCAACGTCGCAGTGGCTTTGAAACAGCCTATCGTCTCTCTAATGATACTTACTATTTAAGTTGTGGGGTTATGTCAGGTCATTCTCTCACTAGTACGATGGAAGCCAGCTTAGAACGTCAACCGCTGAAATAGTTCTGAGTGCTGAGTTAAAACTAGGGATTAAAGCCAGGACGAGCGATCGCAAATCAATAGAAACTATAGATAATTATTTAGTTAAATTTGGGCAGACTAAAAATAAATCAACATCATAGTGCGGAATGTTAGCCAACTTCAGAATGAATCTACCATTCCGTGGATTTGAATTGGCATCTTCCAGCAGTTGTAAAAACTACTTGCTTATAAACCGCAGGTCAATACTAGAAGTTCTCGGCCAGAGAACTCAATACTGCTTCTGAACTTTAATGATGAGTTTAGAAACAAATTCTAGACAAATCAAAAATGCCAGTTTTTAAACGTACTTATTTTTCTACACACTTACCATCAATCTGCTTTTGGAGTCGAATGTTTTATGTCAGACCCCAACATTGGACGCTTACTCGGCAAACGCTATCAGCTTCAGGAATTAATTGGTACTGGAGCAATGGGTCGAGTGTATCGTGCTAAAGATATTTTGTTGGGAGGTGTACCTGTTGCTGTCAAGTTCCTCGCTCTGTCGATTCTAAATGAAAAAATGCGGTTACAAGAACGCTTTGAGAGAGAAGCGAAAACCTGTGCTTTGTTAGGGCAAAAAAGCATTCATATTGTCAGAGTTATGGATTATGGCGTAGATGAAAATAATACGCCGTTTTACGTGATGGAATATCTTCAAGGACACAGCCTGAGTCAGATTATTCGTCAGCACCATTTAGCATTACCCAGATTCTTGAGTATGGTGCGACAAATCAGCTTGGGCTTACAATGCGCCCACGATGGTATCCCGGTTGATGGCACTATTTACCCAATTATTCATCGTGACATTAAACCCAGCAATATGCTGGTAATTCAAGACTCTAGCTTTGGGGAATTAGTCAAGATTCTCGATTTTGGGATTGCTAAGTTACTCCAAGGAAATAAAGACCAGACAAAATTTTATTTGGGAACTTTGGCTTATTCATCTCCCGAACAGATGGAAGGGAAGGAATTAGACAATCGCTCAGATATTTACAGTTTAGGTGTGATGATGTTTGAAATGCTGACAGGCAAGATGCCGTTAGTAGCACCCACTCATTCTTTTGGTGCATGGTATAAAACCCATCACTCTGTTGAACCACGCTCTTTTACTGAGGTTCATCCTGGGTTACAAATTCCCCAAGAGTTACAAAATTTAGTTATGAGTTGTCTGGCTAAAGCACCAAGCGATCGCCCTCAAACGGTGAGTGATATCTTGAAGGTCTTAGAATCAATCGAACAAAATTATCGCTCACCCATCGTTCAGCCAAATAACCCAGCACCCAAACCTGTAGCTAGTCGTAGCTTAACAATGCCCGTAGAGGTTCAGCCAAAAACAAAAGCTGATGTACAGGTGTTACCTTCCAATGATGAAATTCTGCGCTCTGTTTCTTGGCCAGACAATAAGCCAATTGCCGATATTGTTTTTCCCCATAAGATTCGTGTTAATAACGAAGTTGTGCCTACTCTTTGGGTAATGCTACCACAACAGGAAATTATCAAAAGGTTTGCCTGCGATCGTTATAATCAATTTCTATTTCTGCCCGCCCCTCACCCAATGGCACTATGGATTACTGTTATCTACAATCGTAAACACGGTGTGAAGTGGTTGCCTTACTATCTTGATCTCAAGACTACTTTTGGACAAGAAATAGCTAGATTACTAGCAAACACTGGTTACTATCGATTGTTATTCTTTGCGCGGGAAGCTCCAAGTCGCTGTTCTCATATCCTACTTTGCAGTATTGCTGCGGCTCAACGCCAAAACCTAGAACAGTGGGCAAAAGAAAGTCAAATCTCAGCTTCATCAGTTGATCCGCAGCTTAGTAAAAATGTACTAAAAAATGAATACGAAAGAATTAAACCCCAAATCTTATCTAAATTAGAAGCAATGGCTACAGACATTCCCCTCGATCTTTCGAGCTAGGATGTAGATGATTGCAAAATGTAAACTTTTATAACAAAAAATCTATATTCGGTTGTAAGGCTTACGTTATAGCAAATATAATGATTAGCGATGGCAAGTGGTCAACTAAGATTAATTGGATCTACGCAAATCGTGCTATGTATCCAATACAGCATCTAAATTAGTTTACTTAAATAGCCATGACTTATGCGTAGTGGCTACTTAACAATTGCTAATTTATCCCCTGCAATACAATTTAGTCTTAACAAATATGTGCAGCCTTTATTTTGGCTTGGCATGGAGTTAGGTTAAAAACAATCAATTTACAATTGCTGAACTAAAGTTGACGCCCCAGCATCCCCAGCTCATTTCCTTCGTTGGAACCGAGCAAGAGAAGGAGGTCGCCCACTGCGACACAAAAATAATGCTATGCCAGAGTGGAACCCGAATCTAAGCCCCACTGATGCTTGAGCAACTCTTGGTAAGTAGCTTCGCGCACAACCATTTGTTCATAAAGTTTGACTAAAAAGTCTTTCGCTTGGTCGTGGCTCATGTGCTGCACTTGAGTAGCAAATGAACGGATGCTGAATTGTTGTTCCAAAGATAATTCAATTGGCTGGTTCATAGTAAACTCCGAAAACAACGCGTAAAAAAGAGATTTAGCGGGAGAAATTCTATCCTACCTGAGATAGTTGGAGGGCTAAGAGTAGCTCTACATTTGTTCCTACGTATTAAGAAAGATAACAATTGTTTGACTATTTGCCCACACCCCTTGGGATAAATTTTTAGTGTCTTTAACAGCTTTTGCCTAAACCTACTGGTATACAACTCAAGTACGCTGAGGCATATTCCGGGAAATTTCACAAATAGTGAAATTAAATACCTGATTTTAGCCTTGCCGAGTCTTAGCTTCTCTAGGTGGAGAAGCCTATTGGTGCAAGGTTAAATATAAGGTATTAAACCTGAATTATATGCGCCATATCGTATTAGGTGCAAGATGTCAATTCAACAAATTATAGAAACTTAGCCTCCAACTGCTAAATTTTGGAAGTTAAAAGTATTTTTATCAAGTTGTAAAGAATAAAAATGCTCAGGCTGAACAAATTGCTGAGTATATTTACTAAAAATAAAGTTCTGAGTCAAGCAATTTTGGATTTGGCAAAAATTTGCGTCAGAGGGTGGGAGAGATAGCCTCATCACAAGCCTTCCCCTTTTGGAACTACCGAAAAAGATTATTGTCTGTTTTCCGGCGTATAAAGCTAGAACTTACGACGCACAAAGATTTGGGCATAGGGGTGATCAAACTCAGATTATCCCGTTATTCTTAGAGTTATTACTTGTCACTCTGTTAAAGCCCTACACTTGTGAGCGTATCCCCACACTCTTCTCTAAAACCTTAATTTTTCGTTTTATGGTGTAAGTTCCCATGAAGCAACTGTCATAAACAACAAAGAACTCGACTACAAAGGCTTTTTACCAAGCAGCAACCGGTGGGTTTGAAGCATGAAGCAATGTTTGTCAAAATGACTTTTGACCAGTGACTATTGACGAATTGCGGTCTGCTAAGTCAATTTTGTAGTTCTACGATGACAACGGTAATGTTATCATGTCCGCCTTGCTCCTTGGCAGCTTCTATTAGAGAAATAGAGGCTTTTTCTAGCGAGGGGTATTGCAGATAATCAGCAATCTTTTCGTCTACCAGTTCTTCGGTTAGACCATCACTACATAATAGTAAGCGATCGCCTGCGCTCAAATTCAGCAGTTGCACATCAAATTGATTTAGGTCTTCCCGACCCAAACAACGCGATAACACATGGCGGAAGGGGTGCATTCTGGCTTCTTCTGGAGTGATGTCACCAACCTTAATTGCTCTTGCTACCCAAGTATGGTCTTCAGTGATTTGCTCTAGCTGTGACCTACGTAAGCGATACAATCTAGAGTCACCGATGTGAGCGCACCAAGGAGCTTCTACTTGGCGAAAAAGTACTACTACAACAGTAGTACCCATATCCGCGCGTTCTGGATGATTTTGCTGATCCTGCAAAATCGCTTCATTAGCTTGCCACAAAGCCTTTTCGAGTAATTCTGGGTCTGACTCAGGCAAATTCCAATTTGCCACTAAATAGGCTTGAATTTCGCGTGTTGCAATATGGCTTGCTTCTTCACCACCAGCATGACCACCCATCCCATCAGCGACAATAAAAAATCGTCCTTCGGGATCGACATAATAAGCATCTTGGTTACTAGAACGAATAAGTCCCGGATCACTAAAACCCGTGAATTTCAATTTCATAATTTTTTAAGGCAATAATTAATACATACGTTCATAACGGTCGAGGCGAAGAAGCAAGCGGATCAGGATTACTGAGACTGCTGCTGCAATCAAACCAGCGAGCAGAGCCAACCATACATAATGATTCACCAATAAAATGGTAGCTGACAGAGTAAATCCACTGATTATCAAAGCATAACTGATTCCTAGTTGAATATTTCCCTGTCGCCGCAACAGGCGTTCTGATTCTATGGAACGCACGCGCACGCGCATGTCGCCACGCTCTAATTTTTCTAGGGTATCTTCTAGCCTACGTGGTAGCCCGAATGCCGTCGTACTCACCTGTACTGCTTGACGACTTAATTCATTGAGGAAGCTATTACTGTCAGCGCCATTCATGTTTGTCATAAGCTGCATTGCATAAGGTTGAGCAACTTCCATAAAATTAAACTCTGGATCTAAGCCTTTACCTACCCCCTCTAGAGTGGAAAAAGCTCGCATCACAAAAGTGAAAGTTGCGGGAAATCTAAATGGCTGATTATAAGCTATTTCGTATAGATCATCACTAATTGCTGCCACTGATTGTGCTTCAAACGGCTTATCCATAAAATTATCCAGCATATACTGGACAGAACGCCGTACTGGCCCCATATCATCCACTGGTGCGATCGCGCCTAAATTAACCAGTGATTCTACCACGCGATCGCCATCTTTTTGGGCAATACCAAACAAAGTTTCCATCAGTCCTTCTCGGACATTGGACTTAATTCGCCCCATCATGCCAAAGTCATAGAATATCAAACCACCACCATCTGCACTGACAGCTATGTTACCTGGATGGGGGTCAGCATGGAAAAAGCCATTATTCAGCAGTTGATGTAAATAAGCTTGAGCGCCTTGACGCGCAATTAACTTACGGTCTAAACCCGCAGCTTCTAAAGCTTCATATTGACTAATTTTAATTCCCGGCAGATATTCTAAAGTTAGAACCCGTGGGGAAGTGTAACGCCAATAAATTCTCGGAACTTTCACCCAGTCGTAACCCCGGAAGTTGCGGCGAAATGTATCAGCATTACGACCTTCGCTCAGATAATCAATTTCTTCCCAAAGAATGCGACAACATTCTTCATAAATTCCCATCCAATCTCGTCCCTTCCCCCACTTAGGATGGTTTTGGAAGTAACGAGCAATTCCTTTAAGAATTTGTAAATCTATTTCAAATAACTTCTTTAGCCCAGGACGCTGTACCTTAATAACAACAGCTTCCCCACTGTGCAGCACAGCTTTATGTACTTGTCCTAAACTTGCAGCCGCTAGAGGAATAGGTTCAAAACTTTGGAAAAGTTCAGGAATTTTTTTTCCCAGTTCTTGCCCGATAATCGTTTCTACTTGCTCATAGCTAAATGCTGGAACTTTATCTTGCAGCTTCGATAACTCTTCAACATATTCACTAGGAAATATATCAGCACGCGTCGAAAACAATTGCCCAACTTTAATAAAAGTCGGGCCTAAATCTAGTAGGGTGTTACGAACCCAAATTGCTTGAGCTTTACGCCTTGCTGCTTGTTTTGCTTCTGTTACACCACCTGGATAACTCCAAGATTTGTTGTAGCGCCACAATTTGAACATAAAGGTCAATACAAAAGACCAAATGTCCACAAAGCGACGTTTGCTAGAGTAATTTTCACGATTCCAACGGTATGCTTTGTCTGAATAACTTTGTTCCATATCTTTGGCGTACCGTTGGTTTGTCACTGAATCAACTGGAAGATAAGACACTCTGATCCCTAAACTGTGTTTGATAAAGGTGTCATTTGCTACTTGTCATTTGTCATGCCCTACGGTTACTCCTACGGAGAACTCGCCAGAGTAGCCGCACTGTACTAGGTCATTTGCGATGACTTGACTATTAACTATACAGAACTGCTGCGATAGCGCTGTAATTCATTACGCAATAGCGCAATTTCGGCTCTGAGTTCATCAATATTTGCTTGCAAATCAACGGGATCTTGACTAGATGTAGTTGCTTGTCCAGCATTAGCCGCTTCCGCTGCACGATTTGCTCGTTGTGTTACTTCTTCTGTAAACTGACGCAGTTGTTCTCTGGCTTCTGCATCAAATTTACCTAATTCACTCAACGCATCGGTTAAGGCAACCTCGAAACGTTCATTAATGACTTCAGCGACTGCTCTGCCTACAAAAAAGGCTTGTAAAAGGGGGTTACTCATAAATTTTTGTTACGCTCGTCCGCAAGAGAATTATAACTTGGCTGTATGCTTTGCCGCTGCTATCTGAGAGTTTGGAGTTAATTTTACAATACTCAATCATAACTATATAGATATGTGCTAATTAAGCTAGATAGCAAGCCCTAGATTAAGAAAATCTAAAAAAATTGAGTAATTTTTTGGGTATATATTCTGATTTACTTAATTTTTAATTAAAAAATGACAAATTGGCATATTTTTATTGAATAATGAAAAGCAGGAAATTGAAAATCAAGTTAGTGTATTAATCCATAAATGGCGAAACCTTGATTTAGAAGCAAGAGAAGTGATAGAGAATGCGATCGCTAAATTTAGCGTAGCAACAGACACAAGACAAAAACTCTCGAAACTGATTGATAAATATCCAAATATTACTGGCAATAACTGCATTTCATTGACAGGTCTAATCAACTTTTTTGAGCAAAAAATAAAATCAGATAAAACTCTGAGTAGTTTCTTGATCGATGTTGTTAATGGGCAATCAAATACATTAATTATGAGTACTACCTGTACTTAAAACTTGTACAGGAGCTAAACTAATACCTCGGACAAAAATATCTACACAGGTATCGATATATTCATCACAGCTATAATTCTTGTTCTTGAGTTTAGCATTGTGGCAAAGCATACCTGCAAGTAGCATTCCGGTAAACATATCAACTGCTGGCACTGGATCAAACTCAGGTCTGACTGTACCATTTTTCTGACAAGATTGAAGATAGGCAATGAGTTTTTCGCTTAATGGTTGAACAGCTTCTTGAATGACTTGTTTAGCTGCTTCTGGATGACGTTTAGCTTCCCCAATGAAGGTACGAATTAAGTCTTCTTGAGCTTCAAGCATACTGTTATAAAGTTTAGCATAGCGTCTCAAGTCAACACGCAAATTTTGTGTCCAAATTTCAGGGTGAGCCAAAGCTTCTATTTGGAGTGCGAGCGCATTTTCGATAACTGCTTTGAGGAGTTGTTCTTTGCTGGCAAAGTGACGAAATAATGTTACCTCATTCACGCCTGCAACGCGAGCTATTTGGCGGGTAGTTGCGCCTTGTACCCCTAAACTAGCAAATACCTGTGAAGCGGCTGCGATTAAACGTGTACGGGTGAGAGTGGATGAACGGATGTTTTTAGTCATTTTGCTTGCAAGTACTTACTTGCATTATATTTAAGACGGAAAAATGTTTTATTAAGCAACTTACTACAATATTTAGCAAAAAGTTGTAAAGTTAATAAAGCCTGAGAATACGTAAATTAATCAAGTTTGATAAAATTTCTATTTACTTGCGTGTATAGCGGTGCTTAACGCCGATGGGGAAATATTCGCGATCGCCTGTTGCAGCTAAAGCAACCTGTGGTGTTTGATATTCTGGGGGAACATAATTAGCAAACTCACCGTTGAGGCGTAACATCTGCGCCAGAATTGACTCAGTGATGGCTTGGCGTTTATCTTCACTACCTTCAACGCCTGGTGCTAGTTCGACAACTACAGATAAAAATCGGTTCTTGTCTGCATCTTCTTTAACTTGCAAGACGAATTTACCAGTCACCCATGCTTGTACAGCAGGTTGTTCTAAACCAACACTGACATTTTCGGGATAGATATTCGCGCCAAAGTAAGACACAGTAAAATTAGAGCGTCCAAAAACGTAGACGAAAGGTAAGGGGTGAATTCCTCTGGGGGAGTGCTGAGTGCTGAGTGCTGAGTTATTAGTGTCAGAACCAAGTGCTTCTAATGGGTTGAATTTCCATTCTGCTAAAAACTCAAGCATCGCATCGTAGGTAATAATTCCGCCTGTGTCGAGGATGTCGTAACGCACTAGGGGAATACCATTGTCGCCAGAAAATAGTAATGAGTTGTTCTGCGCCTCGAAAAAGCGACTGGTGGGGTCATATTGAACTAATGTGGGTAGACGAGATTCACCAAATAAAGTTCTAGCAGCATCGGGATTTTTAGCTAAGAAACGACGAATGCAGATACTCAAAGGTGTTTCATTACCTAACACGCCAGCATCCGCAGTTCCGTAAAGTGAAGCGAAATCGTAACAAGGGTTTTGCGAACCAATTCTTTCACCAACTAAACTGCGCCATTCTTCGCTGAATACTTCTCCCGCCATAACTAGCTTAATGTGATATTGTGACCATTCCACGCCACGACTAATACCTATATCAATGACATCTTTGAGGAATGGTGGATATCCCAAAAGGACAACTTGCTCAAAATTTACCCCCAGTTCTTGAACGACGCGCAAGATTTCTTCTTTGTTGTTACCGGGTGTAATAACGGTGAGGGGATAACCTTTACTCGCCAAATAGCGACAGCAATTAGTGGTGAACATTCCCCCCACCCAAGTTCCCAGGGTGAAACAAATTACTGCAAGGGTGCGTCTAGTGTCTGTAAAAAAACTATCATGAAAAATTTGCTCAAAGCGTGTAGCAATTTGCAGTTCATCGGTGAAGAAGCGAGGCCAAAATGTGGGTTTACCTGTGGAACCAGAAGAAGCGGCTATCATATCGCACTCTGCTAATTGACCATTGCGACACAAATCAGGCAGAGGATAACGTTGGATATAATTTTCTTTAGCGATCGCAGGTAATTGCTGAAAATCTTCTAAAGTTTGAATTATATCAGGATTAATTTCTCTTTCTGCTAAAAATGCCTTGTACGCTGGGACATTTGCGGCGACATCATGAAATAACGTTAAGACTGTTGGTGAACTAGCGGTGTTGCAGTGTCTCTGTAGTAGGGTTTCTATAGGTGTAGAGATAAAGTCCTCAAAGGCCTTGATGCTTCGCTGTTGTTGGGAATTAGCGTTCATAAATCTATATCTAGTCGTTGAATATCAAGCTAGATTTGATTTTAAACGCCCAGGAATATGGAGGTAAACGCCAAGGTACGCGGAGTTAGATGAAGTATTATCCGTAAACAGAACTACTCTGGTTGTAGTAATTTATAAAAACCCTCATTTATCCTTCAGCACCATGCAGGTTTATTGCAGTAAACAACACACAAATCTTGACAGTAATCGGTTTTGCACAACGTGCGGTGAAACATTGCCTCTGGCTGTTGGGCAAGTTGTGAATCAACGCTATCAAATTATACGTCAGCTAGGACAAGGCGGTTTTGGACGGACTTATTTAGCGGAAGATAAGCAAAAAGCTCATCAAGTGTGCGTGCTGAAGGAATTTGCGCCCCAAGTCCAAGCACAACAGGATTTACAAAAAGCTAAGGAATTATTTGAGAGAGAAGCAAATGTACTGAAAAAACTCCAACATTCGCAAATTCCCCAGTTTCATGCTTCTTTACAGGTGCAGATAGGTAGTAAAGATTTTTTCTTTCTGGTGCAAGATTATATCGAGGGTGATAATTATTGCCAGTTATTAGAACAACGTCAAACTTTTAGTGAAGAAGAAATCATTCTGCTGCTGCAACAGATTTTACCTGTGTTGTCTTACATCCACTCCAAAGATGTTGTACATCGTGATATCTCACCGGATAATTTAATTTGGCGGCGTTCTGACAATTTACCTGTGTTGATTGATTTTGGTGGTGTGAAGCAATTACCAGCATCCCAAGGGTTTTGGTTCACGAAGTTAGCTGTGAATCACACGCTATTAGGTAAAAAAGGCTACGCACCGGAAGAACAGATTCGTCAAGGGAAAGTATTTCTCAGCAGTGATTTATATTCTTTGGCGGTGACGATACTCGTATTATTGACAGGGAAGGAACCGCAAAAATTATACGACAGCTATCAAGGGCTATGGTATTGGGGTAAGGAAATTCGGGTTAGCCCCAAATTAGAATCTATATTGAAAAAAATGCTGGCTTATAAACCAAGCGATCGCTATCAAACAGCCGAGCAAGTTCTCAAAGATTTACCATCGCCAGCTGTGACTAAACCAAGTAACCCTTATATTACCAAACTGAAGACTCAGATAGTCTCGCCGGGACAAAAACGCGCTAACGCAATTGTCAGTAGAATTCATCAAAGAACTCAAGCTGTGAGCCGCGTGTTACCTGTACCTATGTGGTTACGTCCTTTTGCTGTGAGTATGCTGGGGACAGCCATAGTTGGTTTAACAGTTGCTGGAACTTTGGCAGCGGTAAATGCTGTAGTCAGAGGTATAACATCTATTACCATACCTTCTATATCATTGCCCACAATGCCATCATTACCTAATCCTCTGGCTCAACCAGTCAGCAACAAAGGAAATGGGGATGTGCTGGCGCGTCGTCAAGAGTTGGAAATCTCCGAAGTCTTCTTCATCCGTATGGTAGACGCTTTGTTTTACAGTCAAAAGCCGGAAATGCAAGGGCGCACCATCACATCAAAATCGGAAGATAAGGCTTTGCGCGATGAGTGGTTGAGAATTGGTGATGGCTTGTTGGATAAACTAGAACAGGCTGAACTTAGCGCCGCCGCACGTAAAAAAATGGGAAGCTACAGTCAAAAAGATTACGAAAGATGGAGACTGCAAGCGAGAACGGGAAAGTTAGGTGACTATACAATGAGTCAGTTGAACAAAGAGACAAATCAAAAATTTGCTGAGTTATTTCCCGGAAAGCAGGGAGAGAAACAGAACCAACAAACTTACGGTCAAATTTGGTATGCGATCGCGGCTGATAAAGTGAGTAAAATACAATCGAACAATTAATTAGGGTGCAAGAATTATGAGTGAGGAGACTAGACACACGCAAAGACAAGGGAAACAACAAATGACCCATGACTAAATTCTATTGCTCTAAAGGTCATGAAAATCCCACAGGTAGTCGGTTTTGTCTCCAGTGTGGCGAGAATTTGCAAAATTTACCTGTTAGTAATGGTATTCAAGCTGGTTTAACTTTAAGCGATCGCTATGTCATTGTCCGTCAAATCGGGCAAGGTGGATTTGGACGCACTTATTTAGCTGAAGATATCAACCGCTTCCGCGAACCTTGTGTTTTAAAAGAATTTTCTCCCCAAGTGCAAACAGCTTACGTTTTACAAAAAGCGGAAGAACTATTTCAGCGTGAAGCTAGTGTTCTCTACAAATTGCAACATCCCCAAATTCCTCGTTTTCGGGAACTGTTTCGCACAAATTTGCAAGGGAAGGAATACCTGTTTTTAGTGCAAGATTATGTAGAGGGACAGACATATAATTCTTTATTAAATACCCGCAAACAGCAAGGTCTACGGTTTACAGAAGCAGAAGTACGGCAACTATTACAGCAGATATTGCCAGTTTTAGAATATGTCCACTCCCAAGATGTAATTCATCGAGATATTTCACCAGATAATTTAATTTTACGCACTGCTGACCAACTGCCGATATTAATTGACTTTGGTGGTGTGAAACAAGTAGTCGCCACAGTTGCTTCTCAATACTACCAACCAGGTGCAGCAGCAACGCCCGCACCGACTTTATTGGGTAAAATCGGTTTTGCACCATCAGAACAAATGCAAACTGGCGCAGTATCTCCTCATAGTGACTTGTATGCTTTGGCAGTCACGATATTAGTATTATTAACAGGTAAACAACCGCAAGAATTATTAGATAACTACACTCTGGCTTGGAAATGGCAGCAAGACGCTAGTGTGAGTCCGATGTTAGCACAGGTGTTAAATAAAATGTTAGCGCCTCGTCCGAGCGATCGCTATCAATCGGCTAGTCAAGTTTTACACGCACTTAACCCAACACCAATTCAATATCCTGTAACTCAAGCGCCCGTCATACCTCAGCCGGAAACCTCAGCTACTTTTGCAGTCGCACCCTCTCCGGCAATTAACCCAACACAACCCCGGCCTTTCTCCCCATCCCCCGCACCTATTCCCCAAGCCAAAAGTCGGTGGACAACAACTAAAACCTTTGCAGCAACATTAGCGGTATTTGGTGTGATTGGGGTATTGTGGTTAGGAACAAATCGGAATAGGAATATTAGTGGTGGGAATGATATTGACCCCACACCAACACCAAGCGTTACCCAACCCGTTGATGTTTCCGAGAATTATTCCCCAGAAGAAAAGCAACGCAAAGAAAAATTAAGCGATCGCCGTCAAGAGTTGGGAATTGAGCAAAGCTTTTATGTAGACTTAGTGAATCAAATCTTTTGGCGGAGAAATCCTAGCTTACAAGGGCGCACCATCACCAATAAACCAGAAGATGAAAGTTTACGGGCGGCTTGGGATAAAACGGCGGATGAATTGTTAAGTAAAGTTTCAGTTCTCAGTAATCAATCACGACGGCAACTTGGAAAGTATACCGCAGCCGATCGCGATCGCTGGAAAGCTGCTGTAAATAAAATTAACGTTGGTAGTCGCGCTTTATATGATTTAGGTGATGTCGCCTTTTACCGCATATTTCCCGAACAGCGTGGACGAGATTTTATGAAGGAACCCATCGGGCAAGTTTGGCATGGGTTTGTTAATGATCAACTTAGTGCTATCGTCAATGGGAATGCTTTTGCCAAGATTGTTTTTGATATAGGCGCGACAAGTGAAACAGTCAGTGGAACACTCAAACCAGGGAATGGTAAAGTTTTCATCGCTGGACTGGCTAAAGGGCAAACCTTAGACTTAAATCTGACAGCGAGTAACAAAGTTTTGCTATCAGTTTATTCCCCTTCCGGCAAAATCAGACTTTTAGAAGACTCGACAAAACGCACTTTAACCGCAGAATTACCAGAAAAGGGATACTATGAGTTTGCGATCGCTTCTACAGCCACAACGTCAGTAGATTATCAACTTACTATCGCCGCAGAAAATCCCATTCCTGTGGAAACACCCACACCCACACCCACAGACAAACCAATAGAAACGCCCACGCCGATAGACACACCAACAGAAACACCTACACCTGCGGGAACAGAACAGTAACTTTCATAGAGGCTAGGTGGAGGAACAGAACCAAACATCATCAAGACTGTTACCTGTCACCTATCACCTGTTCCCTACTATAAGTCAGTCAAACGACTCCACTCATTCCAAGAGCCGTCGTAATTGCGAACATTTGGATAGCCTAGTAAATACTTTAAAACAAACCAAGTGTATCCAGAACGTCCACCGATCGCACAATAAGGAAAAATTTCTTTATCAGGTGTAATACCTTGGCTGGTATAAAGATTTTTTAATTCGGTGAATGATTTAAAAGTGCCATCCTCATTAAGTGTCAGGATATGCTCAAGATGAACTGCACCAGGGATATGTCCAGTGCGTTGATTGTTTTTTGGTGGTTGATTAAAAAACCACTCACCAGAGTATTCTTGAATTGTACGGACATCTAACAAAATGCGTTCCTGTTGATTAATCGCTGCTTGGACTTCAGGATGTAATACTCTTAGACTATCATCAGGCGCTTGAGTATGGTAATCAGTGGGTGGAAATGTAGATAACTCAGTTGCAAGTGGACGATTTTCAGATTTCCATTTTTGATAGCCGCCATTGAGAACTCGGACATTATCATGACCAAAGACTTTTAACAACCAAAAAATCCAGCCACCGATGCCGGGATAATTGCCATAAGCAACAACTGTTGTATTATTGGTAATACCTGAGCGTGCCATAAGTTTAGCAAAAGCGATCGCATCTAAATTAGTTTTGAAATCTGGTAGCAGTAAGTCCGTAAAAATATGCCAAAATACAGCACCCGGTATATGAGCATTTTTGTAAGGCTCTGGACTTACATCCACTTCAATAATACGAACATTTGAATCATGGAGATGATCTGCTAACCACTGGGTATCAACTAGAACTGAAGGATCAGCGTAATCAGAATTTATAGTCATAGTAAAGTTATCCAAAAAGATCAACACTGAATCTGACTACAGCTAAGATAAATCAGGTGATGATCATGCTTCTAGACCTCGAAAGTGTACAATTAGCCTATGGTTGCTTTACACGCTTTATTTCGGGCAATTGCTCAAGCTAAAGATGAACAAACATTGCGATCGCATATATCCGCAGAAATGAGTCAGTATTTTACAGCTACAAGGTGCGGGCTATTTTTCTTTCATCAAACTCATCTGATTGACAAAGCAATACTAATTGCCTTATCACCCCAATACAACCCAGTTGCACGTTACTTACTAGAACACCACGCCCCAGTTCACGAAGCCTTAGTAGTTGAACCAAAAACATGGAAATTGATTTGTCCCCGTCCTGATCACTATCATGTTATGGCTGGGCCAATTGTCAGCACTGGTAAATTAGTAGGTGCATTAGGTTTTACCCGTCAACAAGACATACCTGCATTCGATTCGCAAAATCTTACAGATTTGAGTGCGATTTGTCTGCACATTTCCACTTGGGTAACAATGACTCAAGCCCAACATCCGCCTTTACAAACAGCAGGTTTAACTTCTAGAGAAGTGGAAATTGCCACACTAGTGGCGCGAGGGTGTAGAAACGCAGAAATTAGTCGTGAACTTTGGATTACAGAAAACTCTGTTAAGCAAGCTTTAAAAAGAATGTTCCGCAAGCTAGAAGTTTCATCTCGCACGCAAATGTTGGCCAAGCTTTCTACAGTTGCACAGTCCCAACAATTGCCGAAATGGTAATTATAATTTACATCATGGAAATATAAATTCTGGTATTTCTTTAGATAAATTAAGAAATAGTAAATATTGATAAATCTCAAAATTTGTAGTGTTCAGATCCCCGACTTTTTAAAGAAGTCGGGGATCTCGCACATTAAACCTTAAATAGCATACACCAACAAACTGTATTCCGTAATTTACTAGTTATATGACAAATAAATATTTGTTTATAAATAGCATAAGAAATAGTGAATTAACCTGTTAACGGTCTTAACTGTCTGATTTGATTTAGTTTAGTAATCTTAACTGTCTTAACTCTCTGATTATTAGACTTATTTCCTGATTTGTAAATTTAATTAAAGCAGCAAATAGCTGTTTAGTATATTGACAAACAAAAATTCATTGAATAGCATTGTGGCATGTTATCGCATTTGATTTTTACCAAAATCAAGATAAATTGACTGCTTCTTTATTGTTCCCTATGTCTACGATTGATTCAGGAAATCAACCTGAACAATAAATCAAAACGCACCAAATTTGTTAGGATATTGCGGAAATATAGCAAGTCTAAAATAAGGCTTTGATGTATATTAAACAGCTTCTAAAAAGTCACCAGATTTTAGACGTGCTTTAAAAATTGCTCTGTAGGAATCCGATTTGATTTCTGAAGATATAAATATTGCTTGCTGAAAGCAAGTGACTTTAGCATGGCTCATCAGAAGTTCAAAAGAGTGGAAATTATGCACCCTTTTGAGCTTGAATTTGACGTATGTTTTCAGAAATCAAATCGGGTTTCTAAAGTGAAACTCGTAACTAAAATTATCAAAATTTTGGAGTTAAAAAATGACAGCTACCGCAACAATTAGTAATCTATACATTGCCCAAAATCAGTGGGGAGGCTCATCTGCACCTTGGAATCCAGGTGGCGCATGGGTAATTGGAGCTAGATCAAATCAGCGTGTTGTTGCACTTAAAGTTACCTCCAGCGACAATGGCAAAACACTGAATGGAACTATGACTTATGCAGGTGAAGGCCCCATCGGTTTTAGAGGTACTTTAACTACCAGCGACACCTACAAAGTAGAAAATCAGTGGGGAGGCTCATCTGCACCTTGGAACCCAGGTGGTAATTGGATACTCGGCTGTCGGGGAAATCAAAATGTTGTGGCGATTGATATTACCTCCAACGACGGCGGTAATACCTTGAATGGAACCATAACTTATGCAGGTGAAGGCCCCATCGGCTTTAAAAGTGCTGCTGCAAATGGTAGTGTCTATACCGTAGAAAACCAATGGGGTGGTGCTTCTGCACCTTGGAACCCAGGTGGTACTTGGGCGCTTGGTTGTCGAGACAATCAAAACGTTGTGGCAATTAATGTTACATCTAATGATGGTGGCAAAACCTTAACTGGAACTAACACTTATGCAGGTGAAGGCCCCATCGGTTTTAGAGGCAACCTTTTAGGTAGTAATAACTATACAGTAGAAAACCAATGGGGCGGTGCTTCTGCACCCTGGAATGCAGGTGGGACTTGGGTAATTGGTTGTCGTGCAGGACAAAATGCAGTGGCAATTAATGTTACATCCAATGATGGTGGCAAAACCTTCACCGGAACCATGACCTACGCAGGTGAAGGCCCAATTGGTTTCCGCGCCACCAAAATTTAAAAAGGCGATCGCGCACAAAGGTTAGTATAGTCAGTTAAGTAGGGTAGGCGATCGCATTAGCATCACGCACCCTACTTGACTAGTACTGGTTCTTGCTTAGGTAACGTAGAGGCTGTGAGCGGATCGTAGCCTAATTGTTGAGTAATTCGTTGTCTAGCTAAAACCCGGTACTCCCAAAAATGTTCTCCCGCCGCGCATAGTCCTAAATACATATTCAGAACCTGCGGTTTTGTCAGTATAATTGCCCAGAGTTGTTGCCAAAACTGCACACGAATTTCTGGTTGACGCAAGCCCTGAAGCCAGATTAACTGCACAACCAGCCGTAATGCCTTTCCTGGAGACAATTGCATAGTTTGTTTTCGCTGGGCGAGGGAACCAAGACTCAGACATTGCTGAAAACAGCGTCTGAGATAGTTTCTGGGTTCATATAAAGTCCATAAGCCTTCTACATATTCTCTGGCAATTTCATCAATGGAGCGTGTGGGGATGAAATTCATTAAGGTATTCTGATCTCCTACTTCAGTTCCACCAATACCCTTACTCTCTAACAAACGCTGCTCTTTTTGCAGACGGTTCCATAAAGCAGTGTTGGGCAAAGCTTGAAGAATGCCCAACATTGGTTGAGGAATATTGGTTTGTTCGACAAAAGCTTGTATTTTTTCTCCTGCGCCTGGGCGTTCTCCATCAAAACCGAGGATAAACCCTGCATAGATGAGTATTCCGGCTTGATTAATTTTTTCACAGGCTTGCACAAGAGGACTACGAGTATTTTGCACTTTTTGTGTTAAGTGCAAACTTTCTTGGTCAGGAGTTTCTATACCGAGAAAAACTGCATAGAAACCTGCTTCATTCATTAATTGCAACAGTTCTTCATCTTCGGCTAAATTCACAGAAGCTTCAGTGATGAATGTGAAGGGATAGGAGTGCTGTTTCATCCAAGGAATCAACTCCCGCAAAAAACGTTTAACGTTCCGTTGATTGCCAATAAAGTTATCGTCCACGATAAACAGTGACCCTCGCCAGCCTAAATCATACAGAACTTGTAACTCAGCAATGGTTTGCTGAGGCTCTTTTGTGCGTGGTTTGCGACCGTAGAGTGTGATAATATCGCAAAACTCGCAATTAAAGGGGCAGCCGCGAGAAAACTGGATAGCCATCATTAAGTAAGCATCCCGTTTTAGCAAGTCAAAACGGGGCATTGGGCTTTGGCTGACATCAGGTTTTTCCAGAGAGCGAAATATCCCCTGTTCTTGACCTTGATTGAGGGCTGTTAAAAATTGAGGAATAGTTAATTCCCCTTCATCTAAAATTAAATAATGCGCTCCAGAGTCCAAAGCATCTTGTGGAATAGATGTTGGGTAAGGGCCACCCACGGCTACTTTTTTACCTAAGCGCACCGCTTTTTGAATCAGGGCGTGAAAATCTGGTTTCTGCACTAGCATTGCCGACAAGATGACGATATCGCACCACTCCCAATCAGCTTCTGTTTCCAGAGTGACATTGCGATCGCAAAATCTAATTTCCCATTCTTGGGGTAGCAGTGCTGCAACTGTGATAATTCCCAGTGGCGGTAAAACGGCTTTAAGTCCGGCGATTTCCATGAAGCGATCATAAGACCAAAAGGACTGGGGAAACTGAGGGTAGAGCAATAATGCTTTCATAAAATCCTTGTTGCAAAACTTCTGCTATCTCCGACTCCCATCAATAGCCAACATAAGCCGTTCGGGAACTGATTTGTTGCTCCAAACAAATTAACGCCTAATATCTGCACTACAAGTTAGGTATATAGGCATGATAAAAATAATCAAAGCCTTAATTTGTTTGAGTCTTTTAAATTAGCAATACATCTGTCATAAGATTTGAAATATCTTCGTACTAAATGAATCAACAAAGACACTTTTAAAGAATACAACTCATAAGGCTTTTCTTCTCTCTGTCTAAAGTAAGAACAAACTGAAATTCCTAGTCCGTAGGCGGAATATTAATTAAAATCAGATTGAATTGAAGAAGAATTCAGAAGTCAAAATCAAGAATATCTCCTAGAATCTAATTCTAAATTCTCACTCCTAACTCCTGAATTCTATTTTGACAAAACCAATATTGCCAGACTTCGCACCTTGTCAAACTATTGTTTTTTCGCTTCTGGTTTTTGATATTTACCTGGATACTTTCTTTGATAATAGTCTTGCATAATTTCTAAA
Organism: Nostoc sp. PCC 7107; assembly: GCF_000316625.1. Classification (GTDB taxonomy): domain Bacteria; phylum Cyanobacteriota; class Cyanobacteriia; order Cyanobacteriales; family Nostocaceae; genus Nostoc_B. Next base: position 3,235,017 of record NC_019676.1, on the reverse strand, counting down.
ATCATCGGGGCGGCGATCGCACCACCACCACCACCAGAATGTTCTGCAAAAGCGACAATTAACATTTCTGGGTTATCGGCTGGCGTATATGCACCAAACCAAGCATGATTTTGCTTGACGCGATTTTTCCAAGCTTCTGCTGTGCCACTTTTGCCAGCCACAGGGGGAATTGTGGGTTTATTTAAAACCTTACCCGTACCTTCAGAAACAACTTTACGCAGTCCATCGCGGAGAATTTTAATGGTTGTCGGCTTCATATTTAAAGATTCACGCCAACTTTTAGCATCTTCATTATCTTTGAGTAAATGCGGCTGGACTCGATAGCCGCCGTTAGCTGGAACTGCAAACATAATCGCCACTTGCAAAGGTGTGGTTTGTAAAGCACCTTGACCAATAGACATATTAATTGTGTCGCCGACAGTCCAGGGAATTTTCCAAGCTTTTTGCTTCCAGTTTTCATCGGGGACTAAACCTTTGGTTTCTTCTGAGGCGAACTCAAAGCCTGTTCTTTGACCAAATCCATACTTGCGAGTCCATTCAATTAAAGTCGGGCCGCCAACACCTCTACCTATTTGATAAAAGAAAGTATCACTACTCCATTGCATCGCTCCGACAAATCCTAAAGGCCCAAATCCTGCATGATTCCACTCACCAAATCTGGTTCCGCCAATGGTTAAGGAACCATAGGTTTGTAAGACGGTACTGGGAGAAAATTTCCCTGATTCCAGCCCCGCAGTTGTCGTGACAATTTTAAAAGTACTGGCGGGGGGAAAGGCGCTGAGGGCGCGATTAACCAGGGGATGGTCTTCACCTTGGACAGATTCCCAATCTTTTTGTGTGAGTTTTTGTTTAGAAAAGATATTGGGGTCAAAGGTGGGATGAGAAACTAAAGCTAAAACTGCACCATTTTTTGGGTTAATCGCCACAATCGCACCATCGCGATCGCCCAAGGCTTTTTCTGCGGCTTTCTGTATATCTACATCTAAGGTCAAATGCAGGTCATTCCCGGCTTTAGCTTGTTTTTCTCCTAACACCCGCAACGGTCGCCCAGCCCCATCGACTTCTACCTGTTGACCGCCCCACTCACCCCGCAATAATTTCTCATAGGCCTTTTCAACTCCCATCTGACCAATGACATCACCTAAGCGATAGCCTTCTTGTTTTCTTTCTGTTAACTGTTCAGCAGTTAATTCTCTGGTATAACCCAGTACATGAGCGAGGGCTGTACCGTGGGGATAGTAACGAACCGCTTCCGTATGAACTTCTACCTCTGGTAGTTCGTTTTCATACTCTTTCATCGCTGTGACTTGTGCTTCATTCAAGTCACGGGCAATTCTAATTAAAGAAGATGAATATGCACCAGCTTCATCTAGCTTTTTTTCGATGTCTGCTTGGGTAATATCTAAAATACTGGCTAACCTTGGCCCAACAATTGGCCAAGAGGGTTTAGTATGTGCCATCGGCCAAAGATACACAGAACGAGGATAACGCGTACTAGCCAAAAGTTTGCCATTGCGGTCAAAAATATTGCCGCGTTCTGGTTGTTTAGCAATTACCCGAATACGGTTAGATTCGGCGCGTTTGCGGTGCATATCCCCCTCAACAATTTGTAAATATGCTAACCGCACCCCGATGCCTGTTAACATTGAGAGGGTAAATAGCATTAAAAATACCGACTGAAAATTGCGTCCGACTGTACGTGTATTTTTTTTGCCTCCCAGCGGAGATGAGTGTAATACTGCCATAATAAAGATTCAGTGTATTGATAAGTACTATATGTATACAATTGGTCTGAGCTTGTACCGGGTATTACTGTAAATCACAATAATTTTTTGTATATAGTTTTACTCATTTAAGTAAAACTATACTGCTAATTAAGTTTATCAACAATTATTGCAATTAATCATTCACAACGTCCATAGCAACCCTAAATTATTCTTGAGGATAAAATTCTCGATTCTCCACTCTGGCTATAAATGTTTACGCGGCTGGGATATTTGAATACAATGATTTCATTCAAAGATTCGCAGATATATCAATGGACTGGATTACGCTACTGCGATCGCTACAGTCTGATTTTATTCAAAGGTTAACATCCGGTTCGCTGCTTCATTGCGAAACAGAAGGTCAATATAGCGAATTAATTATAATCTCTGGAGAAAGATTAAAGATTCTCCGCGATTTTTGCTGGCTGATGGCGGAAAAATATAAGCGAGTTTCGCCAGTGCGGGACGTTTTTATCAGCTATCTCAAAGGTAAATTAGGTGAGGAAGTTGTCAAAGAACGTTTGGCTGATTTAATTACCGAAGTTGATTATGAAAAACGCTTCGGTGGTGACGGTAAGATTGATTTCACCCTTACTACTAACCCATCAGTCGGCATTGAAGTCAAATCTCGGCATGGTAGCCTTGATAAAGTCAGATGGTCTGTCAGTTCCGAAGAAGTAGAAAAAAATGCAGTGATAGTCTGCATCTTAATTCAAGAAGAAGTACACGAAGCTCAATCAGAGTATCACCTTTTTTTAGCTGGGTTTCTACCGACGCGGATGATTAAACTCAAAACAGGAAGAATCGCTTTCGGGATAGAACAATTATTATATGGTAGTGGTTTACGTTGCTATTTAGAACAGTATCAATCCACCATTAGTTACAACTTAGTAAAGCCAGAGGATAATCACAAATCACCGAGTTTTTTATCGCCGAATAATTCTCAGTTAATTTCACCTAAATCATCAGTTAATCAAGCTGAAAAATTATTAATATATCCCCAAGAAAATGATTATATAAAACTAGGACATAATTGCTTAGTTAAGGGAGAATATACAGATGCGATCGCTCACTATAGCCAAGCCTTAAAATTATATCAAAATGATGCAGAAATTTATTATCAGCGAGGTTTAAGCTATTATCAGTTAGGCGATTATGCAGAAGCGATCGCCGATTATTCTCAAGCCATTCAAATTAATCTCAATGATGCTAAATTCTATATCAAGCGAGGTTTAGCCAATTATCAATTAGGAGATTATATCGCAGCCATTGATGATTATACCCAAGCTATCAGACTCAATCCTAATATGGCGGTTGCTTATAAAAACCGCGCCGATGCTCGTTCTCATCTAGGAGATAATCAAGGTGCAATCGAAGATTATACGCAAGCACTTAAAATAAATCCTAATTATGCCATAACTTATAAAAACCGGGGAATGTCACGTTATTTTTTAGGATATCAGCAAAGCTTTACTAAAGCCATCAAAATAAATCCTCAGGATGCGATTGCTTATAAAAATCGTGGTAATGCACGTGCTGATATAGGTGATTATGAAGGTGCAATTGATGATTATACTCAAGTAATTGCCATTAACCCTCATGATGCCCATGCTTATTATAATCGCGGCAACGCTCGTTATGATATGGGCGATAATGCCGGAGCTTTTGAAGATTATACTCAGGCAATAAAAATTAATCCTAATTATGCTGATGCTTATTACAACCGGGGCAATGTGCAATCAGAAATCGGAGATCAACAAGAAGCAATTGCTGATTTCCAAAAAGCTGTAGAACTTTATCGTAAAGAAGGTAAATTAGATGCTCTCAAAGATGCGCGAGGGCGAGTTTTAGATTTGCAAATTGAAGAATCATTAGATATTTTAAATTTCTAAATTCTTTTCTTGCATAATTCTCTATTGACACATTCTTGCTTACGCGAGCTTCGGCGATTGGAGTCCACTGTTACAAACGACCAATTCAGATGAAGTTATGAGTATTTTAATCCGCCAAATCTTGATGTAGCATCTAGATACCAGACTTTTTGGAAAAGTCGGGCATGTGAACACCACAACAAAAAATTTCTCAAAATGCGCGGATGGGTAGGTGTACAAAATCGCCCTTGAGCAACAATGGCTGGATTCCTTGGAGTACAAGCTTTTGCAGAAAAAATTAATTAAAATCATCCGCGCACCTTACACAGTCTATATTTCAGCTATTTTTGTTCAATCAACTGACATTTGCTTGTGTTAAAGTTATTCCATCCGCGAAATCGAACCTTGAAAACTAAATATAGATACACTTTCAGGCTCCCACAGTTGAAATTTCACTTAATCCCTATTAGGGATTGAAACTTCAATTTAAAATTGTCCGCCGTTTTACTCCTGATAAGTTGAAATTTCACTTAATCCCTATTAGGGATTGAAACCCCAAGCAGCGATTTTGTCATACTGACTCAGACAAATTACCCGTTGAAATTTCACTTAATCCCTATTAGGGATTGAAACTGGGTTGACCGTTATTTACTGCTATTACATATACAGTTGAAATTTCACTTAATCCCTATTAGGGATTGAAACAGATGGAGCCATTAAAATACGCGGCACTCGCAAGTTGAAATTTCACTTAATCCCTATTAGGGATTGAAACTCATAAGCTTAAATATGTGGACATCAGTAAACAATGTTGAAATTTCACTTAATCCCTATTAGGGATTGAAACTCGCCCTCATCTAAAACTTGGCGGATTGTGGACATATTAAGTTGAAATTTCACTTAATCCCTATTAGGGATTGAAACTTTTAGAGTCAGGTGACAGCGTTGGCGGGAAGAAAGTTGAAATTTCACTTAATCCCTATTAGGGATTGAAACAAAATCATAGGCGGCAAACACAAAGATAAATTTGGTTGAAATTTCACTTAATCCCTATTAGGGATTGAAACGCTGCCGATGTGTGGCGCGACAGATTCCATAAAGTGCAATACGGTTCAGATAAGAAAACTAAATCACAACAAAACCAACAAATAATTACTCAACCAAAAACGCAAGAATGATTTTGGAGGGGGTTTGGGGGACGCAACCGTCACCCAATCGGGGGCTTGGGGGATTCTCCCCCAAATCTTGTTGATTATCTGATAGGTAAGCAGAAATTGAGAAATCAACTCTCATCACCTTAACTGAACCGGATTGCCGTAAAGGGTTGAAATTTCACTTAATCTCTATGACAAATTCAGAGCATCCACTTTTGGCAGCCCTGCGCTAAAGCGCACGCTACGCGAACAGACTAGAAGTCTGGGGCTATACAAACTAAACCCGCGCAGGCGGGTTTCAGAGAGTCTTCGTAGGCGGACTAACCTTCGGGAAGCCGCTTGCGCGTCTACGTTTATATCACCGCGATTTCCAATCGCCCGGTGTTTCTTTTAAAAGTGGATGCACCCGACAAATTTGATTATGTTCTGGGTAAAGTGAGAATAAATCCTGTTTGACCAGAAGTTAGAGAATCCAGCGCTAGTTCGCCCTGGTGCGCCCGGACAATTTCGCGGGCGAGGCTGAGTCCCAGCCCGATTCCTTCTATTTTCCGGGTGCGGGCTGGATCACCACGATAAAAGCGCTCAAAAAGTCGATCGCGATCGCTGGGTAAAATGTCTTTTGAGGAATTGGCAATTGTAACTTTAAGAGTTTTCTGTGTTTGATAGGCCTGAATCTTAATCCAGCCGTCAGCAAAATTATATTTAATTGCATTACTCAGCAAATTTTGGAGAACTTGTATGAGTAAATCGCGATCGCCCTTCACCTGCAAATTATCAGGAATGTCAGTTTGCACACTCAAGTGAGGAGCCAGCAATTCTACATCTTCGACAATCTCCAGTAGCAACTCAGACATATTCACATCAGCCAGATACAAGCTCATTTTGCCTGCATCTGCTAAAGACAGCAGCAAGAGTTTTCGCATAATTCCACTCAAGCGATGCACTTCATCTAATAAATTGCTTAAGCGTTGCTGTACTTCACTTCCCGGCTCAACTTGTTGGAGCGATCGCTCTAATTCACCTTGCAAAATAGTTAATGGGGTTTTCAGTTCATGGGCTGCATCTGCACTAAAGCGCGAAGCTTGGGTAAAACTGCGTTCCAGGCGTTCTAACATTTGGTTAAACACCCGAATCAGTTCCACAAATTCCACATCTGTTGTCTCACTGGGAATCCGCTGATCTAAACCTTGGACTGTTACCTGTTGAATTACCCCGGTTAGCTGGCGGATGGGATGTAACGCACCACCAGAAACAAACCAAGCCCCAACCGCCACTAAAAACAAAGCTCCCGGAATTGATATGAGGAAGATGTTGCGAATACTCGCCATTTCTTGATTAACGGCTTGTAGGCTGACAGCGAAAGCCACTTGAGAATTAGGAAATTTAGCTGCACCAATCCGCCAAGTTGCTTTTGCGGTTTTTTCTGTAATAAATTGCGGTGGAATTGGGCGAGGTGGTGGTTTTACAGGCTGATTTGTGCCAAAAATTACAGGCGGTCGTTGTCGAGGAATAGATGGTGGCGCAGGTGCTAACTCCAGACGCTGAATTAGTAAACCTTTCACCTCAGTATCCACAGATAAGGAGTTAAATTCACGGATTGTCTGACCGTTAATATCCAGTATCAGTAAGGCGATGGGAGTTTTTGAATTTGTCCCAAAGTCAGAAGGTAATAGTTCTGGGCGTGGGGGTAATTTTTCCGTCTCTGGGGAACGGTTGGCACGGAGCAACTGATTTAACAGTTCTACATCAAGGCGGCTAATTTTAGCATTGTAAATCTGAAACCAAGATACTGCACCAAAACCGACTAATGTAGTGCCGGCTAGAGTCGCGGATAACAGCGCAATGCGGAATCGAAACGATCGCATTTGTTTCACGATTGATTGTCTGGTTTGCGAAACCGATAGCCCACGCCGCGAATGCTTTCAATCCAATTTGTTTCATCTATCGGGTCAATTTTTTTGCGAATGCGCTGAATGCAGACATCCACAACGTTAGTATTGGGGTTAAAATCATAACCCCAAATGTGTTCTAAGATTTGGGTACGGGTGAACACTCGACCAGGAGAGCGCATAAGATATTCCAGTAGATTAAACTCGCGGCTAGTAAGTTCTATAGCGCTTTGATTGCAAGTCACTTCCCTCGTGATGCGATCAAGTTTGATTGATCCAACCGCCAGCAAATTTTGGCGATCGCCTACACTCCGACGCACCACCGCATGAATCCGCGCCGCTAATTCTTCCACAAAAAAGGGTTTAGCAATGTAATCATCGGCTCCCAAGTTTAAACCAGCGAGGCGATCGTCTAGTTCATTGCGAGCCGTTAACAAAATTACGGGAGCATTCCGCCCTTCCCGTCGTAGTTGTTTGAGAATTGATAAACCATCCTTTCCTGGCACCATAATGTCCAGAATAATGGCATCATATTCGTTATCCATTGCTCGCAGATATCCATCATCACCGTTGTCGCAATAGTCTACGACAAAACCCTGTTCCTTCAGTCCAGCCCGGACGAAGTTAGCAATTTTTGCTTCATCTTCGACAAACAGAACGTTCACAAGCTTTCACTAATTCACTGATTGTTTCATTATAGATTTGTTATCTTGTTACTTAAATTACAAATCTGTAATTTAGCGATTTAGTTTAAAAAACTTGCTTTTTCAGCCGTCAATGTAGCAATAAATTATATCACCAAATACTTTTTCTACACCCTCTCATCATTCTTTGATCAAATTACAAAAGTGTAATAGAGAAAATAGATCATTTGTCATTTTAGAGTGGCTTAATCACAAATGTAAGCAACAGTAATTTTCGAGGTTAATAATGATGAATATTCGCAGAGTATTAGCTGTAGTAGCAATTCCTTTTGTGATTGGCACATTTGGTTTTGTGGCATCTAATCCGGCAAATGCTGAAGCACCTGCTCGGCACAACACACAGATTACAGAACAGCCAAGGCCGAATAAAAAACCCCAAATTAAACATCGCCAATCCCGTCCACAACAGAAAAAGCGTCCTCCGCAAATTAATCTTCAGAACACAAATGATCATCAAGATGGAAGTGACAAGCAGAATCACCAAGAATCTAGACAACGGGGGTAGAGGGGTTTTGGGTGTTAGTTTGGACAACTGCTAACGCCCATCTTGGCGCGTAAATCCTAATCATTTAAGACCTAATAAGTGTGAAAATTATTCAAAAGTTAAAGCTGATGAACATCAATAATCGTCTATTAAGTCGCCGAGAAGCACTGGGTTTATTGAGGGCAGGCGGAACTGCAATATTTGTGGTGGGATGTATGCCGAAAAAGTCTATCTCTCCACAACAACAAGTAAGTATAGCTACTCCAGTCTCATCTACGACTAATTCTGCTAACTTGCCTGGATGTATAGTCAGTCCACAACAAACTGAAGGGCCGTATTTTGTCGATGAGAAGCTCAATCGTTCTGATATTCGCGCCGATCCGGTGGATGGTTCGGTAAAAGCAGGCGTACCCCTGCAATTGAAGCTGCATATTTCTCAAGTTGGGGGTAGTGGTTGTACACCCCTTGCAGATGCGATCGTTGATATTTGGCATTGTGACGCATTAGGTGTCTATTCAGACGTAACAGACCGCAGTTTTAATACTGTGGGCAAAAAGTTCTTACGCGGTTATCAAGTTACCGACGCGCAGGGAAATGTTCAGTTCACAACTATTTACCCTGGTTGGTATCCAGGTAGAACCGTCCATATCCACTTTAAGGTGCGTACAGAGGGGAAATCTGGGCAGAGTTATGAGTTTACATCGCAATTATATTTTGATGATGCCATGAGCGATCGCATCTACACCCAACCACCCTACGCCAGCAAAGGACAACGCACTCTCAAGAATGCTGATGATGGCATTTTTCAAGATGGTGGTGAGCAAATGCTACTCAAGCTAACAAGCAATAGAAAAGGTTACACCGCCACCTTTGATGTTGGGCTTCAGATCGCATAATTTCGGCAAAATACCATGCACAAAAATTACAAAACTGTAATCCACAATCAGGGCGAACTGTAATTTTGATTCGGTTAAATAAAAAACATGAACCACTTAACTTTCTAGAGGATGATTATGAAACTGAACAAAGCCGTAGTCGTAACAGCAATTTCAATTCTGACTGGTACATTTGGCGTAATTTCACTTAACCAAGTAAATGCAGCTAATCCAGTGTATAAAATTGCCCAAGCTTCACCACCTTCCGAACAACCACCAGAAGGACAACGCCCACCCCGCCCCGATTTCGCCGCCGCCGCCCAAAAATTAGGTGTCAGTGAACAAAAATTAAAAGATGCTTTGGATGTTCCTGCTCATCCTCCCGGTCAAGGCCAAGGACAACGCCCACCCCGCCCTGATTTCGCCGCCGCCGCCCAAAAGTTAGGTGTCAGTGAACAAAAATTAAAAGATGCTTTGGGTGTTCCTGCTCATCCTCCCGGTCAAGGCCAAGGACAACGCCCACACCGCCCCGATTTCGCCACCGCCGCCCAGAAGTTAGGTGTCAGTGAACAAAAATTAAAAGATGCTTTGGGTGTTCCTGCTCATCCTCCCGGTCAAGGCCAAGGTCAACGCCCACCCCGCCCCGATTTCGCCACCGCCGCCCAAAAGTTAGGTGTCAGTGAACAAAAATTAAAAGATGCTTTGGGTGTTCCCGCTCATCCTCCTGAAGGGAATCGCTCTAATACCAGAAGATAGTTCAATTAAATTCATTAAAAATATGAGGCTATCGAGCTTGTTCTAGTTTTTAAGAACAAGCTCGATAAGTTTGTGTATATTCAAGTTGCAAATTATCTGGTTGAGACTGTCATTAGTCATCTATACTTTCTTTTCACAAATTTACACGTATTAATTTTAGTAATATTCAATACTTTATTGACAGTAGTTGTAAATTTTATTTGGGACTAAGCAGAGTTATTACTTAAGTAATATTGTATAAATATTACGAATAATTGATTAATATTATTATCTTCACAACTTTCTCATATTCCCTAACTATCCTCGTAAGTATAGACAGTTATTTGAATAACAACAGGTTGATCAAGTAGCTGACTTAATTTTTAAAACCTCTTTATATCAATTTAATTGTAGAAAAATATGAATTACTGCCCTTGCTGTTCCGATGTACTTTTAAGGCATATACACGGTTCTGAAATTACTTGGTTTTGCCGCCGCTGCTGGCAAGATATGCCTGTATTCAGTGGTGAGCATTCGGGTTGGTTTGTAGAAGTTATCAGAGAAGAAGTACCTAGTAAACCTGAGCTTCAAGAAAATATTCAAGTTAGAAGTTATATCAGTCAACGCAGAAAAATAACTGGGTGGATAGGAGTTAAAGAAGTGATAGGTTGAAGCGTTGTCTGCTAAAAAGTTACAGCAATTTTGAACCTCATTCACCTAGAATCTGTTGTATTACAATACAAATTCATCGCAGGCTGATGATACACGAGTATAAACATCAGCCTGCTTCACTTTTTGCAGATTAAGTTTCAAAATTTTCAACTCACTGTATCAAGTTTGCTATTCTTGTCAGAATATAAAGATTGTTTAAGATAATGACGTACTGATAAATATGATCAAGATGTTAGCCCAAAGCTGGACGGGGATTGAAGCAAATATACAAATGAATTGGCTGCTAGTAAATACCTGTTTGCAGTTTGCGGCTTGGGGAGTTTTTTCGCTGTTGTTGGCTGAGGTACTTAGAGACAGCTACCATGCTTTGTGTCACAAAGTCATTTGGTTAGCTAAATGGCATAACAAGCATCATGCAGCATATCGCCGAGATTTATCGATCGTTTCGCTCAAACTTTATCAAGAGTCCCAGCTTTATCACGACATTGTAGAGTCGATTCTGTTAGTAATCATCTTGACGATCGCAGCTTTATTAGGCCACCAATGGGGTTTATGGTTAGGGGTAGCGTATGCTTACACCTTTTTGTATGGTGCATCGTTGCGGTATTTTCAAGGAAAAATTGATACCGACTACAACCATTTACCCGGCCCTTTAGAAATAATTCCTGCAACTTGGTGGGTAAATCGTGCCTACCATTGGCGACATCATTTTGATGATGTTAATGCCTACTATAGCGGGGTGTTTCCGCTGGTGGATAAAATTCTCGGTACTGGACTTTCTCTCAAAGGTAAAACCATCGCCATCACTGGTGCGTCTGGGACTTTAGGACAAGCATTAACAGGAGAACTTCTCAAACGCAATGCAAAGGTTTTAGCCATCACGACAAATCCAGAGAAGTTAGCTACCCAAACAAAGGTAATGGTGCTGACTTGGGAGTTGGGGAATGAAGTACAACTGCGAGATAGTTTAGAGAAAGTCGATATTTTGATTATCAATCATGGTGTGAATGTCTATGGCGATCGCACACCCCAAGCTATCAATTCTTCCTACGAGGTTAACACCTTTTCGGCATTGCGTTTGATGGATGTCTTTTTGACAACGGTGACAGGGCCACAAGACAAAGCCACTAAAGAAATCTGGGTGAATACTTCTGAGGCGGAAGTATCACCAGCACTGAGTCCGCTTTATGAACTGAGTAAACGCACCTTGGGTAACATTGTGACTCTTAAGCGCTTGGAAGGTAATTGCATTATTCGTAAGTTAATTCTCGGCCCGTTTAAAAGTCAACTGAATCCCTATGGCGTGATGTCAGCTAACCAAGTGGCGCAATTCATTTTATTTTTAGCAGTCCGAGATTTCCGCAACATTGTTGTAACAATTAATCCTCTGACTTATTTGCTATTTCCCTTCAAGGAAACTAGTACATGGCTGTATTACCGGGTGTTTAGCAAGGCAAATAGTTAGGATGAGTGCGATCGCCTTTCAGGAGAATTGAGGATGGCGATCGCATATATAATTCTTACGGCGTAGAGTGAATTAAAGTTTATTTTTCTGAAAGAAGTTGTTTAAAAATTTTGATGCTCGACCCCGACTGCTAATTTCTGCTGGGATTGCTGTAGTGATCTTATTATTACTCCCAAGTTTGCTACATCTAGCTACTCGAATTCTTTGCGCCTGGAATCTGGGAACTGGTTGTTTCTTAAGCTTAACTTTAGGCAAAATGGTAAGAGCAACTCCAGATAAGATGCGGCGTTATGCCCAGCATGAATACGAAGGCCGCGTAGGAATTTTTACACTGATCATTATTGCTGCTTGTGTTAGTGTTTTAGCTATAGGATTTTTGCTCAGTGACAAAAAAGGCATTTCCTCAATTATATTAACGTTACATATTGTCCTTTCAGTAATCACAATTTTTAGTTCTTGGCTACTAGTACATACATTATTTGCACTGCAATATGCACATAATTATTATCATAATGTTAGCCATGATAGTAGTTATGAAGCAGCTGGAGGATTGGATTTTCCTGATGACTGTGACCCTGACTACTGGGATTTTTTATATTTTTCCTTTGTAATTGGGATGACTAGCCAAGTGTCTGATATTCAGATAACTTCACGTTCTATGAGACGCTTGGCTTTGATACATGGAGTGATATCCTTCTTTTTTAATACGAGTATTCTGGCTATGGGCATCAATATCATTGCATCATTAATTTAAAGAATCAGCTAATTGGTAGTGTAAACCAAAATGTTGAGCCTGTTGCCAATGCGCTTTGTACGCCGATTTCGCCACCATGAGCCTGAACGATTTGTTTACACAGATATAATCCTAAGCCTAAACCTAAAGAATAAGAGTTATTCTTACCTCGGAAATATAAATCAAACATTCGTTGGCTTTGTTCGGGGCTAATGCCAACACCGTTATCACTGACGGTACAATAAATTTTTTCGCCTTCAACTATGGCGTTGATTGTAATTTGTAATCCTGGTAGATTATGTTTGATGGCATTGCCAATTAAGTTAGAAAATACTCGCCATATTTGCGTTGAGTCGGCGTTGATTAATGGTAAATCTGCGGTAACAAGGTTGATCAGATTAGTTTGATTTTTTTGCAGCATAGGTTCTAAATCGGCGATCGCATCGATAACAACCGTATCTAATTGCAGGGGTTTTCGTTGCAACACCAACCCTTGTACTTCATTTACATGGGCTTCCATCAACGAATTAATCAAATTCAATTGGCGATCGCTACTTTGTACCATCCGTTCTAAAGTTGAACGTGGTAAGGAAATTAGATCACTCCCATTTTCCAGCAAATTCCTCAGCACCATTAAAGTACCTAACACCGGGTTACGTAAGTCGTGCGACACTGCATGGAAAAAGACTCGCAATGCTTTTTCGGTACGCTGGCGATCGCGCAGTGCAGCTTGGAGTTCGCTAATATCTAAAATTACGCCTACTAAACCACCCAAGGAACCATCTACTTTAGAAAAAGTTGCTTTGTAAAATATGACATCATGTTTGGTTTGATCAGCAAACACCAAAAAACTTTCGTACGTTTGCACTTGTTGCTGTTCCAACAGTGTCATGTCTGCATGATAGTATTGGTCAGCAAGTTCTTTTGGTGCTAGTTCATAATCCGACTTACCGAGAATTTTTTCTTTCCCCAAACCAAGAACTGTTTCAAAAGCTTTGTTACAACCCAGATACAAACCTTGAGTATTTTTATAAAAAACTGGAGTGGGAATTGTATCAATTAAAACTTGTAAAAAATCCAATTGTTCTTGCAGTGCTTCCTCGGCTTTTTTGCGTTGGGTAATATCTTCAATTAACCCCTCATAATAAAGTAGTTTTCCTTCGGAATTACGCACCGCATAAGCTTTTTCGGAAATCCAAACAATACTCCCATCTTGGCGATAAATTTGTGATTCAAACTCTGAGATAATTCCGTATTTTTCAATTAAACGGACAAAATCAGCCCTACGAGTAGGGTCAACATATAATTGATTTTCAATATCTGTAAAGTTTGCTGTGACTTCTTCTGACGATGAATAGCCATAAATTTTGGCGAGTGCAGGATTAGCTGTAATGTAACGACCATCAGGGCTGCTTTGAAAAATCCCTTCAATGGCGTTTTCAAAAATACTCCGATATTTCGCTTCGGCTACAATTAATTTTCTATTAGCTGATTCTAATTCTTTGCGGGTATAAAACTCAGAACGTTGTAGGCGATCGTATAAATAAACTCCTAAATCGCAGATAATACAAAACCAGAATATGTACAAAACGAATGTCACATTATATATTTCTGGATGTTCTGGTTTAAGTGTTTTTAAACCCAAGGCAGTATTCACAATAAAATAATAAGCTAGAATACTTACCTGAGATATTAAGTGGAGAGGCCAGCGGACTGGCATGAATATAGCTTGACTAAGAAATAGTAGCGACCAACCGATAATATCAGGTAAGGCAAAACCTTTAATGGTGGCAAATAACTGAGTCGCAAAACTAACTGACCAAGATGTGCCTAAAAATAATCTTCCTGGGTGACGATGACCGAAGCGAGTTTTATGTAAACTAAAGCAAGTAAATAAACTCAGCAACATGGAAACGTTAATCGCCAGTCCCTGAATTCTCAGTATTCTTGGTAGCTGCGCCAACTCCTGTAAAGAAAAGAATAAGTCATAAATATCGCGGACTGTAAAAGTTAATAAACAAATAAATGCCAGCCATAACCACAAGCGTAATCTTTGCCATAAAAATTGACTGCGCCAGGATTGATATTCAGCAGTAATTACATCTATTTTTGGTGCAGAAAAAACTTGTTTCCACCAGGTTCCAAATTTTTGCAATAAGTTAGCCATTAGTGTCTTACCAACTTTGACCATACCATCGCAGGTGTTTTTCTATTTTTCAGATGTCAGCACACCCTCGTAATTATTATGGTGAATTATGGGTACATTTGGACGACTAATCGGCTACAGACAATGTAAACCAAAATGTTAATCCGCGTTTGCGGTTACTAATCACACCAATTTCACCACCGTGGGCTTGAATAATTTGCCGACATAGATACATTTTCAAACCTAAAATTGTGGAACATGATGCTTGGGGTTCCCGCACGTATAAATCAAAGAGGCGATCGCCATCTAATTTACTCATTGTGACACCGTTATGTTCAAGTTGAATCCGCATCATTTTTTCTACAACGGTGGCTGTGAGCGAAAATTTCAATCCTGGAGGATTATGTTGCAAGCTATAAATCAGTAAAGTGAATAACACTGTTTGTAACTGTATGGGATCTGCCATGACTAATGGCAAATCTTCGTTGACTAAGTTCTCTAGTGTTGCCTGATTTTGCCACAGCAGTGTTTGTAAGTTAGGAATGATTTGCTTTAGAAGTGTGTTTAACTTTGCCCGCTGAGGGTTTAGAGTAACACCTTGTTCCATACAGCAGTGAATTTCTAACAAAGAGTTAATCATTGCTAGTTGGCGATCGTTCCCTTGAATCATCCGCTCAATAATTGAGCTAGGTAGAGAAATTGACTGGGGAGAAGCAGATTCAGAACTTTTTGCTAGAGGAGTTGACAGACAAAGGGATATGGGCGAAGATTCCTCCTCCCTCTGTTCTCTGGGTTCTACTCCCTGACTCTGGAGTAAATTTTTAAATACCATCAAGTTACCCATGACTGTAGTGCGGAGATCATGGGCGACTGTATGCAGCACTACATCTTTGACTTGTTGCAGTTTTTCTAATTCCTGCATTTTTTGTTGCAGTTGGGCGGTACGTTCTTCTACTTGGCGTTCTAGATTAGTGTTAAGTTCTGCAAGTTCTTGGTAGAGTTGAGCTTGCTGAATGGCGATCGCTAACTGTTCTGATAATTGCTGAAGTAAATCTATTTCTATAGCTTGCCATTGACGGGGCGCAGAACATTGATTAGCAACTAAGGCACCAAATAATTCTTCGCCTAACATAATGGGTACAGCCAAAGTCGCCCTTGTCTGAAATTGTTGATAATGTGCTTGTAATTTCGGCGATACTGTTATTTGACTGACATCTTCCACTACACGCACGCGGTGAGTGGAAAAAATAGTTTTCAATTCTTGCAGATAACTTTTATCTTCTGGTGTCCAACCTAGTACCGATGGATATTGAGGATCTACTGATTCAGCTACGGTTTTGGCTTTTAACTGGTTATTGTTCAACCCAATAAAAACGCGATCGGCTTGCAAAAATTGCCGGACTTCCGATACAGTTGTTTGCAGAATTTGTTCTAAATCCAGGGAAGACCGAATTCGGACTAGAGTTTCTGTCAACAAGCGATCGCGCTGTGCAGTCAAGCGAATTTGCGCCTCTGCTTGCTTACGGGCAGTAATATCGTGGTTAATGGCTAAAATACACGGTACGCCATTTAAGTCAATCACATCGGCGGAAAGCAAGGTTGTGAGTACCTCCCCAGACTTGCGCCGAAAAGCAAATTCTAAATTACTAATTGCGCCCTTGGTCTGTAAATCTTGTAATAATTGAGTGCGATCGCCTTCATTTACCCAAATTTTTAATTCAAAAGCAGTCTTATTAATTACTTCATCTTGTTTATAACCTGATAGCTGCATAAAACTATCATTAACTTCGATGAAGCGTCCTTCTTTGAGGGTAGTAATGCTAATTGGGTCAGGACTACAACTAAAAGCTTTAGCAAACTTTTGCGCCAAATTTCGCAGGGAAGTTTCTGCTTGTTTGCGCTCTGTAATATCCCTGACAATAGCTAATACTTCATCAGCGCCGCTGACTACTAACCGCGCCTCATAATCTCGAATTCCTAGAGGCGTGGGTAATTGATATTCGCAAGTTTGCAGAGTTCCTGCATCTAAAGTTTTCGCAATGGTTTCTTGACCAATTAAGGCTAGATCAGTTGGTAATAAATCGCGCATATTTTTACCAACTATCTCTTCTTTAGTTAGTGTGAGATTAATACCATCACCTTTCAAATCCAGATATTCACCATCACGACTCAACCGAAACATTAAATCAGGAATAGCCGCCAAAATTGCTTGATACCTCGACTCACTAGTGCGTAAATTTGCTTCTGTTTGTTTTCTATTAGTAATATCTATAACTAAGCCATTACATAAAATATCGCCATTTGCTTGTGGTTCTAATTGACAAGCACCTTGAATCCACTTGAGTTCGCCGTTGGGGGTCATGATTCGACCTTCCCAATGCCAAGGAGTAAGAGTATCAAAAGCAATCAGTATAGATTTAGTAAACTTGCTTCTATCCTGGGGGTGAATTAGTTGGTATAAAATTTGCCAGTCTGCTTGGATGACTTCTGGTTCTAATTCACACAAAGCTCGACAACCGGAACTGATGTATAAAACAACCTGGGAACCATCCGCCTGTTGTCGGAATTGAAAAATCATCCCTGGTAAAATGGCTGCAATTTTTTCCAACAAAGTAATAGTCTCGGACGGAAATTCTAGTTTACGTAGTAATTTTAAGGTTTCATCCACTCTTTCACCCTTTGATACCCAAGCAACTGGCATGATTTTGCAAGAGATGGTAACTATAGCAACAATTTTGCTTCTGTAAACATGAGTGCTAACAGACGCAAAACATAGCCTTATTTCAGGTTAGTTCTTGATGAGGCGATCGCATTCACCCAATCGGGTGAACCATTTGCTTACACCATTTTAGATTTGAGATTTTGTTGACTCTCCAGTTCAATGGAGATTTTAAGATAAGATTATTAAATATATCTCACAAAAAGTTTGGTAATTATGTTAGCCCAAGCAGACGCAAAACAAATTGGTGTAGTTGCCAAAGAAAGTGGCGTACCAATTAAAACTATTCGCTACTATGAAGAACTTGGTCTACTCAAATCTTCTGGTAGGACAGAAGGTGGATTTAGATTATTTAACTCTGATGTTTTGGAGCGACTGCACTTTATTAAACGCGCTCAAAGCTTAGGCTTAAGTTTGTCAGAAATTAAAGAATTTTTAAATGTTCATGATAGCGGTAAATTACCTTGTGAACATATCAAAATTAAATTAGAAGACAAAGTAAAAGCTATTGATGAACAAATTAGACAATTATTAATTTTAAGACAAGAATTATCAGGATTATTATCAGGTTGGGAAATCAAACCTGATAGTTCTCATTCAACGATTTGTCCCATCATTGAAAATGATTAAAGCAGAATTCTAAAAAAACGAGCGTGGAGGGATTTGAACCCCCGACCCACAGAACCGGAATCTGTTGCTCTATCCACTGAGCCACACGCCCTTAGTCTCCTGAATTATAACATAGTTGTGATAAAATTTGCTGATCGCTTAAAGAAAATCAGCCGGATTGACGGGTGTACCACGGCGGCGTACTTCAAAATGTAGGTGCGGCCCGGTAGAGAAGCCAGTGGAACCGACAGCCGCGATCGCTTGTCCCCGTTGTACTCCTTGTCCTTCAGTCACAAACAATTGGCTACTGTGTCCATAAAGGGTAGTAATCCCGTTACCGTGGTCGATAATGACGGCTCTACCATAGCCACCATACCATCCAGCAAAAATCACGGTTCCCGAATCGGCGGCGCGAATTGTACTACCATAACTAGCTGCAAAATCCAAACCTGCATGAAAGCGCCGATAACCCAGAATTGGATGTACTCGCCAGCCAAAGCGGCTGCTGGTTGGTGCATTGCTAGGATAAGCAAACAAGCCTGTACCACGAATGATCATGCTGTTGCGGCTGTTGCTGCGTCCTTCTAAAGCGGCGACTTTTTCTTCAATCAAGTTTGCCAGATTATGGGAATCCCTTTCTAATTGATTTTCGGCTGCTTCTAAGGCGAGGCGATCGCTATTTAAGCGTTGAATTAATTCTGATTGTGACTGCGCCTGAGTTTGATAATCTGCTTTTTGGGCGAGTAATTGCTGGCGAATTAACGCAATTTCATTTTTTTGCTGTTCTACGTCTGTTTTTTGCTGATTGATTTGCAGTGCTTGGACGTTGAGTTTGGCTAAAATTTTCTGGTCTGCCTGATACACTAACTTTAATTGATGACGGCGACTGATAAAGTCACTAATATTTTGGCTTTGCATTAAAACCGCCCACCCTTGACTAGCACGCGATCGCTGGAGATAACGCAACCTGGCGACTGTGGCGACTTGTCGTTCTTCATAAGTACGTTGCGCCACCGCTAAATCAGCTTCTAGCTTTTGTAAGCGTTGGGTGGCTTGGGTTAACCGCGATTCACTATCTTGAATTTGATTATTTGTCGTGTTGAGATTTTGCTTGAGGCCTGTTAAGCGATTTTGGGCAGCATTTTGCAAATTAGTCAAGCGATCGCGTTCCTGAATCACATTCTGGCGTTCTTGATTAATTTGTTGCTGCTGTTGTCGTAAAGTATCAACTGATGCTGATGTTGTTGCATATCCTGTCGATACTGAAATCAATACCAAACACACACACAAAACATAACCAAGTCCCAGAAAAATGATCTTTAATGCTCTCATAGTAGCGTGAGCCTAACCAAAGCAATGCTGCGAAACACTATGAGTATTCCCAAATTTCCGGTGTTTTGCTCAAAGTGCGATTTCTCGTATAAAAAATTTCTGTCTAATAGTTAGATCATCCGATTGTATGAAAGCACGTATAGCAATTCTCTTAATTACTTTAGTTTTTCCAGGTGTGGTAGTAGTAGGAACATCACTTTATTGGTTTGACTTAGACTACACAGCACTCCAAAAAGCTGAGAAGTATGTGCAAACCTTGGTAGAAGAAAACAAAGTCAATGATAGGCAGTTAGAATACGCTTACCATCGTGCTTTTATTCATCGCATCAATGTATTCGCCGATGGTACGTGGGGACTGCTAGGTGGTGTCATTACAGCACTGGGAATACATGGATTAGTCACGATTAAGGAAAAGCCTTAAATTACGAATTACGAATTAATCCAACTTGTCTATGAATTCTAACCTCACTTTGTGTGCGACCATCAGCGATCGCATTACTAATACCCCCCAAAAGCGCATCACCTTTGCCGAATATATGGACACGGTGTTATATCACCCTGAACACGGCTATTATTCCAGCAAAGCCGTAAACATCGGGTTTAAGGGCGGTGATTTTTTTACATCTGCTAGTCTCGGCGCTGACTTTGGTGAGTTACTAGCAGAACAATTTGTGCAAATGTGGGAAATTCTAGGAAAACCAAAACCATTCTCTTTGGTAGAAATGGGCGCAGGTCAAGGATTACTCGCTTTGCATATCCTCAACTATTATCAGCTAAATTATCCTGATTTTTTAACAGTATTAGATTATGTAATTGTCGAAAAGTCTCCCGAATTGCAGCAAGAACAGCAGCAACGCCTGCAAAATTTCTCGGTGCGTTGGTGCAATTTAGAGGAGATACCCAGTAACTCGATAACTGGCTGTTTTTTTTCTAATGAATTGGTTGATGCGTTACCAGTGCATCAGTTTATTTTACAAGCTGGGGAATTGCGAGAAATTTATGTAACTTCACCATTTTTTGTCGAGAAAGATGAGAATTATCTTCTCTTAGAAGGGGAGTTTGGGGAAGTAATTGGAGAAACTTCTACGCCACACCTGAAAAAATATTTTGATTTGATAAATATCGATTTATCTGTAAATGTCTACCCTGATGGCTACCGCAGCGAAATTAACCTAGCCGCTTTAGATTGGTTGAGTATAG
This sequence comes from Nostoc sp. PCC 7107, assembly GCF_000316625.1. Classification (GTDB taxonomy): domain Bacteria; phylum Cyanobacteriota; class Cyanobacteriia; order Cyanobacteriales; family Nostocaceae; genus Nostoc_B. Next base: position 3,214,663 of record NC_019676.1, on the reverse strand, counting down.
TAGCCGACCGCTTGCAGCGCGGGTATGTGGTAACAGTTGATTATGGCTATCCTGCCCATCGCTACTATAACCCCAGGCGATCGCAAGGAACTCTACAGTGCTACTACCAGCATCGTTACCATAACAACCCTTACATTAATATTGGGCGACAAGATATCACCGCCCATATTGACTTTAGCGCCTTGGAACTTTGGGGTGAGCAGTGTGATTTAACCAAAGTTGGTTTTACCCAACAGGGTTTATTTTTGATGGCGTTGGGTTTGGGAGAAAGAATCGCCTCTCTTTCTGATCAAGATATAGCGATCGCTCAATTGTTGGCAAGACGAGAATCACTTCATAAACTTATCGATCCCACAGGGTTAGGCGGCTTTGGCGTTTTAGTCCAAAGTAAAGGACTCCCAGATCATGAAAATTATCAACCCCTAAAAGGATTAATTGTGCCAAAGTAAAAGTAAAGGTAAAAAGTTAAAACTCTCTGTAAGTCGGCAGCATCACTGTTATATGGACTAGCATTACTATTGATTACTGCTAAATCCTGTGTTTAGAAAAGCAACAAATACCTATGAATACTCATGACCTGTTGATGCTAATTATGCTACTTACACCCGGTATCTTACTTTCTGTTGTCATTATGGTAACTTTTGCTGCTGGCGGCTGATTCCTCAGCGGTCTTAGGTGAATTTGAGATTTAAGATGGCATCTTAAGTCTCAAATAACAACTCGTCAGCCAATTACAATCAAACGATGAAAACGCGATGTCTACAACAGGCTTCTCTAAGAGAGGCTACGCCAACGCCTAAGCTTTATCAAAGGAACGTGAAAAATGAAGGTGGCATTTCTGGGAACTGGACTGATGGGACAACCAATGGCTCAAAGGTTGTTAGCAGCCAATATACAAGTAGTTGCTTACAATCGCACCCCAGAAAAATTAGCCCCATTACAAGCCGCTGGCGCAGAAATAGCCACCCATCCTCGTCAGGCCATTCGTGCGGCTGATTGCATCATTTTGATGCTTACCAACGCCGCAGCCATTTATCAAGTCTTGCTTTCAGATACAGCTTGGCGCACCCTAGAAGGACGCACAATCATTCAAATGGGGACAATTACACCCACAGAAAGTCAAGAGATTCGAGATACTGTTGTTGGTGGTGGTGGCGAATATTTAGAAGCACCCGTATTAGGAAGCATCCCAGAAGCAAAAAGCGGTCAGTTAATTGTCATGGTAGGCGCAACACAATCACAATACCAAAACCATTTACAATTACTCAAAAATTTTGGTTCAGAACCTTTACTTGTAGGGCCAGTAGGGACAGCATCGGCGTTAAAATTAGCCCTCAATCAATTAATTGCTTCTATGACCACTAGCTTTGCCCTAAGTTTGGCTTTTTTGCAGCGTCAAGGTGTCAATATCGAGTCTTTTATGCAAGTTCTACGCGCAAGTTCTCTTTATGCACCTACCTTTGATAAAAAGCTGCAACGAATGTTAGAGGAAAACTATGCTAACCCTAATTTTCCCACCAAACATTTATTCAAAGATACCGATTTGTTCATCTCAGAAGCCAAAGCTTTAGGTTTAGATCTTGGCAGTATTGAATCTGTGCGACACATTTTGCATACAGCCATGAAAATGTCATTTGCTAATGATGATTATTCATCAGTATTTTCAGCTATTAAAGAATGGGGAGATTCCAGCGCTGAGTAAATACTTATTTGGGAAGGGGAACAAGAGAGAATATCTTGCTGACAACTCAGCACTCTATCAAGCAAGCACTGAAAAAGATAATATGGTAGGGTAGCTCGTTCTGCTTTCCGAGGGTACTACTGCGTGCTATCTACTTTACGTGCCGATTTTCGCATCATCTTTGAACGTGATCCAGCCGCCCGTAACTGGCTAGAGGTCTTGGTTTGTTACCCTGGCTTGCAAGCCCTAATTTTCCATCGACTGGCACATTGGCTACATCATCTAGGTCTTCCCTTTTTTCCCCGCTTCATTTCTCACCTATCTCGATTTTTAACAGGTATCGAAATTCACCCAGGCGCAACTATTGGTCAAGGAGTATTCATTGACCACGGGATGGGTGTAGTAATTGGTGAAACTGCGATCGTTGGTGACTATGCTTTGATTTATCAAGGTGTCACTTTAGGCGGTACTGGTAAACAAAGCGGTAAACGCCACCCTACAGTCGGTGAAAATGTCGTAGTAGGCGCTGGTGCAAAGGTATTGGGCAATATTCAAGTTGGGAATAACGTCCGTATTGGCGCTGGTTCAGTCGTTCTCAGAGATGTGCCTTCTGATTGTACAGTTGTTGGCATTCCCGGTCGGATTGTTTATCGTTCTGGAGTCAGAGTTGCACCTTTAGAACACAGCAACTTACCCGACTCCGAAGCGGAAGTAATTCGCGCTTTAGTCGATCGCATTGAAGCACTAGAACAACAAATCCAAACCATACAAAACCTCCAACCTGCTGCGAAAACTCCTGTTTTAGTTGGTGCTATAGCCGCCAACGAACCACAACCACAACCACAAGCGCCTTTATGTAGCCTCAGAGATAAAGCAATTCAAGAATTCCTTGATGGCGCAGGGATTTAAATTATCTAACTAAAGTGATGAAGCTAGAGCCTCTGACAAAAATTCCTCAGCATCGTCAGCAGATTATAACTATCCTATTACTACTAATCAGTGGCTCTTTACTTTATTTACTATTAGTTCGCTTGGGGTTTATCCCTCCGATACAACAACTTCCGCAAATTTTATGTATGAAAAATTGCCAGCCTGAGCAAAATTTTCATACCCCCATAGCAGCAAATCAATTATTAAATTACGACCAATCAATTGAACAATTAATCAGCCAAAATAACAACAAAAATAAAATCTCTATTTTGATTGAGAAATCTCAACACAGGTTAACACTTTACTATGACCGCAAACCAGTCAAATCTTACCCAGTAGTTTTTGGTGGTAACTCTACAGGTGATAAGTATGGTGAAGGTGATAAAAAAACTCCAGAAGGTATCTTAAAAATTAAAGACCTTTATCCCCACCCGCAATGGTCAAAGTTCATCTGGTTAGACTATCCCAATACCCAATCTTGGCGCAAGCATTTTCAAGCCAAGGCTGATGGTAAACTACCTTGGTCTATTCCCGTTGGTGGACAAGTGGGTATACATGGTGTGCCTACAGGTGCAGATAAAATGATTGACGATCGCACAAATTGGACTTGGGGTTGTCCTTCCTTAAAAAATAAAGATGTCGATGAACTGTATCAATGGGTAGAAAAAGGTACAGTCGTTGAAATTTTACCTTAAGCTAAACTGACAGATTGCCGTGGCAAAGTATACTATTCCTTGTCCAGCAGACTTATCAGAGTGTACTATGTCAATTCCACCCTTAACTCAAAAGCTGCTTGCTGCCAAAAAAGTCAAAGGATTCAGCTTTGCAGACTTAGAACAAATTTTAGGACGCGATGAAGTCTGGATTGCCGCTTTATTTTATCGTCAAGCTACAGCTTCCTTAGAAGAGGCCCAAAAACTCGCTGATGTGTTAGGGCTTGATTCCGAAGATGTCGCAGAACTAATTAGCTATCCCACCAAAGGCTTAGGCCCCATTGTCCCCACCGATCCCTTAATTTACCGCTTCTACGAAATCATGCAAGTTTACGGTTTCCCCATCAAAGAAGTTAATGAACTACCCACAATTGGCTTCGCCTGAACTGTGGGTTTCTACATCCCCCAGTTCGTTTTTAGCGAGTTTTTCTGTAGATTTTTGTCGCTTCTTCGCCCCTAGTTGCCTCATCGATCCAGATTGCTTACGCTTACCAGTAGATGTGGGAGAGCTAGGCGACTCTGCGACTACGAGGCTAGTTCCTAACCCCGGTAGAGTACCTTTAGACCAATAAAGCATTACTTCGGCAGCAGCAATATCCCTATCCTGCACGTATCCGCAAACAACACAATTATGAACTCGAATATCAAGAGTTTTTTTATGTTGATGACCACACTTCGGACAGGTTTGACTAGGCTTTACTTTCTTCGTTGGAACTTCTACAAATACACCACCAATTTGCTCAACTTTGTACTTGATGGTATTGCGAAGCATTCCAAAAGCAACATCTAGTATTGACTTATTCAGTCCTGCTTTTTGCTTTTTACGCTTGCCTTTCTTTGCTTTACTAGTCATGTTTTTTACTTCTAGTTTTTCAGTCGCAACGAAGCTATTACCGCTTACAATTTCTGCTGCTACTTGATGTACCCAGTTTTGTCTTTGATTACCAACTTTACGAACTAGCTTAGTAACCTTTGATTGGGCTTTTTTATATCGTCTAGAAGCTTTAATTTTTTTGTTTCTATTTGGTGCGCGTTTACGCCTCTTCTCCTTAGAAGCTTTTTTGATTTTTCTGTTCAGCATTTCTCAAAAACTTAGGAGCATCGATTTGTTGATGATTCTCTCCATCCGTAATTGATAATGCTGCTTTACAACCTAAGTCAATACCAATTGCACCAACTGGTAGAACTTTAGGCTTTAATGCTTGGTCTAGCACATCAACAGTAATAGATGCGTACCATTTACTATTGCGATAAACGATAGTGCAAGTAGTTGATTTACCCCAACCCAAAGCCTGCCCCCGCATCTGAATACGTCCAATTTTAGACAGATTGAGATATCCGTTTTCGCCTTCAGATTCTACTTTAAAACCTGCACAGTCTGGATAAGTCCATCCTGAATAATGTCTAATTGACTTAAATCTCGGACGCTTACCTAGCCCTTTAAACCAACGCTCAAATGCAAAATCAACACGTTTTAATGTTGCTTGCAGTGCATGGCTGGGAAGTTCTTTGTACTCTACCCAAACATCTTTAAATGCTGGCAAACAATTCTGTTGCTCAAAATAATCAACTTTGTGATTATAGATTTTGTACTGGTTAAATCTGTTATTTACTGCGGCATTGTACAAGTCCTTGTGGAGCTTTCGGTGATACCGCAAAATTAATTCAGTTTTCTCGTTTGGGTATAACCGAAAAGTCATTCGTCTTGTTGCCACAGGCTGTTTTTGTTTCCTCCAAAAATCTGGTATATTAATCAGAATACAACGGACACGGCTACTTGTCAAATGCTTTCTCGTAAAGGGTCACACGCTGTTTTTTCTATTCACTTACATTTCGTTTTTATTACTAAGTATCGTAAAAAAGTAATTACCGCACCAATCCTTGAGAGGATGCACGAGATTTTTGCAAATATTTGCATTAAAACTAATTGCATTTTGGTTGAATTCTCAGGTGAAGAAGACCATGTACATTTACTGGTGGACTATCACCCAGACAACAATATTTCTGACTTTACCTCTAGTTTAAAATCTGCTAGTAGTAGGGTCATTCGTAAAGAATTTAAGGAGCATATTGAAAAGTTTTACTGGAAACCTTTGTTTTGGTCTAGCTCGTATTATGTAGCGTCAAGTGGCGGCGCACCGATTGATCAACTTAGGCAATATATTAAAGAGCAAGATGCACCGACCGAATAAATATGGATTGGTTATTTCCACTTCGTTCCAATAACCCGCTCCGATCCCTACCCTACTAAGAGTTGAGGGTAGGGACTGCCGCGATACGTTCAAGAAAAATTTGGTGATGGGATTATGAGTGCAATTGATTTTACTTTAGATATCGAAAAAGTAGAAGACCCCAAAGGCGATCGCGTTAAAGTCACCATGAATGGTAAATTCTTACCCTATAAAAAATGGTGAGAGAAAGTGCTGAGTGCTGAGTAAAAAAATACTAACCTCTAGTTCCTAGTAGTACAGTTCGGCATAAATAAACAGATCACACTTCGACTACGCTCAGTGACCATTTGGAATTGCTAAAAAGCTTATGGTATAACTATTCTTCCTTTTTACTTTTGACTTTTTACTTTTGCCTTGTTTTACAGCCTCTTCTCAAGGATTAACTTCCTCACAACGCCATTCTTGATTTTCCCCAAGTTGATAAATCCTTCTATTTTGTGGTTCGCCGCGCAACTCTAAATGATCAACCTGTACGGGATCAAGTAATAGTAAACAAAAATTTGATACTGGTTGTAAAGAATCGGGTGCTGGTGGTGTAAAAGCTGCTGGTGCTGTGTCTCTAGGCTTACCAGAATGAGGCCAAGCAAATTGTAACCGTGCTGCATCGCTCAGTGCTTGCCAAGTAGCAAGGCGGGCTGATTGTAGTCCAGAATCATCATGACTATCAACCAATATCAAACGCCCGGCAATGCGAAACTGTTCCCGTGTATTGGGGAAGTACCAGCAAGCTTCCGCCCAAGGTTGACTTTTTATTTGATCAATCTTATCGCTACGAGTATCAGTAATAAATTTTAGCTGATTGGTATCTTGAAGAAAGTCCCGAAAGACAACAGTCCGATTAGCCGGGTGATGATCTGCGCGGATTGTAGCCAATTGTAAGTAACGAGCATAAACCAGACTACGGTTGCGATGTAAGGCGTGAGCGATCGCACCCCGCCAAGGAGCAAGAGACATTGTATACTTTCGTTGCAATGAGTACAGCTACAGAAGTAGCGCAAAGTGGAAAATTTTGCAATCTTTTATCCTCAACTTACTTGGCGTATAGTCATAATCTATTCAAAAGCAACACGACTTGATTATGGTTCGAGAGCTTGAAAGAAAACGTCAGGGTGTTAAATTTCCCGAAACCGCGCCAGCAGCCAATCCTGTATTTTTTAGGACTTACAGCCGGCGGACTGGGGTAGGGCTGAGAGAATCTTACGATGAAGTGTGCGATCGCACTATCCAAGGCTTAATCGAATTAGGTAAACTCAACTCAGAAGAAATTGCCCTCCTCGAAAAAACACAACGCCAACTCAAAGCTTTACCTAGTGGCCGTTGGCTGTGGGTAGGCGGTACAAATTGGATTACCAAACCCAAGAACTTTTCTGGTGGATATAATTGCACTTCTACCAATCTCCAAGACTGGAAAGCCTTCGGTTTAATGATGGACTTGGCTATGATGGGCTGCGGTACAGGAGCCATCATCGAACCCCAATATATTAATCAACTTCCTCCTATCCGCAATCGCCTTCATGTCACAGTACAAGGCGAAATTGGCAGCACTCCGAAAAACTTACGTCGTGAATTTACACAAACCCATATAGAAGGCAACCGCGTTACCATTCATGTTGGTGATAGCCGTGAAGGTTGGGTTGCATCTTATCAAACTCTGTTGGAACTCTCCACAGACGAAAGATTTACAGGTGATGTCGCAGTATTTGTTGATATCAGTGATGTCCGTCAAGCCGGGGAAACCCTCAACGGTTTTGGCGGTGTTGCCAATCCTGTAAAATTACCAGGATTGTATCAACGTTGTGCTGGAATCTTAAATAAAGCCCTAGGCAGACAATTAAATTCTGTAGAGTGCTGCTTATTAATTGATGAAGCCGCAGTAACAATTGTTGCAGGTAATATCCGAAGAAGTGCGGGGATACGTCAATTCACTGCTGACGATGAACTCGGGGCTACAGCCAAAGATAACTTATGGCAACAAGACGAAAACGGCAACTGGCGGATTGATCCTGAACGTGACTCTCTACGTATGGCGAACCATAGTAGAGTATTTCACCATAAACCAACCCTACAAGAGTCAATTGAAGCCGTCCGTAAACAATATTACAGTGGCGAAGGCGCGATTCAATGGGCTGGGGAAGCTGTAGCCAGATCTAACTGTGATTTGTTAACAACACAAGCCTTAAAAGTTGATTTTTTGAAGGCTTACGACCAAGGAATTTCTAAAGATTGGTTACAACAACGCTACCCAGAAATTGATGCTAAAGAATTAGAACATCGTTTAGGTAGATACGGCTTAAATCCTTGTCATGCAGGTGATACTTTAGTATCTACTAATCAGGGGCTAATTCCGATTAAAGATTTAGTTGGAAAACCATTTCAAGCATTAGTTGATTTGCGTTCTGTAGGATTAGATGGAGTTAGATTAACTGATGCGATCGCTTTTCCTACAGGAGTACAAAATACTTATGTTATTACCTTAGCAAATGGTCAGCAAATGAGATGCACTGCTGATCACGAGCATTTCACTAATAAAGGATGGGTTGCTACCAAAGACTTAACTTCTGAGCATCATATTTATATTCAGAAAGGAACCGGTCACTTTGGTGAAAGTACAATTACTGTTGAACAAGCACAAATGCTGGGTTGGTTGTACGGCGATGGTTCAATTTACAAAGGAGCTAAAGGATTAGATGTAGTATTCTATATCAATCAAAAAGAGTATGAAACTGCTTTTCCTGTACTGACCTCTGCCGTACAATCTTTGACAGGGTATAACCATCAGCCTAGTTTTATCAAAGGTGTATACACATTTCATAGTGGATCACTTTTAATGAGAGCTTTCCTGAACAAATTAGGCGTACAGTCTAAAGAATGTTTACCAGATAGATTTTTATCTGAGTCACAAGAGGTAATTATTGGCTTTTTACAAGGCTTGTTTTGCGCTGATGGTTGCGTAAATGTTAAAGGTAGAAATGTTGAACTACGTAACCGTTCAAGAAAACTCCTTCAACAAATTCAATTAATTCTGCTTAACCTGGGAATTAAAAGTAGTTTAATAATCAAACAACAGCCAGGAGACCCAGGTGTTCCATATAAGTTGAAAGATGGAACACAAAAAATTAGTCAAAATCGAGGTAGCTGGCGACTAATCATCTATTCAGGAAGCGAAGCTAGAAAATATTGGCAATTAGTTGGTTTTCCTTTAACATCTGAAAAGCAAGAACGGCTAGAAAAACTTGTAAACAAAAAGCCGTTAAGAATTTATGGTGAAACTGTAGTCAGTAATAGGTTTTCTTCCAAAGTTAAAAGTGTAGAAGAATGTGGTGAAGAACCTGTCTATGATCTCCATGTACCCTTAACTCATTCTTTCATTGCTAACGGTTGTATTACTCACAACTGTGGGGAAATTATTGGTAGTAACTTCCACTGCAATCTTTCAGAGATTCATCTCAATCAAATTGACCCATTTGATTACAAAGAACAAGAGGAAGCTTTCACTGCTGGGGCGTTATCTGTAGCCACACTTCTCAATCATCAATTTTTGGAACCGCGCTATCAATATAGTCGGGAATTAGACCCAATTGTCGGTGTTTCTTTTACTGGCTTATTTGATTTCTTTGTCCATGCTTTTGGTGTGGACTGGTTGCACTGGTGGGCAGAAGGTAGACCTGCAACATCCCAAGGGTTAGCATTTAAGCACCAAGAAGAAAAATATCTCAGCTTTTGGAGAGAAGTAGTACAAAAGGCAGTGTGGGATTATTGCGATCGCCATAACCTCAAACGTCCTAATCGTTGTACTACAGTCCAACCCAGTGGCACTAAAGCTCTATTATCTGGTGCTAGTTCTGGTTGGCATCCACCCAAAGCCCAAAGATTTATTCGCCGCATCACTTTCCGCAAAAATGACCCAGTAGCCTTAGCTTGTATTGACTACGGCTATAATGTCATTCCCTCCCAAGCTGATAAGGATGAAAACGGTAATTTATTAAACGATCCCTTTGATCCCCGCGTGAGTGAATGGTTGGTGGAAATCCCTGTTGCTGTACCTTGGGCTGATGTACCTGGTGCTGATCAAATTGATGTATCTAAGTTTTCTGTCTTAGCCCAATTTGATTTTGTCATGCAAGTGCAGCGTCATTACGTTACCCACAATACATCGGCAACCCTAGAACTACGCGCTGATGAAGTGGAACCATTAGGACAGCGCATTTACGAAGCCATCCAAAATGATGAGGGTTACATTTCCGCCGCACTATTGGCACGATTTGACGATTTACAATCATTCCCCCGTCTCCCATTTGAGCCAATAGACAAAGCAACTTATGAGCGTTTATCTCAAGAAGTGTTGGCGCGACGCAAAACCGATGATTTCTGCGCTGTCCTCAGTCGCTATGACTCCGGTGAGTTAACAGAAGCAGGCCCTAGCGGTTGTGATTCTGACAAGTGTATGTTTCCAGATCAACTACCCAACTAGGAAATTCTGAAGGATGAAGTATGAAGTCTGAAATTTATACTTCATCCTCCATACTTTTCGTTACTATTGATAAAAAAGTAATAATTGTTTATGGCACGGCCAGGAGATTTTTCATGTTTCTTGATGAATTGTCACCAATATTTAAAGAATTAACTCATCACCCAGTCTCATTTCTTGGTGGTTTTTTCTCTGGAGTGCTGCGACTTAATCTGAAAGATGATCCTGTGAAAAGTTGGCTAGATCAACATATAGGTATTACTAGCTACCCCACTTCCACAACCGAAGTGAATAATGGTAAAGCCACAGGCCCGCAGACAATTTCAATTGAATAAATTTGCTGCTGATTTTCCATCAAATTAATGGCTTTTTACCTGCAACTCTTACTCTCGCAGATTCAGCAAGGTTGCAGGTAAATTTTTTGTTTTTAGCAAAGTTTGTCAAACTAGCAGTAATCCCAAGATTACTAATTTTAATGTATAAATAAATGCTTTATTTCAGTAAAAACTACTAAAATACTTTGCGGAACTATTAAACTATCTTAACACAATCAGCTTTTTATCTCAAAAATCTATAAGTTCGGCTTATTTCTTATTATTTGGGATTGTAATATCCCATACTTTGAAAAATGTCGCAATCAGTTATTATATGAGCGTAAGTGTAAGTTCAGCCTTATAGAGAGTTTAGTTGAAGTCACGCCAGCACTATGATTGCTGCGCCACAACGCTCGTCATCAATAAAAATAAATCAAAAGCGGCGACGCAAGATTTGTAGTTTGTTGATCTCTGTTTTTTCGCTGAACTAATCGCTGTTTGTTGACAATTACGTGATCCCACATGACTATTTACGTTGGAAATCTCTCCTACCGCGCTACTGAAGCAGATTTAAAAGCAGTATTTGCAGACTACGGCGAGGTCAAAAGAGTTGTCTTACCTACTGATCGTGAAACAGGGCGGATGCGAGGTTTTGCTTTTGTGGAAATGGAAGAAGACGCTCAAGAAAATGCAGCTATCACTGAGTTAGATGGTGCCGAATGGATGGGTCGGCAACTCAGAGTTAATAAAGCAAAACCGCGAGAGGATAACCGACTAGATGATAATCGGCGAGGTGATTGGGCGAAAAAACAAGAAATTTAAATTCAAACAGATAACAACAATAGCAAATTGTTTTACTGTTAAGCAAGAATTTTCTTAGCCAAAGTTAACTCAGCACAATTAGCGGAGTTAAAAGCCAACAGTACTCCAGGCTGAAGATCATTCCGTAGCTCACTTGGTTACAAATTGCGGTAAGTATTAAACAATCGAACACAACTATAGCCGGCTGTTGTGAGCTACAGACTAATCTCACAAGCAGTCGGTTTTTTAGGGCTTAGGTGGTTCTGGGGTGATATTACCAACCTTGAACTTGGCGCGACTGAGTTGAAGATTGTGGAACAGATCCGGTTAGTAAATTTACCTTGTTCAGTGATTCTCAAGGCGATATCTAACCATAAGCCGTTTTAACTCTACGCTTCAATCGGCAACAACACTTTTTTGCCTTGGGAAATTCAGCAAAAACTTATCCATTTCTTTAGTTTATCTAAAGCCACATCAAGGTTATCAACTTACCTTTCTAAGATAGAAGCAGCAGCTATTAGTTGCTACCCATGACTTTACCAACCTAACTATCAACCAGTCCCTAGGGAGAATGCAAAAATGGCTAAAGCGCCAGAATCTCTAGAGTTGCCAATCGACGATCATACAGATAAAAGTTTAGATCGTGATTGTACAACTTTATCCCGTCATGTTCTTCAGCAACTTCAAAGCTTTTCTCCTGATGCTCAGGATTTGAGTGCGCTGATGAATCGCATCGCCCTTGCAGGTAAATTAATTGCCCGTCATCTTAGCCGTGCAGGGTTAATGGAAGGCGTTCTCGGATTTACCGGGGATGTGAATGTCCAAGGAGAATCCGTCAAAAAGATGGATGTTTATGCCAATGATGTTTTTATCTCGGTATTTAAGCAAAGTGGTTTAGTTTGTCGCCTAGCTTCTGAAGAAATGGACGACCCTTATTACATCCCAGAAAACTGTCCTATAGGTCGTTACACCTTGTTGTATGACCCAATAGATGGTTCTTCTAACACCGATACCAATCTCAGCTTAGGTTCCATTTTTGCGATTCGCCAACAAGAAGGAGACGACGCTGATGGTTTAGCTACCGATTTACTTACTAATGGACGTAAGCAAATTGCCGCTGGATACATACTATATGGGCCAAGTACTATGCTGGTTTATAGTATAGGTAGAGGGGTGCATTCATTTACGCTTGATCCCAGCTTGGGAGAGTTTATCCTCACCGAAGAAAATATTCGGATTCCTGACCAAGGTTCTGTTTACAGTGTGAATGAAGGAAATTTCTGGCAGTGGGAAGAGTCATTTAGAGAATATGTTCGGTATGTCCATCGTACAGAGGGTTACTCTGCTCGCTATAGTGGTGCAATGGTGAGCGATATCCATAGAATTCTGGTTCAAGGCGGTGTATTTCTCTACCCAGGTACAATTCAAAAGCCAGAAGGTAAATTACGCTTACTTTATGAATCGGCTCCTCTGGCTTTTTTGATTGAACAAGCAGGCGGTCGTGCTACCACAGGACTAGTAGATATTTTAGATGTGGTGCCGAAAAAACTCCATCAACGCACACCTTTGATTATTGGTAGTAAAGAGTCTGTGGCAAAAGTTGAGTCTTTTATTCAAAACGGTCACTAGTATTAAAAGTCAAAAGTCAAAAGTCAAAAGTCAAAAGTCAAAAATAAATTTTATTTACCGATAACAATTGACTAATGACAATTGGCCATTAACTTTTAACTATTCCTTAGCGTGAAGTTATTTTTATCTTGCTTTACTAGTGTCTGCTTGGGATGAGGAAGAGAAAATATCACTACTACAGTGCGGATGAAGTAGTGATAGATTATTTCAGCTGGTCGATGCGATAAGTGATTGGCAAAGCCAAAATGCAAAAGTCACCATCACAGGATGGATTGCCAAGTTCACTTGGAGACATCATTAAACGGAGGGAACTAAGCTATGGCCACCAATCATCTACAGGAGATTCAACAATACGGTCAAAGTATCTGGATGGATAATTTGACGCGGGACATGATTCAATCAGGGGAATTGAAAAACTTGGTAGAAAATCAAGGAATCTCCGGGATCACCTCGAACCCAGCAATTTTTGAAAAAGCGATGTCTGGCGACAAGTCGCAAAGCGCCTACCCCAACAATGCGATTTATGATGCGGACATAGAAGCAGGAGTTCGCGCTAAATTACCAACCTACAAAATTTACGAATCTTTATTTTTTGCAGATATTCGTAACGCTGCTGATATTCTGCACCCTGTATATGAAGCCTCGAATGGAGTTGATGGTTATGTGAGTATAGAAGTACCGCCAACCATTGCTCATGATACTCAAGCCACCATCAATGAAGCCCGCCGTTATTTTCAAGAAATTGGCCGGGAAAATATCATGATTAAAATTCCCGGTACAGAATCAGGTTTACCAGCCGTAGAACAAGTAATAGCCGATGGAATTAACGTCAATGTTACTTTGTTATTTTCTGTACAAAGCTACATCAATACAGCTTGGGCTTATATTCGAGGTTTAGAAAAACGCCTGACTGAGGAAAAAGACATTAGCAAAATTGCTTCTGTAGCCAGCTTTTTTCTCAGTCGCATTGATAGTAACATTGACGCAAAAATCGATGCTAAATTGCACCGTGGCGTTGATGATATTAACTTAGAAGCCAAACTCAGAGCCGTAAAAGGCAAAGTAGCGATCGCTAATGCCAAAATAGCTTATCAAGAATACAAAAAAATTATTGAAAGCGAACAGTGGCAACTCTTAGCAGCTAAAGGGGCAAAAGTCCAGCGGTTACTTTGGGCTAGTACTAGCACCAAAGACCCAGACTATAGCGACGTGATGTATGTTGATGAGTTAATTGGCCGCGATACCGTTAACACCTTACCACCCTCGACAATAGCAGCTTGTGTTGACCACTGCGATGTAGGCGATCGCGTGGAAACCAAAGTTCATGAAGCTTATCAACTTATTGAAAGCTTGAAAGATCCAGACATAAACATTGATATCAATACCGTAATGGATGAACTGTTAGTGGAAGGTATTGATAAATTTGTCCAACCTTTCAAGTCCTTGATGAACTCTTTAGAAAACAAAGTCAAGCTATTGTCACCTGTGTAGGGTCTAAGAAGTAAAAAGTAAAAAGGCAAAAGTAAAAAGAAATATAGTCTTTTACCTTTTTACTCTTAATTTCTACCCATCCAAATCTCAACTCCAAGATCAAAAAATTGTTATGGTCAGTCTGCTAGAAAATCCCTTGCGCGTTGGTCTGCAACAGCAAGGGATGCCCGAACCCCAAATTATAGTTATCTTTGGCGCTTCTGGTGATCTTACCTGGCGCAAACTAGTTCCAGCATTATACAAACTGCGGCGAGAACGGCGGGTTCCACCAGAAATCACGATTGTTGGTGTGGCCCGGCGGGAATGGAGCCACGACTACTTCCGTGAACAAATGCGTAAAGGCATGGAAGAAGCACATGGTGGTGTGGAACTAGAAGAACTTTGGCAAGACTTTTCCCAGGGTTTGTTCTATTGTCCTGGTGATATAGATAACCCAGAAAGTTACCAAAAACTCAAAACCCTATTAAACGAATTAGACGAAAAACGGGGAACACGCGGCAATCATATGTTCTACCTTTCCGTCGCTCCCAACTTTTTCCCCGAAGCCATCAAGCAACTAGGGGAAGGCGGAATGCTGGACAATCCAGAAAAACACCGCCTAGTAATTGAAAAACCCTTTGGTCGAGACTTGGCTTCTGCTCAGAGCCTCAACTTGATTGTGCAGAAGTATTGTAAAGAAAATCAAGTCTATCGCATTGACCACTACTTAGGTAAAGAAACCGTTCAAAACTTGCTCGTGTTCCGCTTTGCCAACGCGATTTTTGAACCTTTATGGAACCGTCAGTTCGTTGATCACGTACAAATTACCGTTGCTGAAACTGTAGGGGTAGAAGACCGGGCTGGGTATTATGAAAAAGCCGGCGCACTCCGAGATATGTTGCAAAACCACTTAATGCAACTTTACTGCTTGACGGCCATGGAAGCACCCAACTCAATGGATGCTAACAGTATCCGCACAGAAAAAGTTAAAGTACTCCAAGCAACTCGCCTAGCAGATATCCACAATTTGTCCCGTTCCGCTATTCGCGGTCAATACAGTGCTGGTTGGATGAAAGGACAACCAGTGCCAGGATACCACGAAGAACCAGGTGTTGATCCCAAGTCCGGTACACCCACTTATGTAGCCATGAAATTCATGGTGGATAACTGGCGTTGGCAAGGTGTACCTTTCTATTTGCGGACTGGCAAACGGATGCCGAAAAAAGTCAGCGAAATTTCGATTCATTTCCGCGATGTTCCTTCTAGGATGTTCCAATCCGCCGCCCAACAAAGAAATGCCAACGTATTGGCAATGCGGATTCAACCCAACGAAGGAATTTCTTTGCGCTTTGATGTGAAAATGCCAGGGGCAGAATTCCGCACCCGTTCTGTAGATATGGACTTTAGTTACGGTTCCTTTGGGATTTCCGGCACTTCTGATGCCTACGATCGCCTCTTCTTAGATTGCATGATGGGCGACCAAACATTGTTCACACGGGCCGATGAAGTGGAAGCAGCTTGGCAAATAGTCACCCCCGCGCTTTCTGTTTGGGATGCACCTACAGACCCAGCAATTATTCCCCATTACGAAGCAGGTACTTGGGAACCCGCAGAAGCCGAATTGTTGATTAACCAAGACGGCCGTCGCTGGCGCAGACTCTAAAAGTCTGAAGTCTGAAGGCCAAAGTCTGAAATTTTTTCATACTTCATACTTCATACTTCATACTTCCTAATTCATACTTCATACTTCAAAAGCTATGACCCAAGCTCCTACCATTTTTTCACTCCAAGCCCCCAAGGACATTTCGCTGAATGAAATCGAAGCGGAACTGAATCAAATTTGGCAAAGTTATGGCATCACTGGTGAAGATGGTGCGCTACCTGCGGCTACTCGTGCTACAACTTTTACCTTAGTGGTGTACGAACCAGAAGAAACTCAGTATCTTTTGGCATCTCTGGGATTTTATAATGGCCCCATTGACGGGATTTTAGGGCCACAGACGGATATAGCACTGCGGTTAGCACAACAAAAATATGAACTGCTAGAAACTGGCACGGCTACAACAGAAACTTTGGCAAAATTGCGGGAAGAATACACCAAACGCCAAGGTAATGGAGCCGTTGCGGAAAATGGTAATGGTTCCTATAACGTTAGTGTCACCAGCCCCAGAATTGCTGATGAAATTGCTTTACGCAACCCCTGTCGCATCATTGCCTTATGTCCCATCGCAGGCGAAGATGAAGGGGTAAAAGCACAAGTTTCTGCTTACTGCCCAATTCAAAAGCAATCTTCTAGCACTCTAGTTTGTTGCGAATATATCACCCTTTCTGGTACAGCCTCGGCTTTAGAAAGAATTGGGGGGATGATTCCCGCATTACTAATTGGTGGTCTGCCGAAGTTCCTGTGGTGGAAAGCTACTCCCGACCCCAACAACCCATTATTTAAGCGCTTGGCTGCCGTTTGCAATAACGTCATAGTTGATTCTTGCAACTTTAACGAACCAGAAAGCGATTTACTCAGCTTACAAGAGTTAGTCGAAACTAACATACCCTTGGCTGATTTGAATTGGCGGCGTTTAGCAGCATGGCAAGAATTGACAGCAGAAGCTTACGACCCCCCCAATCGTCGCGCCGCCTTAAAGGACATTGACCGCGTCACAATTGACTATGAAAAAGGCAACCCTGCCCAAGCACTACTATTTTTAGGTTGGTTGGCTAGTCGCTTAGATTGGATGCCGATTTCCTATCAAAAGGAAAGCAATGATTACGATATCATTCGGATTCGCTTTGTGGCTCAAGACCAAAAACAAATAGAAGCCGAGTTAGCAGGAGTTCCGGTTGCTGATGTTGGTGATATTCCCGGTGACTTGATTGCTTTACGTCTGAGTTCAACTAATACCAAAGCTGAATGTAGCACAGTTATCTGCTCGGAGACTGGCGGTTGTATGCGGATGGAAACCCACGGGGGCGCTCAATCTGCTGGTTTATTCCAACAAGTGAGTTCACTTTCTGAACAAAAAGCGGAAGCACTGTTGAGTCAGCAAGTACAACGCTGGGGACGTGAGACTCTGTTTGAAGATAGCTTGGGAATTATTGCCCAAACTGTGAAACCTTCACTTAAGGGTTAGATTCATCTCAGCTAATTTCTCCAAAAAGCCTTCCAATTTTCATAATGGGGGGCTTTTTTTAATACAGAGGCAATTTTTGAGCCTCAAGCTGTCAGGAAATACTAGCTTTCTTTAACGCAAAGGTGCGCGGAGGTTGGCGCAAAGGTTCGCTGAGATTGGATTAAAAAATTTTCTCTGATGTTTTAATGTGCAGTTACGTCAAATAAAGCAGGAGTGCCTTTTGTTGTCTAACAGTATCTTCATAGTAATCAACTATTTCATTGTAGTAATCTACCATCCAATCAAGCATTTCTTCTTCTGAAAAATCAATCCAGGGTACAGGGTTGGGCTTTTGCGACTCTAGCATAAAACGATTTTCAAAACCTTCTTGAGAAAGTTCTAGTAACCCATCCAGAATTTGACCAACTTCATCACCTGCTTGCAGATATCTAACTGGGCCATATCCTGTTTCATAACCGATATCTTTACCAGCACCAAAGGCATTCACTAAAGGCTTACCATCCCACTGGGAATTTTTGATGACTAGAAATGGTAAAAAATCTTTTTTGTATCCTTTTTCTACTATTAATTCGGGGATTTTGCCTTGAGGGGTAGAGTAATAAGCGGCAATGTAACCTCCTAGCAAAAATGTCAATTCTTGCCAAGATTTATCTAAATAAAGTTCAGGTTTTTCCCACTCAGCAAGAAACTTTCCTCTTATTTTTTGCCAGTTGTATGTGTATTTTAACTGTTTATTTCTAGCTGTAAACTTATTCCAAAATTTTAATATAGGGTTTTGTTTTGTTTTGCCAGTAGATTCACCAGTCCAATAAGACACTCTTTCCCAGAAAGCCGATTCTGGCACCAAATTAGCATAGAAAAAAGCATCAACAAGATATGGGTCTTTGATAAATAAATCCAAGGTTGATGAAGAAATTTGTTTTATTTTACCTGTTATTCCCATAAATGATTTTGAAATTGATTAACATTTAATTATAATTAAGTGCGATCGCTAATATTTGATTAAAGTTAGACAGATATTTTTGTGGGTTTTGGATAAACAATCAACTGTTGAGAAACACAAATAAAATTTATGTTATTACCTCATTATAGACTTTACATGATACTATAATTTTCCTAGCAACTCAAAGAAAGTATCCTTGTCAATGCCTATATCCTGAATCATACCCATTAAAGTTCCTTGTTTTATGTCTTTTCCAGCATGGATAGGAATTACAACCCTATGTCCTTGACTATTTTTGTAAATAGCATGACTCCCCTTTTGACGGTCAAAATAAAAGCTTAATTGTTCGGCAACCTTAATAAAATCCTTCGCTTTGACACTAGGAAAATTACTCATACTAGTATACTCAAAGGCTTAACAATTAAATCTTCTTTGGGAATAGGTTGATTATCAGCTTTTAAACTTTCAATATATAATTCCATAGCTTCTGTAATATTCTCAATCGTTTCTTCAAAAGAATCTCCTTGAGAATGACAGCCTTTTAAGGCAGGACAAAATGCGTGATAACCTCCATCTGATTCTTTTTCTAAAATAACGGTATAATTGTAAATCTGTTTGCTGTGATTCTGCATTATGTTTTTAACTCATGAGTGATTGAGCTACTTTTAGCTTATGCTGAATTTTATAATAACCGCTTTTAAATATTGATAAAAACAGTACGATCGCAAGTTAAACAATATAGTACACAGTAGTTTTTTTCAATGGCTTTAGTAATTGCTGGCGAACGTAGCGGGGTGGGTAAGACAACAGTTACACTCGCTCTTTTAGCATCTTTATGTCGTCGTGGTGGTCAGGTGCAATCTTTCAAGGTCGGGCCAGACTATATTGACCCAATGTTTCATCAGTATGTGACTGGTCTTGCTTGTCGCAACTTAGACCCAGTGCTGACTAGTGAAGTTTACGTTCAGCAATGTTTTGCTAAACATCACCAAACAAGTGAATATGCTTTGGTTGAAGGGGTAATGGGGTTGTTTGATGGGGTGATGGGGAGTGGGGAAGAAGCTAGTTTACACCCATTCACTTTTGCTAGTACGGCGCATATTGCACAGTTACTTGATTTACCTGTGGTGTTGGTAATTGATTGCAGTCGGTTATCGGGTTCTGTGGCGGCGATCGCTCACGGTTATTGTTCCTTTGACCCTAAAATTAAGATAGCTGGTTTAGTCCTCAATCGCGTCGGCAGCGATCGCCATCTCTCTCTTCTCAAAGATGCTCTACAATCTCTACAGTTACCGATTCTTGGTGTATTGCGTCGTCAAGATAACATTACAATTCCTGACCGCCATCTCGGTTTAGTCCCCACAGGCGAAATTAGCGAACTGGATGCTGTGGTAGAACGTCTAGCTGATTTAGGTGATAATTGCTTTGACTGGCAAAGTTTATTACCTTTATTAAAAACTCAGCACAGACTGAACGCCCCGCTACCGCTAACAGCACTAACTAAAATCAGGATTGCGGTTGCACGCGATCGCGCTTTTAATTTTTATTATCAAGATAATCTCGATATACTCCAACAATTAGGTGCAGAGTTAGTTTTTTGGAGTCCTCTAGCAGACTCAGAATTACCGCCAAATATTCAGGGAATGTATTTTGGCGGTGGTTTTCCAGAAGTTTTTGCTGAACAATTAACTAAAAATACCAATGTTTTACAAGCAGTAAAAACAGCGATTCTTCAAGGTATGCCCACAATTGCCGAATGTGGCGGATTGATGTATTTGTGTGCAGAAATCATCGATTTTGAGGGTAAAACTTACCCAATGGTAGGAATAATCCCCACATCTGCCTGCATGGGTGGACGTTTAACTTTGGGTTATCGTCGGGCGATAGCATTACAAGATAGTTTGTTAGTCAATGCCGGGACAAATATTTACGGACATGAGTTTCATCGCTCAAGTTTAAGCACCAATTCTCATCAGCCATTATTTGAAACTTACCGCTACGATTGTGATGAAAATATGGGCTTTGAAGGCTGGAATTTATCCGTTAATCTTCACGCTTCATATATACACTTGCATTGGGGTGCTAGTATAGAAATTCCCCAGCGATTTATTCAACAATGTCAGTCTAATAGGGTGTGCTACGGCAATGTGATGACTTGACCATTTTAGAGAAAATTTTTTATCTTTGGCATAAATGAATTTAGAAGGATCTGAATTTGCTAGTGGCGCAAGAACATCAGTTTATAACAACTTGGAAAATGATTGCGACAGATGGAGTTCTGAACCGCTGATTAATAAACCCTTCCATAATTCAAAATGGTGTTAGTTCGTTTCCTGATCTGTATTTTATATGACTTATTTAATATTGCTATAGCTGGCTTAAAATCTCGTCAAATTTATACTGAATGAATGGGATAGAAATACAAGTTTTAGTAATTGCTAGGACTTACGCAACGCCGATAGTGTCATTGCGACCGGAACGAAGTGTAGGGAAGCAATCCCAGCTTCAGGGGGGATGACGTCGCTATTGTACCCTACGGTAAGGCTAACGCCTACGTAATGACGGAGTTACGTTATTTTTGCGTAAGTCCTGATTGCATCATAACCAGCAATTTCCCTGTTAGTAACTTCACTTAGAAAAACTTAATTTCTTAGTCAAAGAATGTTGCTCACAGACTACTGAATTTACTTGTTAAACTTTAAGTTAACCATATACTTTTGTCGGTTACTAAAGTTGGAAATTCATGAATGAACAGGTGAAAGCAATTCGAGTTGCGTGGTGTAGTTCACTAGATTTGCCTCAACCAATAAATGTTCCCCTCAATTTTGAGTGGATGCAAGTTGATATTTCAACTTTATTTGAGCAAGACTTTGATGTTATTGTACTCGATATCAAGGCTTTTGAAAATTTAGAGCAAGTCAAATATATGTATACTACTGTTGGTTTACCAATAGTAGTATTGATAGAGACAATTGAGCAAGAAGCTGCTGTTCTTTGCTGGTTAGAAGCAGGAGATGAAACCTGTAAAATCGATGCCATTAATCAGCAAATAGGTTTACGTTTACAGCGCAGTATTTGGCATAATCAGCAAAAGCATTTATTTAGTCTTGATAAGTTAACTGGAATTGCTAATTTTCGCAAATTTAACGATTATGCCATCAAGCTTTTAACATCTAAAGAAGAAGTAGAACCTTTATCTTTAATTCACTTAGATATTGATCGTTTTAAGTTTATTAACGATCGCTATGGTCATGTTGTCGGAGATCAGATATTACAAGAGATTGGACAAATTCTCCAAAAGTACTCACTAGGAGCTAGTATCGTCGCTCGGACAGGCGGTGATAAATTTGTGATTTGTATGGGTGGTGGTATGGAGCAAGGAAAAGCTTTTGCCGAATTTCTCAGAACGCAGATCGAAACTCATGAATTCAAGCTGAATGAGACATCTTCTGTGCATCTAACAGCTTCATTAGGAGTAGTTGCGATGTCAGGACATTCTTCCGTTGAGCAATTATGGCAAGAAATCAATCAATGTATCTATGCGGCCAAGCAAAAGGGACGTAACCGCGTTGTCACCTCTGAAGAATTTGAAGCGATCGCTGATGCTTCTGGTCAAGATAAACTAATCACTGACTTTGAGCATCGCATTCGTGTCACTGCGGAACGAATGATTAGTGAAATGGTACTGAAAGCCAGTCGTTTAGCCAATAAATATCGCATAGAAGCAGAGCATGATGGCTTAACTGAAGTATTTAATCGCCGTTATCTCGATAGATTACTAGCCCGTGAGATCGAAAAATATCATAAATATCAGCAACGACTAACAATCTTGCTCCTCGATTTAGATAATTTCGGTGAAGTGAATCGCAACTATGGTTTTCCTACTGGTGATCAAGCTTTAAAAACTGCTGCAAAAATATTTACAACTCATATCCGAGCAGGAGATTGGGTTACACGCTACGGCGGCGAAGAATTTTGTATTGTCATGTCTAATACTGACCTCAATACCGGATGTCAAATAGCTGAAAGAATTCGCCTAGCTTTGAGTGAAGAAATCATCACAGCTTATAATGGTCATCAGTTTCACCTCACCACCAGTATTGGTGTTGTTGAACTAATGGCAGAAAATAACCTTGTGTCTTTTTTGCAGCGAGCCAGCGATAAAGTCAGAGCAGCTAAGAAAAACGGGCGTAATCAAATTTGCTTTTGAATCTCCACAAACTTTTAGATTTTCTCCTTCGCAGGCGGAACAATTCCACTCTTATTTAAACCTGCATCAATTTCTTTGAGAATTTTAAAATCATCCTCTGGTAAAGGATAACTACTACTATTAAACAAACATGTACTGACAGTTGGTTGCTTTTCTAAAAAAGAAAATGCTTGGCGAAATTGCTGTGGTTGAGCTTTAATTGGTGCGTCAAAATGACAGGGAATCACCCACTGAAAATTCCAACTTGCCACTTTATCCGCCCAATCAAGTGTTTCTTTGGGTGCGCGGTTGAGAATGAGAGTTTGTAAAACTGGTGCAACAAACAAACGCCCATCTCCGCGTAAAGCGTGAAATGACATCTGCCAGTTATCTTGCCATTTGAAGGGAAATAACCCAAAATAAGCCTTTATAGAGCGTTCTGGTGCTTTCAAGGCATCGCGGAATACTTCACCCCATGCAGGTACTTTTAAAGCACTGGGTTGAAAGTATAAAGCAAGCAGTGTAATCCGTTCCCATCCTTTGCGGCGATTTAGTTGATTATTAGTAACAACATCCGAACCTCTTTCTTTCGCGTGGAATAGTAAAGGATAGGGTTCAAGTTGCACGATCGCTGGCGGTTCTTCTGGTACTGATACTACCGCATCTGTGACTAATAAAGTGTGCGATCGCCTGTGAAAAAATGCCACTTCTGTAAACTTACCAAGGCCTAAATCAATCGTCTTTAATATTTCATAATCAAACTCATCGGCAAAAGGCGCTTGGCTGCTATCTTCTGGCAAAACCTGAGTGCGTTTTGCAGGTAGACCTAACCAGCTTAATGGTAAATTCAGCGGGAAACTCCATTGATTCGGCGCGACAAACACCTGTGCGTTAGGAAAGCATCTCGCAAAAGGGCCGACAAAAACTTTGTGTTCGATACCAGAGATAGTTGGCAAAATAATATATTTAATATCCCCATGTTCAGCCACCAATTCTTGAACAAGTTGAATACATTCTTTTGTTGCTGCAACAGGCGCATATACCAGTAAACCACCAGCATCTAGCTTGACAACAGTCATCCGAATCGGCACAACAACGTAAAAAATGCCTTGTAATTGGTCAAAAGTCCAGACAGTATTTTTGATGACTTCTCGACGAATTGTTCGCCGTCTGCTGTAGGGGTAGAGTGGCACAATCGGCCAAAATGGCCAGGAAATATCTTTTGGATGAATTTGTTCCGTTACTGCATGTTCATCGTGAGCCACCCTGAGACCCCTCCGACCAATACTTAAGTTTATTTATTGTCTCCGAAGTTGGAGCTTACCAAATTCTGGAGCTAAGAAACTAGTTTATTTGCTTTTGTTTTTGTCTCACACTCCAGATGCAGAGGCATGGAGAGTGAAGGAGCAATGAATAGAGTTTACAACAAGGTGTGAGTAAGCGAGATATTTTCACGGATAACTTTAACTACAGAGGTGAACAGTTAATGCTAATCATTATTTATACCGAAGTTAAGTAAGAATTAAACTGCCGGTGCAACTGTTTGTTATTGAGTTTAGCTTTCCATTCTCGAATTGCGATCGCTGTTCTATTAGTCGGTGATATATACGCTTGTGGAGATGTTTGTTGTGGTTGATGTGGGAATTTTTTAAGAGGCTTAGTTGTTAAACAGTTACTTAAATTGGGTAAATTACTCTCTATATTTAAGGCCTTAATTACATCATCAACTGTTTTGAAGCGATCGTCTAAAGAAAACTTCACCATCTTGCCTAAAATTTTAGCAAAGCGATCGCTAATATTCACTTCTTTTTGCCATGATATCTCACCTGTATAGATATCCTGTTCAAAGTCTAAAGGCCCTTTACCAGTCAACAAATAAAGACAAGTCACTCCCACTGCATATATATCACTGGCGTAAACTGGCCGCAGTGCAAACTGTTCTGGAGGTGCAAACCCCATTGTCCCAACAAAATTAGTGCTTGCAGTTTTATAACCAGAGTCTTCAGTAATATCAACTAACTTCTCTTTCACTGCACCGAAATCTATCATTACCAACCGCTGATCATCTTCACATCGCAACAAATTTTGCGGTTTAATATCTCGATGAATAACGCGATTTTGATGTATGTATTGTAATATTGGCAGAATTTCTCGTAAAAACTGTTTAACTTCTGTTTCACTTTGAGTGCCATTTCGCTTGACTTCTCGCGCTAAAGTGTAGCCGCGCACATATTCTTGCACTAAATAAAACTCACCATTGGTTTCAAAGTAGTCTAAAAGCATGGGAACTTGCGAATGGCTACCAAGTTGCGCTAAAGTTTTGGCTTCTTGCTCAAAGCGCTGACAGGCTTTTTGCCAACTTTTAGTACTAGTTGTCTTCGGGCAAAGTTGTTTAATTACACACAGAGGGTTTCCTGGTAATTGGGCATTTCTCGCTAAAAAAGTAATGCCAAAACCACCTCTACCTAAAATTCGCAGGATGATATAGCGATCGCGAAATAGCTGCGTGGAACCACACAATTGAGCCAGTTGATTCTTTTGTGAACTGTACTCGTTTTGACAATTGGTCATGTTTCCAGAAAAGCGATTCATGGTTCAAAAACAGCTACTCTGTGTTGTCTTCAATTTAACTATAAAAATATTTTTTTGCCAGTATCATTACTGCTTATTTGCAAATTTCTGCTGTATGTTTCCCTGTCTACGTATTGTAAAATCAAAATTTCATAATTTTTATACAATTTTATCTAAATTACTGAGGCTAATCGCAAGATTCATCAACCACCAATAGACTCAGATAAAGGCTGAAGTATGAAGCGAATTACTTCATTCAGCCTTCTGACTAGTGCAGTACGGCGTAAATCAACAGGTAGCCATTTAAGCTTTTTGACTTTTGCCTTTTGACTTTTGCCTTTTGATTTTTGGTACTTTCCTAGGGTACTTCAATCGGAATAAAAGCATTTTCTGGTAAATAATCGCAGAAACGCCCATTATCAGACTGGACTAAAATCAAGCGCAAGGGATAATCTGGTGGCACTTGCAAATCTGCCCAAGGCACTGATAACTCTAAACAGGTGTCTAAAGCTACTTGGGCGCGACTAAAGCGGGACTGCCATTGATGATTCTCTGCTGCTTCCCGAAACTGCACCGATTGTGTCAGTAAGTTAATTTCTAGATGGTGATGATACAAATAATTCACTGGCGCTTGTTTTGGCAAATCTGCCAAGAGAATTGGGCTATTGTGCATTGTCTTTTCAGGGTAGAACCACAGCAGATTTAGCTCTGGTGGTAACTCATTTCCTGGTGCGACACCACCCTTGAAGTCCAATCTTAAATAGAAATTCAGGTGATCTACCCCATACCACAGTCGTTGGATAACACTGCTGTTGTGCATTGTGCCTCTAGCACCACCAACTTCTATCCGTCCGGCCTTGTCCCAATCTTGTTCATCACCTCTGCCATCAATTACGGGGTGAATAAAGCTTTCGGGAGTATGGTTGGCTCTAACTTCATGCACCTCTAGAGGTTGTGAGAGATGGAAGGGTACGGGTTCATTTAAGGCTTTGTAAATGCCACATAAATGTTCTCGAAATAACTGATCAAAGATGGCATCTTGATTGGAAGAATGCCCTTCGCCAAACCACCAAAACCAATCTGAACCTTCGGCAGCATATAAAGCCTCCCAGGCGGCTGGGTTACTTTCTTCTGTGGCTTCTGGATGGCTTGCTAATACTGCTCTGGCATGAGTGAGGTAGTCCCATGCTTTATTTTTCACCGGGTCGCCAATCCAGGTAGTGAAGCTACCATCTACCCAAGAACCGCTGTGTAGTTGTTCTTGGGGGATAGTGGCTGTGGGCGGAAATTGTTCAATAAATTCGGAGACGGTAACGAGTTGCAGTTGGGAGTCGTTACTGAGGTTTTGATATAAGGCTTCGAGGAAGAGTTTGCCGTCTTGGGGATAAAATTCCCAACAATTCTCGCCATCCAAGGCGATGGTAACTAACCAAGGTTGTTCGCTGGGGTTTTCGCGTTGCTTTTTAGCGATCGCTTGCAAATGTCCTACCAAGTTGGCGGCGGCTTGTTTTGGCTGCATTGAACCATAAGTAAAGCCAATTAAATCGGACAATCTATGGTCGCGGAAGACAATGGACAAATCACCTGCTGGGGTTGTTAAGCGATAAGGTCTATACAGTATTTCTGGTTGCTGGACGTTACCTGCACCATCCCGATGGAAGAAGTGTTTCAATGTCCATCCCAGGACGGCTTCGTCTGAGCAAATCCACTTAAATCCTTGTTTAATAATATACGGTAAGACTTCCGGGCTAACTGATTGTTCTGAAGGCCATAGACCACGAGGTTCTTGACCAAAACGGTCTGTATATAAATCCCAAGCTTTGCGTAAGTGCCGGGGAATGTCTTCCGCCCATTGGAAGCGATGTTCTGGTAAGGTCATGTTCGGCACTGCGACTCTACCCGCATTGGTATCAGCCAGCAAGGGCAAAATTGGGTGAGTGTAAGGTGTGGTAGTTACCTCTAATTGCCCTGTTTGCTGCATTTTCCGGTGTTGGGGAATAATGCGGCTTAAGATTTGGCGTTGTTTGGCATAAATTTGCTGGCGATCGCTTAATCTAAAATTACGCCCCTGTTTTAACCATCCAGCGATTTCTGGATCATCCCAAAACAGCGGATCTATCCACGCTAAGTTGTGCCAAGCCAGTAAATCACCGTAATCTTCCAGTCCCCAATTTGCCAAACACCAAGCTTGCCCTTTGTCTTGTCTTTGTTGATACAACTCGGCATAGCGTGGATGTGGATCAATTAGCGTATGGTGATTAGCATCAAAAAAATGTTGAAAAATAAATTCTTGCTGACATTGGGTGAGTTGTTCCGCAGGAGTTAAACTGGCTGTTAAATAAGGGTCAAAAGCTGTACCAGCAATGTAATCTTCTAATTGCAATATCAGAGAAGGTACCAGATTCACCGTTTGGTGTAACCGGGGATACTGTTCGAGAATTAATATTAAATCTAAATAATCTTTGGTGCCATGCAAGCGTACCCAAGGTAGCTTGTACTGCTGAGTAGATGAAAGTGAAACGCCGCTGTCAGGAGATTTGTACAGCGGCTGATGTTGATGCCAAACAAAGGCAACATAAAGTGGATGAGTCATATATTGGGTAGTGATTAGGTAAGAAGAAATTCTGAAGTCTGAAGTATGAAATTTCATCCTTGAAACTTCACACTTCAGCCTTTTTTACTAGTAACGCACGGTGTAAATAAAGCAACTATCTAAAATAGACACAAAGCTTACAAAATAAGCATTCTTTCTTTTTACTTTTGCCTTTTTACTTTTGCCTTTTTTTACTAGTTCCTAGATAACTTGCTCAACTTCAGCGATTTCAGGAATCATTTCTCGCAGGCGGCGTTCAATACCCATTCTTAGGGTCATTGTAGAGCTAGGACAAGAACCACAAGCACCTTGTAACCGTAATCTGACCACAGGGCCATCAAGTTCTACAACTTCTACATTACCGCCATCAGAAATCAAATAAGGGCGCATCTCATCTAAAACGGTTTCTACGTTGTCAAGTGTCAGTTCCATTGTTTTAGACCTGTGAATTTAGTGATGGTTATAGGTATGAGTTTTTCGTAGATTTTTGACACTACTAGCGATTCAACACCCATAACTTTGTTTTTTAGCTTTGTTAAATCAATCCTAGATCTAATTGTCGCTAGATTGCCTGTCGTGCTTTTATCTTTCTGATTTTAGACAAAATAATAACTAGGGACTCAACAAAAGTTTTATCAAGCCGTATTATGGGATTCGTGAACTTACCAATGAACATAGGTGAAATCCATCATCACTTTACCTTACTCTCCACCTATAGATATAGTGTTTTCATATACAGTCACCAAAAAAGGGTATAGGGATATTAGGGTGTAAAGGTGTGGGGGTGGAATAAATGATGGTTCTTGCGTTGGTTTTATATCCTAATATCCAATTTCAACATCTCAGCTTTCTGCTTAATTCCTAATTAACACGCGCAATCTAAATTATTGTCTGTTGATGAAACAATTACTGGTCGTTGATACAAAGGCACTGTAAAGGTAACGGTTGAGCCAAGTCCTTCACCAAGACTGTAGAAATGCACTTCACCCCCCATTGCTTCAATCAGCTTTTGGGATATTGCCAGCCCTAACCCTGTACCGCCATACTGACGCGTGCGGGAACCATCTACTTGAGAAAATAATTGAAATAATTTATCTTGTTTGTCTAATGAAACACCAATTCCTGTGTCGGCTACCCGGACTCTCACCAGACCAGGAAATTGCTGTTCTTGAAATTTCACCTTTTTCTGTACTATGTCGGCGGTGATGGTAATACCGCCTTCATGGGTAAATTTAATGGCATTATTTACCAAGTTCAGCATCACTTGGAGCAGCCGTTGATAATTTCCTTGGACAACTATTTCATCGCAGGTGGTGGGAATTTGCATCCGAAAGCTGAGGTTTTTCATCTCTGCTTGGGGACGCATGAAACTTTCTACACCACAAAATAGCTCATCTAACTGGACAGGAGCGCAATCTAATTCCATTTTGCCTGCTTCGATTTTGGCAATATCCAAAATATCGTTGATAATGTTGAGCAGGTGGATTGATGATTGATGCGCTTCTAAAAGAAACTGATGTTGTTCTTCTGGGTCGTCTGCCATACCCTCAAGGATCAGCTTCAAAAAGCCAATCATCCCGTTGAGGGGAGTGCGAATTTCATGGGAGACGTTGGCTAAAAATTCACTTTTGAGGCGTGAGGCTTCTTCAGCTTTTTGGCGGGCGGCTTCTAATTCTTTATATAGAGTAGCATGAGCGATCGCAGTTCCTAATTGATCGGCTACTTCCTTGGCTAGTTCCAGTTCGGCATTTGTCAGTGGATAGCATTCATCGCGTACAGCTAGGGCAATCAAGCCATTTGCTTGGTCTTGATAACATGTTGCTACCACTAAAACTTTCTGCTCTGGACACAGCGCATATTTCGCTACCTCCATTACCACTGGTTCTAAAGTTGCTAAAGCTTGAGCAAATGCTGGCTCAGAAGCTACATCTATTTCTAAGCCAAGCATCGAACTGCGTTCTGGCTGATGATACTCTGCTATAACTCGCACTTTTGAGCTAGAGGGCTGATAGGGACAGATAATACAACGTTCTAGTTTTAGAGCTTTACCCAAATTGTCTACTGTTTGCTGCCATATAATATCTAAGTCCAAAGTCCGCCGAATATTTCTAGTAATTTTATTTACTAGTTTTTGATGTTGCTGCGAACGTAAAGCCAACTCGATTGGTGTAGGCGCTTTTGGTGTGGTACTAAGTTCTTGTTGATCAACTGTAGCCTGCAATAACCTTCCCATCACTACAACTGTAGTGGCGGCAGTTCCTAGCGGCGGCATAATCGGACAAATTACTAATTCCAACTCGCACAACTCTTGGTGGTAGCAAAACCAACATTGCAACTTTTCTGGCACCAAACTTTCTAAAATTCGGTGCAATCGTTCTAGATAAGCTACCTTATCCACAGGAGTAAAAATTCCCTCATCATGGCGGCAATTTACTATTTGCTCAGGGTTTAATCCCAGAACTTCGCTGTGCTGCCAATAAAATGACAGGTAGCGGCCTGACCCATCTTGCATATACACCAACTCGGCACCGAGAGTTGGTAACGCGCTATCCGTTTGATGAGCTATGTCTTCCAGATTTTGAGAAAATAAGTTTGGCAATTGGGAGTTGGCAGTAATAGTCATTTAATCGAGTTGGGTAGACAAGTGGCAACTCAATACAGTTTTGCTCAAGCTACTAAAAGCTTTTACATACTTACATTGGGTGTTTTGGCTGTAATGAAGGCGATGATTGACAAACTTGACAGTTGTGTCCTTGTCTATGAAAAGCTTGGTTGTTGCTGTCAATCATTCCATTCACCTCTAGGCGGTACAGGTGTGCGATAAGGAGTACGAGTCAGTTCATCATCTCTAGGAATCTCACCCCGTAACCATTGGCGAATTGCTACCTCAATGACTTTGCTAGGGTCATTGGTGAGATGCTGAATTTGCTCTAATAATTCCGAATCTAGGCGAACAGCAATTTCTACCTTATCGCCTTGTCTTTGCTCCCCTTCGGTAGCTCTCTCTTTCATATTCATCGGTTTATATACTCTGAATTTGTTTTGTCTAAAGCTTTGTAAAGTAGTTCTACTCAAGTTTCGGGTTAGTTTACTGACAAATCTTCAAGGTATAGTTACATAGTTCCCCGAACTCTTACCAAAAGTAACAGCTTGAGATTTTTAAGTGGCAATTTTCATAGAACTCACTTTTTCAATGCTCTAGAAGTTTTGTCAGTAAATCAGTAGATCCGAACATTTACGAGGTGTAACTGCCCACGATCTCTAACACTATGTACTTATATATATTTATTGTACGCTGCCTATAGATCAATACCTGCAAGGAAAAATAGACTTAATTATAGAGACTTTATATAGATTTGCAAATTACTTAAGAGGCAACTGAAGTATGAAGGGTGAAGTATGAAGTCTGAAATGATATGACCCATAAAAGTATGAGAGCATCAGGCACAGACACAATAACCTTCTCTCAAAAGGAAACGCTACGCTTAGCGCGTCTACACACTTCAGACTTCAGACTTCAGACTTCACACTTCATAGCAGCGTCTTGGCTAAGAAAGCATTAAAATACATGAAGTAAATCGCTCTTTATAACCTTGGTTGCTGCTTCAGCAAAAATAGTATATGACTGACGTTCCCGCAGTTCGGATTCGCAATTTCTGTATTATTGCTCACATTGATCACGGGAAATCAACCCTCGCCGATCGCCTACTGCAAGCTACTGGCACTGTTGATGTGCGGCAGATGAAAGAGCAGTTTCTCGACAATATGGATTTAGAACGGGAGCGCGGCATTACAATTAAGCTGCAAGCTGCCCGAATGAATTACACTGCTAAAGATGGTCAGCAGTATGTCTTAAATTTAATTGATACTCCCGGACACGTAGACTTTTCTTATGAAGTGTCTCGCAGTTTAGCTGCTTGTGAAGGGGCGTTATTGGTTGTAGACGCATCCCAAGGTGTGGAAGCGCAAACTTTGGCGAATGTCTACTTGGCGTTAGAACATAACTTGGAAATTATTCCAGTTTTGAATAAAATTGACCTTCCTGGTGCAGAACCTGACCGGGTAATTGGTGAAATTGAAGAAATTATCGGTCTCGATTGCAGCGGGGCAATTTTAGCCTCAGCTAAAGAAGGAATTGGGATTAACGAAATTTTAGAGACAATTGTTGAACGCGTTCCGCCAGCACCCGATACAGTAGATCAACGCTTACGAGCATTAATTTTTGATAGCTATTATGATTCTTATCGGGGTGTAATTGTCTACTTCCGCGTGATGGATGGTCGGGTAAAAAAAGGCGATCGCGTCTATTTAATGGCCTCTGGCAAAGAATACGAAATCGACGAGTTGGGTGTCCTGTCTCCCACCCAAAAGCAAGTTGATGAACTCCACGCTGGGGAAGTAGGATATTTCGCCGCAGCGATTAAAGCGGTAGCTGATGCGCGGGTGGGTGATACGATTACTTTATCTAATGCCAAAGCTGAAGAACCTTTGCCTGGTTACACCGAAGCTAACCCAATGGTCTTTTGCGGGATGTTCCCCATCGATGCTGACCAGTTTGAAGACTTGCGAGAAGCTTTAGAAAAACTCAGACTGAATGATGCGGCGCTGCACTATGAACCGGAAACGTCAAGCGCGATGGGTTTTGGCTTCCGGTGTGGGTTTTTGGGCTTGCTACACATGGAAATTGTCCAAGAACGGTTGGAACGTGAATATGATTTGGATTTAATTATTACCGCCCCATCTGTTGTTTACCGTGTAACTACGCTCAAGGGCGAAGAGTTATATATCGATAACCCCAGCCATTTGCCTGAACCAAACGCTCGTGAAAAAATCGAAGAACCTTATGTCAAGGTAGAGATGATTACGCCGGAAACCTACGTGGGGACTTTAATGGAGTTGTCACAAAATCGGCGCGGTATCTTCAAGGATATGAAATATCTCACCCAAGGGCGGACAACCTTAACCTATGAGTTACCCTTAGCAGAAGTGGTCACTGACTTTTTTGACCAAATGAAATCGCGATCACGTGGTTATGCCAGTATGGAATATCATCTCATCGGCTACCGCGAAAATCCACTGGTGAAGCTGGATATCATGATTAACGGCGACCCGGTTGATTCCTTAGCGATGATTGTCCACCGCGATAAAGCTTATAATGTCGGGCGGTCAATGGCAGAGAAACTCAAAGAATTAATTCCCCGCCATCAATTTAAAGTGCCAATTCAAGCCTCCATTGGTAGCAAAGTTATTGCCAGTGAACATATTCCAGCTTTACGCAAAGATGTACTCGCCAAGTGTTATGGCGGTGACATCAGCCGGAAGAAGAAACTTTTGCAAAAACAAGCAAAGGGTAAAAAGCGCATGAAGGCTGTAGGTACAGTAGATGTACCGCAAGAAGCTTTTATGGCTGTGTTACGGCTAGATCAAAATTAAATAGCAGCTGTTATTAACTGCATACTCTAAGAAAATCACAAGGAATGTCTAAGGGAAGATTCTCTTGACATTCCTTTATTTATGTCCTGATGGTTTTTACTCCACCTAGAAAACAAGCATAGAACTAAAAAGAGGGGTAAGGGACTTCATACCCCTAGGGACATTTATCAATTAATCTAATAAGTTTCATCAGGTATTTGTGAATTTAACCAACCTTGGTAACCTGTGATCTATCCCAGAAATTATTAATAAATTAGAAAACTTTAGTAAACATACTTACTCAATTGATTTCGTCCCCTTGTATTTTTAGATAAATCTAGTTGTTGAGAAATTTATAAAAAATTGGAGACTTGAGTATATGAAAATACTTGTATTAAGTTGGGAATTTCCCCCAAGAATAGTCGGAGGTATTGCTAGACACGTATCTGAGTTGTACCCGGAAATCGTCAAGCTAGGCCATGAAATTCACTTGATTACCGTAGAGTTCGGTCAAGCGCCGATGTATGAAATGGTTGAGGGGATTAACGTACATCGAGTTCCTGTAGGACATAGTAATGACTTTTTTCACTGGGTTGTCAATCTCAACCAAAGCATGGGACATCACGGTGGTAAGTTAATTTTAGAAGAAGGGCCATTTGATTTAATCCATGCCCATGATTGGTTAGTGGGTGATGCGGCGATCGCTCTTAAGCATACTTTTAAAATTCCTCTAATAGCAACCATCCACGCTACAGAATACGGACGCTACAACGGTATTCATAACGATATCCAAAATTACATTCACGGCAAAGAAAATTTACTCGCTTTTGATGCTTGGCGAATTATCGTTTGTACCGACTATATGCGCCGAGAAGTAGAACGCGCCCTCCGCAGCCCTTGGAATAAAGTCGATGTCATTTATAACGGTATTCGTCCCGAAAAAAAACAGCATCATCAAGATTTTCATGCTCAAGATTTTCGCCGTCAATTTGCCGAAGATGGTGAAAAAATTGTTTACTATGTCGGCCGGATGACTCATGAAAAAGGTGTACCAGTATTATTAAATGCTGCACCGAGGGTACTTGACCAAATGGGTGGTTACGTTAAATTTGTGATTATTGGTGGCGGTAATACTGATCATCTCAAACAACAAGCCGCAGATCTAGGAATTTGGGATAAATGCTATTTTACAGGTTTCTTATCTGATGAATACTTAGATAAATTTCAAACAATTGCCGACTGTGCCGTATTTCCCAGTTTCTACGAACCCTTTGGTATTGTGGCTTTAGAAAGTTTTGCGTCTCGTGTTCCGGTAGTAGTTTCCGATACGGGGGGTTTTCCAGAAGTTGTGCAGCATACCAAAACTGGTATTGTTACCTGGGTAAATAATCCTGATTCTTTAGCATGGGGAATTTTAGAGGTTTTGAAAAACCCCGGATATCGGCAATGGCTGGTAGATAACGCTTATGAAGATTTAGAACGTCGCTTTAGCTGGCCAAATTTAGCCCAGCAAACAGAATCAGTTTATCAGCGAGTTATGCAGGAGCGAGCGCAAGTTATCTGGTAATCAAACACCAAGTAAAACTGAGGATACTGCCCAGAGGTGCAGAGAATAAATGATTACTCTGGATAATTTGGCGTTAAAAAACATTACAAGCCCTGTACGCTGGGAATATCAAGCCTTCTGATGCGAGAGTAAACAGTAAATGCAGTTTGCTCTAATAACTTAGTATGACGAAGGCATTCCCAGATATAGCAAAGTTCTGGAAGAATTTGGGAACTGTGTTGTTAAGGATGGGTGCCAGTTTAATAACCCGTCTTACAGCATACCTGAAACGCCACTTCATTGACAACACTGTAGACGTTGTTTCGCCTGTTTCCCTCCTTCCCCGATTGGCTGGCCCAGTACTGAACTTAGGCGGCGGCGGCCCTGATGTCGAGAAGGCCATTCAATGGATGATCGACCAAGTTAGGGGAGGGAATAGCAACGCTACGAAAGTTGATGTGGTAGTTCTCCGTACTTATGGCAGTGATGATTATAATCACCTCATCTATGGTATGAGAGGTGTGAACTCTGTCAGAACTCTCATCATTAGCAACCGCCAAGATGCTAATCGAGATGATATTGTCGAAAAAGTCCGAAAAGCTGGCGTAGTTTTCTTTGCTGGTGGCGACCAATGCCAATACATCCGCAGTTGGAAAAACACCAAACTAGAAAATGCCGTCCGAGAAGTCTACACTAGAGGCGGTGCCATTGGTGGAACTAGTGCAGGTGCCATGATTCACAGTGAGTATATTTATGATTCTTGCGCCTGTGAAGACAGCATCGAAACTAGAGAAATCCTCGAAGACCCCTATCAAAATATCACCTTTACTTATGATTTTTTTCAATGGGGTCATTTGCGCGGAACCATCATCGATACCCACTTTGATAGCCGCAAACGCATGGGTCGAATTATGGCTTTCATTGCCAGGCAAATTCAAGATGGCAAAGCTAAACGTGTTTTAGGCATCGCTATTAGTGAGGAAACCTCAGTTGTCGTAGATAAGTATGGCCTCATCAAAGTGATGGGAAGAAATGCCGCCTATTTTGTATTAGGAGACCACCCGCCAGAAGTCTGTAAACCCCGAACGCCCCTAACTTACCATGATTATAAAATTTGGCGAATTCCCAGCGGTGAAACATTCGACCTAAGAAACCCACCAAATCGAGGTTATTACTTTAGAAGTGTCAAACGCGGCAAATTTAATTCCGATCCTTATTGAATTAAACTTCGCGTACCTCCGCGCCCCTTTGCGTTAAAAACCTCAAAGAATATGTAGTGGAGAAAGCCCTTATGCAAAACTTTCTCCACACGTACACGCCCTGATTTACAGCTTCGTCCCACACTCAGCGCAGAAGTTATGGTTAGGCGCATTCATGCTACCGCAGTGACTACAACAAACTGGCTCTAAAGAGCTTTTTGGTGGTTGCTTGGGTAAGCCTACCATCTGCCCATTGCTCTTACCTGGGGCTACCATTGGATAGCAGTTTTCGTCTCTGGTAACGTGGACATTCAAAAGGACGGGGCCGTTATGTGCTAACATTTCGGCGATCGCATCTTTTAATTGCGCCCGTTCCTTTACAACAATACCTTTGATACCATAAGCCTTAGCCAACAATTCAATATCTGGCATCCCAACTTCCATATTTGAGCAAGAGTAACGTTCGCCGTGGAAAGCTTGTTGCCACTGGCGTACCATTCCCTGCCAGCCGTTGTTGACAATTACAACCTTGACATTAATGCTATACTGTGCTGCTGTTCCCAATTCTTGTAAACACATTTGGAAACTAGCATCGCCGCTGATACAGATAACTTCATCATTGGGGAAGGCAACTTTGGCACCAATCGCCGCCGGTAAGCCAAAACCCATCGTTCCTAAGCCTGCACTGGAAATCCACCGCCGTGGCCCGTTCTTGAGGAATTGCGCCGCCCACATTTGATGCTGACCGACATCTGTAGTGTAGAAGGCGTGAGGTGCTTGACGACTAACTTCAACAATTGCTTCTTGGGGTGAGATGCTGTCGGGGTGTTGCGGCACAACTAACGGATATTCTTCCCGCCAACGATTAATTAAATTCAGCCATTCTTGGTTTTGATTGGGTGTAGGTTTGGCACCTGATTGCTTAAAGCGGCGCAATAAGTCAACTAAGACGTTGCGGACATCGCCCACAATAGGCACTTCAGGAATGCGGTTTTTACCTACTTCCGCTGGGTCAATATCAATGTGGATAACTTTGGCGCGAGAAGCAAATTCGTCTAGTTTACCCGTTACGCGATCGTCAAATCTTGCGCCTACACAAATGAGCAAATCACAATCACTTACGGCAAAGTTAGCGTAGGCTGTACCGTGCATTCCCAACATCCCCAAAGATAGCGGATGATGTTCGTCAAATGCCCCAATCCCCATCAATGTAGTGGTGACAGGAATATTAAATAACTCAGCTAATTGGAGAACTTCTTCATGGGCATTAGCCGCGATCGCCCCACCACCAACATACAGCAATGGGCGACGGCTTTCTTTAATTAACTTAATTGCCGCATTGACTTGGCGGGGATTTCCCTTAACTGTGGGGCGATATCCCGGTAATTTGACTGTCCCTGGTTCTATTGGGACATAATCAAATTCTTCAAATGCCACATCTTTGGGGACATCAATTAAAACTGGCCCTGGCCGTCCCGTGCTGGCGATGTGGAATGCTTCAGCCACAATTCGCGCCATGTCTTTGGGATCGCGTACTACATAAGAGTGCTTGACTATGGGTAAAGTAATACCGTAAATATCGGTTTCTTGAAACGCATCTGTACCGATCATTTTACGGGGGACTTGTCCTGTTACCACAACCATTGGAATCGAATCCATATAAGCTGTAGCGATACCTGTCACCAAGTTTGTTGCACCAGGGCCAGAAGTACCAAAACAAACTCCTACCTTCCCAGTGGCACGGGCATAGCCATCTGCGGCGTGGGCTGCGCCTTGTTCGTGCCGCACTAGGATGTGCTTCAGCGCACCAGTGGATTCCACTTTGTATAAATCATCGTAAATCGGTAGGATTGCTCCACCGGGATAACCAAAAATATACTCAACGCCGTGGCGTAGAAGACTATCGAGTAAAGCGAAACCACCAGTTGCCCGTTGGGGTGTCACAACTGACGGTTGAGCAGTAGACTGGTTTTGATTCTCGGTTTTTGCAGGACTAATCGGGGAAGGCAAGCTCAAGGTCACGGTCGAACCTCAGATAATAGCTAAGTTGACGCTTCTATTCTGTATTTAAGATTTCATTTTAATAGAAAAGTTAGGTTAAATGCTTATTGATTTTTAAATATCAATCAGAAGATAGAAGTTACAAACAGATAAATTTGTTCGTTATCAATAAATTGCTTAAAAATATGAACTAAAAAATAGCTCTTGTTTTCATCAACAAAGCTAACTATCTATCATCATAGACAATCAAGCTTTTTAAATTACATCTTGTAAAACTCTGCGGGTATTTTGCCATGCCCAAACACCAACGGCCGCCACAACAACACTCATTGTGACGAGAACAACCCGCAAGCCCAACACATCTGTTAAAGGGCCAGTAATTGCTAAAGGTACTGATAAAGCAATATTGACGGCATGGTTTTGAAAACCAAATACTTTGCCGTGCATGGTTGGTGGTGTTTGCTGCTGAATCAAAGTTTGCATAGGTACGCCAATGAAAGAAGCGCCTATACCCAAGAATGCACACAGTCCCAGTGCCAGCATTAAATTATGGGTAAATGTGAATACTCCCAAAACCATTGCCATTGCTAAGAACCCAATTAAAGGTAGGGGTTTATGGTGCAATTTATCACCCCAGTGACCTAAAATCCCAGCACCCATCACCATCCCTACCCCGGCTGCTGCTAAGAAAAAGCCAAATTGTTTTTCTTTTAAGCCAAAGTCTTCTGCTAATCGAATTGTTAGTACGGTTAAAGCTGCGAACACACAATATAACGTGGTGAGTTGCAGCATGGCATTTAAGACTAAGCGGTTTTTCTTGAGGTAGCGGACACTTTCTGTGAATTCAGCCCAAGGGTTGACAGAAGCTTGTAGTTCTTGATGAGGTTTGTGTTCTTTAAACTTGATCGGCTGCATAATGGCACCCGATAAAATATATAGTCCACCAACGATAATCTCTTGACCGTACTCTTCTCCCATTAAGGTTTTTGCCCAGCTTAAAATCGGCTCTCCAATAGCAAAGCCAACTATCAACGCCCCCATCATGGTGCTGCTAAACAAGGCATTGGCAGCCATTAAATTTTCTCGGCGGACTAATAGAGGGATTGCGGCTTGTTCTGCGGGGGCAAAGAACTGAGTAACTGTGGAGATGGCAAAGGTGAGAAGTAACAAAATAAAAAATTCCCTTGGCAAAAAGGGCAGACACAATGTTAATAGCCCACGCACAATATCGGAGCCTACCATAATTAGCTTTTTGGGCAACCGATCAACAAACACACCACCCGCAGAACCAAACAAAATGGCGGGGATGGTAAATGCCACCATCAAGGTTGAGTACATCGAGTTTTCGGCTAATCCTGGTGGGGCTGGATAAAATTCCAGCAAGGCAATCATCAAAACAAAGAAGACTTTATCTGCCAACTGGGAAATGAGTTGCCCAATCCACAGGAGCATGAAACCACGATTTTTTAGCAGTGCGCTAAACCCATTATTTACAGCAGCAGGTTCGGTAGGAAACATCGGTTACTTAGTGATAACGACTAGGGTAGATGGGGCAGAAAAAAGCATGAAGTATGAAGTATGAAATTTTAGCTTTCTGGTACTTCGATTCTGGATGAAACAATCGAAAATTTAAAATCGCCAATCCAAAATCTAAAATTCTTTTGCCTCTTCTATTTCTCACTCCTGTTGCCCTAAACTGTTTTCCGGACTATTTTTATTCATAGCGCTTGACCAATAAATGCAAAAACTCGGCAGCAGTCAAGGGCATTTTTTGAGGATAACCCTGACAATCAGAGTTTACCCACCAACCTTGAACATTTTGAGGCGATCGCCACATAGATAAATGCTCAACGGCTGGTTCTGCGTAAAAATTATTATGCCCACTACCCAGCAATAAGGAACTCCAATGTGTAAAATAATCGTGGCTCAGGCGATGAATAGGAAAATTCCCCCATAAAGGCACACCCCATCCATCTATAGCAATAAACGCTTTGACTTGTCCTCCCAAGATTTGCCAGTTCCAGGCGGCGGCGATCGCTCCCACTACTCCCGCACTGAAGCTAATAAATACAACAGGAGAGTTGCGTTGATGTTGTAAGCGATCGCCTAAAAACTGCAAAATGTGCGGGGCTGATAACGCTAAAACACCTTGTCCGGGAAAAACCATTGTCTTGACTGTAGTTTGGCTTAACCAGTCTGAAATAAAACTATCAGTTATTTCTGGTTCATGGATGCCAGGGCAAATGATGATCATCATTTATCTTTTATGCTCACAAGTTTCTCTTGCGGAAGATGGAGTTTTTTGTCTTTAATCTAGATTTTTTATTTAAGTATTTACCTGTGTTTAATATGTTTCAAAAGTTACCCGAAATCTTTATCGTCATATATAGGGAAAATTAGTGAAATCTTGGTTTAACAGATGTTCCTCTAGGATAATAAGTAATTATTTTGGCATACTCAGTATCTGGGATTAACTCTAAGTATGTCTTTTGAAGTATTGTTGTTAATTTTATGCTTATCCTATCCCCCTGGAAGGGATAATGATTTATGATCCAGAAAAATACATAGAGCTATTATCTAGCTCTGACGCTTTACTCTGGTTTATATTGAGGAATTTACTGTGGTTGCTACGCCAGAAAAATTGCAACACACCCACGAGCATCTACCAGGTCAAGACCGTGTAGCTGTATTACTGATGGGTTATGGTGAAGTCGAAAGCTACGAAGATTTCGCCAATTATAATGAACAGGCTTTAAATTTACTAACAGCAAAATTCGCCCCTGTCCCAACTTGGATTTATCCTCCCCTGGCAAAGCTGTTGGCGCTATTTGACCGCCATGAATGGGGTCATACACACCACGATTTTATTTCGCCACACAACGCCATATTTGAACAGCAACGAGCCGGAATTGAGCAAAATTTACAGGCGAAGTGGGGCGATCGCGTTAAAGTATTCAAAGCTTTTAACTTCTGTGCGCCATTCCTTCCCAAGCAAGTTTTAGCCGAAATCCATAGCCAAGGGTTTGACAAGCTGCTAATTTACCCATTGTTGGTGGTAGATTCGATTTTTACTAGTGGGATTGCGATCGAGCAAGTGAATAATGCTCTAGCTGAGATAGCTGATGGTGAAGAACATTGGTTAAAAGGACAGCGTTATATTCCTTCTTTTTACAACGAACCAGCCTACATTGATTTGATGGCGCATCTAGTTGAGGAGAAAATCAACGCTGATTTCGCTGCAACTTACCTACCTTCTCAAATCGGGATTGTGTTAATGAATCACGGTTGTCCCCATAAAGCTAAAGGCTTTACATCTGGGATAACCGAAAGTCAAGCACTCTACGATTTAGTTAGAGATAAATTGATTACCCGCTATCCTCTAATATCGGTGGGTTGGTTGAATCACGATACACCTCTCATTGAATGGACACAGCCTAACGCCGAACAAGCTGCCAAAAACCTGATTCAATTAGGTGCGAAAATCATCATATTTATGCCCATTGGTTTCGCTACAGAAAACCATGAAACTTTGTTAGATGTCCACCACATTATTCATGCTTTAGAAAAGCAATCTTCTGGTGTGGATTATGTGCAGATGGCTTGTGTTAACGACCATACAGAATTCTTGGCAATGGCCGCAGAATGGGCAAACTCTCATATTGCAGAATTATTGTCAGAACAAGCTTTGGTAGTTAGTCATCAATCAAGTGAGCATCATCATCACCACCATCATCATTAATCGGACTGACACAAAAACACTCTGAAACTTTTATTTCTCTGTGTTCTCTAGGGTGCGATTTTCTGTTACCCATACGTAAGTCCTGATTAAATAATAAGGTGGGCAAACTTTTGCCCACCCTACAGAATCATGCTGATCATTTCAGTCAATTAAGCATGAAGATTAGCTTGTTCTTGTAACCAAGAATCTACAGGTTGTCCATCTTTACGCCGTAATTCAATTTCGATGGCTATGACCTCTTTAGAACCAGGAGGTGCAGGTTTTTGGTGAAAAATAATATCGTAATCTAAGGGGTTTTGATTGCGTTCTTTTAACCATTCCTGGACTTTAGTTGTGGCGAAAAATGATTGTCCTTGGTCAAACATCCGAGTAATTTGCATTTGTAGGGTGTAGGGATTTAAGCGACCCATTTTTTAGCACCTTTGTAAAGTAATTTAAAGTTAAGACGTTGCCTACTCTATGTTATGTCGACGGTTAAATACCCCTTTTTTGTCACTTTCCGAAAACATTTGCCATTTCTGGATTCTAGAGCTTTTGTATAGCAAGCGATGTCTACGACGGGCTAAGCCTACGCGCGATTCTTTTCTAATAACAAATACAAGACCCATTTTTTTCTAATAGTATAGCTTGTATTGATTGCCTCATCAGGCTTCTTGCGATCGCCCTCCCGGAGAGTGACAGAAGAGGG
Source organism: Nostoc sp. PCC 7107 (assembly GCF_000316625.1). Classification (GTDB taxonomy): domain Bacteria; phylum Cyanobacteriota; class Cyanobacteriia; order Cyanobacteriales; family Nostocaceae; genus Nostoc_B. The sequence continues at coordinate 3,172,417 of NC_019676.1, read as the reverse complement.
CTATACTCAAACATAATTTTTAACAAAAATCAGAACTTAATAAAAACCGCAAATCCACGCACAATAATATTTACAAGTATTATTATGAGAGCATTTACGGTTAAGAATTCCAACTTTTATGATTATGAAAACAGGTTTAATGCACTAACTCAATAGCCCGCTTCGTCAACGCTTCAGCAGTCAAACCATTAAACGCCATCAACTCGCCAGCACTAGCTGTAGTTTCTCCACGTTTCCAGGCAAAAGTATCACGCTTGCTGTTACTTCTTAACATAATTGGTTCTAGCATTGCCGCAGCACCACCAGTTACACCAATTAGTGCATCACCACCAAATAATTTCTCGAATTTTGCATCATCAATAAAATCACCATCAGGTTCAGAACAAGTATCCCAAGCGACATCACTAGGACGATATAAACGACGGGGGTTAATAATAGAAACTATCTTCACCCCGATACCTTCATTTTCTAAGAAAGCGGCTACTTCAAATACAGGAATTAATGTCATATCGCCAATAACGGCAAATACAACTTGCTTATCACCAGCAATTTCATGCAATATTATTGCACCATCTTCTAAGCCTTGTTGGGTTTGTTTTAAAGTTGTGCGAATGGGCAATGGTGACTTACTGGCAGTAATCACAATTCCCTTATTTTTTGTTTGCAATGCCCAGTCATAACAAGTTTGGGTACTATTAGCATCAGGTGGAAATACAGGAAATACATTGCCATTTCGCATCATCGATGCAAAGTAAGCTTCAATCTCAGGACGTTGGTGTGTCCAACCATTACGACCTTGTTCTAATGCACCAGCAGTAAATAAGGTAATTGTTGAGGGAGTTTGACGGCGTAACTCTGCCATTGCTTGGGTGACTGTTTGCCAAATTGGTAAACCGTTGATGGCAAAAGATTCATAAGAACACCACAGACTTCTTGCACCCATGAGTGATAAACCAACGGCTAAACCTGCACAAGCATCTTCACTTAATGGTTCATAAACTTGACCGTTTGGTGATTGGTTATATAAGTCGTCGGTTGTGGGGTGAATAATTTTTAATGCTTGGTTGATGTTGCCAATTCCTGATGCTTCGTTACCATCGGCGTTGGTGACGAGGAAATTTTTATCCTTTTGTCCGACGATACCAACTAATCTGCCCATTGCGGTTGTCGAAACTTTTGGTTCGCCACCAACTGCATATTCTTCTAATGGCAATTCGCCTAAATCTGCCAATGGTAATTCAAATTCTGTCACTACAGTTTTCGCAGCCGGGCCGCCACCAGCGCGTTCGGCGTTGGTTCTAACTGTTTGCCAAGCTTCTTGGGATAAGGCGCGTGTTTGCAATGCGCTGATAATATGAGGCGCATCAAGAGTGTCTTTGGGATACAAGTTATGAGATTTTGCACCTCTGGCGTGAACGCCTGCACCTTTGAGTTGTTTGATAATAAATACGGTAAGTTTTCCACTCAGTGCGGAACGTGCTGCTTTATCGACAGCTACTAATACGGCTTGGGTAAAGGCAAGGCGTTGCTCAAAGGAAAAGGCTGTACTATCAACGTAATCGCCTGGTTGATTTTGGTCGTCAAATTCTTTGGCATCTACAAGAATGACTTCCTCAAAACCGTTACCTTGCCAGTATGCTTGCATTTGTTCGTTGGTTTTGAGGGAAACCATACTGTGGTGTTCTTGACTGTAACCGTTCCATACCAGCACAGGTAAGAAGTTGGTGACGCTGGGGTAGGCGGTGTTGAAGTGTGCCATTGAACTCATAATATATGGTTCACCCAGTCCGCCATCACCAAGGGTGAAGGGGAAAAGCTTGTCTCTGTGCAGGAGTGCAGCCGCCATTGCAAAGTGTTGCCCTTGTCCCAAAGGCCCGGCTGGTGAGAGAATGCCGGGGATGAAACCGGAGAGGTGTCCTAAAAGTCCGTGTTTTTCGCGGAAGCGATCGCGCAATTGTTGTACTGTAAAAATGCCCATGTCTTCTAAGGAACGATCCAAAAACATGGCACTATAAAATCCAGGGGCGTGGTGTCCGACTTCGGTAATAATATTTTTGTAGCCCAGCATGACTAACGCTGCATAAGCTTCCGCTTGGCTGGCAAACCCGCCTGGATGTCCTGATGCTTTACTACCAGTGATTTGCAATGTCAGATAACGCAAGGCATCAGCAGCCAGTAAAGTTTGATATACGGCTGTGGTATCTGTAGGAGATGCGATCGCTACTTTATCTGAATCTATCGCAGGTGTAGCACCATAAGTGGCAAAATCTGGTGGCGCTTCGCCAAAATATTGAATGCCTTCGCAAAAATTAGGAAGCGCGGCAGATGCCTTTGGTGTAATTGCTGTCATGCTGAGTACCTTATAAGGATGAAGGGAAATTGTAGATGCCCGTTGAATTTAACAGAAATTTTACATCTTTAAGGATGTGAAGGTTTATCAGTGTTTTGTGATGCTCAAGATAAGTAGTTTAAATAACTAGAGATTGATGTCTTGACTCAACACGGGCTGAACGCCCCGCTATCGCTAACAGTAATTAACTCCTAATTTAAGTCAAAATAACGATATCCACTAAACCTATTTTTATGCAACTACTAAAAACTCCGAACACTCCAGCAGTGTTACAACTGCTGAATTGGGTATTCCGCCCTATGCCTTACATGGAAGAGTGTGCGAAACGCTATGGTGATGTTTTTGCCCTCAAACTGCAAAAAAATATTCCTCCGATAGTGTTTGTTAGCCACCCTCAAGATTTACAGCAAATTTTGAGTCACGACACCAAAGAATTAGAAGCACCTGGAGATTTAAACAGTTTGTTTCAAGGCTTACTGGGTAAGCGTTCTGTAATTTCTTTGTCTGGTGAAGAACATCAACGCCAACGGCAATTAATGATGCCGCCTTTGCATGGCGAAAGAATGCGCGGTTACAGCCAAATTATCAATGATATTACTGCCAAAGTCATCAGCCAATACCCAGTCGGACAGCCTTTTAATATTCGTACTGTCAGCCAAGACATTACTCTACGCGTAATTATGCAGGCTGTATTTGGAATGGATCAAGGACTCCGCGCCGAACAACTCCAACAGCGATTAAAGGAACTTTTAGAAAATGGTAGTTCTGTGTGGCGTGTCGTTTCGCTGTATTTCCCAGCATTACAAAGAGATTTTGGGCCAATTAAAGTCTGGGGAAAACAACAAGCACTCCAGCAAACATCTGACCAACTTATCTATGAGGAAATTCAAGAACGGCGCGAACATCCAGACTCATCACGTACAGATATCCTCAGCTTACTCATGGATGCTAGAGATGCAGAAGGTCAACCGATGACCGATGTCGAGTTACGCGATGAACTGATGACTTTATTAGTCGCGGGTCATGAAACTACGGCCACGGCTATAGCCTGGGCTATGTACTGGATTCATAAATTACCACAAGTTAAGGAAAAACTGATCCAAGAACTAGATAGTTTGGAGGATGAACCAGACCCAAATACAATTTACAAGCTACCTTACCTCAGTGCTGTTTGCTCGGAAACTTTACGAATTTATCCAGTAGGGATGCTAACTTTTCCCAGAAGAGTGAAAACACCTATCACTGTCAGTGGTTATGAACTTCCACCAGGTACACCAGTTATGAGTGCAATTTACTTAGCCCATCAACGGGAAGATATCTACCCACAGCCTAAACAGTTTAAACCAGAACGCTTTTTAGAAAAACAGTTTTCACCTTACGAATACATTCCCTTTGGGGCTGGCGCAAGACGCTGTATTGGTTTAGCCTTTGCTCAATGGGAAATGAAATTAGCGATCGCTAAAATGTTAACCATACGAGAATTAGATTTAGTCGATAGTACAGAAGTCAAACCCCAACGTCGTGGTTTAGTCACCGGGCCAAACCGTCCTATCCGCATGGTGGTTAAGAGTGAGCGTCAAATCAAGTCTCACAATTTAGAAACTACCACCGTAGGATGATGACAGATTAATTTTGTGGCTCAGGTAATTAAATTTTGAATTTTGGATTTTAGATTAGCTTTTCATCTAAAATCTAAAATTCCTTTCTCTGCTGGTTAGCTTAGTAGATAGTGGCAGTCTAAAAGCAACGTTCCTGCCCGATTACTTATCTTGCTCACGATTAAGAGCTATAAATATCTGATAATTTCTTGATCTCCAGCCTATCTATCTTCTGACTTTTCAGTTGATTAGATATATACCATGCTATAGATTCATCAACAGATATTGAGAGTTTACAGTAACTAATGATAGTAAATGAAAAAACTATGTATTCATAGCAGACCAACACATGGAAAATATGAAATTCAGGATTAAAAATATGGAATTGCAGAATAAAAATCTAATTTTGTTTATTGAAGCCAACCTTAACTAAATACCTGATTCTGTAACAGAATTAATTGATTAAATTATTATATGTAAAATTCCCAGCCAAAAATTCATCAATTATCAAGATTGTAATTTCTTTTTACTCTTTGTAATATTAGCAAGCCACTTTATTCTAAACTAAAAATATGCAAGAATATGATGTTGTAATTATCGGCGCAGGACATAATGGACTAGTTTGTGCAGCATATTTGCTCAAAGCTGGCTATAGCGTCCTACTTCTAGAAAAGCGTTCTGTTCCTGGTGGTGCAGCAACTACAGAAGAATGTTTACCCAAAGAAGCCCCCGGATTTAAATTTAATTTGTGTGCTATTGACCATGAATTTATTCACTTAGGGCCAGTAGTTGAAGAATTAGAACTGAACAAATACGGCTTAGAATATTTAGAGTGTGATCCAGTAGTTTTCTGTCCTCATCCTGATGGCAAGTATTTTTTAGCACATAAATCATTAGAAAAAACTTGTGCAGAAATCGCCCGTTATAGCGAACGTGATGCTAAAAAATATGCCGAATTTACTGACTATTGGCAACGAGCGATCGGTGCAATGATTCCAGTGTTTAATGCACCACCAAAATCAATTATAGATATTGCTGGTAACTACGACATCACAAAACTGCGAGATTTATTCTCAGTCATTGGTTCGCCAAATAAAACACTGGATTTTATTCGCACAATGCTAACCAGTGCAGAGGATTTACTCAATGAGTGGTTTGATTCGGAATTCTTAAAAGCACCACTAGCCAGATTAGCATCAGAATTAGGTGCGCCACCATCACAAAAAACCCTTGGTATTGGTGCAATTATGATGGCAATGCGTCATGATCCTGGTATGGCTAGACCTCGTGGTGGTACTGGTGCATTAGTCAAAGCTTTGGTGAATTTAGTCACTACTAAAGGTGGCGTAATTCTCACAGATCAGCACGTTGAAAAAGTGTTGATTGATGATGGGAAAGCTGCTGGTGTACGCGTTGCTGGTGGTACAGAATATCGGGCGAAATACGGTGTAATTTCTAATATTGATGCCAAGCGGTTGTTTTTACAAATGACCGATAAAAGTGATATTGACTCAGCCGATCCTGATTTGTGGGAAAGATTAGAACGCCGCATTGTTAATAACAACGAAACCATCCTCAAGATAGATTTGGCTTTAAATGAACCGCTGCGTTTTCCTTTCCACGCGCACAAAGATGAGTATCTTGTGGGTTCTATCTTAATAGCAGATTCCGTTGCTCATGTGGAACAAGCTCATAGTAAGTGTACATTGGGAGAAATCCCGGATTCTGATCCATCAATGTATGTAGTTATGCCGAGTTACCTTGACCCCACATTAGCACCGCCTGGTAAACATACAGTCTGGATTGAGTTTTTTGCACCTTATCAAATTGCTGGTGCAGAAGGTACAGGCTTAAAAGGTACTGGTTGGACGGATGAGTTGAAAAATCAAGTGGCAGACAAAGTAATTGATAAGTTAGCTACCTACGCCCCTAATGTCAAAACAGCGACTATCGCCCGACGGGTGGAAAGTCCCGCAGAATTGGGGGAACGATTAGGTGCGTATAAAGGAAATTACTATCACGTTGATATGACTTTAGATCAGATGGTATTTTTCCGCCCCTTACCAGAAATTGCTAACTACAAAACCCCCATTGAGAATCTATTCTTAACTGGTGCGGGGACTCATCCAGGTGGTTCGATTTCGGGAATGCCAGGACGTAATTGTGCGCGAGTATTTTTGCAGTCGAAGCACCCAATTACTCAGACGTTGAAAGATGCGAGAGATTCGATTAAATCGACTGTCGGTTCTGTGTTTGGGATTGTTTAGTCATAGTTTTACATTCCTCCTATCACAAAATAAAAACCCCACTAAAATTTGTGGGGTTGTTTTGTGAATTACGGTGACTCTGGTTATCTAAAACACATAACTTTGTTCAGTTCCGGCTACTTTGGGTTACAAAAACTAAACATTTGCGAAGCGTTGCTCTAGTTCTTCAATGCGTTGAGCCATTAAGCTGAGTACTTCTTGGCTATCTTCTACCCCATTAGATTCACCTGGTTGAGATGTCAAAATAGGCGGACGCACAAGAGATGGTAATCTGACTAAGCTACCACCACTAGCAGTAGGTAGAGCGTAGGCAATTTGATCAAAGTCAGGAACTGAATCATCGATATTTCTGGGTAAGAAAGTGCCGCGATGCTCTGGAGTAACTAGCAGTTCATAGCTTGGCCCGGCGATCGCTGCTCTAGAAATGCTTACATACCCACGAATTTCTAAATTTTTAGCTCCTGTAAACAGGTCTACATTTTGCAGATCGGGTAGTAAAGTAATCAGCGCTGTATCATGAGCAGGAACACCAACATTAAAAGTAAAGCGTTTAGAATTACCTGGAACTGGTGTCAATTCAGAAAATTCATTATTACCTAAAACATCACGAATTGTGACTGTATCTATTAGATTTAATTCAGGCGTTGTGGCTGTGAATTCTAATCTCAAGCGAGCAGATGCATCAGTAGTGTTAGCAATAGTTAAAAAGTAACCTTGAACAACTCTCCGCGCAACTTTTCCTAGTTTTTGGACAACATCTGGGGGTAAATTACCTAAATTATCTGTAGGCGCAATTGGGTTAACAAGTAATTCAAAGGTTGAAACTAATGGCATAATTAATTCTCCATGAAATTATAGTTTATATCTCCGATAATGTGTTGAGTATCTCCATTTTTATAGATAGCAGATATACAAAATCAGAGGTGGATTGCAGTCTGAAAAATGATTTTTTGGCTGCTAATTATTCCACAGGGTGAAGTCTTTTATTTACGTAAAACTTCTGAGCTTGTAATATTTCTTTACAATTGTTTTCCATGAGGAGTATCCACAAAACAAGTTAGACTTCTTGTAGGGTAAGTATCCTGACAACTATAAATCCGACACAGGTGACTAAAAACACCTCAAAATAACTTTGTGGATATTGTTTTATTTGAAAGTCCCTTAAAAATATTCTGCTGATCAAAACATTTAGCCCAGACAATTTAATCGTCTGGGCTAGAGATAGAAGAATAGATTAATTATGTTCTCAATACTTTGATTACTGCTTACACAATACCTGACGCATTTTCCGCATATTCGCAGGTAATTCAAAGTTCATGGCTTGTTGAATAAAAATTGAAGGGATGGGAATATTCGGTGTAGCTTGCACATTATAAGCCACCAAAGTACCATTAGCAAAATCTTTTAAATCTACGCAGGCGGTAAAGTCATCAAAAGTACCTCTTTCCATCCGAAAGTGTATTTGTTGCCCAATCACTTCAACAACGTTGAGGTAAATTTCCACCTGGGCAGTGAAAAATAAAAATGCCTTTTGTGCAGCTTGGTACAGGCGCTTAACCTCACCTCTCTGTACAACTTCGCTTTTGGTGATGTCAGGAAAATACTGTACCCAACGCGGGTAATCTGTGAGTTGCTGCCATACCTGCGATCGCATCATTGGCACATACATCCATGCAGTAACTGCACCACCCCATGCTGTATGCGATCGCGCTTCTAATAAAATTTCGCCCTGCATTAATAATCTTCGCTTGTCATCGCTCCAAGCCATATCTAAACCTGCAATAATTGGGTCGGAAATATGAGACGCAGCCATACTAATTCACTCACTCCTCACTTTGCCACACTTCCAGCGTTGACGCTCATCAACTGTCGAATAAGCTTTAGATCAACTCACTCAAATTTTAGTTCCACTTGCCAAGCGCCGTTTTCCGGAACTAATATCATTTCTGGTCATTATTCTGGGAAATTACTGATAAATTCGTATTGATGATTACAGTTAATCAAATCTATATTTAAGCAGCTTTAACAATAGCACCACTTTTAATATAGAAGTGTAATGAATTTTGAATCACAGAGGCATTTCATGAGTCAATCTTCTTTAAATCGGCGGCTAACCCAGGCTTTTGGTATTCTACTTGGCATTGGCATCGCCATTTGGATTTTGAGAGGCCTGGGTATTCTCACATTTCTACCAGGAGGAATTATTTGGCTATTTGTCTTAGGTGCGATCGCCCTGGGAATTATTAGTTTTGCTCAGAGGACATGGTGGCGTTTCTAATCTATTCACAAAATTGTGTAATATTACTTAAATAAGATTGTTAAAGTTGTCAGAAATCCAACTTGTGCAAACTTTTAAATCTTAGTAATTATGGTCATAAAAAGCCATATATCTTGGTTTCTCTTGAGTGTAAAACTGTGCTGATTGTAGCTTGACACTCAAACATGATCCAGAAATCCTTAAAATTAAGGGATAGAACAATGGAAACTTACGAATGCACTATTTGCGGCTACGTGTATGATCCAGAAGTCGGTGATCCTGAAGGTGGAATTGCCCCAGGAACGCCATTTGAAGATATCCCAGAAGATTGGGTGTGTCCAGTTTGTGGCGCGACAAAAGATCAATTTGAACCAGCAGAAGTTTAATGTAGGAAGTACTAAATAAGTAAAAAGTCAAAAGTAAAAAGGTAAAAGATTTTACTTTTCCTTTTTGCCTTTTAACTTCTTACTTGACCATTGACCAATCAACGAGACTTTTGAAAATTGCAACCGTTAACAATTGTAGTTATTGGGGGTGGGGCTGCGGGATTTTTTGGTGCGATCGCCTGTGCTAACACCAACCCTTACGCCCGTGTTATTTTGCTCGAAGCCAGCCGTCAACCACTAGCCAAAGTCAGAATTTCTGGTGGTGGTCGCTGCAATGTGACTCATGCTTGTTTTGAAGCAGCAGCCTTAGTGGCGAATTACCCCAGAGGTGGAAAGGCTTTGCGGGGTGCTTTTAGTCGCTTCCAAGCTAAAGATACGATATCTTGGTTTGCCAATCAGGGAGTACCACTGAAAAAAGAAGCTGATGGCCGGATGTTTCCTGTCACAGACAGTTCAGAAACCATCGTGCAGTGTTTGATGAATGCGGCTGAAGAAACGCAAGTAGAACTGCGGACTGGTAAACAAGTTGTTTCCGTTACACAGCAACTCAGCAATGAATTTGCAATCAATTTAAAGTCGGGTGAAACTTTAAAATGCGATCGCTTACTCTTAGCCACGGGTAGCAACCCCATAGGTTATAAAATCGCCAAAGAATTCGGTCATCAAATTGAACAGCCAGTCCCTTCATTATTTACCTTTAACATTGCTGACCCAAATTTGCGAGCCTTAAGCGGTGTGAGTGTGAATCCAGTGCGCTTGAGGCTGTCAGTTCCCGAACAACCTGTTTTAGAACAAGTGGGGCCTTTACTAATTACTCACTGGGGTGTGAGTGGCCCGGCTGTACTCAAGCTTTCCGCTTGGGGTGCGCGAATCCTCCATGACAACCGTTATCAAGCCACTTTATCAATTAACTGGCTACCAGATTTACAGCAAGAACAAGTCCGGGAAAAACTTTTAGCCGTTAAAAATGAATGGGGTAAAAAAGCGATCGCCTTACATCGCGGAGTTGATCTACCTCATCGTCTTTGGCAATACTTTATCACCCGCACCAGTATTAGTACGGAAGACCGTTGGGGCGAAATATCCAACAAAACCCTAAATCAGCTAGTGCAAGAAATTTCTCAGGGAAAGTACTTAATTAATGGCAAAGGAGCTTTCAAAGAAGAGTTCGTCACTTGTGGTGGTATTAGCCTCAAAGAAGTTAACTTTAAGACAATGGAAAGTAAAATAATTACTGGTCTTTACCTTGCTGGAGAGATTTTAGATATTGATGGTATTACTGGTGGTTTTAACTTCCAAAGTGCTTGGACAACTGCTTATTTAGCAGGTTCGGCAATGGCAGAATATTAATAAAAAATACAGGATTCAGAAAATTTTTCTACTGAAGTACTGTATGCTTTTTTCTACTATAAAGAGAGAGCAATATTACTTCAGTGGAAAATAATTAAAGGTAAAAAATAATACCAATTTTCAAGCATTTCTCTCATTGTCACTCTATATTTACAGCAGTCACCCTAGAGTAGGCGATTTTTCGTGTATTTTTTGTTAAAGGGTGTATGTCAAACTACCAATCTACTCTGTCGGAAATTACCTTACAGGGCAGTCAGTATATGCTGCATAGATTTCCTGTATTAGGAATTCCCGATCAAGAACGTGCAGTTAAATACTTCAGTCTTAACCCATTTCTCCCAGATGTTCAGAATCGTTGTCCGGTTGAATGTGCTTATTGTGTCTGTCATCAAGATAGGGAATGGCATCATCATCCAGAAAACTTTGAGAAAAATTCTCCTCCATCAGACCTACTTGATCGTTTATTAGACCGCATTTTTGCCACTCCAGAAGGACAAAAAGGCTTTCCCATTTCCCTCTGCGACTATTCTGACCCCTTCATTCCAGCCCATCGGGAACGGGTGTTGTCAATCCTCAATGCACTAATTGAGCGTCAAGCAGTCAACATGGTCTATATCACTACTAAAGTCCATCCTGGTCAAGCATTTCTCGAACGTCTCAAAGCTACCTTAGCCCAACCAAACTCATTACGAGTTACAGTTTTTGTTAGTCTCCCACCCTTGAAACCAGGGTATGAGCAAGCCTCTATTCCAGGACGAGTCAAGCTGCTACAAGATTTAGTTAACCTTGGTATTCCCTGTTGCTGGTATCTTCGCCCCCTAGTTGAACAGTGGTTTGATGAAGCTTTAATGTGGCAATTGACACGCTCACTTCTACCCCACGTTGCCCATCATGTCATTTTGTCTGGAATTGTTATGTCTGAAGAAATTGAAGAGAGTTTATTAAAACAGGGATTAACTGTGCCGCAATGGGATCGGACACAACCAGGACGCAAACAACTTTTATCCGCAAAATTCGAGTCTCAACTGCGTTCTATTCTCAGCACAGTTGCTAGTGAGCAAAATATTTCCCTTGGCCCAGTCATGGGACATCGACTTTGCGGTACTAATGGCAATCATGCTTACGGCTGTTTAATGTGTGCTAAACAAGAGCGTTATTGCCAACTATTTCAACTACATCACTACGGTGAGACGATCGCCGCCGAAGATAATCAACGATTTAAAGTTTTACTGCGACAGAATCTTCAAAGCAAAGTACCGTCAGCAGAAGAATGCCATTGAAGAGGAATTTTGAATTTAAAATCAATCAGTGGCGGATCTGAATCCGCCACTTTCTTGTTGACGAATAGTTCTTTTATGGTACAAACCCTCAGATTTATCTGTGGAATCAATCCAAAATCCAAAATCTAAAATCCAAAATTATTTGACTCCTGAATTATTGGTTGATAAAGAGGGAAAATAATGTTGCCTTTGACGAATTCTCCATCAACTTAAAAAATGAAATTTAGCGAAATCATCAGCCAATTTGGGGACATTTCCACTAATAACAGCCTAACAACTAACCCAGAGCAAGACATAGAGATCACTGGAGTAGCAGCTATTGATGAAGCCGAAACTGGGACTATCAGTTATGTAGAAGGCGGCAAATTTACATCTTTAATTAGTGAAACAAACGCCAGCGCTTTAATTTTGCCAGAAGATCAAACCTTACAGACTCAAGCACAAGAACGAGGTATTGCTTGGGTAAGCACAAGGGAACCAAAACTTTTATTTGCCAAAGTCCTGACTATTTTTTATCAACCATATCGTCCCAATCCCGAAATTCATCCGACTGCTGTTATTCATCCCACCGCCAAAATTGGCAGTGATGTTTACATTGGCCCTCATGCTGTGGTGCAAGAAAGAGTAGAAATTGGCAATCATGCAGTGATTCATCCTAATGTAGTGATTTATCCCGATGTGAAAATTGGCGATCGCACCACCTTACACGCTAACTGTACAATTCACGAACGTAGTCAAATTGGTACAAATTGCGTAGTTCACAGTGGTGCTGTCATCGGTGCAGAAGGTTTTGGCTTCGTACCTACCCGGACTGGTTGGTTCAAAATGGAACAATCTGGCTACACAGTTTTAGAAGATGGCGTAGAAATTGGCTGTAACACTGCTGTTGACCGTCCAGCCGTTGGAGAGACACGGATTGGACGCGATACCAAAATAGACAACTTAGTGCAGATTGGTCATGGTAGCCAAATTGGGATGGGTTGTGCGATCGCAGGTCAAGCCGGGATGGCTGGCGGTGTCAAAGTTGGTAATCGCGTAATTCTGGCGGGTCAAGTGGGAATTGCCAATCAAGTCAAAATCGGTGATGGAGCGATCGCCTCTGCCCAAACTGGCATTCACAGCGATGTCCCGCCCAAAGAAATTGTTTCCGGTACTCCAGCTATGCCCCACAAAATCTATCTCAAAGTCAGCGCTATTACTAGTCGTCTCCCAGAGATGTATCAAGCATTCAAACGCTGGCAACGTCAATAAAATCAAAAGTGAAAAATAAAAAGGTAAAATATTCTTTACTTTTACCTTCTTATTTTTGCCTTTTTACTTTTGATATTTATATTCCCAATTTTTCTAACACTGGTTTTGTCGAAACAATATGCCTATCTAAACCAAGCTCTTGAGGACTAATACCCAGGGCTAAAGCAATCAACTGCGGTAAATGTAGCACTGGCAAACCTAGCTTCTGCCCAATTACTTTCTCGACTTCTGGCTGACGAGAATCTAAGTTTAAATGGCATAAAGGACAAGGCGTGACTAAACAATCTGCACCATTGGCTAAAGCTTCTTGAATGTGCATTCCAGCCATTTTAAATGATTCGGTAGTGGCGTAACTTGCCAACGGCCAGCCACAACATTGGGTGCGCCCACGATAATAAATTGGTGTTGCATCCACAGCCCGAAAGACATTTTCCATTGCTTCGGGTTGGAAAGGGTCATCTAATAGCATGGTCTTTTGACCGCGCAGCAGATAACAACCGTAAAAAGCTGCACATTTTAAATTAGTTAATTTACGAGTAACGCGGCGAGTAATTTCTGCCAAGCCATAATCTTTTACCAAAACATACAGCAGATGTTGAACTTCTGTACTCCCCTGATAGGGCGAACAGTTCTCCTTTTTGAGTAAGCCATTAACTTGCTCAACATAAGTTGGATTGCTATTTTGACAATCTTTGAGACGTTCATTAACGTGACCAATCACACCTTGACAGGTGCTGCAATGAGTGAGTAATGGTAAATTTAATGATTCGGCTAGGGCAATATTTCTGGCGTTAACAGTGTCTTCCAGCAATTGAGAATCTTCTTTAAATGTGCCAGAACCACAGCAAGCAGCTTTTTTAAGTTCAATTAATTCAATACCCAACGCTTGGCTGAGAGCTTGAGTTGATTGGTGAAGTTCTCGACAAGCACCTTGGGCAACACAGCCAGGAAAGTAAGCGTATTTCAGCGTTTGTGAAACCATAAAATAATAGAGACTAGGGGTTAGAGACTAGAGGCTAGTCTTGTTACTGAACACTCAGCACTCACTACTCAGAACTAGGAATTTATTTGGACATTAGCCAAAAAAATAGTAACAATTAATAAGTAGAAGCATTTATACAGTGTATGCGATCGCTGAAATTGCCTGACTACTGTGTCTGAACCTAGGGGGCTAGGGAGTAAGTTTTCTAGAAGAAAACACCTCGGTAGTATACGGGCGATCGCGCTTTCCGATAAGATGTATATGCTTAAAAACCATGTCACTCATCAAGAGCGGCTAATAGCAACTGGTCAAGGAATTTTATTGTATGAGCCAAACGGAAACTTTTGAAAAGGTCAAGAAAAGCGTCGCTGATCAACTGAGTGTGGATGAAGAAAAGATTACTTCAACATCCAATTTTATCGATGACCTAGGTGCTGATTCCCTAGATCTCGTCGAACTAGTTATGGCTTTTGAAGAAGAATTCGAGATCGAAATTCCTGATGAAGCCGCCGAGAAGATTTTGACAGTTCAAGATGCGGTTGATTATATTGACAAGCAAGTTGCCGCATCCGCCTAAGAAAGTGCTGAGTCACCGAAGTTCAGATTCCTGTGGCAAGCCGCTTTAGCGTCTACGGCGGAAGCCGCCGCTCCGACTTCTCGCTGAGTAGTAAGTACTGAGTAGTCAAGAGTAAAGAAGTTGTTTTCCTATCTTTATTTGCTTAGTCTTTTACCTAAAAACTCAGCACTTAGCACTCAGCACTCAGCACTTTAATTTGCAGCTTTCTCGCTACCTTTAACTGAGTCATGACAGATTATATACGTAAACGCGTTGTTGTCACTGGTGTTGGCGCGATTACTCCTATTGGCAACACACCAGCTGAATATTGGCAGGGATTGATCAGCGGTCGCAATGGCATTGACTACATCACACATTTTGATGCGTCCAGCCATGATTGCCGCATTGCTGGTGAAGTGAAAAACTTCGATCCACACGATTATCTAGAGCGCAAAGAAGTTAAGCGCATGGATCGATTTTCACAATTTGGGGTTTCAGCAGCAAAGCAAGCACTGGCTGACGCAAATTTAGTCATTAATGAGCTAAATGCCGAACAGGTAGGGGTAATTATTGGTTCGGGGATTGGTGGTATTAAGGTATTAGAAGACCAGCAAACCATTTACCTCAACCGTGGGCCAGATCGCTGTAGTCCCTTTATGATTCCGATGATGATTGCCAACATGGCAGCTGGACTCACAGCAATTCACACTGGTGCTAAAGGGCCAAACAACTGTACGGTCACTGCTTGCGCCGCAGGTTCCAACGCTATCGGTGATGCCTTTCGCCTGATTCAAGGAGGGTATGCCCAAGCAATGATTTGCGGTGGTTGTGAAGCAGCAATTACACCCTTATCTGTAGCTGGCTTTGCCGCTTGTAAAGCCCTTTCTTTCCGCAATGATGATCCGGCTCATGCTTGCCGTCCCTTTGACCGCGATCGCGATGGATTTGTCATGGGTGAAGGTGCGGGAATTTTAATTCTCGAAGAACTGCAACACGCGCTCAGTCGTGGTGCGCGCATTTATGGGGAAATCGTTGGCTATGGCATGACCTGTGATGCTTACCACATGACCTCCCCAGTTCCCGGAGGAGAAGGCGCAGCTAGAGCCATTCAACTAGCACTAAAAGATGCAGGTATTACCCCAGAACAAGTTACCTACGTCAACGCTCATGGTACTAGTACCCCAGCTAACGACTCCAACGAAACTTCCGCAATTAAAACAGCCTTGGGCGACCATGCTTATAAAATAGCAGTTAGCTCCACTAAATCAATGACAGGTCACTTGTTGGGTGGTTCTGGTGGTATTGAAGCCGTAGCAACCGTATTGGCGATCGCTAACGAAAAAATTCCCCCAACCATCAATCTCGAAAATCCTGATGCTGCGTGTGACTTAGATTATGTCCCTCACACCAGCCGCGCCCAAAAAATTGAAGTGGCTTTATCTAATTCCTTTGGCTTTGGTGGCCATAACGTCACCCTAGTATTTAAGAAGTACTGAGTACTGAGTGCTGAGTATAGGATTCAGACTTCAGACTTTTTATCAGATGCTCCAGACAAAAGTATCATAGATATCATTCCCAGCTGAACCTAGGGTTCAGCATGACCAATATTCTCAGCTTGATTAATTACCATAAACTCAGGAGATCCCGCTTGTTCATCGCCAATCGGGAATGGGATGATGAGGATACTGTAGGGGAATACCAATCAGTAAGTCAGTTATCAGTAATGGTAAATTCTATCGTGATAACAGTTAACTGATAACTGTTAACTGTTAAAAACAACCCCGGTAAATGAGAAGCTCATAGAGTGCTAACCCGTCGTTAAAAACAATCTTATTATGGCTGTTGCAACCCAATCCCTCGAAGAACTGTGTATTAACTCAATCCGCTTCTTGGCTGTCGACGCTATAGAAAAGGCCAAATCGGGACACCCAGGGCTGCCGATGGGCGCTGCTCCAATGGCATTTGTGCTATGGGATCGCTTTATGCGGTATAACCCCAAAAATCCCAAGTGGTTCAACCGCGATCGCTTTGTCTTGTCTGCTGGTCATGGTTCTATGTTGCAGTATGCGCTGCTCTACCTGACAGGCTACGACAGTGTCAGCATCGAAGATATCAAGCAATTTCGTCAGTGGGAATCTAAAACCCCTGGACACCCGGAAAACTTTATGACCGCCGGGGTAGAAGTTACCACCGGGCCATTGGGACAAGGTATCGCCAACGGAGTTGGTTTAGCCATAGCTGAAGCTCATCTAGCCGCTAAGTTCAACAAACCCGATGCCAAAATTGTCGACCATTACACTTATGTGATTTTAGGTGATGGTTGCAACATGGAAGGTGTTTCTGGTGAAGCAGCTTCTTTTGCCGGACACTTGGGATTAGGTAAACTCATTGCTCTATATGATGACAACCACATCTCCATTGATGGTTCTACAGATGTGGCATTCACAGAAGATGTTTCTAAGCGTTTTGAAGCTTATGGCTGGCATGTTCTCCATGTCGAAAATGGCAACACCGATTTAGAAGCTATCCACAAAGCTATTGCAGAAGCAAAAGCTGTCACCGACAAACCATCGATGATTAAGGTGACAACAACTATTGGTTTCGGTTCCCCTAACAAAGCCAACACTGCGGGAATTCACGGTGCAGCATTGGGTGGAGATGAAGTAGCATTAACCCGCAAAAATTTGGGTTGGGAACACGAGCCATTTGTGATTCCTCAAGACGTTCTTAACCATACCCGCAAAGCAGTAGAACGCGGTGCAGGCTACGAAACCGAATGGAATAAGACATTCGCTGACTACAAAGCTAAATATCCTCAAGAAGCAGCTGAATTTGAGCGTTATCTAAGTGGCAAACTGGCTGATGGTTGGGATAAGGTGCTACCCACCTATACCCCTGAAGACAAAGGTCTACCAACCCGGAAGCACTCAGAAACCTGCCTCAACAAGATAGCTGCGGCTTTACCTGAACTCATTGGTGGTTCCGCTGACTTAACTCACTCTAACTTGACTGAAATCAAAGGCAAGGGCGACTTCCAAAAAGGACAATACCAAAACCCTAACATCCACTTTGGTGTGCGGGAACATGCGATGGGCGCAATTTGTAACGGTATTGCCTTGCATGGTTCAGGGTTAATTCCCTACGGCGCTACCTTCCTCATCTTCACAGATTACATGCGGGCTGCCATCCGCTTATCTGCCTTGTCTCAAGCTGGGTCGATTTGGGTAATGACTCACGATTCCATCGGTCAAGGTGAAGACGGCCCCACCCACCAACCAATCGAAACCTTAGCTTCCCTGCGGGCTATTCCTAACTTGACAGTGATTCGTCCCGCCGATGGTAACGAAACCTCTGGTGCTTATAAAGTAGCGATTGAAAGATCAAAACAAAATGATCCTACTTTGTTGGTCTTCAGTCGTCAAAACCTCCCCAACTTGGCAGGTACATCAATTGAGGGTGTCACTAAAGGTGGATACACTGTTGTAGATTCTGAAGGTACACCAGAGCTAATCATCATTGGTACTGGTTCAGAATTAAGCCTCGCTGTCACCGCTGCGGAGAAACTCATCGCCGAAGGTAAGAAAGTTCGTGTTGTCTCCTTGGCTGCTTGGGATTTATTTGAAGCTCAAGATGCAGCTTACAAAGAGTCAGTTCTACCTAAAGCTGTCAACAAGCGTTTAGTTGTAGAAGCTGCTTCTAGCTTCGGCTGGCACAAGTACATTGGTACTGAAGGTGATACTGTCACCATTGACCGCTTTGGTGCTTCGGCTCCTGGTGGTGTTTGTTTAGAGAAGTTTGGCTTTAGTGTTGATAATGTGTTAGCTAAAGCTAAACAACTGTTGGGTTAATCGCAACAGCCAACATATTTTCTTAATTTGCTAGGGTGGGTAAATTGCCTGCCCTTTTTTTGTTTTTTATATGACTTACGCATAAAAACGAAAAATCCAGCTTGGGGAGAGAGTGGAGCGACAGCGCAACCCAACATTCGCTGTTCAAACAATAAAAGTTCGAGTTCTGAAGGCGAAGTTTCAGCCTTTTTACTCGAACATTGAGGTCCAGAAGGTAAACTTTGAGGCTTTGAGGTGGAAGTTTCAGGAAATTTTCTGCGTTGGGTGTTGTTGAATGTTAAATTGTCTCGCGCAAAGGCAAGGCGGCTTTTGTTCCTTCTGGTAATTGGACTCCGTTGAGTGGGAAGTAGGAGATTTAGATCCCCGACTTTTTTGAAGAATAGTCTAAAATTATCAAGACTCAAAAACACAAACAAAAAGCGATCGCATTCATTAAACCGTCAAACTAGATTTGATATGTCAATCGAATATCCAGAATATTGGACACACCGCCAATGGATGAGTCGGGCTTTAGAAATTGCCCAAGTGGCGGGAGAGGCGGGGGAAATTCCAGTTGGCGCTGTCATTGTTGATAGTAGCGGAAATTTGATTGCCAAAGGTGAAAACCGCAAAGAACGGGACAAAGACCCCACCGCCCACGCGGAAATTGTGGCGATTAAAGAGGCTTGTCAAAGTTTAAATAGTTGGCGGTTGCATAAATGCACCTTATATGTAACTTTAGAACCTTGCCCAATGTGTGCAGGTGCGATTGTGCAATCACGTTTAGGAAGACTTGTCTATGGAGTGGACGATCCCAAAACTGGCGCAATTCGCACTGTTCTTAACATCCCCGATAGTGCTGCTTCTAATCATCGTCTGCAAGTCTTGGGAGGCATACTAGAATCAGCTTGTCGTCAGCATTTGCAAGCTTGGTTTGCTAATCGAAGACTTCAACAAAAAACTACAGACAGCAGGAAAACTGTCCAATAACAACTACACAATACATGAAAGAGAATTTACGGTTGAACTAATCACTATTTTGTTAACTTGTACTGGGCAATTCGCAGCTACCGACATGATAAAATCTGACTTTTCCAAAGATACGTACGAGCCAAAGCCAACAGCACAGAATTCAGAAAATCATCAGGTGGCTGATGCAGCCTCACAAGTTTCTCCTTTATTAGGGCCGATGGCGTATACGTTGGGACGGCATCTAGTTTTACCTTTGTTCTTTGGCAGAATTACAATCACAGGACAAGACAATATTCCCACAACAGGGCCGATTATCCTGGCACCCACCCACAGAGCGCGTTGGGATGCTTTACTTGTCCCTTATGCTACTTCTCTGATTACTGGTAATGATTTACGCTTCATGGTGACAATCACCGAATGTCAAGGGCTACAAGGCTGGTTTGTGCGTCATTTAGGCGGATTTCCTGTAGATACCCAACATCCGACAATTTCTACCTTAAGGCACGGAGTTTCTTTACTTCAGCAAAGAAAAACCTTAGTAATTTTTCCTGAAGGTGGCATTTTCCGTGATCGCAAGGTTCATACTTTAAAAACAGGAATTGCTCGTCTGTCTTTGAGTGCTGAAATTAATCACCCAGGACTAGGGGTAAAAATTGTCCCTATGAGTATTAATTACAGCCAACCCTATCCTAACTGGGGTACAGATGTGAACATTAACATTGGCAATCCAATTAATGTTGCAGAATTTACCAATGGCTCAATCAAACAAAATGCTAAACGCCTAACCGAAGAATTGGCTAAGGAATTGCAACACCTAAATCATCAAGAAGCAGAAGTGACTAATGGTCAGTGGTCTATGGTTAATGGTCAATAGTCATTTTTCGACTAGTTGCCAATGACTAATTCCCAACTATTTAATCTGCCTGTGTCTTGCGGTGCAGCATCTATCAGCCACAATTGCCAGCGTCCTTGACCAGATAAGGATAGCAGCTGCTTGAGGGCTGGATGCGATCGCACACCATAACTCGTCTGCAAGTTAGTCCGTCTCCCCAAAGTCCGATTCTGTAACAACACTGATTGATTATTCGGAGCGATTAGGTAAATTTCTAAATCACCTAAAAAATCGTGGGTGACATTCACATTCACCTGAATATCTCGAACCATAATAGATTCGTTAATAGCGATCGCACTTTTGACTCCCTGGCGATCGTTGTCAGGAATTCCTACTTGGTTGGTATTACTTAACCGCAACTGTTGGCTAACTGGTGATGCAGTTTCTCGCATTTGCTTGGCCGCTTGGACGGCTTTAGCGGCGTTGACTTTGCCATAACCAAACCACTTAGAATGACCATTACCATCGTAGGTACCGCCTTTTAAACCTAATTGGGGGTCAGCATTAGGGTCAACGATTTTATCAGCCGTTTCTTGTAAAATGCGTTTAACTTGTTGAGCAGTTAAATCAGGATTTGCTGATAAAACTAAAGCCGCCACCCCCGCAACCACAGGCGTAGCACTAGAAGTCCCGCCAAAATTCCCGGTAAAATCGCCTTTTTCATAGCCCGCTGCGCCTATTTGGTCAGTAGTGAACACACCCAAACCGCTAAGATAAGAGGCGATTGCAGGTTGTGTATATACATAACCCTTCGCGGGAAATGACATTCCTGGTGGCGCATTATTACTAGGCGCACACACAGCAATACTATCTCCCCAATTACTGTAAGCAGCTTTTTTATTTAAACTAGTTGAAGCGGCAACAGCCATCACATCAGGATGTACTGCAAAACCACTGAGCCAATCTGTTTTCCCTTGTAAAATTTTATCTGGCCAATTCTGTTCCACCACAGCGCCATTAATGGGACGGTTGGCATTACCAGCCGCAAATAAAATCACACAACCCTTTCCCTTCCGTCCTTTTGTAGCAGCACGAGTAATAGCCGCCCGTTGGCGCAACGACAACGGGAAGTAAACAGCCGAGGCTCCCCAACTACAAGAAATTACACTCGCACCCTTGTCAATTGCCCAGTTAAAAATTTGCTCAACAGATTCATCATCTAAATAACCAGTAGTGCGGATGGGCATGAATGCACAGCCAGGGGCAACCCCAACAATGCCTGCACCATTTTCTTCTGCAATAGCTACCCCCGCACAAGCTGTCCCGTGACTTGTTTCCTTAGCATCAGGTAACGGTAAAAAATCATTTTGTTTTAAATCTCTGGGGGCGACAACTTTACCTGAACCCTGAAAATCCGGGTGATTTAAGTCAAAGGAATCATCCACCACGGCCACAACTACAGAACGCACACCACGAGTAATATCCCAAGCCTTTTCCATTGAGATATGCGAACCTAATACTAAATCTTCACCGCCACTATGATTTAAATACCACTGTTGTGTATAAAGTGGATCACGAGGTTTGTAATGGCTCTCACTGTTAATGATAATGTTAGGTTCAGCGGCTAAAACTTCCTTGAGTCCTTGCAGTTGGTTCGTAATTTTAATTGGGTTTTCCGTGGCTTGTTTGCTAACTAAAAATACGAAAGTGTTAGGTATACCCAGAACAGGTTTATCTTGAATTAAGCTGTACGTGCTGGCTATAGCATTAATTCTGGTAGTTTCTACCCCATCGGCAAATTGAATAGTGATTTGGTCGCCTAAGTAAACAAAAGTGCCAGGATTACTTTTACTTATGTAAACATGGCTGGCAAAGGCTACATTTGCTGCCGCGCGGGCTTGAGCCATAGCTTCATCTAATTCGGCGGGTGCAACTGTCAATAATTCTAGTTGTGCTTGGGAAATACTTCGCTGCCAAATGCCCCAACTTACCTGAGATAATTGTTGAGGTGTAAAATCGGTAGCTGGGCGGATGGTGAAACGGTCGGTAGCTTTTTCTAACACTAATTCTTCACCACCGCGTTGCAAAACAACTCCCAAATTGCTTGCTGGTACACCTGTGGTTGGAAAATCAGAGGAATTGATGCGATCGCTCATAGGGGACGATGGTAATTAGTATACAGAGGCACTGGGAACTCGATTAAACCGATTTTCAGTCTAAAACAAAGAAACCAAGTATATAGCTGTGTTTTGTTTAAAACGAAAACAAAGTTAAGATACCCAAAGTTTCCCGTAGTATTTGTATATATTTGTCACACCAGTTTAATCCATGAAAATAGCTGCAACTGCGCCTTTAATCGGCCTCAGTTCCTTCTCAGTCATTGCCATCTTGAGCTTGCTATCACCTGCAAACGCTCAGGTACAGCTTTATAGCCAACAAGCACAGCCCATCGACCCCAATGCACCTAATAATCTCCGTCCTGCTGCCCAAAATAATAGCCTTTTAAGCATTGAGGGAGGGGAGCGACTGATGAAAGAGGCAGAAGCAGCTGTTTCCGCCCAAAACTATCCCTTAGCCGCCAAAAAGCTCCAAGAAGCTCGACAAGTCTATAATCAGCTATCTAATTTTTATCAAGAACTCAACTCCAGCTTTTCTGGTATTGATCTGAGAGTTTCTGATTCTCAGCGTCAAAGAGCTTTATTAACTGCCCAAAAGCGAGATGAAGCTACCTATCAATTAGCACTAGTACATCGCGCCCAAAATCAGCCAGAATTAGCCGTACCATTATTAATTCAAATTGTTAAAAGTCAAAATCCTACACGAGATTTAGGTAAAAAAGCATATCAACAGCTATTTGAATTAGGTTTTGTTGACACTCCTTATCCTAGACAAGGCAGTGGCGGTTCAACTTCTCAAAAGTAAATCTTGGTTATTCGTCCTTTATCATTTCATTGCTCAAAACGCAGAAGGCTAAATAAAGGATGAATGAAATTTTATACTTCATACTACCCTTCTGTTGACGGAGACGTTATGCGTAGCTGGCTTCCACGAAGTAGTACGGGAAGTCACCCAAAGGGTACCTACACACTTCATACTTTTTCTCTCCCTCCCGAATCTGGTAATAATAGAGAAGTAAGTTTTTTTCAGGAATTGCGATGATTAGTCCGCAGCAGATTGAAGAAATGATCAAGGCGGAACTGCCAGACGCTCAGATACAAGTGCAAGACTTGACCGGTGGCGGAGACCACTATCAAGTAACAGTCGTATCATCGCAGTTTGCAGATAAAGGACTGGTGCAACAGCATCAGTTAGTTTATGGTGCGTTGCGGCAAGCTATGTCAACTGAAGCAATTCACGCCTTGGCACTTAAAACATCTACGCCTGAAGCTTGACAGACAACATTCACTTAGGAAAATCAATAGTTACTGGCGATGTTGAGCATTGACTATTGATTTTTTCATATCAGTAACATAGGAAACAAAAATACCATGACACCGGAACTCAAAGAAAAAATCGATAACTTAGTCCACCAAAACAAAATTTTGGTTTTCATGAAGGGAAATAAGTTAATGCCTCAATGTGGTTTTTCTAACAACGTTGTCCAAATTCTCAATACTTTGGGTGTTCCCTTCGAGACCATTGATGTTCTTGCTGATGGTGAAATTCGTCAAGGAATTAAAGAATATTCCGAATGGCCGACCATTCCTCAAGTTTATATTGATGGTAAATTTGTCGGCGGTTCCGATATCCTCATTGAACTTTATCAAAAGGGTAAATTGCAGGAATTAGTAGAAGTTGCTCTAGCTTCTTAAATGAATTAAGCAGCATCTAGTCTAAATGATGACAAAAAAGCCCCTGATAATGGGGCTTTTTTGATGGACTACGCTTCCCAAAGCAGAAAAATTCCTTAACGGTTAGTAGTAAGTAGCAAATAAAAAATTTCCTGCTTTTTTGATTCAAATCACGATATTAAACACCCCTCAGTAGAATTAACAAAATTACAACGAGTCTGAGGGGATGTTCTTCCCAGAAAAATTTCTCCCAAAATTAATACTACTGCTCACTTGATCAAGACAGATAATATGTTATAATCATCTGCGTCGATCTACGGTTACTTTTAATGTTTAGAGTAAAGACATTAGTAGTAATCGTGTTGTGGTTGTGGTTCCGGAACAGCAAAATTTGAGGCATCGTACAAGTAGCGGCTGGCTTCCTCTTCTAGACGATGAATCAAATATGGCTCGATAGCGTTGCTATTTCGCAGCGCGGCTAGATATCCATCCAAATACATCCGCATATCGTCCATACGATAACCGCGATTCCATAGCTCGACGAAGGTGTCTGTGAGTCTTTGGTAATAGCGGATGGTTTGTGTGTCTTGAAGCATAACTGCTGTTTAGATCTCTTTGGAATGAGAATTGTAAATGATTAACGCTAAAATGTGAAGTGCTACTTTCGCCTTTTTTGCGTTTTTGGCATATAACTTATGCGAATGAATCTGCTTTGATCTGCCCCCTCCAGCAGCTACAGCGTATTTAGATCCTATTCCAGAAAACTGGGGAATTAATTTTTTAGTAATTGATTCTTATGATTTCTTCTTGCAGCAACCTGATGTTTATGGCTGAGTTTAAACTTGAACAAGCTGAATACTCAATCCACAGCTAGGCTGAAGGACGATTTAACTAGTGGGCATTAGTTTGAGTAGCAGTTCTTGGTAAAGTTACATTTTGCTAAAAGCAAGATGATTGTTAAGAAGAACTTTTGATAAGTCTAACAAAAATTTAAGAAGATTACTAATTAACCTTGGAAATAGGCTTAGGTTGTAGATATTGCCAACATTTCTGTGAGTAAATATCAAACGAATTCCGATTAGAAGTAGCAAAGGCTACAAAACCTTGAGCATGAGCTTGTTACTTTGAAAGTCATCAACGCTAAGGGGTCTTACCGCCGTGGGTTCGGTTTGTATTGAAATCGTTGAGGGGAATCCCCATCTAAGGTCGTTGCTGGGTTGGCACTTGCAACAGTTGGAATATAGGGTAAATCAAGCTGCCAGCATTTATCAAGCAAGGGAAGTGTTTTTAACCCATCAACCTACTCTAGTTATTCTAGATGCGGATCTGCCTGATGGAGATGGTATCGAGTTTTGCCGTTGGTTGCATCGTCAACAGCAGCCTTTAATCTTAATGCTGTCTGCACGTAGCAATGAAGCGGATGTTGTTGCAGGACTAAAGGCGGGAGCAGATGATTACCTCAGCAAACCTTTTGGAATGCAAGAGTTCTTGGCTAGAGTTGAGGCGTTAATTCGCCGCAAACGTACGCCTACTGCACCAGCATACCTGGACTATGGCAGTTTGCAGATTGATTTAGTGCAACGTCGCGTCCGCTTTCAAGGGGAGTTTATTGATTTAACGCCCCAGGAATTCAGTTTGCTGTATGTGTTGGCGCAAGCTGGCGGAGTTCCTTTATCTCGCTCAGAATTGCTGCGGCGTGCTTGGCCAGATGCAATTGACAACCCGCGCACAATTGACACTCATGTTTTGTCGCTACGCAAAAAAGTAGAACTTGATCCCCGCCAACCTAGTTTGATTCAAACTATTCGCAATGTGGGATACAGATTTAACATGGAAATTTTGAATGCTAATCTTCCCCAATCACAAACAAAGTTAGCAAAAGAACGGTTTAATAATCAACGTCCAACAGTAACTACTCAACGGTAATGAAGCAGAAGGCAGAAGTTTAAAAAATTACTGTCGCTGACATTTACGCTTTCAAAATGTTCTGGTATGTGCTTCAACTGCTGTAAGTTTTGTGTTTAGGGTGATTTATCAAATAAGACGTTTTTAAATCCATTCCTCTGCGGCTTGGGTTTGTGCCTTTATCAAACTTGTTTGTAAACTAGCTAGGTCTACCTCTGAAGCTGGTTTATCTGCTAACAACTGTCCTTGGTGCAGATGTAAAAGTCTTGTATAAAACATCTGGGCTAAGTCTAACTGGTGATTAACCATCAAAATTGTAGTTTGCTGGGTTTGAACTAGTTGAATCAAGATTTGCATCAGATGAGAGGCTGTACCCGCGTCCAAGGCGGATGTTGGCTCATCTAATAGTAAGATTTTGGGTTGGATAATTAAAGCACGAGCGATCGCAATTAATTGCTTTTGTCCAGCCGAAAGTTGTACCTCCGTCCTTCCCAAGCAATCATCAGGAATTTGCAATTGTTCCAGCCAATGACTAATTCGTTGCTGAATTGTCGCTTTGGGCAAACCGCGCAGAACTAAAGGATATTCCAAGGCCTGCTGGACTGTCATCCCCAGTAGCTTTGACTCTTGCAACACCAGTGTCACCATTTGGCGCAGTTGAATGGCAGAGATTTGGCGATATTCTTGATTGTCGAGATAAATTTTACCGCTGCTGGGTTCAGTCAAGCAGTTGATTAAGCGTAGTAGTGAGGTTTTGCCAGCACCTGTTACGCCGACAATAGCAATTCTTTCACCGGGGAATACTTGGAAAGTAATGTCTTGTAAGATGGGGTATCCCTGGTGATTGCTTTTTAGTTTGGTAAATAGATTAACTTGTTCAAACCTGAGTTGGGCTGGTGATGTGAAATTATCCACAGTGTAGAAATATATAATTTTTTAACACTCATGCAAAGGCGCAAAGAATTTTTTCGTCTTTGTGTGAGCCTTTAATTTAAGATAGTGTCAAAGCTGTATTAATAGTCCAAGCATCGACTAACAGCAACAGTAATGTAAATCCGAATAGAATCGCATACATCCAAGGTTGTGATAAAGGGCGAACATCTGTGGTGTCTATACCTGTTTTGGCTTGTACTATGTTGACTAAACGGGCAAATCCAGCCACTCGCATCGGTAATAAGTAAGCTTTAGCATCTTTGCTGACGAAATAATAAACTAGTCCGCCTTGTCCAGTAGAACGGGGTTTGATTTCTTTAACATCAGACCAAGGTAAAGTCCAACCTTTACGAAAGAAACGCGGAACCCAAACAGGGTAAGTTACCTGAATTTCTTGGTCATTCACAATTACTCTTTCCGTTAATACGGCGTATAAACCAACGAAGCCGAGAATAATTCCTACCCAGAGTAATGACGGTGGTGTTGGTGCGGCTGTTGCTTGGGCTAAAAATGGCAATGGTACTGTGAGTGCTACATATAAACTCAACAGGGTAATCCGAATCAACGGAGATAGGCGAAATATAGTTGTAGAGGTATTAGCTGAGTTGGCTGTCACGGTTCCATTAAGATTGTTGCTTTCAGTTTTATCCTAACGGGACTTAGACAAAAGTTGAGTCAAAATTTAGCCCAAACTAGCTTTAGCTAGGATTTGATAGTAGATTACGTATGTTTTCAAGAATAGTACGTAAATATTTTCCAGTCCTTCTATCTGCTGATGCGGTAGCTAGTGTAAGTGGACAGATGGGTGTTGGTTTTTCCTCAAAGCCTGTTAGAATTGGCACTCCAAAGTAGACGAACTTCGGATCATCTAATTGAATATCCCAGCGACCGCCCAGCGATTTACGAAAAGTTTCTCCAATGTAACGAGCAACTCCATCTACAAGACGAGATTGATCTGACTCCAACATTGCAGGAGTATTTGGATATTTGTCAAGTATCCACGCTTCAAGAGTGCTTAAAGAAGAGGGGGAGAAATCGAGCTTTTTCTTTACTTGTGGTGGCAGAATTGCCAAAAATCGCTCAAGTGCGTCATCCATATCCATCAGCCACCATTGAAAATCGTTATGCGTTGTCAATGCTGTCCTGTTCATGACTCTGTTATCCCTGGACTCTAGGGTAAATACTTTTGTACCACAGTCCAGCCAGTCCAGGATACCCAAGCAAAGGCGGTGCAGAGAATGATATTTACGGTGATGTGTAAAGTTCTGACCCAAGGTCGTCTAGGACTAATTTGAGTTGCACTGACAGCAGATAGTAAAACTAAGAATACTACTATTAGCCCAGCAATTAGGTGTGATGAATGTCCTAAAGAACCAAAGTGGCCTAATGTGCCGATAATCCCGATCGCCAATAACAATAGCACTAAACTCACCATACTGATGCCCATTGTATAGTGGAGCGATCGCACTCCCTCACGACTCACAGGGAATCCGGGAAAGCTTGGCAAAGTCTGGGAAGTTCTCGCTTGCCACATCCATATACCGGTGACAGCTAATAGCAAATATGCTAATAGGGATAATCCCATCGACCAAGCGGCTATTTTCCACAGCCAGATAAAAGAGGGTAGGTGCATAAATTTGGGGCTTGTGGGTGTCGGGGACGAGTAGAAATGACTATTGACCCTCCATAACAATAGAAAAGGTTGCTGATATCAGCAACCTTAAATTTTTTTGAGCAAATTTTTTATTTTAATCAAGCAATGATTAACCAGCGATTGTTAAAGGTTTTGTGGTATCTTCCCTTTTGGTATTAATTGACTGGACTATGGGTTTTTTACTGATAGGGTCGAGAGTAACTGAGTCGGTATTAAAATCACTACTGCTTGGTTCGTGAATTGCCAGGCGATCGCACGGAATTGTATCCGATAAAATTGCACTAGCCATCATCCCCGTATGAATCTCCATGTGAGCTTCTGGTGGGGCTTCAAAAACGAGGCGCTGCCCAGGAAACACAACCCTTTCAAAGTACCAGTTAGATATGTTAGAAATGCGAGCTACCTGGATTTTGCTTGTTGCATTGATGTAGCAGCAGAGAATCTTCCCCGATTGCTCAGGTGGTAGAGAATCTAGTATTTGAGCCATAACTGCCGAGGAGCTTTACGCCAAACATTGTATATTACACCAGCCCAGACTAACACCGCCTGATCCCCAGTTGCTGTAACTCCGACTACCAACTGAAAATTTCTACGTTATTTCTATCTAAAGGTATGTTCAAGTTATGAAAAATTTATAAAATAAATTCATTTTGAAAAAAATTATACACTATTAAGTAAAGTTTTTAATTGTTTTCTTTGGTAACAAATTTGTCTTAGATATTAATTAACCACAAATTAGAGTAGGTGGCATCTACCTCTAGCTCGTATCTTTCATTTTCATAAGTTTCTGTCTTGTTGTATCCCCAAAGAGATAGCAAGGGATCATCGCTTAATGATTAAACTCAATGTTATGGTAAAGATATATGAACAATTTATTCATAAAACAATCTCTCCTGCTTGATGTCTAGCAAATTTAGCTATTTCCGCCATTCCCAACCGGAAAAATATAAAAGCATACAGTTGCTGAAACGTCAAACTAGATTGTCATAAATAAGACTAGCCAAAACCAAATTTCTCAGCTAACAATATCTCTCGCTTTCTTTAAAGAATGGCAAGATGGAGGTTAAAACACCGATGATCGAAAATCGCATTCTCTACGTTCGCCTTCCTTGTAACCCCATCTTTCCCATTGGGGTAGTTTATCTTTGTGATCATGTCCACAAGCTATTCCCGAATATCGAACAGCGGATTTTCGATTTGGGAACAGTCCCACCGTTAGACTACGCTGCGGCTTTAGATAGCTGTATCAATGAATTTAAACCGACACTACTAGTATTCTCTTGGCGAGATATTCAGATTTATGCCCCAGTTGGTGGACGTGGCGGAAACCCACTGCAAAACGCTTTTGAATTTTATTACGCCAAAAATCTGCTGATTAAACTACGTGGTGCATTGGGTGGTTTACGCATCTTCATTGCTTACTACGTCGAGTTGTGGCGGAATTTGGGATTAATCAAACGCGGTTTAAACCGCGCCCAAAAATATCACCCTGATGCGCGTGCAGTGGTTGGCGGTGGTGCAGTTAGCGTATTTTACGAACAGTTGGGTAAAAGCTTACCTTCAGGAACAGTTATTTCTGTAGGTGAAGGCGAAACTCTATTAGAAAAACTGCTAAGTGGAAGACAAATTAGTGATGAACGCTGTTATGTAGTGGGAGAAACTAAACCACGCCAACGGCTGATTCACGAACAACCTACCCCACTACAAAAAACCGCTTGTAACTACGACTATATTGAAAAGGTCTGGCCAGAGTTTAACTATTATCTGCAAGACCAAGACTTTTATATCGGTGTCCAAACCAAGCGAGGTTGTCCGCATAATTGCTGCTATTGTGTCTACACCGTGGTGGAAGGTAAACAAGTACGGATAAATCCCGCAGCTGAAGTTGTGGCGGAAATTCGGCAATTATATAATCGCGGTGTACGGAACTTTTGGTTTACCGATGCTCAATTTATCCCAGCGAGGAGATATATCAATGATGCCATAGAACTATTACAGGCGATCGTTGATTCGGGGATGACAGATATCCATTGGGCAGCATACATCAGAGCCGACAACTTAACACCCGAATTATGTGAGTTGATGGCAAAAACTGGGATGAACTATTTTGAAATCGGTATTACCAGCGGTTCTCAAGAACTGGTACGCAAAATGCGGATGGGTTATAACCTGCGGACTGTCTTACAAAACTGTCGAGATTTAAAAGCCGCTGGGTTTAACGATTTAGTTTCCGTCAATTATTCCTTTAATGTGATTGATGAGCGTCCCGAAACTATTCGCCAAACCATCGCCTACCACCGCGAACTAGAACGCATCTTTGGTGCAGACAAAGTTGAACCAGCCATTTTCTTTATTGGACTCCAACCCCACACCCATTTAGAAGAATATGCCTTTAAAGAAGGGATTCTCAAACCAGGGTACGATCCTATGAGCTTGATGCCGTGGACAGCTAAAAAACTGCTGTGGAACCCCGAACCGCTGGGTTCTTTCTTTGGCGAAGTCTGCTTACAAGCTTGGCGACAAAATCCCAATGACTTCGGACGGGAAGTTATGAAGATTTTAGAAGAAAAGCTAGGTTGTGCCGATTTAGAAGTAGCACTCTCCGCACCAATCGAAAAGAAGGAAACACAATTAGCAGGTGTATCCTAGCAGAAACATCAACAAACGAGGTTAGGGACAAGGGAAAATAAGTTCTAACCCCTAGCCTCTAACCCCTAGCCTCTTATAAAACTCCCAGCCCATGTTAGAAGGTTCAATTTTACAACAACTGGAAACATCCCATCGCCATAGCACCAGACCAATTCGGTTTGGGGTGTATTATAAAAACACTTTAGTTGCTTTGTGTCATGCTCTAGAAGACCACATTCTAGCTGATCAGGGTCAGCCCTTAGTAATTACAGCTTTCCAGCGGGGGAAATGGTATTTACAAGAAGCTGAAAGATATGCAGACATAGCAAAGTTTAGTCGGGAAATTGCGATCATGGCATCACCCGATGCAGGCTTTGCGGAACATTTTACCAGCCAATTACCGAATGTAGATTTAGTAGCATTAGATTCCGCTGATCCAGTGGCGCAGGAATGGCATTTGATTATTTTGTCGCCAGAGTACACAGCAATGGTGCTTTGTCAAGAACTATCGGAAGCTGATTATGGTGTGGGTGGATTACCAGATTCCGACTTAGAACGGAAATTCTATGGGTTGTGGACATTTGAACCAGAATTAGTCAAAGAAACCGCAGAATTAGCGATCGCGCATATTCAACAATACAACCCAGCACTAGCAGCAAAACTCACAACTCACAAAGAAGCATTTCAGCCTCGTCTGGCTGCACCAGAAGACTTAAGTACAGTTGTCTCTCGCGTAGTTGATTACCTGCAAACTGGGCAAGAAAGCTTATCTATTCCGACAGCACCGCGTCAACAAGCTTTAGATCGCAACTTAGTTTCTAACGAAATTCAAGCATTTTTGCGGATGGCGCAGTTGATAGATATTGCCGATATCAACAACCCAATGGCAGCTGCGGAAGTTGTCGCCCTGTCCGAAGCAATGGGACAATTGTTAGAACTACCAGCTTGGCAAATCAAAAGATTGCGGTTGGCAGGTTTGTTACATCGCATAGATCCCTTACAAAAAGCCGAAAGCGTTCTGACTCCCGGAACATCCAACCGTTACCCAGAAGAACAAGCCCCCAGTTGTCCTTTAACCTGTCCTTTAGTACCTGGGGCGCAGGTATTACGAACTATGTCCAGACTCCGGGCTGTGGCTCAAATCATCACTCACCAAACGGAGTGGTGGAATGGTACAGGTGAACCCGCAGGTTTAGCTGGCGATGAAATTCCCTTAGAATCGAGAATCTTAGCATTAGTCGCCGAGTTTCAATGGCGAGTCAATCAAATTAAATCATCTAATCAAAGTCGGGAAGAAATATTTGCTCAAGCTTTAGACCAATGCCGACAGCAACAATCAACCCGCTTTGACCCTAAACTAATAGATGCCCTAACTTTGTTAGTCATGGGTTTGCAACAAGGACTTGACTTACCCGTGATGACAAGCAAAGCCAGCAACGGTATGTGGTTACTAGATACTCGCTGGGATAGCCATAGCAAGAGTAATGAGGAGATTGGTAGTTACCCCACATGAATATAGAAGCCATTAAATCAGGAACCCTCAAACAACTCCCAGGAATAAACTTAGAAGATGAAGAACTTGATCAACTTGATTTAAGCCGCATTAATCTTGCTGGCGCTACCCTTGTTGGTACTAATTTTCGGGGTTCCAAACTCGAAGGTGGGCATTTAGAAGGAGCCAATTTAATGGGGGCGAACCTGCAAGAAACTGACTTGCGGGCGAACCTCATGGGAGCCAATTTAATGCAAGCCGACTTAACCAGTGCTGACTTGCGTGGTAGCAATTTACGCGGCGCTAACTTGATGGGCGCAACCTTGAGTGATGTATCATTAGCGGGTGCTTTTTTAAGTGGCGCGAATTTGATGAATGTCAACTTACAAGGCGTTGACTTACGCAGTGCTGACTTACGTGGTGCTAACTTGAGTGGCGCAAACCTCAAAGGCGCAGACTTAAGCCGCGCTGACTTGCAAGGAACATTGTTAAGTGAGGCGAATCTTGAAGAAGCGGACTTACGGGGTGCGAATTTAGCAGGAGCAAGTTTGACAGGGGCTAACTTATTGTGTGCAGAGTTAGAAGGGGCAAACTTAAGCGGTGCTAAATTAGATAAGGCTTGTTTGGTGGGGACTGTAATTGAGACACAGGTGTAAATATTGCAAGAATTAGCCTGTTTTGCGCTTGCCAGAAGCAAGGGTAAACGGTTGGTTAAAATCATCAATATCAAAAACCACCTATGCCTTTTATTTGTGTTTTTGAGGACTATCCAGAATGACACCCGTCGCCGCACAAGTAGCCATCACAGCAATCATTCCCATGTTAACCGCTATTGGAAATCGGCAATGGGAACAGTTCAAAAAACTGGAGGCAGATTTTGTATCCCAGTATGGAGTAGAGGTATGGCAAGAAGTTTTTAATTTCCGTCTCAAGCCAGCACTGGATAAAGATTCTGACAGATGGCTACTTATCCAGTGGTGTAGTGAAGGAATTATCTCAGTCAAAAATGTAGCGTAGGTGCGATCGCTGTTTCATCATCCCAGTTTAAGATGAAAAACTGTACCTAAAATAGCGATAATCAATCAAGAGCGATCGCCATGTCATGTAAAAAGTCTCTAAAATATAATTACCGCAGAGATTTGACGTATTTCTATAACAATATCGGCGAGAAAAGAGACTTTTTTACTAATACCTTGAGCTATTGATTGACGGATTTTTGCTGTGCTACTTGCTGGACTTGTGTAACATCTAAGTCTAACGCCTGCGCTATCTGTTCTAAGGTTAAACCCAGTGCCAAAAGCTTAGGTACAGCTTCTAATTTTGCTTTTTGTTCACCTTCTTCTTTAGCTTCCTGATAAACTCGTGTTTGCTTCAATTCACTTAAACCAAACATTGCTTCTATCTCCTCTCGACTCATTTGTGGAAATTTATAAACTAGGATTGTCTCTATTAATTCTAGTAACTGTTTTTGTGGTAGTTGTAAATTAACGGCTTGCTGGGTGCGGTTGATTAATTCCCTAGCGGTGTTAATTGCTGTATCTTCCCCTTCAATTACTAATTTTATCGTAGCAATGCCTAGCGGTAGTGATGCAGCAGTGCCTAATTCATTTAGGTAAAGTATACTGATACGCTCGCTTTGGAATAATTCTATGAAATGTTCTTTATCTCCGATATCTATATCTCTGCTGGGATAAATCACTACTCCTCGCCAAGGATTTTTGGGTTTATTTTGGCGTAAGTATAAAGCAATCTCTGATATTAGGCGTAAGTAAATATCTGCATCTGGTTGAAATTGGACTTCAACAAAATAAATCGGGCTTGCTTCATCTTGGGTGGGCAGAAATACACCATCAATTCTAAAGGCTGTTTGTTTAATTTCAACTGAAGCAAATTGATAGATGTTGGCAATTTCGTGAGGATTGCCAATTAGTTCAAAGAATATAGCAGGGAGTTCTTGAAATAGGCGATAAAATATGCTGTCAGTTTTCACGCAGAGGTTTAAGCAGATTTTTGACTATAGTGATTTTACCATTAGGATATCTGTGACGAATTAGTGGCGCGGCAATTATTTCAGTTTCACCAAAGAATGGCTTTCACTTAATTATGGCAACTGGATAATCAGGGTGTTCTGGATTAGGAATTAATCTCTGGTTTCTGCAATCTACCAGTAAATCTATCTGTTCTAAAACCACTTGACCAATTAATACTTCATTACCAACAACTAATGCTTCTACTACTGTTTCACGTCCTTGGCACTCAACTATTATAGGCTCAGTAACTCCGATTGTTTCTTCACTACCATTTGCATATTGAGCGACACGTTGACCTCTAATTCTTAATCCTAGCTGTTCTACTATCTGTGGTGGAATAACTAAGGAAACTGCACCTGTATCTACTAATCCTTCTGTTTCACATTCGAGCAAAAGTCCCAGTGCTAGGAGTCCTCGACTGACTAAGGCTTCATCTATGGCATTTTTTAACTTTAGTTTGACGCGAACTGAACCCATCATTGTTAAAATAATAATTTATGATCTACTATTGTCTATGCTAACTCCTAGTGTGGATTCGAGTGTAGACGCGTAGCGGCTTGTCATTTGATATCGCTTGGCATAGATCCAGATAATTTTGATTAATCGCTTGCTAGTACTTCTCCATCCCTCAAAGAGTCCAGACAGAGAATAATCAGAATTAATCATGCTGTGTTGTTGGTAAATTTTACTTATTTTTTGTGTCTTCAGCTAAATACTCAAAACTTCTAACTCAGCACTCACTACTTTAGCCGCCAAATTTTGATGGTTTTGTCATCACTACCACTGACAAGGGTTTTGCCATCTGGGCTAATGGCGACGGAAATAACCCAATTAGAATGCCCAGTGAGGGTGCGGATTTCCTCTCCGCTTGCCAGATTCCACAGTTTGATAGTCTTGTCATCACTACCACTGACAAGGGTTTTGCCATCTGGGCTGATGGCGACGGAATCAACCAGTTTAGAATGCTCTGTGAGGGTACGGATTTGCTCTCCGCTTGCTAGGTTCCACAGTTTGATGGTTGTGTCAAAACTACCACTGACAAGGGTTTTGTTATCTGGGCTGATGGCGACAGACCAAACCCCTTCAGAATGCCCAGTAAGGGTGCGGATTTGCTCTCCGGTGGCAAGATTCCACAGTTTGATGGTCTTGTCAAAACTACTACTGGCAAGGGTTTTGCCATCTGGACTGATGGCGACGGAAAAAACCAGTTCGGAATGCCCTGTGAGGGTGCGGATTTGCTCTCCGGTGGCGAGATTCCACAGTTTGATGGTCTTGTCATCACTACCACTGGCAAGGGTTTTGCCATCTGGGCTGAT
Organism: Nostoc sp. PCC 7107; assembly: GCF_000316625.1. Classification (GTDB taxonomy): domain Bacteria; phylum Cyanobacteriota; class Cyanobacteriia; order Cyanobacteriales; family Nostocaceae; genus Nostoc_B. The sequence continues at coordinate 3,136,760 of NC_019676.1, read as the reverse complement.
GGCGACGGAACGAACCAGTTCAGAATGTCCTCTGAGGGTGCGGATTTGCTCTCCGGTTGCGAGATTCCACAGTTTGATGGTTTTGTCCTCACTACCACTGGCAAGGGTTTTGCCATCTGGGCTGATGGCGAAGGAACGAACCAGTTCAGAATGTCCTCTGAGGGTGCGGATTTGCTCTCCGGTTGCGAGATTCCACAGTTTGATGATTTTGTCACCACTACCACTGGCAAGGGTGTTGCCATCTGGGCTGATGGCGGCGGAATTAACCGCCTCAGAATGCCCTATGAGGGTTCTTTGTAATAAAACTCCGCTTGGTATGCTAGCGATTAAAGATATAGGATTAGTTGGAAACAAGCTATAACGAAAATAACCATATATTTGAGTTCCAATTATTGGAATAGCAGCACCCACCAAGAATCTTGTTCTCCAATTAGTATTTTGTCTAGATGCCTTTTGTAGCGCTACTTTTGGCTTTACTGGTGCTGGCGATATTCCAGTTTGAGGCTGATGGGGCAATGTAGCAGGGAATGGTGATGATGATTGAGTTACAACTACTGGCTGGGTTGGGTGTACTAGTGAAAGTGATGGTAACGGTGAACTAAAATCCTGTAAAACTTCTTCAGCAGATTGGTAACGTTGCTGATAATCTTTTTGCAGTAACTTATCAAGAATCTTCTCCAATTCGCTGCTTTGTGGTTGTTGCAAATGCTCCCGCCAAGAAGAAACCCACCCATAACCTTGTTGTTCCGACATTATCCAAGGGTGAATTCCACTCAGTAAGTGAAAGCAAGTTGCACCAACACTATATAAATCACTTGCTGGATAAGCTTTACCATCCTGCATTTGTTCCAATGGCGCATAACCTGGGGAACCAATTATTGTTCCTGGGTTAGTGGTAACTGACATGGTGAGTTGCTTGGAAATCCCAAAATCTATCAAGACTAACTTGCCGTCAGTGCTGCGACGAATGATATTTTCTGGTTTGATATCGCGGTGAATAACTTTGTGCTGATGAACCGTTTTCAGGATATTTAATAAATCAAGCAAAACTTCCGATATTTTTTCTGCGTTGAAAGTTCCCTGTTGTTTTAATTCAGCTAATAAATTCTGCCCGTTGATAAACTGCTGCACTAAATACAGATTATTTTCTTCTTCAAAGTACGCTAACAGCGTGGGAATCTGCGGATGTTCTCCTAGTTGTTGCAGTCGCCTTGCTTCTTGCTCAAATAGTTCTGTAGCTTTATTTATAGCCGCAGTTCCCTGTACTCGCGGCGCAAATTGCTTGATCACACAATATTCATTCAGCTTGTCTAAATCTTCTGCTAAATAGGTTTTCCCAAATCCCCCTTTTCCTAGTAATTGAATTGGGCGATAGCGATTTCTCAGCACTACCAAAGGAAATCGGCAGTTAGCGCAATAGGTTGTGGATTCAGAATGGGGTGGGTTGTGGCAAGCTGGATTTAGGCAGCAAGTCATGATTATGCTTTTATGGGCGATTGTAGTGATTATCGCTTAAATACAACCTACCCTGAGTAAATACCGCAAAACAATATAATTTTTAAGTTTAATTTTATCAAAGGTGCGATCGCTTCACTTGCCTACCCATCCATACCGCCAAAATACTCATCAAAAATAACCCCATCATCCCCATTAAAGGATTTTGATATACTCCCGTCACCCAATCAGGCACTACACCTGTATATTTAATTAATCCGCCGACATTAATAATGTAGTAGCCGCCAACTAAACCACCATGCAAACCAATTGGTAAACCTAAACGTCCCCTACGCCAACGCTTCGCCCATACCTGCGTTAACCCCAAAACTACTAAAGCCGGGAACTGGGGTAGAGTTTGAATAATTGCCTCTAATGGTTTAATGAAATGCAAGGTAGCAAAGACAACAGCATCCGTCCATAGTGCCACAGGTTGGCTGTAATCACGTTCTAATTCATCAAGTAACCAGCCACGAAATAATAATTCTTCGGCAAATCCAACAGCCCAGCCAACAATTAAACCTTCTATGACTATTTTTAATAAAAAAACTTTGGGCTGTTGCCATACCAGCCAGCCTAAAAGACTTTCTATGCCAAAAAGTAGCCAAATATTAGTGAACCCTATAGCCAAACCACGTAACCAATCTATTCCATTGTGTCGTGTAGTTTCTAAACCATAATGCTGCAATATCTGAGGTTGCTGGTAGACATATTTACCCCATAGTTTTAATAGAAAAATAAATTCTGCATATAGCAAAACCATTGTCAAAATACTTACTAAGTTTTCATCACGCACTAGTAAGTAAATTGGTGCAGCAAAAGGCAACCATAACGCCAATAACATTAAAATAAAACAACCTAGCCGAATAGGGGCAGGGAGTTGAGCTAAACGGACAAGGTTGTTTTTCATACTAATTAGTTTTTAAAACCAATCCTGGGCGATTGAAATCGCGGCTATACAAACAAAGTCCGCCTGCGCGGACTCACTTTAAATCAAATCTTTCCAACCTGCGGAGACAGGCTTTGTTCTTGTAGGCACTTTTAGTTTTTAGGCAGGATACATTGGACAAATTACTATTCATCAGGTTCAATACTGCTGGATAAACCGTGGGTTTTCAATGTTTCACAGTAAAATTCAGCGTGTTCTAGAGCGCAGGTAATGACTAAAGCTAACCCGTTTGTATGGGCTTCCATCATGATGCTCACAGCTTGGGGCTGAGTGAGACTCGGTACTGTTGTTAATAATACTTGCACCACGTACTCCATCGAGTTGTATTCGTCGTTATGGAGCAAAACGCGATACCGAGGGGCGAGCTTGCGGGATGTGGAACTCTTCTCAATGGTTTCGACTGACACGGCTCTTTGCTCTTGTTTCGATGATTTACTACAACGGAATGCCTATTGGCGATCGCTTAACAGCTTAACAGTTATTCACTTATTTTATAACATTTAATTTCAAACTCCCTCTTACCCAAAGGTTTGTTCTCCAGACTAGCCCATTCTCCCAATTACAATGAGAAAAGCTACAAAACTAACTTTGCCATCGCCCTAGCTACATGATTATGGATACACACCCAGAATTTCAACCAGGACAAATTGTGTCTTTAGAGTATGGTGACAACAATTTGTACGCGGAAGTGATTGAAGTTGTTATATCTCGTCAGTTGTGTTGGGTGCGTCCTTTATTTCTGGCGAACCATACTCAAGAACTCCCAACAATTACCGATTTGCGAGACGCATCTGATTTGCTTTGGCCTATCCAGTTATTTCGCCCTGCTTTAGATACAGAAGTTATTACGCTGTTGAGTCAGGTTTTAGTCAAAGAACCAAAAGGCGAACCAGACTTAATTGCTAAACAGCAATTCCATCAATTTATTCAGCAGATTTGGCAATGTCGAAAGCTGAAGGGGTGACAAAGCGGCTGAAGCCAAGAAAATAGAGGAGCGTGACCGTTTTGGGGTAAAAAAAGATAGGTCAGGTATTCTCAACAAGACCTATCAAATGATAATGTTACCTAAATTCTACCAAAACTGCTTTCAAAATGTACTGACACCCGCACAGTACAAGATGCTAGAAATCTTACTAATGCTATTGCAATTTCATAAAACTGTGACAATTGAGAAACTAGCAACAGTATTTCCACAACCGATAAAATTTGAAAGTCGGAGGCGGAGTATACAAAGATTTTTACTACTACCTCAGTTGTCGATTCCATATCTGTGGTTTCCCCTGCTCAAACGATGGGTGAAAAATAGTCTGAAAAGAGGAGAGAAACGGCTAATATTTGCGATTGATAGAACACAATGGCGTTCACAAAATGTATTTGTAATTAGTTTAATAGAACAAAAAAGAGCAATACCTGTGTACTGGCTATTGTTACCTAAAAAAGGATGTAGCAATTTGGGAGAGCAGAAAAAATTAATTCGTCCACTATTGCAGTTATTTAAGGGATATCAAATGCTGGTACTGGGAGATAGAGAATTCCACAGTATAAAACTAGCAAATTGGTTACATAGCAAGGGCATTGACTTTGTATTGCGTCAGAAACAAGGTACTTATATTCGGCAAGAAAACCAATCACACCAACGCTTACAATCTTTGGGATTAACTCCTGGCATCTCGTTTTTTTTGACAGGGATTCAAGCAACTAAACAGAAAGGGTTTGCCAATTTTAATCTCGCCGGATATTACAAGCGCAAATATCGTGGAGTTGTTGAGCCTGCTGGCTGGTTTTTATTAACTAACCTTGATAGTCTCAAAGATGCCATTAAAGCATTTAAGTTGCGGAGTGGTATCGAAGCCATGTTTAAAGATTGTAAAACTGGGGGGTATAATCTCGAATCTACTTATGCTGATGGTCAACGTTTGATAGCACTGATTTTATTAATTGCTATTGCCTATACTTGTGCTATTTTAGTTGGTCGTAATTCTCGCTCCTCTGGACTACAAAAATATGTTGGTCGTCTGAAGGAGTTACAACGATTGCACCGCCGACATAGTGCTTTTTGGATTGGTTTGTATGGTCAGTTATGGGTAGGGGCAATGGAATTTTGGGCTGATTTAGCTCATGAATTGATGCGCCTCAAGCCCAGTAAACTGCCATATTTTCAACAAGGTCTACGGGCTATGACTCTTATCCAGTCTGCTTTATAACTTTTTTGTCACCCCTTCAGTGTCGAAAGTCTGAAGTCTGAAATTTTGGACTTCAATGTTTTATGATTTGGGGATATTTAGCTCACGCAGAGTCACAGAGGCGCAGAGAGGTAAAGGAGTTCAGGAAAGCCAAAATTTAAGACTTCATACTTTTTTAGTAGTGAATACCAGCATCCTTCATTCGCCCAATGGCTTCTTGCATTCGTTCTTCCGGGATAGTTAAAGCAATGCGGAAGAAACCTTCACCAGATGTGCCGTAACCGCTACCTGGAGCCACCATAATGCCGCATTTGTCAAGTAACAAATTTACAAATTCCGCCGAAGAATAGCCAGCAGGAACAGGAACCCAAACATAAAGGGTAGCTTTTGGCGGTTGAATTGGCCATCCTAAAGATTGCAAGCCTTTGACAATGATGTCGCGACGATTTTGATAAACAGACATCAAAGTTTGTAGTTCAGCTTCTGAAGTATTGTAAGCTGCGATCGCCGCTTTTTGAATTGCCTTAAACACTCCCGAATCAACGTTGGTTTTAACCTGTCTTAAACCTTGAATACCCAGCGCATTTCCCACGACAAAACCAACCCGCCAGCCTGTCATATTGTAAGACTTAGACAAACTGTGAAACTCAATGGCGATATCTTTTGCCCCCGGTACTTCCAACACACTCGGCGGATTGTAGCCATCATAAGCCATTTCTGAGTAAGCATTATCATGACACAGCAAGATATTGTACTGCTTACAGAAATCAACTAATTCTGCAAAAAACTCCAGCGTTGCGACTCCCCCAGTCGGATTATTTGGGTAGTTAATCCACAAAAGCTTGGCTTTTCGGGCAATTTCTTGAGGAATCGCGCTCAAATCTGGTAAAAACTGATTTTCTGGTTTTAGTGGCATCGTGAAAGGCTCACCATCAGCAAAAATGGTAGAAGTGCGATACACAGGATAACCAGGATCAGGGATGAGTGTATAGTCTCCTGCCTCCACAAAGGCTAAAAAAGTATTGTGTATCGCTTCTTTAGAACCAATAGATGCTACTACCTCTGTGTCTGGATTTAACTCAGTTACCCCAAACCGACGTTCCATCCACCTAGCAGCCGCCTGACGAAATTCTTGCATACCTTCGTAGGGCGGGTAGTTATGGGTAGCAGCGTCATCAATTGCCTCGTGCATTATCTGGAGAATGTGTGCAGGAGTCGGTTTATCGGGGTCGCCTACTGCCATATTAATGATGTCAACTCCCTCCTCGACGAGTTTTTCTCGTTTACGATTAATTTCAGCAAAGAGGTAGGGAGGAATTTTTTCTAGGCGTTTAGCAAGGTGCATAGCGACTTAATATTAATGCAAACATTAATGCTGACTAGCACAGTTTACGTCACACCAAGTAACTAAACAGTAAATCTCACAGAAAAATACAGGTCATTATCAATTAACTATTAACCATTGACAAATGACAAAAATTAATATCCCCAACTAGGAACTAACTTGACTCTGCCAGCATCCATTTCTGCCATTAATAATTCCAATGCTTCATAGTCTACATCCGAGATATAACCCATTTGAGTTAATTCGGAATTGATTTCATTTTCTATCTCTGGAGTTAATTTTTTAATATCAAGAGCTTTTTCTACCAGTTGGCGAATAGCATACTTACTCGTTCTCATATTTATTAACCCATTTTAGGTAATACTAAATTATCTGGGATAGAGCTAAGTATAAATTGTGATCTACAAGCTTGATTTTAGTGATTTAGATCACATTTTTTTGACAAAATAATTCAACTTTCACTCTATCTTGTTCTCTCCAAATGAATGTATTTAATCTCATACTTAGCTATGGCTGAAGAGGCTTAAGTATCTATAAATTAAGCATTTGCAGCAAAGTTACGGATGAGCGATCTATTCTCTGGCTGTCTATGTTGATTGTTTTAGAACCGATATTAAAAAAAAGTATATATAAACACATTTTACACTGTATTTATGACAATCTTTAAAGATATACCCTTTACCCATAAAGATTCAGCAAAGAGATGTAAGACGTATGGTCGATGTTTAAAAAAAGAGATTATGTTCAAATAAATCACAGGTTAAAGATTTAATAACTCTAATTTAGGATGTCAATATGCAAGCAGTGCTGGAATGCCCAAAAATTACAGTTATTCGGCCACAGGGCAAACTCAATGCCGCTAACTCATTGGAATTTGAACGAGATTTGACCGCAGCATTAACACCAAATGATGTGTCAATCTTGCTTGTGGATTTGGCAGCAGTAGAATCATTAGACAGCGCAGGTTTAATGGCATTGGTGTCTGCGCTGAAGCTGGCTCAAAATTTGGGACGAAGTTTAAAGCTATGTTCGGTGTCTCCCGCCCTGAAAATTATCTTTGAATTAACCCAACTTGATGAGGTGTTTGAGTTTGAAGATACAATTGATTTAAATTCTGTTAACCCCTCATAATAACATGGAAATTATCTTTGTAGCAAAAATATGTAAAGGATATTTTCAGTTGCAAAGATAAACCTATGGTTAGACTCAATCAATGCTAAGGTTGGAGGTGATTATCTGTAAATAATATAAAGTAGCTAGAAGATAGCGCAGTGGCTGTTGCAGTTGAAAAATTAATTACACCGGATATTTTGAAACCCGCGCGTTACCTTGGTAACGAACGCCTAGCAGTACATAAGCCTTGGGATACGGCAGTTGTCAGGTGGGTGTTGACCTACCCAGAAGTATATGAAGTTGGCTCGTCTAATTTGGGGCATATCATTCTCTATAACATTTTGAATGCCCAACCGCGCCAATTGTGCGATCGCGCCTACCTCCCAGGTACAGACTTGGCAGTCAAACTCAGGGAAACAAACACCCCCTTGTTTGCTGTAGAGTCAAAGCGATCGCTAAAAGAATTTGACATTTTAGGTTTTAGTCTCAGTTACGAATTAGGTGCGACCAACATCTTAGAAATGTTGGATTTAGCAGGAATTCCCCTGACATGGCAAGAAAGAGCAACAGGGAATTATCCGCTAATTTTCGCTGGTGGACAAACAGCGACTTCAAACCCTGAACCCTACGCCGACTTTTTCGACTTCTTCGCTTTAGGTGATGGCGAGGAACTCTTACCAGAAATCGGTTTGGTATTAGAAGAAGGAAAAAACGCTGGATTAAGTCGCCGAGACATACTCTTCGACTTGGCACAAATACCAGGGGTATATGTCCCCCAGTTTTATGAAATGGCCGCAGATGGTTCAGTCCATCCCCACCATCCAGATGTACCAAAACGTATTCTCAGGCGAGTTGCTAGTCCCATACCCGCCTATTCCATTGGGCTAGTTCCCTACGTAGAAACAGTACATGATCGCCTAATAATTGAAATTCGTCGTGGCTGTACCCGTGGGTGTCGCTTTTGTCAACCAGGAATGCTCACCCGACCTGCACGAGATGTGGAACCGGAAAAAGTTGTCGAAGCCATTGAACAGGGAATGCGAGCGACTGGTTACAATGAATTTTCCTTACTATCCCTGAGTTGTTCTGATTATTTAGCCCTACCAGCGGTAGGGATGGAAATCAAAAATAGGTTAAAAAATGAAAACATTTCCCTGACTTTACCCAGTCAGCGCGTAGATAGATTTGATGAGAACATTGCCAACATCCTTGGTGGTACACGGCAAGGTGGATTAACCTTTGCACCAGAAGCCGGCACCCAGCGGATGCGGGACATTGTTAACAAAGGTTTGACGAATGAAGAATTGCTCAGAGGTGTCAAAACAGCTTGGGAACAAGGCTGGGATAAAATCAAACTCTATTTTATGATTGGCTTGCCGGGTGAGACAGATGCAGATGTTGTAGGCATTGCCGAAACAGTGCGTTGGTTACAGCGAGAATGTCGGGGTCAGGGCAGAAGACCGCTAAACTTTAACCTGACGATTTCTAACTTTACGCCCAAACCGCATACACCATTTCAGTGGCATTCAGTCTCGACCGCTGAATTTAAACGTAAGCAAAGCCTACTGCGGCAAGAATTCCGCCCGATTCGGGGCATCAAGGTGAATTTCACCGATGTCCGCATTTCGGCAATGGAAGACTTTGTGGGTAGAAGCGATCGCACTTTGGGTAAAGTTCTCCGTCGCGCTTGGGAACTAGGTGCAGGTATGGATTCTTGGTATGACGGTTTAGATAAAGCTTTTAGCGCTTGGGGTCAGGCGATCGCCGAAGCTGGACTAGACTGGAAATACCGCCAAGTCGAAAACGGCGAATGGAATTTGTTTAATCCAGAAAACAAAGATTCCTCTAATCTCCACTCCCTGGATCTCCCTCTCCCTTGGGATCATATTGATACAGGAATTGATAAAAAATGGCTGCAAGAAGACTTACAACGTGCCTTAGAAGCAGCAATTGTTCCTGATTGCTCCTTTGAAGGTTGTTCACACTGCGGTGTCTGCGGCACAGACTTCGGTCATAATATTGTAATTGAGCCACCTGCTATCCCAGAATTTGCAGGTGAGTTTGTGCCTAACACCACCAAAGTCCAAAGACTGCGTGTCTGGTTTGGAAAACAAGGTGACATGGCTTTGCTAGGTCATCTGGATTTATTACGCTTGTTTGACAGAGTTATCCGCCGAGCAAATTTACCAATTACTTTCACAGGTGGATTTCACCCCAACCCACGCATTATGATTGCGAGTGCTTTACCTTTAGGTGCTACTAGCAATGGCGAAATCGTGGATTTTGAGTTAACTACCCCTGTAGATATCCAGACTTTTCAAGCCAAACTAGCCCAAGAATTGCCGACCGATATACCTATATATGGCGTAGCAGAGATAGATTTAAAATCTCCCGCAGCTACCCAAATCTTAGCCGCAGCCGAGTACCAGATTACAGTAACCGTGGTGGATGCAGCCACACCTGCACAATGGCAAGATTGGATTGATGCCATCTTAGCTAAGGAAGAAATTAACGTAGAGCAAACCACCAAGTCAGGCAAAACTCAAATAGTAAATCTGCGCGATCGCCTGTTTGAATTAGCATTAGTAAGCGTTAACAATAGCACCTCTGAACCTACCTCGATTCTGCATTATCTAGGTAGTTGTCGCAACGACGGTGTTTCCTTGCGTCCTGAGCAAATCCTATCTATGCTGGCAGTAGTTGCAAACCGAGAATTTCAACTTCTGCAAATTCACCGCAATCAGTTAATTTTAGGAGTATAATCCCTAAAGGGTAACTTGCTAGTAGTTGCCCTGATGTAGCACATCGTGGGAATTGATTTTTAGCAAGGTTGCGTTAGAATGAGGTGAAGAGAAATTTTCTGACGCTGCATTGAATTCACTAGTTCACTACCCTTATACTCAGGGAGCGAAAGCAAAGATACTAGAGAGAAAATTCTAGGGTTTTATCCCAGATAAGCTGAAGCGGATTAAAAAGCAACCTCTCTTTATAGCTACCTTGCGAACTAGTAACTTAACAGCAGGCTCCGTCGGCGACTCTTACTCTATATTTTTTTAAACAACTGCTAAATGCCTAATCCCTAGGTGGTGCGGGTATCGCATCAAAAATCAACCACGGACGGTTGATTTATTTACTTAAAAAATATGCAGCCGTTCTGGAATAAACAGGCGTGTCAACGCAATTACTCAGACATTTGCTCTTTAACTTTGAAGCTCGGCTTCACAAATTTTATTATCAGCAGTACTTTTAGTAGCTGGTAGGGGCGAGGGACATAACAAACCTCCAGAACTACATTCGTGCTGCCAATTTTTGAGGAAATTGAATGCCAAAACAAATTATCATCGCAGAGCAGCATCAAATTGCTGCCGTATTTTCGGAAGATCAAATACAAGAACTCGTTGTAGCCACAGGCCATCACCAAATTGGTGATATCTACTTAGGTGTAGTAGAAAATGTATTACCCGGAATTGACGCAGCTTTTGTAAATATTGGTGATCCAGAACGTAATGGCTTTATTCATGTCACAGACTTAGGCCCTTTGAAGTTAAAGCGCACAGCCGCAGCCATTACAGAACTACTAGCACCACAGCAAAAAGTGCTGGTGCAAGTCATGAAGGAGCCAACCGGTACCAAAGGGCCGAGACTAACAGGTAACATTACTTTACCTGGACGTTATGTAGTACTCATGCCTTATGGTCGAGGTGTAAATTTATCTCGCCGGATTAAAAGTGAAAATGAGCGTAATCGCCTCCGGGCGTTAGCAATTTTAATCAAACCTGCGGGGATGGGTTTGCTGGTACGAACAGAAGCCGAAGGCAAACCCGAAGAAGCCATTATGGAAGACTTGGAATTGCTGCAAAAACAATGGGAGGCCATTCAGCAAGAAGCACAATCAACCCGTGCGCCAGCACTGCTGAACCGGGATGATGACTTTATCCAGCGGGTATTGCGGGATATGTACGGTGCAGATGTCAACCGAATTGTGGTAGACTCCAGCACTGGACTGAAGCGGGTGAAACAGTACTTGCAGAACTGGAGTGGCGGACAGACACCACAAGGATTGTTAATTGATCATCACCGCGATCGCTCACCCATATTAGAATACTTCCGCATCAATGCCGCCATTCGGGAAGCTCTCAAACCCAGAGTGGATTTACCTTCTGGCGGCTACATCATTATTGAGCCAACAGAAGCCCTCACCGTAATTGATGTTAACTCTGGTTCCTTCACGCGATCGGCAACAGCCAGAGAAACAGTATTGTGGACAAATTGCGAAGCCGCCACAGAAATTGCCCGCCAATTGCGACTGCGAAATATCGCCGGAGTCATTGTTGTAGACTTCATCGATATGGAATCGCGGCGCGACCAACTGCACGTTCTGGAGCATTTCAACAAAGCACTCAAAGCAGATAAAGCTCGCCCCCAAATCGCTCAACTTACAGAACTTGGCTTAGTAGAACTCACACGCAAACGCCAAGGTCAAAATATTTATGAATTGTTTGGTGGAACTTGTCAAACCTGTGGTGGTTTAGGACACATAGTCCATTTACCCGGAGAAAACGAAAACCGCTTACCAACACCAGCAGAAGTGCCTGAGCGTTTCGTATCCTTGCCCCAAAGAGAACCTCGTTTACCAGTAGCGCGGATCACAGAACCAAGAGAAAGCTTTGATAGCTTTGGTGACAATTTTGATGCTGACACAGATTTAAGCTCCTTGAATTTAGTCAATCATCCCAGCTATCACGAATTGGGTGATAACAATAAGCGTGGTAGTCGCACTAACCGTCGTAGACGCATTGGCATCAATGGCGCAAATGGTAAAGATGAAACAAGGCTTGCTCCTAATTCGCTAGGTTTTGAGAATGATACCGAGCTAGATCTGGATAATGAAGTTGACTTAAGCCCAACACCAGAAATCCCTACACCCAGCTTAGGTAAATCAGGTTGGACAGAAAGAATCGAACGCAATAAAGTCATCAAAACAGAACCAGTCAAACCAGTGGTTGAACCACCAGAGATTAGAACTGTAGAAATGACTTTAGAAGAACAAGATGTTTTTGCTTTGATGGGAATATCCCCCTTAGTGAAATTAGATCGAGAAGTCAAAAATCCCAAGTCGGTGATTATTAATGTTGTTCAGCCAGGACAAGGGGCAAGTACACCCCCAGAAACGCCCTCCGCTACAACTATTACCGATACCCCCAATAAAGAAGTAAACATCTCACCGCCAGTAGAGTTAGAGCAACAATCTCCACCACCAGAAAAAGTTGAGTTAGATGGATTTGCCACTAATGCTGAAGAATCTGAAGCAAATCTAACTGCAACAGGTAGCCGTCGCCGCCGTCGTCGTTCCTCTGCTGTAGATTCTAATTCTGAGGACAATTAATATCTCCTATGGGGATAGAAATTAAACAAACTGCTGTTGTGCCAACAGGCTTGGCTGAAGTCCCTTGGTTGGAGTTCACACCTGATTTATTAGGCATCCCAGGATTAATTGCGGGTGTCGATGAAGTTGGGCGTGGTGCTTTATTTGGGCCTGTCGTTGCAGCAGCAGTCATCTTACCTGCTAGTGCTTTTCCAGAACTCATAGCCTCTGGCATTAACGATAGTAAAAAGCTGTCTAGTTCTCGCAGAACTCAGTTAGCAAAACAGATTTGTCGGCTGGCAACAGACTGGAGAATCGGTTTTGCTGCAACTGCTGAAATTGATCAAATAAATATTTTGCAGGCGACACTATTAGCTATGAAACGGGCTGTACTTAAATTGAAAGTACAGCCTGTGATATGCTTAGTTGATGGTAATCAAGCCATTAAAGATTTGCAAATACCACAGCAAACAATAGTCAAAGGAGATGAGCGATCGCTCTCCATTGCAGCTGCTAGTATTGTGGCTAAAGTCTGGCGTGATGAGTTAATAGTCCGGTTAGCCGCAAAATATCCGCAGTACGACTTAGTAAAGAATAAAGGATACGGTAGCCCAAAACATTTACAGGCGTTACGAGAATGCGGCGCTTCATCCCTGCACCGTAAATCTTTCAGCCCTTGTCAAATTCAGCACTTATAAGGCTTACACATTTTTTGTTTCGCGCAAAGGCGCAAAGGAAAGCACGCAAATAACCACTTGTTTAAGAGGTAATCGAGTTAGTTAGATTGGTAATATTCTATCGTTGTATTAGAGCAGCTAAGTATTTTTCTCAAAACTGTTTATTTCATACTAAGTAAACACTACTCTAAATTCAAAATTGGTAAATCTCCAATATTATCTTCTAAGGCTTTTTCTGCCATTTGCGATGTCACCCAATGACGATAATCTACGAGTAGTTGATGTAACAATCTTTGCTTAACTGTCATTAATACACTTTTGAGTAAGCCATTACCAGTAGCTTCTAAAATTGGCTTTGGAGTGAAAGACAATGGAGGAGGAAATTCTACTTGTACTTCTAAATCAGCCCTGCCTTCCAGACGAGTACCACTGCTAGATTGATAGGGTGATAAATGACCTTGTAAATTAAGAGAAAAACGTTGGTTAATATACTCAAAACCGAGGATTTCACAACTTAGCGATCGCAAATAAATTACTCCATTTGATTCTGCCCAAACCCTCATGTCTACAGTCGGCTGAATGTTTAATGTCATAAAAGATAGAGGACGCATTTTTAATCGAAATACTTCCTCAGAAAGCTGTTGAACACGACTATTATCAACTAAAGCATTCACCAATCTTTGAGGCTGCCGCAAGTAATGCTGAATAGGAATAGGCTGTTGCGGCACAGCAATTTTTACCGATTGAGAAGCAGTAAATCTAGTAGGCATGATTTGCAGACAGCAGTTATTTAATACTTTTATATAGTAATAAATTTATTGTATTTGTTATTGTAATTTAATAAAAAAGTGAGGATAAGTCATGCTTATGTTAAACCTCAAATCTCAATAATAGATTTACCTAATAATACAAATTTTCTTAAATTGTTACCATTTATATAATTATAAATCAAATTACAGCTATTTTATAAAAATACTTTTTAAGTATAAACATCAAAAAAAACAAAAATTATACCAGTGTTAAAACAGAATGTGATTATGAGGAAAAAAACGTCAATATCTCTGCTCCGTTGTTATCTATTCCTGTTATGCTTGGCATTGCTTCTCTAGTCTTTCGTTCTCAGTTATTAGGGACAAAAGCTGCAATGATAGCGGTTTCTCCCTAATTTGTGTTCATTGTTGGTAGAGGTTGAGGTAATCAAAATTACACCCAATCTATGCAAGTATTGCAAGATAAAATTGCTACCATACAGATGCCTCTAGATTTATGGTTATTTGAATTATGTAAACTATTCAATTTAGCATCTAAGGAATATTTTACTGATACAAGATACAGTAAATTTGCTGGTTAATATAATTAAAAGCTGTATCATTTTTCAATAGAAAACAAGAGTATGAATTCAAACAAAGCAATTTAAATCAATATTTTGTTTTTTTAAGAGTAGATTTGCCTGCGGTATAGTCTATGAATCTCAGAGTAATTCCAATTTAAATGCTATGTCTTTATCTATTGCTCATTTAGGGCCACCAGGTACTTATGCAGAACAAGCAGCAGTTTTATATGTAAACTGGTTGAGCAAAACTACAAGAATTGCCGCTACTTTATGCCCCTACCCTAGCATAGCTCAGTCACTCCAAGCGGTGGCTGCTGGAGAAACTGAGTTAGCGGTTGTACCAGTAGAAAATTCTATTGAAGGTAGTGTCACGATGACGATGGATGCGTTGTGGAAATTGGACAGTTTGCGAATTCAATTGGCATTAGTTATGCCTATTGTCCATAATTTAATTTCTTGCGCTCCTAGTTTAGATCACATTCAGAAGGTGTATTCCCACCCCCAGGCTTTAGCACAATGTCAAAATTGGTTAGGTAAATTCCTGCCAACTATACAAATTATTCCGAGCAATTCCACAACAGAAGCTCTACAATTACTACAACAAGATGTAACAGCATCTGCGATCGCCTCTTCTAGAGCCGCCGAACTCTATAATTTGCCGATTCTAGCTCCAGGTATTAATGACTATCCCGAAAACTGTACTCGCTTTTTGGTGGTGAGTCAAAATAACCCAACATCCGAATATCAGATACATTCATTAAATCCTACCCATAGCTCTCTAGCTTTTAGCGTTCCTGCAAACATCCCTGGTGCGTTAATCAAGCCTTTACAAGTGTTTGCCGAACTGGGAATCAATATGAGTAGAATTGAATCTCGCCCCACCAAGCGATCGCTGGGAGAATATGTATTTTTTATCGACCTAGAGACAGATGTTACAAAACCCAAAATGCAATCTGCTATAGCCGATTTAATGGGTTACATGGAAATTTTAAAGATTTTTGGTAGCTATGGTGTATTGTCTGTTAACGTTGTGGAACCATAATTCCCAAAACGAAAAAATTCGGATCAAGTAAGTTTGTTTTTTGCAGAGTTAGCGACTACTCTTGCAAGAACACATAATAGTGAACTCACAGGGTAGAACGCCAAGAAACCTTAGACTCTGCATAAGTTCTCATCAATCTTCGCTTACGACTTTTGGTTAAAAGTATCTTTTAGTACAGAACGCGCTGCTAAATGATTACGAGTAGAAGTTAAAATTTCGGCTTCTCGTTCTAAGCGAGCCGCTGTATCTTGCATTTCTAGCAATGACTGTTGTTCAGCAGCAACACCATATAGATTACTGGCTACCCAATAAGATAGCTCTATTGGCAAGTCTGGTAATTCTTCTGGTAGTTCAATGTTTTGTTCTGTTAATTTGGCAGAGAGACGCACTACATCTTTAAGCAGTTGTTCAACTTCTGCACCTAAAGGGCGTAAGTCTTTGGCTGGTGGTTCATCTTCTATCCACTGTACCAAACCGACGCGATAAGGCTTTTCCCGTACATACTCTAAAACCCGAAACCTTTGTTGTCCCAAAGTCAGCATCTTCATCCGGTCATCTGGTAGGCGCTGGTAATGGATTATTTCTGCACAACAGCCAACATTTGCAATTGTGCCTTTTACTGGATCGACCATTAATACCCCAAACCTGCGATCGCTCTCCAAAATCGTGTTCATCATAATTCGGTAGCGAAATTCAAAGATATGTAATGGTAATGGTCTGGTAGGAAAAAGAACTACTTCGGGTAACGGGAACAGAGGTAGTTCACGAACAGCAATTCTAGAAGAAGATGTCATTGTTACCTTATAATAAATTTAATTTTTAAAATTTATTGTTCTCTGATTTCCCGTATTTTGTTTACATTCTATCACTAAATAAAAAGCCCTGAGATCAATTTTCTCAGGGCTAGTTAAGTATTAATACTATACTCAATGGTCAATAATAATTTTTTTATAACTATTGACTCTTGACTGACTACAGTTTGACTTCAATATCTACACCGGATGGCAAATCTAGCTTCATTAACGCATCAATAGTTTTAGAAGAAGGTTGGTAGATGTCAATAATTCGACGATGAGTGCGGGTTTCAAAATGTTCGCGCGAATCTTTGTCTACGTGAGGAGATCGCAGCACGCAATAGATTTTGCGTTTTGTAGGTAAGGGAATTGGGCCTATGGCTGTAGCGTTAGTCCGGTTAGCTGTGTCTACAATCTTCTCGCAAGATGTATCTAATAATCGACGGTCAAAAGCTTTTAAACGAATTCTAATCTTCTGCTGTTGTAGAGTTGCCATCTTTAATTTTCCAGGTTCTGATTTATTAGGAGAGTCGGGTATTAGGAGTTGGGAGTAGTTAATTTTGTGTTTTTTCTACTCTCTATTTTTTATTCCTCATTTTTGCCAGTAAGTTCAGATAAAAGAGCAGAGAGGCACTCTCGCATCTCTGCTCTTAGTTATCAGAGTAAAAGGTACTATTTGAGGATTTTAGCGACGACACCAGCACCGATGGTGCGGCCACCTTCACGAATCGCAAAGCGCATACCTTGTTCAATGGCGATCGCATTGATCAATTCTACAGTCACTTTGATGCGATCCCCTGGCATTACCATTTCTACGTCTTTACCGTCATCAGAGGTGAAGGCTTTAATGGTACCAGTTACATCTGTTGTCCGCACGTAGAACTGAGGACGGTAGCCAGCAAAAAATGGTGTTTTCCGACCACCTTCTTTGTCTGTAAGGACGTAAACTTCACCTTCAAATTGAGTGTGAGGAGTGATAGAACCGGGTTTAGCAATTACCATACCGCGTTCAATATCAGCCTTTTGGATACCACGTAGTAGCACACCAGCGTTATCCCCAGCCATACCTTGGTCGAGACTCTTTTTGAACATCTCGATCCCAGTTACGGTGGTAGCACGGGTATCTTTGATACCAACTAGTTCTACGTTATCACCAACTTTGACCACACCCCGCTCAATCCGACCGGTAGCTACTGTTCCACGACCTGTAATTGAGAACACGTCCTCTACAGCCATCAGAAATGGCTTGTCAACATCCCTCTCAGGAGTGGGGATATAGGAATCGACGGCATCCATGAGTTCGTAGATTTTGTCTACCCAAGGGTTTTCACCACGCTGAGTTTTAGGGTTTTTGGTCATTGCTTCTAGAGCTTGTAGACCAGAACCCTTAATCACAGGAATATTGTCACCATCAAACTCATAGCTAGAAAGCAGTTCCCGAACTTCTAGTTCGACCAACTCTAGCAATTCTTCGTCGTCTACCATATCTTCCTTGTTTAAGAAGACAACAAGACTCGGAACGCCTACTTGTTTGGCTAACAGAATGTGTTCACGGGTTTGGGGCATAGGGCCGTCCGTAGCAGCAACTACGAGGATGCCACCATCCATTTGCGCTGCACCAGTGATCATGTTCTTCACATAGTCAGCGTGGCCTGGACAATCTACGTGAGCATAGTGACGATTGGCGGTTTCATACTCAACGTGGGCTGTGTTGATGGTAATACCCCGTGCTTTTTCTTCAGGTGCATTATCAATTTGGTCATAGCCCTTAGCTACAGCTTGACCCATAGCTGCCAAAGTCATGGTAATGGCTGCTGTTAAAGTCGTTTTACCGTGGTCAACGTGGCCAACAGTACCTATATTGATGTGGGGCTTATTCCTTTCAAACTTTGCGCGTGCCATGAATCTTCGTTTCCTTTTTTAATTAAGCGTTCCCTTTACTTTTTGCAATGATAGTTTCCGCTACGCTGCGAGGCACCTCTTCGTAGTGGCTGAACTCCATCGTAAAGATACCTCGACCTTGGGTTTTCGACCGGATATCGGTGGCGTAGCCAAACATGGTAGCCAGTGGAACTTTAGATGCCACTTTAGCCAGTCCTTGTTCAGTACTTTGGCTTTCAATCTGCCCTCGGCGGGAGATGAGGTCTCCAATGACGTTCCCAATATAGTCTTCAGGAACTTCCACCTCAACTTTCATCATAGGCTCTAATAGTACTGGTGAAGCTTTTAGCACAGCTTCTTTCAGTGCCATTGATCCAGCAATTTTAAAAGCCATTTCCGAAGAGTCTACGTCGTGGTAAGAGCCATGAACTAGCGTTGCTTTCACGTCAATCAATGGATATCCGGCTAAAATACCAGATTCACAGCTTTCTTTCATCCCTTGCTCTGCGGGGCCAATGTACTCTTTGGGTACTACACCACCAACAATTTTAGAGACAAATTCAAAGCCAGTACCGGGTTCCCCTGGTTCCAAATTTATGACAACGTGACCGTATTGACCTTTACCACCACTTTGCCGGATGAACTTACCTTCTACGTTGGTAACTGTTTTACGAATCGTTTCGCGGTAAGCTACCTGTGGCGCACCCACGTTCGCTTCCACTTTAAATTCGCGCAACATCCGATCCACCAGAATTTCCAGGTGGAGTTCTCCCATTCCTGCAATTACAGTTTGGTTTGTTTCTGGGTCAACATTGACGCGGAAGGTTGGATCTTCTTCTGAGAGAGATTGCAGAGCCTTGGATAGCTTATCCATGTCGTTCTTAGTTTTGGGTTCAACCGCTACCGAGATCACTGGCTCTGGAATAAATAGGGATTCGAGAATTACCGGTGAACCTTCATCAGTAATAGTATCACCAGTCAAGGTATCTTTTAATCCCAATGCTGCACCCAAATCACCCGCTCTTAGCTCTTCTACGTCTTGTCGGTCATCTGCCTTCATTAGAACTAAACGGGAAATCCGTTCTTTTTTGCCCTTAGTAGCATTTAAGACGTAGCTACCTTTTTTCAGAACGCCAGAATAAACACGAACAAAGGTGAGGCGACCGTAGGGGTCAGCCATAATCTTGAATGCCAGAGCAGATAGGGGTTCGTTGTCATCGGCCCGCCGCTCTACTGTATCGCCATTGGGGAGTGTACCTTGAATTGGAGGTACTTCTGTTGGTGCGGGTAGGTAATCTACCACTGCATCCAACATTAACTGCACGCCTTTGTTTTTAAAGGCAGAACCACAAAGTACGGGTACGATGGTACCGGCAATTGTACCTTTTCTCAGGGCAGCCGCAATTTCCGCTTCTGTAAGTGCTACGCCATCGAAGTACTTGGTCATTAAAGCATCATCGGTTTCAGCGACTGCTTCCACGAGCTTGGTGTAGTACTCTTCGACTTGATCTTGCAAGTCTGCTGGGATATCTGTTTCTTCGATATCTGTCCCTTGGTCGTTGTTGTAGATATATGCACGCTTCCGCACCAAGTCTACAATGCCCTTGAAGTCGTTTTCGCTACCAATAGGCAATTGAATGGCAATTGCATTTGCCCGCAAGCGATCGCGCATTTGTTCGTGAACTCTATAGAAGTTCGCGCCTGTGCGATCCATCTTGTTAATAAAAGCGATCCGAGGTACTGCATAGCGATCTGCTTGCCGCCATACTGTTTCAGATTGTGGTTGTACTCCACCTACTGAACAAAATACAGCAATTACACCATCCAACACGCGCATGGAGCGTTCTACTTCGATTGTGAAGTCTACGTGACCAGGAGTATCGATAATGTTAATTTGATAATCTTTCCAACTGGTGCTAATTGCCGCAGCAGTGATTGTGATTCCCCGCTCCCGCTCTTGCTCCATCCAGTCAGTTACAGCAGTTCCTTCGTGAACTTCACCAATTTTATGAATTATCCCAGAGTAAAATAATATTCTCTCTGTTGTTGTTGTTTTTCCCGCATCTATATGCGCCGCAATCCCGATATTGCGTACTTTCTCTAGCGGGTTGGTACGTGCCACAGAAGCCTCCTATAGTTTTTGCCTCATGATATCTTGTATATTACTCTTTGTTAAGATTCTATACTTTTACGGATAACCGTCTGGATTTTTATCAGTTGGCGATATACCGCTTATTGAGGCTGGATATATCGCTGTTTTGTTTAGTAACGATAGTGGGCAAAGGCTTTGTTCGCTTCTGCCATCCGATGCGTTTCTTCCCGCTTGCGGATCGCATTACCACTTTCGTTGGCTGCATCCATTAATTCATTGGCTAATTTGCCAGCCATTGTCCGCCCTGGCCTTGACCGAGAAAATTGCACTAGCCAACGTAGTGCTAGGGTGGTACCGCGTTCTGATCGCACTTCCATTGGTACTTGGTAAGTTGCACCACCAACACGACGAGCTTTCACTTCTACCAATGGCGTTGCATTACGCACTGCTCTTTCAAAGGTTTCTAACGCAGCATTACCAGTGCGTTCTTCAATGGTTTTTAAAGCTTCATAAACTATACGTGCAGCCAGTGATTTTTTTCCATGACGCATGATCCGGCGAATCATCATGCTGACCAGACGACTATTATAAACTGAGTCAGGCGGGACTGGCCGCCTTTGAACTACACCACGACGAGACATACTGTACCCTTAAATTCGGAATTTGGCAACGAAATTATATGCTATCAGACAGCGCAGTATTGGAGTGGTGGAAGCTGCCACTCAGACTGTCGCATTTTTTTACACTACAGTTGCAGCGACCCTGAATTGCTGATTTGCTATCCTGAATCGGACACACAAAGCGACAACATCGCAGGTATGAATTTCACCAATGAAAATGCTGCTGTCGCTTACAGCAATTTCAATAAAACCTACACTTGCTCGCTGAGTGCAGGCTGGCAGTGGTAACTTAACTAAATTTAACTTTTGAAAACAGATACTTTTATCTATTTTCACAACTGTTTGAGAGCGATCGCTAACTTTTTATATGTTTTTAGCGCTTCCAGACAAAGCGACTAATCGCCATTAGACACGACTAATCGCCTCTGCCTTATTTTTTGGCTGCTTTCGGGCGCTTGGTTCCATACTTGGAACGTCCTTGTTTGCGGTCTTTGACACCCGCTGTATCTAATGTGCCACGGATGATATGGTATCTTACCCCTGGCAAATCCTTAACCCGACCGCCACGAATCATGACTACGGAGTGTTCTTGTAAGTTATGACCAATCCCTGGAATGTAGGCTGTCACCTCAAACCCAGATGTCAGCCTTACCCTTGCTACCTTGCGTAGGGCTGAGTTAGGCTTTTTAGGTGTGGTTGTGTAGACTCTGGTACAAACGCCGCGGCGTTGCGGGCATTGCTTGAGAGCTGGAGACTTGGTTTTCTGACGCGCTTTTTCGCGTTCGCTACGTATTAGTTGCTGTATGGTTGGCATGAGTCACAGCGCGTTAAGCTGCTTAGAGGTCTAAGTTTTTACAAATCCTGATTATATCTTTTTTCGTGCTTTTATGTCAAACTACTTTGACTAAGTCCTTCGGTTAAGTCAATTGTCCTACGCCCAGAGTAATTAATTTTTAACTATGGACTATGAAATCTTGTGTAATCGAGAATGAATTACCACAACTACATGTGGTAACAGCTTGAGGGTTGTGGAAGCGAAAGCCTCCACCCATCAAATCTTCAGAATAATCTAATATTAACCCATTAAGATATTGTAGGCTTTGGTTATCTACAAGAACTTGCAGACCACTCACTTCAAAAGTGCGATCGCCTTCTTGGACAATCTTATCAAACGACATATCGTAAAATAAATCAGAGCATCCCCCTGGTTTAACAGCTAACCTTACCAAGACATTGGGCTGTTGCTTTGACCTTAATCGTTCAATTTCAATTTTTGCTGCTTGACTCAGTTGAATCATTGAATTTGTTTTGACAATTGCAAGCCCACCTTAAAAACAGATGGCGTGATGAGAAACCAAAGAAACTGGTTTTTGCTTTTTTATTGTAAATGAAGAGGCTCATTTGCAAAACCCAATATGAGATTTATTTCGTTGCCTAATAATGTCAAACAAACTGAGTACTGAGGCATTTAAATCTAGATATTCAACTTTTTGGTTTAAAAGTACGAGTGAAGCATCTTGGCTAGAGACATTAGCCGATTGCTTCTCCGTAAATTTCTGTATGCTTCAGTCAGAAATTTACGGAGGACAATTTCTCTTACTAGTTTCCTATATCCCAGTTCAATGAGGGGGTACTAGTTTTCTGTCCGTGCATAATCATCTTGGTAGCGAATAATATCATCTTCACCTAGATATTCGCCATTTTGTACCTCAATTAGTACTAAGGGAATCACTCCAGGATTTTCAAGACGATGGGATGTACATTGAGGTACATAAGTTGACTGATTATTACCCAATAATATTTCTTGATCGCCACAGGTTACTCTGGCTGTGCCAGAGACAACAATCCAATGTTCACTGCGATGATGGTGCATTTGCAGGCTGAGGCGGTGTCCAGGCTTCACTTCAATGCGTTTAATTTTATATCCACGCCCTTCTTCCAAAATAGTAAAAGAACCCCAAGGGCGCAATTCAGTTGCTGCAACACCGCGATTAGCGATCGTCGCAGGTAGGGGTAAAGTCTTAGTTGGTGCGGTTTCTTGATATTGAGCCATAGTTACCTCATTTGGAGACATAACAAGCTGTCCTTACTCTTAACCATTGATGGAAAAATCTGGCGCAATCTTGCAACCGTGAAAATCAGCAATTCAATTACACCTTGCTAACCATAACAAAATCAAACTTTAGGGTGTAAAGGGTCACGACTAAACTATGGTGAATACACAAACTCTTTATCTAGTGGTATTCCAGCTTATTCCAATCTTTAAAATTTGTTGCGAACCGTGAAGGATAAAGGCTGAGATGAATATTTTATACTTCATTCATTTTTGTTGCCAAAAAATCCCAATACCGTTATGTACACGAGCCGCAGTATTAGGAGAACGGTCAAGTAATTGTCCACCTAAATAAAGACTAGTTGAACTGCCACCATCTAAATTGAGAGCATTTACACAACCAAGCTGTTTCATCAATTGAGCGTGTTCTGTTAGTGTCGGCCCTGCACCACCAGCACGGTTATGCACAGCAGCAATCATCAGCGTACCTGTGGCTGTGGTGCAAATTCCGCTACGAATGGCCTTTTCTGCAATAAAAGCATTGCTGAATTTTTCAGCTTTGGCATCCAGAACAATTTGACCGTTTTGAATTAATAACGGCCCGGCTCCTACGATGTTAGGGTAACGGCTAAAATCAGCAGGTGTAGTAGCACTAGTAAGAGTGACTTTTGTCGCTATCGGTAGTTGGTTAGCGGCGCTTCCAGCAGTTCCGCGCAGGATGAGCAAATAGCCATCTTGAGGGATGGGGATCGGGGTTTGTCCAGCTTTTCCACCGGCTAACTGACTACTAACCTCATTATTTTGAACTAAGAGGATCGTCTCATTATCTGTCAGGGGAGTGTAAGTTTTTCCCCAGCTAGGAGTATAGCGAGCGATACCACTCTGTACATAACCACTGTTGAGAAATAAAATCGGCAAGCGGAGATTGTTAGGTGCAATTAAATTTTCTTGTAATGTCAGACGACCTACGTAAAATTGCCCAGAATTATTCCAAGCGATCGCACCCCGATTAAGAATCGGCCCGGATATCCACTGAGTATCTCGACGAATAGCCCCTAAAGGCAATCGATTGTTGCGGTTAAAATAACCACCATTAATTGCCGCTAAAGCCAAGTATTTTTGCGCTGTTTGAATTAAGGGAGCAGTACCAATTAAAGTCTCAGGAGTTGTCCAAATTGGTTTAAAAGTGACTACACGGGGGTTAGCTTCTAACCACACCACAGGAAAACGCTCTGCGCCTAAATGAATAAATTGCTGTCGCCAGCGTAACCCCTTTGCCCAGGCAATATTCCTTTCTACCATTGCATCAGGGCGAATTTCGACCATTAGACGATGCGGATTATCTGTTGTAGTTACACGAGGAGACCAACCAAAGGGAACGCTGAGACGAAGAATAGTTTGGTTATTCACCACCTCAACTTTTTGAATCAATTTATCAGGTGTTGGTGGTGTTGTCGGGAATAATTGCTTGAGCAGGGTTGGCAATGATGTTGGTGGTAGTGTGGGATTATAACGTTGGATTAAGGTAGGATCAGCTACAGCATCCAGAGTAATTGTCCATTCTCGATTAGGTAGCGCAGCTGGTTTAGGTGCGATCGCATCTGGATCATCTGCTACTGGTGTTTGCACTTGTTTAATGGGTAATCCTTGTCTGACTATCCAAGGTGTGGGTCGGTCTAAATCCACGACAATGCGGTTTTCGCGGATAGTATTAACACCAGGAGGATTGAGAGGTTGCTCACCAGTAATAATATTTTTAATTTGAGTTTGGGGTGTGACAATTACCAAGGTGTTACCATTAGTTTGTAACTGCCAACTTGCTTGTTGAACAAAGTTAGTAATGTCTAAATAGCGGTATCCGCTTTGTAGCTGAGTTACTAAAACTTGTGGACTGGTAGTCGAGGAAAACCACTTAATTGGTTGTCTATCTGGGTTATTGCTGTTTAAAAAATCAACTCCAATCGCCTGTCGAAATACTCCATCGCTGAGATAAATTATTGGTTGATCATAGGTGCCTGATTTTACTAACCAAGCGCCAGGTATTGTTCGACCATTTAGGGAAATTTGATTACCAGAAGATGGTGCTTTTCGCATAGACGATGCTGGTAATTGCGGCGTTATCTCTGGCGCAGGTTGAAGATTGATGGGAGACTGTTGAGCAATGGCAACCCAGGTAGGAGATAAACTTAGTATTGTTGCAATGATTGGTGACACAGTTACCCGCAAAGCTTGGTGTTGGAAAGTCTTAGTTACGGAAGTATCAGATTTTTTTCGATCCCGATTTGGCATTTTTAACATATTTTATGCAGTATTTTTGCCAGTTATCACCTCAGCAACAGACTGAACTAATTGTCGCCAACTCTTGAAATAAGGTGATTTAACTTTTCAATAAACGTGATAACCTATAAATTGGCTAGTTATCTCTGGTGAGAATCACAAGCCCTTTTACCGCTAAAACCACTGTAACTGACTGTTTTAACTGGCACTAGTTCCAGCCAGACTATAAATATATAGTTTTGGTCATCAAATGTATATTTAAAATACTCTTTCCTCACTCATAGTTGCTATTTTGTTACTTAGAGGTGAGGCATAGTTGTTAGTAACAAGAGTTGCAACGGGTGAGCAGCCAATATAGAAAACAATAAAAGATTTAGGAATTGTCAAATGGGTATATAGTGTAATACGCTGATTTTGTTGCTGAATCAGAAATCTTACAGCTTTTATAATAGTGAGTTTTTCAGGTGAAATTTTGTGTTAGGTAAGCTGAGGCTGTCTACCTGAAAGAAATCTGTCATCTGAATAAAACTGAGAAAATACTTGGTTTAGAACCAAAATAGATAAAATTAGGACAAGATGGAATTTGTCTAACCCAGCATAAACACATAAGAATTAACGCAACAATTTTAACACGGTTAAATTCACAAATAACCGCAGTTAAAATTTTTTTTCCCTAAATTCCAGTGATTTATGTATTGCTGCGATCCGAAATTGCGAAACTTCCCTCTCAAGCAGTGGCAAAATTTGTGACTTAACTCTCAGGAATAGGCTATGAACGATCAAAGGGTGAATCAATTGCAAACAATAAAATTTTCGGATAAAGACTCTAAAGATACCTACCAAGGACAAAGGTGGTTAGTAGAGGAAAGAGATGCTTGTGGTGTAGGTTTTATTGCACATCGCCAGAATATTGCCAGCCATGAAATTGTCACCAAAGCCTTAGCCGCATTGACCTGCTTGGAACATCGTGGTGGTTGTAGCGCCGACCATGACTCTGGTGATGGTGCAGGGATATTGACAGCTATTCCTTGGGAGTTGTTACAAAAAGAATATTTTTCAGGCAGGATGGAAATATCTTCTACCAGCAATGTTGCTGTAGGGATGGTATTTTTACCCCAAGACCGAGAAGTAGCACAAAAAGCGAAAGCACAAGTAGAGAAAGTTGCGGCGGAAGAAAAGTTTACAGTACTGGGCTGGCGAGAAGTTCCAGTGCATTCCCACTTATTGGGAATACAAGCTAAAGAAAATCAACCTCAAATAGAACAAGTTTTTCTGGCGGCGGATAAAACAGGCGATGAATTAGAAAGACAGTTGTACATTGCCCGCAAACGGATTTTTAAAGCAGCCAAAGCTGTATCAGAAGACTTTTATATTTGCTCCTTATCTAGCCGCACCATTGTGTATAAAGGTATGGTGCGTTCTGCTGTCTTGGGAGACTTTTATGCGGATTTAAAAAATTCCGAATACAAGAGTGCCTTTGTAGTTTATCATCGCCGCTTTAGTACCAACACGATGCCCAAATGGCCTTTAGCCCAGCCAATGCGGTTGTTGGGGCATAACGGGGAAATTAATACTTTGTTGGGGAATATTAACTGGATGATGGCGAGAGAAGCCAGTATTAATCATCCAGTATGGGGCGATCGCAATGATGAACTCAAGCCTTTAGTAATTTTAGATAGCAGCGACTCCGCCACCTTAGATAATGTCTTAGAACTATTAGTGCGTTCGGGACGCAGCCCCTTGGAAGCCTTGATGATTATGGTTCCAGAGGCTTACCAAAATCAACCATCGTTGCAGAACTATCCCGAAATTACTGATTTTTACGAATACTACAGTGGTTTGCAAGAAGCTTGGGACGGCCCAGCACTGTTAGTTTTTGGAGATGGCAAAAAAGTTGGCGCGACACTTGACCGCAATGGTTTACGACCAGCACGCTATGTCATTACCAAAGATGATTACATTGTTGTGGCTTCAGAAGCAGGTGTGGTTGACTTACCAGAAGCCAATATTCTGGAGAAAGGCAGACTGGGGCCAGGGCAAATGATCGCCGTGGATTTAGAAACCCATGAAATTTTGAAAAACTGGGAAATTAAACAACGAATCGCCCAGCAGCATCCTTACGGGGAATGGTTGCAAAACTATCGCCAAGACTTAAAGTCATTAGTCAATGGTCATGGGACAAATGGCAATGGTAATGGTAACAGTAATGGCAATGGTAACGGGAAAGGACAATTTACCGTTGATAGACAAACCTTACTCCAGCAGCAAACCGCCTTTGGCTACACCAGCGAAGATGTGGAAATGGTGATTGAACAAATGGCGGGGAATGGAGCAGAACCAACCTTCTGTATGGGTGATGATATTCCCTTGGCTGTGCTGTCAGGCAAACACCACCTATTATATGACTATTTCAAGCAGCGGTTTGCCCAAGTCACCAATCCCCCAATTGACCCCCTGCGGGAAAAGCTGGTGATGTCTTTGAAGGTGGAATTGGGTGAACGGGGTAATTTATTAGAACCAAAACCAGAATATGCTAAGAGACTGAAATTAGATTCGCCAGTCTTGACAGAAACAGAATTGGATGTAATTAAAGTTTCTGGTTTTGCGACGGCGGAATTGTCAACGTTATTTCTCATCGCCAACGGCCCAGAAGGATTAAACAACGCAGTACAAGCTTTACAAACACAAGCCGCTGAATCTGTCCGGGCGGGGGCAAAAATATTAATCTTGAGCGATCGCGCTGGTGGTGGTATTAATTCAGAATCCAGCTATATCCCGCCTTTATTAGCTGTGGGTGCAGTCCATCACCACCTCATCCGCGAAGGCCTGCGGATGAAAACATCCCTAATTATCGATACAGCCCAGTGCTGGAGTACCCATCACTTTGCTTGTCTAATTGGCTATGGTGCGGGTGCAGTTTGCCCTTACATGGCTTTAGATACAGTCCGAAATTGGTGGTTTGACCCAAAAATACAGCAGTTCATGGAACGGGGTAAATTGACCAGCCTCAGCTTAGAACAGGCAATTGGCAATTACCGCAAAGCTGTAGAATCGGGATTGCTGAAAATTCTCTCTAAGATGGGGATATCCTTACTGTCTAGCTATCAAGCCGCGCAAATCTTTGAAGCGATCGGCATTGGTGGCGATTTACTAGAACTGGGATTCAAGGGTACAACTTCTCGCATCGGTGGTTTGAGTGTCAGCGAACTGGCCCAAGAAGTGCTTTCCATCCACAGCAAAGCCTTCCCCGAACTCACAGCCAAGAAGTTGGAGAACTTGGGGTTTGTCAACTACCGTCCTGGTGGTGAGTACCACATGAATAGCCCGGAAATGTCCAAGGCATTGCATGAGGCTGTCAAAACCAAGCAATATGACCATTACGAAGTTTACAAACAATATCTCCAAGGCAGACCAATTACTGCATTGCGAGACTTGCTAGACTTCCAAAGCGATCGCCAATCAATTCCTTTAACAGAAGTAGAATCAGCAGAATCAATCCTCAAACGCTTCTGTACTGGGGGGATGTCTTTAGGTGCATTGTCACGGGAAGCCCATGAAGTTTTGGCGATCGCCATGAACCGCATTGGTGGTAAATCCAACTCTGGGGAAGGTGGCGAAGACCCTGTACGTTACAACGTTTTAGATGACGTAGATTCATCCGGTTACTCGCCCACCCTACCCCACCTCAAAGGCTTACGGAATGGTGATACTGCTTCTAGTGCCATCAAGCAAGTTGCATCAGGGCGCTTTGGTGTCACACCAGAGTATTTAGCCAGTGCCAAACAAATAGAAATCAAAATTGCTCAAGGAGCAAAACCAGGGGAAGGTGGACAACTACCAGGGGCAAAAGTCAGCCCTTACATTGCGATGTTGCGGCGTTCTAAGCCTGGAGTGACATTGATTTCGCCACCACCGCACCACGATATCTACTCCATTGAAGACCTAGCACAGCTAATTTTTGACCTGCACCAAATCAACCCGAAAGCCCAGGTATCAGTAAAATTGGTAGCAGAAATTGGGATTGGGACAATTGCCGCGGGTGTAGCGAAAGCCAACGCTGATATCATTCAGATTTCTGGACATGATGGCGGTACAGGTGCATCACCACTTAGTTCCATTAAACACGCTGGTTCGCCGTGGGAACTCGGATTAAGTGAAGTGCATCGTGTTCTAATGGAGAATAGTTTGCGCGATCGCGTCATCTTGCGGGTAGATGGCGGACTCAAGACTGGCTGGGATGTCTTGATGGCTGCGTTAATGGGTGGTGAAGAATTTGGCTTCGGTTCCATTGCCATGATTGCCGAAGGTTGCCAAATGGCGCGAGTATGCCATAAGAATACTTGCCCTGTAGGTGTAGCGACTCAAGATGAAAAACTGCGCCTGCGGTTCAAAGGTATACCCGAACACGTCGTCAACTTCTTCTACTTCGTCGCCGAAGAAGTGCGGAGTTTGTTAGCCAAACTAGGATATCGTTCCTTGACAGAAATTATTGGTCGTGCAGACTTGTTAACAGCACGTCCCGAAGCGACATTAGCCAAAACCCAAGCATTGAATCTCAGTTGCTTAATGCAACTACCAGATACTAAAACAAACCGTAGCTGGTTAGTGCATGAAGAAGTTCATAGCAACGGCCCGGTAATAGATGACCAATTGCTGGCTGATGGAGATATTCAACTAGCCATTCGCAACCAATCTACTGTGACAAAGACTTTAAAGATAGTCAACACCGATAGAACAGTAGGTGCAAGATTAGCAGGTGCGATCGCCTCCCAATACGGTGACGCTGGTTTTGAAGGACAAATTAACCTCAACTTCCACGGTAGTGTAGGTCAAAGCTTCGGTGCATTTAACCTACCAGGTATCACCTTGAATCTGATAGGTGAAGCCAACGACTACGTAGGTAAAGGGATGCACGGTGGTGAAATCATCATCAAACCCCCAGCGGAGGCTACCTACGACCCATCCCAGAATGTGATTGTGGGTAATACCTGCCTCTACGGTGCGACTGGCGGCTTCTTATTTGCCAACGGTTTAGCAGGTGAACGCTTTGCTGTCCGCAACTCCAAAGCCACAGCTGTTGTCGAAGGCGCAGGTGATCACTGCTGCGAATACATGACTGGTGGTGTCATAGTTGTCCTTGGCAACGTGGGACGTAACGTAGCTGCGGGGATGACTGGGGGTTTGGCATACTTCCTCGATGAAGACGGCTCATTCCCTGAGTTAGTCAATCGAGAAAACGTCAAAATTCAGCGAGTTCTCACAGAAGCTGGACAAAAGCAACTACAAGATTTAATTAGAACTCATGCAGAACTTACTGGTTCACCAAAAGCGCAAATAATTCTGCAAAATTGGCAGGGATTTGTGTCTAAGTTCTGGCAATTAGTCCCACCTTCAGAAGCAGATAGTCCAGAGGCTAATCCTCAAGGGTTGGTAGAAAAACATCTGAGTTCAGTGTAGTGAATAGCTAAACTTAATTTTTTGAATTAAGAAGGACATGGTGACACCATGTCCTTCTTAATAACAACTAGAATTAAACCGTGGGCGATCGCCGTGGCTACCATCAAGATATCTGCCGCTTTTCAATATCAATTTGCTGATATATTTTTTGAACAGTGAGTAAAACTAACGCTATGATTTCTGGGACAAGTGCAGCAATTGCAGTGAGTTTTAGCGACCATGTTTCAGAGTCATTAAACAACCCAGATGCACCACTCAAGTTTGCAGATAGAATGTCGGTAAGGTCAATCGCAATACACGCCAACAAAAGCGTTCTTACAGTACTTCTATTGGCAAAAGCAACTATTACAGCAAGCACTATGTCTCTAACTGCCCAAACACGAATAATGTACGGCATTTGGATGTTTGTATCAACAGAGATACTGAGTTGCTTCATTAACCACAGTGGGTCAGCATAGCCAACAGCACTAAGACTAAACCGAATCAGACACATCAGTCCAATTAGTAAAGCAACATACCAGCTTTGGCCTCTCATATTTGCTCCTACACTGAGAATCATTGAGGAATTTATATAGACATTAAAGACATCAACAACTTTGAGCAACCCTAAATTTTCCGCCTGCTGCTCCTCAAACAAAACTAAAAACTTACGCAGCAACTGAACGAAGTTTTCAAGTTCTGACTCTGCTAAAACGCTCAAAACACGATGTTCATTGACTATATGAGCTTCAACCGTCTCTCAAGATTGGTAAATAAAGAAACGTAAATCACGCTGATACTGGCTAGATATTTAATATTTGAGAATCAAAATTAAGTTCTTCAAATAGTTGTACATTCATTAATTTGGAAGGAGAAAGTTTTACTGAGACGCGAAAACTCGCGTCTCAAAAACTTTTTTACAAAAATTTACCTAAAACAAATGAGCTTCTCAAAAGGGTTGTATTACCGATTGAGGGTTAACCAAAATTACCAATTCGCAATTCAAAGGGTACAAGCCCCTGCTAAATTTTTAATTTAGCAATTTAACATTAGTAGTGGGTTTAAGCCTCAACTAATTGTAATTACGAATTATGAATTATCAATTACTACTTTTCTTGAGCAATATGCTTTTCCAAAGTACTAGCTAATGTAGTTTTGGGTACGGCTCCAACGACCATATCAACTTTTTGCCCATCTTTAAAAATCATTAATGTGGGAATGCTGCGAATGCCATACTGACTTGCCACTTGAGGATTCTCATCAGTATTAACTTTTACAACTTTGAGTTGACCTTCGTACTGAACGGCAATTTCTTCGACAACAGGAGCTACCATGCGGCAAGGGCCACACCAGGGAGCCCAAAAATCAACTAAAACAGGTACACTGCTGTCGAGAACTTCTTGCTTAAAAGTAGAATCTGTAACTTGTGTGGCTGCTGACATGCCTAAAAACCTTTGCCAATTACATTTCTGAGTTTCGTGAAAATTCTACCATAGCAAAAACGTCTGCTCTGAAGAGTAAGGATGTACATTTGCAACGAAATTAGATTATATACATAAGGAACCGCCCGAACAGTAGTCCGGGCGGAGTGTGGTGTGAGGAGTGAACGGAAACATGCGTCTCCGCTCTCTCTATTGTAGGCGACATACGGAATTTTTCCAGTTGAATGTTTGAGAGTCTGGAAAAATTTCCTGAAGAATTTCAACTGGATATATCTAAAGGATTAGGAAAAATGAAAGTTATGAAGTCTGAAGTGTGTAGACGCTTTTAACGGCTTGCCTTCGGCTAGGATGAAATATGTTTCTTCCGCTTTTAAACTTCATAATTTCTTTATTTACCCATACCTAATTGTTGAGCTTTTTGGTAAACTTTTCCCTCAGTTAACAAGGAAGGCGCAATGACAACTTCAACTTGCTGCATTTCTTTGATGTCTTTGGCTCCTAATGTACCCATACTAGTTTTTAAAGCTCCCAACAAATTATGAGTGCCATCATCTAAGCCTGCGGGGCCAATGAGGATTTGCTCAAGAGTACCAGTTGTCCCAACTTTGATCCGAGTCCCGCGAGGTAGCACAGGGCTAGGGGTGGCCATTCCCCAATGAAACCCGCGTCCAGGGGCTTCGGCGGCTCTAGCAAAGGGTGAACCAATCATCACACCATCAGCACCACAGGCAATACATTTACAAATGTCTCCACCAGTGATTAAACCGCCATCAGCGATTACAGGGACATATTTACCAGTTTCCTGATAGTAATCATCGCGGGCTGCTGCACAATCAGCGATCGCAGTTGCTTGGGGTACACCCACACCCAACACACCACGAGATGTACAAGCTGCACCAGGGCCAATACCCACTAATACCGCCGCTGCACCAGCCTTAATTAAGTCTAAAGTGACCTCGTAGGTGACACAGTTACCCAACACTACTGGGATGGGCATAGAACGGCAAAATTCCGCCAAATCCAGGGTAACTATCGACTCTGGTGATAAATGTGCTGTGGAGACGACTGTAGCTTGGATGAAAAATAAATCTGCTCCAGCTTTCGCCACAGTCTCACCATATTTGCTGGCTCCTGCTGGTGTCGCACTCACAGCCGCAATCCCGCCTTGTTGTTTAATTTCCTGAATCCGTTTTTCAATTAATTCCGGCTTGATGGGTTCGGCATAAAGTTCTTGCATTAAGGCGACAAATTCATCTTTTCCGACAGAAGCAATCCGATCTAGGATGGGATTTGGGTCAACATAGCGAGTTTGGATACCCTCTAAGTTGAGAACTCCTAATGCACCTAACTGTGACAAACGCACAGCCATATCTACATCAACTACACCATCCATTGCACTCGCAATAATTGGTATATTTCGCTCTATATTGCCAATCTGCCAGCTAGTATCTGCCAAACTAGGGTCTAAAGTTCTTTTACCGGGGACTAGTGCAATTTCATCAATTCCATAAGCCCTGCGAGCCGTTTTTCCCCGCCCAAGTTGAATGTCCACGCTGTTAACTTTTATCAAAACTGTTCTAGCTAGGGTATCAAATTGTGAGGTGATTTGCAGCGGTTTTTTGGCAAGTAACTACAAAGATGTTTCAGGTTATCGTTAGAGAAAAATAAAACATGGAAAAGAGGGAACAGGGAAAGAAAGATTTTCTTGTGAATAACTGACTAGTTAAGGCTGAGATAATCCAGTAGAAAGATAATTTTGGGGTGAGATAAATAAGTGATCGCTATTTTTGCTTTGACAATCTCTACTAGCAGAAATTTTCCAAAAAAATAGCAAGAATATCCAAATTTCCTGAGACTTTTTGATAGCTTGAGCCAAGCATTTAAGATTGTCAAAGTTGATAGAAGTTAGCGATCGCACAATTGCTTTTACACAATTTTTAGCTAATCTGATTGAGCTTAAGAAATTTGAGCAATTGTCACACCACTACCACCATCAGCTGATTCGGCTGGTTCGTAACTGCTGACTCTAGGATGTTGCCGCAAAAAGGCGTGAACACCTAGCCTTAGTTTCCCTGTACCGTGTCCGTGAATAATCCAAATGGGGCCATTGGCTTCGGAAATGGCTTTGTCTAATTCAATTTCGGCATCGGCTACCCGCTTACCTCGTAAATCGACTGTATTTTTAGAAGTACGAATGGCGGGTGCGGCTTGGGGTGGGGGAGTCGTTGGTGTTGGTGTTGGTTTTTGTTTGACAATGGGTTCAGCTTTTTGCCCATCGAGAGATTCGATGTCTGGCAATTTCACTGTCATTTTCATAATGCCGAAGCGCACATTTAACTCTCCATCCTCATCGGGGGCGGTTAAAACTTCGGCAGTTTGCCCAAATTGGGAAATGCGGATGCGATCGCCTACTTTTGGCATAAAGCCCACTTTGGGTTTAGCTGCGGCGGCTGGCTGGTATTTTTGGGTAATCTGATTTAAAGCATTGGTGGCTTGTTGAGCATCTTGGGCTGTGGGTGTACCTTGCTGCAAGCGGCGAATGACTTGGGCTATCTCTCCTTTGGCTTGCGCGATCGCCTGTTGTACTGCAACTTCCTGGGAAACCCGCAATGATTTTTCCCGTTCTTCTAAGGATGCGGCTTTGTCAGAAACTTCTTTGTATAACCGTTCCGCTTGCTGCAAGAGTTTTTGGGCTTCTGCGGCTTTGGTTTCTTGGCGACGGCGTTGGGCTTCTAACCCGGCAATTACTTGGTTAACTTCGTCTGATGCTTCGCCTACTTGAGTTTTGGCATTTTCTACTACTTCTGGTTTTAAGCCTAAACGCAGAGCGATTGCTAAAGCGTTAGAACGTCCTGGAATTCCCCACAGCAAACGATAGGTGGGCGACAAAGTAGCTTCATCAAATTCTACCGAGGCATTTTCAAACCGCGCATCTTCGTATTTTAGAGCTTTGAGTTCCCCAAAGTGAGTTGTGGCAATTGTTAACTGGGCGTGTTCTGCTAAGTGTTGCAAAAGTGCGATCGCTAAGGCGCTACCCTCGGCTGGATCTGTACCTGCACCTACTTCGTCGAGTAAAACTAAGGAGTTGGGTTGATTTTCTACTTCATGTTCTAAAGCATTCAAAATCCGGCTGATGCGGCGAATATGCCCAGAAAATGTCGATAAACTTTGCTGGAGAGATTGTTCATCCCCGATATCTGCTAATATCTGGTCAAACCAGGGCATTTCCACGGGTTCGCGGGCGGGGATGAATAAACCCACTTTCGCCATTAATGCTGCTAAACCAAGAGTTTTTAAGGTGACAGTTTTTCCCCCAGTGTTCGGCCCGGTAATTGTTACTACCTTGATATGGGGACTAATCAATAAATCTACCGGAATTACTGAGTGTCCTTGCTCATGCTGTTGCTGCCAAATTAACAACGGGTGACGCAACTGACGTAAAGTCACAATTTCTTGTTCTTCACGGTTGATAAATCTGGGAGGATTCGCTTTTAGCCAGTAACTATAACGCGATCGCGCCGCCGCTAAATCGAGGGTAGTCACAATTGCTAATAGCCTTTCTAAATCCGGGGTGACGGCTGCGACTTGCTCAGTTAAAATGCGCCGCACTGCTTCTTCTTCTGCTTGTTCTCGTTTCAGCGTTTGCCGCAATTGATTACCCATTGGCACGATAGAACTAGGTTCCACGTACAGAGTCACACCACTGGTAGAACTATCATGAACAATACCGGGGATAGCATCTTTGTGGCTGGCTTTGACGGGAATAACAAAGCGATCGCCGCGTTGAGTAATTAGCTGTTCCTGAACAGCATTCGATTTTGCTTGTAAAATATTATGCAGTTTTTGATTAATCTGACTGCGTAATCGCCGCAAATCATCACGGATTTCGCCTAATTTTTGGCTGGCGCGATCAGCTACAATCCCACGTTCATCAATACAACGGTGAATTTCCTGTTCTAATTCTGGATAAGTGCGTAAATCTGCAACTAAATCAGTTAATACTGGTGTATCTTCTTGGTTATCAATTACACGCCGTAAATTTCTCGCCCCCGCTAGAGTAGTGGCGATCGCGAGTAATTCATCGCCAGCTAAAATCCCTCGGAGTTCAGCGCGTTCTATAGAATCACCAATGTCTTGAATACCATCAAAAGATAAGCCTGTAGCCAGACGGCTTTCTAGTTGGTAAACTTCTTTAGTTTGTGCTAATAACTGCTCACTGACTGACTGTGATGTAGGAATTTGTAAATTAGTTGATGCGATCGCCCCTAGCTTAGTTGCCGCAAATGTCGCCAAATGCTGGCAGAGACGATGCCATTCTAGTAGTTCTAAAGTTTCCGATTGGATCAAGGCTACAACATCTAAAAAATCTTATATGAAATTATCGTAACAACATAGTTGTGTTTACAGCCAATATCAGAAGATGCACTTGCTTTGCTGGGGTGGGGGAGGGAGCGATCGGCTTTAAATTATAGTTGAAAGAGCATTTATACTCATTCAGTAGTAAAACTTTCTTGTTTGTCACTCAGAGCGGCTTATGTATGAGTTAGCTTCTGGTAAAAAACTTTAGAAACAATAGGCTGCGTAATAATAAACTTTCAGCTTTTGCCAATAAAGAACTTTATTATTGGCTTACAGAATTGTGTAAGAAAAAAATAAACTTATTTTAAAGTAATAGCTCTAATTAAAATTTATTAATTATATGTTGCGCTAAAGAATCATATTCTTTATTCATTCTATCCATTAAACCTTGCTGAGAGTCTGACCATTTCCGTGAAGTTTTATTTGGTTTTTTTGTCATTGCTAAGTATTTAAGTGGAAGATTTAAGTGTTGAATATGACTAGCTCCATTATTTAAATCTTCAATTTTTGCTATCGGCTCTGAATCTACAAAATCAGGCACACATTGATAGGGAATTTTCTCACGCAATTGTGGAATTAATTGATTTGCTACTTTTTCTTGAACATTGTTTAAATGTATCTCATCAATAACAGTTTC
Organism: Nostoc sp. PCC 7107; assembly: GCF_000316625.1. Classification (GTDB taxonomy): domain Bacteria; phylum Cyanobacteriota; class Cyanobacteriia; order Cyanobacteriales; family Nostocaceae; genus Nostoc_B. The sequence goes on along the minus strand of NC_019676.1, from coordinate 3,099,668 downwards.
TTTCCGTTGACGCAACGAGGTAAATTTAATACTATCGAATCCATTGTAAATCCAACCACCAAATTTTGGCTTACCCTTTGATGGAATAAAATTATCAAAACTATTCGACTCTTTATAACTACGTTCTCCTAAATTCCACTCATCGATAAACTTTGGCAACATAGCGCCAATTAAAGTAATACAATAAGCTGAGAATAAATCAGCAGTGCAAGGAACTAGAAAATAGTCTGAACAGTATAAGGCTGACCGAACAAGTGTATTGAATGCTGGTGGTAAATCAATTAATACATAATCGTATTCTTTTCCTTCTTCTTTAAGAGTATTTACTAAGAGAGAAGGAATTAAAAATCTTCTTAAACCTATCCCTAATGTTAAGTCTTTACCTACATCAAGTGAATCTGCATGACGATTCAGCCAAAAGTCACCTAAAACTACATCTATAACTTGATTTTTAATGATATTTTGATTTTCAAAGAAACTATCTTTCATAAATATTTCATGCTCATTAATTTTTCCTTTTTCAAGACTGCAAAGTAAGTTAGTATACTTGGGTCGATAAGTATAAACTTTGGGAATTTGATTTTGAACATATGATTGGGCATAAGCTCTAATTGTTCTAGCTAAAGGATATTGCGTTGATTGTTCAAGATAATTAGCTAATTCTTGATAACCAATTGTTATTAAAGAAAGATTACATTGTGGATCAAAATCTATGATGAGAACATTTTTTCCTGCTGCTGCTAATGAAGCACTTAGGTTGAAAATTGTAGTTGTTTTACCAACTCCGCCTTTATTGTTAAAAATGGAAATTATTTTTGTATCCATATTAGAAAACTTAGCTTACTAGATTTAATAATTAATCTTCTATAATATCTTTTACTTGTTCCATTTTATCTAGCGCATCCCAGACTACTTATCTGACCAAATCTAGGTATTTATCTATATTTTTTAACTTTACTAGCATAGATGGCGCAAGTCTCAGCGTCAATATAAAAGCGATCGCATCTCTTCAACAATTAAATATATCCTTTGCGGTGAAACATCACGAGCGATCGCAAAACTCTCATTACCCTATTTATAATGAGGCTAATGTTACCTGAGTAAATAAATCTTATGGTTGTGCAGATTCCCCCCAGTCAATACTCCGCTGAGGAATACTTGGCACACGAAGAGGCTGCTGAGTGCCGCAGTGAATACCGTGATGGAGAAATTATCCCAATGACTGGAGGCTCAATTAATCATAATCGAATTATCCGCAACCTTAGTAGATTACTCGAAATAGGATTACAAACACAGCCTTATGAAGTTTTCTTAAGCGATTTGCGTCTCTGGATTCCGCGTTACCAAGCATACACATATCCCGATGTTCTCATCATCAAAGATGAACCAGTCTTTCAATCAGGAAGGAAAGACACAGTAATAAATCCCAGCATTATTTTTGAAGTGCTTTCTAAATCTACTAGTAGTAGAGATAGAGGTGATAAATTTACTTATTATCGCTCCATTCCCGAATTTCAAGAATATATTTTAATTGACCAATATCAACTGCACATTGAGCAGTTTAGCAAAACTCCTGATGGCAATTGGCTATTTAAAGAAACTGACGATGAAGATGGAGTTTTAAATTTAGCTGCTGCTAACTGCCAAATTCCCCATCGCCAGATTTACGAACGAGTTAACTTTGAAACTCAACCAGAGTAAGTAGGTAGGCACAAATAAACCTAACTATGTAACAAAATGTACAAAGCTTAAAAACCTTGCAATTGCTACCCTGCGGGAACGCTACGCGAACGGGAAGGCTACCGCCTACGCAATGACATAGTTATAAATTTTTCCACCTACCTACTTAGTTATTTTGCCTTTTGCCTTTTACCTTTTGCCTTTTTTAAGGTGTTCCCACCACGCCAGAGTAAATTAACCCTCGTTGCACATCCAAGGTTAAAATTGCCCCATCACGAATGACTTGGGTGGCTTTTTTTACACCAACAATCACAGGGACACCGAGACGTAAGCCAATGACAGCGGCGTGACAGGTCAAGCTTTCTTCTTCAGTAATAATCCCTGATGCTTTGCGAATCGCATCAACAAAATCAGCACCAGTGCGAGGCGCTACTAAGATATCGCCGGGGTTAAAGTTGCTGACATCTGTACTTGTTAACGCAACTCTAGCGCGACCACTCACTGAACCTTGTCCTAGTCCAATTCCTTGACCCAATATAGCTGTAACTACTTCAACTTTAATTAAATCTGTGGAACCAGAAACGCCTTGCAGTGTACCCGCAGTCATCACCACCAAATCGCCTTCAAACAGTAATTTATGCTCTTGGGCGACGTTGATTGCAGCTTGGAATGTCTGACCAGTTGAAGGCAAACCCAATACTAGTAAAGGTTTCACACCCCAGACCAATTGCAGTTGTCGGGCTACGTTTACATGGGGTGTCACAGCCAAAATTGGTGTACGGGGACGGAATTTGGATACGTTACGCGCGGTTGCCCCAGTTTGGGTTAAGGTCATGATTGCAGCTGCGCCCAGATTTTCGGCAATTTGACCTACAGCTTGGCTGATGGCGTTGGGAATGGAACGTCTACTATCTCGTAGTTGGCGTGTGGCTGAGTTCCGTTCTTCTTGTTCTATACGTTCAGCAATTCTGGCCATTGTTGCAACTGCTTCTACTGGGTAGTTACCCACAGCAGTTTCGTTAGAAAGCATGACTGCATCAGTACCATCTAAAATTGCGTTGGCTACGTCTGATACTTCTGCACGGGTAGGGCGAGGATTGCTCACCATGCTATCTAACATTTGGGTGGCGGTGATAATGGGAATTCCCAAGCGGTTGGCGGTGGAAATTAGCCGCTTTTGCAGTATGGGAACATCTTCGGCTGGTAGTTCTACCCCTAAGTCACCTCTCGCCACCATTACACCATCACACAAAGCCAGAATTGCTTCCATTTGTTCAATGGCTTCATGCTTTTCAATTTTGGCTATGACTGGGACTTGCTTCCCGGTGCTGGAAATCAGTTCTTTGATTTCGATCACATCTTGGGGGTTGCGAACAAAGGAAAGTGCTACCCAGTCTACGCCTTGGTCTAGACCGAACGTTAAATCTTCACGGTCTTTGTCAGTCATGGCTTTAATGGACAGATATACCCCAGGAAAGTTTACCCCTTTGTTATTGGATAACTTACCACCAACTGTCACACGACAGCATAAATCACCCTTTTCCCGATTAATTTCTTCCACCACCATTTCAACTCGCCCATCATCGAGGAGAATTTTGGCTCCGGTGGGGACTTCTTCGGCTAAATATTCGTAAGTAACGCAGCTAATATCCTGTGTGCCTACAACTTGGCGATTAGTTAAGATAAAGCGATCGCCTTTTGCTAAAACTATAGACCCATTTTCAAACCGCCCTAAGCGAATTTTTGGCCCTTGCAAGTCTTGCAAAATTGCCACTGGCTGATTAAGTTCAAAAGCAGTTTGCCGAATTAAGCGAATATTCCGCTGATGGTCAGCATGAGTACCGTGAGAGAAGTTAAGGCGCAGCGTTGTTGCTCCTGCTTCAATAATCGCCTTGAGCATTTCTGGGCTGCTGGTAGCGGGGCCAATTGTAGCGACAATTTTTGTCCGACGTAGAGAATCTCTTAATTGCATAAGGGCTGATTTTAGGGAGCTTGTTAAGCAGTCATCGTAAATTAAAGGAGATGCTGTATTCAGTTACTGCCACATCAATCAATTTAAGCAGTTAGCGAGGGGCAGATAAAGAGTAGATTTGAGGAAAGGTTTTTGAATGATTGCTGAGTTTTTCCTTGAGATTATTTCTTGGGAATCAAGAACAGAATAGCTATCGTACACTAAACTTGATGTCCTCTCTCCCCAGGAATATTTTTTTCTCTCTACCCTTGAATAACTGAGTGGACGCACCCCAACAATCAGCAAATACTTGGGTTTCGTCTGGAATCATAGCGCTATTCATCTGCTGTGAAGCAGATGTTTACATAAGAAATTGCTATACAAAACTTTATCAAACTTTATTTTTTACTAATATTTATCGTATATTCGTAATGTTTGATAAAGAAGGAGTCAGAAATGCTGGCGTTGGAGGCACAACAAAAAGTCTTGAAAATCCCGCCCAAGGAATTATTAGAGCCTCCTGGTAATTTCAGCCCGACAATGCTGATTTTTTTGTCTGCTATAGCCATGTTAGTGTTATCGAATTTAGGCTACTGGCTGTGGCAATGGCCACACTGGTTATGCTTTTGTATTAACACCTTAGCCTTACATGCTTCTGGCTCAGTTATTCACGATGCTTGTCACCAGTCTGCACATCGTAACCGGATCATCAATGCGATGCTAGGTCATGGTAGTGCGTTGATATTGGCTTTTGCTTTTCCGGTCTTTACACGAGTACATTTACAACATCACGCTCATGTTAATCATCCCAAAGATGACCCAGATCATTATGTCTCTACAGGCGGGCCTTTGTGGTTGATTGCTGTGCGGTTTTTATACCATGAAGTGTTTTTCTTTCAGCGACAACTTTGGCGTAAATATGAGCTATTGGAGTGGTTCATTAGCCGCTTGATTGTTGTCAGTATTGTGTATATTTCAGTGCAGTATAACTTTTTAGGCTATATTCTCAATTTTTGGTTTATTCCCGCCTTTATAGTTGGAATAGCACTGGGGCTATTTTTTGATTATCTGCCACATAGACCTTTTGTTGAGCGCGATCGCTGGAAAAATGCCCGTGTTTACCCCAATCCAGTTCTCAATCTCCTAATTATGGGGCAGAATTATCACCTAATTCATCATCTTTGGCCTTCTATTCCTTGGTACAATTATCAACCAGCCTATTATGTGATGAAGCCTCTGTTAGATGAAAAAGGCTGTTATCAAACTTCAGGATTATTGCAAAAGAAAGATTTTTTTGAATTTGTTTACGACATTTTTTTAGGAATTAGGTTTCATCATCACAAGCCAACTGATGAATAACAATTTGGAGGCTGAAATGAAAATTTGGGTATGGAGTGCCATTGGCATTTTAGCTATTAATTTAACTGTGCTGGCAATTGTGGCATTTTTAATTCACAGAGACAGTACTCAGCCAAACTATAACCAATCGCAAATAATGCAAAACTCTGGCTCTTAAACCACTGAGTTATTTTGTGTTTTTTCCAATCAACTTAATGATTGATTTTTTTTGGTGTGGGTAATGAATTTTGAGTGTTAGGTTCTGGTGAAATTATCTGCAAAGACCAATAACTAACAACCATCAAAATTAAACCAGAAACCACACCAATTACTAATCCAACTAATAAAGGAGACTTTTTCGGAATAATAGAAGTTTCAGTAATACTTGTTTGTTTTTCTAAAAGCGGTGCTGATATCGTACTGTGAAAGCACGCGTTAGAGTTAAATGCAGATAATGTATTTTGAGACGAAAAAGTTGATAGCAGCGTAGCATCTTGATTGTTTATATAAGGTAACAGCGCTGCTAATACTTCCTTTGCGGATTTATATCTATCTTGAAAGTGATAACACACCATTTTATTAATCACCGCAGCTAACTCAACATTTACACTAGCTAAATGTTGCCAAACAATTTCACCTGTTTTGCGATTTTCTGGTAACTGTGTTGGATGTAACCCTGTTAATGCTTGAATGGCAATCATCCCTAAAGCATAGATATCACTATTAGGTCTTGGTCTACCACGTTGTTGTTCACTAGGCATATATCCTGGTGTACCGATCGCAATTGTAGATTGTTCAATTGGCACTAAACTTTTTTTACCTTTGACTAATTGCGTCAAAATTGGTTTAACAGCACCAAAATCAATCAAAACTAAGCGATTGTCTGATATTCGGCGCATAATATTGCTGGGTTTGACATCTCGATGTATCAACCCATGACTATGAACAAAATGGAGAATTTCTAAAACTTCTTGTAGGAGTTGAATAACTTTACTCTGTGACCAACAGTAACCAGGCTGAAGTTCTGTACTTAAAGTATGTCCTGCAATAAATTGTTGCACTAAGTAGAATTCTTGGTCATCTTCAAAATAAGTCAACAAATGGGGAACTAAATCATAGTCACCGAGTTTTTGCAGCGCTTGTGTTTCTCTGTTAAATAGCCGTCGGCGGATTTCTACAGGAATAGAAACTTCGCTACTTGGTAAAAAATGCTTGACGACGCAGGTGGGACGGTTTGGAAGATGTGTGTCTTCAACCATGTAGGTTTTACAAAATATTCCCTGACTTAAAACTTGCACAACCTGGTAACGTTCACTTAGTAACTTTATTAACATGTTACGATGTACCTGACGGTTGCTCCCCGTAATATCACGTAAAGGTATTTACTTATAGTTTTAATATATATTCTTTATTAAGACGCTTAATAAAATTCAATCTAATGAGCAACAGTAATAGAAAAGCTGTTTCACTCAGCACAGACGCAATCCAGATGATCAGGGGGCTGATCATTGGCGAAGTAATTACAATTGTACTCATTGGCGGGCTGTGGTTATGGCTAAGACCACGCTTATTTGTCAATAATCGTCAGGATTCTGTCTCTAGTCAGAATTCTGAAGCTGTCAGTAATCTTACGGGTTCAACCTTTGCCCAGATTAATGATATGCCAATTGGTGCATTCAATTACGGTGGTAGTACAGCTTGGGCATCAATTAGGCAATTAGTAGATTCACAGATTCAAAATACTCGTCCAGAATTTCAATTGCTCTATGTCAATCCTACAGATGGTAGCCCTGGTTCCGGCGCAGGAATTAGAATGTTGTTGGCTGGAAAATTAGACTTTACTCAATCATCTCGTCCGCTGACAGATGCAGAACAAGCTCAGGCGAAAAAACAGGGTTTAACAATTGAGCAACGTCAAGTAGGAATGGATGGAGTTGCAATAGTAGTTAACCCAGAACTTCAAGTTCCTGGCTTAACCGTTGAACAATTACAAAAAATTTATCTGGGACAGATTACTAACTGGAAGCAAGTAGGCGGAAAAGATTTACCAATTGTACCGTTGTCTCAATCACCGGAAAATGCAGACACACTGTTATTCCCTAACCAGCCAGCTGACAAGCAAAATTTAAGTTCACAAGTTGAGTATGTTTACTCTACAACAGAAGCATTACGCCGGCTCAAAACCACTCCTGGCAGTGTATATTATGCTTCTGCTAGAGGGGTGATCAATCAATGTGGTGTGAAACTACTACCTTTGGGATTAACTTCAGAACAGTTAGTTTCTCTCTACCGTGAACCAGTTGTACAGTCAAATCAGTGTCCACGACAACGCAATCAACTAAATACAGCAGTAATCAAGAATGCTACTTACCCACTAACTGCTAAATTATTTGTCATGATTCAGCAAAACCAAGGACAAGAACAACAAGTTGGGGAAGCATACGCCAAACTTTTGCTGACTGAACAAGGACAAAGAGCTATCACTCAAGCTGGTTTTGTACCTGTTAATAGCCAGGAAATAGCAGCTAATTAATATATAAAAACAGATTTTACGCGCAATAATTGCAATTTTGTAGATGTGTTCCCTAGGTTATTTCCGAGATCAACTTTTGATGAAAACTGCATATTTACCAGAATTGTGTTTCCTAAGCCTACATACTTGAAATGGATTTAAACCTTAGACTCAATTGCTGGCTGTGATGTGTGTAAAGACTGCGGTAAACTCCAGTCGGGACGTAAATTAGAAGCGTGGCGCAAATATATATGATGAATTGGGGTAGAAACTGGCAGATAAGCGTGAATTAAGAAGCGGACGCAACGTTGTAAACTACCTTCAACGTGCATTTGCTGCACATCCAACATAGGTACATTATCCCAACCAGAACGTGCGCGAGCGATCGCCGCCGGAAAAATCGCATCTAAATCGCGGGTGACGGAGAAAGTCACGCTAATCATATCCTGCGGTTGTATTTTATTGCGTTGTTCTAGTTCATCTAGCAGTTCTATGACTGCTTCTCGCATTGCTTCAATTGTATTTTCTGCAACCGTTGTTGCTCCACGAATCGCTCGCATTTGCCACTCCACGCCAAAAATCCTCCTTATTTCAGTCAACAGTTAACAGCTAACAGTCATCGGTTATTAGCCAATGACTAATAACCGATGACCAATGAGATTTATGGTCGATATAACCACAATGGCAAACCACTGGTAGACATTTCAAATTCTAGCCAGTCAACACCTGCACTTAGTCTTGATGAAACTTGCCGGCTTCCCGGTAGAATGCGACTTAACAAAGGTTTTGGTTCTTCAAGGGTAAAACATTGTGTTTTTTCGGGGTCAAGACCAACCAGTTCTGCTGTCCAGCGACGAGCATCGTCTTCTGTTCCCAGGCGGTCTACAACTCCCAATTCTAGAGCCTGTTGCCCAGTAAATATCCGGCCATCGGCGAAACTTTTCACAGTCTCTACGGCTAAAGAACGACCATCGGCTACGGTTTGGACAAACTGCTGGTAACTGGTGTCAATCAATTCTTGCAGAATGTGTTGTTCCGGTTCTGTTAGTTCTCGATCAAATGCCAATATGTCTTTGTATGGGCCTGACTTAATGACTTTGAAGGAAACACCAATTTTTTCTAGCAAGCGTTCTAGGTTATTTCCCCGCAGAATCACACCAATGCTTCCAGTGATGGTTCCGGGGTTAGCCATGATGTATTCGGCTCCCACACCGATGTAAACACCACCAGAGGCAGAAATATTCCCAAAACTAGCGACAATTTTGATTTTTTCGCGCAAGCGCTTGAGAGCGCTGTAAATTTCTTGGGAATCGCCGACTGTTCCCCCAGGACTATCAATACGTAAAAGTAAAGCTGGAAATTTCTTTTCTTCTACGGTCTTGAGGGCTTCTAATACACGTTTGCGAGTAGCACTTGCGATCGCACCAGTAATTTCAATTCGCGCAATTTGTTTACGAAACTTGGATTTAAACGGCCAAACCATGAGCAGTCAAAAAACCTCGTATATAATCTCACTATAAAATGCCCAGAGATTAAAATGAATGGGCATTCTGCTATTCAAGCATTTTATAGCAGACACTGATTAGACTGCTGGCAATTACCTGACCTGCATTTAGGCTATCTAAAATTTTTGAGCTAAATTTTGCTGTCAAATTTGCTCAACTTTAGCCATCCTGGCTTTGGCTATTAATAATTAAGTATTTAATTTAACAACACTAATTTATAATCCCAACCCCGAATTCGATTTGATTTAAATTCTGTAATGATTACTGTAGTTGTGTTTTAAACTTTTACTAGCCAACACTAACTTGACTAACGCATAATTAATTCAAGAATCTATGCGTAAAATTTGACAACGGCAATACGCATAAGTATCAAATAATGCGCCGACAAAACTCCAAGTCAAACCAATAATTACCAGTCCACGTAGAGGCGTGCCACTGCCAAAAATTGCAAGAAAATGTAATATACCTGTAGCGCTGGCTTCTGTTAAGGCTTGTAATCCTGGCATATAACCAATCACCGCTAACAGCATTAGTATGCCACCGACTAAAAATATAGGCGCAACAAAGCTAAAAATAACCGTGACTAATAGGGAACGGAGAAAGTTTGTCAAAAAAGTCATGAAAGACAACCTCCAAGAAGACGACGCACAACAGCCAACTAACTATTTGTCATCTTCTACAATACGTGCGATCGCCACCTAGAGGCCAATATGTCAAAAATCTTAAGTTTTCATTAAAACAGCAGACAATAACTACACAAGCTGTATTACGGAACATTCAGCCTGTGAAGAGACAGAACCTTTGCTGATTCAGGCTTTGAGCTTATATCTATTAGATAGCATACATCAAAAGATATGTAGGTAAAGGTTTATTTTATGAGAGTAACTTTAAACTAAGTTAACGTGAACCTGATTTAATGAAGAGGCAAAGGGGCAAGGTGCAGAAAAGAAGAATAACTATTGACTATTGACTATTGACCATGAACTTTCGCTATTCTTAAGGCAATTACCGAGTTAGCTACAGAACATTGAGCCAGATCACATCTAATTCCAGTTTAGCAGCATGGAGTCAGCGCTTGCTGGCAGCGATTTTTCTGGGGGGACAAGTGATAGTTCACCTGCTGCGGGGCAAAATTCATTGGCGGAACACTTTAGAACAAATGGCCGCCGTAGGGCCAGACTCTTTGTTTATTGCTCTGTTAACGGCAATTTTTGTTGGTGCTGTGTTTACCATCCAAGTAGCGCGAGAGTTTATTAACTTTGGTGCGGGTAATCTCGTCGGTGGAGTGCTGGCGGTGGCGTTAACAAGAGAACTTTCACCTGTACTCACAGCAGTTATTTTAGCCGGGCGAGTGGGGTCTGCCTTTGCCGCAGAAATCGGGACGATGAAGGTTACAGAACAAATTGATGCGCTTTTAATCCTCAAAACAGATCCCATCGATTATCTAGTCATTCCCAGGATGATTGCTTGTTGCTTCATGCTGCCAATTTTAACTCTCCTGTCGTTAGTAACAGGGATGTTTGGCGGATTATTAATTGCCACTCATATATACGGACTAGCAGATACAGTATTTCTAGACTCCGCCCGCAACTTACTCGACACTTGGGATATTTGTAGTGCTTTGTTTAAAGCAGTGTGTTTTGGGTTGTTAATTGCTGTCGTTGGTTGCAGTTGGGGCTTGACAACCACAGGCGGCGCTAAAGGTGTAGGTCAATCAACCACAACCGCCGTAGTTACTGCTTTGCTGCTGATATTTATTAGCAATTTCTTTTTGTCGTGGTTGATGTTTCAAGGTGCGGGTAGTGCATTCGTCCAAGGGTTTTAATAGTGCTGAGTGCTGTCTGCTCAGAGAAAACTGTTAACACCTAAAATAAAAAAGATGTCTACTAACGAAACAGGATTTGAAACAGTGACCAGTTCATTTGCGCCTAATTCCGTAGCAACAGTGGAACTCAAACCTAGTTACAATATCCCTGTTGTGTTGGTGATTGTAGCGATTCCCATTGTGATTGTGCAACCTTTAGTTGGAGGAGCGATCGCACTTTTTGGTTTGTTTCTTTTGTTTCAAACTGTAACATTACGCTTGCAATTTACCGCCACCGACTTAGATATTTACAGAAGTGAAAAGTTAATTCGGCGTTTTCCCTACCGAGAATGGCAAAACTGGCGAATATTCTGGAATAGGTTTCCAGTTCTGTTTTATTTTAAAGAAATTAACAGTATTCACTTTTTACCAATTTTGTTCGACCCTAACACCCTCAAAACTTGTTTGGAAGAACGTTGTCCACGTATTTAGTGCTTAGTCAATGGTCAATAGTCAATGGTTGAGATCTTTGAATAATCCAAAAATGACCAATGACAAATGACCAATATTTATTCGCGTTTAGAAATTACACTATCGTTTATGAACCCTGAGTCATCTCAAACTCCAGAACCAATAGATGAGTGGTTGGAGCAAATACAACCAGAAAAACCAGAAATAGATAACCCAGAAAACTCATCTGTAGAGTCAGTTCTGGAACCAGAAGCATCTGCTTCAGCCGTTGACACAGAAACGAGCGATGTAAGTACAGAATTGCTGAGTTTAATAGATGAACCAGCTGCTGAGGTTCCATTAGCAACTAACACAACTGCATTAGGGTTAAAAACAGAGTCAGTATCACAAAATAATTCCTTATACGCCGAAGCCGAGCAAAGGTTAACTCAGTTACAAGAAACTGAAGCTGCACTCAAAGCCGAAATTGCCACATTGCAAGTAACTTACAATACGCTGCAAACACAACTGAGTGACACGCAAACAGCAATGGGGCGAATTGTGCAAGAATCACTCGGACAATTAGAACAGCGCAAACAAGCACTGCAAATTTCTATAGAACAGTTAGAACGTCGTCAAGAACGCATCCGTAATGAAATGCGGACTACGTTTGCAGGCGCATCGCAAGATTTAGCGATTCGTGTCCAGGGTTTTAAAGATTATCTCACTGGGAGCTTACAAGATTTAGCCGCCGCCGCCGAGCAGTTACAACTAGTCCCAGAAGTTAGAGAACGAGAAAGGCCAGCTGTTAAAGAAGCTAAACCCGCAGAACCAGAAGCAATTACACCACAATTTGCCCAACAGCAGTTTCAAGAGACTACCAAGCAAGTTCGCCGTCTAATTGATCAATATCGCAACAAACCAGATTATTATGGCCCGGCTTGGCAACTACGCCGCACCTTTGAACCAGTTCATGCAGAACGAGTCTCAAATTGGTTTTTCGGACAAGGGGGACGGGGTGCTTTGCGGACAATGGGTAGCCGTTTGCAGAATACTTTGATTGCTTCAGCGATTATTTCGATACTACATAAATTGTATGGCGATCGCGTCCGTACTCTGGTTTTAGCCAACACACCAGAACGGTTGGGTGAATGGCGGCGAGGTTTGCAAGATTGTTTAGGTATCGGTCGCCCAGATTTTGGCCCTGACCGAGGAGTAGTTTTATTTGAAGCGCCAGACGCTTTAGCACAAAAAGCCGAGCGTTTGGTGAAAGCTAATCAACTACCTTTAATTATCATTGACGATTCCGAAGAGCAAATCAGCTTAGGAATTCTGCAATTTCCTTTGTGGTTAGCCTTTGCGCCTGACCCCAAAACCATGAAAAATTATGATGATGACTTTTAATACCAATTTAATGTGAAGCTGCATGGAATGATTAACTTCCATTCTTGGCGTTCTTGGGAGTTTGTTTTTTAATACTCTGTGCATCTTCATACAGAATTAGTATAAGTGCAATTCGTTTGTTCTTTTCTCAGAATAAATAGATTAGCTGAATAAGTTTTTGAGTTGAAATCCGGTAAGGTGCTTCATGGACATTAGTCCTACAGCACCTAAAATTCTCAAAGATTGCGTCTGAATATAAGTAAGCCTTGCAATATTCAAATTAATATTGTAGACTTTAAGTCACATTATGTAAGCTACTCCTTTTAGACATTAATTGTGTTTTCAAAAACAAAGGTAGATATCAAAATATACAAAGATAATTGTCATACTGTTATTCATGGCGATGCTCTTGAAAATTTAAAACGCCTTGAATCAGAATCTGTTGACTTGGTTTTTGCTGACCCACCTTACAATATTGGCAAAAACTTCGATGGTTTGATTGAAAATTGGTCAGACAATGAATTTCTCAATTGGACATATCAATGGATTGATGAATGCCATCGTGTTCTGAAGTCCAATGGTACGTTTTACTTGATGAATAGTACAGAGAATATGCCATACTTGGATATTAAATGCCGCAAGCAGTTTTATATTAAAAGTAGAATAATCTGGACTTACGATAGCTCAGGCGTACAAGCAAAGAATTATTTTGGCTCGATGTATGAGCCAATACTCATGCTAACAAAGCATGAGAAGAATTATACGTTTAATTCTGTCGATATTATGGTGGAGGCAAAAACTGGTGCAAAGCGTCAGTTGATTGATTATCGCAAAGAACCTCCTCAGCCATACAATACAAAAAAAGTACCAGGTAATGTTTGGGATTTTACGCGAGTACGCTTCAAAATGGAAGAGTATGAAAATCACCCAACTCAAAAACCAGAAGCACTTTTAGAACGTGTTATTTCAGCATCTTCCAATGTTGGAGATATAGTATTAGATCCCTTTGCTGGTAGTTTCTCTACATGTGCAGTTGCCAAACGTTTAGAGAGAAAATCTATTGGTATCGAGATAAACGAAGAATATGTAAAAATAGGAATTAGGCGTTTAAATTTACCATCAAATTACACTCCTGAAGAATTGGCAAAAGAGAAAAAGAGAAAAACAAAAAATCTATCTAAAAAATCCAGAGCTTTACTTGAAAAACAGCCAAAACAAATTTCATTAATTTAATAGTCCGTACTCTATTTTGAAGCATTTAACAACAATTTCTTTTAACTTAGAAACTAATTGAGAAGACAGTTTTATCTCTTCCAGAATGCTTATAAGTTCATTTAAAGTATAAATTTCTTCAAATAGTTTCATGTATGCTTCAACTTGCTCGACGCTACTTAATCTAAGAGCATCTTTTTTAATTTTATCTCTAACCTGCTGTGGCGTTAAATCAGTTTTAATAACAAAGCTCATTGGAAAATGATTAACCTTTTCAAAATCCAAGAAATATTTTCTAAAATCTAATGTTTCAGTCACTTGAAAGAAGTTTCCCAATGGCTTTAAAACAAAATCTATTCCTCCATCATTAGCATTTGTTCTTCCTGTACGATACAAAGTCAATTGTGCTGAGAATTCCTGTCCATCTATAGAAAAATGAACAGTTGTTTTTGCAAAATGCAATTTTAATAATCCAAAGGAAATAATTTCAAATAATCTAGCATCTGAATTATATTCAAATGCTTTTGCGATTACTTCGGTAATTTGTAAATCAGTATTAGCTGCCTCTATTTCATTTAGATATGTAGTTTGTTTATCGTCAATAATAGTTATATAGCTATCTATTACATCCACGATAAAACTAGCTGAAGAGCTAGGATTCATATTGTGTTCGGTTAGTAAATCAATAGATATTTTTCTAGCTTTTCTCCCATCTCCTAGATTAGCAGGCTGCACAGGTAGCATATTATCGCTTACTTGATATTTACGTTTTAATTCATCATTGAGTCTGTTATCTAAAGGGTGATTTTGTAGTGTTGAACCAAATGGCATTTCTTTCATACGTTGCATCAGTTCTGTAAATCTTGATCCTTCAAAATTTTCAGTTACATAATCTTGAGCTAAGACGTAAAGAGCATATAAATTTCCTAAAGAGCGACGAGCTTTACTCCCTTTTCTAGAAGCTCTTGTTTTTAGTTCAAGATACTTAAAAATTACAGAGTTTTTGTCTATTCCATAATTGTCAGCAATTGCGTCTAAAAAATTAGCTTCATTGCTAGACATTGTTCCCCTCCATATCAAAATCCACGATTTGTTTAGTGGGAATATCTAACGCTCTAGCCAATTTAACCAAATTTATTAAACTAACATTTCTTTTTCCTCTTTCTATGCCACTTATATAGGTTCGATCTAAACCAGTAAGAGCAGCAAGTTGCTCTTGGCTATAACCTTTTTCTATCCTGATTCTTCTAAGATTCTCACCCAATAAAGAAAGTATTTTAGCTTCGTCCATGATTTACTTAGCGATCGCATGTGAATATACTCAAATGGAGTAGACTATACGTCTACGGACTATAAGCCACATACTTACAACAAACATAATATAGAGTATTTAAACCTCATTAATAAAAAAATACCCTAAAAGTAAGCAGGGGAAAGAGTTCAAGGCTTACCAGCGTAAGCCTTGAACTTGGAGTAAATCTAACTCGCGCTCAAATATTTCATCAATGGGTAACATTTGACCATCCGTTGTCATAAATTTATGATCTTTAGTGGCGCGAATTACAGAACCGTCTTCTAATCCATACTCGAATACTTCTTGTTGTCCTCGATTATGCCATTGAGCGATCGCCTGCGTATATACATAACCATGACCATCAATGGTGAATACGCTACATTCAAGCTGTTTTTCGACAATTTCCCCAATTGGTACTAAGCCATATTCAACTGTCAACACTTGGGTGTCATAGCTGAGGCAATATTCAGCGAACTTCAACATATCATCAAATAGCTTTTCGGCTACTTGTTTTCTCACGCCGTTCTTTGTGGAACCATCAATAAATTTTTCCTGCTGCTTCTGCATTTCGGAAACTTTCTTTTTCCCCATTGCGCGGCGCAGTAAGTCAGCTTGTCCTAACGAATAACCAGCCATGTCTTGAGCAATTTTCATGATTTGCTCTTGATAGACCATGATACCGTAGGTTTCATTTAATATTGGTTCTAAAAGCTGGCTTTCATAATCAATATTTTCCCGTCCATGTTTGCGGTTAATAAATTTAGGAATTAAGCCTGCATCTAACGGGCCTGGTCTGTATAATGCCAGAATTGAAGATATATCTTCAATATTAGAAGGTTTCAAATCTCGGACTATCTGCTTCATCCCCGATGATTCTAATTGAAAGATACCTTCTAATTCTCCAGATTCCAGCAGTTCATAAGTTTTCTGCACATCTTTAGGGAGAGTTTTATGTTCGCCTTTAGCTAAAATCCTTTGCGCTTTTCTTTCTTGATTAGTTATTTCGTAAGGGTCAACTTTATAACCTTTGCTTTTCTCAATTAAATCAATGGTTTTTTGAATCATCGTCAGGTTTCTTAGTCCCAGGAAGTCCATTTTTAATAGACCCATTGATTCCAAATCTTCCATGAAATATTGAGTAATAACTGAACCGTCATTATTACGTTGTAGAGGGACAATTTCATCAAGAGGATCGGCAGAAATTACTACCCCAGCTGCATGAACACCAAAAGTTTTGTTAGTTCCTTCAATCCGCATCGCCATATCAAGCCAACGGCGGACTGTCGGGTCATTATCATATTTTTCTTTAAATTCTGGTTCGGGGGTATCATCAGAAATCATCACTTTGAGTTTCGTTGGTTTCCCCCGCACCACAGGAATTAATTTCGCCATTTTGTCTGATTCCCCGTAGGGAATATTTAACACTCTGGCGACATCTTTTAACACAGCTTTAGATGTTAAACGGTTAAAGGTAATAATTTGAGCAACTCTATCTGCACCGTATTTTTGAGTAACATAATCAATAACTTTATCTCGTTGTTCAATACAAAAATCTGTATCAATATCCGGCATGGATTTACGTTCTGGGTTCAAGAAACGCTCAAATAATAATCCATGATGTACGGGGTCAATGTTAGTAATTCCCATTGTATAGGCTACTAATGAACCTGCGGCCGAACCACGGCCTGGCCCCACAGGAATATTGTTATCTCTAGCAAATTTGATGTAATCCCACACAACTAAAAAGTAGGTAGAAAACCCCATTTGTTGGAGCATTTTTAATTCATATTCCAATCTTTCTTTATAGACTGGTTCGACTTCGGCGCGGGATTTGCGGTGTAATTTTTCTAAAAGTCCGTTCCATGCAACTTCTTCGACATAAGTATCAGCCGTGTGACCGGAAGGAATAGGATAATTGGGAATGCGAGGCTCACCCATAATTTGGTAAGATTCGACTTTATCGGCGACTTCTTCGGTAGTGGCGATCGCTTCTTCAATTACATCATCGGGTAAATGGTCACGAAATAGCATTCTCATCTCATCAGCAGATTTGAGATATTCTGTGCCGCTATA
The DNA here is from genome assembly GCF_000316625.1 of Nostoc sp. PCC 7107. Taxonomy (GTDB): domain Bacteria; phylum Cyanobacteriota; class Cyanobacteriia; order Cyanobacteriales; family Nostocaceae; genus Nostoc_B. The sequence continues at coordinate 3,082,466 of NC_019676.1, read as the reverse complement.
ACGCATCCGGTTTTCTTCGACAATTAGCTTACCGGTTTGAATACACAGCAAAGCGTCATGGGCTTCAACATCAAAACAAGAAACAAAATGAGAGTCGTTAGTTGCGACAAATTTAATATTTAATTCCCTCGCAATTTTAATAATTTCAACGTTAACAATGCGGTCTTCTTGAGAGCCGTGGTCTTGAATTTCTAAATAAAAATCATCACCAAATACATCTTTATACCACTGAGCAACTTTCCGCGCTGCATCAGGTCTATTACTAAGAATTGCTTGAGGAATTTCGCCGCCTAAACAAGCACTGGTGACAATTAAACCTTCATGATATTGTTTGAGTAATTCTTTATTAATGCAGGGACGAGAAAAAATCCCTTTACCCTGTACACCTTTGAGGTGAGAAAGTGTAGTTAATTTAACTAAATGTTTATATCCTTGATTATTTTTAGCTAAAACAACTTGATGATATTTAGGCCGACGTTCTTGTTTTGTAATATCACCGTTAATAATATACATTTCATTGCCAATAATTGGCTTAACATTTTTGCTGCGGCAAATTTTCAGCAGTTCCACAGCCCCATACATGACACCATGATCTGTTATTGCGATCGCTTTTATTCCGAGTGCGATCGCACTATCAATCAAGTCTGGTAGCTGACTTGCCCCATCCAGCAAACTGTAATCACTGTGAATGTGTAAAGGTACGAAAGACATAATATTTATTTAAATAGGTTTTAAAGAAGGCAGGAGGCAGAGAGCAGGAGGCTAAAAAACTTTTCACACTTCATACTTCTTCCCCTACTCCCTAGATTGATTAGATTATCCTGTTTAAGTAAATTTCACTTCCGCAATTATTGTTGTAATAGTTACCTTAGTTTTGTTACCTAGCATTACCAATGAGTCAAACAGAGAGTCAAAATTCGCCTGATACCACACCCCGTCCTTGGTGGCGGCGTATTCCTCTGACGTTACAAATCGTTATTGCCCTAGTGCTGGCAGTGATTCTGGGAATTTTGCTGGGTGCGGGGAACCCTAGCCCTAGTAATGCTGCTTTAATCAACAATTTAGCAATTCCGGCGGAACTGGTACTTAAGGCACTCCGGGCTTTAGCGACACCGTTGATTTTGGTAGCAGTACTGCACACTTTTATGACTGCGACTATCCCAGGTACAGCCGGACGGCGGTTAGCGTTATTACTGGTGACTAATACCACTGTAGCGATTTTGATTGGGTTGTTGGTGGCTAACGTCCTCCGTCCGGGAACTTGGGGAAGTTTACCCAAACCACAGACAACAATTCCTAACGCCAATATTGATCCTTGGGGATTACTCAAAGACGCTGTACCCGAAGCGATTCTCGCGCCGTTGGTGAGTAATAATGTAATTCAACTGATTGTAGTTGCCCTTTGTTTTGGCATTGTTTTACGGGGCTTAAAATCAGAACAAATCGCCCAAGACAAAACCGGATTTCAACCCATTGAAGATGTGATTGGGATTTTGTTTGAGGCGGTAATTCGCATTCTTAATTGGGTAATTGCGTTAGTTCCCTTTGCTGTGTTTGGCATTGTGGCTAAAACCGTGGCGGAAAAAGGTTTTGCCCCGTTTGTCTCCTTGGCAGCTTTTATTGTGGCGGTGTTGGTAGCATTGGCGTTGCAAGCTTGCTACTATCTCACCAGAGTTAAATTCGGTTCTTGGGTAAACCCGTGGAAGTTTTTAGCTGGTGGTTCGGATGCTTTTATCACGGCGTTCTCAACTTCTTCTTCGACGGTGACAATGCCTATCACTTGGGAGGTTTTGCAAACCAAAGTCGGTTTACGAGAATCTTCCGCATCTTTAGGGGCGTTAGTCGGCGCAAACTTTAACAATGATGGGACTGCCCTTTATGAAGCGATGTCTGCGTTATATATTTCCCAAGTTATTGGACAGCATTTAAATTTGGGACAGCAGTTAATTGTGGTGTTGACATCGATTTTTGCATCGGTGGGGGCGGCTGGGATTCCCAATGCGGGGTTAGTGACGATGACTTTGGTGTTTACTTCCGTGCGCTTACCGACGGAGTATATCGCGTTGTTGGTGACTGTTGATTGGTTTTTAGACCGTTGTCGCACTGCGATTAATGTGATGGGAGATATGACGGTGAGTGCGGTGTTGGATGGGAAAAAGCCGCGTTCTGTAGATGAGGTTTAAAGTGATGGATGCTCAACTGACTAGTAATGAAATTAATGTAGCACGGGAGTTATTAGGCAATTACGCCCCAGCAAAGCACGCATTAGATATTTTAGAGAAACACAACGGTAATTGTGATACTTCTTTTGATGAACTGTGGGTAGAGCAGAACGGTATGCTAGTAATGCCAGAGGGTAAATCGCTTTGGCAGACAACGCTGACAGTATTGCGTCAAGAACTTTGCGGTGATGAAGGCTTTCGCGGTCAACTCAAAGAATACACGAAAAATCCGGGCAGTACACCTTTGCTGACAGGGTTGATTGTTTCCCTAGTGGGTGTAGCAGCAGCACATGGCTTACCTCTAGACCCGGCCATTGCTACTGTTGTTGTTTTGTATATTCTAAAAATCGGACTCAATATATTTTGCGACTATACAGAACCACCTGCTGGTAATTCTGGCACTCTCCCGCCAGGAAATTAATGTGCTTGATATAGGCATTGCCAAATCTCCCTGATACTTTGATTGGGAGTTTCTATCGCCAGAGGTTTCTTAGGAGACATTGCCTGATATAGTTCCCTCAGCAATGTCTCTTGAGTATCAAAAAGATATATGAGTTCACCGATTCGTGAGTTGAGCCTAAAATATAAAAAAGTAAGTTATCTGTAATTTCTATGGAAAAACTCAATACTCAAACAAGAACTGCCATACACATTTATATTAAGTTATGAATATCTATGAAATATTGGCAGCCAAACGGGAAGAAATTTTGCAAATTGCGGCAAAATACGGTGCATATAATATTAGAATTTTTGGCTCAGTAGCCCGTCGTGAAGCTGATATTAACAGCGATGTTGATTTTTTAGTTGAAATGGAGCCAGGACGTAGCCTTTTTGATTTGGGTGGATTATTGATGGAGTTACAAGAAATACTCGGTTGTCAAGTTGATGTTGTCACAGAAAAAGGATTGCGATCGCGTATTCGAGAGCGAGTATTAAGTGAGGCAGTTCCTTTGTGAGGGATAATAGTGAAAAATTACGCGATATTTTAGAAGCAATCGAACGTATCGATAAATATGCAGTTCAAGGTCGGGAAGCTTTTGAAGAAAACGAACTAATTCAAACTTGGTTTATTCAACACCTACAAATTATTGGAGAAGCATCGCGTGTATTATCTGCCGATATTCGTGAGGAAAATCCAGGTGTTCCTTGGTCACAAATGATTGGGATGCGAAACATTTTAACTCATAATTATTTTGAAATCGATTTAGATGTTGTTTGGTTGGTTGTTGAACGGGAATTACCTAACCTTAAGCCTCAAATTGAAGCAATTTTACAAACATTATCTTGAATCTTAAATAGACGAAGAATAACGGGAGAGCGATCGCTACTGTTGTTGTTTTGTATATTCTGAAAATTGGACTCAACATATATTGCGACTACACCGAACCACCTGCGGGGAATTCTGGCACTCTCCCACCAGGAAATTAATGTGCTTGACATAATATTTTGCGACTACACTGAACCACCTGCGGGGAATTCTGGCACTCTCCCACCAGGAAATTAATGTGCTTGACATAGGCATTGCCAAATCTCTCTGATACTTTGATTGGGAGTTTCTATCGCCAGAGGTTTCTTAGGAGACATTGCTTGATATAGTTCCCTCAGCAATGTCTCTTGAGTATCAAAAAGATATATGAGTTCACCGATTTGTGAGTTGAGCCTACAATATAAAAAACAAGTTATCTATAATTTCTATGGAAAAGCTCAATATTAAAGAAGAAGCTCGAAAGCTAATTGATAAACTACCTGCTAACTCAACATGGGATGATCTCATGTATGAGATTTATGTTAGACAAGTTGTAGAAGCTGGACTTGCAGACAGTCAAGCGGGTAAAGTAGTTCCTGTACAGGAAGTTAGGGCAAAATTTGGACTACCAGAGTGAAAGTTTTTTGGACAGAAACAGCAGTACAAAACCTATCTGCAATTTATACTTACATTGCCCAGAATTCACCTCAGTACGCAACCAGGGTTATTGATCGTATAACCAAACGTTCCCAACAGCTTGCGAATTTTCCTCTATCTGGTCGAATTGTACCAGAGTTTGAAACCGAGCAAATTAGGGAAGTCATTGAAGGTTCATATCGAATTATCTATTACATCAAACCCGAACAAATTGATGTACTTGCTGTTATACATGGGGCGCAGGAAATTACACCAGTATAGAATAATCGTTTTCGCCGAAATAACAAATGCGTATGCAAAATCTATAATTGTTGTCGTTGAAATAGAAAATGCGATAATTTTCATCTGAAGCTATTCCCGCCTAGAACTAAAGTTTCAGGCTAATAGCGAAAATCCACTCAAGTGGACTGAAATAAATTTCTGGTTGAGTCCTTTTGAGAGGACTTGCGCTATGAGACACGGAGTTGATTCTGAGTCGGGATTGAGCGAAGTCAAAGTATTACGAATTAAGAATTTCATCAAAAAGCTGCCTCAATTCCTCCACCGACATCCCCAAAATCTCCGACACGGCTGCTAATAAACTCTCATCTTGAGTAACTTGGTAGAAACGGGCAAGATTACGAAGAGAAATTCCTAAACCATGCTCATCATTAAACTCGACAAAAATCTGTAAAGCTTGCAGATAATATGCTTTCGCTGATTCCAGTTCCCCTAATTCTTCTGCAAGTGTACCAAGGAAAAAATAGGTGCCAGCACACTCATAGCGATCGCCATATTCGATTTTTATATCCAAAGCCTGTTGATAATTGCGCCTTGCTTGTTCAAATTCCCGCAACTCTTGGGCAACAATTCCCAACTGGTGGTGGGTGCTGGCACAACTATAGCGATCGCCATATTCGATTTTTATATCCAAAGCCTGTTGATAATTGCGCCTTGCTTGTTCAAATTCCCGCAACTCTTGGGCAACAATTCCCAATTCGTGGTAGGTGCTGGCACAACTATGGCGATCACTATATTCGATTTTAATATCCAAAGCCAGTTGATAATTGCGCCTCGCCTCGGCAAATTCCCGCAATTCTAGGGCAACACTTCCCAACTGGTTGTAGGTGCTGGCACAACCATAGCGATCGCCATATTCGATTTTAATATCCAAAGCTAGTTGATAATTGCGCCTCGCCTCGGCAAATTCCCGCAATTCTAGGGCAACCATTCCCAATTCGTGGTAGGTGCTGGCACAACTATGGCGATCGCCATATTCGATAAATATATCCAAAGCCAGTTGATAATTGCGCCTTCCCTCTTTAAATTCCCGCAAATTTCGGGCAACTCTTCCCAACTGGTGGTAGGTTTTAGCACACTCATAGCGATCATCATATTCGATAAATATATCCAAAGCCAGTTGATAATTGCGCCTAGCTTCTTCAAATTCCCGCCACTCTTGGGCAACAATTCCCAAATTGTGGTAGGAAGTAGCCTGCCAAAGTTGTTTTTGTCTTTCTTCTTCACTCTCTAAGGCATCATAAATTTCCAAAGTCTTTTCATAAGACTTTCTCGCTTGCTGGTACTGCTGGGCTTGCAGTTGACAATTACCGAGTCTGAAAATTGCCAATGCTATTTGATAACCGAATTCACCTTTGATAAATGCTGAGGGATAATTTTCTAAACGTTGACAAACTGTTTCTGCTAACGTCAGATTACTTTGGTTATCACTAATTAACTCAAAGTATTTATATAAACAAAAATATATGCTGATACTTTCTTGCTTCTCTAAACAAATCTGCAACGCATTGTAGATATTTTCATATTCCAGCCTACAGAAGAATATCGCCCATTGCCGCTCTTGAGCATCTTTAGAATCCATCCATTTCTCATAGTAACCTGCCAAACCTTGATAGTGGTTTTTAAATCCCTCACGCAAAGCTGTACGAGTTGCTTCATCAAGAGTCTCTAACTTAGTCTTCAAAAAATAGGGAAAAACAGGTTGAATCGTCAACAAGCGCGAGTCTTCATACATTGGTGACAGCAAACCCCAGTTAATCGCCTCTTGAATTGCATCGGTGAATTTATCAAATGGATAATCTTTTAATGGTTCAAACTTTTGTAATTGCTCGATATAATCGGGAATAGCTGGAGTGAAAATAAACTTACTAAACTGAGCCAAACATAACAGCAATTTTTGCGCTTCTGGCGATAAATTCCTATGGGAATATTCAACACACTGCAAAATACTTTTAGTCCTATCTCCATTCTCCAAATCTATACCCTTAACGCCAGCTTGCAACCCCTGTAAAATCTCCTGTGGTGATTGCTTTCGCAAATTTGCCAACACAACTTGCATCGCTAAGGGATAACCTGCTAACAAATTCATCAATTTCTGAAAATCACCATCTTGGCGAATATCAGCAATCTTGTTTCGGGGTACATTCCGTTCTAAAATTTTCTCGGCTAATTCCGTCCGGGCTTCTTTATCTAAGCCTCGCAACTCATAAATATTGTGTTTAAATGTGGTAGCTTGCAACCACTCTTCCCGACTACGAGAACCTAAAATAACTTTGGTATTTCCACCTTGTAAACGCCATAAAAAATCACGGATTTGCTCGCGTTCCGTCTCTGGTAAAGTATTTTGAATTGCTAGTTGTTGCCCTGTCACCGATTCTAAGTTATCTAAAATCAAGGCATAAGATTCAGCCCGCAGTTTTGCGACTAATTTTTGTACCTGCGCCGCCTGATTCATGGCTTGAAATTGAGCTGGTTCAAATTTGCCATATACCTGCTTACCAATTTCAAACAAAATTTGTGTTAGTGTCCACGCCTTTTCGTCATAGCCAAAATAAAAGACATTCTTCACAAAATTTGTGCGTTGCCACCATTCCCGCAGATAATTTAATAGGGTAGTTTTGCCCGTTCCCCCCATTCCCTGTAACAGTAAAATATTCTGCCTGAGTACAGCTTTCTCAATTTTGAGAATCTCTAAATCCCGTCCGACAAAACCATATTCTGGCAAGGGGAAGCGATACTGACTGCCAAAAGTTTCCCAATATTTTTCTTCTTCTTCTGGTGTAAACTGGCGTAAATTAAAATTCACTGTCTGATTGCAATACACCACAGGTAGCAACCAATCTTCTAAATCAATCGACTTAATATAAGCTTTGCGTGATTTATTATTGAACAATTCCCGCCGACTCAAACGAATCGCCTCGGTGATGGGTTGGTTATTAAATAAATGGCGATAAAGTTGTTCCATCATCAACTTAGCCGCCGACACGGTGACAGAATAGCCCATCGCCACTACCATCTGCATTCCCGCCGTCATTAACCTACTTCCTAAGCTGGTTTCCCGGATATGGATATCTTCGTCGGGGGTGGGGTTCTTCACCTGCTTCCCTGACTGACAAGCATTGAGAATGCAAACGGGAATTCCCTTCCCTGTGAGTAAATCGGCTAACTCCTGCGCTTCTACCAAATCAACTTTTCCCTGAGTCTCGCCCTCAAAGGCTAAAAACGCCCTCACACCATCAAATTTCTGCCAATCACTCCGCCCATAGCGCCCTTGATATAAATAGCGTCCGGGTTTGCTGGGTTGTTGTATTTGTTCATAAGTCATCAGCGCCCCATGACAATCTAAATGGATGACATGGTAATATCCCGCACCTTTGGCTTCCAAATGCTGAGATAAAGCTTGGTAAGTCCCCGGACGCAGTAATTCAACATTCACCCGCAAGTGGCTATTCTCAATCAACTCCAACAAAGGGCGAGAAATAGTCCGATAACCTACGTCCAGTTCTTCATCTGGACGCGCTACCACTACTAATAAATTGATTGTGGGGGAAGTTTGCACATCCGCATAGATAGGTGCTGGTTTGTTACTCTTCCGCACCATTACACAATTTACTGCTAGGGGATAAGGTAAATCTGGGTCACGCAAGGCTTCCCAATGCAGTGCTTGAAATTCTGGTGTTTTACCAACAATTTCAATTTGTAATTGACTTAAATTACCCCGCAACCGTTGATATTCGCCATAAGCATTGAAATCAACCCGAAAAACTTGCTTAAATAACTCTTCGCCGTAAGTTTTAATACTAGTTGCTGCTGCTTCTGCCTTCACCGTATCCAGCAGGGGAAAAATCAACCAGTCTTCAAAATACCACTCTAGTTGTTTTTCTACCTTGGATGTAAAAGGGTCGGTAATTTTTACTAGATACTCGCCTCTCCCATCAAAACTGAGAGTGGCATTAAATCCACCTTCTGTTGCAGATTCTTCCCGAATTGTGATAGTTGGCATGGTGTAGGTTGATGCTATTGGCGCATAGTCTTATGCTACACAACAGAATCGTCTTTTCCCGATACGGTTTGGTTAAGGTTTTAGTATTTTGATATCCCCCAACCTCCTTTTTTAAGGCTTTGGTGTACACACAAGTTATAGCAGAAGGCAGGAGGCAGAAGGAAAAGTCTTACTATTCCTAGTATTCAAGTTTTCAAGTTGTCTTAACATCTCTAACTACCGCTATACATCGCAGTTCCACATCATTCGTGAAGGTCAAGATACCCGACTTCTTTGAGAAGTCGGGTATCTAATTCGTATGCAATTATAGATTTTGTGATCGCAATTGTTATTTCGGCGTACGCCATTGCTATTTCGGCATATACATTTATAGCTTTTGTGTATGCAATTGTTATTTCGGCGATCGCAATTGTTATTTCGGCGTATGCAATTATAGCTTTTGTGTACGCAATTGCTATTTCGGCATACACATTTATAGCTTTTGTGTACGCAATTGCTATTTCGGCATACACATTTATAGCTTTTGCGATGACGTTTGCTGCTTATACTTATGCCAAAATTATAAATTGGCATCAAAAATGGGTAAAAACACAGGTTTTATAAAAAGTTCATGAAACTTTTAAATAAATAAATCCACAAACTTACTCATCTCAGGTAAAAGGTTACTCAATTATTTTGAAAAAAGATTATTCAAAAAGGATGCCTCATGGCTTTAAAAACTCGTCGTTCTGCTGCTATTGAAAAAGCTCAACTTCGTCTTGCGTTGCTGAAATCTATTGATGAAAATCTAGACTTAGGACACGGGTTAAATATTGAAGCTTACACCAACTTACTCAACAATACCCGTGCCATTTTAGAATCTCATAATACGCTGGTTTCTAATCTGGAAGAATCGCGGAAAACATTAACCCAAATGGACAAAGCCCTCTCGGAAATGTCGGAACGAATGCTAAGTGGAGTTGCAACTGTCTACGGCAGAAGTAGTATGGAGTATTCTAAGGCTGGCGGTTCTAATCGAAAACGCAGTAGACAATCTAGTTCTAAAGTTACTCCAGTTGTGGCTGTTCTTGCTAATCAATCTACTCAAGCTGTGATTGAAAATTCATCAACTAACGGCAACGGTACAACTCCTTTACTAAAATGATCCAGATATACCAATCCTATTTGATATGTGAATGATAGAGACAAGGGGGACAAGCACCAGGCGACTGGAAGTCGCGGCTACACAGGCAAAACCCGCGTAGGCGGGTTCAAAACCCTTGATTTTTTGTTAGTTCGCGCAGGCGGACTTTGTTTTTATAGCCGCGAATTCTATTTGTCGGGGCTGGGTGCTTCAGACTTTTAATTCTCCAGACTCCACTCTAAAGCGATCGCAATTTCATTAGCTAATTCTAAAGGGTTGAATGGTTTTGCGATCGCTGTTACTATACCCATCTGAGCATAACGACGGCGATCGCTGGCTTGAACTTTAGCAGTTAATAATATTACAGGGATTTCTTTGGTTGTGGCGTTTGCTTGGAGTTTCTCAAAGGTAGTTATCCCATCCATTTCTGGCATCATCACATCTAATAAAATCGCATCTGGTTGATAGGTTTCGGCTTGTGTAATGCCTTCTTTACCGGAACTTGCCGTGACTACTTCCCAACCTGCAACGGTTTCTAAACAAATTTTGGCAACTTCTTGAATATACTGTTCGTTATCGACAACGAGAATCCGTTTTACGGTCATGATTAATACCAATTCATAATTAATTAACAGTAAATAGTTAACAGGTAACAGTAAAAGACAAAAAAGCTTTTCTAAACTGTATTGGGTTGTAGTCGAACTCTTTTTTACTCAGCACTCTGCACTGGATGATGAGTTATTCGCTGAAGTAATTCCACCACTTTTTGTTCAAATTCTTGGGTTGTGACACGTCCTTTTGTTAAAAATTCTGTGTATCCTAATTTGAGTCGCTGGCGTTCAGATTCATCTAAATCTTTGGCAGAGTAAACTACTACTGGCATAGTACATAAATGATTGTGCTGTCGTAACCAATCAATTACCACAAAACCGTCACTTTCTGGCAAAATCAAGTCAAGAATTAATAAGTCAGGATGCAGTTCTTGGCTGAGGTGAATGGCTTCTCGTCCTGTTTGAGCCAAGTAGGTTTCGATGTCATGGCGCTCAAATAAAGTAATTAGCAATTGTGCTAAGTCGTTGTCGTCTTCTACAATCAAAATCCGGGCGCGTTTAGCAGGTTTGGCAACAACTTGTTTGAGCGATTGTAAAAGATAACTTTCTTGAACTGGTTTGCTTACCCAGTCAGCAAAATCTGAACTTTGTTGGTTATTAGTATCTGACTGATAAACACTACAAATGACAATAGGAATGTGTTTAGTATCGGCACGTTCTTTTAATATTGCCATTGTTTGCCAACCGTTCATTTCTGGCATGAGCAAATCGAGTAAAATTACGTCTGGTTGTTGAGCCGATGCGGTAGCGATCGCTTGTTCCCCGGTAGCAACTGCTACTACTCGATATCCACCTTTTTGCAACAGTTTTTGCAGTTCTGTGCTGATTGCTTGGTCATCGTCGCAAACTAAAACTAAAGGAGAATAAGGAGTAGGTAATGGACAATGGGGAGTCGGCAGTGCTGAATCAACTGTTTGGGGAGCTTGATAAATAGGCAAAGTCAAGTGAAATTTACTACCTTCTCCTACAGTACTTTCCGCCCAGATACGTCCACCGTGTTGTTGCACAATACTTTTACAAATTGCTAAACCTAAACCTGTGCCATCATGGTTGCGCGAATCGGATGAATCAACTTGTTGAAAACGCTCAAAGATGCTTTCTAATTTATCTGCTGGGATACCACGTCCGGTATCTTTAATTGTAAGTAAAACATCATGTTCTTGTTGCTGAATTTCTAACCATACTGTCTCGCCTTTCACCGAAAATTTAATGGCATTACTCAGCAAGTTAGTTAAAGTTTGCACAATTCGGTCAGGGTCAGCCCATAACATAATAGATAAGCTAGAAATAGCTAATGTGATTCCTTGTTTATTTGCCAAAGGTTGAATCACATTCACTGCTGACTGAATTAAATCGGCAAGGTCGCAGATTTCCCGCGCCATCTTGACTTTGCCTGATTCAATCCGTTCGATGTCTAAAATATCATTAATTAATCGAACTAAGCGATCGCTACTATCTATGGCAATTTGTAAGAGTCGTTTTCCTTGGTCGGAATCTGCTGGTAATAAACCACTAGTCAGCATTCCCAAGGAACCATGAATTGATGTTAGAGGTGTGCGGAGTTCGTGACTAACAACAGACACAAATTCATCTTTCATCCGCTCAATTTGTTTGCGCTCTGTCACATCACGCAAAATCACTGTATAGTAAACGTCCTCACCCATATTTAATTTAGAAATTGAAGCCTCAGCCGGAAATTCGCTTCCATCTTGGCGTTGACCAAATAATTCCCTTCGTTCTCCCATTCTCCGCGCTAAATTTGCCGATTTACCAAAGTCAGAGACATGTTGACGATGAGCTTGGGTAAATCGCAGCGGTAAAAGTATATCTAACTTTTGCCCCATGATTTCCTGAGCAGAATAACCAAAGATTTTCTCGGCTCCTTGATTAAATAAGGTAATACATTGGTTGCTGTCAATAGAAATAATGGCATCATCAGCAATATCTAAAATTCGTGCCAATTTCACTTGAGAAATACGCAGTTCTTCTTCTATGCGTTGGCGTTCATCTAGTTCTGATTGCAGTTGGCAGTTGACGGTGATTAATTCGGCTGTGCGTTCAGCAACTCGTAATTCTAATTCATTGTTAGCTTTTTTTAAGGCGGCTTGACTTTGTTGTAATGCGGCTTCGGCTAAAGTGCGATCGCGTTGATTGCGTAATGCGACAATACCATAAGTTAAATCTTCTGCCAGTTTTTTTAATAGTTGTACTTCATCATCATCAAAGGCGTTTGCTTCAGCCGCATAGATATTCAACACCCCAAAAGCTCGTTCTTCTATCTTTAAGGGTAAAGCGATCGCCGCAGCATATCCCCGTTCTTGTGCTTGACACCGCCAAACATCATATTTGGGGTCAGTTAAAATATTTTGAATAATGCAAGTTTTCTTGGTGCGAATGGCTGTACCTGTCGGCCCTTGACCTCGTACAGTATCCGCCCAAGTAAGGTTGAGAGTTTGTAAATAGCCATGATCATAGCCAGCTTGAGCGACTGGGCGAATATTTTTTTCCGCATCATCTTCAGCAAAACCAACCCACGCCAGCCGATAACCGCCAACTTCTACAATGATTTGGCAAATTTTCTGGAGTAAATCTTGTTCATCTTGAGTACGAACAATAATTTGATTGCAACTATTTAATGTCTGGAGTGTGCGATTAATCCGGCGAATTTCTGTTTCTACTTGTTTGTAGTGGGTGATATCGCGGGAAAATGCCAATTGCACAAATTTGCCATCAATTTTATTTTGCAGCGGGACAGCATGAGTTTCTATCCAGTGACGATTACCTTGATAGGTGATGATCTCAAATTGCAAAGTGCCTTTATTACCTTGACAGACACTTTTATGGAGTTGCCTAAATGCTTGTTGATATTCTGGCGCAATCACAGCATAAACTGATTTGCCAATTACTTTAGCTTTGCTTTTAGCTGCGATAATTGCCACTCCAGCAGGATTTATTTCTAATACTGTGCCATCAGTGTCAACCACCATGACCCATTCTGGTTCACCTTCAAAGATAGTCAGCCAATCAACCGAGACAGCAGAACTGGCCGATGAGAGAGTAACTTTATCTGTGACTGACTGTTGCTGAGTTTGCGCCATCCGCCGAAACAATTTTATCCGTTCTAGGCGATTCACAATCCGAGTTACCAATTCTGGCCCGACAATTGGTTTGCTGACAAAATCATCCGCACCAACGCTATACACCTGATTTACAATGTCGGCATCGCTGTGAACTGTGAGAAATAAAATTGGTAACTCACTCCAATTCTGGTCATTTCTCACAACTTGGCAAAGTTCAATGCCATTAGTGTGAGGCATTTCTACATCCAGAATCAACATATCTGGCTTGACAGCTTCCAAGGTTTCCCAAAAATGCCGCGGATCATCTAAGGTAATTACTTGTAATCCCCAAGGCGTGAGTAAAGTTTGCAACAAAGCGAGAATCTGCGGATCATCATCCACAGCAAGGATTTTCGCTTCGCCTGGGGGTGCTTGTTGGAGTAATTGAGCGATCGCCTCTCCCACCTTTTCCGCTGTCATCGGCTTTTGTAAAAAGGTGTGTCCACCTTGACGCGCCAGTTGTAAGCGATTGCCTAAATCTGTTTGCTCGGTAAAAACTAACACTGGCACAGGTGGTTTCCGTTGCGCCAGTTCTGCTAAAAAACTCCAACTATCTTCTTGTTGCTCAGAAAAACTAGGGTCAAGCAATACTACACTAGGATGCTTTCGGTAAAGCAGAGTTCTCGCTGATTCCAGATTTGTGGTAATGCTAACTTGAAATTCTGGGTCAGATTTGGTTTGTGCAAGTTGTTCTCCTAGGGTATGGTTTCGATCAACTACCAAAACTAAAGGTAATTTACTGTCATCGGAGGATGAGCCTGTTTCCTCGCCTTGAGTTTGAATTTCTTGACGCAATAATCTTACCCAAGTTTGCAGTTTGGCTGTGTCTTCTGGTGTTAACTCTTGACTAGATTTGAGTAATTGCTCAATTTTCCGCGCCAATTTTGAGCCTGTGGGAAAGCCAAATGTCCCCAACGAGCCGGCTAAGGTATGGGCTTCTTTCTGTGCTTGGTTGAGCAATTCGGGATTGACAACTGCTTGTTCTAGCACTTTGATTTGCTCATCGACTCGTCCCTGAAATCTTTGCCAAACTCCCGCTATCGCTTGGAGTGTTTGCTGCTGAGATGATGGTTCTTCTTGGGGTTTGGAGTTTTGAGATTTGGAATTAGATGATTTTGCCGTGACTGTCTCTTCTTCTTGCGGTTTGAGACGATAGCCAATTCCATACACGGTTTCGATTAAATCACTGGGCGCTCCCACAGCTTTTAATCTCTGTCGTAATCCTTTAATATGAGTCCGAACAGCTTCTTCCCCAGGCGTATCTTCATAAGACCAAAGATGTTCTAAAATCATGCCACAGCTAAAGACTCGGCGGCTGTTGCGTAAAAATAATTCCAAAAGCGCATATTCTTTGGGAGTTAATGATAGTAAATATTCTCTATATCTAACTTCACAACTACTAGGATCAAGGCGCAAATTTCCCCATTCTAAAACTGGTTGTGCTGATGTACCACCGCGACGTAACAAAGCTCTAACACGGGCGACTAATTCTTCTTGTTCAAATGGTTTAACTACATAATCGTCTGCGCCTGCATCTAATCCAATCGCTTTCTCATGACTGCTATCACGTCCTGTTAATAACAGAATTGGCATTTGCCCGCCACTAGAGCGAATTTGCCGACACAAACTAATGCCATCTAGATTTGGCAAAATTACATCTAATAAAATTAAATCATAATTATAAATTTGAATTAAATCCCAGGCAGTTTCACCATCACTAGCAACTTCAACTGCATAGTTTTGGTTAGTAAGAACGGCGGTCAGTGCATAAGCATTTAGCTCGTCATCCTCGACAACTAAAATTTTCATACCCAAACATTATCTAATATTATTATTATTAGATAATGAGCCTAAAAATTTGAATTAAAAACATAATAATATTTTAGATTTGCGCTTTAGAGCATAGTAAAGTATTTATTCTATGAATATTAAGTTTAATTTACAATTATCAACATTTATCAATAGACCTCCTGCATGAATCAAATTGTGACTAATAAACAAGTGAATTCTCCGTAACTCTTTGCGTGGCAGTGGCTACAACAAGGGGAACCTACACAACGCGCTGCCTTGCCTTTGCGTGAGGCTTAAAATTAGTGTTTTATAACATTGGGACAAGAAGTCTCATCTAAAACCGAACCGTATTGACTCAAACTCCTACTGCATGAAAAATTAACTCGTGAATTTCGATTACATTCAGATGTCAAAGACTTGCTGGTTAGAATAGACTGGTTTCGTGTACCTCTGGCTACATCTTGTCACTAAAATTAATCAAAATTAATTCTCCAAAGACCAAGGTTTGATTTCTGTAAAACCTTTCTTTATCGGTGAATCTCATCTCAGAAATCCTTGTCGTAAATGTAGTGTCTAGGATGGCTCTATGCCAAGTTTTACTTTAATTTGGCTCTTGGCTGGATCGGTTTTGTGTTTATCGGAACTGTTTTTACCATCAGCTTTTGTCGCCTTCATGATGGGAATTAGTGCCTTTGCTGTGGCGCTGCTGTCCCAACTTGGTTTAAGTTTATGGCTGCAAGTGGCGATTTGGTTATTGCTTTCTACAATGCTGGTGGTATTATCCCGGCGATTTTTGCAACCGCGACGACGCAAGTCAAAAATTCAAGATGCAATTATAGCTGAAACATTAACAGAAATTCCGGCTGGTAAAACGGGACGAGTGCTATATGAAGGCAATTCTTGGCGTGCTAAATGTGATGATGACAAACTCGATGTTGCTCCCCATCAACGAGTTTATGTAGTCAGAAGAGAAGGCACTACGTTAATTGTTATGCCAGAAAATTTATTGCATTCATAGGAAGTATGAAGTGTGAAAGTTGAGATTTGAAAATATTTAATAACTAGGAGATTTACAGTGGAACAGTTTTTTTTATTAGTCTTTTTAGCCCTTGGTGGCTCTGCGGTGGCTGGTTCTGTCAGAATTATTAATCAAGGTAATGAAGCTTTGGTAGAAAGAGTGGGGAGCTATAACAAAAAGCTAGAACCAGGACTTAATTTTGTTCTGCCATTTTTAGATAAAATAGTCTACCAACAAACCATCCGCGAAAAAGTCTTAGATATTCCCCCACAAAAATGTATCACCCGTGACAACGTTAGCATTGAAGTAGACGCAGTGGTGTACTGGCGGATTGTCGATATGGAAAAAGCCTGGTATAAGGTAGAAAATCTCCAGTTGGCAATGACAAACTTGGTACTAACTCAAATTCGCTCAGAAATGGGACAACTGGAGTTAGATGAAACTTTTACCGCCCGTACTCAAATCAATGAACTTTTGTTACGCGATTTAGACATCGCCACAGATCCTTGGGGCGTGAAAGTAACAAGGGTAGAACTGCGAGATTTAATCCCCTCCAAAGCAGTGCAAGAATCAATGGAAATGCAAATGTCCGCAGAACGACGCAGACGGGCGGCAATTTTAAATTCTGAAGGTGAACGGGAAGCAGCCGTCAATAGTGCTAGAGGTAAAGCGGAAGCCCAAATTTTAGATGCAGAAGCCCGGCAAAAATCCGTAATTTTAAACGCTGAAGCGGAACAAAAAGCGATCGTTCTTAAAGCCCAAGCCGAACGCCAACAGCAAGTTCTCAAAGCCCAAGCCATTGCTGAGTCAGCAGAAATTATCGCCCAAAAAATTAACACTAACCCCAATGCTAGTAAGGCTTTAGAAGTTCTGTTTGCTTTGGGTTATCTAGATATGGGCGCGACTATCGGTAAAAGCGATAGCAGCAAAGTCATGTTCATGGATCCTCGTACCATTCCCGCTACCTTTGAGGGCATTCGCTCCATAGTTTCTGATACTAAGGTAGATTCTAGCTCTTGGTTGGGTAGGGAAATGCCAGAGGTTAATGGGCAGTAGTCAATAGTCATTGGTCACTAGTACAACAAGGCAAAAGTAAAAAGGCAAAAGTAAAAAGAAAGAATAACGATACCACAAGCTTTTTAGCAATTCCAGATAGTCTGTTTATTTAAGCCGACCTGTACTAGTATTATTTCTTTTGTATCTGGGGTGCTAACTCATAACGGTGCAAACGGATAGTAACAAATGACAAAGGACAAATAACTATTCACTAACCTGACATTGACCGCACAAACCAAAGAACTCTAAGGTGTGGTAAAAAATTTTAAATTTATGATTGGTTTGTAGTTGGTCTTCCAGGTCATGAACTGGACACTGATTAATGGGTATGGAAGTGCCACATTGTAGACAAGTGAGATGGTGTTTGTCCTGCTGGGCTAGGCTATAGAGAGCTTCACCGTTAGCTAAAGTCCGCACTTGCACCAAACCTTCAAGTTTTAAAGCTTCCAAGGAGCGATAAACGGTGGCTAAACCCATATTCTGATTGCGATTCCGCAATTCAATATAAATATCTTGGGCGGAAATGCCTTGTTTCATGCTTTTCAGTAGGTTTAAAATCCGCTCTTGACTGCGGGTGCGTATAGCTCTCATAAGCAATTGGGGATATTCGCCACTGTAGTGGAAGCTGTTATACTGGCTATCTAATTAAATTAACTTTAACTGTTTCACAATCTTATTTTCACTCAGTTGGAACAGAAAGTTATAGTATAGCGATCGCAGCATTCAGCAAAAAAAACTGTGCAACGGAAGTATCTAGCCAAAATTCTCGTAACGCTTCGTCCTTCAGTCCTAGACCCTGCTGGTGTGGCTGTACAATCTGGTCTCAAGCAAATGGGATACGATACTGTTGACCATGTGCGGATTGGTAAGTACATAGAATTCACCATCATCTCCCCTGATGAGACAAAAGCACGTCAAGATTTAAACATCATTTGTGACCAGATGTTAGCAAATCCCGTGATTGAGAACTATCGGTTTGATTTAATTGAAGTCGAAACACAGACGGGAGTGTTTTAAAAGTTAAAAGTGAGCCAGCGCGGTCTTGGGGAGCCACTGCGTTGGACGGGTTTCCCGGCTTGAAGCAAGTGGCGTGGTTTCC
The DNA here is from genome assembly GCF_000316625.1 of Nostoc sp. PCC 7107. GTDB lineage: Bacteria > Cyanobacteriota > Cyanobacteriia > Cyanobacteriales > Nostocaceae > Nostoc_B. The sequence continues at coordinate 3,064,242 of NC_019676.1, read as the reverse complement.
CCCATGAGCGACTGGCGAACTCCGAAGGAGGTAAAAGGTAAAAGGACATCATCTTTTGCTCTTTTACTTTTGACTTTTTAATTTTTACTTTTTACTTCTCAATGACTAATGACAAAATTCGGCGTTATTGTTTTTCCAGGGTCTAATTGCGATCGCGATGTTGCATACATCACCAGAGACTTGTTAGATCAACCAACGCGCATGGTTTGGCATCAAGACACTGATATTGCTGATTTGGATGTAATTATCATCCCAGGCGGCTTTAGTTATGGTGATTACCTGCGCTGCGGTGCGATCGCTCGGTTCTCGCCTGTAATGCAGCAGGTGATTGAACATGCACAAAAAGGTAAGTTTGTTCTCGGTATTTGTAACGGGTTTCAGGTATTAACTGAAGCTAAATTGTTGCCTGGGGCATTAACCAGAAATCGTGATTTGCATTTTATCTGCGATCGCGTCCCCTTAAAAGTTGAAAATGCCAATACTCCTTGGACAAAAACTTACACCAGTGGAGAAGTTATCACTCTCCCTATCGCCCACGGAGAAGGGCGCTTTTATGCTGATAGAGACACTCTCTCGGACATAGAAGACAATAGACAGGTGGTATTTCGCTATGCTGGCGAGAATCCTAACGGTTCACTCAACAAGATTGCGGGGATTTGCAATCGCCAAGGCAATGTCTTGGGAATGATGCCACACCCAGAAAGAGCATCTGATGCCATGCTAGGTAATAGTGATGGCTTAAATTTATTTCAAGGGTTGTTAGAAAAAGTTGTTGCTGTAGTGTAGATTTGAATTTTCCGGCGATTATAGCAAGTAAGTACAGGGGAGCAGTGATGTTCCCTAATTTTTTGTATAAAGGCACATAGAATTTATCAGATATTTTTGACAGAATTTAAATCTTCTGTCAAAGGATACCAATACAGAAAATCATTGCACTTGACAAATTGACAGAAAGCAAATACCAATCTAAAAACATTTAAAATCTCAAATTGTATGGCTTGATAAATTGCTAGTTGATATCCATTCCCCGCAGAGGCAAATTTATACAAGCAGTGGATTCTCTAATGTATATTCCTAACTCGCTGCCATTATTTATTAAGTGGATACAAGCATTTGATATTCGGATTTTACAAACTGAAGAAGATGTAGAAAAAAAGTTTATTTTGCCGATGTTTCAGTATTTGGGATACCCAGATTTGTGTCGGCAGAGTAAGTACACTTTAACCAGTAATAATTTAGAGAACCCAGCCAAGCAACTCAAAAATGCTCAAATTTATTTTGCTACCGATGATGTTGAGCAACAAAATGCTGACACATCATTAGTAATTATTATTTATTTATCGCCTAAGACAAATTATTTTCAAGAAGCTATTGCTCAAGCTAAATTTTATAGTAATTATCTCAAACCTTTATTTTTGATAATTACTAATGGCTATAGTATGAAAATTTTTCAATGTTTTCAGTATCATCGAGAAGAACTAATATTTGATTCGATAATTGATACATTGAGAAATAGCCAAACAGCAGAAACTATTTATAATCATCTGAATTTTAACTTAATTAGAAACATCAATAAAACCACATTAACCAATTTCAAACATCCTCAATTTAGCAGTATAGAAAAATATTTAAGACGACATACAGAATTTGGCAATATTTTAGAAAAAGCCGAGTTTGAACCGCGTTTAATTAAAGAATATCATCACTTAGTTGTTATTCAACCAAAGGTTTTAATTAAGTGTAATTTACCACAAGCCTTTGGCAAAGGTAATTGCCTGATTCAATTTAGTAGCGTAATTTTAAGAGGTTTGAAAATTACCCTAAACCATCAACAAATCTTAGATCAATTAATGACAGGACTGCATACTAAACCTGAATGGAATTGTCGTCATTTTCTTAAACAGATAAATGTAGATACATTTGAGGCAGATTTAGGACAAACAACATTAATTTTGTCTGAATTAGAAGCAGCAGATTTATGTTTATGTGTAGATACTATTTGTCAAGAATATAAAAAGAGAATTATTGATTTTGAAGATTATTTAGAAACTTGGGATTTTAAATTTGTCGAATTTCCTGATATCAGAGGCTTTCATCTATTTTCTGTAGATGTGAAACTATGGAAAATGATACACAATTTTATTAAAAAGTTTAATTATACCCAAGGCAAATCTGAATGGCATTTATTTGACCAAGTAAATATCTCTATTCGCATCAGTCGAGGAATCCGCGATCATGCTTTTATTGTGCCACGACTCGGTAATTGTTACTCAGCATTATCTAATAATCAAGTTGATATCTTATACGAAATTAATGATATTCACATCGCCACTTTAGAAAGAAGTAACTTAAATTCGTGGCAAGAAGATATCGGGATAAGAGGAACATGGACAGCCAAATATACCAAAAACTGGCTAATAGAAAAATGTATCCCCAAAGTTATTAGTTATTATTCCCAGGAATTTCAAGTATTAGAATTTGATTTAGATAAAAATATCTTAAATTATCACAGTCAACATACAACTTTGAAAGAGATGAATGAGGTTAAAGATTTATTGCCATATTTGCGAGATATACAAATATGGCTACAAAGATATATAGAAAATTTTGCAGCTTCATCCTGGCAACAATATTATCAAGTATTCACCGATTTAGTCAGAAATGCTGATTCTGCGATCGCTGGTTTAGACTATATCACCATGAATTTGCAAAAAATCCTGTGGGCAAATCCATCAGCAGAGATATCCAGAGAAGAAATTTGGCATTTTAAAGATGCTATCTATTGTTTAGATACACAAGTTAGTCAGATAAAAAATTGCAAATATATTAGTAGCTGGGAAGCCGATTTAATTACACGAGTGTTTATTTGGATTATCGAAAATGGCAAAATAAACCATTCTCAAGGTCAATTAAATGTAGCCAAACAGGCATTGTTACCAATATGGGAAGAATGTCGCTTTGAGATGCGCCATGTATATCCTTATCGTTAGTTTTTGGTAATTTGTTTAGTTTCTACATGACCTCCTATTTGGTTAATAATAGCTTGGGCGATCGCCTCATTTCCATCCTTAGCAATTTGTTGGGTTTGCTGTGGTGGTTGGAGTAGTTGATGGAGGAAATTCCAATCACCAGCAAAAAATTCTGCGGGGGTGACAATTTGATGATAATTGTAATTAGTAATTCCTTCTAAAAGATAACTGGCTTCAGCAAAATCATCGCGGGGAATTGTCACCATCGGGATATCCAAACGTGCGGCTTCAGAAAAAGTACCGTACCCAGGTTTAGAAACTACTCGTCCACAAATTGCCATAAAATCTACAGGACGATATTTGTTATCTTGAATTTTGACTAAATTAGGTAAATCAGGTGCAGATTTATCAAAAGTAATAAATTGCCAATCGGGAAAATTTTGTAAGTTTTCGTAAGGGATTTGTTGTAAACCCAAACCACCAAAGGTAAGTAAAATAGTTTTTTCTTGTGGTGCAGTTATGCCCCAATTAGCGCGTAATTCATCAGCAGCATAACGCGGTGAACCTCCGGTTAAGCCAACGTCGGTAATATTTGGAAAAGCCAGCATTGGTTCGTGAAAGGGTAAACGAAACAAGCGATCACACTGAGAATAACACTCACTAATCCAATCTGCGATCGCGATAAATTCACCTCCCCAATCTCGATAGATCAAATCCCAACCAAAATTACTCATCATCCAACAAGGAATATTTGCAGCTTTAGCAAATAAAGGCGCAAGAAATGGAATATCAGCCAAGATTAAATCAACCCGATTTTGCCGGATAAAATTCACTTCCGATGCAATTAAAGAATTTTGGTGCTTTTTAATATCTAATAATTTTGCTAAAGTCGCGGCTTTATCCATTGTCAAACTATCAGCTTGTATCACCCCTAAATCAAAAGCGCGGGGACGATGGATAAAATCACCTTCGATATATGACTCTAGCAACCAGCGCGGTGCAGTTGTCACCATAATTAACAACACATCTGGACACAACTTTTGAATAGTTGCAGCCACCGATGCGGTACGAGTAGCATGACCAAAACCGTGGTTTGTAATGGCTATGTATAAGATGGGGCGTTTCATATAAAAGTATGAAGTCTAAACTTTTAATTATTTAGTCTTTTGAGAAATGACTATTGAGTAAACTTCTCTATTTGTTCAACTAACTGGTCAATTTCTGACTCTAAAGTGAAATAATGAACAGTGGCGCGAACACAGTCAGGCTGGGCAATTGTGCGGGTAAATATCTTGTTGTTTTCCAGAAATTGGACTAATTTAAAACTGGTTTGAGAATCATGCTGCACAAATTGAAACGAAACTAAACCGCTTTCTGGTGGAGAAGTTCGCAGACATTTGATTTGTGGTAAGGCTGATAATTTGCGCCAGAGATATTCACTGTTGCAGCAAATTTGCCGATAACGTTCCTCTGCTGTACCCCATTGTTGATGAAGTGCGATCGCTTCTACCAATCCTGCATAAAATGAATAAGCCGATGTCCCGACTTCATATCTTCGTCCATCTGGTAACAAATCTATCGGCTGACCTTGACTATCTTTAATTACACCACGCCAACCAATAAACGTTGGTGCAAGTTTTTCTAATGCGTCTGGTTTTACATATAACCCACCCACCCCAGCAGGGCCACACCACCATTTATGCCCAGTAAACGCATAAAAATCAGCCCCCAACTCAGTTAAATTTAAAGGTAATAAACCCACAGACTGGGCAGCATCAACTAATACTAAAGAATTATTATCTCTGCATACTTCTATAATCTTGTCAAGTGGTAAAACTTGGCCAGTATTCCAAAGGACATGGCTGAGAATCACTAAACGAGTATTAGGGCGTAAATTTTCGGTAACAACCGCCACAGGATCACCTGCATTTAAAGTTGCCATTAACGGACAAGTGGTAACTTCCAGATGAAATCGCCGCCCAATTTCTTTCGCTGCGGCAATTACCCCTTGATGTTCGCAGTCAGACAGCAGTAAATGGTCGCCAGGATGCCAATCAATTCCCCATAGAGGAATATTACAGCCCACAGTTACATTTTCGGTGAAGGTGATGGTTTCTGGTGGTGCGTTTAACTCCGATGCGATCGCTTGTTTGATAGTTTGAGTATATGATCCTATCCAGCGTCCAACTGCATTACCAAAGGGGCCTAGTTCCTGAATATGATTTTCCGTTTTAATAATGGCATCCATTGCCTTTTTAGGTAACGGCCCTTGTCCACCATAGTTAAAATAAATCTTATTAGCTAAAGCGGGAAATTGCTCTCGCTGGCGATGCAAATTTGTTTGGATAGCAGAAACACTGGTCATAAATAATGCCAAATATCAACATTGTTACTCGTTTAGTCCTTCATTTTCCCACTAATGAGAGAGGGTAATTTAACTCTATCAGTCCCAGAAAGCATCAAAAACGATGTAAAAAACTCAAATTTTCTTCTATTCTGCCTCCCTCCTTATTCCAAAATTATTGTTAGTTTAAATGAATGTTGATTAATGCTGAACACTTACTGCAATACCAACGCTGCAAACGCCGACCTATTTTAGATATTAATACTGACAAAAACCAGCGAGATGCACCTAATGACTTGTTGACTAAACTGCAACAAGACAAAATTGCTTATCATCGGGGTATTTTGGCAGAGTTTGACTATGAACAACCTCAATATCCTCCAGGAAATAGGGAAGCAGCACAAGCAGCGACTTTAGAATTAATGCAACGGGGAGTTGAGTATATTTATCATGGAGTGCTGTTAAGCAATTATCAAGATTGGGTAGAAACAACCAGTGAAGAATATACAATCCTCAGTCGTCCAGATTTACTAATTAAACAGCCAGGAGAATCTTGTTTTGGTGATTGGATGTATGTTCCGGCGAATATGGAACTGGGTAAGCGTCCCAAACAAGAATATCAAGTTGTGGCGGCATTTCATACCCAAGCTTTAGCAACCGTACAAGGAGTAACTCCCGATAAAGCTTGGTTGATATTGCGTACCAAAGACGTTAGTTATTCCGTAGATTTAGTGAAATGGACACCACAGATGTTACAAATTCTGGCGGAGTTCATTCAAGCGCTAGAGTCATCAGAAGCGCCAGAGATGTTTATTTCGCGGCAAAAGTGCAATCTTTGTCACTGGCATAGTCAATGTTACGCGATCGCCCAAGCAAAACAACATCTCTCATTATTACCAGGAGTTACACCTATTCGCTATGCCCAACTCCAAGAACTTTCTTTAACAACACTCGAATCTCTGGCTAATGCAAGCCCCACCACTTTGGAAGATTTGCCTGGGTTTGACAGTGTAGTAGCAACTAAGTTGATCATCCAAGCGCAAGCTGTGATCGAAAAACGTCCGTTAATTTTACCAACTTCTCTACCATCAACAGAACTCGCATTTACCTCACCTGTAGAACTGTATTTTGATATTGAAGCCCAGCCCGACTTAGATTTAGATTATCTTTTAGGTGTTTTAGTTGTTGACAGACAAAACAATACACAACAGTTTTATTCATTTTTAGCCGAAACACCCGCCGATGAAGAATTGATCTGGCAACAATTTCTCGATTTAGTTTGGCAATATCCCGACGCGCCAATTTATCATTTTTGTGTTTACGAATTTGATACAGTCAAACGACTCGCCAAGCTATACCGCACTCCTAAATCTTTAGTTAATCCCGTCTTATATAGATTTGTCGATGTATACGAACAGTTAATTCAAAGTGTCGCCTTACCTGTAGAAAGTTACGCCCTGAAAGTGATTGCGCGATGGTTAGGCTTTGAATGGCGTGATAAAGAAGCTAGTGGTGCTAAGTGCATTTACTGGTATGATCAATGGTTGGAAACAGGCGATCGCACTTTCTTAGACATCATCCAACGTTACAACGAAGATGACTGTCATGCTACTCGTAGCGTGAAAGACTGGCTGGCAAATTTTTTTCAGAATGCCCATCAAGTAGCAATACCTAAAAGCTCTTAATTGTATAGATTGACAGTACCCGTAAAATTCCTTAGTATTTGATTGTTTAGACATATCACTGGTTAAGCCAACTTCTGGATTAATCAAGGGTGTGTCTGCTTTGGTTAAAGATTGCGTATTATTTCGGACTATAATTATCAACCCTATTAATTGGTAACATCTCAAGTTATCGCAAATTCAGGCAGCAAAATACAGCAAAAATATGCTTAAAAAACTTTTAATTACTACATTTAGTACAGCATTGATGTCTCTGGCAATCGCTGGATCAGCATCAGCAGCTAGTTTAAACTTACTTGTTAACGGTAGTTTTGAATCCCCAGACATTCGTCCCAGAAGCTACACAACCGCTAACCCTATTCCTGGATGGAGTCTTACGCCTGACTCTGCTCCCGGTTCTGGTATTGAAATTCAGGATAATGTTGCCGGAAGTCCATTTGCTGGTAGTCAATTTGTTGAGCTTGATGGTAGGGCTACATCGGGAATTTTCCAGAATATCTCCACAGTCGTTGGTCGTCAGTACCAGTTGAGTTTTGCCTTTTCACCACGTTCTGGGGAGAGAGACAATAGACTAAATGTTTTTTGGGATGGAGCGACCGTTGCAAATTTAACAGCTAGTGGTGCGGGGCGTTCTAATACGAATTGGAACGTTTTTACTTACAATTTAGTAGCAAATGACACTATAACCACTTTAAGGTTTGATAACTTCGGTGAGTTGTCTAATACCAGAGGAACTTATATTGATGATGTTAGTGTTGTTGCTGTTGCTGTTCCTGAAGCAGGATCTATCCTGGGCGTGCTAATGGTGGGCGTTTTTGGGGCTAGTTCAGCTATCAAGCGTAAACATGCTTAATTAAGGAAAGAGCGATCGCCTAATATTGTAGGGTACGTGAATAAAATATCACGTACCTTTTTGCATTAAAACTGCGATCACCTGCTCTTGTAGAGTCATCAATATGAAAATAGTGAGAAAAATCTCGGACATTCCCAAGATTTTTTATGTAGGAATTGCTATTTTAATTAGCATACTTTTAATTATAAATTTTTCCACTAATGCTGTTGAAATCAGCAGTATAAATTTCATCGGAGAAGCAACATTAGCCAAAGGATTATCTTTCCAAAAAACCGAAGTTGGTGGTTTATCGGGTATCACCTACGATGCTAAAAATGACCTTTACTATGCTATTTCTGATGATAGGGGACAAAAAGCACCTGCTAGGTTCTATACTTTCAAAATCGATTTGAGTAAAGGTTTGCTAGAAAACGGTGATGTTATACCTGTTGGGGTAACAATGCTGTTAAATCAAAATGCTCAAAACTTTCCGCCCAGAATAACCGATACAGAAGGGATTACTTTAACTGATAAAGATACTATCTTCATATCTTCTGAAGGTGATGTTGAAAAATTAATTAATCCTTTTATTCAAGAGTTTTCCTTATCTTCTGGTAGAACAATTACAACACTACCCATACCAAAAAAATTCTTACCAGATAAAATGGGTAAAATTGGTATACGTAATAATTTGGCGTTTGAAAGTCTGACTATTACACCCAACAATCAGTATTTATTCACAGCAACTGAAAATGCCTTAATTCAAGATGGGTCAGTGGCGAAACCAAATGTTGGTACACCTTGCCGAATTTTGCAATATAACTTGCTTACTCAGCAACCAGAAAGAGAATTCTTGTACCACACTGAACCAGTTGCACCATTACTAGACATAACGGGTAAATTTGCTAGTGGCTTACCAGATTTACTCGCCTTAGATAATCAAGGACACTTCTTGAGTCTAGAAAGGTCTTTTACTGGGTTAGGTTTTGCCATTTTTCTATTTCAACTTTCCTTCGCCGATGCTGATGATATTCACAATATCAATAGCCTTTTAACAACCTCTCAAAAGATTCACCCAGTTACAAAAAAAATCTTGTTAGATTTGCGAACCTTGGATGTAGCCCTAGATAATATTGAAGGCTTAACACTCGGCCCTTGGCTACCTAATGGACAGCGTTCATTAATTCTTGTCAGCGATAATAATTTTAATTCTCTACAACGTACTCAGTTCTTAGCTTTTCAACTCACAATTGAACCACCAATTATCAGATGGTTCCGCCGAATACTAAATTTTTCCTAATTGCTAGACTATCTGGATATTCGCATTAATTTTTAGGCGATCGCTGTGAGAAATATTTTCAGTAATTATCACTATTAACCGTAGATTTACTGCTATTAGAGAGGCACCACCTTCAGATCATCCTTGGTTTCAGTGGATTTCCTCATTTATTTTGCTTAATTAATATGTTACATAATGTTTAAGCAATTTTGCAGAAAAATCATTCACTCTTTTATTAAACCTTTATTACCTTTTAAAGTGAGTTTTATACTCTATAATTGATTCTCTAAAATTAGTTAAATTATTCATAGTTACAATTAAATCTTGAGCAATATTTACCAAAAAAATTTTATAGCGTAACATTTCCAAATATGGTAGTTCCTAAAACCGAAATAGATATTTATATTGGAAAGTTTTTAAATAATCGCTATTTAATAAAAGATTTAATTGGTAAAGGCGGTATGGGTAGGGTTTACTTAGCAGAAGATGCCGCTAAGGGTGGAATTTTAGTGGCTGTAAAGATTTTAATGCTAAGTCTAGGAAATCAGCAAATATCGCAACGTTTTGCCAGAGAAATTTTTATTGGCGCTCAATTAGGTCGTAAAAGTAAAAATATTGTTCGGGTATTAAGCTATGGCATGACAGATGATAAAACACCATTTTATGTCATGGAATATCTGCAAGGGAAAAATCTCAAGCAGATTCTGAAAGTACAACCATTAACGCTTGTCAAATTTATCGATATTTGTCAGCAAATTTGTTTAGGATTACAGTGCGCTCATCAAGGTATCAGCCTCAAAGGAGAAATTTACCCGATTGTTCATCGAGATATTAAGCCAGAAAATATCTTTATTATTGATGATGGCAAACAAGACGAGGTTGTCAAAATTCTCGATTTTGGCATTGCTAAATTTTTAACAGAACGTAGTGGAATGACCCTGACTGATTCTTTTATCGGGAGCTTGCCTTACTGTTCTCCAGAACACATGGAAGGGCGTAAACTTCTAGATGTACGCTCTGATATTTACAGTTTGGGTGTATTAATGTTTGAAATGCTGACAGGGAAACATCCATTTCAAACAGAAAGTAACTCTTTTGGTAGTTGGTATCAAGCTCATCGTTTTCAAGCTCCACCCACACCAGAGCAAGTCAATCCCGAAATCAAAATACCTCAAGTATTAAAAAAATTATTACTAACTTGTTTAGCTAAAGAAGTTAGTGAACGTCCTCAAACTATTAGTCAAGTCTTAGTAGTTTTAGAGAAAATTAAACGACAGGTTGCCAGAGATTTTTCACTAGAAAGTGATAGCGCTTCATCTCCTGTTACCTTAGTACCAGTAACTTCTATTTCTGAAAAAGAATGTTTACAAAAAACATGGCCTAAAAATAAACCAATTGCATCTATTGGTTTTCCCTATTTATTACATACTACCCAAGGAGTTATTCCCACTTTTTGGGCAATGTTACCTAAGCAAGAAATTACTAATTTTTCTGATAAATATCACAGTACAGAATTTATTGACAAAATGAATTTATACCCCATGCTGTTATGGGTTACAGTTCTATACAATGCTCAATTTTCTCTAACTAAATGGCTATCTTATTTCTTAGATTTAAAAGATAATAGAGGTCAGAGAATTGCTAAACTTTTAGCAGATAGAGGGTACTATCATCTATTATTTTTCGCTCTAGAAGAACCAACTCAATGTGCTAATGTGATGACCCTAACTCTGACAGCCAAGCAAAGACAGCAACTTACTGATTGGTTGGAATTAGAGGAAAAATCTCATGAGGTGATCGCATCTGAACAAGCTAAAGATATTTTGAAAGCAGAATACTTAAACTTAAAATCAGAAATTTTACAAAAATTAGTAGAAAGACAACAAATTGCCAAACTTGGTTTTAGATCTTGGTTATCTCAACTATTTGACAAAATCCTCCAAATTTTATCACGTTCTTAAAAATAAATTGGAGATAGCATAAATTTGTAGTTATTTAATTACGGCAATATTAGAGGTTGTAAAAGTGAGTCAAAGTGCATTCATCTCTCCACGCATTACAGGATTGCTGGCCAATCGCTATCAGCTTAAACAGTTGATTGGTAGTGGTGGCATGGGTGAAGTTTTTTTAGCCGATGATATTTTACTAGGTGGAACACCCGTTGCCGTCAAGTTTTTAACGCAAACCTTTTGTGATGAAAAAATGCAGCAAGACTTTGCACGAGAAGCAATGTTAAGTGCAGCTTTAAGTCAAAAAAGTCTTCATATTGTGCGAGCTTATGATTATGGTGTGAGTGCCGAAGGCAAGCCATTTTATGTGATGGAATATCTGAATGGCAAAAGCTTAAAAGATTTAATACCTATGCCTCTACCTAAGTTTTTGACCTTGATTCGCCAGATTTCTTTAGGTTTACAATGCGCCCATCAAGGTATTAATATTGATGGCAAAATTTATCAATTAGTCCATAGAGATGTTAAGCCAGCTAATATATTAGTTCTGCCAGATCCAATTTTAGGAAAGTTAATTAAAATTCTTGATTTTGGTATTGCTAAATTTATTAATTATACAAACACAGTTAATACCAATAAAGGCTTTCATGGTACCTTGCCATACTGTTCTCCTGAACAGCTAGAAGGTGCAGAAATTGATAGTCGCTCGGATATTTATAGTTTGGGTGTAATGATGTTTGAGATGCTGACAGGTGCTAAACCTTGGCAGCCTGAAACAGATTTATTTGGGGCTTGGTATAAAGCACATAACTTTGAAGCACCAAAAGCGATCGCAACTGTTAGCCCCCAACTCAAACTACCCCAACAACTCAACAATCTCATTATGGCTTGCTTGGCAAAAAAGCCAGGCGATCGCCCTCAAAATATGACAGAAATTCTGCAAGTTCTCGATAGTCTAGAAAAGTCGAGTTGTCAGATTTTACCCACACCTTTAGCCTCACAATATAACCCTAACTTGATAGTTGGTGCTGATTTGCCTCCAGTACTAAAAACAAATTTTGAAAAACTGCGATGGCCACAAAATAAACCCATTCAGGAAATTGTATTTCCTCAAATTTTAGATAAGTCACAAGCTAATTTACCAGCCTTGTGGCTGATGTTACCTAAACAAGAAATCAAAAAACGAGTTTTGTGTCAGCGTTATAACCATTTTGTTTTCATTACAGCGCCTCACCCAATGCTGTTATGGATCACCCTCCTCCACGATCCAGAACTTGGCCCGAAATGGCTACCTTGCTACTTAGATATGCAGAATCCTCAAAACCAAGAACTGGTCTCTAGTTTAATAGAACATAAACGCTATTCTTTGATTTGCTTTACCTTGGAAGCACCTCATAGCTGTGTCACTGTTTTGAACACTCACATCACTAACACCCAGCTACAAAGATTAAAACAGTGGATTGAACAAAGTAAAAGCCAGCCTCACTCTGATCAAGCTTTGATAAGTAAAAATCTGTTAAAACAGCAGTATAAACAAATACAAACTCATATCCTAGAACATTTGTCCTCTAAATCAAAGGTTGTGGCTGCTTCAACAACTTAGAAAATTTCATAAAAGATCACTTGCAAAAATTCGTTTAAACGTTAGAATAGTAGACTGTTGAGTAAAAACCGCAGCCCCAAAAGCTAAGGTAAGCGAAAAGGCAAAAAATACTTGACAAATTCAAAAAAAAGTGCGACAGTAATAAAGTTGCAAATTAAGGGACTGTAGTTCAATTGGTTAGAGCACCGCCCTGTCACGGCGGAAGTTGCGGGTTCGAGCCCCGTCAGTCCCGTTCAAAAACTAAAGTATTTAATAGCAATTACTGATGTAAACATTGTTTACAATTGTAACTAGCTTGTTATTTATAAATATTCTGACATTAGTTTAAAAATCAGAGCCAAGGGGGAAGTAAAAGCGTCAGCTAAAACTTACACTCATAAATTGTCACTCGCCACAGGTAGATGAACCTGAGTGACTCAGCACTTGTTATAGTGATCATGCTTTTGTGAAAGAGAGAATTAACTGTGACTGTTAGAGTCCGTATTGCGCCAAGCCCAACTGGAAATTTACATATTGGTACAGCCAGAACTGCTGTATTTAACTGGTTATTTGCCCACCACCACGGCGGCAAGTTTATTTTACGCATCGAAGACACAGATTTGGAGCGATCGCGCCCCGAATACACAGATAATATTTTAGCTGGCTTACGCTGGCTGGGACTTAACTGGGATGAAGGCCCTTTTTTCCAATCCCAACGTTTAGACCTTTACAAAACAGCAGTACAAAAGCTTTTAGCTCAAGGTTTAGCTTATCGTTGCTACACCACCTCAGAAGAATTAGAGGCACTGCGGGAAGCCCAAAAAGCTAGAGGCGAAGCACCCCGCTATGACAACCGTCATCGTCACCTTACATCAGAACAAGAAGCTGCTTTCAAAGCTGAAGGACGTAACTTCGTCATTCGCTTCAAAATTGATGATGACCGCGAAATTGTCTGGAATGACTTAGTAAGAGACAAAATGGTTTGGCGGGGTAGTGACCTAGGCGGTGATATGGTAATTGCCCGTGCTTCTGAAGATGGTATTGGTCAACCACTGTATAACTTTGTCGTGGTGATCGATGACATTGATATGCAAATCACCCATATCATTCGCGGAGAAGACCACATTGCAAACACCGCTAAACAAATTTTGTTATATGAAGCTTTAGGCGCAAAAATCCCAGAATTTGCCCACTCACCGCTGATTTTAAACATGGATGGGCGCAAGCTATCAAAGCGAGATGGAGTAACTTCTATTTCTGACTTTCAAAAAATGGGCTTTACTGCGGAAGCTTTGGTAAATTACATGACTTTGTTGGGTTGGTCGCCACCAGACTCCACCCAAGAAATATTTACTTTAGAAAAAGCTGGCAAAGTTTTCACCTTTGACCGAGTAAATAAGGCAGGTGCTAAATTTGACTGGGCAAAACTCGATTGGTTGAACAGTCAATACATCCACAATATGCCAGTAGATCAACTCACAGATTTAGTGATTCCCTATTGGCAAGAAACTGGCTACCCAGTGGAGGAAGGGCGAGAACGTCCTTGGTTAGAGCAGTTAGTCGCGTTAATTGGCCCTAGCATGACTCGCTTGGTAGATGCTGTAGAAATGGGTAAATTGTTTTTCAACGACACCGTAGAATTGAGTGAAGAGGGTAATAAACAACTGCAACAAGAAGGTGCTAGTGCTGTTTTGAGTGCGATACTCGCCGCCTTAGAAAATCAGTCCCAACTAACTGAAGCTGTTGCTCAAGACATAATTAAACAGGTGGTTAAAGAACAGAACGTGAAGAAAGGCTTAGTGATGCGATCGCTCCGAGTCGCTTTAACTGGAGATGTTCATGGCCCCGACCTGATCCAATCTTGGTTACTGTTAAATCATCTTGGTTTAGATAAGTCAAGGTTGAATCAAGCGATTAGTTTGTAATTTGTTATAGCGTCTTTACTTTTAAGAAAGACGGGGTGTAAGGGTGCAAGGGTGTATGCTCAGATCTTGCACCAAGCCCTAGCGATGAGAAATCGCGGCTAGACAACAGGCCTTGTTGTAGCTAACGGTTAACTAAACTAGCGATCGCACTTACTAAAGCATCTGGATCGACTGGCTTGGGTATGTGCAATTGAAATCCGGCTGTAAGTGCTTGCTGTTGGTTCATTTCCCCAGCGTAGGCTGTGAGGGCGATCGCGGGGACATTTCCGCCTTGTTGGGGCGATCGCTGGCGTAATTGACGAATTAGCATATAACCGTCTACTTCGGGCATTCCAATATCACTAATCAAGATATCAGGTAAGGACTGCGACAGTTCATTCAGGGCTGCAGCTGCGGATGTGACTGCGGTAACATCCACACCATAATCATGCAAAATAAACGTAATTAAGTCACGGATATCAGGTTCGTCATCCACTACTAAAACCTTGATACCAGAAAGATTGGGAGACTCAGACTCACAAGATAAAGATTCATTCTCTCTTCGCCTGATTGGTTCGTTAATCACTAACAAAGGTATCCTCACTGTAAAGGTAGCACCCAACTCTTCACCGGGGCTGTCTGCCTTAACTGTACCGCCGTGCATTTCTACTACCTGACGGACAATCGCTAATCCTAAACCCAAACCGCCAAATTTCCGGGTTGTAGTCCCATCTGCTTGACGAAAATAATCAAAGACGAATGGTAAAAATTCTGATCTAATGCCTTTTCCGTTATCGCTGACTTGAATTTGCGCTTGACTATCAATTTCTTGAACTTGAATTTCTATCTGTCCAAATGCTGGGGTAAACTTAACTGCATTGGAAAGTAAATTCCACACCACTTGTTGCAAGCGATTTGGATCACCCATAACTTGACCAATATTGGGATAAAACACGGTGCGAACTTGAATAGATTTGGCTTCTGCTGCCAAGCGTACTGTTTCTAACGCTGCTTGCACAACCATTACCAAACTTACCGGACAGACATTTAAGCTTAATTTTCCTTGGAGGATGCGCGAGACATCTAATAAATCTTCGATTAATTGAGTTTGTAATTTGGCGTTGCGTTCAATTGTTTCTAAAGCTTGTTTCGTAGTTTTTGCATCAAACTGGCGATTTCGCAGCAATTTCGCCCAGCCTAGAATCGGGTTGAGTGGAGTCCGCAGTTCATGGGAGAGAACCGCCAGAAATTCATCTTTAATGCGGTTAGCAAATTCTGCTTCTTGACGGGCGATGCGTTCTGTTTGTAAGAGTCGATCGCGTTCTTGTTCGGCGCGTTTGCGATCGCTAATATCTAAAACAAAAGCCACTCCTCTATCTTGACAGTCAGTTAACAATGCTATCCCTAAAACAACCGCTACTCGCTCACCGTTACGGTGCATATATTCTTTTTCGTAAATCTGCGAAACTCCTTTTTTTTGGACTTCTGCTAGGGCGTGATTGTCTAAAACCAGATATTCTGGGGGTGTGAGTTCTCGCCAATCAATTTTCCCCACAACCGCAAACTCATCACGGGTGTAACCAACTAACTGTAAATAAGCATCGTTGGCATCAGTAATACAGCCTTCCATATTCCAAAAAGCTACGCCGATCAAGTTAGACTCAAACAAGCGGCGGAATCGAGCTTCACTTTCGCGTAATGACTGTTCGACTTTTTTATGGGCAGTAATATCACGCGAAACGACAATTACACCTTCAATGCTTTGAGTATGATTGCGTAGGGGCGTAAGAATATATTCGTAGTCACGTAATCCTTCGATTGTCAGTAGTTGACATTCATCTTTGACTGATTCACCAGACTTTATCACCGCTTGTTGCTGAGTTTCCACTTGTTCAGCAAAATCATTAGGTAAATTCAACTCTCGTAATGTTTTACCCAAAAGTTCCTGCGGTTGGAAACCCAAGATCGCCGCGCCACCATGACTAATATACTGATGGCGACCTGTGCGATCAAATATATAAATATGATCTACAGAAGTTGCCAGAATAGCATTTAACAGATTTGCTTGTTCTTGAACTTGGCTAGTTAATTGGCGAGTGTTTTCTTCTGTCTGCTTGTGACCAGTAATATCCATACATACGCCGAACATCCGCGTCGCCTGTCCCTGCTCGTTATAGTAAAATTTTCCCTGAGAAGAAATCCAATGCAGGCTTTGGTCAGGCCAAATAATCCGAAATTCGTCTTTATAGTCAGTTTTGTTGGATAAAGCAGCAGTAATATTTATCGTGACAGATTTTCTATCTTCAGGATGCAGACAAGCTAAAAAGGCTGAGTAAGTGCGTTCAAAACTACCGGGAGATAAACCAAACAGCAATTCATGACTTTCTGACCAAATTAATTTATCAGTAAAAATATCCCAGTCCCAAAAACCCATCCAAGCAGCATCTATAGCCAGTCTCAAGAGTTGTTCGCTTTCTTGCAAGGCGATTTCAATTTGTTGTCGTTCGGCTTTTTCTTGTTGGAGTTGTTGCAGGGTCAATGCCATATCTGCTTGACTATGAGGATTAATACTTGCTGTTGTCAGTTTTGCTTGTAGTTCAATTAATTGCGCTTCAAGTGCAACTTGCTGACACTGATAGTGAATTTCTCGTTCTTCCAACTCTGCAACACGCTGCCGTAAAGCCGCTAATTCATCTCGATCATGGTCTGGCATGTTGAAAACCACTTGCAATAAATAATCTCAATTGACACGGCAGAGACCCTATCGTTTGAATGAGTATGGATTTTTTTGGGCAAAAATACAATCTCTCACTGGGTACATAAACTATTCAGCCGCAAGGTATATGATCAATTTGTCAAGCTACGCGATCGCCTCGCTGCAATTTGACTTAAGCCACGCCCTCCAATAAGCCAGAAATCTGCATCCCGTACGCTAGGTTGGGTGAATTTGCCCCAACTGGCGGAAAGTTTAAACTATTAATATCATAAAAAATTTGCTGTCCAAACCACCAAAAGAGATAAAAGATTGCTGGCAGTTCTAAAGGAATATATATAAATAGTAAAGGTAAAACTGGATCAATTTTCTCCTGGGGAAACTTGCTCACATGTATGTTTAAAATTCCAGCGGTCGCTTTATTTGCCGCAATTGATGACAATTCAGTGCTAACTGAAGTTCCCTAAAAAAGACAGCAAGATTAATGGCAATCTACCAATGATTGACGATTGGTTTGCTAAGATAATGCAGGCGATCGCTAATAAGAATCATGGGGATTAGTCAATAGTCAAAAGACAAAATTTCACACTTCATACTTTTCCTTGTGTCAATATTGGAATCAGACTGCGTTGCATTGAGCTAGGCAAACGAAATGCTGGGAAACACACTTGTTGGAAGATACCAAATTATTAGCTATTTGGGAGGCGGGGGATTTGGTGAAACCTTTGTAGCTTGTGATACTCAACTTCCAGGTTCGCCCCAATGTGTTGTCAAGCAACTCAAACCCCAAGTTAGTAATGCAGCCACCTTAGAGATAGCTAGGCGTTTATTTGATACAGAAGCTCAAGTTCTTTATAGATTAGGCACACACGATCGCATTCCCCAACTGTTAGCATATTTTGAAGAGAATGCCGAATTTTATCTTGTCCAAGAATTTATCCCCGGCCATGATTTAAGTAAAGAGTTGGTTCCGGGAAAAACTTTCACTCAAGACCAAGTTATCTTACTCTTGCAAGAAATATTAGAAATACTAGAATTTGTTCATCAACAAAATGTTATTCATCGTGATGTTAATCCCCACAATTTACTCAGACGGGGTGATGATAACAAGTTAATTTTAATTGATTTTGGTGCGGTTAAACAAATTACAACCCAAGTAGTAACGCCAGAAGGACAAACAAAAGCTACTGTCGCAATTGGTACTCCTGGTTATCTCCCTAGTGAACAAGCACAAGGTACACCAAAATTTAGCAGTGATATCTATGCAGTGGGCATAATTGCCATTCAAGCTTTGACAGGAATACCTGCTGAAGAGTTGGAAAAAGATGCTGAAACCAATGAGATTATCTGGGAAAATAAAGTGCAGGTTTTGCCAGATTTTGCCAGATTTTTAAATAAAATGGTTTGTTATGATTTTCGACAACGTTATGCTTCAGCAACGGTAGCATTAGCAGCTTTAAAAAATCTCATTCGGACTGAGAAGCAAACTGTCAATATATCTCCGGGAATTTTACAAAAAAATCTCACCCTTCGCAAGCATAGTAAAAATTTCTTTTTCAAGTTATTGTGGGCGATTTTTCTATTAACTATTACTGGTATAGCAGCTTTATTTGTAATTAATAAAATTAATGCTAACAATGCTGTAGAATTATCCAAGCAAGGAAATACACTATTTGAATTGCAACGTTATCAAGATGCTTTATCCGCCTACGAAGAAGCAGTGAATATTAGACCAGATTATGCTCAAGGATGGAATGGGCAAGGTAAAACATTATTTAAGCTAAAACAATATGATACTGCTTTGATGGCTTATGAAAAAGCAATTCAAATTCAGCCAGATTATGTAGATGCTTGGAGTGGTAGAGGTTTTACTTTACAAAAATTACAACGCTATTCAGAAGCGATCGCAGCTTTTGACAAAGCTTTACAACTCCACGATGATTATCCAGAAATTTGGAATGCTAAAGGTGAAATTTTTACAGAGTTAAAGCAATATGATAATGCAATTCGAGCGTATGAAAAAGCTATAAATTTAAAATCTGACTATGTTGAAGCTTGGTATAGTAAAGGCTTGGCTTGGCAAAATTTAAAAAATTACAATGAAGCGATCGCAGCTTACGATAAAGCTCTAGAAATTAAATCTGATTATTATCAAGCATGGTATAATCGCGGTAATTCTCTGGTAAATTTAAACCGCTACGAAGATGCTTTTACAGCTTATGATAAAGCGGTACAATATCAGCAAAGTTATTATCCAGCGTGGTTATCGAGAGGCAATGTTCTCATCACTTTACGACGCTATGCAGAAGCGGTAGAATCATTTAACCAAGTAATCAAAAATGATTCAGATAACTATCAAGCATGGTATAATATAGGTTGGTCACAACATCAGTTGCAACGCTACGCAGACGCAATCACAGCTTATAATAAAGCCGCCACTATTAAACGCAACGATTACCAATTGTGGTACAGTTCGGGAAATTCTCAATATAATTTGCAGAAATATCCAGAAGCGATCACAGCTTATAATAGAGCAGTACGTTACAATCCAAAACATTACGAAAGTTGGTACAGCCGAGGCAATGCCTTACTCAATTTAAACCGCTATCAAGAGGCGATCGCGTCTTATAATCAAGCTATTAAATATAAGCCAGATTATCAACAAGCTATAACTGCACGTCATCAAGCCGAGAATCAACTACACAAAGACAAATCAAAACCCGTCATTGTTCCCACAATACCTAATGCAAATTAAAAATATAGCAGGTGACAGAATAGTAGGTTGGGTGTAGCCATAGCGCAACCCAACCTACTAGTACAGCACGGCGTAAATAAACATACCATAAAGAATTGCTAAAATGCTTGTGGGATAACTATTCTTTCTTTTTCCTTTTGCCTTTTTACTTTTGCCTTGTTGTACTAGCCTCTAAACTAACTTCGATTATCTATTTGGGCGCGTTGTAAATTACCAGAAAAGTCAACATACACACTTTTCCATTCTGTGAACACATCTAAAGCAGTGGTTCCGGCTTCGCGGTGGCCGTTACCTGTTTGTTTCACACCACCGAAAGGTAAATGTACCTCTGCGCCAATAGTCGGGCCATTAATATAGGTGATACCTGCTTCAATGTCGCGCATTGCGGTAAACGCCCGGTTGATATCGCGGGTATAAATGGCAGAAGAAAGACCGTAATTAGTATCATTGAGAATAGCGATCGCTTCTTCAAAGGAATCAACCTCAATTAATGCCACTACAGGCCCAAATATCTCTTCACGGGCAACACGCATATCTGGCGTAACATTATCTAAAATAGTTGGCAAAAAGAAATTACCCTCTTTTAATTGCCCAACACTTGCTATTTCTCCACCAATTAAAATTTTTGCACCTTCTTCACGGGCAATTTTCATATATTCATTCACCCGTTGCAATTGTTTTTGATTAATTATCGGCCCAATTTCGGTATCTTGGTCATAACCAGCACCCAAGCGTAACTTACTAGTACGCTCATACAGCATAGCCGTAAACTTTTCTTTAATGTCACGATGCAATATCAGCCGACTTGTAGCCGTACAACGTTGCCCAGTCGTCCCAAAAGCCCCCCAAACCGCACCGTCTAAAGCCAGTCCTAAATCTGCATCTTCCATGACTACTTGGGCATTTTTACCGCCCATCTCCAGACAAACACGCTTATGAGTGCGTCCGCAAGTTGCACCCACAAAAGCCCCCGTTTCGGATGAACCAGTAAACGAAACTAAATCAACATTAGGATGTTCAACTAAAGCTTTACCAACTTCTTCACCAACACCATGCACTAAGTTAATTACACCAGATGGTAAACCTGCGGCGGCAAAAATCTCTACCAGTTTGGTTGCACAAGCCGGGGTATCTTCAGCAGGTTTGAGAATGACGGTATTACCGCATACCAAAGCCGGCATAGCTTTCCAGCAAGGAATAGCCACAGGGAAATTCCACGGTGTAATTAAAGCACAAACACCAATGGGCATTCGCACTGTCATCGCAAATTTATTTGGCATTTCTGAAGGTGTCGTTAACCCAAACAACCGCCGTCCTTCACCAGCACTATAAAAAGCACAGTCAATACCTTCCTGCACATCACCCCTAGCTTCAGTGAGGGGTTTACCCATTTCCCGACTCATTAATTGAGCCAGTTCTTCTTTATGTTGGAGTAATAATTCTCCCACACGGAAAATATATTCGGCTCTAGCTGGGGCGGGAACTTTCCGCCAACTGCTGTAAGCTTGACGGGCGGCGTCGACGGCTTTATCAACATCCTCCGTTTGAGAACGGGGAAAGGTGGCGACAACTTCACTTACCAACGCTGGGTTATAACTTTCCAGAACATTTCTTGTGGTAGCATCCACCCACTGACCATTAATATAATTGCGACAAGTTAGCAAAGTCATATTAGTATTTAAAAATTTCTTTGAGATAATTGCTATAGATTCGACTTGCTTTCTAAGTTAACGTCAAGTTTTGAGAATAGGCAGAAGACGAGAAAGTTAGACACAAAAGTTAAGGCACAAAAGCCAACACACCCACAGGAATAATGTTTTTTGAACGCAGAGGGGCGCAGAGTCAAGCGCAAAGTTACGCAGAGGTTTTCCTAATTTTATTAGTAATGTATTCAGTCCCTCAGCAGATGAGGAAATGCTATGAGTCATTTATCAATAACAAAAACTCCCACTCTAGCCCAAAAAATATAGAACTTGAATGAGAGTTTTCAGAAGTTAAAAGTTGGCATTCACCGTCTACGATATTACCGGAATTTCCCAGGACTTAAGATAGTCCGTCCTTGAGATTGTGTTGGAGATTGACGGCGAATGGCGACACCATTGCGTAATTTTGTCCCAGTTCCACCATCCTTGCGATCAAGGAAAGGTTTAAGATTAATTCCACTTCTAGATGAGCTAACTTGTCGATTGTTCCCACCTAAAATTGTGCGGCCGATATTGTAAATTTCATCTACTCCG
Organism: Nostoc sp. PCC 7107; assembly: GCF_000316625.1. Lineage (GTDB taxonomy): Bacteria > Cyanobacteriota > Cyanobacteriia > Cyanobacteriales > Nostocaceae > Nostoc_B. The sequence goes on along the minus strand of NC_019676.1, from coordinate 3,041,996 downwards.
CCTCTATTGTTGCGATAAGTATTCACAGCCGTAGTTTGTTGACCATCATCCGCAGAAACTAAATTTTGGAAAATGCTATTGCGGACAGTATATGGGTCTTTGTCCCGTGGTACTGTCAAGACAATGCGGCAGCTAGAGTTAGCTTCGGTAGTCACACAGACAATATTTTCGTTATTTAAGAAACCTGTTTGGAGTTCTTGCAAGCCATCGGGACGATATTCTTCTAAGCGTTGAGCAATTGTAACACAACGTTTATAGGGATCCCAACCACCGCCCAATTGTGCAGGAGCCGCCCAAGGGAAGAATCTTCCTGGTTGACTTTCGGGCTGATACATGACAACGTATTGACCATTAGTATTTTGGCAGCTAAATCTAGTGCCAGTAACTACAGTACCTGTTGAAGAAGTGGGTACACCTGTTGATGTATCAACAGGATTTGATGAACCAGATGGATAGGGATCAGAAGTAGTAGGTACAACGATACCACCACCGTCGTTAACCTGGGCAAAGGCGGCAGAATTACCCAAAAACAAGGATAAGCCCAAACCGCTTACACATAATAGCTTCAAGGATTGTAATTTCATAAATTATCCTTTAGTAGATATGAGGTTAGCTAATTGATAATTACAGTGACGCAGAAATTTGTTTTTTGATTCATTCAGAACGCCGCTTTTTCTCTTCTCGTTCTTTTTTCTCTTTCAACAGTTGTTTGACTTTGACTTGAATGGCTGTGTGACGTTCAACACCTTCATAGCTGTAACGGTTGTAATTACCACGGGTAATCAAGTTTTCTAGATAACTCACTCGTTCCTTACCGCCTGGGTGGGATGATAACCAAGTAGGAGGAGCATTTTTTTGTTGTTTTTGCAGCGTGGCCATTAAGTTACGTAACCCATCAGCAGCATAACCATTAGCCACAATCAAGCGAGTACCCAGAACATCTGCTTGACGTTCCATGTCACGACTGTAGCTGAGGGAGAAGAGTTGACCAAATGTACCACCGAAAGGTAGATATTGAGTAACGTTAGAAATTAGGTTTCCTTGGGTAACTAGTTGAAAACCGTGGGATAAAACAACATGAGATAATTCATGACCAATTAACCCAGCTATTTCAGCTTCGGAGTTACTTTTAGCGATCGCACCAGCATTAATAAAAACTTTACCTCCTGGTAAGGCAAAGGCATTCAGTTCTTCTTCAGGAATTACAAAAAACTCATATTTAAATTCGGTGCGGCCTGAAACTTTCACTAGTTTCTGCCCAATTTCGTTAATGTAGGCCAGCACTTCCTCATCTTTCACTAATGGTAGCTGTTGTTTGGCTTGTTTAGCCACCGATTCACCCACCGCACCTTCTCCTTGTAGCAGCAAGATGGTCGAGTCTAACGCAGAAAACGGCCCTAACAAACTACCTGTGACAGCATAGCCAACTGCACCTGTGATGATATTTGCTAGAGTGTTACCTCTAATTTCTTCGCGGATATGGGCTTTGTAGCGTTTAAGATTTTTGTCTGCAAGTTGAGTAAACTCCTCTGCTTGCGGATCATTAGGATAAAGAATCGCAAATTGACGCGCGGCTAATGATGCTTCCATCCATTTCTTTTCATCAGCCAGTGCAGTAACTTTGGCTTTAATTAAATCTGGCTGATCCGGATATAGTGATGATGCCCGTTCTAAAATCTCTACAGCTTCTTTGGGGCGATTATATTGCTTGAGAATCTCAGCATAGCGAATATGACCAGGAATAAATTCGGGATACTGTTCAACTAGTAATTTCAGCGGTACTTCTGTTCTAGTTTGCAATTTAGCCGCAATTCCCGCTTCTGATTCTCGCCAGTAAACTTTGCCTCCTGGTGATAGTTGCATCGGGTCAAGAAGGGCTGGTTTGCGTTCTTGCGTTGCAATATCTGTGTTGGTAAATGGTGTTTTTACTTCCCGATAGAGTTTTTCTGCCTCGCTAATATTTCCGGCGAGATATAACTTGTCTGCGGCGATAAACTTTTGTTGACGGGTAATTTCTTCGGGAGTAAGTGCAGGTTCCGTCGCCACATCTGGTTTTTCGGTCTGATTTGGTTTTGGATTTTCGGAATTGGGCGTATCTTTTGTTTCTACAGTCGTAGTCGTAGGTTCTTGGGCTGGAACAGGTGCTATCGGTTGCGTCAGAATAATTAAAATTGATGTCCCAATCGACAACAATATCCAACTCAAGGTTAACAGCAGAGACTTCCTGGTTCGGTTCATGCTGAGTTCATTTATGCAAAGGGGCTGTTTTAATGCTAGGAGTAACCTACCCCATCCGCCTAGAGCGATCGCTACCGTTTTACTACAATATTAGGGTATAAAGTTTTGCGTTATCGGCGTATATTTTGAAATCAGAATAATTATAATTTCAGAGAAATAAAATAGTTATAAATACTCTATTAAATTTATATTTCTGAAGTAGGTTAAGTACTAAGAAAAGAAACGTTATAATAGTTATCCTAGGTCTGCTAATGTGATTCAAGTAAATGCTATGCAGCAAAAAGCTGATGAGATTGTCAAAACACTCAAGCGCAAAGGATTGCGAGTGACTCCCCAGCGCTTCGCAGTATACGCAAATCTACTGGCACGAGAAGACCATCCTACGGTAGATCAAATTCTGACAAACTTGAATCAGGATACGCCAACTTCATCCCAAGCCACTGTTTATGCGGCATTGCAAGCATTGCGCGAAGTGGGTTTAGTCAGAGAAGTGCTGTTAGAAGAAGGTGTCTCTCGTTATGATGCCAATGTGGGACTACATCATCATTTTCGCTGCAAATGTTGTGGTGCTATTGAAGATATTGGCTGGGATACATTTCAGTGTATTGATTTGAACAAACTGCGGTCTGGATTGAAAGCAGAAAGATATGAAGTGACTGTGCAGGGAATTTGCGATCGCTGTCAAACAAAGTATGAAGTCTGAAATTTTAGACTACCCTTCGGGAAGCCGCGCAAAGCGCGTCTACACACTTCACATTTCATACTTCACTCCGCATCACTGCATCTAACAACAACCCAGCCCCAAACCGCACCGGATCAGTACAGGCTAAACCTGTTTCGGCGGTCGTTTGGGCGATCGCTTCTTGGGCAGCCAACTCATCTAAATGTGCAGTATTCAAAGCTATACCCACCACAGGTACTTTCCCAAAAGCACCACCCGCACTCGCTACAGATTCATACATTTGAATAACTTTCGTTAACGGCGGAATCGGGACATGGGGATTATTCCGGTTGTGAGTTTGTCCCGCCCGATGTACTAATATCAATTGTGTGGGCTGAGAACCGCGAATCAAAGGCAAGGTAGCTGTAGAACCAGGATGTAATAGCGAACCTTGTCCTTCAATATGCAGAATGTCATAGTTTTTGCCATAACGCATCACTATTTGTTCCACAGCACCAGCCGCAAAATCTACTCTGACTGCATCTAAAGCTATACCATCCCCTTCTAACATCAAACCAGTTTGACCTGTAGCGATAAACTTAGAACGCCAACCTCTTAATTTTGCCGCCCAGTGTAGTTCTAAACTAGTGGACATTTTCCCAATCGCCATATCTGTTCCCACCGTCAACACTCGGCGACAGGGAAGCGTCCGCGCCATCCCACTAGCTACTTCTATATTTGGTGGTTCCTTGCGGACATCCCAAATTAACTGTCCTGGTTTGAGAATTGCATTTAACTCTGCTATTGTCGCCAATGGTGTGTGTAAACCATTTACCAAAGACATCCCCGCTTCTAGCGCATCTTTGATTTCCACCCAATAATCATCGGGTACAGCACCGCCTTTGGGTGCAATCCCAATTACCAATACTTCTGGTTTATATGCCAAAGCTGCGGTGACAGATTCAACAATCGGCACATCACGCTTGATACCTGTTAATTCTGGCAAAGACCTACCAGCACTTACCTTATCAATAACTGCGACAATCGGGGCTTCACTGTAGCGTAAAATTGCCAGCCCTGTTTTGCCCTGTGTTCCTGTAGTTCCTTCATGCAGCAGAATAGCGATTCGTTGATTAAGCGGCAAACGCACTGTATTGTACCCCCAAGCCTGGTAAATCGTTTGGTAAAATTTTTCCTTCTACTACTAATACACCCATAAATGGGTCATCAACTAAGTTGAGATGACTGTCTAAATCTAAATAATCAGCGAGTGGTGCTAATTGTGCTGCTGCTGTGTTAGCTAGTGAACTGTCAGAATAGCAGCCAAACATCACTTGCAAACCATAAGCCCGCGCTGTGTGTACCATCCGTAACGCTTCGGTTAAGCCTCCTGACTTCATCAGTTTGATATTAATTCCATCCACGTGGTTCGCCAAATGGGGAATATCAACGCTAGTAAAGCAACTTTCATCCACAAAAATTGGTAGGGGTGACTCTTGTTTAAGTTTGGCTAAACTTTCTTCCTGACCTCGTGCCAGTGGTTGTTCTACATACTTTACACCTAAATCAGCCAGCCAATGACACATCTTAATTGCATCTGGCAAACTCCAACCACCGTTTGCATCCACAAAAAATTCTAGATGTGGCGCTTCTTGTTGGACTGCTAACAGCATTTGCTGATCTGCATCAATACCATCCGGGCTACCTAATTTCACCTTAAACAGCCGAACATCCAGATAATTTAACCAGTCCCGCGCCCTCGCCCTAGCGCCTGCTGGCGAATTTATACCAATAGTCACCGAAGTCGGGACGATAAGATGGCGATCGCATCCCCAAATCTGCCACAGTGGTAAACCAACAAACTTACCTAACCAATCGTGCATCGCCATATCCACCGCCGCCCGCGCCGCAGAAGGGATCTGCTGTTGAATTAATAATTGCTCAATTTGCTGTCTCTGCAAAGGGCTAAAAGTATTTAATAATGGGATTATTTGCTCAATTGCACCTTTAATTTGCTCTGTTTTTTGAGCGTGATTCCCGACACCAAACGGTGATGCTTCACCCCAGCCTTCAACGCCATCGTGTGAAATTTTTACCCATACATTTGTTGTCTGTGCAGTTGTCCCCCGACTAATAGTTAAGGGAAATCGTTTATTGACAGTAAATACCTTGACTTCTACTTGCATAAGTCTGCTCTATAATGGCTAGGGCAGAAAATAGTTTAAGGGATTTTAGCTGATTTTCTGCATCTGTTATACTTTTTTACATTTATTAATTAGCATCTATGAGCAATCTCAAGAAATGGAAAATCTTGCAGTCAGATATGGTTTTAAGCCATCCTTGGTGTCAGGTTAGACAAGATAAAATCGAATTACCTAATGGTAAAGTTATTGATGATTTTTTTGTCAGTATTAAACCAGAAATTGCAATTATTTTGCCAATTACCAGTAATCAAGAAATTGTTTTTGTTAGGCAATACCGACACGCAGTCGCAGATTTTTTTATCGAATTACCAGCCGGACATTTTGACCCTACACAAGAAAGTGCAGAAATCGCCGCCATTCGAGAATTACAAGAAGAAACTGGTTATTTAGCTCAACAAGTTAAAAAAGTCACTGTTTTTTATGATAAACCCAGCAAAGATACCAACCGCATACATTTATTTTTAGCTGAGAATGTTATGAAAGTTGGAGAACAGAATTTAGATATTACAGAAGAAATTGAAGTTATTTTAATTCCTATAGATTCAGTATTAGATAAAATTTATCAAGGTGAAATTTCTGTATCAGGAACCATTGCGGCTATATTTTTAGGGTTACAACTGATCCAATAGATTAATAACCTCCAATGTCACTAAAAAAGGCGATCGCACCTATAAGGTAGACTAGCGATCGCTCAAATATGAATCTAAAACTTGCCTGGGCTGATAAAAGGTAGATAATATCACTGTCATCTCACCCCATTACCTTTCACTTGCTATCCAAATAAGCTCTTGTTTGCAGCTTAAAACAATTGGAGTCTCAATCCTGACTTCCATCAATTTCTGGACAAAATTCATCAATTTGCAAAATTCGGATCATTTCGCGCCCAGGATGTTTAAATAACACATAAAATTCACTATTGGGCATTCTCAAGTTTTCAGGAATCAGATACGTCGGAATCGCTTCGATTAGCACTAATCCGTGTCCCGGAAAGAGAATAACGGTAATTTCGCCAGGAAGTAGACATCCTAAAACTCTTGCTGAGACACGCACATAAAATGATGGATTGTTTTCATGCTGCATACCAACATACTAGTAACGCAAGGTAGACACTAAAAAAAGTGCGATCGCGCTTTTTCTAAACATGATCGCAACTTCTCCAAAAAATAAGCGATCGCACTTAATAAAATAAGAAATGCGATCGCCCTAACATTAATTCAAAAAATTACACAGCTTGAGAACTAACAGCAAAGGTAGCCGTCAAAGGCTTCCAATTGAAAGCGCGAGCGCCTCCTCTTTCAAGCACTACCTTTACTCTTGGTTCCAAACTTGGTAGTTCTGCCAAAAACTCCACTTCTTGGTCAGAAAGAATATGCCCCTCAATAATCCACAAAACCAAACCCTTAGATTTTGGTGGTAGCTGTTCTAGCTGATAGTTAACAATTGGAGGTAAATAGTAGACACTACCTACAGCAGCGCCACTACTAGTACTTTTTTTACCCAAATGAGGTGGTCTGACTCCATGAACTCCTGTGAGATAAGCAGCCACATCGCCCAATCCCCTAGCAGTCATATTTAAGGTCACATAGCCAGCAGCACGCAGTCGGCGGCGATATCGACCTTCAAAGCCTCCCTCTAAAGGGACGTACGTACCGAGAGCGCCAAATTTTTCCAAATCTCGGATTAAACCATTGCCAGTGGTAATTAGTGCCATAGATTTTTGTTTATCCTATCCCACTTACATATCTCTATTATTTACCGTTAAGTAAAATATTTAAGTTACTGTAGGATAGCAACTAGCCCAAAAGTTGCAAAAGCCTTCACTAGCGAGGCAAATCTCTTCAGACAATTGCCATCTCATAATTTATTCCCTAAATAGATATTGTCTTGACTCGCCAAAGTTTTCTAGAAAACTCTCTTGCAAAATACTCGACAAATATCACCACCCTCATCTATAATATGAGATTGTGACCAAATGGCAGAATAGTGTTCTTCTTTTTCATTTGCATGAGGATAACATCTAACAGCTGATTGAGCAGAATCAGGTTACGATTTAGCCCAAAATGGCAAGAGACTGCTAGACTAAGAAAGCCCGAATGTTCACTAATGAAATTATGGCTAAGTAATCAAAGCCATGAGCAGGGTAGAACCTACATTCCATCCTGTAGCCCAGATAAACTAGGCAAAACCTTGAACAGTAGTTTGAGGCGATGTTTAGAGTAGAAACTGAGTAGTAATACTAGCGCTGTAGTAATACAAAAACCTTAGTTATCAGGATACTGAGTGGTAAACAACTACTTAAGTCCTTCTACAAAATGGAGACAAACCTAAGTGCCGTCTCCAGAAAGTGCCTAAGCAATTGCTTGGACGAGAGCATTGCTGCACAAAGTGCAAAGCTTTAGAGCATTGCCTTAGAGTCAAAAGTTTGTAATTCCTTTGGGAATTCAACTCTTGCCTGTTTTAGTTAACAACTTAATTCAAGTAAACGGATTCACTGAAAAGTAAGGGAACGGTTTTTGCTTTCCGGATAAGAGAAAGCAGTAATTACTGCTGGAAATTGCTGAGGATCGTCCTCCCTCAGTCGGAACATCACCGAATATCCCCATGAATCTGCTCAGTAAGCAAAAAGGAGAACCAGTTACTGTGTCTGTAGGTATTCTCGGCACCAAGCTGGGCATGACCCAAGTATTTGACGAAGCAGGAGCAGCAATTCCTGTCACAGTCATTCAAGCAGGTCCATGCACTGTTACCCAAGTTAAAACAAAACAAACTGATGGTTACGCCGCCATTCAACTTGGTTACGGCGAAGTCAAACCAAAATCACTCAATAAACCCTTGTTGGGTCACTTAGCAAAATCATCAGCCCCGGCTTTACGTCACCTCAGTGAGTTTCGTACAGACAATTCTGGCGAATACACATTAGGACAAGAAATTAAAGCAGATATTTTTAGTGCTGGTCAAATCGTAGATGTAATCGGTACCAGCATAGGTCGCGGTTTTGCAGGCAACCAAAAACGAAATAACTTTGGTCGCGGGCCAATGTCTCACGGTTCCAAAAACCACAGAGCGCCTGGTTCTATTGGTGCTGGTACAACACCCGGTCGTGTGTACCCAGGAAAAAGAATGGCAGGGCGTTTGGGTGGTACCCGCGTCACCATTAGTAAATTGACAGTTGTGCGTGTAGATGCAGAACGTAACTTGTTACTCATTAAAGGAGCAATACCTGGTAAACCAGGTGCCTTAGTAACTGTTGTACCTGCAAAGAAAGTTGGTAAATAGTCAATGGTCAATGGTCATTTGTCAAAAGTCATTAGTCATTAGCTAAAGACAAATGACAAAGGACAAATGATAAAGGACAAATGACAAAGGACAAAAAAATGGTTGAGACTGTAGTTAAAAACTGGCAAGGAGAAGAAGTCGGACAAAAAACGTTCGACTTGCGGGTTGCCAAAGAGGCAACAGCGGCGCATATTGTACACCGCGCTTTAGTTAGACAAACGACCAATGCGCGTCAAGGAACTGCTAGTACAAAAACTCGTTCGGAAGTGCGAGGTGGTGGCCGTAAACCCTGGCGACAAAAAGGTACAGGTCGCGCTCGTGCAGGTTCTATTCGTTCGCCATTATGGCGTGGTGGTGGTGTGATTTTTGGGCCGAAACCCAGAGAATACGACCTCAAAATGAACCGTAAAGAACGGCGATTAGCATTAAGAACGGCCTTTGTGAGTCGTGCTGATGACTTGATTGTGGTAGAAGAATTTAGTAGCGAACTTTCTCGCCCCAAAACGAAGGATTTAGTTGCAGCTTTGGCGCGTTGGGGCGCAAACCCAGAACAAAAGAGCTTATTAATTTTGTCTGAGATTGCAGATACAGTTTATCTGTCAGGACGCAACGTAGAAAATTTAAAAATTATTGCAGCAGATCAACTAAATGTTTATGACTTGCTGCACGCTGACAAAATTGTCGTCACAGCACCAGCATTAGAAAAAATCCAGGAGGTCTACAGTGCCTAAGATTGACCCCCGTGATCTGCCAGACTTGGTGCGTCGTCCAATTGTTACCGAAAAGGCGACGATTCTGATGGAACAGAATCAATACACTTTTGAAGTGGTAATCAAAGCTACCAAGCCAGATATTAAATTAGCGATCGAAGACTTGTTTCAAGTCAAGGTAGTCAAAATTAATACTGCTACACAGCCACGTAAAAAACGTCGTGTTGGCAAATTTGTTGGCTACAAGCCTCAATATAAAAAAGCTATTGTCACCGTCTCACCTGGGGACGCACAGAAGATTAGACAGATTCTATTCCCAGAGGTCTAACAGAAGATGGGTACTCGTTCTTATCGCCCTTATACCCCCAGCACTCGTCAAGTTACTATCTCCGACTTTTCAGAAATTACCAAAACTGAGCCGGAAAAGTCTTTGACGGTGTACATCCATCGCGCCAAAGGTCGCAATAATCAAGGGCGGATAACCAGCCGTCGTCGGGGTGGCGGACACAAAAAACTTTATCGGATTATCGATTTTAAAAGAGATAAGCGCAACATTCCGGCTACAGTATTAGCAATTGAGTATGATCCCAACCGGAACGCTCGCATTGCCTTGCTGCAATATCAGGATGGGGAAAAACGCTATATCCTCCAACCTAATGGATTGACTGTAGGTACAACTGTAATTGCTGGAACTGAGTCTCCCATTGAAGATGGCAACGCCTTACCATTGGCAAACATTCCTTTGGGTACAAGTGTTCATAACGTCGAACTTACCGCAGGTAAAGGTGGTCAAATTGTGCGTTCTGCTGGCGCTACAGCCCAAGTAGTTGCGAAAGAAGGTAATTATGTAACTCTCAAGTTACCTTCTGGAGAAGTGCGGATGGTACGGCGTGAATGCTACGCCACCATTGGCCAAGTAGGCAACACCGACGCGAGAAACCTAAGTGCAGGTAAAGCTGGACGTAACCGTTGGAAGGGTCGCCGTCCAAAAGTCAGAGGGAGTGTCATGAACCCAGTGGATCACCCACATGGTGGTGGTGAAGGTAGAGCGCCCATTGGGAGATCTGGCCCAGTCACACCTTGGGGTAAACCAACATTGGGAGCCAAGACGCGCAAACCCAAGAAACCTAGCAGTAAGTTGATTGTGCGTCGTCGGCGCAAATCTTCCAAACGTGGTCGTGGTGGTCGTCAGTCTTAAAATTTTAGATTTCAAAATTTGGATTTTAGATTGATACATGATCCAAAGTCCAAATCAATAAATCCAAAATCCCAAATCCTAAATCTTAAATTTAACTATGGGTCGTTCACTAAAAAAAGGGCCTTTCGTTGCCGATCATTTACTCAGCAAAATTGAAAAGCTGAATGATAGAAACGAAAAACAAGTTATTAAAACTTGGTCAAGAGCATCAACAATCCTACCCCAAATGGTAGGACACACTATTGCTGTTCATAATGGCAGACAGCATGTGCCTGTGTTTATCAGTGATCAAATGGTAGGACACAAGTTGGGAGAATTTGCCCCAACACGCACCTACAGGGGTCATGGCAAAAGTGACAAAAAAGCGGGTAGATAGTTTGTTCTTTGTTCATTGTCATTCATCCTTTGCCGCTGACAAATGACAAATGACAAATGACGAATGACAAACGACAAGGAGAAAAACATGGCAACTAATACTACAGAAGTAAAAGCGATCGCCCGTTATATACGTATGTCTCCCTTTAAGGTGCGTCGTGTACTTGATCAAATTCGAGGGCGGTCTTATAGAGAAGCGCTCATAATCCTGGAATTCATGCCTTATCGGGCTTGTGACCCAGTACTGAAATTGATCAGAAGCGCAGCCGCAAATGCTGAACATAATGCAGGTCTAGACCGCGCTCAACTGGTGATTACCCAAGCTTACGCTGATCAAGGCCCAGTCCTGAAACGTTTCCAACCTAGAGCGCAAGGTCGAGCTTACCAAATTCGCAAACCTACGTGTCACATTACAGTAGCTGTTGCTGCTGGCGATACTGCGGAATAATTACCAGAACTTTAGAGGAAGCATTTGTGGGACAAAAAATTCATCCAGTTGGCTTTCGCCTCGGAATTACCCAAGAACACCAATCCCGTTGGTATGCAGATCCAGAACGCTATCCAGAACTTTTACAAGAAGATCACAAACTTCGTAAGTATATAGAACAAAAACTGGGTAGACTTGCTCAAAATAACGCTGGGATTTCTGAAGTCAGAATTGAGCGCAAAGCAGATCAAATTGATCTAGAAGTGCGGACAGCACGCCCTGGTGTAGTCGTAGGTCGTGGTGGACAAGGTATTGAATCTTTACGCACCGGACTACAAGATTTGTTGGGTAGCAATCGCCAAATTCGGATCAACGTTGTAGAAGTACAACGAGTTGATGCTGATGCTTACTTAATTTCAGAATACATAGCGCAACAACTAGAACGCCGCGTTTCCTTCCGTCGAGTAGTCCGCCAAGCAATTCAACGGGCGCAACGCGCTGGAATTCAAGGAATTAAAATTCAAGTCAGCGGTCGGCTCAACGGTGCAGAAATTGCTCGGACAGAGTGGACGCGTGAAGGTAGAGTACCCTTACACACCTTACGGGCTGACATTGATTACGCTTACTGCACAGCAAAAACTGTTTACGGTATTTTGGGCATCAAAGTGTGGGTATTTAAAGGAGAAATTATTCCTGGACAGGAAGAAACTCAACCCCAACCCGCTACCCGCGAACGTGAACCTCGTCGCCGCCAACAACAGCGCCGTCGCCAGCAGTTTGAAGACCGTTCAAATGAAGGCTAAAGGATGAAGGAAGAAGGATGAAAAAATTTATCTTTCATACTTCGTGCTTCAGACTTCACACTTCATACTTCACACTTCACACTTCATAGTCATGTTAAGTCCTAGAAGAACTAAATTCCGCAAACAACAGCGCGGACGGATGGCGGGTCTAGCCCATCGGGGTAGTACCCTTAACTTTGGTGATTTTGCACTTCAAGCCCAAGAACCAGCTTGGATTACATCTCGGCAAATCGAGGCTTCCCGTCGGGCGATGACTCGTTATATTCGTCGGGGTGGTAAGATCTGGATTCGGATTTTCCCAGATAAACCTGTTACCATGCGTCCGGCTGAAACCCGGATGGGTTCTGGTAAAGGTAATCCAGAATTTTGGGTAGCTGTAGTCAAGCCAGGGCGGATTTTGTTTGAAATCGCTGGTGTTTCAGAAGAAATTGCCCGTGAGGCTATGCGCCTAGCTGCATTTAAGCTGCCAATTAAAACCAAATTTATTGTGCGCCCTCAAATAGAAGAGGAGCAGGAGTAGGTTATGCCGCTTCCCAAGATTTCAGAAGCTAGAGAATTAAGTGACGAGAAATTATCTGAGGAAATTATCGCCACTAAAAGACAACTGTTTCAGTTGCGCTTGCAAAAGGCAACCAGACAACTAGAAAAACCTCACCAATTCCGCCATGCTCGCCATCGCCTCGCCCAACTCTTAACGGTAGAGGGAGAACGCAAACGGGCAGCAAATCAACCGGTTAAGGAAGAAAAATAAGAGATTATGGCAATCAAAGAACGAGTTGGCTTGGTAGTGAGCGACAAAATGCAGAAAACAGTGGTAGTTGCCATTGAAAACCGCGCTCCCCATCCCAAGTACGGCAAGATTGTAGTGAAAACCCGCCGCTATAAAGCTCACGATGAAGAAAATAAATGCAAAGTGGGCGATCGCGTGCGGATTCAGGAAACCAGACCCTTGAGCAAAACCAAGCGCTGGCAAGTCACAGAGATACTCAACACTAAAAATTCATAAGTTGTTATTCAACTAACAACTGCACAAGGGAGACCAATTGTGATTCAACCCCAAACTTACTTGAATGTGGCAGATAACAGCGGCGCTCGTAAACTGATGTGTATCCGAGTCTTAGGCGCGGGTAACAGTCGTTACGGTTTTATCGGCGACAAAATTATTGCTGTTGTCAAAGATGCTATTCCTAACATGGCTGTGAAAAAATCAGATGTTGTGGAAGCTGTCATTGTTCGTACTCGTCATAACATTCATCGTGATAGCGGTATGACTATCCGCTTTGATGATAATGCCGCAGTGATCATCAACAAAGATGGTAATCCTAGAGGCACACGAGTATTTGGCCCAGTAGCACGGGAATTACGAGACAAAAACTTTACTAAAATTGTTTCCTTAGCCCCGGAGGTGCTGTAATGGCAAGGCAAAAGGAAAAAGAATTTCATAAAATGCACGTCAAAACTGGCGACACCGTGCAAGTGATTGCTGGTAAAGATAAAGGCAAAGTTGGTGAAATCATTAAAGCATTACCGGAACTGAGTAAAGTTGTTGTTAAAGGTGTCAACATTAAGACTAAGCACCTTAAACCCCAACAAGAAGGGGAATCTGGGCGGATCATGACTCAGGAGTACCCCATTCATAGTTCCAACGTGATGCTCTATTCCACAAAACAAAATGTCGCTAGTCGCGTTTGCTATACCTTTACACCAGAAGGCAAGAAGGTGAGAAAACTCAAAAAAACTGGCGAGATTATTGATTAAGGATGAATCTAAAGCCTGAAGTCTAAATACTCCTTATTTTATCTTCATCCTTCATAATCTTCCCTGACCAAGACCAGGGATAACAGGACAAAAAACTATGGCGACAACAAGACTCAAAACCTTATATCGAGAGACAATCGTCCCTAAACTGACAACCCAGTTTCAATACACCAACGTTCATCAAGTACCGAAGGTGATAAAAGTTACTGTTAATAGAGGTTTGGGCGAAGCCGCACAAAATGCTAAGTCGCTGGAAGCTTCTATCAACGAAATTGCGCTGATTACAGGTCAAAAACCTGTAGTGACGAGGGCTAAAAAAGCGATCGCAGGCTTTAAAATTCGTCAAGGTATGCCAGTCGGGATCATGGTCACTCTCAGAGGTGAGAGAATGTATGCTTTTCTCGACCGTCTGATCAGCTTGACACTACCAAGAATTCGCGACTTTCGTGGTATCAGTCCTAAAAGCTTTGATGGACGCGGTAACTATACTCTGGGCGTAAGAGAACAGCTAATATTTCCAGAAGTCGAATACGATAGCATTGATCAGATTCGTGGTCTGGATATTTCAATCATTACTACAGCAAAAAATGACGAAGAGGGCCGCGCTTTACTCAAAGAATTGGGAATGCCCTTTCGCGATCAATAAGTTCATCTAAAGAGGGAACGATGGCGGCTAACGACACAATTGCAGATATGCTGACGCGCATCCGCAATGCCAACATGGCAAGGCATCAAACAACACAAGTGCCAGCCACTAAAATGACCCGTAGTATTGCCAAAGTACTACAGGAAGAAGGATTTATTTCGGAATTTTCAGAAACCGGAGAAGGCGTAAAACGTCATCTGGTGGTTGCCTTAAAATACAAGGGTAAAAATCGTCAGCCTTTGATTACCGCTTTAAAACGGGTGAGTAAACCAGGTTTACGCGTTTATTCCAACCGAAAAGAATTACCCAGAGTATTAGGCGGTATCGGTATTGCCATTATTTCTACATCTAGTGGCATTATGACCGATCGCGAAGCTCGCCGTCAGAACTTGGGTGGTGAAGTACTTTGCTACGTCTGGTAGAAGTTATAAAGTCAAAAGTCAAAAGTCAAAAGTCAAAAGCCTTTACTGTTGACTATGAACTTTAGACAAAGAACAAAGGACAAAAGATCATGTCTCGTATTGGTAAACGACCAATTACTATTCCCGCCAAAGTGCAAATTACCATTGATGGCACAAAGGTTGTGGTCAAAGGCCCTAAAGGTGAACTTTCACGGGATTTACCTGTTCACGTGACAGTCAGCCAAGAAGGGGAAACCTTACAAGTAGTTCGTAAAGATGATTCCCGTACCTCTCGCCAAATGCACGGTTTAAGCCGGACATTGGTGGCCAATATGGTAGAGGGAGTTTCCCAAGGTTTTCAACGTCGTTTGGAAATTCAAGGGGTTGGTTATCGAGCGCAAGTGCAAGGGCGTAACCTAGTTTTAAACATGGGTTTCAGCCATCAAGTAAACATTGAGCCACCAGATGGAATTCAGTTTGCTGTAGAAGGCAACACTAACGTCATAGTTAGCGGCTACGACAAAGAAATCGTAGGTAATACAGCTGCTAAAATTCGTGCCGTCAGACCACCAGAACCTTACAAAGGTAAAGGGATTCGCTATGCAGGTGAAGTAGTCAGACGCAAAGCTGGTAAGACCGGAGGTAAAGGTAAGAAATAAAAATGAAACTTACTCGTAGAGAATCAAAACAGCGTCGTCATCGCCGCGTCCGTGGCAAGGTTAACGGTTCTCCTGAACGCCCACGCCTAGCCGTATTTCGCTCTAACGAACACATTTACGCGCAAGTAATTGATGATACTCAACATCAAACCTTAGTAGCTGCATCAACTTTAGATACAGAGATCAAAGCAAATTTAGCTTCTGGTGCTAACTGTGAAGCGTCAGCAAAAGTTGGGAAGTTAATTGCAGCGCGAGCGCTCGAAAAAGGCATTAATAAAGTAGTATTTGATCGCGGTGGTAACTTATACCATGGTCGAATCAAAACACTAGCTGAAGCCGCACGCGAAGCTGGCTTGGATTTTTAAAGTTGTCAAAAGTCCATAGTCCATAGTCAAAAGTAATGACTATTGACTCTTGACTCTTGACTGTTGACTCTTGACTTTTAAAGGCATTGATTATGGCAACAGGTCGTCGTAAAACTAACCGCGCGAAAAAAGAAGAAACCAACTGGCAAGAGCGCGTAATCCAAATCCGACGCGTGAGCAAGGTCGTTAAGGGTGGTAAAAAACTCAGCTTCCGGGCGATCGTCGTCGTTGGTAACGAACGTGGTCAAGTTGGTGTCGGAGTAGGGAAAGCCTCAGATGTAATTGGTGCTGTTAAAAAAGGTGTAGCTGATGGCAAAAAACACCTAATTGACATTCCCATTACAAAATCTAATTCTATCCCTCATCCTATTGATGGCATTGGTGGTGGTGCAAAAGTGATTATGCGTCCAGCCGCACCTGGTACTGGTGTAATTGCTGGTGGTGCTGTTCGGACTGTGCTGGAATTAGCAGGAGTTCGTAACGTTCTAGCTAAACAACTCGGTTCTAACAACCCACTCAATAATGCTAGAGCCGCAGTCAATGCTTTATCTACACTACGTACTTTGGCTGAAGTTGCTGAAGATCGTGGCATTGCTATTGACAAACTCTACATTTAGTAGAGCTTCACTTACAGAGTTCTTGTAAAAATATTACTAACATCATGAGACTCAACGATGTTAAGCCTCAAAAAGGCTCGAAAAAACGCCGTCGCCGTGTAGGTAGAGGTATTTCGGCTGGTCAAGGTGCCAGTGCTGGTCTCGGTATGCGGGGTCAAAAATCCCGCTCTGGTAGCAGTACTAGACCAGGGTTTGAAGGTGGTCAACAACCACTTTACCGCCGTATACCCAAGCTGAAAGGCTTTCCTCTTGTGAATCGCAAGATTTACACTACGATAAATGTAGAGAAGCTGGCCTCTCTTCCTGCCAATACAGAAGTAACATTGGATTCTTTAAAAGCAGCAGGTATCTTAACCTCTGTCAAGGGTTCATTGAAAATTTTGGGTAATGGGGAATTAAACGTTGCGCTCAACGTCAAAGCGGCAGCTTTCACAGGTCAAGCTCGTAGCAAAATTGAGGCGGCTGGAGGAAGTTGTGAAGTTTTAGGGTGAAGCCCAACCGCGCACTTAAAGACCTGCCAACTTGCTTCCAGTGCCTGGTTCACGACAAAGGTAGCACTCTATGATCAGTCGAGATAAAGCCCCAACGGCTCAAGAAACTTTTATGCAGATGGCACAAGCAGCTGGGCTTCGAGGCAGGCTGCTTGTCACTGTCGGTATTTTAATTTTGGTTCGCCTAGGTATCTTTTTACCTGTACCTGGAATTGATAGAACTAGATTCCACGAAGCAATTTCCGGCAATAATTCAATATTTGGTTTATTGGATATCTTTTCTGGGCGCGGACTTTCTACTTTAGGAGTCTTTGCTTTGGGGATTTTACCCTTTATTAATGCGTCCATTATTATCCAATTGCTGACGGCGGCTATTCCATCTTTAGAAAATTTACAAAAAAACGAAGGCGAAGCAGGACGGCGGAAAATTTCGCAAATTACGCGCTACGTGACTGTATGTTGGGCAATTATCCAAAGTACGGCATTTTCTGCCTTTTTTCTTCAACAATTTGCCTTAACTCCAGGCCCTGTATTTGTAGCTGAAACTGCAATCGCGCTTACCGCAGGTTCTATGTTCGTTATGTGGGCATCCGAACTGATCACAGAACGTGGCATTGGCAATGGCGCATCACTGTTGATATTTGTCAACATTGTCGCTTCGCTACCCAAATCTCTAGGCGACACTATTGACTTAGTACAAGTTGGTGGTCGAGAAATCGTGGGTCGGGTAATTGTACTAGTAGTGGTATTCCTAGCAACTATTGTTGGGATTGTATTTGTGCAAGAAGGCATTCGCCGCATCCCAATTATTTCGGCTCGTCGTCAAGTAGGAAGACGAGTTTTGGCAGAACAGCGTAGCTATCTACCCCTTCGGCTCAATTCTGGCGGTGTCATGCCAATTATTTTTGCAGCGGCTATCCTCAGTTTGCCTCTGTTAATTGCCAATTTTACAAAAAATCCTGAGTTGGCGAATATCGTCAATACTTATCTCAGTCCCGGTGGTTCTGCACCTTGGGTATATGCTCTGGTTTACTTAACTTCGATTGTTTTCTTTAGTTACTTCTACTCTTCATTGATTGTCAACCCAGTTGATGTGGCTCAGAACTTGAAAAAAATGGGTTCTAGTATTCCAGGAATTCGCCCAGGTAAAGCGACCAGTGAGTATATCGAACGAGTAATCAACCGATTAACTTTTTTGGGAGCGATATTTTTAGGCTTGGTGGCGATTATTCCTACTGCTGTGGAAAGTGCTTTGAAAGTACCAACCTTTAAAGGATTGGGTGCTACTTCACTATTAATCCTAGTTGGTGTGGCAATCGATACAGCAAAACAAGTCCAAACTTACGTCATCTCTCAGCGCTATGAAGGAATGGTGAAACAATAGTGACGCGACTAATCTTCTTGGGGCCACCTGGGGCGGGTAAAGGAACTCAAGCTCAAGTTTTGGCAGAATACCTGCAAATACCTCATATTTCCACTGGGGAAATATTGAGGCAAGCAATGAAAGAGCAAACTCCTCTGGGAATTAAAGCTCAAAGTTATGTTGATAGCGGTGAGTTAGTTCCTGATCAGTTGGTGCAAGACTTAGTAGAAGAACGTTTAGCTCAATCAGATGCCAAATCTGGCTGGATTTTAGACGGCTTTCCTCGCAAAGTGACGCAAGCAGCTTTTTTAGAAGAATTGCTGGCTAAAACTGCTCAAGGTGGCGAAAGGGTAGTTAACTTAGATGCACCAGATGACATTGTGATATCACGTTTACTAGCTAGAGGAAGAAAAGATGATACCGAAGAGGTCATTCGTCGTCGTCTAGAAGTGTACCGCAATGAAACAGCACCACTTATTGATTACTATAGTCAGAGAGAAAGGCTGCTGACAGTTAATGGTAATCAATCCCAAGAAGAAGTCACTAGTGAATTGAAAAACATTTTAGCTCCCTAGCTTGAGATTAAGGAGTAGTAATTGGGACGTATGGAATTGTTATACTACTCCCAATTCCTCGCTCCCCTTTTGAAACAGAATGCGGAACAATTTTAGCTAAGATATATTAATAAACTGTTGATATATTTCTCAAATTGTGTTCTTTTGCAGGTGAATACTGCAAGCGAATGGGAAATTGTTGAGTTGAGGAACAAAAAAATTGTCTAAGCAAGATTTGATTGAAATGGAAGGTACAGTTACTGAGTCCTTACCCAATGCGATGTTTCGTGTTGATTTGGACAATGGATTTAATGTACTTGCACACATTTCTGGAAAGATTCGCCGCAACTATATCAAAATTTTGCCAGGCGATCGCGTCAAGGTTGAATTAACTCCCTACGACCTGACAAAAGGCCGAATTACTTATAGATTGCGGAAAAAATAATTAAATCCAGAAAAAATAAGTTGTATGTGAAGGATCTTACCATAAAATCTACTTGTTGGAAGATTTTCATTTACTTAACTGCGATATTTTTCTAGAAATGCTATAATTTTATATTTGGAGTCAATTACAAAAGGCATGAAAGTCAGAGCCTCTGTCAAAAAAATTTGTGAAAAGTGTAACGTGATTCGCCGTCGTGGTCGCGTTATGGTGATTTGCTCTAACCCCAAGCACAAACAACGTCAAGGATAACACTCTCAAAATGTGGGAGTTAGCTGCGACTTGGAAAAATCACCACAAAAATTCCAGATGTGGAACATAAACCATATCTTACAAAGAGAACTTGCGAGAACAACAGGGAGAAATTCATTGTGGCACGTATTGCCGGCGTAGACCTGCCACGCGATAAACGCGTTGAGATTGGTCTGACTTACATTTATGGAATTGGTTTATCAAGATCGCAGGAAATTCTTGCGGCTACAGGTGTCAATCCAGATACCCGCGTTAAAGACTTAAGTGATACCGATGTTGCAAGCCTACGTGCAGAAATAGAAAGTAACTATCAAGTAGAAGGTGACTTGCGGCGCTTGGAAGGTATGAACATCAAGCGCTTAATTGACATTGGTACCTACAGAGGTCGCCGACATCGAATGGGTTTACCAGTCAGAGGGCAAAGAACTCGTACTAATGCTAGAACCCGTCGTGGAAGAAGGCAGACAGTGGCTGGTAAGAAGAAGGCTCCCGGCAAATAATTGTTCATTGCTTGCTCATCAGAGCAAGTTTTTCCCTAAATTAACTAAAAAAATATGGCGAGACAACCAACTAAAAAAACTGGGAGTAAAAAGCAAAAGCGGAACGTACCCAACGGACTTGCTTATATCCAATCTACTTTCAACAATAGCATTGTCACAATCACCGATCAAAATGGCGATGTTATCTCCTGGGCAAGTGCTGGTTCCAGTGGTTTTAAGGGAGCTAAAAAGGGAACTCCCTTTGCTGCACAAACTGCTGCTGAAAGCGCAGCCCGAAGAGCTATTGACCAAGGAATGCGTCAAATTGAGGTGATGGTCAGTGGCCCTGGTGCAGGTAGAGAAACTGCGATTCGCGCCCTTCAAGGAGCAGGACTGGAAATTACACTGATTCGTGATATTACCCCAATTCCTCATAATGGTTGCCGTCCACCAAAGCGCCGCCGAGTCTAGATAGAACCTTTAGGGCAACAAAAACAAGAAGTTTAATCAAAAATTCACCTGTAATAGCTACTAAGGCTTTGATGTGAAGGCAAAATAACTTCTGATGGCTTGGGCGGGAAAAAGCCAGTTAGCTCTTCCCAGGGGGAGAGCTGCTGTACTTTCTAAAACGCCATATTTATGGATAATCGCCCGCAGGCAAAATTAGGAAATCAAATATTGCGATCGTAGTGTTGGCAGTTTGAACAACCTAAAAAAAGCTTAGGGCAAAAGTAAATTGAATAGGCAATTAATTGTTAGCAGCACCTTAATTAAGGGAGGCTACTCCGTGGCGCAGTTTCAAATTGAATGTGTAGAGTCTAGTACAGAGGAAAGTCGGAGCCATTACAGCAAGTTTGTCTTAGAACCCCTAGAGCGTGGTCAAGGCACAACTGTTGGTAATGCACTAAGGCGAGTGTTACTGTCCAATTTAGAAGGGACAGCCGTTACCGCAGTCAGAATTGCTGGTGTTACACACGAGTTTGCCACAGTTCCGGGTGTGCGGGAAGATGTGCTAGAAATCTTGATGAGAATGAAAGAAGTCATTCTCAAAAGCTATTCTTCTCAACCCCAAATTGGCAGATTACTTGTTACCGGGCCAGCAACAGTCACAGCAGCCCATTTTGATTTACCTAGTGAAGTAGAAGTCGTTGACCCTACCCAGTATGTCGCTACTCTAGCTGAGGGCGGTAAGCTGGAAATGGAATTTCGGATCGAAAGAGGCAAGGGTTATCGCACTGTAGAAAGAGGAAGAGAAGAAGCTACATCTTTGGACTTCTTGCAAATCGACTCGGTATTTATGCCAGTCCGAAAAGTCAACTACAGCGTTGAAGAAGCCCGTGCCGATGGCTCGATTACAAAAGACAGACTATTATTAGAAGTCTGGACAAATGGCAGTGTATCTCCCCAAGAAGCACTATCCTCAGCTGCTAGTATTCTGGTAGATTTGTTCAACCCGCTAAAAGATATTTCTTTAGAACCAACAGATATTGGTTCTGATGTTCCAGACGACCCAACGGCTCAGATTCCCATCGAAGAACTACAACTTTCTGTGCGTGCATATAACTGTCTCAAACGCGCACAAGTGAATTCTGTAGCAGACTTATTGGATTTTACCCAAGAAGATCTGTTAGAAATCAAAAACTTTGGTCAAAAATCTGCGGAAGAAGTTGTAGAAGCCTTGCAACGACGCTTGGGAATTACCTTACCGCAAGAAAGAAGCTCCAAACACAGCTAAAGCAAAACCTTTCATAGTTCATCGTCAACTATTATTATGCGTCACCGTTGTCGGGTTAAAAAACTTGGTAAACCAGCTGACCAGCGTCGCGCTCTGCTGCGTACCTTAGCCACTGAGCTAATTCGTCATGGTCGAATTACCACCACTTTGATTAGAGCGAAAGCTTTACGAAGTGAAGTAGATAAAATGATTACCTTAGCTAAAGATGGCTCCTTAGCATCACGTCGAGCAGCTTTAGGTTACATATACGACAAACAACTAGTTCATGCTTTGTTTGAGCAAGCTCCTACTCGGTATGGTAATCGTAGTGGTGGTTACACCCGGATTTTCCATACTGTGCCTCGGCGCGGAGACAATGCCGAAATGGCAATTATTGAACTGGTTTAAGTCAAAGGTCAATAGTCAAAATGACGAATGACAAATGACACAAAATCTGTATGTTAGAAACTGACCAGCCAAAACAAACTCAAAGGGTAGCCTTGGTAATTCAATACCTAGGTACTCACTTTCATGGTTGGCAACGACAAAATAGTCAGCGTACAGTCCAAGAAGAAATAGAAACAGCGATCGCGAGTATTCTGGGTTATCATGTCACCCTGCATGGAGCAGGACGTACTGATGCCGGAGTTCATGCGGCTGCACAAGTAGCTCATTTTGATGCTACAGGTTTAATCCCGGCTCACAAATGGTCAGCAGTTCTCAATAGTTATCTGCCGCCAGACATCATTATTAGGGCTTCAGCCGCCGTAAGTAACGCCTGGCACGCTCGTTTTAGCGCAGCTTATCGGCGATACCGCTACACGATATACACTGAAAAACGACCGAATTTATTCGTTCAACCCTTCAGTTGGCATTATTATCATCACCCTCTGGATGAATTATTAATCCAGTCTGCGATAAGGCCTCTGCTGGGTAAACAGCATTTAGCTGCCTTCCATCGGGCAGGCTCCAAGCGATCGCATTCTTGGGTAGAAATACAAGCCGCAGAATGCCATCGTATTGGATCATTGCTCAATATAGAAATTCAAGCAGATGGATTTTTATATGGCATGGTCAGGCTGTTGGTGGGAATGCTAGTACAAGTAGGTGCTAAACAGCGAACCCTGGCTAACTTCACCGAAATTTGGCAACAAGAACGTCGAGAAGAAGTAAAATACGCCGCACCTGCTCAAGGTTTGTGCTTGTTGCGCGTCGGCTATCCTGATTTTCCTTTTTCTCCCGATATTTGGTATGACACCCAGCCAAAAATGGTTTTTAGTCATTAGTCATTGGTCAGTAGTCAAACAAATGACAAAGGACAAATAACAAATGACAAATAACAAATGACAAAGGACAAACAAACATGAGTAAAACCTACCTTCCACCTCAAGATTCTCTTGAGCATGAGTGGTACATAGTAGATGCTACTGACCAACGTCTTGGTCGCCTCGCCAGCGAAATTGCCATGATTCTCCGAGGCAAAAAGAAACCTGAATATACACCTCACATAGATACTGGTGACTTTGTGATTGTAATCAACGCCGAGAAAATCGCAGTCACAGGTAAAAAGCGGACTCAAAAACTTTATCGTCGCCATTCTGGTCGTCCTGGTGGGATGAAGACTGAAACTTTTGCCAAGCTGCAACAGCGTATACCCGAAAGAATTGTAGAACACGCGATTAAGGGTATGTTACCTAAGAATAGTTTGGGTAAGCATTTATTTACTAAGCTGAAAGTTTACGCTGGGCCTACTCATCCCCACGAAGCTCAACAACCCAAACAATTAAAGATTAGTACAATTCCTGGAGAACAAAGTTAATGGTAGTAGCAGAAGCAAATAGCGGTCGCGCCGTGTATTGGGGTACCGGCCGTCGGAAGTCAGCAGTAGCAAGAGTACGTCTTGTTCCTGGTAGCGGTCAACTAACAGTCAATGGCAAATCAGGGGATTTATACTTTCAATTTAATGCGAATTATTTGGGAGTCATCAAAGCCCCTTTAGAAACACTAGGACTAGAAAGCGAATATGACATCTTGGTAAAAGCTGAAGGTGGTGGCTTAACTGGTCAAGCTGATTCTATCCGTTTGGGTGTTGCCCGCGCTTTGTGCCAACTAGACCCAGAAAATCGCTCACCTTTAAAAACCGAAGGTTATCTAACTCGTGATCCTAGAGCTAAAGAGCGTAAAAAATATGGTTTACACAAAGCTCGGAAAGCTCCTCAGTACTCAAAACGATAAGTTACTGGGTTGGGTATGGAAAAGTCAAAAGTCAGCAGTGAGTCGCTGCGTTGGGCGGGTTTCCCAACTTGGAGCAGGTGGCGAACTCCTTCGGAGTTAAAAGCCAGAAGCGTTTTCCCTTTTGACTTCCGCCCCCTCATCTTTAACTCGATCAAAAAGTTATAATTTATATAGATTCACCACAAAAGGAACAATGGCTAAACCTGATATTCATCCCCAGTGGTATCCAGAAGCTAAAGTCTACTGTAACGGTCAAGTTGTCATGACCGTGGGTTCTACTAAACCAGAATTACACGTTGACCTTTGGTCTGGAAATCACCCTTTTTATACTGGTACTCAAAAGATTATCGATACTGAAGGTCGCGTAGAACGCTTCCTGCGGAAATACGGCAAGTCAAGCGAGCAAGGCTCCGGCGACAAAAAGAAAAAGTAGCGGTTTGGCTCTGCTGTTAACGACGACCCTGCGAATGCTGGGTCGATTGTCATTTTTTGAGCCAAGTTGTTATTTGAAGGAGCGATCGCTTTTATGGCTGAATCATACCTGCTGGAGAAATTAAAATCTGTTGAACAAACCTTTAATGAACTGACACGCCGCCTTGCTGACCCAGATACCGCGAAAAATCCTGATGAGTATCAACAAATAGCTAAGGCTCGTTCTTCTTTAGAAGAGGTAGTGAATACCTATGAAACTTGGAAACTAGCCCAAGAAGACTTAATTGGGGCGCGTCAGGTTTATAAAGAAGCAGCCAGTGACCAAGAAATGCAAGAAATGGCAGCACTGGAAGTTAGTGAATTAGAAGAAAAAATAGAATACTTAGAAGCTCGCTTAAAAGTATTATTACTGCCCCGCGATCCCAACGATGAAAAAAATATCATGTTGGAAATTCGCGCTGGGACTGGTGGTGATGAAGCGAGTATCTGGGCTGGCGATTTGATGCGGATGTACACTCGTTATGCTCAAACTCAAGGTTGGAAAGTTTCGCTGGTGAGCGAATCTTTGGGAGAAATGGGCGGTTGGAAAGAAGTTATTCTCGAAATTAAAGGTGACAACGTTTACAGCCAGTTAAAGTTTGAAGCTGGAGTGCATCGCGTACAGCGTGTACCAGTCACCGAGGCTGGTGGACGGGTTCACACATCTACAGCCACGATCGCAATTATGCCAGAAGTGGATGAGGTGGAAATTCACATTGACCCCAAAGATATTGAAATGACCACGGCTCGTTCTGGTGGTGCTGGCGGACAAAACGTCAACAAAGTGGAAACAGCCGTTGACTTAATGCACAAACCGACAGGAATACGAATTTTCTGTACAGAAGAGCGCAGCCAGTTGCAAAACAAAGAACGAGCGATGCAAATTTTGCGGGCGAAACTGTACGAAATGAAGTTACGGGAACAACAAGAAGAAGTAACTTCGATGCGGCGATCGCAAGTTGGCACAGGATCGCGATCGGAAAAGATCCGCACTTATAACTATAAAGATAACCGCGTCACCGACCACCGCTTAGGTCAAAACTTCTCCTTAAACCCTGTTCTTGAAGGTGATTTAGAGACGGTAATTCAATCTTGCATCTCTCAAGATCAGCAAGAACGTTTAGCGGAGTTAGCAACTTCTGGGAATATGAACTAACCTTTGTTTTAAAAATTAATTTAACTGAAAACCGTCTGGTGTGTTTTTATCTTTAATGCACAGGCGGTTTTTTAATGAGGTATCAAGCATTAGTTTGAGCGTCTTATATTTTCCCATAAGTGATAGAAATTAGTTTATCAAATTCCTGTGAATTAAAGCTTTGCTGCTTTTTAGGAGATTTACCATATACATAGCAATAAACCTTTTCATTTTGAATTTCAAAAAAATAGCCTGATATTTGTAACTCTTCTTCTTTAAGCTTAAAAATTATTGTGTTTAGCTTATATTTTCCATATTTCTTAACAAGATAAGTAAAACTTTCAAAATTTCCATTTATAGCTTTTTTAAATTCAGATGTGTCCTTTTCTAACGTATTAGAAGTTTGCAATATTAAAGGCGGTACATCGTCAAGGCTATTCAAATATTTACTGGTAAATACTCCATCTTGTTTTGTATAGGCAATAATTTCAGAGTAATTATATAAAATACCAATTTCTGCACTAGATTTTTTTAAGTATCTTTCAATCTGCGCCTTGTGATTAGATAAATTTTCATCTTCTCGCTTGACTTCCACAATCATTATCGGAGGACAATATGGGTTAAAATATGTATTTATTACAGTTTTATATATTTCTATGTCATGATTATTAGATTCAACTTTTATATTAATTTTATTGGGAAATAGGTTCCTTTTATTTACTAGGAAATATATAAATAATTGTCTAACTTTTTCTTCTGGTCTTCCATCAATAACAATTTCCTTCCCTCTAATCAAACATTTTGTATATTTTGTATAGTTTCTCTTGTATATGTTTAGTATTTTGGATACTTCTTCATTTAAAGTTGCCATATATAGTAGAGTTTGTTTATTTATAAATTGCCTTTGGGGACACAATATTGTTGTGTCCCTTTGTACTTAAAGCAAAGTGAATTTGGTTGTTTATTTTTCTCCAAAAAAGCTTAATATTCTAGTCACTAATTCTGCCCAATACTGCCCTGCTTTAATTTCTAAAAATATATTTAAGCTTTGATCGGTTTCAAGTTTATACTTAAAGGTTTGGCATACATTATCCCCATATTTTTCACCGGGAGACCTTACCTTACCCTTTTCATTAATTAGAGCCATCCAAAAATCCGAGTCTTTGCTTTGAGGTGATAATTTTCTGATAGCTTCCTGTTCAATTTCTATTCCTACGTCACTTATGAAGTCATCATAAAATAAGTTAAATTGTATAACTAATTCAGGAATCAGCGTCTTTAAAGACTCATTTGTAGATTTAAGCTCATTCAGGATTGTTTCTAATTCCTGTTTTGCTTGTTTGGTAAACTTTCTCAGCATTTCATCTTCATCTATTCCTTCTGCAACAACTTTCATATCGTAATAAATATCTATATCTCTTGGTTCATAGTAACCGAAGTTGCTATGTATAGCGTGCTTGGTATTCCATGCTTTATAAACATTACGATAGTATTCAATGTATTTATCAATAAACTCTTGATAAACAAAACTAGGTACTCTTTTATTTAAATAGCGTAAATCTTTTATCTTTTGAATAGCGTTTTTAATAGCGTTGATTTCAAAAATTGTCAAAGCATCGCCATTCTTTATTCTCGTAAAGCTTTCTTTAATATCCTTAATTTCCTCTAATAAAATATCTTTTCTACGTTCAATTACACCTGCTATAGCTTCGATAAATAAATTTTTATCTTCTTGTATATCTTCTTGTTCATAGGTTTCATTTAACTTAACTATATCATCACGGTAATATCTCAAAGCATCGTAAAATAAGATATTGTCGAGGTAAAAATCTAAGTTAATTCTTTTGAATGTTGCATGAATTTCCTCTTTTCTAATTTGAACTCCTGTATCATAATCGCCATCGCATTGGTTTACTTTTTCAGGTTCACTTTTACGAGGTAATACCAACGTTACAAATCTATGATGAAAATCTTTAGATTTAGATGTTAAATAATAACCTATTAATTTACTAATATTAGCTTCAGGTGCATCAGTGAAGGGAGTTACAAAAAGACAGATAGTATCTTGGTTTTCAATATATTTCTGCAAATCTTTACGAATAGGATTTTCATCAAGTCCTTTCGTATCAACAACTGAATCAAACTGAAATAAGTTTGACCCAGATAAAATATTATGGCTGACATAAAGATATATTTTTCTGGGGACAGCAAATTCTTTTAACTCGCCATTATTAATGGCGGCGAAGGTATTTTTTATCCAATCCTGCTCACCAATTTGATTATCAAAGTCAATTAGAGTTGTATTTCTAGATTCAAGATTTGCATTACTCAAGGCAAGTTTTTTAAATTCATCTAATCCTAATTTATCAAACTCTTCTTTTGCTGAATCAACTGTTTCTGTTTTCTTTTTTTTTCCATCATAAATCTTTTTATAGTGTAAGTTCATATCTATAACATTCCTAATAGCTCTTTCAACTTCTTTAGAAATAATTATTTTTTGCTCTGCTTGATCATTGTCTTTATCTTGTTCTGCAATATAATCGCAGAATTCAAAAATAAGATTTTCCATTTCATCGATTGTATAAGGCTCTATCTCGATATAAGTATTTTCCGCAGATTTGATAATTACTTCACAGATAGTAGTTTTACCTGAACCCGTGGAGAGTAATTCTTTGGTTTCCATTACAATTCGAGATTTCCCAGCAGCATTAGTCTTGGAAACTTTGAATTCACTGATTAAATTAAATAAATGACAGATAGCTGTCGTCTTTCCTTTACCGATAGTACCTATAAAAGCTATTTTATATTTATCAATACTAAGTATTTTTTCAATTTCATCTAATCGCTCTAATTTAGATTTCAGGTTATTAATACAAATATGATTAGGTATATTAATATTTGTATTACTTGAAATTTTCTTAATTTCCTTGCTCAAGTTTTGTTTTAGAGATGCAATTTCTTCTTGCCACGTTGTTGTCAACATACTGTTTACCCTGTTTAAATACTACTTACAGTATGCCCACTATGATTGAATAACTAACAAAAGCCTCATAAAATCGCTAAATGCCCTTTATGAAGAACTAGATACCCGACTTCTTTAAGGAGTCGGGTATCTAAACCAGGAGTTATTTCTCTAAATTTTACGACTGGCGAGTCAGTATAAATAGTTTTAAAATGGTGAGCATTAAATTTTTATAGGTGCAGCTATGTCTTTGCTACGTAATGAGCCTTCGGATTGGCAATCTGATCCAGAAACATCTTATATACCTATTTATCATAAAGGTAGTTTAGTTGGTTTCTTTAAGCAAGAATATGTGAATGAAATTCTTTATTTTTTAAATGAAGAAGAGGTTTTAAAAAAAGCTCTCAAAAAAGCTTGTGGTGATTTACTAAAAAAGACTGGTGGCGATACAAGTAAGGTTAATTATTTAGTACAAAAATATATAAAAGTTAGTGAACGTCCTAAATATGGGACGAGAGCGATCGCACTTTTACTACAAGAGCGACAAAAAGAACTTGACCTCAACAATCAGGAATTTGCTAAATTCTGCGATACCTTTAAAATTTCTCCTACAGAACTCAATAACATTTATGCGGGAGAAGCTATTGATGATAATTTGTTAGCGCCGATATCACGAGTATTAGGAATATCCAAAGAGCGCGTCCAAGAAGTGCGGGATGGTGGAGAAGCCCAAACAGGTACATAATTATTTATGTAAAATTATCTACTCTTCTCCATCTGTGAAAACAGACAGCGTATTTTATCGCCTATTTCAAGAATTTCCCGATATCTTCTTTGATCTGATTGGGAATTCTCCTGATACTGCTAGTATTTACCAATTTTCGTCAGTTGAAATTAAACAAACAGCATTCAGAATTGATGGTGTATTTGTTCCAAATGTTGAAATTGATCAGCCTATTTACTTTGTGGAAGTGCAGTTTCAAGCAGATACAAATATTTATTCGCGCTTGATTGCCGAAATATGCTTGTATTTGCGTCAAAATCAACCTATCAATGATTGGAGTGCTGTTGTTTTATACCCAAGCAGAAGTGTAGACACAGGAGATATCAAACACTACAGAGAATTTTTTATCAGTCAGCGAGTTAGGCGTATTTATCTGGATGAATTAAGCTCTGAACCGTCGCTACCAATTGGCATTGCAACTGTTAAATTAATTGTCACATCTGAAGACACAGCAATCATAGAGGCTAGGGAGTTAGTAGAAAGGACAAGATTAGAAATAAACTCACCAATAAAACAACAGCAATTATTACAATTAATAGAGACTATCTTGTTATACAAGTTTCCCACGATGACTAAAGAGGAGATGGAGAAAATGTTTAGCATCAGTGAATTAAAAAATACCAGATATTTTCAGGATGTTTTTCAGGAAGGGAAGGAAGAAGGTAAGCAAGAAGGAATCGAAGAAGGTCAGCGCCAAGAAAAGCTAAGAATGGTCGCTCGCTTTTTGAAACTGGGTTTGACAGTGGAACAAGTAGCGGAGGAGCTTAGTTTAAGTATTGAAGAAGTAAAGCAAGCTGCACAAAATTTGTAAGTAACCAAAATTCAGTAGTAGTTGAGGTTAATTACAACTTACTAGGAGGAATTCTTGGTTAATTTTTGTTAATATTGGACACGGTGTTGGTACTTCGTCCTTAACCATCTATTTCCTACCTGAGAGAAACTCGATGCTGCGACTCGAACATATCAGTAAAATTTATCCAACAGGCGAAGTCCTCAAGGATATCAACTGGGAAGTCAAACCAGGCGATCGCATTGGCTTAGTCGGCGTTAACGGTGCGGGAAAATCTACCCAGTTGAAAATTATCTCTGGGGAAATGGAACCTACCGCTGGCGAAATCATTCGTCCTGCTAGTTTACATATCGCTTACCTCAATCAAGAGTTTGAAGTCGATCCCAGCCGCACCGTTAGAGAAGAATTTTGGACAGTATTTAAAGAAGCAAACGAAGTACAGTTATCTCTGACGCAAGTGCAACACGATATGCAAACTGCGACACCAGAGGAACTGGATCGACTGATTAACAAGTTGGATCGTTTGCAGCGTCAGTTTGAAGCTTTGGATGGTTACGGTTTAGAAGCACGCATCGGCAAAATTTTACCAGAGATGGGATTTGAGCAAGAAGATGGCGATCGCCTCGTTAGTGCTTTTTCTGGTGGTTGGCAAATGCGGATGAGTTTAGGTAAAATTCTGCTGCAAGCACCGGATTTACTGCTGTTAGACGAGCCAACAAACCATTTAGACTTAGAAACCATCGAGTGGCTAGAAACTTACCTCAAAGGCTTAACAACGCCGATGGTGATAGTTTCTCATGACCGCGAATTTTTAGATCGCCTCTGTACGCAAATTGTCGAAACTGAACGCGGCGTTTCTAGCACTTACCTGGGTAACTACACGGCGTACTTGCAACAAAAAGCCGAAAATCAATCAGCACAACTGAGCGCTTACGAACGTCAGCAAAAAGAACTTGAGAAACAGCAAGCCTTTGTTGATCGATTCCGCGCCAGTGCTACCCGCAGTACTCAAGCCAAAAGCCGGGAAAAACAACTAGACAAAATTGAGCGCATCGAAGCACCCATTGGTGGAGTTAGAACTCTGCATTTTCGTTTTCCCCCAGCGCCTCGCAGTGGACGGGAAGTTGTGACCATTAAGGATTTAACTCATACCTACGATGATAAAATCTTATTTCTGGGAGCGAATCTGCTGATTGAAAGAGGCGATCGCATTGCCTTTTTAGGCCCCAACGGTGCGGGAAAATCTACCCTATTGCGAATAATTATGGGTACGGAACCAGCCACCGAAGGCAGTGTTAGCTTAGGCGACCATAATGTGATTCCTGGTTACTTTGAGCAAAATCAAGCCGAAGCTTTAGACTTGAAAAAGACAGTTATGGAAACTATTCATGATGAAGTTCCTGACTGGAAAAACGAAGAAGTCCGCACCCTCCTCGGCAAGTTCTTATTCACTGGCGACACTGTATTTAAATGTGTTGAAGCCTTAAGTGGGGGAGAAAAAGCACGTTTAGCCTTGGCAAAAATGCTCTTGCGTCCAGCCAATTTGCTGATTTTAGATGAGCCTACCAACCATCTAGATATTCCCGCAAAAGAAATGTTGGAAGAAGCGCTGCAAAACTATGATGGGACAGCAATTGTAGTTTCCCACGACCGTTATTTTATTTCTCAGGTAGCTAACAAAATTGTGGAAATTCGGGATGGTGAATTCCGCGTTTATTTAGGAGATTATCACTACTACCTGGATAAAATCGCCGAAGAGAAAGAACAAGCAAAATTAGATGCGATAGCTGCGGAAAAAGCTGCTAAGAAAGCAGCCAAAGCAGCCAAGGCTGGCAGTAAGAAAAAATAAAATATCAAGTTAGTAGTATCACCCTAGTTTTACTACTAACTAATTAACCAACATGGAATATCACAAAATATATGTAACAGTTGCAAAAATTTAAAAAAATCTAAAAAATCTCTCAATAAGTTATAAAACAAGTTAATAAGCAGAAATTCACTTGCAGCTGTGGTTAGCAGTGGTATCATTCGGGTATTACAAAAAGTAAAGGGCAATTTTATTATGACCAAGGCACCTGTTGCTCCTGTGGTGCTAGTCATTTTAGACGGATGGGGCTACTGCGAGGAGACGCGAGGAAACGCTATTGTGGCGGCGAAAACGCCTATTATGGACAGCTTGTGGGTGGCGTACCCGCACACCCTCATCCGCACATCAGGAAAAGCCGTAGGCTTGCCAGATGGTCAAATGGGTAACTCAGAAGTTGGTCATTTGAATATTGGCGCTGGGCGAGTTGTTCCACAAGAGCTTGTACGCATCTCCGATGCAGTAGAAGACGGTTCAATCCTCAGTAACCCTGCACTGGTCAAAATTTGCCAGGAAGTTCGTTCTCAAAATGGCAAGTTGCACTTAGTGGGTCTTTGTTCTGATGGAGGGGTACACTCGCATATCACCCACCTGTTCGGACTACTTGACTTAGCCAAGGAACAGCGAATTTCAGAAGTTTGTATCCATGCGATCGCCGATGGTCGGGATACTTCCCCCAGCGAAGGGATCAAAGCGATTCAACAACTGCAAGATTACATCGATCGTGTGGGAATTGGACGCATCGCTACCCTCAGCGGCCGTTACTACGCGATGGATCGCGATCGTCGTTGGGATCGAGTCAAACGGGCTTATGATGTCATGACCCAAGATGGTGCAGGCGATGGTCGCACAGCCGTACAAGTCTTGCAAGCATCTTACGCCGAAGGGGTGACAGACGAGTTTATTAACCCAGTTCGCATTGCTCCTGGTGCAGTTGAACCAGGAGATGGGGTAATATTTTTTAACTTCCGCCCTGACCGTGCTAGACAATTGACTCAAGCCTTTGTCAGTTCTGAATTTACAGGCTTTGAACGCCAGCAAATTCAGCCAATATCCTTTGTTACTTTTACCCAGTACGATTCAGACCTACCAGTAACAGTAGCTTTCGAGCCGCAGAATTTAACTAATATTCTCGGTGAAGTCATTGCTAATCATGGTCTGAAACAGTTGCGTACTGCGGAAACCGAAAAATACGCCCACGTTACTTACTTCTTTAACGGCGGTTTAGAAGAACCTTTTCCAGGGGAAGACCGAGAACTTGTCAGCAGTCCAATGGTAGCGACCTACGACAAAGCCCCAATTATGTCAGCCGCAGCCGTCACAGATGTAGCGATCGCCGCCATTAAAAAAGGCATATACTCTCTTGTTGTGATTAACTATGCTAACCCAGACATGGTAGGGCATACTGGTCAAATACCAGCCACAATCACCGCAATTGAAGAAGTTGATCGCTGTTTGGGTCGCCTTTTAGAAAGCATCATCAAGGCCGGTGGGACAACAATTATTACCGCCGACCACGGCAATGCTGAGTATATGCTAGATGAAGAGGGTAATTCCTGGACGGCGCATACTACCAACCCAGTACCGTTGATTTTGGTGGAAGGCGAAAAAGCGAAAATTCCGGGACATGGAACAAATGTCGAACTGCGTAGCGATGGCAAGCTGGCCGACATTGCACCTACCATTCTGGACATTTTACAGCTGCCTCAGCCACCAGAAATGACCGGGCGATCGCTCGTCAAACCAATCGAATTTGACTTAAAACGCGATCGTACCCCTATGCCAATTGGTATGTAAAAAATGCTGAGTGCTGAGTGCTGAGTCATCTGACTTCACTCAGCTTCATTCTGCACTGCTGATTATGGCAAGAATTTTGGGAGTTAAGAGTTAAAAGTAATACACTAGAACCTTTTTAACCCATAACTTCTAACATCTTTTTTCAAACCACTATAAATGAGATTGCTAACATGACAGTTGCAAATATCGTACAAATTGTTTGGGCATTAGCCGCCCTCGGACTAATTGTTTTAGTATTGCTGCACAGCCCTAAAGGTGATGGCATTGGTGCTATTGGTGGACAAGCCCAATTATTTAGCAGTACCAAGAGTGCAGAAAACACCTTAAACCGAATTACTTGGGCTTTGACAGTAATTTTTCTCGGTTTAACAGTGGTTTTAAGTGCAGGTTGGCTACCTAAATAAGGATAGGGAAATGGGGAAAATCACCCTAAACCCGATGTTAAATATTAGAAAATTCCTAACAGCCCTTGTATTAACTATAAGTACAGGGCTGTTAATTATTTTGGCGAACTTTCCATCCAGCGCAGTATCTTTACCTACCCCAAGACTTCATCCCTTACCAGCTACACTGCTTCAGTGGAAAGATAGTCAAAATAGTGGTGATTACTTTTCTCAAGTTGTAACAACTGAAGTGGGTTATTTAATTTGGTCACAATTTCCAGTTCGAGTTTATGTAGAACGACCAAAAACTATTAGTAATCAACAAGCAGAAACATGGGTGAAAAGTGTTGTGCAGGCTGTACAGGAATGGAGTGTTTATGTGCCTTTAACATTAGTAGAAAAGCCAGAAATTGCTGATATCAAAATTGAGCGAAAAGCTCCGCCATTAAAGCTTTCAGCAGATAGAAAAATCCCCCGTGCGCGTTCTGCTTTAACTACATACCAGTTGTATACCAAAAACAACGTTTTATTGCACCGTTTTACTATTCTGTTGAGTCCTAGTCAGACAGGTAATTATGTCGTTGCTGCTGCACGCCATGAACTTGGCCACGCCTTGGGAATTTGGGGTCATAGTCCATCACAAACTGATGCTTTATATTTTTCCCAAGTTCGCAACCCACCGAATATTTCAGCTAGAGATGTCAATACTTTGAAGCGAGTTTATCAACAGCCCACAAGTTTAGGCTGGTCTCTAATAGATATTCAAAAATCGCACAAATTTAGGCTCCCCAGCTAAGATGTACAGGTTGCTGTAGTAAAACTTCCTTATACAATTCTTCTAGCTGTGTAATATTTTTATCCAATGTATATCGCTCTAAAACACGATTTCTCGCTTTTTGTCCTAGTAGAGTTGTTAACTCTGGATGGTCTTGGCATAGTGGTAAAAGGGTTTTCAATTGCGATCGCACTGTTTTCGTACTTAATACTATACCAGCCCCTTTTTCCAATACTTCTCCATCTGCACCTACATCTGTAGCTATACAAGCTACTCCACTAGACATTGCTTCTAATAAAGACAGAGACAATCCTTCTACCAAAGAAGGCAAAATAAATACATCTGCACCCCTTAATATGTTTACTCGTCTTTCTTCTTCTGCCACAAAACCTAACCAAAAGATGCCGTATTCTGCACCATAAAATTGCTCTAAAGAAGGTCTTAAAGGGCCATCTCCAACAATTAATAACTTACTTTCTGTCCCCATATCTGACTGTTTCCAAGCCCGCAGCAAAGCTTCAACATTTTTTTCTGGGGCTATCCTTCCTTGGTAGACAAATAAGCGTTCAGCTTTAAATTCGGTTTTAATGGTGGAATATCCTGGAGAATATTTAACTGTATCTACTCCATTGGGAATAACGGCGATATTTTCTTCCCGCACACCCATACGTGCAAGTAGTTCTCTCTGAATTTGCGAAAATACAATCACCCGATGATAGTTATCTAAAAAAGGTGCATACAACTGATAGGCTATCAGTTGAGTTCCTGATATGAGTTTTGCCCCTTTACCTGCAAATGGTGTGTGGAAAGTG
Organism: Nostoc sp. PCC 7107; assembly: GCF_000316625.1. Lineage (GTDB taxonomy): Bacteria > Cyanobacteriota > Cyanobacteriia > Cyanobacteriales > Nostocaceae > Nostoc_B. Next base: position 3,006,355 of record NC_019676.1, on the reverse strand, counting down.
GCAATTAAAGGCAAATTTAGTTGTTCGCAAATTTCTGGTAAAACAAAGTCAAGCGGCGATAAAGTTAAGGAAGCGTGAACTATATCTGGCTTGATTTCTCTTAAGGATTCTGTTAAAACTTTTGTCGCTTTGAGCGCCGGAATTGTATAAACTTGAGACTTATAAATGAAAGGTAAAGATACTTCTTGGAATTTTGGCCAGTTGTCTGGTTCGGGTTCTTCTTGGGCGAAGTGAAGAAAACTAACTTCATGACCCCTATCTAATAAAGCATTCGTTATCTCTCGACTGTAGGTGACATTGCCACAAAAGGGTGATTTTTTTCCAATCCAGGCTATACGCATTCTTTAAAGTTAGTTATAAGAAAGCTAGTTTCATTTATTAGTTTTGCGCCTCAGCTGTATTTAATTTTTCCTGATATTACTTGATGATGCTGAACTCAAAAACACCGATATAAGCTATTGATCAAACTGCCTATCAGCTAATGAAAACAATAGATTTTCGGTTTGGTTTATTTAAATGAATAAGTTGCTAATTTTTCACTTGGAATACAACTTAGTTCGACGTAATCTCAGGTTTATTCCCAGCGAGTTAGGCACTCAATTATTGCTGAGTTCAGTTTACCATGAAATCAAAGTCAATAATAAATTCTGGATTTTGTCAAGTGATGCAGCAATCTGTTTATAAATACTGACGTGAGTTATACCAGGTTAAGATACCACCAAAAAAGACGATCGCAGCTAATCCCAAAAAAACAGCTTTCAATCCGACAAAGGTTTCCGCTACACCCGCTAGTGCTAAAGGTAAGGTCAGAGCAATATTAATTACATTGTTTTGCAGTCCAAAAACTTTACCACGCATTTCTGGGGGAGTTTCTGTTTGAATCGCCGTTTGCATGGGAATTCCCACTAATGACCCAAAAATACCTAATATCGCTATGAATAATAGGACTAGCCATAATTGTGTAGTAAATAAGGCCAAACCAATTAAAGATGCTGCCATTCCTAAACAACCATACAACCCCAGTTGAGAATAGGAGAAGCGTTGCCCAAACTGACCGAGAATTGTCGCCCCAGCAGCAATCCCCACACCACCTGCTGCTAGTAAAAAGCCAAATTGTGAGGCTTTCAAGTTAGGAATTACCTCTGCCATCCGCACTGCCAAAACAGTTAAGGCGGCAAAGACAGAAAATAAAATAATCAGTCGCACTAAAGCATTCCGAACGTGGTGATTATCTTTGAGGTAAGCAAAACCATCTTTTAAATCTGAGAAAACGTGAGGAAATTCGGTATCGGGGGGGTGGGGTTTTTCCTTTGTGGACAGCAACATTAAAATTATGCCAGCGATCGCATAACTGCCACCCACTAAAATTTCTTTACCCAGTCCATTACTACCACCAAACTGCGCCCAGATACTATCTGCGATCGCTAAAATTGGTTCCCCTATAGCAAATCCAATAATCACCGATGCCATCATCGTTGTTGTGTAAAGGGAATTAGCCGACAGTAAATGCTGTTCTTCCACAACTAAAGGAATTGCCGCTTGTTCTGCTGGGGCAAAAAACTGTGTCAGTGTAGAAACTAAAAAAGTCACGCCCAGAATAATGGCAAAACCTACTGGCAAAACTCCGATTGGTTGCCAATCATGAGTTAACCACAACAAAAAAGGAATTGCGAAAACTAAAATACCACGCCAAATATTTGTTGCTACCAAAACGGCTTTCTTCGACCAACGGTCTACAAACACCCCAGCTACAGAACCAAACAATACTGCGGGGATTGTAAATGCCATCATTAACGTTGATACCCAAGCACTAATGCTTTGACTACCTACTTGAAACTGCGTATTAATTAAAGCAATCATTAATACTAGATATACTTTATCCGCCAGTTGGCAAAATACTTGACCACCCCAAAGTGCGAGGAAATTAGGATTTTTTAATACAGGGAAGAATCCCTGCCGTTGTACATTCCCTGATTTCGCTTCACTATCAGAGCCGTTCCCAGCTGCTTTTTCTGGCGCAGCGTCTACTGGCAAATTATGCTCCTTGTTGCTAGGGGCAACATTGATTAATTTTTCGGATGTCCGCTGTTGACCATTGATCGAAATATCTGGTTTGGAAATTTCGTGGTTGTAAATTTGACTATTTGTAGATGGAGGAACTGATTTCACATTATTAGTCACAGTAGGGGTTGTTGGCCTACTCTGCTTTTTGGTATGGCTTGGTGATAAAGGTAGGATTTTTCTATCCAAATCAGATGGTTGCATCATGGTTGGCAGCAAAATAAGAATCGATCAGGGTTGCGGAGCGAATAGATTGGTCTAAATGATACTGAGCATACTGACGTAAAACCTGCTCAATAGATAACCAGCCATTATCTCTAATTCCATCAATTTGCATTATCTCTGGTTGTGACAGTTGTTGGAGCAGAGCGAATTCTCTAGCGCTCAGACGATAAGAAATTGCTGGAATTTCTTGTCGATGGACAACCTTCTCGTAGCCAGGGATAGGAAAATTTGCTGATGGTGAAAACTCGGAATACTCTCTATTTTCCCACCTTTCTATCTCTTGTTTTCGGCGTAAATTTTCCCACGCCTCCAAACAAATCACCCCACCAGCAGGAACACTAAATCCCACTTGCCAGTTGGGATTGGCAAAGTCTGGCTTTAGGGAGACTTGAGTTAAACAACATACTTGGACTTGAGGCGTTAGTCCCGCCAAGACTAAAAGTTGAAACACCCCAAGAGCAAGAGATGCGTAAACAGCTGATGTTGCGGCTTTCGGTAGACTTTCTAAGTGGTGAAGGTATTCATTGAGTAACTCATAAAGTTCCTCTTGAGGTTGTTCACTCAAAGCCTGACATAAGACTATTTCTGCTAAATACTGACCTGCGGCTAATTTTCCTAAGTCTTTAGCTAAACCAGGATACGTTTTTAACGTCTGTGCTTGAGTAATTTTATCGAGCGATCGCCCTTTAGCAATCAGTAGTTCATTGACCACAAACATTCCACTCCGACCACCAAGGCTAGAGTTGTGTTTGCGTGCGCCTGGCGCAACGGCTCTAATCAGACCGAACTCTCGTGTCAAAATTGTCACTATTCTGTCCGACTCTCCCAGCACCTGAGTTTTTAGATTAATACCAGTTGCTTTATAAGTTTTACTCATGAATCATTAGCCATCAGTCATTAGTCATGAGTCATTTGTTGTTAGTCATTAGTTGAGGAGGATACCACTTGTTACAAGACGGTGAAGCCATCTAACACAGTGGCTCATAAATGACAAAAAATAAATGACTATTCCCCTTTCTTCAGATTATCTCGCTGGCGAAGCAAATCGATACCACGAGATGTCCCCAATCTTGTAGCACCTCCTACAATTAAGTCTATGGCTTGCTCGTGAGTCCGAATACCCCCAGAAGCTTTAATTCCTATTCTTTCTCGGACTAATTCTTTCAAAAAACCCACATCTGCCACTGTGGCACTACCATTCCAACCTGTACTTGTTTTGAGGAATGCTGCACCTGCATCCATACATATTTCTGCCGCTACTCTTTTTTCGGCATCTGTCAGCAGGCTGGTTTCCAAAATCACCTTGACTATTTGCCCAGTTTCTTCACAAATCTCGGCAATTTCTCGATGAACTTCTTCTGTTTTTCCCACCTTCAACCAACCTAAATTAAGCACGACATCTAACTCAGTCGCTCCATTTTCCACAGCTTCTTGAGCTTCATACAGCTTAACGGCTGAAGTTGTTGCCCCATGAGGAAAGCCAATCACTGTACAAACTTTTGGCGTTTTCCCTTTGAGAAGTTCTGCTGCTTGCTTAACGTAGATGGGGTAAATGCAAACCGCCGCAAAGTTAAATCTATATGCTTGTTCACACCATTGCTCAACCTGCTCTGGAGTAGCCGTTGGCGTTAACAGGGCGTGATCGATAAATGGCGCAATATCAATATCTGGATAGTCTGCTGCCATTGAGCTTTTGCCTATGAATGATTATTAAGCTTTATAAAAAATTAAGACATTTACTATATATTAAACCATATTAACTAAGAATTGATCCCCAAACTAGGCTAATTACCTTGGCTCAATAAGTAAAGTGATTTCAAGTTTATTTAATTATTTGAACTAATTCATTAACCTTTAGGCAGTTTGCTATTGAGGTAAATCAACAGTTTTTTCTGGGTTAATTCCGCAAAAATCCAGAATGGTTTTAGCTAATGCTTTAGATACCAAGTACGGTAAACCATTACCAATTGATTTAAACATATTAGTCAGAGACATCTGCTCAGGAAGTACAAAGTTTTCTGGTAAAGATTGTATGGCTAAAGATTCTACTACAGATATTCTTCTTGCTTTATAAGGATGTAAATATACTTCATTATTACCATAGCAAGCCATAGGGGAATAACGCCATCTATGCAGACGTTTGAAAGATTTTTTAGAATTATCTCCTTCATTCACAGTTGTAAATTTACTCATAACTGCTCTTGGCTGAAAATAATGTTCAGCGTTAGGATGATGCAGAATATTATTTTTTCTAAACCAGAATTCAATAGTTAATTCTTGCAGAATGTTATCAGGACAAAGTAATATAGAATTTTCTTGAAACGATTGCGATCGCGTCCAATAATTAGCAAAAACTTTTGCTTGAGAATAAATAATTTGTTTTTGCCAATCAAAAACATTTTGAATCTAGAAAACCTGCACCAGCAAAAAATGAGAAAATAGCAGGGCGATCGCTAGTCATTAGCAATCTTAATTAGGACATACTTAATTTACCATTTATCGCATTGGTATCTCAATCACAAACTCGGTACATTGGTTTAATTTTGAATTAAAAAATAAATTCCCCTGATGTTTGTCGACTACAATCTGATAGCTAATGGATAAACCTAAACCAGTACCGCTTCCTACAGCTTTAGTGGTAAAAAATGGGTCAAATATTTTGTGACGAATACCTTCTGGTATACCGTTTCCATTATCAGCAATTTTAATTCTAATAGTCTGAGATTCTGTTAATTCTGTACAAATTCTAATTTGAGGACAATCATGATTTTGCTTAGTTTGATGATTTGCAAAACTACCTCTTAAAGCATCGATCGCATTACTCAGAATATTCATAAATACTTGATTAAGTTGACCCGCATAACAATTTACTTGTGGTAAATTTGCATAGTCTTTAATTAATTCTATTGCGGATAAATTACTTTTTTCTTTTAATTGATTTTGCAAAATCATCAAAGTATTATCGATACCTTCATGAATATCAACAGGTTTCATATCCGACTCATCTAATCGAGAAAAATTACGCAAGCCTAAAATAATATCACGAATGCGTGAACTTCCTATTTTCATGGAATCGATAGTTTTTGGTAAATCCTCTACCAAAAAATTAAAATCTATTTCCTCAGCTTTTTCAGTAACAATTGGTGTTGGATGAGGATATTCTTGTTGATATAAATCTACTAATTCAAGTAAATCACTAACATAGTCGCTGGTATGAATAATATTGCCATGAATGAAATTAATGGGGTTATTAATTTCATGGGCAATACCTGCTACCATTTGACCTAAAGACGACATTTTTTCACTTTGAATTAATTGTGCTTGAGTTCTTTGTAGCTCTTGTAATGCTTGTTGCAAGCTATGATTTTTATCTTTGAGTTCATTCGTTCTTTCTGTAACTTTCTCCTCTAAATTATGGTTATATTCTTCTAATTGCTGTTTAGTTTTATTTAAATTATCATATAAAATAGCATTTTCAAGAGAAATGGTAGCTTGACTAGTTAAAAGTTTTAGGACTTCTAAGCGATTATTTGTAAATGCACCTGTAGCCAAATTATTTTCTAAATAAAGTATCCCAAGCAATTGATTTTGATTAATCATAGGAATACACAACAGACTCTTAGGTTGTTCACGGAGAATATATGAGTCTGTTGCTAAAAATGCTTGATTTATAGCATCATCAATTACTAATATTTCTCGACTACGTTTAACATAGTTGATTACAGAAATAGGAACATCATTGCAAAATTCCAAATAAATTGAAGGAAATTCTGTATGAACAAATTCTAAATTGGCAAGAGAACTGATAGCACTAACATTAAAGCTTGAATTATCAGCTTCATTCAAAACTAAAACACATTTAGAAGCACCTACATTCTCCATTACAACTGTCATCAGAGTTGACAACAGATTTTTAAGATTAATTTCTCCTGATAGCGCTTGTGAAGCCTTAATGACAGATGCCAAATCTAGCATATCTGAAATACTAGTGTTAGAGCTAACAACAGTTTCATTACTGCTAAAAGAAGTTTGTATATTGTAGGTTAGAGAGGTATACAACTCTGCTTCGCTATATTGATGGCGATTTTGGCTGAGTTTTTCTTCTTGAATAATTGCAGCAAGTAAATAAGGATGGCGTTTCTGTAACTCTTGTGCTTTTGTTAATGCTCCCCAGCGCACATAAGCATAATAAGCATCCATCAAGTAAGGTTTAGCAATTTTTTCTTTACCCCAAACCAAATAAAAATTAGCAGCCAATTCATTAGCTAAAGCTTCTTCATGGATAAATTCATTCTCTTTAGATATGGAAATAGCGAGATCATAGAAATCTATTGCTTCAAGATACTGGTTTAAAACTCGACATCTCTCAGCTTCTACTAAATAAAATTTATTTAAATAATTTGTTGGAGCATTGAGCGACCATTTCCGCATTTTTTCTTGACTAGCTAAAACCTTAGTCAATATTTGGGTTTGTTTAGATAGCTCTACATCATGATATATAGCCAACCAAGCCAGAGAATCATAAAAGAAACATTGAGGCAATGCAAATTGGCCTATTCCCCCACTTAAATACCGTTCTGCATTTACAGCATGATCAATTGCTTGAGAATATTCTCCTAGTAAATAACATAATTGCAGCTTACATAAATAGAAATAGAAAAGAGCATTTATATCATTAGCCTGTACATGAAGAGAAATAAATTTTTCTTCATTGTAAGCCTCACCAATTAAACAGCAAGGATTTTGAACATTATCTTTTAAATTTAAAATAGTCTGTCGATAAATCTCAATCCAGTAAAATACCCTATCTTGTTTGATTTGCTTGGAGGCATAACTGTAGTTTGCGATTTCCTTTTCTAGAGAAGTTAGTGTTTTCCCACTAAAGTAGGAAATATAGCAAGATGCCTTTAAAGAATATGCCGCAAATTCTAAATCTCCTACTTCTAAACCGGCGGAGTAAGCTTCTAAAAGAGGATTTAAAGATTCACGAACAGGATCTTGCCAGTGTCTGACATGGGCATAAAATGTCTGAATAACTTTAGCTCTTATTTCTTTGTTATTTAATTTAGATAATAAGTTTGTAGCTAATTTCCCAAATTTATAGCCAGATTCAATATCTTCTATTACGCCACATAGTATGAGTCCGTAACAAACATACGCATAGGTAGAAAAATAGGAGTTACCATATTCAATAGATAAATTTATCTGCTTCAGAACCATCAAGGGAAAAAGTTCAGGAATTACAGTGTAGGCTAAAGCAATAATACTAGATAAAATACGCATTATTGACAGTGCTTCTGCATCCTCCATATTTGGCAGATCTATTAAACTGTCAATATTTCTATTAATAAAATATGTAGCTGTTTCATTGATTGCTTGTTCAATATCTGATGGGCTAGGGTATTCTGGAAATTCAACTCCATATAACTTTAGAAAATCTAGTCCAGCTTTGACAGCTTCCCATGCCTTGTTTTGCGCTCCGTATGCCTGAATAGTAATGTCAATTACTTTTACTTTATCCAGTATGGTTTTAGCATTTGATAAAACTATTTGAATAAGTTTCTCTGTTTGTTCAAAATCACCATTTAAATATGCTGCTTCTGCTGCTGTTTCCCATAGAGCTAAGGTCAATTCATATTGATTAGCCCAACTATTTTCTATCAGCAGTTTAATTCCTGTATGTAAATATTTAAATGCTGCTGAGTAAGCTGTTGAAGCTAAAGCTTTACGTCCAGCAGTAAGATTCATTATGGCTAGTTCATCACGCTGAGTCTGATTGGTAATAAACTCTACTGCTATATTAAATTGATTTACTAGTTCAAAAATCTTTTCTTCCCTTTCTTCTATCGGGATGTTGTTTAATAGAAGCAATCCAATTTTTAGATGAGTTAATTGCTTTTTTTCCTTGGCAATTAAAGAGTAAGCTGCTTGTTGTACACGGTCATGAACAAATTTATATTTAGGAAGTTGGTAATCATTAATTGTTTGTTTATTTATAGTAAGATTATTAATTTGATCTAATTTAGAATAATCATCATTTGATAAAAAAATATATCCATCATTTTGAGGTATTATTAGGCCATCGATTAGTGATGGCCATAAATCTGATGCAGTATCCATAACAGATTTCTCAAAGACAATTGCGAGAGTTTTTAAATCAAATTCATTACCAATACAGGCGGCAAGCTGTAGAATATTCTGAGTGTTTTGTGGTAATTTCTCTATTTGAATTGCCATAAACTCTACAACATCATCTGTAAATGTTATGTTTTTAATTTTTACTAGATCATATTGCCAATATCCAAGTTCAAAATTTAAACTTATCAGTCCATCATCATATAATCCTTTAAGAAACTGCGTGGCAAAAAATGGGTTTCCTTGAGTTTTAGCAAACACCATTTGTGTTAAAGGTATAGATAAAACTTCAGAACAACGAAGCGTATCAGCAATCAAATAGTTTAAACTAGATTGATTTAACGGTAAAAGTTGAATCTGATTAAGCGTAGTTCCTGATTCCTTAATTTCATTTAATGCCAAAACTAAAGGATGTATATTAGAAACTTCATTATCTCTATATGCACCAATTAGTAATATATTACCTTGTGTTTCTTCTATATCATGTGTTTCACTAAAAATATCTGAAGAGTTATTGGCACTCATTAATAATTGAATAAATTTTAAAGAAGCATTATCTGCCCATTGTAAATCATCTAGAAATATGACTAGAGGATGCTCTCTTGTCGTGAAAATTTTGATGAATTTTTGAAATAATAAGTTGAAACGATTTTGGGCTGCACTGCCATGTAGCTCTACAATTTGTGGCTGTTTACCAATAATTCTTTCTAATTCAGGAATCACATCAATTATTATCTGAATTTGTGTTCCTAGTACTGACAAAATTTTATCTTTCCACCCTTGAATATGGGCATCATTTTCTGTCAATAATTGCCCAATTAAATTTCTTAATGCTTGGATTAAAGCTGATAATGGTATATCACGTTGAAATTGATCAAATTTACCTTTAATAAAATAACTACGTTGCCGAACAATCGGTTTATGGATTTCATTAATTACCGCAGTTTTACCAATGCCAGACGAACCTGTGACTAAAATTATTGCTGTTTGATTCTTGGCTACATGCTCAAAAGTGTTCAGTAAAGTTTCGATTTCATGTTGTCGTCCATACAGCTTTTCTGGAATAATAAATTGACTAGATATATCCTTTAGTGCTAGTTTAAAAGGTAAAATATTTCTTGTTTCTTGCCATTGATTTTGACATGTTTCTAAATCATGTTTGAGTCCATGAGCGCTCTGATAGCGATCTTCAGCGTTTTTAGCGATTAATTTGCTAATAATTTCAGAGAGAATTGATGGAATATTGGTATTAAAAGTATTTGCTTTTGGTGGCTCTTTAGCAATATGAAAATAAACTAGCTCCATCGGTTCAGAACTGATGAATGGTAAATTTCCAGTCAGGAGTTCAAAAAAAGTTATCCCCAAACAATAAAAATCACTACGGTAGTCAATACCTCGATTCATCCGTCCCGTTTGTTCGGGAGAAATATAAGCTAAAGTACCTTCTAAAATATTAGGATTAGTAAGTGATTGAATTTCTTTTGGTAAAAGTGTAGAGATACTAAAATCAATTAGTTTGATTTCTCCAGTTATTGGGTGAATCAAAATATTAGCAGGTTTAATATCTTTATGAATAATGCGATGGCGATGGAGTAGTTCTAAAGTTTTTGTTACTTCAATAGCAATATTAAAAAATTCGCTTAATGAAATAAAAACTTCACCAATTGCATATTTTTCTGAAAGCCATTCTTTGAGAGATATACCACCAAAATCTTCCATGATCAAAACATAGCCGTTGCGGTAGTTTTCGAGGCTATAGGGTTTGACTATTCCAGGAATTTCTAGATTTTGGGTAATAGTGTATTGATTACGAAATTGAGCAATTTCTGTAAAAGTCGGATATTCATTCCGCATCAGTTTGAGAATAACAGCTTTTTGGTCTTGTTCTCTAACACCACGATAAACTAGGGTTTTGCTACCAGAGTATATTTGATCAGTAATTTGATAGCCAACTATAGGATATATCGTGTCTGATACTGTTAACATCTCAGCTTGTGCCTAAGTCTAATTACTATTATTTCAGTATTCCCATAAATCAATTATTAATATCATAGGGAAAGCAAAATTGTTCTTTAACTCAATTATAAAAAATATGTACTGTGTAACAAATATATAAACTATTAATAAAAACCAGAAAATGTGTATTAATAATACTCAATGCAGTCAATACATAATAATTAATACTCCAGCAATTTTAAATTTTTCAGATATTTTAAAAAGAAATATAGTTAAAATGAAACCAACAATAAATAAATTTTTATCTTCAAAAATATAATTTAGTAGAGATATTGCACCACAATACCCCTACTAAATTAAGAATCTCAAGCATTCGCTACTAGTAATGTTATTACTTTCAAGAAATTTACGCGTTGCTAGTGCTTATTCCAGTTTATAACTAGAAAAGACTGCTGTTTTAACACAAATTGAATGAGAATTTTGAGAACGAACTATTAAATGTAACAGAGATAAAATTCAAACTGAATTTTACTTAATTTTCTGTTTAATAAAGGTCACTACCTGAGTTAACTGCTTTTTCAAGCCATCTATTTCAGCTTGCATTTGAACGATTTTCTCATTCAGAGCTTGAATTTCTGCTAAGGAAGCTGTTCCAACATTAGATGTGGTCGGTAAAGGAGAGTTGTTAACATTAACTGTAGCTATTGTGTCATGATCAGCGATCGCACTTGTACTAGCTACACTTGTATTAACACCATTTTTAGCGGCAACGGCTCCCACTAAAGCTGGTTCTTGACGCGGTAGCTTGGCCTTAGCCATAGCTGATTTAATTGCATCAATCAATTGCTTTTTATCAAATGGTTTCCCCAGAAAATCAAAGTATTCAAATGGTTCCGGGATTTTTTCGGTAACTTCTTCCTTACGACCAGACATGATCACTAAGGGAATCTTTCTTAAATCAGGATGGGCTTGAATTTGTTGAAAAACTTCCCAACCACTCATTTTTGGTAGGAGGAAATCTAACATGATCAAGCTGAGTTTTTCTTGACGAATAAAATTGAGTCCTTCCACCCCATCTTTAGCTTCCAATACCTCAAAGTTACCTGGAGGTAACATTTCTCGTACTTTTACCCTGACAACGGTAGTGTCATCGATCACTAAAATTTTGTTACTGGCCACGACTGATTTCTCTAACAGAAACTTTAAGTTTAATCACGGCTATGCCGCTTGACCTTGAGAGTCATCCCACTATATCTAAATTTTTTATGGATTGGGGGATAGTATATTTCGGTATAAATAGCTTTGTTAGCAGTGTTTTATAAAACTTCCTCCCTTAGTTGAAGTAGTTTACGTCATGGTGATATTTAAACTTTGAAATTTGGTTTATGTATAGAACTGAAGCAGTGAGACGAAAAATTCAGAGATGTGAGATTATCGGTGAATAAAACCCGGAAAAACCAGCCTGAACGTAGAAAAACCTACGTCACCTTATTTTTGAATTTACCTAGAATTTATGACTTCGTTACAACCAGGCCAATTTAAGTCAGAAATTATAGCCATGCCTAGCTGGTTACGTCGCCCTATTGGCAAAGCCAGCGAAATTTCCACCGTTCAACGCATTATTAAGCAGCGCCAAATCCATACCATCTGTGAAGAAGGACGTTGCCCTAATCGAGGAGAGTGCTATGCCCAAAAAACGGCGACTTTCTTACTAATGGGGTCAATCTGCACTCGTGCTTGTGCTTTTTGTCAAGTTGATAAAGGTCATGCACCAATGACTCTTGACTCAGAAGAACCACAAAAGGTAGCAGAGGCAGTACAACTTTTAGGATTACGTTATGTAGTTCTGACTTCTGTGGCACGAGATGACTTGCCAGACCAAGGCGCTGGACACTTTGTCAAAACAATGGCAACTATCAGGCAGTTAAACCCAGAAACCCAGATTGAAGTATTAACACCTGATTTTTGGGGTGGCGCAGGTGCAACAGAGGTATTACAAAGTCAACGAATTACCATAATTGTCGCAGCTAAACCCACTTGTTTTAATCACAATATTGAGACAGTACAAAGGTTAACAGGCCCAGTGCGTCGGGGGGCAAAATACGATCGCTCGCTGCGAGTCTTGGCTATAGTTAAAGAAATTGACCCGACTATTCCCACGAAATCTGGTTTAATGCTGGGACATGGAGAGACAATAGAAGAAGTTCTCGAAACAATGGCAGATTTAAGAAGTATCGGATGCGATCGCTTAACTATTGGTCAGTATATGCGTCCTTCCTTAGATCATCTGCCAGTACAAAAATACTGGACTCCAGAGGAATTTGAGCATCTGGGCAGCCTAGCATGGAAAATGGGATTCAGCCATGTCCGTTCCGGGCCGCTGGTTCGCAGTTCCTACCATGCAGGAGAAAATACAAGTATGAAGTGTGAATCTTAACTCAGCACGGGCTGAACGCCCCGCTACCGCTCTAAGCGCAGCTATGCCCGTAGGGCTTTACAGCACTCAGCACTTTTCCCTCGCTAGACAAATATTTTTAACGAATGTGGCTAATTGGTGCAGCTATTTGGTATTTCTGAAAAAGTCATGACATTTAGGAGAACCCTTTATGGCTATTCAAAGCAAAAATTCCCCCGTTGCCGACAGTGGAGCAAAACCCCCCTACCCATTTCGTACAGGTTGGGCATTGCTGCTTTTAGCTCTTAACTTGTTGGTAGCAGCGTACTATTTCCACATCATTGAATAATTAGAAGTGGGCTGGTGCTGCTCAAATCGTGCCTTTAAATAAACCTTTAGGACGGATGAGCAGCACCAAAATCATCATCAGCAAGGCAATACCTTGTTTGTATTGAGAACCCAGCCAAATAGTGCTAACTTCCTGAGCAATACCAATAATAAAAGCTGCGGCGATCGCTCCATAGGGATTCCCAATTCCACCTAAAATTACTGAAGCAAACAAAGGCAAAATTAAAAACCATCCCATATTTGGGCGCACAGCTGTGATTAAACCGTACATACTGCCTCCCAAAGATGTGAGCGTCCCAGCAATCAGCCAAGTCCAAAGGATAACTTGCTCAACATTGATGCCCGAAACTCTGGCTAAATCTAAATCATCTGCCACGGCTCGCATTGCTTTACCAATCTTCGTGTTTTGTAGGAGGTAATGTAGCCCTACAATTGCTAAAACGGCTAGACCTAACACTAACAATTGATTTTGGGGAATTTTGACACCAAAAAAATCCCAAGCAGAGGTTACAGGAACATTGTAATTTTGGTTTTTGCCTCCCCAAAGCAAAATAATGCCATTGCGGAGGAATAAGGCTAAACCAATCGAAATAATTATCAGCGTTGTGGAAGTAGCACGAATCAAGCGCATCTTTGACCACAGCAACTTCTCTGATAACAGCATTGCCGCTACTGTTCCTACTACTGCCAAAATCATTGATAGCCAGATATTTACCCCAGCGGCATTTACCAACAAAGTCAAATAAGCTCCTAAAGTCAGAAAATCACCATGAGCGAAATTAGATAACCGTAAAATCCCGTAGGTGAGAGTTAGACCAACAGCAGCTAGAGCAATAATGCTCCCCAAAGCAATACCATTGACAATCAGTTGTATAACTTGTATATCCATGATTTTTAACGAAATAAGTTCCTCTAAATCAATTTGACTTGGGTGATTTATTCAAAAATATTGTTACGTCTGCTACCATAAACAGTAAAAGTTATAGTTTGTGAACAATAAAGATTTGTGAGCTAATATACATAGAATCTTGTTCGCAATTTTGCGCCAGGCTAAACTTGTTCAGCGGTCTAGTTGACCATGCAGCAGTATTCAAGCTTACCAGAACAAAACTCACAGGTAGATACAACGCCAACACTGTTGGCAACAATTCAACAACTCCGTGCGGAGTTATGGTTAGAGAGCAGCTTGAACAAGTTGCAAAGTCGCCTAAATGATTACATACTTTCTGCTTCTGCGTATACTATACAGGCAGAAGCTATAGAAGCAGAGATTTTTCAAACAGTGGTCGATGAACTCGATATTGCTTTGAACAATAGTAGAGTAGCGATCGCTCTACCTCAACCACAAACAAAATTTGCTCAAGTTTGTTATGTTTCTTCTTCTCCATCTCCAGTCATAGAAGTCATGCCTCAAAAAGGCAAAAAACTACGGTTGAAATTGGCGCAGATAATTGAAATTGAAGATTTGCAGCATTTAGCCAATCAGCAACCGCCTAGTGCTTGGCCTTTAAACATTGATTCTGACATTATGGGCTGGTTAATTATTGCTAAAGCACAACGTGAACTGCTAACAACATCACAAGTACAACTTAAATCACAATTATTCACCAGAGTCGCCCAACAGTGTGCTGATGCTCTGACACAACTTAAACAAATACAATCTTGGCAGCAACTCTCTCAAAATATTGGGAGTTCTAATCAAGAATTAGAAAAAACCAATCAACTCAAAAATCAATTTCTGGCTAATACCAGCCACGAAATTCGCACACCGCTAAGTTCTATCATCGGCTTTACCCATTTACTGTTAGCTCAAGGTTACGAACCAACCAGAGAACGCCATCAAGAATATTTAAATATCATTCAGTCTAGTGGCAAACACTTGTTAGCACTGATTAATGACATTTTAGACCTCTCCAAAATTGAAGCCAATCAGTTAGAAGTACAACAAGAAGAAATAAATGTACCAGAAGTATGTCGTAATGTTTTAGCATTAGTCAAAGAAAAAGCTGCTAACAAAGGTCTAAAACTGCAATTAGAACTAGACTCTACAGTTAAAACTTTAATTGCTGACCCCTTACGGCTCAAGCAAATGCTATTAAATTTGCTATTCAATGCCGTTAAGTTTACTTGTAATGGTGAAGTGGGTTTACAAGTTGTACCTCAAGGTGAATTTGTCAGTTTCACAGTTTGGGATACAGGGATTGGGATTTCCAAAACAGACCAAGCGCAGCTTTTTCAACCTTATTTTCAGATTGCTAACTCTGTAACTACTCGTGATGAAGGCACAGGCTTGGGTTTAGTTGTGACTAAGAAACTCGCAGAAATTCATGGCGGTTCTGTGGAAGTAAAATCGGATGTTAACTGTGGTTCGCGTTTTACTATTATCCTTCCTGTTAGACCAGTCACAGAAGTTGAGGAAAATAGGCAAGCTCAAGTAGATGCAGAAGATATTACACCTGTATCTTTGGATGTCATTCCTAGTTCTAACTTCAGCATTTTGTTAGTGGAAGATGATCTACCTAATGGTAAGTTGATGCAAACTTTCCTGGAGAGGTTGGGTTATCACGTAACTTGGATTAAAAATGCTACAGAAATGAGGGCGATTCTTTCACAACAAAAACCAGGACTAATTTTAATTGATATTCAGTTACCAGATGAAAATGGACTGAAGGTAGTGCAGCAACTACGACAGCAGCCTGAATATCAAATGATTCCGGTAATTGCTCAAACTGCAATGGCGATGAAAGGAGATCGCGAAGCTTGTATAGCAGCTGGAGTAAATGAATACATCTCAAAACCTCTGGATTTACCACTTTTGTCGGCTCTAGTAGCTAAGTATATTAAATTACCACTCCAAGAGTCAGAAACTGAGAATAGCTAAAACACAGATTTTCTTGACACCTCTAAAATGGAGTTTGTGGATAAATGTAAAGATTTTGTCAGGGATTCAAAATGAGATTAACTGAAAAACTAGATCAACTCAAAGCTTTATTTGGTGAAATGGAATGCGCCTTAATTGCCTATTCTGGTGGTGTGGATAGCACTTTGGTTGCCAAGATTGCTTATGATGTCTTAGGCGATCGCGCAATGGCTGTAACAGCTGTTTCGCCTTCGCTGTTACCAGAAGAATTAGAAGACGCAAAAATTCAAGCCGCTACCATTGGGATTTCCCATCAAATTGTCCAGACACACGAGATGGAAAACCCTCATTACACAGCAAATCCTGTCAACCGCTGCTATTTTTGTAAAAGTGAATTGCACGATACCCTCAAACCCTTAGCTGTCCAGTTCGGCTATCCCTACGTAGTAGATGGGGTGAATGCTGATGACTTACACGATTATCGTCCTGGAATTCAAGCCGCCAAAGAACGAGGTGCGCGATCGCCTTTAGCAGAAATTGGTGTGTCAAAATTAGAAGTCCGCCAACTCTCACAACAGCTTGGTTTACCTTGGTGGGACAAACCTGCTCAACCTTGCTTAAGTTCCCGCTTTCCTTACGGTGAGGAAATTACAGTAGCTAAATTGCAACGAGTTGGTAGAGCCGAAATTTATCTACGAAAACTCGGATGGGAGAATTTGCGTGTGCGTTCTGAAGGTGATACCGCACGTATTGAATTAGCGCCAGAAAAAATCAAAGATTTTGTTTTAGCAATTGATCTACCAATTCTGGTTTTTGCATTTCAAGAATTTGGCTTTATTTACGTCACTCTCGACTTAGAAGGTTATCGCAGTGGCAAGTTAAATCAAGTTTTACACCCGAATTTAAAAGTTACAAATCAGATTTAACTTACAAACACTTTTGATGTTTAACTGATTACTGTTTACTGACATTAAATAATTTCCGCTTCTACCGATACTAAAATGCAACCGTTGATTCTCCAAATATCATCAAGTTGCTGTTCCATAAAATATAATGCCCTCAACGGTACACCATGAGGACTCAGCAACAACACAGGCTGAGTAATATTGTCTTGAATAGTAGTAATTTTTTCAAAAACAACTGAGCGAGGACGGTAGACCGCCGGGTAATTTAGCATTACCATCCGCATAAAGCTTTCTGGGGTTGGAAATTGTGCTTGAATTCCTGGACTAGCGAAAGTAAAAGCCGTTTGAGCATCATCTTTTTGAAAAGCTGCTAATTGGCTTTCAATTACAGCACGGATGGCAATAGTATCACTATCATTAATTTCCATACATTTTAAAACTGCGATCGCAACCTATCATATTCGCGCTGAGTCAGCCTATACTCGACTTGTTCTAGTGCCGAGCGCCAAACATCATACCCCTCTTGGGAAAGATGTAACCCATCTGTGGTTAACTCTAAACGTAAATTGCCTTCAAAATCCGTAAACCAATCATGAATATTTAAATAATTAGCTCCCTCTTGTTTAACAATTAGAGAAAGTTGAAAATTCAGCCGACGAATTCTGCTATTAGAAATTGTTGGTAAGTTTGTCGGCAAAATTGATTGCACAATTATCTGCGTTTTTGGGTGTTCCTTTCGCAAACGGCGAATAATCTGGCGGTGATTTTGCAGAATAGTTTCATCTTTTACCCCTTTGCGTAAATCATTAATCCCCGCCATGATGTAAATAATTTCTGGTCTGGTGGCTGAAAAAGCTGTCAATCTTTTTAAAATTCCACTCGATGTATCGCCAGATATACCTTGATTTAACCAGAGTTTACCACTTGGGAGTTTTTCCGGGGGAAACCACAAACTTAAAGAATCCCCAACCATAATACTTAGATGATTGTTACCTTGACCCTTGGTAACAGCTTTAGCTTCTAAAGCTAATAAACTTTTCCAATCTTCATAAGTTAATTGGCGCTGTTTATTCGACTCGGCAAAAGATGGGGAATCATCATATCTACGTGTATAAATTTGACCAGTTTTCAAAGCTGCTAGTCTTTGATAATACAGTTGATAACCAGAGGTTAGCGGCAGATTTGGTGATTGAGAGCTACGATTAAATAGCGATTCTATCGGTGCTAAAAATCCTGGTTCACTAATTGCTGGTAAAGATTCATCAAGACTGGAGACATTGTTAGCCTCAACTATCAACGGCGAATTTTCTGATGAAATATCAACACTGGGAATAGTTTTTTCACTCAGTTTTGAGTGCGAATTTTTTATATTTTGTAAAACTTGGTAGCGAAATTCTGGTAATAATGTATCAATACTGGTAGGATTTTTTTGATCTACTGTTAACAGCGAATGATGTTTTGAATTCCACAGGTAACTAGAATTTACTGGCAATATGTTTGACAGAGGTGGAAACGTCGATGCTGGTATTGCCAATCCTGTTAACAAGCCCATTGCCAACAGATAATTGTGCCTCATCGCTTTGTATCTCCCCATACTTAGTACTTTCCCTTATGACAGCATTTGTTACCTGTATTCAGGATGAATTTCTCTCGGTTAAGTTATTATTTTTATTTACACTGAGTAGTACTGTAAAGCAGTTTAACAAGATTACATTTGGAATTCATAATCTCTTTAACGCAACTTTTTCTAAAAACAGAAGTTTCTGAGTAATTGCAATGACTTTACCACAGCATTACAGGGCTTCTAGAAAATAGTTAATTGATTATGTTAGCTTTTTGCAGATACTTTATATTGTGACTTAATTAGTCAATATATTTACTGTAGCTTACGATGTTTTATCTAAGTATATCAATATTTTAACGTAATTAAATACACGTAAGTTGATCATATTACTGGATGAAAGTATTCTGCCTAAGTGTTTCTTCAGGGAGATGTATTTAATCAGGCTGTTAGAGGTTTTGCCAGCGATCGCCATTTTTATACTGAGTTAAAAATTTAGCCACAAATAAATATATACTTATAAATTTAAAAACGGGCTGCAAATACAGCTAAAAATAAAGGTAAAACCTATTTAAAATAGCGGAGTTACGTTTAAATAAGTAATTATTCTTTTGGGTCAAGTTAAATCGAATAACAGATATATAGAACAACTTAGAGGGAAATGCTAAGATTTAGGCGGTGTCTTGAATGTTATATATTTGTTCTGTGGCTAGAGCTAGTACAGCGATCGGTGTTAGTCCGATTATTAAGGAGATTGTGCAAAAACAGGCACATTCAACTCGTTTAACTCTCAAAGAAGTCATCCTCATGGGGATGTTAGCGATCGATAAGCTTGACGATCAAAACCGTCAAGAACTGGCAGATCAGGTTCATAAAATGCAAGTAGATGGAGAGATTTAAGTAAAAATTAATAAGTTTTAACTTAACTCTCAATAGATTTGGCTACTCAACAAACCGAAAACGACTCCCCACAACATAATCCTGATTAATTTCCAAAGAAATCCATTGGCGTTTTAAAGTCTCAGCTACAAAACCAGTTGTGTTGGAACCAGCAAATGGATCTAAAACCATATCTCCTTCATCAGTTAAAAACTTGATGAAAAATTCAGCAAACCCCTGAGGGAACCGTGCCGGATGGGGCTGAATTCCTCCAGCTTTACAGCGACGTAAATAAAGACTATTTGACTCTGTGTTAGGAATTTCTAATAAATTTGGTGGAATTGCACCTTGATTATCTTTTTGAAATTTATCCGAAATTTCATGTCCACTGGGACGTATTTTAGCTGTATAACCATTTTTGAGTAATCGCTGCATACTCTGGCTATAAGGCTTTAAAACTTTGCGATTGTCTGCTTTAGGATTTGGTGTTTTTGATAACCACCAAACAACATTAACCGCATCTTTTACCCGAATTCTTCTAATTGTCACCCACTCAGCGGGGGTAGGTAGTCTCGCTGGGTTGTAATGGTAAAATTCTTGCGCTAAAAAAAAGCCGACTTCCTTACACAATCTCAGCAACAATTCGTATTGATAAAGACTCCGTACAGGATTCCCAGGAAGATAAGCACCACCTAAATCTAAAACAAATGAGCCATCATCTGCCAGTACTCTTTTGAATTCCGACGCAAAAGGTAGAAACCACTCAATATAATTTTCTGCACTCTCATTGCCATATTCTTTTTTGCGAGTCAAAGCAAACGGCGGCGACGTCAAAATTAAGTTAACACTGCTGTCTGGCAAAAACTTAATTAGTTGCAGAGTATCGCCTAAATAAATTGAGCCGTAATTTTGAGTGTAGTAAGGTGTAAGATTAACAGATTGTGGTGTATTTTCTGATTCAGTTGCCAAGATTGATAAATATTAAAAACAAAATTACCCATCTTTAGATTCCCGACTTCTTAAAGAAGTCGGGAATCTGCATATTCACGAATAAAATAACTACTTTCAAGTTTCTATTATAAAATCATCTGGCTCAAGCCCCCAATTTATCCAGCGAATCGCTTCACGGGCTGATAGCATATTTGGGGGAACACGTAAAACATGAATAAAACCTGTACTTGGACAAGTCATTTTTAATAACAAAATCGGTTCAATATCAATAAAATCATTATCAATTATTAACAGAGTATAACCAGCCCAATTATCTAATTCAATAGCTTGTAAATCTTGGCAAATGCGATTGTAACCTATACCTTGAATCAACACGCGCCGCAGTTCAGCATTGGTTTCTGTTAATAACCATTGGGCTTGCCATTGCTGTGGATGAATCCTACCGTATTTTTCAGGTAAGGTGACACCGTGATAAGAGTAAAGGCTATAGCCATCAGCATATTCAATGGCTGGTTCACCTTCTGCGTGAAGGCGATTTTCGTTATCGAAGCGAATGTGAAGCGGGCGATCGCATATAATTGCTATATGCTCATCAGGAAAAATCCAACCACAATTTTTAACTAGGTTTTGTAACACAAACCAATTTTGTTGAGATAAATCACAATTTATCTCAGATATACAAAAATCAATATAACTAGCAACATTAGCCCAAGACTCTGGTGCAAAGTAACTTACATCAAAAGCCTCAATATCTAGTTCTTCATCAAGAATATAAAAGTGTGGATGCAGTTCTTTTAATATAATCCAACTAAGTCTTTCAAAGATATCATCTAATGGATTAGAAATAAATTCTTGTATAAGAAAAATTGACAGTTCTTTGTTAAGGATTTGAGAGCGTATGTAATTTCTCTTTTCCGTCAGTATTTCCCCTTGGATTGTGTAAGCTGTTTCATTGAATTGAGACTTATGTAATTGCTGGTTAAATTCTTTTAAAGCAGCATAAGGGCTATCAAAAAATACAATCTGCGGCTTATCGAAGCCCATGATTTTATAAACAGCTTTCACAGCTTCAGCCGCTTTCTCTCTATCAATCCTTTCAGTAGAAAGCGCAATTTGTCGCCACTTCTCTCGATAAACTGGAATCAAAGCCTCTTGCTCAGGCGTGAGTTTTTCAATCTGCGACATATCGCCAACCTTCTGGTTCATACTCACGCTGAATTTTGACTAACCAGTTACCTTGGGGGATAGGAATCGCCTGATGTTCTTCGTGGGTTAGCAATGCTATTTCTGACAAAACGCACAGATAGAGAGTGCTATCCTTTTGCGATAGTTCTGCCTGTCCCTGACTAATTCGATGCTTGTGTCCTGTCACTTCCCCTTCTGCCAAAGTTAAATGAGGTAGTTTTTGCCCATCAACTTGCTGTACAGGGAGTAAAATAACATCACCTTGACGAATCGCTTTCATAGTCTTAACTCTCGGCAAACAGTAATGAACACTACTTCGTTTTTCATCGCAATTTTGATTTAATTTTGGCACAACCTCAAAAATTCTAGAGGGAGTTAGTAGTATGCCTACGAGAAAAGATACTGAGTATTAATCCACTCTCACCTTATTTGTGTATATCCAGCCCCTAAAACCTATAAAAAGTATCGTATTAGTACACTTCTTAGTACACTTCGACAGTATTTTGCTAACTATAGTCGCCAATTTGCCCTAGATAAGTTAAAGATTGAAATAGTTGGAAATTCAGATCCAACGTTTCTTTATCCTATGCTTTAGGAAAGACTGCACCTGAAGTTTGGCGATTTTCGCATTAACAGGCAGTTTGTGTAAGGATGAAATCACAGCCTCCAAGCTCGAAATTTTCTCTTGACATTTTGCAGAACTTGCCCCAACTTGACTGTTTAGCTTAACAGCTATCTTTTTTTTAAAATTTCCATGTCAACTCTCGTCATCGTCGAATCTCCCACAAAAGCTCGTACCATTCGTAACTACCTGCCAAAGGACTATCGGGTAGAAGCATCTATGGGTCATGTCCGTGACCTACCCCAGTCAGCAAGTGAAATCCCCACCACTATCAAAGGTGAAAAATGGGCGCAGTTAGGGGTAAATGTAGACGCAGACTTTGAACCGGTGTATGTTGTCCCCAAAGACAAAAAGAAAATTGTTACCCAGCTGAAAGATGCCTTGAAAGAGGCAACTGAACTCATCTTGGCAACTGACGAAGACCGCGAAGGAGAAAGCATCAGTTGGCATTTATACCAGCTGCTCAAGCCCAAAGTTCCCACCAAGCGGATGGTGTTTCACGAAATCACCCAAGAAGCGATTAAAAAAGCTTTGAAAAACTGCCGCAATATTGATGAGCAGTTAGTCCGCGCCCAAGAAACACGGCGGATTTTGGATCGTTTGGTTGGTTATACACTCTCTCCCTTGCTGTGGGAAAAAATTGCCTGGGGATTATCTGCTGGGCGTGTACAGTCGGTAGCAGTGAGGTTATTGGTGAAAAAAGAACGCCAACGCCGAGCCTTTCATGAAGGGACATATTGGGATTTAAAAGCGTACTTAGAACAGGGCAAAGCACCGTTTACATCCCAGTTAGTCACCTTGGGCGGTACGAAAGTAGCGAACGGTAGCGATTTTGATCCCAACACCGGGCAAATTACGGCAGGGCGCAATGTTGTGTTGCTGAAAGAAGCGGAAGCTGTAGCCCTCAAAGAAAGACTGACAGGCAAAACCTGGAATGTCTCAGATATTGAAGAACGCCCAGTTACCCGGAAACCTTCGCCACCGTTCACCACTTCAACCTTGCAACAAGAGTCAAACCGCAAGCTACGCCTTTCAGCACGAGACACTATGCGGACTGCTCAAAGTTTGTATGAACAAGGGTATATTACCTATATGCGTACAGACTCGGTGCATTTGTCAGAACAGGCGATCGCAGCTGCCCGTGATTGTGTAGAAAAGCTTTACGGTAAGGCATATCTTAGCCCCCAACCCCGGCAATACACCACCAAATCTAAAGGCGCACAAGAAGCCCACGAAGCCATTCGCCCAGCAGGTAGCACCTTCCGCACGCCCCAAGAAACAGGTTTAAGCGGTCGAGAACTGGCTCTCTATGATCTAATTTGGAAGCGTACCGTCGCTTGTCAAATGGCCGACTCCCGTCAAACTCAAATTACTGTGCAGTTGCAAGTTGAGGATGCAGGTTTTCGTTCCTCTGGTAAACGCATTGATTTTCCTGGTTATTTACGCGCCTACGTCGAAGGTTCTGACGACCCCGAAGCCGCACTAGAAGACCAAGAAATTATTTTGCCAAACCTGAAAGTCGGAGATCATCCAACTTGTAAAGAACTGGAAGCAGTTGATCACGAAACTCAGCCGCCAGCCAGATACAGCGAAGCAACTTTGGTGAAAACCTTAGAAAGTGAAGGTATTGGTCGTCCTAGTACCTACGCCAGCATCATTGGCACAATCATCGATAAGGGTTATGCCCAATTGGTGAGTAATGCCTTAATTCCCACTTTCACCGCCTTTGCCGTCACCAGCTTACTAGAAAAACACTTTCCTGATATTGTCGACCCCAGCTTTACCTCCAAAATGGAGCAAACCTTAGACGATATCGCTGACGGAGAAGTTAACTGGCTACCTTACCTCCGAGAATTTTATCTAGGTGACAAAGGTTTAGAAACCCTAGTTAGAGAACAGAAAAGTCAAATTGATGCGACTAAAGCTAGAACCGTAGAACTAGAAAATTTAGCAGCAAAAGTCCGCATTGGCAAATATGGGCCTTATATCGAAATGGATAATGGTGAAGGTGTCATCACCGCCTCCATTCCTAAAGATTTAACGCCTGCTGACCTCGACCCTGCACAAGTTGAAGTCTTATTGCGGCAAAAAACAACTGGCCCTGACGAAGTTGGTCGCCACCCAGAAACAGGTGAGCCGATTTATATCAAAATTGGTACTTACGGCCCTTATGTCCAATTGGGTGACAAAACAGAAGAAAATCCTAAACCGAAGCAAGCCTCAATTCCCAAAAACGTGCCGAAAGAAAATGTCACTCTAGAAATAGCTGTGGGTCTTTTAGCGCTTCCCCGTGCCTTGGGAACCCATCCAGCTACTGGGGGTAAAATTCAAGCTAGTATCGGCCCCTATGGCCCTTACATAGTTCACGACCAAGGGAAAGAAGGCAAAGACTACCGCTCGTTAAAAGCAGCGGACAATGTTTTAACAGTTTCTTTAGAAAGAGCATTGGAATTGTTATCAGAACCGAAAAAAGGCCGGAGTTCTACTAACAGCAAATCCAAAGCCGCGTTACGGGAATTAGGAAACCATCCAGAAGACGATTCACCTGTGAATATCTACGATGGCCCTTATGGCCCTTACATTAAGCATGGTAAAACTAACGTGAGTGTGCCAGAAGGACAGTCGGTGGAAGATATGACACTATCTAAAGCTCTGGAATTGTTAGTTAGTAAAACTTCATCATCTAAAAAATCTACCCGCAAAACCAGCAAAACAACTAGCTCAGGAGCTAAATCAACCACCAAGTCATCCAAGACTGCGGCAAAAAAGAATGACTCATCAAATTAGTTATTAGTCAAGAGTCAAAAGTACATAGTCCATAGTCTAGAAATCATAACTAATCACAAATGAATCTTGACCATTGACTAATGACCTTGACTATTTCCACGACATACCCATCCTTAGCTAAATGCAGTTCATTAGGTTGCTGATGTGATACTCTAAAAAGTAAGGGAAATCACAACTGGAAATTTTCAAAATGGCTAACGCCAGTAATCCAAAAATCTGGATTAGCCAATTTAGCAGCAAAACGTGTAAGACAAAGCCAATTTCCGCATGGCTTTTAATTACAATAGGTAGTAACTCAGGAGCGGTCAGTTCATGGACTATATAGAAAAGGTACTGGAAAAGCTGAAAGAGATGGCACGCAAGTTGATTGAAGCCCTGCTTGGGCCTGAAGCGGAACCGGAACCGGAACTGATTCCGATTCCTGTCAATGAACGCTCCCGTCGTCGTTAAACTTGAAGGGACTGAAAATTGAGGGTGCAACCTTTAAGCATTTTGGTACTGCATGGGCCAAACCTAAATTTGCTGGGACAGCGAGAGCCAGGAATTTATGGTGCTGTAACTTTGGCTGAAATGAACCGTTTATTGCAAGAAAAAGCGGCACAGCTACAAGCAAGTGTTTTTACCATGCAGTCTAATCATGAAGGAGCTTTGGTAGATGCGATTCATGAAGCTTTGGGTAAATACCAGGGAATTTTGATTAATGCTGGAGCATATACACATACAAGTTTGGCACTACGGGATGCGATCGCAGCAGTTAATTTACCCACAGTTGAAGTACACCTCAGCAATATTTACCGTCGAGAAGATTTTCGCCATCATTCTTATATAGCCCCTGTCGTTATTGGACAAATCAGCGGTTTTGGCGAACAAAGTTATCTGTTAGGCTTACAGGCTTTAGTGCATCATTTGCAAAAAAATGAAGTATAGCAAAGTGCTGAATACTGAGTATAAATTCAGTTGTTGCAAGACTTGAAGCAATCAACAATGTCCTAACTGGCTTGGCGGTTGCTATATAAATTGTTAAGGCTGAAATTTTAGACTTCAGATTTCATACTTCATACTTCAAAAATATGCGCTATTCACTGTTCAGTCGATTTAGAGGTACTTTACTAGGTGCTTTATTAGGTGCAAATTTAGCCAAGTCTGGAGAGCAAACACCTCAAGCTTTCTCTGAGATTGGCAAATTAATGCTTCTGGGGACTGAAAGTCTCATCGCATTAGGCAAATTAGATTTAGATGACTGGAAACAGCGTCAGCAAAAAGAACTGCCTAACTTAAATCTTAGTAAGAGTATCATTTCAGAAATTATTTTAGCCACTTTACCAGTGGCACTTTTTTTTCATGAAAATCCACTAAAATTACGATCTCAGTTGTTATGTACGTATCAACTTTGGGGAGACGACCCAGTTATACGAGATGGTATCTTAGCCGTAGGATATATAATCGCTCTATCTTTAACCGAAAAATTAAATCCTCAAACCCTCATACCTCAAATAATTAGTTTTGTTGGCGAAACACCAACAGCATTACCAAAAAAATTATTACAAGTTAATGATTTGTTAAATAAACATGCTGGTTTAGAAAAAGTCAAAGCACAGTTAAGTACAGAAGATAAAACTAGCAGTGCGATCGCCATAGCATTTTACTGCTTTCTGAGTACCATAGAAGACTTCCGTTTGACAGTCTTGCGGGCAAATCACAATTCACTAAGAATTTTACCTGCGCCAATTATCGGTGCGATCGCAGGTGCTTTATCTGGATCTTACAACAGTACAGCTGGAATTCCTCCTCATTGGGGAGTTCTGCACTTATCAACCGATAACTCTACTGGGATACTGGCAAATTATTCACAAATGTTAGAATTGACCGATGCACTTTTAGCTGTATGGTCAGGAGTGTATAATCTATCCCTACATTCAAAACAACTCCCCCAAGAAGGATATATGATCCTTGACAAACAAAATTCTGTTTCTGTCTTTGCAGCGCCACGAGTTATTCGGTCACGTTAATCCAGCATCAAACAGTAATTACTACTAATCAATCCCAGCAACACTAACACTGATTGTTTTTCTAAATTTATTTCAATTTTTACCTCCATCTGATTCTGTAAGCAGATATTACAAATTATCTTGGTCAAATACTTCCGACTCAAGCTTAAATGTTTATTAAAAATTTTGTTCTGACCTATTAAAGTCAGCAGCCAAAGGTAATGAAAAAGCAGCCATTTTTTCAGTCCTTAACCCAGCAATTAACTGACTGGCGGCGTTCTACAGCTAGATGTCACTCAGTGCGTTGGCTAGTTAAGAAACGTCAAAATAGCCAAAGGGGCTGCGGCCAACCTCAAACAAATATTCTCAATAATTTTCCTTTGTTTTTGTGCAAATTCAGCCACCATAGCAAACAACATAAACGAGCAACGGTATCCAGATCAATGGCAAAATCGATCAAAACTCAGACTGGAATGATTGCTGTCGGTTTAAGCTGGGTACATGAACAACGTTCTTCTGTGGTTTTGGCGATCGCAGTTGCATCTCTGACAGGTGTGCTAGGTCATAAGTTATACAACCAACCCCAACTGCAAATAGGAGCCTACGCACCACAAACTTTCAAAGCCCCCTACTCTATCGGTATTGAAAATAAACAACAAACCGAAGCTAGACGTAAAGCTGTTAGTAAAAGTTCTACATCAGTGTTGATGGTCGATACTTCGACCACCGCCAAGATTAACCAACAATTGCAACAACTTCTCGACCAAGGTAATGAAATTCGCTCTGTTGCTGGGTCTTTTCCTTTTTTGGACACCGCAGCTTTATCCTTACCTACCCAGCAATATTTACGTGCTTGTTCTGACTCCGAATGGAAAGCACTACTAGCAGCCATCGAAAATCAGAGTAAACAGAAATTAGAGCTTTTACCAAAACATCAAACTAGGCAAAGACATAATTCTGCCAAATATCTTCCTTTATTTCCATCAGCAACAGGTTCACCCATTGAGCAAAACCAGTCACTGATTGAAGAACCTAATTCTCTCAATCTCATCCAGTCTCCAGCTTCTGAGCAACCTAAACCTAGTAATATCACTCAAAGTAAAGACTTCCAACTAGTAGTAGGAGAGTTAGACGCTTACCGAATCACCACCTCAGCACAAAACTTACTGTCATTGGTGCAGCAAATATCTCAAGTACGCCAACGATATATCCAAGCAAAGGCGCAACTTTTACAGTTAGAAACTGCTAACCCACAAACAATTTATCAAGAAACTGTCATCTTAGATTTATCAGATGATGATTGGTCATCTACATATACACAGATTCGCCAAATTGCTGATCGCATCTTGACTCAAGGTATTCCAGAAGGACTACCAGATCAGATTTTACAAAAGGCAGTAAGTATACATATTCAAGATTTAGTGCCAAAAGATGCTGAAGTTTTAGCATCGAAGCTGTTATTGACAGTCTTAAAACCCAATTTAAAAAAAGATGAAGCAAAAACTCGCATCCAGGCTCAACAGGCAGTGGAAGGAGTTTTACCTGTAATCGTAAATGTGAAGCAAGGCGAGGTAATTGTCCGTAAAGGACAAAAAATTACTGATTGGCAGTTTGATGTATTAGAAGAGTATAAATTAATTCGCCGGGAAAATAATTGGCTGGGGTTGACGAAGTTAGCAGTCATAATTACAGGTGCAATCGGGATTTTTGTGTGGGTAGAAAAGCACAACAAGCATCGATTACGACAACGAGATCGCCTATTAATATTGCTACTAACTTTGAGTACACCTGGCGCGATCGCAATGGGGATAGTTCATACTACCTGGAGTGCCGTTGGTTTATTATTAGGGAGTTTTTATAGCCCGATTTTGGGTACAACAGTTATTGGGCTTTTGTTGCTAGTCATCCCTACAAGTTTAGAAGTTAGTAAAATAGCCTTGGTAGCTGGTGCAACTGGAAGTATATTAGGTAGTTGTATTGCCCAAAGATTGCGATCGCGGGAAGAATTAGCAATATTAGGTGTAGCTATTGCAGCAACTCAAGGCGGCCTTTACTTAATTTTGAGTTTATTCTTTGGTGGAGCATTTAGTATAGGCTGGTACATGGTCTTTCAAGCAGCCGGATTATTTACTTTATCAGGTTTAGCTTGGAGTATCGTCGCCTTGGGCGTAAGTCCCTATTTAGAAAAACTCTTTGATTTAGTTACTCCCATTCGGTTGGCTGAATTAGCTAACCCCAATCGCCCTTTATTAAAAAAACTTGCCACAGCAACCCCAGGAACCTTTCAACACACCTTATTTGTAGCTACTCTGGCCGAAGCCGCGGCGAAAAAATTGGGGTGTAATGTTGAATTAGTTAGGGCTGGGACTTTATACCACGATATTGGTAAAATGCACGATCCTTTAGGTTTTATTGAAAACCAAATGGGCGGGCCAAATAAACACGAAACAGAAATTCAAAACCCTTGGAAAAGTGCCGAAATTATCAAAAAGCACGTTAGTGAAGGGTTAGTGATGGCACGTAAACATTGGTTGCCAACTGCAATTCAAGCGTTTATTCCCGAACATCAGGGTACAATTCTGATTGCTTATTTTTATCATCAAGCACAACAGCAAGCTCAAGCCGACCCCAGTATAAAATTAGATGAAGCGGATTTTCGCTACGACGGCCCAATTCCCCAGTCACGGGAAACGGGAATTGTTATGTTAGCAGATGCTTGTGAAGCCGCACTGCGATCGCTCAAAGAAGTTACACCAGAACAAGCTTTAACTACACTCAATAATATTCTGCGTGCCAGATGGCAAGACAATCAACTACAAGAATCTGGATTAACACGCGATGAAATGACGCAAATTGCCCAAATTTTTGTCGAAGTTTGGCAGCAATTCCACCATAAACGCATTGTTTATCCCAAGTTAAAGGTTACTAATGAGAAATGAGCTAAATAGTCAAATCACCACCTACAAAATTTTTTGAGTGGGGAAGATATTCTGCCTGGGTTTATCTTGGATTTAGCTCAAATTTTGAGTTAGGCGATCGCGAAGCGTGTCCGAAGGACTCTCGCTTCAATTTTACATTTATAATGACTGCTGACTCAAGATTAAAAATACCGTTTGGAATAAACCGACTACAAAACCTAATACTCCTCCTAAAGTGACGATCGCCTGTAGTTCATTTTTGACAATTCCCTCAATCGCTGCTTCTAAATCAGCAGGAGAAGTTGATTTCACACGATCAATAATTACTTGGTCGATTGACAAGATAGGAATCACTTGCGCCACAATCGCTTCTAAATCTTTTTCTAAATAACGTTCTAAAATTAAAGCTAATTCTAAGCTGACAACTTCTAAAGAAGAACTAACAACAGGTGAAGCACTCAGTCGATTCAACAGCAGTGTAGCAATATTTTCCCAATTCACAGAATCAGTGAATCCTTTTAACAAATCACTACCACTTGTTTGAATATATTGGCGGACTGTTTCGCGGGTGGTTTTACGTAACTGTCTGACTGTACCAATTGGTAAGTTTTGTAAAGACAAATTCTGCAAGATTTTTTTCAGGCGATCGCGCACTTGCAAATCCTGCGTTAATTCTTGCAAACGAGCATTAGTCGCTTCTTTCTCATCTAAACAAAACGTTCTCAGTCGGGTAAGACTATTACGTAAACCAAACAAATTAGCTACTACCCAATAAGTTCCACTGGTTTTTTCCCGGAAGCTTTCATCAATAATTTGAATTGTGCGATCGGTTAAAAAATCAATTATTGCCTGACGCAACATATCTGGAGGTAAAACTGTCTGCAATAACCAATCAGCTAAACGCGTAGCTTGTTCATCAGTTAGTTGTAAATCTAGCAATATTTGATCAAAAATTTGATTTATTTGTGCTTCTAAAAAGTCTTCCCGCCTTGCTAAAACTTTTAACAATCGTGGTAAAGACTCGCCTAATAAATCACGCAAAATCCCTGCCACAATTTTGGCACTTTTTTGGTCTTTATCTGCTTTAATTTGGTCAATTGCTAAACGTAACAACCACAAAATAGCTGATTGGACTCGCTCTGTTTGTAACAAGCGCCGAGCCAGATTTTGTAATTCATTTGGGGTTAGCAACGACCCCATAATTGTACTCGAAATATTTTTAGCCAAACGTTCCTGGTTGCGAGGAATCAAACCAGGAGTGAAAGGCACGCGTCGTCCACCAATATAAATTGCTTGGTAAGGACGAAATAACATTTTGATGGCTATATCATTTGTGAAGTAGCCAATTACCCCACCCAATATTGGGGGAGACACATAAAGCCAAAGATGAGACCAATCCACAGGATTTTGGACTTGCCAATTTTGAATTTGAAGATTTAGATCAAGATGTTAGTTTCTGGATAACTTTTGCTTCTTTGCCAGCAGAGCCAATCCCAAATCTTCCATCTCTTATCTAAAATTTACTGACTACTAACACTCCCATCATACCGTTCACAATGGGGTAGTGTGTAACTGATGCAAAACCAGCTTGCAGGGCTAGTTCTTTTTGTTCGTCTCCTCTAGGGAAACGATCTAAGCTGGGGCTAATGTAAGCATACTGTTCTTTTAAGCCCAAATTTTCAGCCATTGGTACAACTATAGAATCCAAGTACCATTGTTGAAAAGCCCGTAATTGCTCGTTATTGGGGCGATGAAAGTCTAAAATTGCCGCCCTAGCACCTGGTTGCAAAACCCGGTGAATCTCTCTCAGGCTTTGGAGAATATCCGTCACATTTCTTAACCCATAACCCATTGTCGCCGCATCAAATTGGTTATCCTCAAACGGCAAATTGAGGACATCAGCTTCTACCCAAGTTACGGCAGGCTGGGGATATTGTTGTTGAGAGCGTTCTTGAGCAGTTGCGAGTAGGTTAGGTGAAAAATCTACGCCATACACTTGTCCTGTATTGCCAACACGCCGTGCCAAACGCAACGCTAAATCACCACTCCCACAACACAAATCAATACAAGTGTCACCGGATTTAGCACCACTCCATTTAATAGCCATTTCCTTCCATATCCGGTGTTGTCCCAGACTCAACCAATTATTTAGCTGGTCATATACTGGAGCAATACTGTCAAAAATGGCACGAATTTCTTGATTCATTGGTCATTAGTCATTAGTCATTAGTCATTAGTCACTAGTCATGAGCCAATGACCAAGGACAAAGGACAAATGACTAATAACTACAAAGTTCCTTGATAGCAACGACTGCTAGTCAGAGCGATCGCTACTAATTGAGCCGATAAATTAATCAGGTTCAGTTCATCTTCTCGCAAAGAGCAAGGTTGTTGCCATTGGAGTGACAACACACCTAACATACCATTGCGGTAGGTAATTGGGATAACTAAATGTGCTTGGACACCTGTATCTTGATAGTGTGATATACCAGCAAGTTTAGGCTCTTTAGCCACATTTAAAGCTGTTTGGACTTTTCCTGTAGCGATCGCTTCACTTACCAAGAGGTCTTTATCTAGCCAGTTGATAGTAGTAGCAGTACGGCTATAAGAACCTTGAACCTTCGCTAATTCATTTCCTTCCACCAACTGCAAAATACAGCCATCAGCAGTGAAACTATCACTAAAGGCTGTAGCTATTGGTTCGAGAATTGACTCTAAAGTATCTGCGGCTTGGGTGACTTGCACTAACACAGACAATAAGGCCATTTGAGCATTGGCGCGGCGTAATTCTTCTGTACGTTGTTTTAACAAGTCATAGGTTTCTGCTGCTCTTTGGACAACTGCCTTCAGCTCTCCTGGATCCCAAGGCTTGGTGATATATTTGTAAACTTGTCCCGCATTAATCGCTTCTACTAAATCTTCAATATCAGTAAAGCCAGTGAGGATAATCCTGACTGTATCGGGAAATTGCGGCACAGTTTTGCTCAGAAACTCCGTACCTTTCATTTCTGGCATTCGCTGATCGGAGATAATAACGGCTACTTCTCCTTCTGTTGCCAAAACTTCTAGAGCATTGATACCGCTATCAGCTTTTAAAACATGAAAGTCGCGCCGAAAAGTCCGATAAAGTAAATCGAGATTATCTGGTTCATCATCGACTACCAATATTTTGAGTTTTTTTGCTCTTTCTAAAGTAGCTGTTTGCCGACGACTTGCATTTATTTCAAGCGTGGGATTATCCATGAGATAATTCCTGTAAATAATTCACTATATTGTTATATTCCACACCAAGCTTAATTGATTTATGGTGCGTAAGCCTTGCGTGAAGGTACTGATCAGTTATAACGCAGAACTTGTGTGTACTATAGATAACCTATAATTTTGTTTGACGGTAGAGTGATAGATAGTTCGCTGTTAAAGATTAGAATAAGACTTGCCGATCAGATATCGGTACTTTTCTCTAGTTCAAGCTGCCACTCCAGATTATGACTGACTTACCACCCAACGCTCAAAACCCTGATACCACCGGCAACGACAATGCCCAGGAGTTATTGCGTCAGCTGAGGCAAAAGCAAGGTAATTGGGTGGAATGGGGAATTGCGATCGCCACTTTGCAAAAGTCTGGACATAATCCCCAAGAAATTTTTGAAGCCACCGGATTTGAGCCAATTCAACAAAATCAGGTAATGGTTGGCGCTCAAGTTTACAATTCTATAGAAAAATTTGGCGCATCAGCAGCGACGCGATCGCACTACGCTATACGAGGTAGTGATGTTTTATATGAATTACGCCTACTCACCCACGAAGAACGGGCGGCGGCGGCGGAATTGACTTTTATTCACAAAGTTGATTTAGATGGGGCAAGAGAAGTCGCCAAAGCAATTAAAGATTACTCTTGGTTACGCAATTTACCAGATGGGTTTTCAGCTCATGTTGGGGATGCAGTGGCTTACCAAGCATGGAAATTAGCCCGGCAAAATTCTGATTTGGCAGAGCGATCGCGTTTGATTGCCAAAGGACTGCGTTTTGCTCACTCTGACTCAGCCCGGAAGCAACTAGAACAACTCCTGGTTGATTTTACTGTCGTTCCTAAGCGTCCGGCTCCCCTGTTGCCCTTTTATCGTTTTGACTCAGAAGATGAACTCCCGCGCATTCTACCTGTAGTGGGTAAGTATCCCTTAACACCACAAGATTTACAGGCTGTACCGCTAATTACAGCTAGTGAACCATTTCAAATAGTCAAGTTTGCCGGAGAACAAGCTTGGGTTCCCTTACCGGGTTGGCAAGTGCTGTTAAATGCAGAAGATCCAGTGGTAGTTTTGGCAAACAGCGATCGCCTTCCCAATCAACCGAAAAACAGGCAAGAAGAAATATTAATAGTTATCGATCGCGCACAAAGAGAATGGGATGCTTCTAGTTATTTTGTTGTGGAGCAAAATGGGGAATTAGATATTCAATGGTTAGAAACTGAACCAGAGATTTCCATCCTAGGAAAAGTAATTGTCCTGGTGCGTCCCAAGCGAATTTTTGATGAAGAAGTCACCAAAGAACCTTGGCTGATTGACGAATAACAAACCACGGAGGCGCAGATAACACAGATAAAACCGCTGTTTACCTCTGCGCTAACCTCCTCGTACCTTTGCGTTTTAAATCATTTTTTCCCACACCGATAAAGTTGATAAGGAATTCCAATTCTATAATGTTGTGTAGGGTCTATATTACAAACTGTTTGCCCAGATAAAATTACTTGCTGTTGATAATCACGTCGTCGCCAGCCAGGAGCCACTATCCATAAATTTAATTTAGATGTATCAGGAATAGCTAATTGCGAAAGTTTTTGCCAGAAAGGAATTGCACTAGAGTTTTGATTAATAAAGGCAAAATTATCTAATTTGTTTGTATCTCTCAGTGGCTCTAAAGCTAAAGCAAAACTTAATCCTAGTGCCACATCTTGATAACTGCCATATCCTGTAACCAACATGGCTGGGATAGATGGCTCTAAATTCATATTTAGAGCCACTTTTTCTGGGAGAAAAGGCTTTTGAAAAGCTAGATTATTAACAACAAAAATGCAACTAATAATGCTAATAATTAAAAAACCAGGAATTAACTTTTTATTTTTGAAACTATAATTAATCCCCACTGCTAACAGAACGCAAAAGCTGGGGTAATAAACAAAGTTATATCTGGGAACAACAGTAATATCTTTACCGAAGAAATAAATAATAATTAAAAATTCTAAAATTACGAAAAAAGTAAACGTCAAAAGCGTATTTGTCGCTATATTAGTTTTACTATCTAATAACAAACCTCGTAATCCGGAGAATACTTGATTTGCTAACCAAACAAAAAATAATACCATCAGCAATACACTAATAATTGCTACTGGTAGAGGCTGATTTTCTACAGGTAGAGCAATTGTCATCAACACCCAGTTAATCAAAGTTTGATATAACGGTGAAATATAGTTAGGAGTCGGCAACCAATTTGTTTCGTTACGCTGAATATGATTGAATATTCCTAATATCCAGGGAATGAAACTAATGAAAACTGTAGTGCTAGAAATAAAGAGAAATAACCAAGTTTTCTGGATAATTAAAATATTTAACTTATATTTGTAAATTAGTAAGATTAAAGTAGCAATTTCGGCAATAAATGCTAAAGCAAAAAAATAGTGAACATAAAGCCCAATGCTATTAACTATTGTCCACAGTAGCCAAACCGAAAAACTAAACTGCGATCGCCTAAATATATCCTGCTGAATTTGAATTAGTCCTAACAACGACAAAGTAATCAGCAACATTGGTGCAGTATAGTGTCGTGATTCTTGGGAAAGGTACACAGCAAAAGGTGAAGTCGCCATAACTAAGGCTGCGATAATTCCCGATGACCGAGAAAAAGCAAGGCGATTTAGCCAATACATCGCCGGGATTGTAGCGACACCTAATAAAGCAGGAAGCGATCGCAATTTTGCAATCCACTCTGTTCCTAAAGGAGTCATCCAACTTAGCCACTGGTACATCGCACAAAAAAATAAGGGTGGATGGGTCGACTGTGTATTAACATTAGTGGCGATTTGTGAACAACTCACACCAGGATTAAAAGTAAAAATTTCCTGTACGCGTTGTAGAGGAAATAAGACATCCAAAGGTAAATCATGATAATTTTTGCCTAAACTAAAGATAGAAGTAATTACTTCATCCATCCATAAAGGTTTTAAATCTAAATGCCAAAATCGCAAAATAGCGCCGAGGGCGATCGCCCCAAATAAACTGACATAATGTAGAGAAATTCTGCTATTTATCATTATCGAGATATGTAAAATTTTACAACAAAGGTAAATAAATACAAACTATTATTCGTCTTTATAGTTGAATAATCACATTCATATTATTGAGACATCAATAATTATTTTTGGGCTATGTAGGAGGCAGAAAATTACATTATTAATAAACTTGATTTTTCTTAACATAAATCTGCTAGTTGTTGTCCATCTGCCCAAAGTATAAAATTTACTATGTCAGACACAAACTTTACTGCGACTGTACCTTTAGAATCTGCCCAAACGGAATTATCTCATTCATCGCCTGTTTTGTCTTTGAGCGAAAAAATATTAGCCATCCGCAACAGCTTGCGCCAGGGACAACAACAAATGGCCGATTGGGAATCGGGGCCATTAGCTGTTTCTGCGGTTCCGGGGGCTGGAAAATCTACAGGTATGGCGGCGGCGGCGGCGATCGCGATCGCCCGTCAGTATGAACGTTTAGCGCAGTCTCGTTCCTCGGTTCACCGTCAATTAGTAGTTGTTACCTTTACGCGTTCTGCTGCGGCTAATATTAAAGCGAAAATTCGGCAATATCTCCGTGACAATTTATCTTTACCCCAAACAGGTTTTGCTGTCTATACATTACATGGCTTGGCGTTAAATATTGCCAGTCGTTATCCTGATTTATCCGGTTTAGAATTAGAAAATCTGACATTAATTACCCCTAGTCAAAGCCATCGCTTAATTCGCACAGCAGTTGAACAATGGATTAATAACAATCCTGAAAAATATTTCCGTTTACTTGAAGGACAACAATTTGACGGCGAAGAAACAGAAAGATTGCGTCGTCAATCTGTACTGCGAACCGAAGTTTTACCAGATTTAGCAACCACCGTCATACACGAAGCCAAAAGTTCTGGGATATGGCCAGAACAATTACAAGAATGGAGTCAACAAACTTCAGATGAATACGAAATTTTAAGCATAGCGGCAGGATTATACGAACAATATCAGAACTTAATGCGATCGCGCGACTTCATCGACTACGACGACATGATTCTCGCCGCTTTGCGTGTATTAGAAAATGACAGCGCCCGCCGCATCGAACAAAATCAAGTTTTCGCAGTCTTTGAAGACGAAGCCCAAGATTCTAGCCCCCTTCAGACAAAACTTTTAGAAATTTTAGCTTCTGATTCGGCGGAGGGAGCAGGGGAGTATGAGGAGAATATCTTACTCAGCACTCAGCACAGGCTAAACGCCCCGCTACCGCTAACAGCACTCAATTTAGTCAGAGTTGGTGATCCTAACCAAGCGATTAACTCCACCTTTACACCAGCTGATCCGATTTATTTTCGGCAATTTTGTGAAGAGTGCGATCGCATGACAAAATTAGCCACAATGAATCAAGCTGGGCGCAGTACGAGAATTATTATTGCTGCGGCTAACTTTGCGCTGGAATGGGTGAATAGCTTTTATGGTGCTAAAAATCGCAAGTCGCCACATGTAACAACTTCTTTTCCCTTCCGTTCACAGACAATTTACCCTGTGAGTACGAATGACCCGCAAAAAAATGCTAACCCAGCACCAGAAGGTAAAGGACTAGAACTATACACACCGCGAGATATTCACCACACAGTCGAACTACTGGCGAAAAGAGTAGTGGAGTTATTTACACCAGACCCAGCAAATACCCGTGCGGCGGTATTAGTCAGAGAAAACCGTCAAGGTCGATGGTTAGCAGAGATGCTGGCTCCTGTATGCAAAGAGCATAAAATTACACTTTACGATGTGGGTGAGCGCGATCGCCGTTCTCATGTACCCCAAGAAATTTTAGGATTACTGCAATTTTGCGATCGACCCCACTCTCCTGATTATCTCAAAGCAGCCTTAGAGGTATTAGTACAAAGACAATTAATTCCCACCCAAGACCTCAACGCCCTAGCTAGTTTACCAGAAGAGTTTTTATATCCCGGCCCCTTAGCTGCCCCCCAAGCAGAACCAGTCGAAAAAGCGGCTCACCTGTGTCGTAGCTTACTCCGCGCCCGTATGGAATTACCGCTTTACCAATTGATATCCTTCCTCGCTTTGGCGCTAAATTACGACCAAGCAGAATTAGCCACGGCTGACAAACTTGCAGAACGAGTCAATCAGCAGATAGCTGGTGGTAGTTCAATGGGTGCAATGCTGGCGACTTTAAGCGAAATTGTCAGTTCAGAACGGTTTGAGCCTGTAGAAACCGAAGATTTAGAAGCACATTACACCCGTCCTAATCAACTCACCATCATTACCATGCACAAAGCCAAAGGGCTAGATTGGGACTATGTTTTTATTCCCTTTCTGCATGAGAATTTGATTCCTGGTAGATTTTGGGTTCCGCCTCAAAGCCAGTTTTTAGGAGATTTCACCTTATCAGAAGTCGCCCGCGCCCAAATCCGCACCGCCCTCCACGGAGAATCGGGTATACCTGATGTCAGTCAAGCTTGGGAACAAGCCAAACACTTAAAAACTGCGGAAGAATATCGTTTACTTTATGTGGCGATGACACGCGCCAAACGTTTGTTATGGATGTCTGCGG
The DNA here is from genome assembly GCF_000316625.1 of Nostoc sp. PCC 7107. Classification (GTDB taxonomy): domain Bacteria; phylum Cyanobacteriota; class Cyanobacteriia; order Cyanobacteriales; family Nostocaceae; genus Nostoc_B. Next base: position 2,967,739 of record NC_019676.1, on the reverse strand, counting down.
CGCAAAAAGCACCTTTTACTTGGAGTAAACCAAACAATTTACAAGAACAAGCGCCTTGTCCTGTGTTTCCAGCTTTAAAACGCCAGTTTCCTGAGTCAGTTGAAGTGTGAAGTTTGAAAATTCTCTTTGGATTGATGAATGATTTTCGATGTGTATGCGATCGCCTAGCATTTGATAGGAAAGATAAGCTTTTACCTTAATTTTCTTAACGTTTATTCCCGATATTTTGGTCTATCTATAGCTATAGCCATCAAAGTTAGGACGTAAACTAGAAGAGTTGGCATTGCATCTACCCAATTTCAATGGCGAAAGCATATAGTGAAGATTTCCGGCGAAAAGTCATAGGAGCGATTGAATTGGACGGACTCAAGAAGTGTGAGGCAAGTGTTCTGTTCAATATCAGTCGCAACACAATCAACTTGTGGTTGCAGCGCCGAGCCGAAACGGGTGAAGTCAAACCCAAAGCAAGGAAAGGATTGATTGCAGCAGAATAACAAAATCAGCGACTGGGATAAGTTTCGCACCTTTGTCAAAGAACATGGGGATAAAACCCAAAGCGAAATGGCACAGCTATGGGAAGGAGAGATAAGCCAGCGCACGATTTCCAGGGCATTAATCAAAATAGGACATTCGCGTAAAAAAAACATACGGATATAGTCAACGTTCGGAAGACAAAAGAGTGGCATTTTTAGCACAACTCGAAAACCCGAAAGCATCGCATCTAGTGTACGTTGATGAGTCTGGCATGGATGAACGCGACAACTACGGCTACGGATACTCTGAAGTTGGGGAACGCTTCTACGAACTCAAATCGGGTCGGCGGCAAGGCCGTATTAATATGATTGCTGGGTATCGAGAGGGGCAATTGATTGCACCATTTACGGTCGAAGGGGCGTGTAACCGAACTGTGTTTGAGACCTGGCTAGAAACTTGTTTGATTCCGGTCTTGCGTCCGGGTGAGTGGGTGATTATAGATAATGCGACATTTCATCATGGTGGCCGCATTGCTTCATTAATTGAAGCCGCAGGATGCCAGGTCGTTTATCTTCCCCCTTACTCACCCGACCTCAATCGGATTGAAAAGTGTTGGGCATGGCTCAAAAGTAGGGTTCGTAAGTTGTTACCCACATCCGATAATCTACGTGATGCAATAGAAACCGTTCTCAAGCAAGCAGCCTCCTAACTAATATGGCTACGGCTATAAATAAAAAATCAGGTGAGGATTACACACCTGATTTTTATGCTTTAAAGTTCACGCGGAGGCGTAAATTTCGACTGCGCTCAGTAACCAGAGGCGCAGAGAGTTTTTATGAAATTAATCTGCGCCTTCTATGGGTGCAAAGCCTTGGCGTTGAATATTTTCTGTAATTGTCCGTGGTTCTAAGAACTGTAGCAAGTAATCAGGGCCGCCTGCTTTGGAACCGACACCAGAAAGTTTGAATCCGCCGAAAGGTTGCCGAGCGACGATCGCTCCTGTAATATTTCTATTAATATACAAGTTGCCGACTTCAAATTCTTCCTGCGCTTGCTGAATGTGGGAAGGTGTACGGGAATATAACCCGCCAGTTAAAGCGTAATTTGTGCCGTTAGCAACCTTCAACGCTGCGGCGAAATCCTTGACTTTAATTACAGCTAACACAGGGCCGAAGATTTCTTGCTGGGCAATGATGCCATCGGGTGGGACTTCGCTAAAAATCACCGGGCCGATAAAATATCCTTGGGCTGGCGATGGTAACTCTAAAGCTAGTTTTGCTTCTGCCTTACCCTTTTCAATATACTCCCGGATGCGATCGCGGGCGTTAGCATCAATCACAGGCCCTACCTGTGTACTCGGTAAGTCAGCCTCGCCAATATTCAATGATTTTGTCGCCTCAACCAACCGCCCAACAAAAGCATCGTAGATTGATTCCACAACTATCACCCGCGAACAAGCCGAGCATTTTTGCCCACTGTAACCAAAGGCTGACTGCACAACCCCGACAACTGCTTGGTCTAAATCAGCACTTTCATCAACAATGATCGCATTCTTGCCGCCCATCTCGGCAATTACTCGTTTCATGTGCCTTTGCAGAGGCTTCAGGGTTGCCGCTTCTGCGTAAATGCGACAGCCTACTTCTTGAGAACCAGTAAAAGCAATTACATGAGTATCAGGATGACTTACCAAATACGCCCCTACTTGCGAACCCTTACCGGGAACGTATTGAAAAACACCTTGGGGAATCCCCGCTTCAACTAATATTTCTGTGAGTTTGGCAGTAATAATCGAAGATGTTTCCGCAGGTTTGAGCAGCGTACAGTTACCCGTAACCAAAGCAGCCACAGTCATTCCACAGGCGATCGCTAACGGGAAATTCCACGGCGAAATCACCACTGCAATTCCTCGCGGCTGGTAGATATAACGGTTAGTTTCTCCAGGTACGTCATAATTAACACCTTGATATAGCCGTTCCATCTCATCAGCGTAGTACCGACAAAAATCTATCGCCTCCGAAACCTCTGCATCAGCTTCCTTAACAGGCTTACCCACCTCTAACACTATCCAAGCCGACAACTCCGCCCGGCGTTCTTCCAACAAATCCCCCGCCTTGCGTAAAATATCCGCCCGTTGCTTCACAGGCGTTTTCTTCCACCCAGGAAACGCCGCCTTCGCCGCCTGCATCGCCTGTTGTGCCTGTTCCACACTAATCAAGCCAACCTTGCCAATTACCTGACTGTAATTAGAAGGATTAACCGAATCAATCACATCGAGAGTATTCACATACTCCCCATTAATTAGGGGTAGATACGTCTTCCCAAACTCCCGACGCACCCCCTCAAAAGCCTGCGCCGCCCTTTTCCTTCTCTCCTCCTCCGCAAAATCAGTATCCGCCGCCCCCACAAAACTCTTGTCTTCCTCTCCGCGCCTCCGCGTCTCTGCGTGAGACATATCCGGCGGCGCTAGTAGTTCCTCAATCGGCCGATTCTCCAAATTCTGCCGCAAGAACGAACTATTAGCCGTATTCTCCAACAACCGCCGAATCAGATACGCCATCCCCGGCAATAATTCCCCGTAAGGACAATAAACCCTCACCCGATAACCCTGATCAACCAAAGCCTTCGCTAACTTATCCCCCATTCCATACAACACCTGCATTTCAAAGCAACGGCGGGGAACCTTTAAACTTTCGGCTATAGCAATTGCCCGTGCTTGCGATCGCACATTATGGCTACCAATGGCAGCATAGACATATTGATGATTTTCTAACAACAACTGAGTTATCGTTTCAAAATTCGCATCAGTCGCCACCTTGTCATTGTAAACAGGTTGCGGCCAATGCTTTTGCGCTGCTTTGATAGTTTCCTGATCCCAATACGCACCCTTCACCAAGCGAATAGTTAACGGATAACCGCGCTGTTTCAACCAAGCAATTACATTTCTGGCATCTTGCTCACTATCACGCAAGTATGCTTGGATTGTTATGCCAATATCTGTACGTTGGCGAAACTCATCTTCTAACAATAACTTTTGCAAAATATTCAGAGTTAAATCTTTATACGCATACTGTTCCATATCAAAATGAATAGCTGCGCCTAACTCCTTGGCATAACGTAATAAATTACGAATGCGATCGCTAACTCTTTCCTCACTACCTTCAGCATCTAAAGGGTCAAATTGCGAATAAAACGCTGTTAATTTCACAGAAACTTGGACTTTGGCTAACTGTTCACCATCTGCTTGATCAATCGCCGCAACATTCGTCCAATTCTTCGATGCTTCTACTAATTGAGCAATTAATTCTTGATAACGTTCTAGATAAGACTGCGCCTCTGCTTCTGTAATTACAGCTTCACCAAGTAAATCAATGGTGAACGCCATCTTTTCTTTCCGCAGGCGTTCAACTGTTTTGATGACTTGTTTAATATTTTCGCCAGAAATATATTTATGCGCTAATGTTTCCACCGCCGTAGAGACAGTTGTTGCCGCCACCTGTCCCGGCATAGAATCAGGGTTAGCAAAATTGAGCATCCCTTTGAGGGCTGCTGGTAATTCTACAGTTTCATCGCCTAAATATTCTTGTAAATGGGCAGCAATTTCTGGTTTACTGCGTAACGCCGGGAGAGTATCAATAAAGCGAAAAAGCTGCACTCGTAAACCCGGATTACTCATTGCCCAAGCTAGTAATTTATCATCCCAGCGCATTTGGTCACGCAAGGAAGCTAAAAACGAGCGATTTTCTTGAGTAGCGCTTAAAAGTTGTTTAGCAATTTCCTGGGTTTTAGGCTCGTAGATGCTGGTTTGTATTTGTAATACCACAGATAATAATCTCCTTAATTTAGTGCATAACTGTTTGTAGACAGCCCGCGTCTTCTATTGTGACTCTTGAATTTTGGTTGTAGCAAAGTGCTAGGTGCTGAGTTTGGCTACAGCTATAGAAAGTTAAATTTTTCCAGGATATTTTGGCACACAGAGTAAAACTGTATTACCTCGTTTATATCTTGCACTGAGCGACTTCCAGTCGCTGGGGGTAATTCTCAGCACGGGCTAAACGCCCCGCTACCGCTAACAGCACTTAAATAATGTGGAAAAACTTAGCCTTAACACCTTTAGTAATCGCAATTATCTGTCTAGGTGGTTGCACAAACCAGCCAACAGATGAACAACTGGAAGTATGGCGTACTGACGCGATCGCTCGCAATGCGAAAATTGTGGCAGATAACGCCAAAAAAGCAGAGCAAAGTCAGTGGAATTTAGCTATTCAAGGTGAAACACGCACTGGCAAATCTCTCAAGTTAAACTGGCCGCAGTTACAGGCTTTGGCAACCAATCATCATGTAAAAACAGTTGATCCTCTGGATATTTTGCACTCTAAAGAGATTTTTGATTTTCGTGGTGTGCCTGTGTCGGTATTGTTACAACAGTTTGCGCTTGTTAATGATGTGACGGATGTTACTTTTGTTTCCTTTGACTCTTACCAAACGACGCTGAACATCCAAGATTTACTCAAATACCCTATTACACTAGCGATCTCTAAAAATAACAAACCAATCGCCCGCGCTCAAGGTGGGCCATTATATTTAGTCTTTCCTTATACCCAATATCCTCAACTCAAGCAAAAATATGACACAAGTAATTGGGCGTTTTATGTCAGTCACATCATAGTTGGGACTGAATCAGTTAACCTGCGTATTGGTAAACATCAAGTTAACTTAGCTACCTTAGATCAATTACCTCAAGTTACCTTAGAGCAAACTGTTGGCTATAGAATTTCTTGGCCTAGCAGCAAAGTTAAACTCTCTGGAGTCAGGCTGCGTGATGTTTTCACTTCCCTTCAACAACCATTACCTCCACAGGGAGGGGTAATAATTCGTGGTAAAGCACCATTTTATAATGATTCTCCAGTACGCTTGTCTACCAAAGATTTAGCTGAGTGCGATATTTTACTCGTTACTCGCTGGGGTGAAAGCCGCGAATTAATTCCCGCCAAAATGGGAGGCCCGGTAACTTTAGCTTTTAGTTCTCAATGCCCTACCAAAATCAGCCAATTACGCTGGGTAACATTTGTAGAAGAATTAACTCCAACGCCATGAAATTATTTAGTTTCCGTTCGATTCGTAACCGAATCATGACTGCAACGACACTATTAAGTGTGGCGTTAGTGGGTTCAATTGTGTTGGTATGGGCAAAAACGGAAAATACACTTTATCGACAGCAAAAACTCAATGAAGCCAAGTTCTTATCTAGGGTGTTGGGAACTTCTTCTTTTGCGAATCACCTGGAAGAACGCAACTGGAGTCAAATCCGCCTGAATGTAAATGTGATGCTGCGAGAAAATGAAGATTTTGTCTATGTTTTAATCTCGGATGCGCGACTAGAAAATCAAATTATTGCCGCTTCCCCGGAATATTTACAAGGACAATACATTCCCGATATTGTGCCAGTAAAAGTAAGTGATGCAGCACAAACAGCGTCGCCCAAGTCTAATTCTCTAGAAACCTTTGCCTTGGCAGATATCCACTTTGGTAATCATATCAGGGCTAAACGTGGCGAAAAAATTATCGAAGTAGCTTCAACTATTCAACAGTTATCGGGGCAAAAACTCGGCACTTTGCGCTTAGGTGTTTCTCTGCGACAAGTTAACCGTGCTGTAGCCAATGCAGTCAATCAAGCATTGATAGTCGGCGCTATGGGAATTGTTGTTAGTTTGATTTGTGCTTATCTTCTAGCGAGACGATTGAGTAACCCCATTCGCCGCTTACAAACCAGTGCGGCGCAAATTGCGGCGGGAGATTTGCAACACCGTGCGGAAATTACCAATGCTGATGAAATTGGTGCATTAGCAACTTCGTTTAATGAGATGTCTGCTGCATTGCAAAGTTCATTTAGTAAATTACAGCAGACGTTAGCATCTTTTGAATTATTTGTCCCGAATAAATTTATTTTAGCGATCGCACCCGCAGGAATTGAAAATATTGAGGTGGGTATCGCCGTCACGCGCCACATCACAATTTTATTTTGTGATATTCGCGGCTACACTTCCATATCGGAAATGATGACACCACGAGAAATATTTAGCTTTCTCAATGACTACCTATCTTGTATCGGGGAAGTAATTGATCAAGCAGGTGGATTTATTGATAAATATATCGGTGATGCCGTCATGGCATTATTTGATGATGAAAACACAGATGGCGCACTCAAAGCCGCAATTTTAATGCACCAATCTCTAGAGCGATTTAATCAAGAACGCATTGCCAAAAACTTACCTAGAATTAGCATTGGGATTGGTATCCATCGCGGCGAAGTGGTCATGGGTACAGTCGGATTTACTAGCCGCATTGATTCTACAGTCATCGGTGATGCCGTGAATATTGCTTCTCGCATTGAAGGCTTAACAAAGCAATATAGCTGTCCCACTTTGGTAACAGAATCAGTGATTAAAAGCTTATCTCAACCAGAATTATTCTCGTTAAAATTGGTTGATCAAGCTGTAAAGTTAAAAGGCAAAGATGAAGCGATCGCAGTCTACGAACTTATTTTGGTTGCGCCAATAGATTGTGTCGCCTAGCAAATAAGCGATCGCGTATTCCAACGGGATTAAACTGCTGTTCAATCTTCTGCTGAATCATAATTGCCTGATGCTGGTGTTCTGCAAGATAAGTATTAACCTCATCTCGGTGTCTAAAATAGTACCCAATAACCAAATACGGTTTAGTTAAGGTAATGAGAGTTGATTTCTCAATTTCTGCTTACTTATCAGACAATCAGCAAGATTTGGGAGAGAATCCCCCAAACCCCCTGCAAAATCATTCTTTCGTTTTTGGTTGAGTAATTATAGCTATAGCCAGTTTTATTAGGACGCTGCGTGCTTGAGAACGAATTCGATAGCATCACGTAAATGATCACAATTGTGTAATTGTTTGCGAATCCTACTTTTTAACCATGCCCAACACTTCTCAATACGATTAAGGTCTGGTGAATAGGGAGGTAAATAAACAAGTTCACAGCCTGCATCATGTATGAGTTGGGCAATTCGACCACCATGATGAAACGTCGCATTATCCACAATTACCCACTCACCGGGACGCAAAACCGGAATCAAACATGTTTCTAGCCAGGTTTCAAACACTGTGCGGTTACACGCCCCCTCGACTGTAAATGGGGCAATCAATTGATTATCCCGATACCCAGCAATCATGTTAATGCGTCCCTGTCGCCGACCGGATTTGAGGTCGTAAAATCGTTCCCCTGTTGGTGAGTACCCATAGCCGTAGTTATCTCGTTCATCCATTCCCGATTCATCGACATAAACCAAGTGTGGTGCTTTTGGGTTCTTCAGTTGTGCTAGAAAGGTTGCTCGTTTGGCTTCATCTCGTTGACAGTAGCCATATGTTTTTTTTTACGGGTGTGTCCAATTTTCTGCAATGCCCGTGAAATCGTGCGTTGACTAATCTCTCCTTCCCATAACTCTACCATTTGGACTTGAGTTTTATCACCATTTGCTTTGACAAATGCGCGAAACTTCTCCCAATCATCGATTTTGCCACCCCTTTGGCATTCCTGCCTCGATTTGACCTTGATATCACCCGTTTGGGCTTTTCTTTGACACCACAAGTTAATCGTATTGCGACTGATATTGAACAATTGGCTCGCCTCACTCTTTTTGAGACCGTCCAACTCAATTGCTTGCATCACCTTTTGCCGGAAATCATCACTATAGGGTTTAGCCATCTGAGTTTGAATCGCAATACTAGGAATACTTCATAGTTTATGTCCTAATCTTATTGGCTACAGCTATATTTGTTGGGTTGGTGTTGTTGTGATTTAGTTTTCTTATCTGAAACGTATTGCCCAATAACCAAGTGTATATCCGGTAATTGAAGCGACGGATACTGTTCTCCTATTTCCTCTGGCATACATCCCTTTAAAAAAGCTGTCACAACAGTGTCTAGGGTGGCGCGAGTCTTGGCGACTCTTACAACTCCATCAGGATCAGTCTCTATAGGCTTAGCTTAAAGGGCAATTGCTAGAGTCATAGACCTCATCAGGTTTTTACTTCATGTACTAGCAAATGCCCACCAAGTGGTCTAGAGGTTTTACTCAGCTTCCGGTAAAGTTAAAATTTCTACACCATCTTCTGTTACCGCAATTGTATGCTCAAATTGCGCGGACAACTTGCGATCGCGTGTTACCGCCGTCCAACCATCACCTAGCATTTCTACTTCCCAAGTACCTTCATTAATCATCGGCTCAATGGTAAATACCATTCCTGGTCTTAAGCGCTTACCTTTACCACGAGTGCCGTAGTGGGGAACATCGGGTGCAGTATGGAAAATATTACTAATCCCGTGTCCGACAAAATCTCGCACTACAGAAAAACCTTCGGACTCAGCATATTCTTGAATTGCTGCGCCAATATCCCCGATTTTCGATCCTGGTTTAACTTCAGCAATACCCCGATACAGGCACTCTTGAGTTACTTCTACCAATTTTTTCGCCTTCTCTGAAGGCTCACCCACAATAAATGTTTTCGATGTATCACCGTGGTAGCCATCGACAATCGGCGTAACATCAATATTAATAATGTCACCTTCTTTGAGAATTTGTTTAGCATTGGGGATGCCATGACAAATGACCTCATTCACGCTGGTACAGATTGACTTAGGGAAACCTTTATAACCAAGGGGGGCGCTTTTGGCACCGTGCGCCTGTGTCCAACGTTCAGCTTCATCATTGAGTTCCAGTGTAGTCACTCCAGGTTTCACTAGCGGTTCCAGATGCTCTAGAAGTTTAGCCGCCAAGCATCCAGCCCGACGCATTTTGTCGATTTCTCTTGAGGATAAAATAACGATTAGTTCGGTTTTCATTGACGTTAATCTACAGCATCATACAAAAATATAGTTAACCCTGTTTTTGCTGCTCTTTGGGCAGCATCAGCTACCTTAAGGGTGTATAAACTTTCTTCTGGGGTGACATATAAGGGTGTTCCATCAAACAGATGATCCAACACCATAGTTGTGTCTTTGGCAAACAAACCCCGACGCGTTCCCACATCTATTGGTGTGGTTTCCCCTGATTGGATCAAGTATCCAGTATTACCATCAAAAATTAAAGCGCCTTTTTCGCCATGAACTTCAAATTTTCGCTCTGGCTGCCAAAGTGTCTCACCTTTGCCGTAAATTACTTGGGCTAAAAGGCCACTGCTAAAGCATAGCTGACTTGTACACAAACAGGTTTGGTAATATTCCGATTCTAATGCCCAATATCGCTGATGGCAGTTAACTGTAAAGACTTTACCGAACAAATCAACCAGACGATGTAAGCGAGAAATTGCCCCAATTAAAGGAAAGCCAAATAATTCATGGTTGTAAGTCCACTTGCGTGGTGCGGGATTTTGGGGATTGATGGTGCTGTAACGGACGTAAAAAACATCCCCAACTTTGGCTAAGTTTTGTTTTAAAGCTTGATGCAGCCCACCCAAAAGTTCTATGTGTTCCACATGGAGCAATTTATTTTGGGTTTTGGCTAAAGCAATCAATTCTTCTGCTTCTGTGAAATCCACCGCCAAGGGATATTCTACAACTACATGTTTGCCGTGGGTAAGAGCAGCATGGGCGATCGCTCCATGATCTCGATTAACTGTGGAAATCACTACCAGATCTAAATCTTCCCGTTCTACCAATTCTTGCCAAGAATTTACAGATGAAGTTTGGTATTCTTGAGCGAAAATTTCTGTTGTTTGTGGGGTATGTCCAACAACTGCGGCGAGATGCGATCTTTCATCTTGCAGCAGTGCTTCTGCTCTGAGTTTTGCTGCATACCCAGTACCTACCAAGCCGACGCGCACTTGTGCTTGTCCTCAAACTGCCTCTGAATTATACATGATTGTCAATAGTGATTAGTTATTATTTATTCTCCCCTCTACACCCGATTTTCTCGCCTGGAAGTATAATTTAAACTTATTATTTCCATGTAACTAAATTTCATTACTAATCGCGGTCAATTTCGAGTTACATCACTTAGTTTTTCCCGTAGTATCAGAATTGAAGTAAATTTTCATGCGCGGCTAATCCTATAAGTTAAGCCGTAAGTATTGCTTTAGCATAACTTATACTGCCGTCTACAAAAGAGAGGAATACTGAAATGGCAACTTACAAAGTTACACTGATCAATGAAGCTGAAGGCTTAAACCAAACACTTGACGTTGATGATGATGTGTATATTCTAGATGCGGCTGAAGAAGCTGGTCTTGATCTGCCTTACTCTTGCCGTGCTGGTGCTTGCTCCACCTGTGCTGGAAAAATTAAGTCTGGTACAGTTGATCAATCCGATCAGTCTTTTTTAGATGACGATCAAATCGAAGCTGGATATGTGCTAACTTGTGTAGCTTATCCAAGCTCTGACTGCACAATCGAAACTCACAAAGAAGAAGAACTCTACTAAGGTCAAGGTATCTTAATCAAAAATCTCTTGCAAGAGTGATTAAAGTTGAAAAAGTTAAAGCTGCACATCAAGGAAAAGTTTCTTCCTTATTCAATGTGCTTTTTCAACTTAAGTTGACAAAAAATTTAATTGAGTACTGTCACCCTAAGCAGGAACACAGAAGATTTTTGTGTTCCTGCTTCATTATTGGGTTTCAGCACTCTCTAGCGTTGGATTTTGTCGTTAAAGATTTGAATTTTCGTACCAGGATAGTAAAATTGGAGAATTTTTGGTGTTTCCCAGCCCAACTTGGCTAAATTTTGTGCGCCAGTCTGACTCAAACCAACACCGTGTCCCAGTCCACCACCGATAAAGGCATACCCCCACAATTCGGCTGTACCTTTGTTTAAAGGTTGTAAGTAAAATAATGTACTTATAGGCGCAGCAAAGGCACTACGTACTTCGTCTTTATGTAAAGTAAATATGCCAATATCGGTTTTCACAGCTAGGTCGAGAATACGTCCACTTTGGCTACGCTTGGTAACTGCGATCGCTTCAATTGTTTTAAATTTGGAGTATGGACTATTTTTGACACGCAAGAATTTTTGTAAATCTTTGGCAATATCTTCAATGGAAGTTTCTTTGTTCCAGCGAAATACATCCCAGTTACTTTCGTTGAAGCCCTGCTTCATGTTGATAAATTTGCGGAAGTTATCTTCATCTGCCAAACTTTGCTGTGATAAGTTCCAAAAATTAATCGGCGCATCTACCACTGGCTGCAAATATGGACGGTCTTCGCCATTCCAGACATCACTAAAGAAGGCGGTGACACCACCAGTTGTAGAAGAGTACAAAGCATCAATTAGCTGGTTATTATAAGTTACTACCATGCCTCTAGTGGCCGCGATCGCTTGATCTGTTTTACTGGTTGCCCCACTCAGCCCATAATAAACTTGGCAGTGGGTATCAGCACATAATTGGTAGTTATCAACAGCAAATCTCCGCAAATTTCTTAAAGCATAAGTGCGGGCTAAAATTGCTTGGGCTTCCAAAGCGGCTTTGGGCGCATTTGAGCCAATTTCGTTGGGGACAACACCACGTAAATATGTTTCTAAAGATACTTCATTAACTAATGTATATGTACCGTAAGCATTGGGCTGCAATACCATTCGCCCGGCATATAAACGACCAGTTCCTGATTTTTCATCTTTGTTGAGGCGAATTAAGTTTTTATCGGCACTGATGGCTAAATTGGTGGGGCTGTAACGTTTTCCATTGACTACCCAACTTACTTTTGGTACTTCTTTCTGAATTTTGGTATCGATAGATGCCATTTTTGCACCAGATTCTTGTAAGTTCTGGAATAGCAAGCGACGCAATAAAGGCGTACTGTAAACATCCCGCTTGGCCCAAACTTGCCAACGTTCTGGCTGGGAAATTTCTACTTCTATCCCTTGCGAACGCCACTTATTGGCACTATCTTCTGCTGTTTCAAAGGTACGATATGTCCCTAAAATTACCACTTCCTCAACGACAGGTTTTGCCAAAGCTTGCATGACTGTTTCTAGTTTGACAGGCTTGTCGGTGACGATAGTTTGTTGCTTGTTGCCTACAGGAAATCTTAACCGCAAGCGATCACCTTTTGTCGGTTCTAGTTGCAGCTTGTCCGTGGATTTGTCGCCAAATCTCTGTACAATTCCTACTCTCAATTCTACGTCTGTGCTGTTGCTCCCAGGCCCTGATGCGGCTGTCAGCCCCAATAAGCAAAATGTCGTTACTACTGTGTAAGACAAACGCCAAAACGAAAATTCAATCGTGACTTGATTCTGCCTTTTCGTCTTGCGCTGGGGCAGAGTTACCATTTGCTTCGTAGCGTAGTGGTTTTGTCGCATGAACGCTCCAATAGTACCATTCCCAATTTAGCTACCTCAATCACTTGCAAATCAAAGTCATAACGACTATGATTTATTTATGCACAAAACAGAATTTAGTTGGATCAACTCCTTATGGCCAAAGTCCAAGAAATTCCATTAAATCAAATTAAACGTCCTTTGCCCCGTATCAACGATCCACAGAAGGTAAGAGCCTTAATGGAATCAATTGCGGAAATTGGGCAGCAAGAACCCATCGATATTCTAGAAGTAGACGGACAGTATTATGGCTTTTCTGGCTGTCATCGTTATGAAGCTTGCCAGCGTTTAGGCCAAGAAACCATATTAGCCAGAGTCCGTAAAGCTCCTCGCAGCGTTCTCAAGATGCACTTAGCATAGATTTTAAAGTATGAAGTCTGAATTCTAAAGTATAAAATCTTATACTTTAGTGTTTAAACATCATCTTTAGTATTCCCTAATCCTCAAATAATAAGTTTAGGAGAAAATTATGTCATCTCAAGCAACAGTAAAAAATGTAAATATTGGCATCGACGAAGAAAATAGAACAAAAATTGCCGAAGGATTGTCTCGCCTGTTGGCAGACACTTATACACTGTATCTAAAAACTCATAACTTTCACTGGAATGTCACTGGGCCGATGTTCCAAACATTACACCTGATGTTTGAGACCCAGTATACAGAACTAGCTTTAGCCGTAGATTTAATTGCGGAACGAATTAGAGCCTTGGGTTATCCCGCACCCGGAACTTATAGCGAATATGCCAAACTCAGTTCGATTCCCGAAACTCCCGGAGTTCCGAAAGCCAAGGAGATGATTCAGTTATTGGTAGAAGGACAAGAAGCTGTAGTGAGGACTGCTCGGTCGATTTTTCCTGTGGTAGATGCAGTGAACGACGAACCCACAGCCGATTTATTAACTCAACGGATGCAAGTCCATGAAAAGACAGCTTGGATGCTGAGAAGTTTGCTGGAAGAATAAGGAATATGAAGGATGGAGTGTGAAGTAAGAAGTATAAACTTCATCCTTCGTCCTTTATCCTTTTCCCAATGATGCCAAATCCTGATTTCACCCAAAAGCTGCAAGATTTAGCCCAAAAAGTGGGAATTACAAGTTTTAAAGCTTTGAGTAAAGCCGCTGGTGTCTCAGAGAGACAAATATTGCGGTTGCGGCGGGGAGAGGTAGCGTCATTGCGCGTAGAAGTGTTGTTAAAGTTGGCTTCAGTTCTACAGATGTCATTAAGCGAATTAGTCACAACTTTTGCCTCACTAGAGTTGAGTAAGGGTAATGAAGCATCTACTCAGCAGATGTTACAGGAAATTGCAGATTTAAAAACAGAATATCAGCGATCGCAATTACAAATAGCACAACAGCGAGAGTTACTACTCCAAGAATTCCAGCAGTCGAGTTTACAACTGCTGGAATCTTTATTATTGCAATTTCCGGCTGCGGCCCAGAAAGCGCGGGAAAATCCACAGTTTGAGGCGGTGAAGATACTCCCATTAGTGGAGAACCCCCTGAAAAAACTGTTACAGGCTTGGGGAATAGAAGCGATCGCACCTGTAGGCTCAGAAGTTCCCTACAATCCCCAAATACATCAATTAATTGCAGGAATAGTACAACCTGGCGAATTAGTCAAAGTCCGCTACAGTGGCTACTTGCAAGGCGATAAACTGCTCTATCGAGCTAAAGTGAGTTCAATTGAGGCAGGTTGACGAGATTGTATTTAAATTTCTAATTTTTTGCTGGACTAATTTTTGTGAAAAGAATTATGGATATTGGGAATAATAATATAGTCAAGGCGATCGCATCTGAAAACCTGAGTAAATTTATTCGAGAAATCAGCATAGTGCTAACTAGATTCTGATGTGATTGATACAAAAATTACTTTGGGTTCTCAGTTATGTTCATATATCTACCACTTGTACCAAAATTTTGAAAAAATTAATTGCAGAAATTTAATTTTGTAATTTACGTTACGGCAATTGATAAATTTAGCAAATGAAATGATAGATACTTCTTAATTAGGCTTAAAAATGTATTATCTACAATCACATCTTGAAAAAATTTCCATAAATCTAGCAATTCCTAGTAATTAATGACTTTTATTTTGCTATTTTTTTGCTCAAAATAGCTATTAGTATATAATACTAGCAAAATCTGGATTTTTTTATATAACAATGGGGGAAAATAGTATGGATAACCAAGTACAAATTGTTAAACTCAACGGCATTATCAACACAAACAATTCACAAAATCTTAGACAAAATATTACTGAACTTCAAGAAAGTGGCGCAAAAATTGTGCTAGTCGATTGTCAAGATGTAACATTTATGGATAGTTCAGCATTAGGTGCTTTAGTATTAGCCTTCAAAGCATTAAGAGCAACAGGTACCAAACTAGTTCTTTGTTCCATTAATGAACAAGTTAGAATTTTATTTGAATTGACTGGTATGGACAAAGTTTTTGAAATTTTTCCTAGCCAAGATGAATTTCATCAAGTTGTGCTTTCCAAAAATTAATTAATCAAATTGAATTTGTAAGATTGATAAGTCATCATCAAAAGCCTCTTTGGAGTTTAAGGCAATCAGGTAATTTAATACTTGTTCTAATGGGCAATCAAGCGTATTTTGTAAGCTGACTAATATCTGAATTAAACCATCTAAACTCCAAAGAGTTCCATCTGCTTTTGTAATTTCGTAAGCCCCATCACTAAAAATATAGAGATTACTAAATTTTTCAATTTGGCAACAAGCATCAACATATTTAGCTTCAGGAAACATCCCAACTGGCATCCCAGGAGTTCTTAATAGCTGAATGTCTGTGTTTTTTTTACCGGATACTAATACGGCTGGTGGATGACCAGCACTAGCGTAAACTAACCGCTGGGTAACTCGATGATAAACTCCATACCAAATAGTAAAGTATTTATCATTTTGATAATTCATCTGAAAAGTTTCATTTAATCCTCGCAGTACATCACTCGGTTGATAGTAATTTAAACTTTTTAAAGCCCGCGATCGCAGTAAATTTAAAACAGAAATAGAGGGAAGAGCAGCTTTGAGTCCATGTCCGGCTGTATCTAATAAATAAACTGCCAAATAATCATCATCTAACCAATAATAATCAAAACAATCACCTCCAAGTTGCCGTGAAGGAATAAAGCAGGAATTAATCTTAAATGGTTCTGTGGTTGGTAAAGGTAAAAGTGAGCGCACATATTCAGCCGCTTGTGCTAACTCTGTTTCTAAAAGCTGCTTTTGAATTTGTAAATCTCGACTCAATTGATGTAGCCGTAGTCCTGCTCTTACCCTAGCTTTTAATTCATTCTGCTCAATAGGTTTAGTAATAAAATCATCAGCCCCCGCATCTAAACCCTTAACGCGATCGGCAACAGAATCTAAAGATGTTAATAAAATAAAAAAACTGGTAGATAAATTCGGATCTGTTTTAATGTAATTACATACTTCTAGCCCATTTAATACAGGCATAATCCAGTCACAAATAATTAGTGCCGGATGAGTAGCGATCGCCTTCGCAATTCCTTCTTCCCCATCACTAGCGGTAATTACGTCATACCCTTGTTTTTCTAACAGTCTTTTCAGAAATATTTGTATTGTTGAGTCATCGTCAATTACTAATATTTGGAACATAAAAAGTCGAAATCATTAATAATTATTCTATCTCATCAAAAATTACGGTGGTGATAAAGGATTCATCCATAAGAGGATAGCACGCTTGAGTTGGTTCAAATCACGGTATACCTCTTGTTTAAACCATTGTCCCAAAGCATCAAAAGGAGTAAAAGAAGCTCCTGTTTGCCATTTGATATCTTGTCCTAGAGGGGTTGTATGAGTTCCGGGTAAGGTTTGTGCTGTTACCATATCGGGAAAGCGTTGCTGTAATATTTTGGTTAAAGCTGCCGATTGGTCAAGGTTATCATTATTGAATTTAATTAATAAATTCCGGCGGATTTTATAGCCTTCTTGGACAATTTTATTGGTTTCTAAGGGCGAGGGGGTAAACTCAATTGCTAAAGTAGAATTTAATTGCTCAACTAAGGGAATAGCATCCTTAGCAGCATAGTTATTAAAGGAGATTAAGATATTTCCGGCTCTTTCTACAGGGTATAAGCTACCGATGAGCAAATGGAGTTTGCAACCCATACTGTGTCCAATACCATAAGTAGGAAGATAGAGCTTACGCAACACAGCCGAGTCATGTAGGCGTTCAAGAGTGCGATCAAAGTTTAATAAAACAGATTGGGCGATCGCTATATGATCTAAAGTATTCACAAAGGGAGTGGCAATGACAACATATCCTTTACTGGCTACCTGTTCGAGTAACCAACGGTAAGTTAGGTGGGGTGCAGTCGCCACAAATGCACCTCCCAAAAAATGGATAATACCTATAGGATTTTTGGGAATGAGTACCCAGTTACCTCTAATTTCTTTCCAGTCCATGCCTGTAGGCGATCGCTTAATTTACACTTCTTTATATTAGACTGGGAATTGCGACACTGGGAAATCAAAACAGAAAAAATGATGCGATCGCAGATTTGCTACACCAGTTTAATTCAGTTTCTTCCCACCTATGTATAAATTTCAACCTTGACTTTGTAATCTTTTCATTTCATACTGCACATCTAAAGCAATTTGCAAAGCTTCATTTAATAACTTCCCATGCTCCGTCGCTTTTTCTGTAACTTGCATTGTGGTTAAAGTTGCTAAATTGTTGGCAAATAACTCAGTGTTGCTAATAATAAAATTCTGATTTTCTCGCAAAATTCTTTCTGTTTTCAAAGCTCGGACTAAATCTGCTCTAGTAAGTTGTAATGCTGCAATTACTTTTTCTCTTTTTTGAATACTAACGTCGGGATTACCAGCCGCTTCTATTTGGTCATTAATATCTATTGCTTTAATTACTGCATTATATCGGTCAACATCTTCTAAAAGAATTTCTAGGGAGTTTGTCATATTCTCTTTTAAGATTTTCCGAATGTTGCGCCACAGTAAATAAAAAACCAACTGTATTGTAGCACTCCCAAAAAAACATACTATTAATAATAGTATCCAAGATGGAACAGTTAACCAATTAGCGAACAACTTAATAATAATATCAAAAATTAGATAACTAAAAACAAATATAGAAAAGCTAATAAAAACTACTGTCGCTCCTTCCGAGCCTTTCATTTTGTATATAAGCTGTTTACTAAATTCTTTTAGAGGGTTAGTAATTAAAACTAGTTGATATTTGACAGGTAAATTAGTCAGTTGTTGTAATTCTTTTTGGCTAATTTCTAAACCATGTAAATCATCACGCACAGCTTTCCCCATAATCAGCTACATAGTTATTTAATACAATATAACAATCAAATTTAGAGATTGCTGAATCAAATGGCATTTTGGCAAGAATTTTTAACTTCGCAATTTATGTATAAAAAGTATTAAGTTATTTACGTAATAATATTTAGTACATCTCTTCGTAATTATTAAAAATTCGGCTGTCCAGATAGCAGCACAGTCAGCACAAAATCCATCATAAAAATTGATACCCAGGTCGTAACAACTGCTGTTGTGGCTGATTCTCCTACTTCTTTCGCTCCACCTTTAGTCGTTAGTCCCCAACTACAACCATTAACAGCAACTAGCGTCCCAAAAATGAATCCTTTTAACAAAATAATCATTAAATCCGAGGGTTCCAAAAAAGTTCTGACTGATTCTAAAAATATTTCTGGAACAATCTGGTAGAATTGCCATGCAGCAAATACACCACCAGTGATACCTATCATCAAAGCAAAAATCATCATGAAAGGCATCATTAAGCAGCAGGCTATAACTCTAGGGAGTACTAAATAATCTATAGGATCTGTTCTGAGCATATAAAGTGCATCAATTTGCTCTGTGACGCGCATTGCACCTAATTCTGCTGCAAAAGCAGAGCCAACTTGTCCAGCAAGAATACTAGCTGTCAAAATGGGAGCTAATTCTCGGCAAAAAGCTAAGGCAAAAGCTCCACCCACAGCGCTAACAGCACCAAACTGGACTAATTCTCTGGCTGTTTGAATAGTAAAAATCATGCCAGCAAAACCACTCACAAGCAGAACTGGAGAAATAGAACCAGGCCCCGCAGTCACCATGTGTTCCAGAATTTTGCGATAGTAAGTTTTTCCTTGGAATAAATGGAGTAATACTTGGCCAAAAAGCAACACAGCAGCGCCACAACGTACAATCCACAATTGCTCTATATTTTGTTTTGGGGGCAATTTTACCCTCCTGAAGACCGAGTTTCTGACACCAAATCATAGGTAATAAAATACATAAGGATGCAGTTTGTTGGTAGAAAAGTACTTGTAATACCAATTTCATGTGAAGTTGCACATATTTAGATCCCCCTAAATCCCCCTTAAAAAAGGGGACTTTGATAGATTTATTCCGGTTCCCCCCTTGAAAAAAGGGGGGTTAGGGGGGATCGAATTCTATGCAGCTTCATAAAGAATTGGTATAAGTACTTCTGCACTAATATTCCCAGCAAATGGATTTTTTATTTGTTTTGAAATTTCGCAAAACACACCAAAAAACTATTTTTCCTACTGCGATACATCTTGAAAAGCTGGCAGCTTGACGGTAATTATACTCTAATTATGGCAGATGAACTGCTGTTTTAGGCGAAAAAATTAGCAAATTCTCACAAACAGGCAACTATCTAAAGTAAGATAATTTATTTAAAAAATGTAACCTTTTAGCTAGTTGTTGAAACCCAGTAATTTTTGAAAAGATTAACTATAGATATACTATTGATTCTCTACTTCTAATATTACTAAATATCATGCAGCAGGAAGATTACAGAATTACTTAAAAAAAGTATCATTATCAAATCACGAACTGAAATGAGCTTCTTAACACTAAAAAACACTGTAAATTATCTGATTAATACATGGTTTTTAGTAGGGGATGAAATTGTCATATCTTGAAATATTTAGATTTTCCATATTGCTACTTTGTTCTGGAGGAAATTTTCATGGGTAATTTATTTGGTTGGTCGTTAGCACATACAACTTTGCTGATTTTAGGCGTAACAACCGCTACGTTTAACCCAATAGTAGTTTCGGCACAAACTACAGATCCATCAGTTACACCTGCGCCATCTGCTACACCGTCTTCATCTCCAACTGCTACAAGTAATTTTTCTGATGTAAGTTCCGACTATTGGGCGACTCCATTTATTCAAGCACTAGCAGCTAGAAATGTGATTTCGGGATTTCCCGATGGTTCATTTAAACCTAACCAAGCTGTTACTCGCGCCGAATTTGCGACGATGATTCAAAAAGCTTTTAATCAAAATCCAGTTCGGCAAATTAGTTCAGGTGGATTTACAGATGTACCTGCTAACTATTGGGCGGCTGCGGCGATTCAAGAAGCCTATGAAACAGGATTTATGACGGGATATCCTGGCAATGTGTTTCAGCCAAATTTGCAAATTCCCAAAGTTCAGGCGATCGCAGCTTTGTCCAGTGGTTTAAATTTAAATAGTAGCGGCACTGCATCAGATATTCTCAACACTTATTACACAGATGCTTCTGCCATTCCTGATTATGCAGTTAACAATGTAGCTGCGGCAACTCAAGCTAACATTGTGGTTAACTATCCAGATGTCAAGCAACTTAATCCCCAAGTTCCTTTAACCCGCGCTGAAGCTTCTAGTTTGCTGTATCAAGCCTTAGTCAGACAAGGACAGGCACAAGCTCTGGCTAGTAATGTGACAGCGGCTAATTATATAGTGGCAGGCAATACTGGTAATACTCCAACTGGTAATGATATTGTTTCCATCGCCGCGTCTAATAATTCTTTTAGCACCTTAACTACTTTATTACGGACAGCAGGTTTAGCTGATACTTTACAACAACCAGGCCCTTATACAGTCTTTGCGCCTACAGATCAGGCCTTTGCAGCTTTACCAGCTGGTACTGTACAGCAATTACAACAGCCAGAAAACAGAGAACTGTTGTTGAAAATTCTCAGATATCATGTGGTTCCTGGTTCATTAACTGCGAGTCAGCTTCAGGCTGGTGAACTGAGAACATCGGAAGATGAATCTGTGAATATCAAGGTGGATAGCGCTAATAATCAGATTGCTGTCAATAATGCCAGAGTTATCCAACCAAATGTTCAAGCTAGTAATGGTGTAATTCACGTTATTAATGAAGTTCTGATTCCACCTAACTTGAATGTTAGCCAACAACCAGGAGACAATCAAACTACTCCTGGCGGAACTGGTACTACTAATATTGAAGCTGGTAGAGCGACTCGTGGTGGTTCTAGCTACATTGGAGTTGCTGGGAACATCGGTTTGGGTGGAGACTCAGCTTTAAGTGAAGGAAATATTGCGGTAATTAGTAAGGTTGGTTTAACTAACTACATTTCTGTGCGCCCTTCCGCAGTATTTGGTGACGATACTGTAGTTCTAGTACCCGTAACTTTCGATTTTCTACCTCGTTCAGTGAATCCTACAGGTGAGCAGCGCTTCCCGGTATCTCCTTTTGTTGGTGCTGGTGTAGCCATTGAAACTAGTAATGATGCTGACGTTGGACTGTTGTTAACTGGTGGTGTGGATGTACCTTTGGGCGATCGCTTTACCCTTAACGGTACTGTCAATGCTGCTTTTTTAGATCAGACTGATGTTGGTTTGCTGTTCGGTGTTGGTTACAACTTTTAATTTAATACAGTGTATTGAGGTTTAAAACTGATGGCGATCGCGTTTCTTGGCACAGATGCGATCGCTTTTGCTATTTTCCTTAATTTTAGGGTGCGTCAGTTGTCAAAATCTGTTAATTTTGCCTAATGTCTACCATAGAAGTGTTTAAAATCATCCGATCACTCATTCTGCTTGGGCAACAAAGGTTCTAAACTCACTAATAATGCGGGAATTTCTACCGAAACCACATCCCACAGTATATCTAGATCGATATTTTTATAATCATGCACTAAGCGATCGCGCAAACCAGCAAGTTCCTTCCAAGATAAATAGGAATGTTGTTCTCGAAATTCTTTTGACAATCTTTTGGTGGCTTCTCCCATAACAGCGATCGCGTACATTACTGCTGCGATTGTTTTTTGATCCTCCACAAATTCAACTTTCGTGATTGCTGATACAAAAAAAATCGCATTTTGGCTGTAGTGGTGTATATCAATTAGAGATTCTAAATCTCTATTCGCTGTCATAAATTACCTGAGATGATGAAAGAATATTTCTTTTTCGTAGCCAGTTGTGACTTTGCTCAATACTCGACTTTTTGACTAAATCAATCTTGCGACCAAGCAATTTTTCTAATTCCTCTTCAGCACCAAGTAAATCAACTAATCTCCATTGAATATTAGGTTTAAGAATATATAGAAAATCTATATCGCTGTCGGCGTTAAAATCATCACGTAAAATTGAGCCAAATACTGATAACTCAGCAATTTGCCAGCATTGACAAAAGTTTTTTATAGCATCCATTGGTAGAGGAATTGCTAGTTGTTTAGCTGTTTCCATCTGTGCTGTATTTATGTCTATCTGGTTTTGTTGAAGAAATACCTGGCTGAGGAGAGTGCAGTTTGAGTGATCGCTTGCTTTTCCAAAGCTAATGATGCTAATTGTAGCATGATGATAATTATCTCCCTGTATTGGGGTTAAAAAAAGACAGCGATCGCATTTTTTGGCACAGATGCGATCGCTTTTGCTATTTTTCTCAATGTTAGAGTGCGTTAGATATTAAAATTCCCCTCTCCGCATCGGAGCGAAAAGTTTGCGCGTCCGGGTTTCCCGGCGCAAAACTTTTCAAGACAGAGGGGATGGGATAGAGGTCATATCAAACTATATCTTGCACTTGTTGGTTAATTGCAAGTTTTATCAGGTGGGCAATGTTCAAAATTTGCTCAGACTCTAATTTTGACATCACTGGCATTGCCCACCCTAAATTTGGAGAATTATCTACCGATACCAACGTATTGGAAACCTGCTCTCACCATTGTTTCAGGGTCGAGGAAGTTACGACCATCGATAATTACAGGGTTGTTCATCAGTTGTGCCATTTTGGCATAATCTAACTGGCTAAATTGTTGCCATTCGGTTACGAGTACCAAAGCATCACAGCCATCGGCAAGTCTTTCAGCATCTGTTTCCACTAAAACGCCAGAAAGACCATGACGCATCCCGGTTTGAGAAATAATCGGGTCGTAAGCTTTAACTTTAGCTCCTAAGCGGTTGAGTTGCTCAATTAAGTTGAGTGCAGGTGCATCGCGCAAGTCGTCGGTATCTGGTTTGAAGGTCAAACCGAGCAAGCCAACTGTTTTACCTTTGAGGATTTTCAGGACTTGCTGAAGTTTTTCCAAAGCAATTAAACGTTGGCGTTCGTTAACACTAACGGCTGATTTGAGTAATTGAGCTTCGTAACCATAATCATCAGCAGTGTGAATCAAAGCTGAAACGTCTTTGGGGAAGCAAGAACCACCCCAGCCAATGCCGGCTTGCAAGAATTTGTTACCGATACGGGAGTCTAAACCAATACCTTTGGCTACTTGAGTCACGTCAGCACCAACGCGATCGCAAATGTTAGCAACTTCGTTAATAAAACTAATCTTGGTAGCTAAGAAAGCATTAGCAGCGTATTTGATCATCTCTGCTGAACTGAGGTCTGTAGCCAGTATAGGTACAGGTGGCAACGATTGGTCAGCCGCGAACTTGCGCTCGACAATTGGCGCATAAAGTTCCTGCATCATAGCGATCGCTTTCGAGCTATTACCGCCTAAGACAATGCGATCGGGGTTAAAGGTATCGAAAACTGCCGAACCTTCACGCAAAAACTCTGGGTTGCTGACAACATCAAAATGTGCGGCTAGTTCTGGCAATTTGTCATCGCTAGGCACACCACCTGCTGGTACCAGTGCTTTTTGACGTTCCGCAATTCCATCTAAAACAATCATTCGCACCCAGTCACCAGAACCAATGGGTACTGTAGATTTATTAACGACAACTTTATAGCCACCATTGAGGTTAGCTCCAATACCGCGAGCTACAGCTTCAACATAACGGGTATCGCTTTCACCGTTGGGTAAAGGTGGGGTACCTACCGCAATAAAGAGAATTTCACCGTGGGCAACGCCAGCAGCGAGGTCTGTGGAAAACTGAATTTTGCCAGATTGAATAGCAGCTTGCATGATTTCTGAAAGACCAGGCTCGAAAATTGGCGATTGCCCAGACTTCATCAGTTTGACTTTTTCTTCGTTGTTGTCTATGCAAACTACATCATGCCCAATGTGAGCCAAGCAAGCACCTGTAACTAAACCAACGTACCCAGTACCAATTACGCAAACACGCATTTTATTATCTCCTCGCTTTTGTGGGGTTATTCTGCAAAAATGAAGTTGTTAATATGACATCTACGCATCGTCTATTAACTAATCATTTCAGTGCAAGCTATGGCTAAAAGTTAGCTTGTACTCTAGTTCAGAGCAGTTTTAGCAACTGCTGTGAAGCTTCAATCCTAGGTATCGCTGTTTATGCGATCGCGGAAATCCTCTATTGTCAGTTTTAACCCCTCTTGCAGAGGAATGGTAGGTTCCCAATTTAACCAAGTTTTTGCTCTGCTAATATCAGGGCGACGGCGGCGTGGATCATCCGAAGGTAGAGGTTCAAACTTAATTTCGGCATCTGGATTTACTTGCTTCTGTACAGCCTGCGCCAATTCCAAGATTGTGTACTCGTCAGGATTACCTAAATTTATCGGCCCAGTGAATTCACAATTCATCAACCGCATCAGTCCTTCTACTAGGTCTGATACGTAGCAGAAACTACGTGTTTGCGTACCTTCACCGTACACAGTTAAGGGAATACCGCGTAATGCTTGGACAACCAAGTTACTCACTACCCGACCATCGTTTTCCAACATCCGTGGGCCATAAGTATTAAATATCCGTGCTACCCGAATTTCTACTTTATTTTGTCTGTAGTAGTCAAATGCCAAAGTTTCGGCAATTCGTTTACCTTCGTCGTAGCATGAACGTAGTCCAATAGGATTAACGTTACCTCTGTAGTCTTCGGTTTGGGGATGAACTTCCGGATCACCGTAAACTTCACTAGTTGAAGCTAACAAAAATCTTGCTTTTACCCGCTTTGCTAACCCCAACATATTCAGTGTTCCCATGACGTTAGTCTTAACGGTTTTCACTGGGTTGTACTGATAATGTACTGGTGAAGCTGGACAAGCTAAATGGTAAATTTGATCGACTTCTAAACGAATTGGTTCAGTAATATCGTGGCGGATCAACTCAAAGTTTGGGTTTCCCATCCATTTGAAGATATTACGTTTAGTCCCTGTATAAAAATTATCCAAGCAAATTACTTCATGCCCTTGAGGTATTAATCGGTCGATAAGATGAGAACCAATAAACCCAGCGCCGCCCGTCACCAAAATTCTCATAGTTTTCCTGATATTTACAGATACTAGTAGTGGCTGTTTAGCTTGTTTTTAGAGTACCCAGCCGAGATACAAAAATGCAGAGCGCACAGAGCTAAATTAGTAATGTATTTTGTTATGTATGCAATTTTGTTACATTAACACTTAGTTGCTGGACAATTCATCTAGCAAAATAACAAACATCACTTAAGGGTTGAGCGTTTCTACCCTAGATTTCATGAAATCTTCAACAAAATAAAGTTTCCGGTAAAACCTAAATTATCATCAGTACTAACTTTTGATTTAGCTGAAGTTGCCAAATTCCCCATCTCAAGTTGTGCGTTTCGCAAATGCCTTAAACAGTGGAGGTAGTGTTAGCAACACTTTTTGGTGTGGGGCTGACTTGAGTGTTTTGTGCTTCTCTCAGAATGACAATAGAGCAAGTAAGTTGTCTGGCTATCTGAGTGGCCAGATCACTTATAACTAAACCACCAGGGATTGTATAATTACGTACGAATGGTAACACTACCAAATCATACAATCGCGCTGCCTGTAAAATTGCTTGGGCAACATTCTCATGAGAAATAATTTGAATTTCTGGGGGATTTTGCAAAGCTAATTGCGAGACTAAAACCGCAAGTTGCGATCGCCTTGCTGCGATTTTACTAGAACTAATGCGGCGATCGCAAACATTCAAAACTGTAACTTGGGCTTGGTTTGTATCTGCCAGCATTTGGGCAAACTTGACCGCAGAAAATACAGGGGAAGTTAAATTTTCCAATGGTACGAGAATACGTTGAATTTTCTGGGGCGATTCCACCAGACGAGTCACAGCTACTGTACAGTGGGATGCCCATAGTACAGTATCAATTACATTGCCAAATAAACGCGATCGCAACCCAGTGCGTTTATCCCAACCCATCACAATTAAATTCGCCTTTTGCTCTCGTGCTGCTCTGGTAATTCCTGATGCAAAGGCATTATCAATTCGCAGTAGTGGTAATATTTCTATGCCCAAATTACGACTCTGATCGTTAGCTTTTGCTAATAAGCGTTCACTCTGTTGCAGAGATGTTTCTAACTGTGGTGAATCCATTCGAGTCGCAGCAGTGGCAATACTTAACGCGATAATTTTGCTCTTTTCAGGATGAGCTAATAAGGCCGCTATTTCCATTAAGTACTGCTGTGTTTGAGGATTATATATAGGTACAACTATAGTAAAAATACTTTGTTTTTCGGAAATTTTTTGTTCAGGTAAATTTACTATTAGTGGTTCTGCCAGGGGTGTAGGTGTGACAGAAATAGCTAGTTGATTGGTGAGCAACGGCCCTAACGTTGATGTAATCAGCATCAATGCCACAACACTATGTAATACTTCCATTGACAGTAAGCCAGCACGATACCCTAAAAAAGTACCAGCTAAGGTGGTACTGACTTGAGGCAGTGATATAGACCACATGATTAACATTTCTTGCCAATTGTAGCGATAACATATTTTTGCTAACAAAGCTGCTAAAAATTTGCTAACAATTACACCAACAACAACTAACAGCATTAACTTTAAAGTTGTAATATTGCTGCTCCAATCAGGCAAATCAATCAGCAAACCAAGGTTAACAAAAAATACGGGAATAAATAGCACACTACCAACAAAGACAAGCTTGTCTTTGGTTGGGCTTTCACCTACTACTGTATTAACCGCTAAACCTGCTAAAAATGCTCCAACAATTTTTGCAATCCCCATGAACTGAGCGCTGATCAGAGCAATAAATACGGATAGCAACACAAATAAAAATTTATTCCCTTCATCATCTCCAGAACGGCGGAAAAATTCTTGCCCAGCCCAATCAAAACTAACTAAAATAATTGTTGTATAAATAACTAACCGACCTAACAAGATGAGTATGTAAGATAAACTCAATACATCTGCTTTTAGGCTAAATAAACAAACATCTAAAATCAGAACAGCACTAATATCAGTAAATATTGTTGCTCCAATAGTAGCACTAACAACTTGATTATTAATCACTCCTAGGCGGCTAAGAATGGGATAAGCTAAAAGGCTATAGGAAGTAAATAAGCTGCCTATCAATATAGATGTATTAACCGCAAAGCCAAAAAACCTTCCTAGTAAGATTCCCATCAACAAAGGGATGGCACAGGTGAAACCAGCAAATCCCCAAGAGTGTTTTTGATTCTGGTGTAATTGTCTGAAATCCTGTTCTAAACCTACTAAAAACATCAAATAAACTAAGCCAATGTCAGATAGTAGGTTAATGATTGATAAATCACTATGGAATAAATTCCAACCTGATGGGCCTAGTACGACTCCAGAACCTACAAAACCAACTAATCCTGGTAGTCTGAGACGCTCAAACAGGATAGGAACGACTAAAATAACCAGCAACAAAATTGCTAAGGGAACGATTGGTTCCTGACCCAGAACTTGGGAAGTTGGTTCTATAGCAAGAACTTGTAATACTGGTTCCATAGGAAATATTTAAAGGGGCGACGGCAAATTTGCGATATCCTCAAAGGCGATCGCTCAATCAAAATAAATAATTATAAAAGCCACCCTGACAAATAACAAAACAGTTTATTTCAAGCTACTTAGGTAATTGTTGAGAAAATAACTACCTATGGATGGATTTGACTTAAAATAAACCGTAAGCGATCATAATCGTCTTTTAAAAGCACACTAAGCATCCGTCCGGCCTTGACTAGCCATTCTCGATCAGCTTTGCGTAACTGGTAAACATCTCGAATAGCTGCTGCGGTTAAAGATTCAACTGGCGCACCATTTACAGACAATAATGTCCGTAAAAAATCTAATTCTTCTGTAAATTTAATAATTGCTTCCGCTTCGCAGCGATAAACAGCTTGATGAATTTGCGGCGGGCGGGGCGGTAGATACTGATATATTCTGGAAATTTCGTGGGAATTGGGGGAAGGTGGTACAAAACCCACAATCGCCGCCCGAAATTCAGTTTTGAGCATAGCAAATATCTGGGGTTGTTCCTCGCGTAAATCTTGCAATGACAACCCCAGGGCTACGGCCCGATGTATAGAATCTATCGGCATTGTTGTGGCATAAGACACCACCGCATACACTTGATTACCAGATTCTTCATCTACAGCACAAACCCAACTACCAAAAGGCGGCATCGCTGGAAAGCTCAAGTCTTCTGGTTCCAAGCATTGGGCTAGAAATTCAGTAGTGTTGGTCTCAATCACCTCCGCAATATGATTGGGGTGGCGATCGCTTGTTGTAAATTGTGGTAGAGGAAGACGCATGATAGTGCTGAGTGCTGAGTGCTGAGTCAAAAGTCAAAAAGCAATTGACCATTGACCTTTGACTAATAACCTATTTTCCTTTTTTCCGTCCTGCGGTGGTGTCTACAGCCTCCAACTCTGACAGGCGAAAGGTAATTAGTTTATCCCAGTTGCCACCTTCAAACAACACAGCTACTTTGCCATCACTTACCCGTTGTACGAGTCCTTCATAGCGATAGTATGTATCTGCGGGATTTTTGACGCGAACAGTTGCTCCAGGCAGAATCATGATTTTTACCCTCGCTGGTTTACTGTTAATAGCTTAATACTTGTCCTCTGTCATTGGTCATTTGTCCTTTGCACTAAAACTAGTGACCATTGACTATTGACTATTAACTGTGCCGATTTTAGATTTATTTCGTTCTTGCCCTGCTCTAGTGAGCAGAACAAATCCAAAATTTAAAATCCAAAATCTAAAATTGATTGACTCATTAATAATACTTCTGCTTTTGTCGGAAGTTTGCCACTGATTCTACTATTCCTAATGCGATGAAATTAGTCAGCATTGCAGAACGTCCATAACTCATCCAAGGTAGGGGAATCCCCGCTACAGGTGCTAAACCAACAGTCATCCCCACATTCACGATTAACTGAAACACAATCATCGACAACACACCAATCGCCAATAACGAACCAAAGTTATCCTTGGCTGTTTGCGCTACGTGCAGCAAACGGAAGCAAATCAAGCAAAAGACAAACAATACTACTAAACAACCCACAAACCCAAATTCCTCACCCACAGCTGAAAAAATAAAGTCTGTATGCTGTTCAGGGACGAAATTAAGTTGAGTCATTGGCCCTTTAAACAAACCCCATCCCCAAATTTCGCCAGCACCAATGGCAATGCGTGATTGAATCAGGTGATAGCCTGCACCCAAAGGATCATGATCGGGGTTAATAAATACAGTAAGCCGGTCTTTTTGATACTCTTTCAATACATGATTCCAAGCAAAAACTCCGAGTTCACCACCCAGAATATTAAGAGTCCAAGCACCAATCGCCGCAAGACCAGATCGCCGCCAAGTTAGTGTTAGCCAGCCAACAAATGCCATTGCAAATGCCCAAAGAAGGCCTAAAGGAGTTACAGCTATTTCTTTCAGGAATCCTAAAGACTCAAAACCTATTTCTTTAAATCCTAAAAACCCAAGCGCAAAAGCTAGTACCTTCAATAAGTCTATTGGCTCAGATAAAGGCCAGTAAATACTAAACAAAATGGCAGAAATGACTGGAGAAATCAACAAAATTAGCCAGCCAGGATTGGCATTAGCCCAGTACAGCATCCCTAAAACGATCGCCCCAAATACCAAGGATGTCGCTAAATCGGGCTGCAAAAATACTAATCCCCACGGAACTGCTGTAATTGCCAAAGCCCGGAAAACATTATCTAGGGAAGAAGCTGTCCGCTTGTGTAATAAAGCCGCTAGAGTGATAATTATTCCAATTTTGGCAAATTCTGACGGTTGAACATTAAAACCCGCAACGCTAATCCAGCGCTGTGCGCCTTTAGCACTAGTACCAGCAAGCATCACCGCAATTAAGCTGAAGTTAGTCAGACCATAAGTTACCCAATGCCACTGAAGTAAATTTTCATAGCGGATACGAGCTAAAAATAATGCTATGAAAGTGCCGATCCCAGCTACTAACCAGTGCCACCACCAATCTGTAACTGGTTGTTTGAGTTCTGTACTCAGAATCATAATGCCGCCAAAGATACTGGCAGCAACAGGTAAACAAAATAATAACCAATCTAATTGCTGCCAAGGCTTAACCCAAGATTTCCAGCGAACTTTGGGGAGCGAACGTTTTAACAACATTATTGTGGGATTTAGAATTTAATTTGGAGAGTTAAATTTACTGAGTAAGAAAAGCAATCAGGACAAAGAAGTCAGAATTCAGGAGAAATTTTCGGATATTGTCTGAGTAATTGAATTCACAAACCTTTGAATTTATTTCTCAAAATTCAGATAGTTTTCCACCATAGAATCCTCACGCTGAAACTACGATAAATTCTGACTTCTGAATTTTAACTTCTAAATTCTCGATTCATGATCTGTATTCCCAGGCAACAGCCCAGGAATCAGACAAAAATTAAAATTTATGCCGTTAGTGCAGCAACTGATACTTTACCTGCAATGGTCAGGGCGATCGCTTTTAATGCTTTGGCAGAAGCCGAATCTGGTTCAGCCACAACAATCGGCACACCACTGTCACCACCAACTCTCGTGGAAATCTCTAAGGGTACGCAGCCCAACAAAGGAACTCCCAACTCTGTGGCGGTTTTGTTACCACCACCAGAACCAAAAATATCGTACTGTTTATCTGGCATATCCGGGGGAATAAAGTAGCTCATGTTTTCTACTATTCCCAAAATAGGGACGTTCATTTGCTGAAACATCCGTAATCCTTTACGAGCATCTAATAAAGCGACCGTTTGTGGCGTAGTCACAATTACGGCTCCTGCCATTGGGACGGCTTGGGTTAAAGTTAACTGGGCATCGCCAGTTCCCGGCGGCATATCCACAATTAAATAATCTAGTTCGCCCCATTCTACTTGATAAAGAAACTGGCGAATCACCCCATTGAGCATTGGCCCACGCCAAATGACAGGCTGATCTTTATCAATCAAAAAGCCCATTGATACTAATTTGACACCATGATTAAATGCAGGTTCTAAAACTTCACCTTTGTCTGTGGAACGAACTGCAATTTTAGCATCGCCTAATCCCAGCATAGTGGGATCGTTTGGCCCGTAAATATCCGCATCTAGCAAGCCGACTTTTGCTCCTGTTTGCGCGAGGGCGACGGCAACATTCACAGCTACCGTACTTTTACCGACACCGCCTTTGCCACTGGAAACTGCCAAAATATTTTTTATCCCAGGAACACCATTGCGGTCGGGTACATTTTTTTGCTGTGGTGTTTCGGCTGTGACTTCTACCTTGACTTCTGTCACCCCAGGTAGTTTTTTCACAGCTTTTTCACAATCTTCGACAATAAATTCACGTAAGGGACAGGCGGGTGTGGTCAAAACCAACGTGAAGCTCACCTTGCCACCGTCAATGTTAACGTTGCGAATCATATTCAGTTCTACCAGACTCTTGCGGAGTTCTGGGTCTTGCACAGGTCGCAATACTTCTAAGACAGAACGGGAATCAAGGACATCGTACATAGTGTTTTCAGCATTACCGCCGTAAAAAATTTAAGAAATTTTTATTCTTACCTAATAGAATCTTAACTTTCTTGGGAATAGCAAACTAGGGATAAATGAAGGATGAAGGCTGATAGATTTCTATTTCACACTTCATACTTCACAGTTCATACTTTCCTCTAGTCTCTAAAAATCAAAACAACTATCATTAAGAGATTTTTTCTTACTGGATACCGCTTGGACTGCGGCATTTTCTACGGATTCAACTAAAGAACGTGCTACCCGATCTGCATAAGGACGGGAAAATGACCAAATTAGCGGGGATAACCAGCCTTTGAGGGTGACAGAATAAGATAAACAAGTACCACAAACAGTAGATTCCACTTGATAAGTAATTCGTTCTTCCACACCAGGAATAGCCAAAACTCTCACACTCAAAAGTTCTCTGGGATTGACTCGCTCGACAAAGATGTGAATAGGAAACGGCGAAAAGCGGGTGACAGCTTGGTAAATTAATCCAGGTTTGGGTACTAATCCGTAGGGGACATTGGTACTTTTTAGTAAGGGATGCCAAGAAACATCTGTTAAATCAACTACCTTTTGCCATAGTTCATCGACAGAAGCATCACTAAGCTCTCGATACGTCCGTACTAAAGACGCACAAAACCGACGATGTTTGCGGTGGATGAATTTTGATAACCAACCTCGCATTTGCCTTATCCTCCTCGCTACAGACTTGCTAGTAACTCTGGTATGGTGAGCAATCCTAATTACCCTTACGTAACATTTCTCAATATTTAGTTGTGGCATGGCAAGTAACGATTAGGCACAGATGGCAACAAGGTTGCTAAGGCTGAAAACCGAGGCTTGCGGGGCATCACCATCATCAGTACGGCATATACTAACTTGCCAGAAGTTGATATAACACCAGAATGTTCCCATCAAGAAGTACAAAAAAAACTGAGTCAATATACAAGCCTATACGCATTTGAGGGAAAATAACTCTAGTCATACACATCGATAGTGTAAAAGCGTGACAAAAAAACATTAGTTTGAGCAAGTCGAGCTAAGAAATGAGTTCGGATTGTCTACAAATTTTTAACTGAAAATTTCTGGCTTTTTGGCAATTGTAATTAAGGTTCGGGAATCTCTATGTTGACTAATTCGCACACCCCAATAGTAAAACCAGCATCATCCAAGTTCTTACCACCAACGGATGCTAAGGCGAGGGTGAGTCAGTTTATGAAACAACTGCAAGACGAAATTACCCAAGCTTTAGCCGAATTAGATGGTGTGGGTGAGTTTAAAGAAGATGCTTGGGAACGTCCAGAGGGAGGTGGTGGGCGATCGCGTGTGTTACGTGAGGGCAAAATTTTTGAACAAGCAGGTGTAAATTTTTCTGAAGTTTGGGGTTCTCACTTGCCGCCCTCGATTTTAGCCCAACGTCCAGAAGCTGAGGGACACCAATTTTATGCCACAGGTACTTCCTTGGTGTTACATCCCCGGAATCCTTATGTCCCCACTGTTCACTTAAACTACCGTTATTTTGAAGCAGGGCCAGTCTGGTGGTTTGGGGGTGGTGCTGACTTAACACCTTATTACCCTTTTGCTGAAGATGCTGCCCACTTCCATAAAACCTTTAAGCAGACTTGTGACCAATACCATCCTGAATACTACCCAGTGTTTAAGCTTTGGTGTGATGAATATTTTTATTTAAAACATCGCAATGAAACCAGGGGCGTAGGCGGTTTATTTTTTGATTATCAAGATGGTCAAGGCACTTTATATCGTGGACCTAACCCCAAAGGCCCAGCGGCTAATTACAGCGACCAAGTAGGAGTAGTAGAACAACGGACTTGGGAAGATTTATTTGCTTTTATCCAAGGTTGTGGCCGCACCTTTTTGCCAGCCTACGTGCCAATTGCCCAACGGCGACATGAAATAGAATATGGCGATCGCGAACGAAATTTCCAACTCTACCGCCGTGGACGCTATGTTGAATTTAACTTGGTTTATGACCGAGGCACAATTTTTGGACTCCAAACCAACGGACGCACTGAATCTATTCTCATGTCTTTACCGCCCTTAGTGCGTTGGGAATACGGTTATCAGCCTGAACCCAATTCCCCCGAAGCCGAATTGTATAATACTTTCCTCAAGCCCCAAGACTGGATAAATTGGCAAGCAACCCACTAAGATCACATACAATTTAATCCCCCCTAGGTTAGATTAATTTGCTTGGCAATTTCAGTGTTGGGTGCGTTGTATCGGAATATAAAATTTTGCATATTCGTTATTTGGCACTCAGCGCTTTCAACTCAGCACTTTCATTAGCACTCTGCACTTTTTTAGTGAGTTACACTACTAAAGGTAAGCACCTAGTAAATAGGTGACTATTTTAGCTATAACTTGTTTATCTCAAGTGTCAGCACTGGATAGTTTGCTCAAGTGGTGAGTCAATTAATTTACCAAGTGTCTGGCAAGCTTTCGCACCAACGAAAGTCAAAATTACCAAAAAAGTAAGTTATTTGACTCACCAATCTCAGGGTCAATCCAGCAATAGTCAATTTGAAAATGAGTGCCACGGGGATTTTTAGTGATACAAATAGAACAAACAACCTATACAACCCAGGACGGTAATACCGTCATAGTTTTAACACCATCTGGTCGTCTAGACATTACCACAGCCTGGCAATTTCGACTGAAGTTGCAGGAATGTATTTCCAAGCTCAGTCGCCATGTAGTGGTGAATCTTGGTCAGGTAAATTTTATTGATAGTTCTGGTCTCACCTCTTTGGTGGCTGGGATGCGTGATGCGGATAAAGTCAAAGGCAGTTTCCGCATCTGCAACGTACACCCAGAAGCCAAACTCGTGTTTGAAGTGACGATGATGGACACAGTATTTGAAATTTTTGAAACAGAAGAGGAAGCTTTAGAAGGTGTTCCTCGGAGTATCGCTAGTTAATCAAGTACTAAGTGCTGAGTAAAAAAGGCTAACTTTCAGCTTTATGCTATTTTCTCGTGCATTGTTAGTAGATGTTGTTCATCTCAGCACTCTCCACTCAAAACTGAGTACTGTTCTCGTTTGGTGTAGCGATATGGCCCTAAAATTGCTCCCCAAGTCGCTTTACCTGTTGCCGAGTCAATGCCTTTGTCGTAGCTGTAAAATTCTTCTGCTGTGGCGGCAAATCCCAAGGAAACTTGTACATTGTTGCCTTGATAATCAAAGCAGCAACGAGTCTCGGTCGGTTGAGTAGCGATAAACTTGTAGTGTTTAGGAGTCAATTCCTGCTGGGTCAGCGTAAGTATACACCCTGGTAACAAATCAACTTGTTCGACTGTGAGTGTCTTGAGTAAGGCAGGATTAAGTCCTGCGCCACTTAAGGCACTTGGATTTTTAGGCATATAGTACTGGATTTGCAAAGCTGCATCAAAATCCTTACCTGCCATTAACCGCAAGATTCGTTGGCGATAAGGGCGATCTAAGTTGACAATATTAGCTTGCTCGGCAAACAAGGTAATACTGTCTTCTGTGAATAAGTTAACTGGTCTTTGCCACATACGTAGGTGGACATACCAAGCAGGTTCCGCTAAAGCCTGTTCTCGATTGTCAAATTCCCCAGCGATGTATTTACCTAGAGTAATTAGAAGAGGTGAAAGGCTCATAAATTAAATTGAGATGCACAATTAAAAGTATTTGATCAACAATAATTCAGTATGAAGTCTGTAAAATTAGCTCATTAAGACTGCG
Organism: Nostoc sp. PCC 7107; assembly: GCF_000316625.1. Lineage (GTDB taxonomy): Bacteria > Cyanobacteriota > Cyanobacteriia > Cyanobacteriales > Nostocaceae > Nostoc_B. Next base: position 2,932,281 of record NC_019676.1, on the reverse strand, counting down.
TTAAAAGCTTAATTTTGGTGGGTAAGATAAATTTTATACATATTTTTTATTTCAACTCTCTGCTGCTTGGGTAGAGTATTCAGACTTCAGGATTATGTTTTCAGACTGCACCAATAAAATTGATCCCCCTTATGCTACCAAATTAACCAAAGATTCTGATGAGAAACCCGAACTTGGCAAAGTAGCCTTTAAGGGAGACAATAAAATAACTTCGCCCTTAACATTCTTAATATTTTCTTTGTGAATAACGTCCGTACTGTCTCTGATACAAAGCGAACTTTCTACTCCTTACATACCCGTCCCATCAACACAATCTATCGTCGGGTAGTAGAAGAGTTGATGGTGGAAATGCACCTGCTATCAGTAAATGTTGATTTTAGTTACAATCCAATTTATGCCTTGGGCGTTGTCACAACTTTTGACCGCTTTATGCAAGGCTATCAACCGGAACGAGACAAAGAATCAATTTTCCAGGCTATCTGTCAGGCTGTAGAGCAAGAAGTGCAACGCTATAGACAAGATGCTGAAAGATTGCAAGCTTTGGCAAAAAGTTTAGCAGCTAATGATTTAATTGCTTGGTTGAGCCAAACTAATCATTTAAATCAAGATCCTGATTTACAATCACAATTGCAAGCGATCGCCAATAATTCTCAATTTAAATACAATCGCTTGTTTGCTATTGGTCTATTCTCTTTATTGGAGCAATCTGACCCAGACTTGGTTAAAGATGAAAAGCAACGTACTGACGCAATCAAAACTATTGCGGCTGGTCTGCATTTATCTGAGGACAAACTCAGCAAAGATTTAGAGTTATATCGCTCTAATCTAGAGAAAATGTCGCAAGCACTGGTGGTAATGGCAGATATGATATCGGCCGACCGTAAAAAACGCGAACAACGCCAACAACAATCTACTATGCCAGTCACTCCCCCTACTGCTAACGAATAATTAACAGTAATCAATAGTTCATCACTCAAAATCTGTAGTTTATTTAATCCTTTGGAGGAAAAGTAATTTTGTTTCCCGTTGGGGTATTAATTACCTTTCCTCCCAAACTCTCGATTTCTTTCACAACTCTTTTCCGAGTTTTTTCATCAACTCCATTATTTAATACAATTGCCCAGGTGGCAATTCGTGCGTACCTGCTATCAGGGTTTTGGCTCAAGAATACAGCAGTTTGATGAGAATTCTGAGCCATATATTTACTTTCAGGATCTGAATATTGATTAGCCCAATTTGCCGCCGTATTGAAAGAATTTTGCGCGGCTTGAGAATTCCCTAAAAATAATAATTCATCAGTGCCTTTATAACGCCATATATAGTATGATTTTTCGGGAACTTGGGGCGTAATAGAATGTAGACCCTCCTGAATCAATTTGATAGAGCGTTCTGGCATCGCAGCATACATAGAAGTACTAGTAGAAAGGCTGATATAAGCCCCTAAAAATCGTGGGTCATGTTTAATAATAATTTCAAAATATTCTGGGCTAAGACTGTAACCTGTTTTTTCTCGAACCTCGTCATCTCCAAAGTACTGTAAGAAATTCAAATACACCCAATTAGCCATAAAATTGTCATAGCCAAAACTAGGTAACTTTTTCAATAAACTCAGACGCAGATGTTCAGTTTGAATATCTTGTTCTAAAATTTCTAAAGAGGTAGCTTGTTTGTTAATTAACAGTGATTGTAGTCGCGGGAATTGAAGGGCGCTAACTCCTAATACACTCAAACAGGCTACTAAAGGGGTAATTAAAGCTTGGTAAGAGAAACGCAACAACATACTGGGCTATTTTTTGCACTTATGATCAACCCATTGTATGCAATCTTACTTGTATGTAGTGGTAATTTTAAATAATTTGTCAGTTGTTTTTTATACAAACAATTTATCTGGTCTGTATGAATAAAAAGAGTCCATCAGCTGTAGAGAAGCGATTAATCACGTCTCTACAGATAATCTATTGTTCCATTCTTTTTTTAGATTTGGGAAGCAATACCAATTTGCTCAACAAAGAAAGAGCAATAGAAATTTAGTAGATAGAATCAACATTTTTTGCTGCTGTTTGTAAACCCTGTTGCCCAACTTTTTGATTGTGACAGCAGGGACAAGAGCAGCAAATGATGAACACCTGTAAAGTAGCAAAACAGCTAATTGTGCAGTATCAAGCACTACCTGTGAAAGCAACTTCGGGAAACTTCAATTGAGCTTCTGCCATTGGACGGTTTCTACCTTCCTCTTGCCAGTAGTTAATCACCTCGGTTGCTTTGTTAAGCAATTCAACGCGATCTAGCTCAGTAATCCAGTGCTTGGATTCGAGTTCTTTTTTTAACTCTTCCCAAGCATCATTTCTGGGCCAGAAAAAGTACTTCGTTAAAGGACTGGTACCTTTACCTACAACTTGGTCAACTGCTAGGGCAACGTTATCTTCCAACCAAAGAATTTTTAGAATGAACTTGGTCAATCACACCTCCGGGAAATATCCGGGCATTACTTACTAAGTTTGCGATTGCTTATTGTAACTTAATATCTAACTCAATGACTAAACCGTAATTAGCAATTAGCTTTTTCAGGGAGTGGAGAGTAGAAAAGAAGTGTTTATGATGAATACTTATCCAATTTAAAATCGGAAAAGCTTAAATTTTTCTTTATCTACCCAACCATGACAGCACAAGCTTCAGCACGATCGCTCGTTGTTTTTGATATTGATGGTGTTGTGCGCGATGTTAGCGGTTCTTATCGCCGCGCGATCGCCGATACTGTAGAGTATTTTACTAACGCCGCATATCGTCCCACACCGTTAGATATTGACCGACTCAAATCTGAAGGTGTTTGGAATAATGATTGGGAAGCGTCCCAAGAATTAATTTACCGCTACTGTGAGTCTCAAGGACAACAACGAGATCAAAAAAAATTAAACTACAACACTATTGTTACTTTCTTTCAAGCTCGTTATCGTGGCCCAGACCCAAATAATTTCACAGGATATATTTGTGATGAACCTTTATTGTTAAACTCAGAATATCTCCAGCAACTGACCCAGGCTGGGATTGCTTGGGGATTTTTTAGCGGTGCGACTCGCGGTTCTGCGAATTACATCTTAGAAAAACGTTTGGGTTTGCAATCTCCAGTGTTAATTGCGATGGAGGACGCACCCGGTAAACCAGACCCTACAGGATTGTTTGTGACCGTTGACAAGTTAGATAATGAACAAAACAACACCCCAGTAATTTATGTGGGCGATACTGTAGCTGATATGTATACAGTTGGTAAAGCGCGAGAATTGCAGCCGCACCGGACTTGGATTGGTGTTGGAGTGTTACCACCCCATGTCCAGGAAACAGCAGCACGCTCTCAAGCGTATAGTGAAATGCTCCAAAAAGCTGGAGCCGCGGTAATTTTGCGTAATGTTGAAGAGTTAAATCCTGCCAAGATTGCAGAACTATTGTAGTGATGAAATACTAACTAGCTGGCCTTGGGAATATTCAGTTGAGAATGCGATCGCTTTTATTCCCAATCCCTCAAAATTTAGTTAATTATGGCAGTCAATCGTCAACCAATTTTAGATTTTGGATTTACTGCACCCATCAAGGGATGCAGCTTGGGGATTTTTAGATTACTGAAGTTTCAAAAACTTATCTAAAGCAGCCACCATAGTAGGCGGCCAGCGGCGGATATTTTTCACCCAGTCAATATCTTTGTAACGTTGATCTAAACCATAAGCGGCTACCCAATTACTCTCTGCTTCGCCTTTCTGCCCATTTACCCAGTAAGCAGCGGTTAAAGCAGCACGTACATCAGCAAATTTGGGATATTTTCGGGCAATATTTCGCATTTCGCGGATTGCTGTCTCTATTTGACCAGTTTCATATAAAGCGATCGCATAATTAGCACGAGCAAAGGCAAAATTGGGTGCAATTTCGTTAGATTTTTGATAATCTGCGATCGCATCGTCCCATTTTCCTAAACCTGCTTTGGCATTACCGCGATTGTTATAGGCCATTGCATCCTTTGGATCTAATTCTAGGACGTGGTTATAGTCTGCGATCGCCTGATCCCATTTTCCTAAACCTTCTAAAGCTGTACCCCGATTTAAATAGGGATCTGTCACATTGGGGGCCAATTCTACCGCTTTGTTGTAGTCTGATAGTGCATCTTTTAGCTTATTTTGACTCACCCGCGAATTTCCGCGATTACTCCACGCACCCGCATTGGTGGGAAATTTCTCAATAATTTTTGTCCAATATTTTTCAGCCTTGGCAAAATCACCCTGATTTGTCGCTGCAAATGCTTGATTTGCCCATTCATCCCCTTGTTGGAGTTCTTCCGGTGTGAATGTCGCTTGTTGGGATTGTGCGATGACTGGTTGACCCCAGCCAAACACAAGTAACAGACAAAGAACAAAACTAATTAACTTAATCATCTGGGTTTACCTGTGTCTATCTGCAGTGGAGATTCCACCGTTTATCATGGCGAAAACTGTCTCAGACAGCAAGCTAATACCGCCAGACTTTCAGCATAGCCAATAAAATTAAAACCAGACAATCGCTACTTATTTAATTTCCCACCGCCTCTAACCAAACCTGCACATCTGCAAGGTTGCCAAAGTCTAATAATGCTTCGCTCAAATCTTCCAGAATAAGTAGGGGTAAAGAGGAAATGTGCGATCGCATTTCCGTTGATAACTCTCCAAACCGCTTATACCAATTTGAAAAAAGAATGCGACAAATGGTAAAAATAGACAGAAGTAGCATTCAGGGTATGTGATGGTAGGGGTAACACAAATCGAGATAGAAGAAAGTGTCGAGGAACTAGAGAAGTTGCTCAAACATCAAAAACAGTCTCGGAGCAAAGAACGTATACAAGCCCTATATCTGATTAAAGGGCAAGAAATGAGTGTAAGTGAGATTGCTAAAATCTTGGGAAAACATCGAGCTACAGTACATCGATGGTTGGCAGATTATCGAGAAGGAGGAATTGAGGCGGTTGTTGAATTTGGAACGAGTTCAGGTCGAAAAAGAGCAATACCAGATTGGGCTGTATCGAGTTTGAAAAAACAACTCGAACAACCAGAAGGTGGGTTTCAACGGTACACACAAATACAACATTGGTTAGAAAAAACCTTGGGTGTGCAAGCTGAGTACGCAACTGTACATCATCTGGCACGTTACAGGCTCAAAGCCAAGCTGAAAGTCCCACGTCCGCGTAACCGAAAACAGGACGAAGAAAAACTAGAGTCTTTTAAAAAAAACTCGGTGATGACTTGCAATTAATTGCTCAATACAGTGCCATTATCTTGCCTCAGTACGAAAATATTCGTTATTTTGTACAAGATGAGAGTCGATTTGGACTCAAAACCATTGAAGGACGTAAAATTACTCTTCCCGGAGTTAAGCCTATTGGTGATTGGCAGTGGCAATTTAAAGCGTTCTGGCTATATGGAGCAGTTGAACCACTTACTGGGGAAAGTTTATTTTGGCAGTTTTCTCATGTTGATACCGAATGCTACCAACAATTTTTGAACGAGTTCGCTGCCTGTTATCCCAAATCACTTAACATTCTCCAAGTTGATAACGGCTTATTTCATCAAGCTAAACGTTTACAAATTCCAGAGAATATTGTTCTTTTGTTCCAGCCTGCTCATTCTCCTGAACTCAATCCCATAGAGCGCGTTTGGGAATATCTCAAGCAAGACTTGAAATGGGAGCTATTTGATAACAGGCGAGCATCTGCAAACCAAGGTTGCTCAACTCCTAGCTCTCCTCACTCCTCAAATTGCTGCTTCTTTGACTGGTTATGACTTCATCCTCAATGCCTTATCTGTCGCAAACATTTTTTGAATTGGTATTAGTTAAGATTCGGATAATCAAGTTAACAGCTTCTTCCGTTCTTCCTTCTTCTTTAATTTCACGGTAAACTCTTGTTTCTTGGAGCGTTATTCCTCACATCGACTCTACCTCGGCTCGACTTAATATTTCAATAGTTCAAATAATAAACTGGGGGATTGTTGAAAGAGTTTATAGAAAATCGAATCTCGGCGCATGAAGCATTCTATATTTGATCTGTTCAGCCTGCGATCGCATCATCTCACATTCCCCAAAGCATGATGCGATCGCACTCTGTCACTTTATAAAATAGACAACTGCTCATTGGGTGGCTTGAATCCCAAATGCTGATATGCAGCTTTTGTGGCGATCCGACCGCGCGGTGTCCGGCTTAAATAGCCAATCTGCATCAAGTAAGGTTCATATACTTCTTCAATTGTCTGGGTATCTTCCCCAGTCGCTGCGGCGATGGTTTCTAAACCCACAGGGCCACCATTGAAATTTTCAATAATGACACTGAGCATTTTGCGGTCTGTCCAATCTAAGCCGCAGGGGTCTACTTGGAAGAGTTGTAGTGCTTCAGCAGCTATGCTTTCGGTAATTTCTGTTAGTTTTTTGACTTCTGCAAAATCACGTACTCGTTTAAGAAGCCGATTAGCGATTCGTGGTGTACCTCGTGAACGGCGGGCGATTTCCGTCGCACCATCGGCTGTCACGTTGGTTTGTAGGAGTTGCGAACTGCGAAGAACAATTTGGCTCAATTCATCCACTTCATAAAAGCGTAACTTCTGCACTAAGCCAAAGCGATCGCGCAAAGGTGAAGTCAAAGCACCAACACGGGTTGTCGCGCCCACTAAGGTAAATTTCGCCAGTGGTAAACTTCTAATCCGCGCACTAGTACCCTTGCCAATGGTAATATCTAAGCGATAATCCTCCATAGCTGGATAGAGAATTTCCTCAGTCATCCTGGAAAGACGATGAATTTCGTCGATAAATATGATATCTCCGGGTTTCAGGTTCACCAATAGCCCGACAATATCTCGTGGACGTTCTAGCGCTGGCGCACTCGTAATCTTATAGTTAACACCCATTTCTGATGCTAAAATCATTGCCATTGTCGTTTTACCCAATCCTGGCGGGCCATACAACAACAAGTGATCCAGGACTTCACCCCGTGATTTTGCGGCTTTGATGGCAATTTCTAGCACATCCTTTAAGTCTTTCTGCCCAATGTAATCGGCAAATCGCTGTGGTCGAATACTCTCTTCTGGTTTTCCTTGTTCATCAACAGCGGCTTCAGGCTGCAATATAGTTTCTTGGGAAGATGCTTTTACTGATTCCCTCGGCTCTTTGGGTGGTTTATTGGGTTCAGGAGGCTGTTTTTTCGAGGAGATTATCGCCATAATTCAGCTATTAACTTTGACTTGAGGACTGGTTGAGCGCCATCGATATCGCAATATTTGAGAATAAACCTCAGATGCGAAAATTTTGGGTTGGGAAGACACGTACCAATTTAAAATTTAAATTCCAGACATTGAAGCAAGGAGTTGAGAATTTACTATGTTGTCTAAAAGGATCTTACCCTGCTTGGATGTGAAGGCGGGACGGGTTGTAAAAGGAGTTAACTTTGTCAATCTCCAAGATGCCGGTGATCCGGTTGAGTTGGCAAAGGTTTACAACGATGCTGGGGCAGATGAGTTAGTGTTTCTGGATATTACAGCCACTCATGAAGACCGAAATACAATTCTCGATGTAGTTTACCGCACGGCAGAGCAGGTCTTTATTCCGCTAACTGTAGGCGGCGGTATCCAAACCTTAGAAAATGTTAAAGCTTTGTTACGGGCTGGAGCAGACAAGGTTAGTATTAATTCTGCGGCAGTACGTGACCCAGACTTGATAAATCGGGCGAGCGATCGCTTTGGTAATCAGTGCATAGTAGTTGCAATTGATGCCAGACGCAGGGTTGATCCTGAAAATCCTGGCTGGGATGTGTACGTGCGTGGTGGGCGGGAAAATACAGGTTTAGATGCCCTCAAATGGGCGGCTGAAGTTGAACAACGTGGTGCAGGAGAACTGTTAGTTACAAGTATGGATGCTGATGGGACTCAAGCAGGCTATGACTTAGAGTTAACTAAAGCGATCGCCCAATCAGTCCAAATCCCCGTAATTGCTTCTGGGGGTGCAGGTAATTGTGAACATATTTATCAAGCTGTAACTGAAGGTAAAGCAGAAGCTGCGTTATTAGCATCATTACTGCACTACGGGCAATTAAGCGTCTCAGAAATTAAGAATTATTTGCGCGATCGCCACATACCAGTACGTTTGTACCCATAAGCCGAAAGATATTATTAAATCCTTGTGACTGCCACCCAAATTGAGTCCAGTTCTTGAAAACGATGTTAATATTATTTTACAAGTATTAATAAATATTAAGAAATATGTTGATCCCTATTTTATTATTTGATGTAGCGCTGGTGGCATGGTCGCTACATCTTATGGAAAAAGCCTACGAGAATAAAGAATTTTCTCTGATGTTAGCAGGGACATTGGTAGCGCTTGCCGCTGCTGCTATGTTAGTAGTCTACTTTCTTATGGGTCACTGTATGACCTACTTATTACAAGTTTCATAGATAGTTCTGTGTCATAAATTAAGTATTTATATTCATTGCACAGAGAAGACTTGACAAATGAGAAATTATTAAGGCAAAATTAACAATGGATTTTCGGGGTTATAGCTCAGTTGGTAGAGCGCTGCAATGGCATTGCAGAGGTCAGCGGTTCGAACCCGCTTAGCTCCATAACAGTTTTTCAAAAGAAAGAGACTCTGAACTTCAGAGTCTCTTTCTAATCTTCAGCTAACAGTAATTTAAACTTTCACAAGATGCTCATAACTTAGAGGAGCGAAAGTTTACTTTGTGGCTTCCGTGATGGGAACCCATTCAGTGTGGAAACTACCTGGTTTATCGAGACGTAGATAGGTATGTGCGCCGAAGTAATCGCGTTGTGCTTGAGTGAGGTTTTGGGGCAAGCGATCGCGGCGATAGCTGTCAAAATAATCTAAAGATGCGCTAAATGCTGGTACAGGAATACCCAATTTTGCAGCAGTTATGATTACTTCCCGCCAAGCTGTTTGTCGATCGAGAATTGTTTGCTTAAATTCAGGAGCCAATAGCAAGTTAGGCAATGCGGGATTTTCGGTAAATGCCTTCTTAATTTTATTCAAGAAGCCAGCACGAATAATACAACCACCTTTCCAAATCCGGGCTAATTCACCCAAATCCAAATTCCAATTATATGTTTTGGAAGCTGTAGATAGTAGAGCCATCCCTTGAGCATAAGAACAAATCTTAGAGCAATACAAAGCATCCCGAACTTTGTTAATAAACTCTTTGGTAGTACCGTCATATTTGCCGCTGGGGCCTGTGAGTTGCTTGGATGCGGCTATCCGTTCATCTTTAATAGAAGAGATAATCCGAGCATTTACGGCTGCTGTAATGGTGGGAATCGAAACTCCTAATTCCAAAGCAGTTTGTACAGTCCAGCGACCAGTTCCTTTTTGACCTGCTGCGTCCACAATCAAATCTACCAGGGGTAGACTGGTTTCTGGGTCAATGTAGGGGAAGATATTAGCTGTAATCTCAATCAAAAATGAATTGAGTTCGTCAGTGGTGTTCCATTCAGCAAACACTTCGTGAAGCTGATTGTGGTCGAGTCCACCAGCATTTTTCAGCAAGTCGTAGGCTTCAGCAATCAGCTGCATATCGCCGTACTCAATGCCGTTGTGTACCATCTTCACATAGTGACCGGAACCACCAGGGCCGACGTAGGTAACACAAGGGCCGTCATCAACTTGGGCAGCAATTTTATTGAAAATTGGTGAGAGATACTCATAAGAACTTTGGGTACCACCAGGCATCAGAGAAGGGCCGTTTAATGCGCCTTCTTCACCACCACTCACACCCATACCGAGAAACCGCAGACCTAGGGGTTCTAGTTCTTCGGTACGTCTTTGGGTATCTTCAAACCAAGAGTTGCCACCATCAATAATGATATCGCCTTCGTTTAGCAAAGGTTTGAGCTGCTGAATCACCGCATCCACGGGTTTACCAGCTTGTACCATTACTAGAATTTTGCGGGGACGTTCCAATGCTGCAACGAATTCTTCTAAAGTAAAGGCTGCTTTAACGTTCCGCCCTGGCGCACGCTCGGCCATGAAAGCATCGGTTTTTTCGCGGGAGCGGTTGTATACTGCAATTGGAAAACCATTACGTTCTACATTAAGAGCGATATTCTCGCCCATAACGGCTAATCCAATCACACCAAAACTTTGTAGTGTCATAACTAGTTTGGCTAACTCTTGCAGATTCTTTCATCTTTTAGGGTAATCCGAGAGTTTCTCTTATCCCCTAAAGAAGACATTAAGAGTTACTGTCATTAGTAAAAGCTCAGAACTAACATCACATATAACAAGTTTTAAATTGTATCTAAGTCAACAATTGTGCTGCAAAATTTGCAAAATTGGAATATCTAGTTTAGGGATAAGGGGACAGGGATTAGTAATTAGGAATTAAATTCAGAATAATTTTTCCTTAAATTCAGATTAATTTTTCTAGTGCCTAGTACCTAAAACTCAATACCCAATCCCAATGAAAAATAGTTAAGGAGTAACCAAAAATGCTGGCATACGTCCTAGCTTTGGTGGTCGGTCTTGGTAGTTTATCACTCTACGTATCAGCTTTCTTTTTCCCAGAGATCCATCGCAAGAATGATTTTATTTGGAGTGGTATTGGACTGTTTTACGCTTTAGTTTTATGGGTGTTTGCGCCACATATTGGCGGAGGATTATTACTAGGCCATGTGGCTAGTGTGGCTCTTTTAGTATGGTTTGGCTGGCAAACTTTATCACTGCGGCGACAAGTCACTCCGCAATTACAACAAACTCCAGTACCTAGTTCGGAAGCTGTGAAAACCTCCCTACAAGAACAGGTGACAAAATTATCTATTCCAGAACGCCTTGGCAAGTTACAACAAAGTTTGAGTAGCACCTTTGGCGGTGTGAAAGACAAAGTACAACCATCTGTCAGTAAAAATGTACCAGTAGAGAAACCTGCTGTTGAGATTATTGACAAAACTACACCTATCTCAGAACCTGCTGCTGAAGAAGTACCTGCAACTACAGCTGCTACATCTGTAACTGAGACTGTTCCAGAAGTAATTCCACCCCATCCCCCATCCCCGGAATTGGTGGAAGCCGCACAAGTACATCCTGAAGCGGAAAATAAAGAACCTATCCCTGTAGAAGAAATTGCGCCGGATGCGGTGCTTGCTCCCCCCGCGGAAGCTCCAACGGAACAAATACCGCCAAATAGTTAGATGAGCTAAATTGAGTTAAACCCAGCTTGAATTTAATATCATGTTGGGTTTTTTGTATCCAAGTGGCGATCGCACAAATTAAACTAGCTACTAGATAAACAATGCTGGAGAAACATGAAAAAATTCTCCTAGGGCTTTTGCTTGAGCTTTACTAATTGCTCTGTTACCGTTCACAACTTCGGAAACCACGCCTTTAGAACCAATAATTCCCACTAAGTCAGATTGTTTAATTCCTCGCGCTTCCATCAAATGCTTAAGAATTGCATGAGGTGATGATGGTTCAAGGGGATAGTTTTTGTTTTCAAATTCTTCAATGAGAGTCACTAACAGCTGTAGTATGGCGGTTTGTTCTGGTGTACGATTTTTACACGCCATCAATTTTTCTACAGTTTCTAGAGTGCGATCGTATTCTTCTTCTGTTGTAATAACTTGAGGCTTCATGTTTGAAACTCGCCTACACTCAGTTATGCTGTAACCATCTCTGCTACTGAACTAGGTGATGCTGGCTCAAAATGTAAAACCATAATTTGCTCTGGACGTAAACCAACAGATTCGTAGGTTTGACCATTGCGATCGCTAAATTCGACTTCAAAAGCATCACCATCCGCTAATATGTCAACTATCGTACCAACTTGACCACGCAACAAATTATATTCAGGCAGATCAATTGTGAGTGCTACTATATCTAGCAACTTTGGTGTACTTTTACTCATTTTAGATAGACTCGATACATTACAACATTACAATAAAGGATAGCAGCTGGTTAATCTGGGAATATCAGAACCATCTTCTATAATCCAACCAGTGCGAATGGTTGCAGTTCTATCTTTGCTAGTCAGAGGGAAATCTAAAGTATAACGTTGTCCATATTGATCACACCGATTTAAGCTGACTTCATAAATTCTGGCTGCTGTCAAAATAACTTGGCGTAATTCCTCAGCATTGTCAGCCGTTATACCCAGCATAGATGAAAAAAGACGAGCTTTATCCTTTCCTTTAGAATGCTCTGGATTGAGACAATATTCACGTAGTTTACGAATATCAACAACTGCATTTTCTGAATTTGGAAGTAAATTTAAATTCACAGGTAATTTAGTAATTTCTTCATGATTGAATCCCCTCTCTTCAAATTTTTTACGGTACTCAGGTTCTTCCATTAGAAATAATGAAATATCCCTTAAGAAAAGTTTTGTATTCCATTTTCTTTGACTCAACAATTTATCAGCTTGTTCTTGTCCCATGATTTCTGCGAATAGCTGATATATTTCTCTATCGCTAATGTCTTGTTGATTAGCAAGCGCATCATAACCTTCTTTGATATAGTTATTCATGGCGGTGAGAGCTTTTTCAATCTCTTCTTTCAAATTCTCTTCTTCATCTGGGTTTGTCATATATATTTTATTGAGTAACTATACTTATTAATAATTGTATAAATTACATTATAATTAAATGCCTATTACTTATTATGCGCTGGGATGAGCAAAACAGATAATTTTAGACTTCCTGCCATCTTCTATAATTGATAAAACCTGCACATATATTCTTAGGCATGAAGCTGTGACGGAAACTGGAAGCTACAAAGACACTGTAAATCTACCTAAAACTAATTTTGAGATGCGGGCTAACGCCATCAAGCGTGAACCTGAAATTCAAAAGTTTTGGGCAGACAATAAAATTTTTGAACGCCTGTCGCAAGAAAACCCAGGCGAATTATTTATACTGCACGATGGCCCTCCCTACGCAAACGGCTCTCTGCATATTGGTCATGCCTTAAATAAAATTCTCAAAGATATTATTAATCGCTACCAGTTGTTACAAGGGCGGAAGGTTCGTTATGTGCCTGGTTGGGACTGTCACGGCTTGCCAATTGAACTGAAGGTTTTGCAAAATCTTAAGTCGGCAGAACGGCAGAGTTTAACGCCTTTGCAGTTGCGCCAAAAAGCGAAAGAGTTTGCTTTAGCAACGGTAGATGACCAACGTAAAAATTTCCAACGCTACGGTGTTTGGGGTGACTGGGATAACCCATATCTGACGCTGAAGCCGGAATACGAAGCCGCGCAGATTGGTGTATTCGGACAGATGGTGTTAAAAGGATACATCTATCGCGGGTTGAAGCCAGTTCACTGGAGTCCAAGTTCTAAGACGGCGTTGGCTGAGGCGGAGTTGGAATATCCAGAAGGGCATACTTCGCGGAGTATTTATGCTGCGTTCCCTGTGACTGGTTTGTCGGAGGCGGCAAAATCAGTGTTGGGAGAGTATCTGCCTGAGTTGGGTGTGGCTGTGTGGACTACTACGCCTTGGACAATTCCCGGTAACTTGGCTGTGGCGGTGAATGGGGATTTGAATTACGCGGTGGTGGAAGTCTCACGCAGAGACGCAGAGGCGCAGAGAGGATTTAAGTATTTAATCGTGGCGGCGGATTTGGTGGAACGGTTGGCGGCTACTATTTCGGCTGAGTTGACGGTGAAGGCGACTTTTAAGGGTAAGGAGTTAGAACATACTACTTACCGTCATCCTTTATATGACCGGGAAAGTCCGGTTGTAGTTGGGGGTGACTACATTACTACTGAGTCGGGTACTGGGTTGGTGCATACTGCCCCTGGTCATGGTCAAGAAGACTACATTGTAGGTCAGCGTTACGGATTGCCGATTCTTGCGCCAGTGGATGATAACGGCAACTTTACCGAAGAAGCGGGACAGTTTGCGGGGTTAAATGTGCTGGGTGACGGAAATCAGGCGGTCATTGATGCGCTGACGGCTGCGGGTTCGCTGTTGAAGGAGGAAGCTTACGCCCACAAATATCCTTATGACTGGCGGACGAAGAAACCAACGATTTTCCGGGCGACAGAACAGTGGTTTGCTTCGGTGGAAGGATTTAGGGATGAGGCACTAAAGGCGATCGCATCTGTAAAATGGATACCAGCCCAAGGTGAAAATCGCATCACGCCAATGGTGGCGGAACGTTCTGATTGGTGTATTTCTCGTCAACGTGCTTGGGGTGTACCAATTCCTGTATTCTACGATGAGGAAACGAACGAACCTCTGTTAAATGAGGAAACTATTAACTACGTTCAAGCTATCATCGCTGAAAAGGGTTCTGATGCTTGGTGGGAATTGTCTGTTACTGAATTATTACCAGAATCCTATAGAAATAATGGTAGGTCTTACCGCAGAGGTACAGACACAATGGATGTCTGGTTTGATTCTGGTTCATCTTGGGCGGCTGTGGCCAAGCAACGCCCAGAGTTACGCTACCCCGCCGATATATATTTAGAAGGTTCCGACCAACATCGAGGTTGGTTCCAATCAAGTTTGCTCACTAGTGTTGCTGTAAATGACATTGCGCCTTACAAAACTGTGTTAACGCACGGCTTTGCTTTGGATGAGCAAGGGCGGAAGATGAGCAAATCAGAAGGAAATGTGGTTGACCCCAATGCCATCATTGAAGGCGGGAAAAATCAAAAATCAGACCCAGCTTATGGTGCAGATGTCTTGAGATTGTGGGTATCATCGGTAGACTATTCTGGTGATGTCCGCATTGGGAAAAACATCATCAAGCAACTGAACGATGTGCGCGGTAAGATTCGCAATACAGCGCGGTTTTTGTTGGGTAGCTTGCACGATTTCGACCCGGAAAAAGATGCAGTACCTTTTGAAGATTTGCCGCAGTTAGATAAGTATATGCTGCACCGCATTCGTGAGGTGTTTCAAGAAGTAACGGAAGCGTTTGATAGTTTCCAATTCTTCCGTTTCTTCCAAACTGTGCAGAATTTCTGTGTGGTTGATTTATCTAACTTCTATTTAGATATTGCTAAGGATAGGCTATACATCAGCGCGTCGAAATCTTTCCGCCGACGCAGTTGTCAGACAGTCATACACGTTGCTTTAGAAAATTTAGCACGAGCGATCGCACCTGTTCTCTGCCATACTGCTGAAGATATCTGGCAATATCTCCCCTACAAAACACCTTACAAATCAGTATTTCAAGCTGGTTGGGTGCAGGTAGAGGATAAATGGGACAATCCCGAATTAGGGGAATTTTGGGAAACATTACGACAACTCCGCACCGACGTTAACAAGGTTTTAGAACAAGCCAGAATCGAAAAAATGATTGGTTCTTCCCTGGAAGCTAAAGCTTTGATTCACTTACCTCATAAACAGTTGGGTGATGCTATCAAAGCCTTTAATCCTGTTAGCGGTAACGGTATTGACGAATTGCGGTATTTGTTGCTGACTTCTCAAGTGGAAGTCTTAGATTCGCCGGAAAAATTGCAAGGATTAAAATATACCGTTCAAACTGTAGACTGGCAAATTGGAGTAGCAAATGCCGATGGTGAAAAATGCGATCGCTGCTGGAACTACTCAACCCATGTGGGAGAATCAGCAGAGCATCCGTTGTTGTGCGAAAGATGCGTTTCTGCCTTATCTGGTGCATTCTAATTTATTGTTGAACAGTGAATTGGATTAATCTAACCCCTTTCCGATATGGAGAGGGGTTTAAATATTTTTAGTTTTGAGAAAAGTCAGGCGATCGCTATATTTGGCAAATAATAGGCACAATCAGATTCATACAAGAAGTATATATCCCCATCTATGTTATCTTCTATCAACCCAGAAATTCAGCAAAAATCTGGCGCAGATTCACAAATAATCATGATTACTGCCATAAATCTCATCAATTTTTGCTTTTATTGCTTTAATTTAGAATTTTCAAAGCATTAGTAAATTAACGTATTGATTTGCATAAGTATTGATCTGCTTATTCTAGTGAAAAAGAAAGGCGATCGCTCTTTAAAATTGCGATCAGTTGAATACTTAAGAAAGCCTTAAGTATTTTAATATATCTATCTCAGGTGTAAGTAAATAAATATAAGGTTTTGTGAAATATGGAGATACACATAAATTTTTTTAGGAGCTATTAAAATGCAGAATTTACGGATTAACTCCACAATTTCCAAATCATTGATTCCCGAAAACCGGACAAAAAAGCTGACAAGTTTAATAGAATGGTGCAAAATTGTTCATGCTTGCATAGAATCGGGGCAAATAGATGATGCCAAGATTTTTTTAGAGCAAGCAATTCATGAAGCTGAAATGCCAAGTAGAGAATAAATTAATTGATATCGGCATCAAGTCAAACTGGAAATGCTAAACAGACTCAATATACTTACGAAATACGAACAATGAAGGAGTCAGAATATCTTTTTGACTCCTTTTGATTAGAAGACTATTCACTTTGAGTGAGCAGATTATGATTACAAGAACTATTTAGGATTCAAAAATCACCTCTCCTCTCACCCCTCTCTGACGCAGAGAGGGGCAAGATTTGGGGATATATAAGTTCAATTATTTTCAAAATTACGCAAAGACCTGAAAACACGTAAATTCTTTCGCTTATTCTGCTTATGACTCGTTAAATAATTATCAGCATAACGAAAAGCTGCCGCACAATCGTAAGCCGCGATCGCTACAGCTTGCAAAAAAACCTGAATGGGAATTTCAAAGCTAGAAATTCTTTCTGTTAGCATTAATAATTCCCCATCTGTTGCAGGTACAGCCGTTTCTTCTGCCCATTCTGGTTCATTAAAAATGTCTTCAATTAGCGCCTTGGACATTTTGCACCTCCCCAAAAGCATAAGAAGCAAAGCCTGCGATGAAATTTAACTGTTCTTCACGAGTTTGCAAGTTAACAGGTAGTTCAGCACTAGGAAATCCTAGTTCATTTAAAATATCCAAACAGTAAGCACTGGTTTGACTGTATGAAGCTTGCTCCCATTTGTGAGCTACTTCTTTTGCCATTTCCAGATTGACTCTAATAAATCTCATCGCAGGGCTAGTCATGAGTTGCACCCTAATAAACTGGATATTGGCAGTTTTGATCGGAACCCCAATTCAGCGTAACCGTGATTTTGCTGAATTTATGAAGATGGTCAATTTGAAGATCAGCGCATTTGCGTAACTAACCGATGAGAGAATACGGTGATGGTGAAGAATAAACAAAGACGTGTAATCGCACCCGTACGTAAATACGGAGAGTATCTACTGACTAATTTGCATTTCTTCCGCAACGCGTTTGAGGCGACGCAGTTGGGCTTGCATATCTTCCCTTGTCCAAGATGCAGCAAAATTGTTAAATCCCCAACTAACTATGAGGTTAGGAATAGCGAACTCAAAGCGATTGACTAAGCGTGTTCCCTTTTCTACTGGTTGACATTCCCAGCGATCGCGTCCTTGAAAAAATCCTTGAAATTCCCAAACAACTAAACCCGGTTGTCTTTCTACCACAATACTTTTCAACGTCGGTTTAACCAGGGGAATTTGAATGATAAAGCGACTTTCACTACCTATATCCGTACTCCAAACCTCACCCATCGGTTCGCAGCGTAGCGCAGGATTCAGCCAGCGAGACATCAGCGCTAAATCTGTAATACAGCGCTCGACAACCGCAGCTGTGGCATTAATTTGAATTGATTGTTCAAAAACTTGGGTCATGCCAATTAGTAATCCTGTTGCTGCCCTTAGATTAACCCAAAATTGATTGTTGTCTGCAAGCTACATTTATGTGACAAAAAACTGTATTCTTAACTCAAGTAAAATCCTAGTGAAAATCCAAAATATTTTTTTATTTGTAACAAATTAGCCTATCTATCAATTGCCTATATATATTTACTGGTAAATTGTTACGCAAAATCCGCGTGAACTTACTAGAGTGTAATTTTGCATCATCAAATCTACTCTACTAAGTTGACAAGTATTTTTAACGAACACATAAGCTAAATTACAAAAAACCATGAACACAACTTGGCCAGGGATATCCCGGTTGATAGACATGGGTTTGTCGATAAAGGGACAGCAATTTTTAGGACAATCGCCAAATTTGCCACTAGATCAACCGAGTGTAAACCAAGGAATTGCGGAACTCCAAGGAATTGGACAACAAGTAATTCTGTATACACCAAGATTGCTAGGGGCAGTTGCAATTTTGTTGGTAGGTATACTGATTGCTGCCAGCATTGCCGCAGTGACGCGTGGGATCTTAAATCGCACGAACATTGATAATCGCATTGCAGCAGGGGTGACAGGACGCAGAGATGTTCCCCAGGTAGAGAAGTTAATCTCTAGTTTGGTCTTTTGGAGCATTATCTTACTAACGGTAGTGGCTGTATTACAAGCACTAGGGCTAGAGGTCGCTTCTCGACCACTCAATAGTTTTCTTGATCAACTGATTGGCTTTTTGCCAAAAGTGGTGGGTGCAGGAATTCTGTTAAGCGTTGCTTGGGTTTTAGCCAGTATTGTCAAAATTGTGACATTGCGGGGATTACAGGCGTTCAAACTAGATGAGCGTTTAAATCAAGACTCGCCTGAAGATAGTATTAGTCTCGATCGCATTTCTTTGAGTGAGACGATCTCTAGTGCTTTATATTGGTTTATCTTTTTACTATTTCTCGCCCCAGTTCTCGATACCCTCGGACTCAGGCAGGCGCTTTTACCAGTACAAGCCTTAATTACCGAAATTCTCTCAATTCTCCCCAATATTTTGGCAGCAATTTTAATTGCGGTATTGGGATGGTTGTTAGCTAATATTGTCCGACGGATTGTGACTAATCTTTTAGTTACAACTGGCGTAGATTATTTAGGTAGTCGGTTTGGGCTGTCCTCAGCAATGGGCGCACAGTCTTTATCGACAATTATCGGTACAATTGTCTATGTTTTAATTTTGATTCCTGTGACGATCGCTGCCCTCAATGCTTTAAAAATTGAGGCGATATCTGTACCAGCAATTACAATGCTGCAACAGATTTTAAATAGTTTGCCTGCTATTTTCACAGCCGCAGCTATCTTAATTATTGCCTTTTTTATCGGGCGCTTTGTGGGAGATTTAGTTACTAGTATTTTGACTAGTTTGGGCTTTAACAATATTTTTGCGGTGCTTGGTTTACCATCACCTGCTAGGCAAGAAGTCTATGCCGAAACACAACCAATAGCAACGCTCCGCACACCCTCAGAAATTGCTGGCATTATTACTTTAGTCGGCATTATGCTATTTGCCACAGTTGCAGCGGTGAATATTTTAAATATTCCTGCCCTGACAACATTGGTAACTGGTATTTTAATTATTTTGGGGCGAATTTTGTCGGGATTAATTGTGTTTGCAGTCGGATTATTTTTGGCAAATCTAGCTTTTAGTTTGATTAGCAGTTCCGGCGATCGCCAAGCTAAAATTTTAGCTCAAGTAGCGAGAATTTCCATTATTACTTTAGTTTCGGCAATGGCATTACAACAAATCGGTGTTGCCAGCGATATTGTCAATTTAGCATTTGGTTTATTGCTAGGTGCGATCGCAGTGGCTATTGCTTTGGCTTTTGGTCTAGGCGGCCGCGATATTGCCCGCGAACAAGTTAAAGAGTGGTTGGATTCTTTTAAAAGTAAAAGCTAAATTCACCAATTGAAAAACCCGCTTACAGGTATGGATTTACCATCTTGGGCGGGTTTTTAAATGCCATTATTGAAATTCTGTTACACCAGCATCAAATCAGGATACTCTGCTAACAAATCATCGGAAGATAAGGTATCACCTTCAGCTTGAGGTGTCCACAAAACTTCAATTGCTAACAGTTGCTCACCTGGAATACTCCCAATTTGCCGCAACACTTGACGCAAGCTTTCTGTGGAGTTAATAGCTGGAGTTTCTAATTTACCTAAAGTTGCCGCCAACAAGGTAACAATAATATATTCTCCAGGGCCTTCGCTAATTAGCTTAGTTGGATTGTCCAGTTCACCACTAGCAGGTAAAGCTTCTTTAGCCAGAGCCGCTTTGAGTTGGTTATTGACGTTAGAAAGGGTTTCTTCGCTAAATTTGCTGCGTTCTGCTAATGCTAAACGGTTGAACTGACTTTCAGCAGAGCTTAACTTCGCTTGTTGTGTACCGCCGCCTGCATATACCCAATATTCTGGATGGCGGAGTAAAGCTAGACTAGTTTCTTGCAGAACTGCGGCTCTACCTTCGGGTGAGTTGGTATCAGCAATTTCCGCAATTTTGTTGAGTTCTGGTTGTAAATCACGGGCTTGAGCTAACAAACCAACTTGCAAACGAGTTACAGAAACATTGGGGTTGCTGTTATAACCAACCTCTTCCGTTCCGTCACTACTATTACGGCGGAAACTTTGGACGAGGAAGTTAGCGATCGCAATAAAAATTAAAATCGAAAATAGACCGCCAAATCCGCCACCAAAACCCCACAAAGGCAGTAGGAAAGGAAAGCCAAATCCACCACCAGGATAGTATCCACCACCACCAGGAGGTGCGTAGGTACGCGGTGTATAGGTACGGCTGCTAGAAGGCATTCTAAAAGAACCGCCGCCAATGCGACCACCACTGCGGGCAGCTAATGCGCCGTCAGCATGACCTAGGGCTAAAGCTAAAACTAGGCTGAGGACAAAGAACGTTTTTAACAGCGGTTTGATGGTTTGTTGTATTTTTTTACGCATAACACAGTCGCTTGAAAAATTTTATTGCTGATATTGCATCCTACGCTGGTAGGATTTTTGCGGTGTGTAGCTGATGCCGGCCCGCGACTAGTAAGCGAGTATTTAATTGGCAGTAGCTTTTTGTAACATCATTAACTGTTGCTACATCTTCAATTTACCGCGACTTATCCCCGGTACACAGCAGACGGAGGGGGGATTTCTGTAGTAGATTACCGTACCTTGGAACTTATACTAGATAGTAGGAGCTTTGGGATCAATTAATAATTACCGTCAAATCAAGCCACAGGCGAACGGTAGGATTGTCATGCTCAAGTTAAAACAAACTACTGATTTCAAGAACATCGAGACTGCTGTATCTATAGTTTTGATTGAAAAATTCTGTGGCATTATGGCTCATTATCAGCCATAATTTCAGCTAAACTATCATAATATAAAGATTTTTCCGATTTTCTGTAGCTTCTGAGGGGCAATTTTTTTAGCTATTGCCTGAATAGAAATTGTCTAAATAGAGTCAATTGTTACCAAAATATATAATTAACAAACACTTCACACAAATAACAAACCAATCCCTACTTTTCATGTTTTAAAATATTTTTTAAGGCTTGTTAATACATTCACTCAAAACAAACAAAATTGAGAATAATGTTTCTCAGAATCTGGAACTGGAGAGTGGTAATTTTGAATTGCAATATCTTGTATCAGTCTAATTTAATTAAAGTTTGTAAAAACAACTTTGACAAAAATTATAGCTATTTAACGTTGCTGGCAATCCAAATTTTGAATTTAGCTCAACGATAAATCAGCAAAAATTAGGTTACAGAATACCAAACTTCCAAAGTACAAACTGCTACAAGTAGATTACGGTGCGCTTTTTACAATCTCGGTTAGATAAAATATCCTTAAAGGGACAGTTAGACACATAACCCATAATTTGCTCAATGGCAAGATAGAAATAAATTGAGATTCCACATATAGTGGAAATAACAATCAGCTTAAGCAGAATTATCAAAGCAAATTTTTTACCAAAACAACTTAGAGTAGTGGTTCTTACCTTGTTCAACTTCAATAAGTTATTGGTGAATATAACTACTGTTGAGTAATTAATAATTTTGCTGGGATATTCACAATGAAGATAAATTTAGCTGACATTAACATTAAAAAGCAAGAGCGCTCACGAGTTGGTAAATATCATCGATTAGAACTAACTTACGAGCGACACTTTTACTTAACTTTAGTATGCAAGATTACACACTTTTTTACTTAAAGTTACAAAAGTTAATATGGAACATATTTCTCAACTCACAACAAACATTAGAGAAAAAGCATCATGTCCCGATATTTTAGTTATATCGCGTTTATTCTTACCGAAAGAAGAGGTTATTAGTGAATATATATATAACCGTTGTCTGCAAGATCCCGAACGGATTATTGTTTTAACTGCTAGTTGTGCAGGTGATAAAAAATTTGATGAGACTCAACAGTTTCCTATTTATCGCTGGCCAAGCTTTCAATACTGGCTAGAGGGGTTTTGGGGAAATCTCCTCAAGCCTTTGATGAATCTAGTTGGGTCATTTTTCTTAGCAATTAAACTCTATTTTCGCTATCACTATCGCTATATAGAATGGGGACATAGCTATGAATTTCCGGCATTATTATTATTGAGTTATCTGTTGCCTATTCGCTTTTTTATTTATTTGCATGGTCATGATATTCGTCCTGTAATAGGAAATCCAGTCTGGCGATCGCTCTTTAAATTAACACTGTCACGCGCCACAGGCATTGTTTGTAACAGCACCTTTACCAGAGATTACATCAGAAACGCTTTCCGCCTGCAAACCCCTACCCATGTAATTCATCCTGTGGTTAGACCTGAGAAATTTAGTGTCGGGACAAACCATAGTAATCTTGATGATTTACGCGTGAAAGTGCGTCAAACTTACAACATTCCCGAAACAGCAATTGTGATTCTTTCGGTTGGACAACTGGTCAAACATAAAAGCTTTGAACAGGTAATTGAGAATCTACCATTATTGCTGACTATTGGGATAGACGTTCACTACATACTCTGTGGTCAAGGTGCTTGTGAGTTACAACTGAAAACTCTAGCGCAACGTTTGCGCGTAGACAAACGGGTACACTTTGCTGGCCAAGTACCTGAGAGTGAGTTAGCAAGTTACTATGCGGCTTGTGATATCTTTGCCATGCTGACTTTGGATAATGCCAAAACGAGATTTATGGATGGTTTTGGTGTGACATATCTAGAAGCCAGTTACTTTGGTAAGCCTGTTATTGCTTCGCGTTTAGGTTCGGTGATTGAATTAGTGAGTCACGAAGAGAATGGTCTGTTAGTGAACCCTAAATCTGGCTATGAAGTTTTTCAAGCCTTTAAACGCTTGTGTCAAGACCAGCAATTGCGCGAACAGCTTGGTCGCAAGGGTAAAGAATTTGCGAGGCGCAAAACTCTTCACCGGATGCTTTATCAAGAAAATTAACCACCGCCGACAATGGTGACAACTTCCAAGCGATCGCCTGGCTGTACGATAGTATGTGACCAAAATTGACGATGCAAAATTTCCCCGTTATATTCCACCGCCACTAAGCGCGGGTT
Organism: Nostoc sp. PCC 7107; assembly: GCF_000316625.1. GTDB lineage: Bacteria > Cyanobacteriota > Cyanobacteriia > Cyanobacteriales > Nostocaceae > Nostoc_B. Next base: position 2,908,991 of record NC_019676.1, on the reverse strand, counting down.
GAAACCCAATTGCTGCAATAAATCAGGTAACAACGATGGAGAGGAACAAACGCGGGTTTCTCCATTTACCTGAAGGGTAATTTGCTCGGACATAAAATCAAGTATGAAGTATGAAGTATTATCTGATTGACTCTTAGTGACTATTGACTGTTGACTCAGCACTTAATTTTGAATACTTTCTTGTTGTGGTTTGACGCGATTTAGCTGAGATAGCAAGTATTGGGTAACTAAAGTTGGCTGTTCTGCTTGCATAAGAGATCGCACCACCGCCACCCTTTCGGCTCCCGCATCAATGACATCATTGATATTATTGGCATCAATACCGCCGATGGCAAACCAAGGTATAGGACTATTTTGAGCAGCGTACCGGACATATTCTAAGCCGGCTGCGGCCTTACCTGCTTTTGTGGGAGTTTCATAAATCGGGCCGACACCGATATAATCTGCACCTTCGGTAATGGCTTTTTGCATTTCTTCAGAATTAGTGGTGGAACGACCAATTATCTTTTGTGGCCCCAATAATTGCCGCGCCATAGCAATTGGCATATCTTGTTGTCCCAGATGTACCCCATCGGCATCTACGGCTAAAGCTAAGTCTACGCGATCGTTCATAATAAACAAAGCACCGTAAGCATGACATAACTGCCGTAGTTTAGTCGCATTTTCTAGCCGTACAGTATCATCGGTATTTTTATCCCGGTACTGCAATAAAGTCAATCCGCCTTTGAGTGCAGATTCTACCGTGGCTAACAAAGTATCTGATGGGGATGTGACTAAATATAAATGCGATCGCCATAATAATTGATGGCGCTGATAACCCATCAAATTGCTTTCTAGGGTGTAAACCCGATAGCGCATCTGCTTAAAAGCTTTGCCCATGTTCGCGCTATGCAGCTTACCGTATTCTTCTAATACTCGCAGTGCTTCTTGGACACGGCAAAAGTTAGCTTGTAATAACGACTTAATCCCAGAACGTTGTTCTTCTTGCGGATGGGACAATTCAGTACCGATATCTCCGACTGTATCTCGCGCCGCCCGGATTTCCGCCGTATGCCATTTAGCTAACTCTTGTCGCAGGTATTTGCATTCCCCGGCTAACTGGATATTGTTCAAACCAAAACGACACCACTCTTCGATGATGCGTAAGCCTTCACGAGTGCGGTCTAAATTAGCATCTAATATGCGGTAAACAACTTGCTGTATTTGCTCTTTTTGGCTATACGGCTCGACCATTACCACAACTCCATTAGTGCTTTCATAATAGTCAGCCTCTTTCATATATGCAATATTTTTAGCATCGTTAATTTATTAAGCAAGAGGTATGAAGAAAAGGAAAGTATGAAGTGTGAAGTATGAAGGATGTGTACACCCCTTGGGTAAGCTTCCCAGAGGGTAATTTCATTTTTCAGCCTTTACCTTTCACCTTTGACAATCTCTTCATTAATTACTTTGTCTTCAAAATAGCCAATCGGTCAATATTGTGGGTAACATTATCGACATAATACTGTCTAAGGGTATAAGACTTTATTGTTATTTTTCAGGAGTATTGTAAAAATGGCTTCCCTCAATGTGTCTGGTCAACATCGTAGACTAGCTCTTAAGCGAGTAACCCTTGATCAACCGTATCCATCTCTGGATTTAGCTATACCCATAGCTTTTGGTTACTTATTTATGCTTTGTATGCTTGGTATGGGATTGGCAGGCTTAACTTTGCTGGCAATCAACAGTAGCGCTGTTGCTCAGATGCCATCTATACCAGATCAGATGCCCCTTGGTGAAAGAACACTCTCTCAGGTTAATGTCCTGTTTGTCAACCCAAGTATCGGGGATGACACTACAGGTAATGGGAGCGATCGCACTCCTTTCAAAACTATTACCCAAGCTCTGCGTGTTGCTACAGGGAATACAGTAATTATGCTGGCTCCTGGTAATTACAGTGCCGAAGCTGGAGAAATGTTTCCCTTAATACTGCGTCCTGGCGTTTCCATTCAAGGTGATGCAAGTAATAAAGGCAGTGGAGTTACCATTCAAGGTGGTGGCGTTTACCTCAGTCGTAGTTATGGTGGGCAGAATGTGACGATTGTGGGTGCAAACCAAGCCGAGTTAACTGGGGTGACAGTCACTAATGCTAATCCCCGCGGTTATGGTGTGTGGATTGAGTCCAGTAATCCTGTAATTTCGGAAAATACATTTACCGGAAATACCCAAGATGGTGTAGCTGTTAATGGTAATGGCGCACCGACAATTAGTAAAAATTATTTTTATCGCAATGGAGCCAACGGTATTACCCTCAGTGGTAGTTCTCAGGCTAAGGTACAGGAAAATATTTTTCAAGAAACAGGTTATGGGGTAAATATCACCCAAAATGCCGCACCTGTAGTTATGGGTAATCAAATTCAGAAGAATCGTTCGGGAATTTTAGTCCAAGGAAAGGCGCGTCCCATTGTTCGCAATAATTTAATTGCTGATAGTCAAGAAGATGGTTTAGTGGCGATCGCTCAAGCGATGCCCGACTTAGGTACTATTACAGAAGCTGGCGGTAACGAATTTCGCAACAATACTCGCTATGATATTAACGCTAGTGCTGCCAAAGAAGCGATCGCAGCCACAGGCAATACTTTAATTGACAACCGTATCGCCGGTAAAGTAAATTTTAACGCTCAAACTGCTGCTATTACTGATAACCCTCAACCAACTCCACCAAACACAGTCATCTCAGCAATTCCGACTACTCAAGAAATTATTTTTTCTGCAACCGAAGTTCCTCCAGCACCGAATCCTGTCGCCACATTACCGACAAAACCCATTACGCCCAAAAAATCTCTACACCAACAATTAACTCCTCCCTCTGGCGGTTTCCCCATTCCCAGTAGCTTAGTCGAAAAACAACCACCAACCAACACTCAAGTTGCTCCCGCAGATAAAATTACAACCCTACCAGCCCTGCAACCATCATCCCCACAGTTCAATTACGTCCAAATTGAACCTAACACCATTGAATTTACTGCACCCGATTCTATACAAACACCAACTACAACATTACCCAGTCGAGGTCAAGCATCAGCCTTGATTTCTCCAGGTAGTGCAGCCCTTTTACCAGTTCCCAACGGGAATGTTCCCCTTGGGGATACGCGTAACCTGCGAAAAGTACCAGTTGCTCAAACTAATATAACGGCTGACACTCAAAGTTATTTACAGCCTGCCAGCGGCATACGTTACCGCGTCATTGTCGAAGTAGCAAACGAACAAGAACAGGAATTAGTGCGATATGTTGCCCCAGGTGCATTTTCTACCATCTGGCAAGGGCGCAAAGTCATGCAAGCAGGCGTATTTAGCAATCGCACTAACGCTGATGAAATGTTAAAAAATCTCACCAGCAATGGCCTGCGAACTATTATTGAGCCTTTGAATTAAAGTCAATAACTGTAGGGTGGGCGATAAAAGTTAGAGAAGAAAAATTCTATAACTTCTCATCTGTCCCTTGCTATACTTTCAACTTCAATTGCAACTCATCTTTAATGCGGTTGAGAATAGAAGCTTCATCTAGGTTAGCCAAAATTTTACTGATGACTGCTTTCGGCCCTTCCGGCCCCCAAGTTGCACCATTGGCTAAATAAGCTTTAGTAACTTGACCAATGCCGTAAGAAGATACACCCGCTACACCAGCTTGGGTTAATGCAACTGTGACGTAAGGCGCAAGGGTAACGCCTGCTGTAACTGGTGCAGAGATACCAAGCAAGGTTTTTAAGCCACTTAAGCCTAAGTTTGCGAGTAATTCGCTCACACCGATACCGCCCATACTCAAGGCAATCTTTTGCAATAATTTCACAGCACCAGCTTCGGTCATCGGGATGGCGTAGAGTTTGGATAAACCTAAAATTAAAGCAATATCAATCACTATGCTACTCAGTATATCTACTACTGTAACCGGATTGAGGGCGATCGCTAGGGCTTTAGCCATCACAGCTTTCCAAATCAACTGATTGGCGTTCTGTTCCCGAATCAAGAGTTTGCGTTGTACCAGCTGCTCATTGACTGTGTCTGCATACAACATTGAATTAAGGGCGACTAAAGCTTTACCCTCACGCTGCAAAATTTCTAATATTTTCAGCTTCAATTCTTCTACTTGAGCATGACCTGTACGCATCTGTAAGCCTCTACTACCATCAGGGCGAATTACCGCTGTCTTAACCAATGGTGAGGCGGCTGACATGACAATTTCTAAAGGCGTGAGTAATTCCTTGACCCTTTCATCTCGAATTTTTTCATAAATTGCCAGGCGATCGGCTGTGGGATATTGGTCTACTTTATTGAACACCAAAATTATCGGTTTCCCTGCCTCTCTTAACTGAGAAAGGGCTTGGTGTTCGATTTTAGTCATATCTCCCGAAATCACAAACAAAATCAAATCGGCTTGTTTAGCGATTTGTTCTGCCAAAGCTGCACGAGTATCACCATCAACTTCATCCAACCCAGGCGTATCAATAAGTTCTACCTGAGATTGACCAATACTCGGTAAAGTGACTCGCAAAGCTCGTTCATTTGTCCCAATAATTTCTTCGTGAATACTCCAATTAACCCGCTGTGCGGCGCGAGTCACACCGTGTAAAGGGCCAGTTTCAAAGACAGGTTGTCCTACCAAAGCATTCAACAGAGATGATTTACCCCGCCCTACCATACCAAAAGCGGCAATCTGCACAACCATTCGGTCTAACTTTGCCAGCATAATTTCTAAATCAGCCAGTTCTGTTTCTAACCCTGCTTTTTCTCGTGGTGTCAAATCAAGATTAGCTACCAAGTTTCGCAGTGCTGTTTGTGCCTGTTTATAATTCAGTTCTGCTTGAATGTCTTCAAAGCTAAAAATAGCACTATCTAGTTCTTCCTCCCAGTTAGGCGAGTTGCTTTGGTCTGGTTCTGGCAATTTAGAGGGCATGATAATCGGAGATTTTTGATTTACCTCATTTTTATCCTAGTTATTTTTACAGGATATGAGGGAAATTGTTTTCATAGACTGGCACTAATGATCATAAAAATATAACTCACTCCGCGATCGCTCTTTCATCTCTTGATGAGCTTGGAGTGTCATAAAAAGTAGTAGAGTGAAAATTGCATCTATTAGCGTTAGGAATTTGACTACATCACCTGTGCGGAAAATTGTTATTGCCGGTAACTGGAAAATGTTTAAAACCCAGGCAGAGACTCAAGATTTCTTGCGAGGGTTTCTGCCTCATTTAGACGAAATGCCTGAAGAGCGAGAAGTATTATTGTGTCCTCCTTTCACCGATTTAAACATTTTGTCTCAAAGTTTGCATGGTAGCCGTGTACAACTGGGAGCGCAAAATGTTCATTGGGAAGATTCTGGAGCTTACACTGGTGAAATTGCCGCCCAGATGCTCACAGAAATTGGTGTCCGTTATGTAATTGTTGGTCATAGCGAACGACGGCAATTTTTCGGAGAAACAGACGAGACAGTTAATCTGCGTCTGAAAGCTGCTCAAAAACATGGTCTAACCCCAGTTTTGTGTGTAGGGGAAACTAAGCAACAACGTGATGCAGGACAAACAGAATCACTCATTACTACCCAGCTAGACAAAGACCTAGTAAATGTAGATCAAGATAATTTGATAATTGCTTATGAACCAATTTGGGCAATTGGTACTGGTGATACTTGTGAAGCAACAGAAGCTAACCGAGTTATTGGCTTAATTCGCAGTCAGTTAAAAAACACCAATGTTTCGATTCAATACGGCGGCTCAGTCAAGCCCAATAATATTGATGAGATCATGGCTCAACCAGAAATTGACGGCGTGCTTGTGGGAGGAGCCAGTCTAGAACCTGAAAGTTTTGCCCGGATTGTCAACTATCAGTAGTCTTATGTGTAACGCCTTTTCCCTGGCTCTCCCAGGGAATGGGAATAACAGTTTTGGATTTTAGATTTTGGATTGTAAAAGTAGTTAACATACAAGGCCGCTAAAATCAGTTTCCTATGTCCGGTAATTTAATTATTCGCGGGCGTTGTTTTGCATGGGGACAACGCACTTATTTAATGGGTGTGCTGAATGTGACACCTGATAGCTTTAGTGATGGAGGAGATTTTAATAGTACGTCTGCGGCGTTAATGCAGGGACAGGCAATGGTCGCGGCTGGTGCTGACATAATTGATGTGGGTGGACAATCAACGCGACCGGGTGCAGAACAAATTACTCTGGCAGAAGAATTAGAGCGAGTTATCCCCATAGTACAGACGCTACGCTCTAAAATAACAGTGCCAATTTCTGTAGATACAACTAGAGCAGATGTAGCAAAAGCCGCAATCAAAGCTGGAGCAGATATTGTTAATGATATTTCCGGCGGGACATTTGATGCCGAGATGTTGCCGACAGTTGCTAGTTTAAATGTGCCTATAGTGTTGATGCACATTCGTGGAACACCTCAGACAATGCAGCAAATGACAGAGTATGAAGATTTGCTGGGGGAAATGAAAGCTTTTTTAACAAAACAAATTACGGCAGCAACCAAAGCAGGTATTGACCTAGAGAAAATTATTATTGATCCGGGGATTGGTTTTGCTAAGAACCATGAGCAAAATTTACAGCTTTTGCGGAATTTGCGATCGCTCACATCATTAAACTGCCCTATCTTAGTAGGGGTATCGCGCAAAAGTTTTATTGGACGCATTCTCAATCAACCAAATCCCAAAGCACGCGTCTGGGGAACAGCAGCGGCTTGTTGTGCTGCTATTGCCAATGGTGCTGATATTCTGCGAATTCACGATGTCAAAGAAATGCGCGAAGTCTCTTTAGTTGCTGATACATTGTTCAGATAGAGGGATTAGCGGCTAGAGGCTAGAATTTCTTACTCAGCACTTTTTCACCCTTGACCATTCCCATTACCTTCAGTACCTACTGTATCTCCCAACATTTGATCTAATGCTCCTTCTGATAAGCCTTGGTTGAGAAAGACAATTTTAGCATTGGTACTAGCACTAAGTTTTTGATTAGCTTCTACATGTTCTTGAGCTACAAGATACCGCAGAATATCTCGTGTTTCTGGTTTAGCAGTTATCGCTTCAGAAAGAATACGAATTGATTCTTTTGTAGCTTCGGCGCGTTTAATTGCTGCTTGTCTATCGCCTTCAGCTTCTAAAATAACTGCTTGTTTTTTGATCTCAGCAGCTTGTTGTTCCGCCATTGATTTCTGAACACTTTCTGGTGGTGTGATGCTTTGAATATCCACACGGATAATCTTCACACCCCATTTTTTACTTGTCTCATTCACAATCTGCAACAGTGATTGGTTCATTTGATTTCTGGCAGATGTGGTTTCCGACAATGTTCTATCGGCAATGTGGGTACGAAGTTCAACTGTTACTAAGTTAGATAAAGCCACTTGCATATCTTCAACTTTATAAAAGCTGTCTTCCATGCTGGTAATTTGCCAAGTGACAACACCATCCACTTCCAAATAGACGTTATCTTTAGTAATTACTTTCTGAGGCTTAATATCTAAAATCTGCTCTCTGGTGGTATCTTCCATCACAATCTGATCCACGAAAGGCACAATAAAGTTTAAGCCTGGTCTCAGTGTGCGGTGTCTTTGTCCTAAGCGTTCAACTAAGGCCTCATTACCTTCATTAATAATTTTGGCAGATCCGAAGGCATAGCCGACAAGCGCTAAGACTATAGCAATAATTGGCTCCATAGATGCTCCTATGTAGTAATTGGGAGAATTAACTGTTAAGGATATGGTAATTGTCCTACCTTTTAGTCTAATCTCTGGAGTTTGTGCTTTTGGACGCACTCACTCATAAACCCAGCATCTGTAATTTTGCTGTGTTCTAAGTAGACAAGAAAGATGGGCAGAATGCGATCGTTATTAAAGCACCTTGATAACATACTGGCAAGAAATTTACTCACTTCACTGTCAAATCCAACCAAGGTTTGATATTTGTGGGTAAATCGGCATTCAGGCGTAAGGGTATTTCTGGTGTCGATAGAGACTGAGCATAGGCCGCTGTTAAAAATGGTTGATAAGTCTTCGCCTCTGGTGTGAGTTGTTTGACAAAAGCTAAACTGACACCGCAAATTAGCTGGCGCAAAGGTTGGGTTTCTGCACCACGTTTTTCGGGAATTATTTGGGAAGCTTCACCAGTGGAATATGTGGGGTCAAGAATGCTTAAATGAGTCGCACCAATGGCAGTTAACAAATATTTATTACTGCGTAACTGAGTAAAAGGTCTAATTTGGTGAGTTAAGGAAGGAGTTAAAGCATCTTCAGTAGCGGTCAAGATTAACACAGGCTTGTTAATCTGCGAGAGTCCTTGTTTACCAAAAAGTTTACCTGTCAGGGGGTTAAGAGCGATCGCACTTTTAACTCGCTCATCCCGCAACTGGATTTTTTTCTCTTTTAAGGATGTAGCAGCGCATTGCAGCCAATCACCAGGAGAATCAACCACACTCAGAGAAGTTTTGCAAAATTGTCGCACTTCCTCTAAATTGATTTCTCCACCCACCAAAGCTAAAGCGGTATAGCCTCCCAAAGAGTGACCAATCACAGTCACTTTCTCGGTGTTGAGTTTTCCTTGCAGTTGTCCTGGTTGGGTGTTGAGAATTGCCAGTTCGGTGAGTAAAAAACTCACGTCCTTGGGTCGGTCAATAAATTCTTTAGCTGGGAGTAACTTTGATAAATCTCCTTGATTGGCAGTGTTATTAACTGCTACACCATTACTACCAGGATGTTCAATAGCGGCTACGCTGATGCCGTGAGAAGCCAAATGGCGGGCTAAATAGCTGGCAAATCGACGATTAGCACCAAAGCCGTGGGAAATTACTACTAGTGGTGCTGTTGTGTCTGTTGTTTGACTCCAGTAAATATCTACAGGAATACTGCGTTGACGTTGTTTGTCTTGTAAGGTGAGTGTTTGCTGTTGTACTGCTGCTTGGCCAGTAGCGGCAGGGTCGAAACTAGGACGAAAGGGTGTATTCGTATTAACAGCTAAATTTCTGGCGAGGATGCTGCCGAGGGCTTGGTTTTGTAAGTTGTTGGGGTTAAATTCCGTAGCAATTTGTAATATCTGAGTTGCATCTAGGCTAATATTTTCCGTCGGGTAGGCTTTGAGGAAACTCACAACGCTCAAACCATTGACTTGACGCAGACCGATACTCATTGTAGCTTGCAAACTTTCGACTGTACTGCCGGGAATAGCTGCTGTTAAAGAGGTAATTAATTGTTTGCCTTGGGGTAAGAGGGTTAATTCATCCACGAATTTATCGGCAAATTTTGGATCTACTTGCAATCGTCGATTGAGTAAGCCGCGTAATTCGGGAGTAAATAAAGATTCGTAAGCTTGGAGAGTTTTAGACAGTGTTCCAGTTTTAGCAAATTTTTCGATATCCGCGATCGCCACAGATTGCTGAAACGGGCCAAACCGAATAGTCACTGTTTCGGCGGCTAAAGTAGCTGGTATTACTACACCCCAACTTAAAGCCAAACCCAAACTAAATAACAAACCTTGCAAGGATGAACGCTTGCAAGGTTTGTTGCTTGGTTGAAACTGCAAAGAAGCTGCCATTTTCTTTGAACCAAAAGATTACCAGCTATGGGGACGAATAAACATTGAGTATTGTCCCCAATTTTTAGCTGTATCCTAAACTAAAATCCTGTGAAAAGTCTCAACACATTCAAAATTACACCAAAGGGGCCAGAGATAGCACCTAAAGTTTCACTAGTCTTAGTCAAACCATTCCGGCTAACTATAACCACATCGTTATTTCGCAGAATAGGATTAGTCGCCTCATTAATTCCATCAGCAAAATTGACTTTAACAACGCGTTTGGTGACAGAACCATCAGGATTCAGGCGCACTAAATCTACAGCGGCTCTGCTGGCTCTAGCATCATTAAACCCACCAGCAGCCAACAAGGCTTGGTTTAAAGAACTATTTGGCCTAAGTTCCGTAGCGCCTGGTCTTTTAACTTCACCGACAACACCAACTTGAATTGTGTTGGGAGACAAAGTTGTACTCGCTAGTTGGGTCGCTTCCGCTGCGGTTAAATCTGTAGCAGTTGGGATCACAATTGTATCGCCGTCTTGCACAATAATGTCTTGATTGACATCACCACTTTGGAGTAATTGCCAAAGATTAACATCAATATTTTGTTCACCACCAGTTCTGGTAGGACGACGGAGTTTAAGACTGCGAATGTCAGCTTGTCCGGTGATTCCACCCGCTAATTGAATTGCTCTGGTGACTGTAGGTAAGCCACCTGCTCCCCCTTCTGCACCGCCACCACCTGCGGTGACAAGATAAGAACCAGGACGGTTGACTTCACCAATAATAGCCACAGTTCGGGGTGTGCTGGGACTAGCAGCAAAGTTGCTGGCGGCTAAATTACGCGCGTCGGTTTTGTCGAAGTTAGATGCAGTTGGGACAAAGATGGTGTCACCATCGCGTAATGTAATATCTTGACCTATCTGACCTGTCTGTACAGCCTCTCTTAAGTTGAGGCTCACAAGTTGTTCACCACTGCGTCCAACTTTCCGCCTTACTTGTACTTGAGTGACATCAGCCGCTAAGGTAACGCCCTGGGCTGTGGTTAAGGCGGCTAAAACAGTTGGGTATTGTACGCCAGGGTTATCCCCTGCACCACCACTTAAGCTAAGAGTATAAGAACCAGGTCTTGTAACTTCTCCTGCGACAAAGATATTAATGGGGCGAGGTGATAACAAGTTGACAGAAATTAAAGGACGTTTTAAATAACGGGAGTATCTTCTGGCAATTTCATCAGATGCTTGTTCAGTTGTTAACCCCAAAACTGGAACACTGCCAATCAGAGGTAAGGTGATTGCTCCACCGGGAGGAATTTGATATTCTCCTGTGTATTCGGGTACTTCAAATACATTAACCCGGATGCGATCGCCTCCACCTAATGTGTAATTAGTATCTAGTTGTTGAGATGTTGCTGGTGATACCTGTTGTGGCGGAATAATTGGTGTTCGATTCGGCGGTAGCGTTTGTGGCGTTGGTATTACTGGTTTTGAAGCTGGTAATACTGGTTGTCCCTGAGCTAGGCTGACGGGCGACACAGCAAAATTGATAGCTGTACAAAAAGCCACACCCATAACTGGCTGGGTGAGGAATTTCCATAAACCTGTGTTAAACATATTTACCTTAGACTCTGAGACTACGATCGGCAAAGTACTGTCTAAACGTTTTAATTTGACTATACTTAAGTATTCCCGTTTCCCGACAATCTTATTTTCCTTGAAGGATACTCTTTTCCGGAAGCATAATTATTTATCAGAGTTGAATTTTTGGTAAAGTTAGCTTAAAGTTCAACTTACGGAGATAGGTATTCAGCATTTATTAATACAGGTTGTGATGGCAATTTACAACCTACGTAAGTGATTTATATCCCCGACTTCTTTAATAAGTCGGGGATCTGAAATCGAAAATTTAAAATGCTTTATTGAATATCAAAAATCACTAAACAGAGGTATTTTGTTGTTTAATCTTTTGAATAAAAAAGTCTTCCAGAGAATGACGCGCTAAATCCAAAGAAATGATTTTAGCTTCCATTAAGCGCAGACTATCAAGAAAATCATAGTAATCTGCTTGTAAAGTTCCTTGCCAAGAACCATCATGGCTAAATACAAGATTAGGTAGCCATTTGTGCAGAATTTCTTGATCGCCATCTTTCCCTTTGACTTGATAAGCATTAGTAGTACCCAATAATTCATTGAGAGAACCAGCGCAAATTAACTCACCTTTGGTGAGAATGGCAATGCGATCGCAAATTTGCTCAACTTCACTCAGAATATGACTATTGAAAAAAATTGTCTTCCCGGCGGCTTTTAACCCTAAAATGATTTCGCGCATTTGGTAGCGCCCTAGAGGATCAAGCCCAGACATCGGTTCATCCAAAAATATCAGTTCTGGGTCATTAATTAACGCCTGCGCCATACCAACGCGTTGTAACATCCCCTTAGAGTAACGCCGCATTTGTTTTTTGCGTGCATCAGCTAAAGGTAGACCGACTAATTGTAAAATTTGAGGAATGCGATCGCGCTGGATATTCCGAGGAATTTGGAAAAGTCCCGCAGCTAATTCTAAAAATTCCCAGCCAGTGAGATAATCGTATAGATAAGGGTTTTCTGGCAGATAGCCGATATTTTGCTTGACTTGGCGATCGCCTAATGGTTTACCCAACAATAATCCCCGTCCCCCACTTGGACGAACAATTCCCAACAACAATTTTAATAAAGTGGTTTTACCAGCACCATTCGGCCCCAATAAACCAAAAGTTTCCCCCTGATAAACCGTCAAAGAACAGCCTTTGAGAGATACAACTTTTTGATTCAGCCAAAAGCCACTGCGGTAGACTTTTCTCAAATCAACAGTTGCAACAACTGGCGGAACATCGGTAGGTTGCGGTTGCGCTTCAGCAGTATCTACAACAGACTTCATATAGTTTTAATTACTACTGACCAAAGTTATAGCTTGCCAGTATAACTTACATAGCAAAAGTTCCAACTGATTAGTGTTGGCTATCATGAGATATTTCTCATAAAAGTTTCATAATTAATTCATAATACGGTGCAAAAGTTTTACCAGAGTTAAGGGCAAGGTTGAGTCTCAAGCTGTAAACTACCCCAACTTATATCCAATCACTTCACGATCTGACAAAAAATCATATGGCACTAATAGTTGGAAACGATAGTGACAATCGCTTAAGAGGGACATCTGGCTCAGACACAGTTAGAGGAAGAAATGGAAACGATATTCTTGAAGGGTTTGGAGGTGCAGACACGCTTCTAGGCGGCAAGAATGACGATTTACTTTTTGGTGGTTTAGGTTCTGATATCTTATCTGGTGATGGAGAAACTACAGCAACCAACCAACCTGAAAAAGGAAATGATGTTCTCATAGGTGGTTCAGGCACTGATACTCTAATTGCATGGGGAGATGACATCCTCGTAGGCGGAGGCTCAAATCAATATGATTCTCAGCTAATCTCTAACTTGAAAAACGATCCGTTCAGTACTCGAATTACGGCAGATAGACAAGCAGACAGGTTCATCGCTATCAATAAAGATGCGATCGATTACACACTAACAATAGTGGACTATGAAGTTGGTATAGACAGGATTGACCTAAGAGGATTTGGTATAAGAAACGCGAGGAACTTTGAGGAAATCCAAGATAAAGGCGGCTGGTTTGAGGCTATCACTCCTGAAGTGAATGGCGCACAGCTTGTTCTCCGAATTAATGTCAATCCCACATCGCTGACTTACATCTTATAATAGTCGATGAATGTTAACGTAAGTCTCGCCAATGTACACGTTAACCCACCAAGCACTACCTGACAGCTATAAGGTATAAGTTTATTTGCGCGAGTTGGTAAGCAACACAACCCATTATGTAAGCTTATCAACTCGCGCAGGTGGGTTTTGCCTGTATAGCTACGATTTCCAGTCTCTCATACCATTTCACTAATGTGACTTCGCCTTGCTTGTTGAACACCCAACCAGTAGCAGGCGAAATTGTTACAGTCTCAGCAGCCTTTTGCGGTCTAGCAGCACGATTTACTGAACCATTTTGTGGTTATGCTGCCATAGTTAAACAATATTTTGAGTGCTGAGTGATGAGGTGGATAAGACGGATGAGGCGATCGCAAACACAACTCTTCTTGTTATAACTATTTGCTTTGCAATAAATCTTAGTTATAAAGGATACAACAATTACTCTGTTGATGAGATCAATGAAAATCCATCGACTCTGGAAGACATTTGTCCTTATTTGTTTAACATTAATATGCCTGATTATTTGGAATAACTTTCAATCACCAGATTATCAGCGAGCTAAGTTCTGCCACAGTACTAAACCTCTAACGGAAATCCAAGCTAATAATTACGATAATCTGGGAATTTATTGGCATAGTGGAACATTTATCAGAAAAGTTTCTCTGGATGATATAGGCGAAATCAAAGTAATTATTTTTCCTAGAGGACTTTCACCGCAAACTTGGTCAAAGATATATTCATCATCGATTCAATATATTGGTAAAGGTGGTGATAATAGTTGGCAAGAATGGTTACGTCCTGATTATTTTTATCTGCTTGAAGTTCCTCAACAAGCTACAGCCTTAGCTTTTGGCAGACTGTGTTATCGCAATGGCGATGTAGAAGTTGAGTCAATCAAAAAGATTACACCAACTTCTCTGGGAAACATAAGTGTCAATGACAAAATTTATCTTTCTCATTTATACCCATTACCAAAAGTTAATTCATCTACTGTAATTGTGAATACAGGCAGTAATCGTCAGGATACTCTTGGCACTCAAACAGAAGTATATTTCACGACAGTAAAACTTCCAGCAGAAAATTAGACTTCAGAAAATCTTGATTGCATAGATAAAAAGCAATGTCATTAGTTATTTGTATTTACAAATAACTAATGACTAATTTATAGAACACCTTTAGAACTAGGAATTGTCCCAGCACGACGGGGGTCAAATTCGGTCGCCATTCGCATAGCTCTAGCAAATGCCTTAAATGTTGCTTCAATAATATGATGGGAATTAATACCATCTAACTGACGAATATGCAGTGTCATTTGGCTATGATTCACCAATGCCACAAAAAATTCTCGCACTAGCTGAGTGTCATAGGTTCCCACGCGTTGTGTCGGAATTTGCAAGCCATAACTCAGATGAGGCCGTCCAGAAAAATCTAACGCCACCTGAATCAAAGCTTCATCTAATGGTGCGAGAAAATTACCAAAGCGGACAATACCTTTTTTATCACCCAATGCTTGATGCAAAGCTTTTCCTAAAGTAATACCCACATCTTCGTTAGTGTGATGGTCATCAATTTCCCAGTCGCCCTTGGCTGTGATATCTAAATCAATCAAACCGTGAGAGGAAATTTGATGCAACATGTGGTCTAAAAATGGAACGCCAGTTGCAGCATTGCATTTTCCTGTGCCATCTAAATTAATAGTTACTTGCACATCAGTTTCACCAGTCACGCGGTGAACAGAAGCAATACGAGCCGTAGTCAGTGCAACTTGGTGGAGAATAGAATCTTTGCTAGAAGTATCGCTAATTTGCATAGTTAGTGAGGAAGTAGGAAGTTAAAAGTAAAAAAGCAAAAGTAAAAAACAATTCTTTTACCCTTCGGGTTCACCACTTGCTTCTCCTAATCGGAGACGCTGCGCGAACAAGCCGGGAAACCCGTCCAACGCAGTGGTTCACCTTTTTACTTTTAACTTTTGACTTGAGTAATACTATTACATTCCCATAATTTCATATCCTGCATCCACGTACAGAACTTGCCCAGTAATACCGCTGGATAAATCACTGCACAAGAAAGCCGCCGTATTACCTACTTCTTGTTGAGTGACTGTACGTCGCAGAGGCGCTACTTGTTCCACATGATGAATCATATCTAAAATTCCGCCAACTGCGGAAGATGCCAAAGTCCGAATTGGGCCGGCTGAGATGGCATTAACGCGAATATTTTCTGGGCCGAGTTCTGCTGCTAGATAACGCACACTCGCTTCTAAACCAGCCTTAGCTACTCCCATAACATTGTAGTTAGGAATAGCCCTAACACCACCCAGATATGTCAAAGTAACGATGCTACCACCTTCTGTCATTAACGGTTTAGCTGCACCAGCTAACTGCACTAGGGAATAGGTACTAATTTCTAAAGCTGTATTGAAACCAGAACGGGAAGTTTGGCTAAAACCTCCAGTCAAATCATCTTTATTGGCAAAAGCCAGACAGTGAATAAGAATATCTAACTTGCCCCATTTTTCCCGCACTGCCTCAAAGGTAGAGTGAATCTGTTCGTCATTTTGGACATTACAGGGAACAAATAAGCTGGGATTGAGAGGTTCTACCAATTCCGCAACTTTTTTCTCCATTTTGCCACGTTCATCGGGCAGGTAAGTAATACCTATATTAGCCCCGGCTGCGTGCAACTGTTGAGCAATACCCCAAGCGATGGAGCGATTATTGGCAATACCTGTAACAAGGGCGTTTTTTCCAGTCAGATTCAGCATACAAATTATTAACAGGATCAATCATGATAAAGATGTCCGAGCAGTATCAAATATTTTTCTTTATCCCCATAACACAGTGTGGCGTTCACAACCCTAATATTCAAAAAATAAAAGTGTTTTGAACAATATTTGCTTTCACGAAAGTTCGTTTGGCAACGCGATGACTGTTTTTGACTTGGGCGTAGCTGTAATAGCTTTTCTTTTCCAAAAGGAAATAACACCCTTGAGTCTAAATTTTTTAGGGGAATTGAGGATACTTCAACTGCTGAATGTATCACCTGGGACTTTTCAGACATCCTCTTAGGAGGATACTAGAAACTGAGGCCTGTTTTGCTGGGTTGACCACAGGATTTAGAAAAATCATGTTTAACGGGAAAGAATACATGGGTCAGTTGCCAGAATTCTCCCATTGGATCTTGGGGTATTGGCGGATGAATAAACTGTGAAACACTAGACCAAATTGGAAATTTGCTGGTGCTTCTAGGTAACAGATATTTTTCCCAAAGGATTGATTTTGACGCTGAATTGTGAGTTGTGAATTCTTCTTTAAATCAACAACTGCATTTCCTGCATAAAAAATTGTCTGCTATTCCTGAAGATATTCTCAAGATATAATGAATTTTTTTGTAAAAAACCTGATGAATAGGAGTTTGTAAGTACTTATAACAACTACTAGCTAAAAAGGTGAAAAATTATGTATCATTATGAACAAATAACTCTGATGTTTGGTATTTGAGTATAGGAAAGTACAGAAAGGTTGACGGTGATTTATTGATTTTTCAGGTGTATTCTTAGGTAATCAGTTTATTTGTTTTTCCGGCATTGGGTAGGGGAAGGGAGATGATCGTGACACAAGATAAAGCCCTAGCAAATGTTTTTCGTCAGATGGCAACTGGCGCGTTTCCGCCTGTTGTGGAAACGTTTGAACGCAACAAAACGATCTTTTTTCCAGGCGATCCTGCTGAACGAGTTTATTTTCTTCTTAAGGGTGCTGTAAAACTTTCCAGGGTATACGAAGCAGGAGAAGAAATAACAGTAGCGCTGTTACGGGAAAATAGTGTTTTTGGTGTGCTGTCTTTGCTGACGGGAAATAAGTCGGATCGATTTTACCATGCTGTTGCATTTACACCTGTAGAATTGCTGTCAGCACCAATCGAACAAGTAGAGCAAGCACTTAAGGAAAATCCAGAATTATCAATGTTAATGCTGCGGGGTCTATCTTCGCGGATTTTACAGACAGAGATGATGATTGAAACTCTAGCTCACCGAGATATGGGTTCAAGATTGGTGAGTTTTTTATTAATTCTTTGTCGTGATTTTGGTGTTCCTTGTGCAGATGGAATCACAATTGATCTGAAGCTATCTCATCAAGCGATCGCAGAGGCAATTGGTTCAACTCGCGTCACAGTCACTAGGTTACTTGGTGATTTACGTGAGAAGAAAATGATTTCTATTCATAAAAAGAAGATTACTGTGCATAAACCTGTTAGCTTAAGTAGACAGTTCACTTAAACAAGAATTCAGCAGTCAGAAGTCAGGAGTCAGAAGAAAAACGTGATTCATTCTGAATTTGGGCTTCCTGACTCCTGCGTTCTTTGTTGTTCAAAGCAATTGGAGGTAGTGGAGTTGGCAATTATTGTGTTTTTGCAGATAATACCCATAGCTGGAGTTAAATCATAAATTGATGAATCTTCGCTATTGCCAATCATCCATCCTCCACAGACAATGGTCGAAAGTAGTAGGCTGTATCTGGAACCATTTCGGTAGTTGAAGATGACCACCGGGTACATCCTCATAGCGGCAATTTTAATTTTGGGAGGCGTAATTGCAACTGTGGGCGATCGCATTGGCACACGGGTTGGTAAAGCACGCCTCTCACTCTTTAAGCTTCGGCCAAAAAATACGGCGGTAGTTGTGACTATTTTCACTGGGGGCTTAATTTCGGCTTCAACTCTAGGAATTTTGTTTGCAGCTGATGAAAGATTGCGTAAAGGAGTCTTTGAATTAGAAGATATTCAAAAAGACCTAAGAAACAAACGAGAACAACTTAAAATCGCAGAAACGCAAAAAGGCCAAATAGAGAAAGAGTTAAGCCAAGCGAGAGTTGAACAAACCAAAGCACAACAAGATTTGCAGATAATTAATAAATCGTTGCAAGCCGCAAATGCTAAACAACGAGAAACGCAAGCGCAACTAAACCAAACTATTAGTCGCCAAGCCCAAACACAGTTGCAACTGCAACGCACTCAAGGGCGTTTGAATCAAGTAGCAACTCAATATCAACAAGCCAGATCAGAATTACAAAACGTTTACAATCAGAGAAAAGCCCTACAAGTGGCTGTAGGAGAATTAAAGGCGGAACAACAAAGATTGTACGCAGAGGCGAAAAAAGCGATTGATGAAGCGAAAGCAGCCATCATAAAACGCGATCGCGAACTCGCCAACCGCCAAGAAATTATTGAACAGCGCGATCTCAAAATTGCCCAACTAGATAAACTCATTCAAAATCGCAATTTAGAAATTACTGCACGAGAACAAGTTATTGCGACACGGGAATCTCGCCTCAAAGAATTAGAAAGACAACAGGATTATTTAGAACAGGAAGTAGCCAGACTAGAAAAATACTATCAGTCTTATCAAGACCTGCGTTTAGGCAAGTTGGCGTTGGTTCGTGGTCAGGTTTTGGCTGGTGCTGTGATTCAAGTTAACCAAGCTACTGCTGCGCGTCAGGCGGTACTGCAACTTTTAGGTGATGCTAACCAGAATGCAATTTTTCAATTAACTGAACCGAGTGCAAAACCAGAAAATACCCAAATTTTGCGTGTGACTCCAGAAAGAGTTGAGCAGTTGATTAGACAAATTAGCGATGGTAGAGAATATGTTGTGCGAATTTTCTCCGCAGGCAATTATGTCAGAGGCGAAAAACAGATAGAATTCTTTGGAGATGCTGCACGCAATATATTAGTTTTTGCAGGAGGAGAGGTCTTGGCTAGTACAAATGCTGATCCCCGAAACATGACATCTTATGAGTTACGGCAAAGGCTAGATTTACTCATTTCTGCTTCTCAATTTCGGGCTAGGAATGCTGGTATTGTAGAAAGTGTGCAAGTAGATGGAACTTTTTTACGATTTATCAACCAATTAAGACAATACGATCAGCCTTTAGAGATTAAAGCGATCGCCTCAGAAGATACTTATACAGCAGGGCCTCTGCGAGTTAAATTATTAGCTATCCAAAACGGCAAAGTTATTTTCAGTACGTGAAATGCTGAAACAATAGGAATTACAGGTTAAGGCTATGGTGACTAAAAGCTCAGTAACCATCGGTAATTGCTAAAAAGCTTGTGGTATGAATGTTATTTCTTTTGCCTGTTGCCTTTTTTATATATTTTTGCTATACGCCAGTTTAAAATTTTAGCTGATTGAATATGAGTTTAAATGAATTCTCGCCAAATCAACCAGTAATTCTTGGCTTTGATCCTGGTAAAGATAAGTGTGGTTTAGCCGTAATGGGATTAGATCGGCAACTGCATTATCATCAGGTTGTACTGGCACAAGAAGCGATCGCCAATATAGAAACCCTCCAAAAAACATATCCTGTTTCCTTACTAGTTATGGGCAATCAAACCACAGCCAAGCAGTGGAAACAGCAATTACAGCAAAAATTAGCACAACCATTAAATATCATGTTAGTAGATGAGCGATATTCTACTTTAGAAGCACGAGATCGCTATTGGCAAATGTATCCGCCCCAAGGACTCACAAAACTATTACCAAAGGGGATGCGCCAACCACCGAGACCAATAGATGACATTGTGGCTATCTTATTAATTGAAAGATATTTAAATCGTCTGACAGAATCAGCAGTCAAGAGTTAATAGTCAATGGTTCTGATCTCTCCCTTGCCTTGTATCCTCATAGTTCTGCTCGGATAGTAAAAGCATAATCGCTTCCTGGCTCCAACTGATAATCTTGTTTTTCTAAAAAGCGCCCAAGGGGTTCTTTGATTAAAGCGCGGCCTTGGGATGGCTTCACAGACAGTTCTCCACGGCGGAAATGCCACTGGAAATGCCACTCAAAATCCCCCGCGCTAACTTCGCCCTCAAGAAAGCCGTGTTGCCAGGATTGGCGCGTAATTCTGACATGGGCAGTAGTTTCTGGCAAACGTTTTGCACTCACAATGCTTTAGATAAAGTGTGGAATAAAAGCAAACAATATAGTCTATTTCTTTTATTTACCAAACTTAGCGTAATTCGACAAACTGACCAAAGTGAGTATTTATTTTTGGGTACTAAGCCGAACGACTGAAGTAGCGGCTAAACAGACTGGATGGTAATTGGACGGCGGTGTTGGTTTTATAGTATAGAAGAATTTGTTTTAGGTTGTGTTAGCAACTATGTGTTCCACCATGCTTTTTGTTGCCTATTAATAGTGCCATAGTTGCTAGTAAAAATGAATCCAGTTATTTCTTTTTAAGTGCGAAAAACAGCACTATTATTTCACTTATCACACCCGCAAGCATTCCATAGGCTGCTGAAGTAGCTCCGCTATGTTTTGTAAAAATCAAACTTCCACATACTACTAAAGTAAAAGTCGCAGCAACTACTGTTGCCAAGTTGATGAACCAGTTCTTGCCCTTGTGAATAAGTAGCCCCTGAAAAGTATTTTGCAGAGCCAGGAGCAGGGGGAAACATGAGAGTATTTGTATAACTGGACGAGATGCTTCTACAAGAGAGGGATTATTTCCCAAAAACTGACCCAGTAAAAATAATCCTTGGTCTGTATACCCCAGCCAAAACGGTATCAAAGTAAAACTCAGCCCGACAATAATTACAAAAGCAGCAAGTGTTTGCTTGGAAGTTTCTTCATAAGCAGAAATTACCACTTGTTGAATCATACGTGTACCGTTAGCGATTGAAAGCAGTAGCCCCCAGGCCGCAGGCCAAACGGCAAGTGCTAAACTACCATCGAATGCGCGAGCAATCAGACTCAAAAGTATGGCTCTTGCGCCCCATACTAAAAGCATGGTAGAGGCTAAAGGAAGATAGTAAAAGCTGACTCCTGACAAAGTTTGAGGCAGTTTCTTAGTCTCAAAATATCCTTGTTGGTTAAGAATAGAAATAGCACCAAGACGCATACAAAACCATGTAACCAGTACCGCCTCAATGAGTATGGCTCCCATCATGGTGATACCTGCTAAAAATGCGCCATCTAACCGTAAAGTTACTCCCACTGCCAGCGACACAATTACCCAAGTCAATCGCGCTACACTTGCCCAACCTACAGCTATGCTCTTTTGAGCGCGAATTAGCAACCCTTGAAAGAATCGCCGCCAAGCAATCACGAAAGGCCACAGAAACATCAACAAAAAAGCAGTTCTTCCTCGTGCAGCAATTGATGCGCTCACGCCGAATACATCAAGTAATAGCCAGTTATACAAGGGTTCCCAGGTGAGTAACAGAAAGATACCACTTAGAGATAATCCCGCAATCATCGTAAACTGCCAAAGCGCGCGCCGAGATTTGGCTTGGCCTCCCAGTGCAGTTGAGGCATGAAGAATCATGATGATCGGGCTTTCCAGAAATACAGCAACTCCTTTGACTACCCCGACTCCGGCTAATGTCTCTTGCGGAAAGGCTAGGCGACTGAGTGCAGATGTCTGAAGCGGATCTCCAAGAGTCATTGCCACATCAGATAAAGAAAGTGGAATAAACTGCGTCAGTAGTGCTAACAGCGATCGCCCTGAAGTTATTTGATTACTTTCTTGTTTGGGCTGGGGTGAGGTATTCATGTTATTTTTCAGCACTACTTAAAATAAAGGGGAGTTAGTGAAGCGATCGCATCCTCAAGATGTGAGTGTTGTTTCAGAGTAAATCCATGACGCTCAAGCCAATCGGCATCATACACTGTCTCAAGATATCTGTCCCCTCGGTCTGGATTGATCATCAGAATCCGCGCACCCTCGCCCAGTTCATGCGCCAGATGCAAGCCACCAGCTACAATTGCCCCTGTTGATGCACCCAGAAGCAATCCCTCACGACGTGCAAGGGCGTGACAGACTGAATAAGCTAAATCTTCTGGTACTATGTAAGCGCGATCGAGTAGCGAAAGATCGAGATTTGGTGGAAAGAAAGATAAGCCAATGCCCGTCATCTTGTATGGTTTTGCTGGCGTTCCCATAATCACTGAACCCACCACATCAACACCAACAATGCGTATGTTTGGGAATCGCGGTTTCAGATAACGAGCTATTCCCATTATTTGTCCCGCCGTACTCACACCAACTACTACAGCATCAAGCTCATCAGCAAAGTGAGCTTCAATTTCCCGCGCAGTGTAATACGAATGTGCCTCAGTATTCAAAGGATTCAAGTGCTGACATGGATACCAAGCATCGGGAATAGTGGCTGCAAGCTCTTTTGCCCGTTTCATTCGTGCCTTTTGCATAGATCCCGATTCGTCTGCTTCATGTAGCGGGACATCGACAAGTTCAGCACCATACGCTGTCAACATTCGCCTAAAGGGCGGAGGAGTTTTCGCATCGACGACAATCATCACTCGATACCCTCGGACTGCTCCTACCATTGCCAATCCTACACCGAAATTTCCTGAGCTGGACTCGATAATCGTACCACCAGGTATAAGCAACCCTTCCTCCTCTGCACGCGTCACGAGGTAAACTGCATTTTTTTCCTTAATTGATCCACCGGGATTACAACTTTCCAATTTCAAGAAGCATTCTGCGATCGCACAGACAGGAGAAATATTTCTGAGTTTGACAATCGGAACATTACCTAAAGCCTGGGTAACATCAGTAGCCGTAGTATTTTTCCATTTACTATGGTTGCTCCACTGAGGGCTGAAAACGCTTTCCAAGAATGAAGATTTTGCCAAATAATTCATATTAATTACCCAAAAATTTAAAAATTATTACAAATTCTCATAGCTATATGAACTTGTTCATTGGATTTGATTTTATTGCAATATAACCACTACATTGTTTTCTTTAAAACAAGAGGAATAACTATTGCTTGTATAGTTCATTTCTTTTTGAATCTATTCAATTTGCTTAAAAATAAATAGTAATTATGTTGGAATCGATAAATATATAGGTAAGCATTTCAAGTATGCCCATAAAAATATTGATATCCATTACGGAATTGACATATTTTTATGTTGAAGGATAAATATGAAATCAAGATGAAATTTTTTATTGAATCTTGAAACTCCATAAAAATCAGTAGGTATTATTGTTTTTGTTAATTAATTGACTTGAAACATAAAATATCTAATATTTTCATCCTAATTTCATAAATTTCTGCAACCCTATTAATAGGGGTATCCCTATGGGGAACTATGCTAAAATTACAAACTTATAAAGAACTTTTAAATACCCAATTTGATATGAGGGTGCTACTAGTTGAAGATGAGCCGGATTTGGGGGCTGCTATTAAGCGTACTTTAAATCAACAAAAGTACCTAGTTGACTGGGTTATGGATGGGAATGACGCATGGACTTACTTAGAAAATAGTTCGGCGCAATATACAGTAGCGATTCTTGATTGGATGCTTCCAGGAATTAGTGGTTTAGAATTGTGTAAAAGAATGCGTTATAAAGGTAATCCTCTTCCTATCCTGATGCTAACTGCTAAAGATAGAATGGAAGATAAAGTTGCCGGACTAGATGCAGGTGCTGATGACTACTTAGTAAAACCCTTCGGTATGGTGGAACTGCTGGCAAGATTGCGGGCTTTACAGCGTCGTTCTCCACACTTACAACCTCAACAATTAACTGTTGGTAATTTGACTCTAGATTGTGGCAACAGTACAGTTGTTAGACAAAATACAACAGGTGAACAGCAAAGCATTCCATTAACTAATAAAGAATTCCAACTATTGGAATATTTCATGAACCATCCTAATCAGATTGTTACGACTGAGCAAATTCGTAATCAAATTTGGGAAGTTAATGCGGAGTCTCGCAGTAATGTAGTGGCAGCGCAAATACGTTTGTTACGTCGTAAACTCACGAGTAACGACTGTCCTAATCCAATTGAAACTTTGCACGGTATGGGGTATCGTCTTAAGTTCTCAGATGAATCAAAATAAATTGTTTAGGCTTACCCGTGTTCGTTTAGCTCTGTATTACGCTATTGTTATGGGTTTGATTTTAAGCCTATGTGCCTTTGGCTTTTACAGGTCTGTGTTTCATGCTCATGTGGTAGCTTTAGACAATGAAATTGAGACTGTAGCTGGGACACTGCACGACAGTATTGAACTAAAACTTCAGTCACCTGGACGTTTAGAACCATTAGTAAATCAGTTATTTCCAAATACAGGTAACTGTAGAATTGGGGCTACTAATTGTATTCAAGAACAGCCGCATCCTAAACGTCATCTTCTTGGTATTGTGACTAAGACTAGCTACTATATACGATTTTTTGATAGTTCAGGAAATTTAATTGCTAATGCTGGTTATTATCCAGAGGGATTACCTAATATTTTTAATCAAAAAACTTGGCAATTTCTCAAAGATAGCAAAGGCAACGAATATCATCAAATTACTCTATCTCTGCATACCCAAAATTATCAGGATTGGGGATACATGCAAGTAGGGCGAAGTCTAGAAGAGTTTAATCACTATTTGGATAGTGTCAAGCTAATTTTGATATTAGGGCTGCCGATGGCTATGGTTATGATTGCAGGTGCCAGTTGGTGGTTGTCAGGATTAGCGATGCAGCCAATTTATCAATCATATCGACAAATTCAACAGTTTACAGCCGATGCCGCACATGAATTACGAACGCCTTTAGCTGCGACAAGTGCAACTGTAGAATCAGCACTTTTAATGCCAGAAATAGATGAACAAGAAACACGAGATATATTGCAAACTATACAGCGTCAAAATCAGAGGTTAACAACTTTAGTTGTTGACTTATTGATGTTAGCACGTTTAGATAGGCAAGCTCAAAAGTTACAGCACGAAGTTTGTTGTTTAAATGATATTGTTAGCGATTTAATTGAAGAATTTGAAGCGATGGCAAATGCCGCAGAGGTAAAGCTGATATCTTCAATTCGAGTTCAGCAGAATCTGAATATTATGGGGAATTCCGATCAGTTTTATCGGTTGGTTTCCAACTTAATTGTCAATGCAATTCAATACACACCCAAAGGAGGGGAAGTAACAGTTATCTTAGAACACAATGATAATTATGCTATCATTAAAGTCCAAGATACAGGCATTGGTATTCCACAACATGAACTGACTAGAATTTTTGATCGCTTTTATCGAGTAAGTAGCGATCGCTCTCGTAACACTGGTGGTTCTGGATTAGGATTAGCTATTGTTCAAGCAATTGTTCAAGCACATCAAGGCAAATTAAATCTACAAAGTGAATTGGGTAATGGTAGTACTTTTATAGTTCAATTACCCAGATAACATGAGTTTCCCAACCAAGCTACCCACCATCAAAAAAAATCTATCGTTCCAGACTGGAAAATTTTGTAATATTATTTAGCCTGCGTGGTGCGCGAAGCGCGATAGGCAGGCTTTGTTTTAATAGCCGCGAGTTGACTCATTCGGCTCATTTTTTATTTTTATGTAACCGCAAATTTCTTCATACGGTTCCTTTGACTTGCACAAAACTTTTAAAAAAGCTACGGCGATGCCTACAACAAAGGCATCGCGGATTTTAGAGAATATCTAAAATCCCAAATCGATTTATCGATTTACTGCCGCAGCTTCTCTCGCCGCAGCTGCTTGGTCTGGATGGATACCCAAACGTGTGAGATTGATTCGTCCTTTACCGTCAATCTCGCGCACTTTGACAATCACTTCATCACCAACTGCGACTTCATCTTCAACTTTACCAACGCGGTAGTCAGCAAGTTGAGAAATGTGGATCATCCCTTCCTTACCGGGTAGGAATTCTACAAATGCACCTATTGGGATAATTCGCGTAACGCGACCTGCGTAGACATCCCCTTCATGCAGCTTGCGGGTCATCCCTTGGATGATGTTCCGGGCTTTTTTGGCTTTGCTTTCATCAACGGCAGATATGGTAACAGTACCATCATCTTCAATGTCGATTTTGGCACCAGTTTCTTCGGTGATACCTTTAATTGTCTTACCGCCAGGGCCGATGACTAAACCAATCATGTCTGGGTCAATCTTGATAGTCAGCAGTCGGGGCGCGTAGGGTGATGTTTCTGTGCGTGGTTGGTCGATAGTTTGGAGCATTTTCTCCAAGATGTGCAACCGTGCATCTTTGGCTTGGTGAATGGCTTGGGCTATGGTTTCCAAAGACAAACCAGAGATTTTCATATCCATTTGTAAGGCTGTAATTCCGCTATCTGTGCCGGCAACCTTGAAGTCCATGTCACCGAGGAAGTCTTCAATGCCTTGAATATCAGTCAAAACGCGGACTTCATCACCTTCTTTAATCAGACCCATTGCCGCACCGCTGACGGGTTTGATAATCGGTACACCAGCATCCATGAGGGCGAGGGTAGAACCGCAGACTGAACCCATTGAGGTGGAACCGTTGGAAGAAAGTACTTCTGAAACGATCCGAATCACGTAAGGAAATTGTTCTTTGGGTGGCAGTATTGGCAAAATAGCCCGTTCTGCTAAAGCTCCGTGACCGATTTCCCGTCTACCAGGCGCACGCATTGGCTTGGTTTCGCCAACGGAGAAGGGAGGGAAGTTGTAATGGTGCAGGTAGCGCTTGGATTGGTCTGTTTGCAGGTCATCATTGAGGTTCTGGGCATCACCAGGAGTACCAAGGGTACAGTTGGATAATACCTGAGTTAGCCCGCGGTTAAATAAACCACTACCGTGGACGCGTTTTGGTAAGACACTAACTTGACAAGAAACAGGACGTACTTCATCAAGTTTGCGACCATCAACGCGGATATTATCTTCCACGATTTGACGGCGCATGAAATATTTGGTGATTTCTTTAAAAGTCTTACCAAGTGCTTTGGGATCACTCGTCGCAGCTAGGCGAACGGGATCTTCTTCTGGTAGTTCAGCGATCGCCGTTTGGATAGTATCTTTAACTACATCTAAAGCTGCATCGCGTTCGGGTTTAGTGAATGTAAATTGAGACAGAATTTTCTTAATCTCGTCATTGGCGCGATCGCGAATATAATTTTCCAGGGTCTGGTCTACCTCTGGTGGTGCTTGGTGAATTATTTGCAAACCCAAGTCGGCAATGATATCTTGCTGCGCCTTAATTAAATCGCGTACCGCTTCATAGCCAAAATCAATCGCTTCGATAATATCTCGCTCTGGCAGCTGATTGGCTCCTGCCTCAATCATGATTACGCCTTCTGGCGAACCCGCTACAATCAAGTCTAAATCGCCAGCTTCAATTTCTGCATAAGTAGGATTAATAATGAAATCATCTCCTACTAACCCTACCCGCACGGCTGCCATTGGCCCGTTAAAGGGAATCTGAGCCAGCAACGTAGCGATGGAAGCACCTGTGACTGCTAGAACATCAGGCGGTACTAACTCATCCATTGATAATGTTAAAGCGATGACTTGCAGGTCATCCCGCAACCATGAAGGGAACAGAGGACGCAGAGGACGGTCTATCAGACGGCTGGTGAGAATTGCTTTTTCCGGTGGACGACCTTCCCGGCGCATAATCCCACCAGGAATTCTACCTGCTGCATAAAGTCTTTCTTCGTAATCTACTGTGAGAGGAAGAAAATCAATGCCTTCTCTGGCTTGTGATCTCGTAGCTGTTACCAAAACAGCTGTGTCCCCGGATTCTATCAAAACTGACCCACCAGCTTGGGGTGCTAGTAGGCCTAACTTCAGTCGAATATCCCGTCCATCAAAGGATATTGACTTTTCAACTTCTGCCATTCAGTTTTTTTTCCTTCTATGCACACTATTCTCTCTCTGTGGCAATCCTAACATTTATGCACTCTGGCTGGCTTCTGTTACATACAAAGATCAACAAGTTATTTCCTGCCAAATATATTACATGTTTACTCATCAAGCGGCAGTAAATTTGACGGCTTGCTTATCTTTTAGGATTGTCACAGGTAGAATATGCCTAATCATACTCAAAAGTCTACAAATTGCATATATAACAATCTATGTAATTTATCCAATACTGGTGGAACCAAGGAATACAAAGTAGATTTTTTTACAACTCCTCAACGGAATGAGACATTTCTTAAATCATCATTAAAATTAGAGGGAAACAATCTTTCACCAGTATGTAAACCTAGTTGTACAATAGTACCAACGTTACAAAAATAGCTGCACTAACCTCAACAAAATTAATATCTATTGAATCACTAAGCCAGCAATTATTTATCATGCGCAATGAAATTTTTAGCAGCTATTTAAATGGTATTTGTGGATAATTTAATAATTTATCAATGTCCCGGAATCTGAAATAAAAGTAAAAATTAGCAGAATTAATCTAGCCACAATAAAGGGCAATCATCCGCATTATTAAAAATATTTAGTTTGGTCAAAATTTGAGTAGTTAAAAATGGCGATTTTACACGGCAGTTGGGTCAGAAAAAATCAAAATAGTTGTTTATTTATCTGGGGAGAAACTTGGCGATCGCCGCAAGTTAATTGGGATATAACTCAATCTCCAGAAATACCACAACATCCATTAGCAATGACAGGAGTGGAGTTGAGTGAGTGGTTAGCAGCAAAGAATATAGCAATTACCAGCAGTAAACAACAGCAGGCACAAACTCAACCGCGATCGCGCAAAACCACAAAACCACCTGAAGCCAGTTTACCTACATATTCTCACATCATCGCCTTACCAACCCAAATTCTCGAAAACACCAAAGATAAAACATTCAACTTATTACCGGTGCATTCCGCCAGTCAAGATTTGGAATCTGGCGCGTCACCATACTTGCAACCTTGGCAAGTTGCAGGTTTTTGTCTCAATACTAGTGAAGCAATTAAATTTCTCCAATCTCTTCCTCTCAACATTACTAGTGGCAAAGATACCTTTTTAGCTGGAGATTTAAGATTTTGGTCGCAGGTAGCCCGTTGGAGTTTAGATTTAATTTCACGCTCTAAATTTTTACCAAATATTCAACAGCAAGCAGATGTTACTACAGATGCAGGATGGCAAGTGCTTTTAGACAGCGCTGTAGATAGCACTCGCTTAGAAAAATTCGCAGCGAAAATGCCACTGGCTTGTCGGACTTATCAAGAAATTGGGAATGGGGATATTTCTGTAGATTTGCCTGAATCTGCACAAGGATTAATTTTAGAATTTCTCAACAGCACAATAGATGTGCAAGTGCGGGAGATGGTTGGTAATCAACCGATCATTGAAGCCAGAGTGATGGCTGCTTTACCAGTCTCATTACGACAGTGGTTGCAAGCTTTAACTACTGCATCTAAAACTGTGGTTGCAGATGTAATTGGTGTAGAACGGTTAGAAGCAGCACTGAAAGCCTGGACTTTGCCATTACAGTCGGAAATAACAGGAAAGCCCCTATTCCGCACTTGTTTTCAATTAAATTCTCCCGGAATTGGCGAAACTGAATGGACACTAGCGTATTTTCTCCAAGCAGCTGATGATCCAGAGTTTTTGTTAAATGCTGCAATAGTTTGGCAAAACCCAGTTGAACAATTAAATTATCACAACCGCATCATTGATAAACCCCAAGAAACTTTCTTGCGCGGGTTGGGTTTAGCTTCTCGATTGTATGGTGCGATCGCCCCCAGCTTAGAAACAGAATATCCCCAATCTTGCCAGTTAACCCCGATTCAAGCCTACGAATTTATCAAATCCGTAGCTTGGAGGTTAGAAGATAGCGGTTTAGGTGTAATTTTACCGCCCAGTTTAACCAACCGCGAAGGCTGGGCAAACCGTTTAGGATTAAAAATTACCGCCGAAACTCCCAAGAAACAAAAGGAACGCTTAGGTTTACAAAGCCTACTAAATTTTCAATGGCAATTAGCGATCGGTGGACAGACAATTTCTAAAACAGAGTTTGATCGGTTAGTAGCTTTGAATAGTCCCCTGGTAGAAATTAACGGTGAGTGGGTGGAGTTGCGTCCCCAAGATATCAAAACAGCCCAAACATTTTTTGCTTCCCGTAAAGAACAAATGGCACTTTCTTTAGAAGATGCCTTGCACCTCAGTACAGGTGATACCCAAGTAATTGAAAAGTTACCAGTGGTGAGTTTTGAAGCATCTGGGGCATTACAAGAATTAATTGGGGCTTTAAGCAATAATCAGGAAATAAAACCCTTACCCACGCCAGCAAGTTTCCAAGGACAGTTGCGCCCTTATCAAGAAAGGGGTGCGGCTTGGCTGGCTTTTTTAGAACGTTGGGGTTTAGGTGCGTGCCTCGCCGACGATATGGGACTAGGCAAAACTATTGAGCTTATAGCGTTTGTTTTATACCTCAAAGAACAGGATTTACTAGAACAACCTATATTATTAGTCTGTCCCACTTCTGTTTTAGGTAACTGGGAACGAGAAGTGAGAAAATTTGCTCCCAGTCTAAAAGTAATGCAGTATCACGGTGACAAGCGCCCTAAAGGTAAGGCATTTGTTGAAGCAGTAAATCAGCATAATTTAATCATTACGAGTTATTCATTAATTCACAGAGATGTGAAATTATTGCAGACTATTTCTTGGCAGATAATTGTCTTAGATGAAGCCCAAAATGTCAAAAATCCTGATGCCAAACAGTCACAGGCAGTTCGACAGTTAGATGCCACATTTCGCATCGCCCTAACAGGCACACCAGTAGAAAATAGACTGCAAGAATTATGGTCTATTTTAGATTTTCTCAATCCTGGTTATTTAGGGAATAAACAATTTTTTCAACGGCGGTTTGCAATGCCGATTGAAAAATATGGCGATGCAGCTTCTTTAAATCAGTTACGTTCATTAGTCCAACCATTTATTTTAAGACGGTTAAAAACAGACCGCGAAATTATTCAAGACTTGCCAGATAAGCAAGAAATGACAGTATTTTGTGGTTTAACGACAGAACAAGCTGCACTTTATCAACAAGCAGTAGACAAATCTTTAGTGGAAATAGAATCTGCCGAAGGATTGCAACGTCGAGGCATGATTTTAGCATTGCTAACTAAACTCAAACAAATTTGCAATCACCCGTCCCAGTATTTAAAAGAAACAACATTAGCACAACATAATTCTGGTAAATTGCAATGCCTGGAAGAAATGTTAGATGTAGCGATCGCAGAAGGAGACAGGGCGTTAATTTTCACTCAATTTGCTGAATGGGGTAAGTTACTCAAACCCCACTTAGAAAAGCAATTAGGAAGGGAAGTATTCTTCTTATATGGCAGCACAGGTAAAAAACAACGTGAGGAAATGGTAGACCGTTTTCAACATGACCCACAAGGGCCGCCTGTGATGATTCTTTCTTTAAAAGCGGGTGGTGTAGGTTTGAATTTAACCCGCGCTAATCATGTATTTCACTTTGATAGATGGTGGAACCCAGCCATTGAAAATCAAGCCACAGACCGAGTATTTCGTATTGGTCAAACCAGGAATGTACAAGTACATAAATTTGTCTGTACTGGCACTTTAGAAGAAAAAATTCATGACATGATTGAAAGTAAAAAGCAACTGGCGGAACAAGTTGTGAGTGCTGGTGAAGAATGGCTAACAGAATTAGATACAGACCAACTACGTAACTTACTCATACTCGATCGCAATGCTTTGATTGACGAAGATGGGGAATAAGGCGGAGTATTTCTCAAATTAATTACTAGAGATTAATTATGACTAGTTATACATTGCAAGCAAGCCGGGAATGGTGGTCACAAAGATGGCTAGAGTTACTTGATTCTTATCGTTTTAAAAAACGCTTAGAACGCGCTAGAAATTATGCGCGGCAAGGTAATGTTCTAAATATTGAATTTAAAGGTGCGAAAGTATTAGCTAAGGTTCAAGGTAGTGAAGTTGAACCTTATAAAGTTTCTCTTTCTCTTGACTCTTTCAATGATGAAGAATGGGGCTATGTCATTGAAACAATGTCGAAAAAAGCATTATTCTCTGCCAAATTATTAGCAGGAGAAATGCCCCAAAATATTGAAGACGTTTTTACT
This sequence comes from Nostoc sp. PCC 7107, assembly GCF_000316625.1. Classification (GTDB taxonomy): domain Bacteria; phylum Cyanobacteriota; class Cyanobacteriia; order Cyanobacteriales; family Nostocaceae; genus Nostoc_B. The sequence goes on along the minus strand of NC_019676.1, from coordinate 2,876,829 downwards.
ACCAATGGTCTTTCATTATTTCCGTTTACCTTGGGTGATATTCATAGTCAATGTTCTTGTCCTGATAAAGTCAACCCTTGTAAACACGTTGGAGCAATTTATTATCAATTAGGTGACAGATTTAGCGAAGATCCTTTTGTGCTATTTCAATTAAGAGGGCGAACTAAAGAACAAATTATTAGCGATTTACGGAATTTACGCGGTGCTAAATCTGAAGCAAACACGGCTGCAATATCAGATGTTAAACTAGTGACTTCTCATCAGAAATCTTCAGTAAAACTTAACTCTTTTTGGGAATATCATGAGCCTTTAGATTCATCTCTAATAGTAATTACACCTAGTATGAGTGAGACAGTATTAGATGTTTTAGGGGCAATCCCTTTGGCTAAAACTGAAGAGGATGTAGTAAGTTTAAATTCTGGCGATGTGGTAATGAAATATTTAGATACTGTTTACAAAGATGTTAGTCAAAAAGCTGTTTTAGCAGCGATGAATGTGGGAGGCGGTTAAAGTTGGAGTCATTACAGCATGGATATGTATTTAAATTAACATGGAAATTCAAAGCAAAATTATTACAGTAGAACTTGCTGATGGTACTAATATTAAAGTTGAAGCGACAGTAATAGGCGATCGCAAATCGAATATTCAAGTGAGACATTTTAGCGAAGTCACTGAGCCACTAGCAGCACTTGTTAAAGAAATTGCTGAAGTATTAAATAAAGTTAAACCAGATAAAGCTAGTGTCAAATTTGGGATAGATATTGGCATTGAATCAGGGAAGCTTATACCTGTACTAGTGAAAGGTCATGATATAGGTAATCTGGAGATAACTCTAGAATGGAACCATTGTTGAGAATGGGTGTGAGGGTATAGGGGTGTAATTATTCAAAACCCTTACACCCCCATACCATACCCAGCCTCCACCGACAGACAATCTTTGTGCGTAACTCCTAATTCAAAGAAAAAGGCTCTTGTTATGAAACAAGAGCCTCTCAAAAATTTGATTGTCAGTGATGAAAAAAATATGTCAACTTAGTCAAGGTCGTTCATGAACATTACTGGTTCATTCTCACGGTCGATACCTTTCTCGAAACCACCAGCAGCAGCACGAGCGCGACCCGCGTGCCACAAGTGACCAATGAGGAAGAAGAAACCTAGTACGAAGTGAGAAGTAGCCAACCACGCACGAGGAGATACATAGTTGAAGGAGTTAATTTCAGTTGCCACACCGCCTACAGAGTTCAAAGAACCCAGAGGAGCGTGAGTCATGTATTCAGCAGCACGGCGAGCTTGCCAAGGCTGAATATCATTCTTGATTTTATCTAAGTCAAGACCGTTGGGGCCGCGCAGAGGCTCTAACCAAGGGCCTTGGAAATCCCAGAAGCGCATGGTTTCACCACCAAAGATGATTTCACCAGAAGGAGAGCGCATCAAGTATTTACCTAGACCTGTAGGGCCTTGTGCAGAACCAACGTTAGCACCTAAGCGTTGGTCACGGATTAAGAAGGTCAAAGCTTGAGCTTGAGAAGCTTCAGCAGCGGTAGGGCCGTAGAATTCGCTGGGGTAAACGGTGTTGTTAAACCACACCATGCAAGAAGCAATAAAACCCATCAGAGAAAGTGCGCCTAAGCTATAGGATAGATAGGCTTCACCAGACCAAATGGATGCACGACGTGACCAAGCAAAAGGCTTGGTGAAGATGTGCCAAATACCGCCAGCAATACAAATTAAGGCAATCCAAATGTGACCGCCAATTACGTCTTCTAAGTTATTGACGCTAATAATCCAACCTTCGCCACCAAATGGAGCTTTGATTAGATAACCGAAGATAACTGCTGGGTTTAAGGTTGGATTAGTGATGACGCGAACATCACCACCGCCAGGTGCCCAAGTGTCGTAGATACCACCGAAGAACATAGCCTTCAGGACAAGTAACAACGCACCACAACCCAAGATGATCAGGTGGAACCCGATGATGTTGGTCATCTTGTTCTTGTCTTTCCAGTCATAACCAAAGAAAGAAGAGTATTCTTCTAAGGTTTCTGGGCCGCGAACGGCGTGATAGATACCGCCAAAACCCAATACTGCGGAGGAAATTAAGTGAAGTACACCAACTACAAAGTAGGGAAAGGTGTCAATTACTTCACCACCAGGGCCTACACCCCAGCCTAAAGTAGCGAGGTGAGGTAGAAGAATCAAGCCCTGTTCATACATGGGCTTTTCTGGTACAAAGTGAGCAACTTCAAATAAAGTCATTGCTCCAGCCCAGAAGACAATCAAGCCAGCATGAGCAACGTGAGCGCCTAGCAGTTTACCAGATAGGTTAATCAAACGGGCGTTACCAGACCACCAGGCAAAACCTGTTGATTCTATGTCGCGTCCGCCGCCCATAACTGCGGGTCTATTAGAGAGCGTTACCACGAGGCAATACCTCCTCAGGGAATATAAATTGTTCGTGAGGCTGATCTTGAGGAGCCATCCAAGCGCGGATACCCTCGTTCAGCAAAATGTTTTTGGTATAGAAAGTTTCAAATTCTGGATCTTCGGCTGCCCGCAATTCTTGGGAGACGAAGTCATAAGCCCGCAGGTTGAGAGCTAAACCGACAATGCCAACCGCACTCATCCACAAACCTGTGACTGGTACAAACAACATGAAGAAGTGCAACCAGCGTTTGTTGGAGAAAGCAATCCCGAAAATCTGTGACCAGAATCGGTTTGCTGTCACCATTGAATAGGTTTCTTCTGATTGGGTGGGGTTGAAGGCGCGGAAGGTGTTAGCTGCTTCACCGTCTTCAAACAAGGTGTTTTCGACTGTGGCACCATGAATTGCACACAATAGCGCTCCACCAAGTACACCTGCTACTCCCATCATGTGGAAGGGGTTGAGTGTCCAGTTGTGGAACCCTTGTAAGAACAACAAGAACCGGAAGATGGCAGCAACACCAAAGCTGGGTGCAAAGAACCAAGACGATTGTCCCAAGGGGTACATCAGGAAGACGCTGACGAATACCGCGATTGGTGCTGAGAATGCTAAGGCGTTGTATGGACGGATGCCTACTAGTCGCGCAATTTCAAATTGCCGCAACATGAAGCCGATTAAGCCAAAGGCTCCGTGTAGTGCTACGAATGGCCATAATCCACCTAACTGAATCCAACGGGTGAAGTCCCCTTGCGCTTCTGGCCCCCACAACAGCAATAGGGAGTGTCCCATGCTGTCTGCTGGTGTTGATACTGCTACTGTCAGGAAGTTGCAGCCTTCGAGATAGGATGATGCTAATCCGTGGGTGTACCACGAGGTGACGAAGGTTGTACCGGTTAACCAACCGCCTAGTGCTAGGAAGGCGCAGGGGAATAATAATATTCCTGACCAACCTACGAATACGAAGCGATCGCGCTTTAACCAGTCGTCTAGTACGTCAAACCACCCTCTTCTACTGGGGGCGCGTCCTACTGCGATGGTCATCGGACTAAAATCCTCTTTTTACTAAAAATTTCAACGCTTTTGAGGAATAAACGTTTTTTTGGCAGTCTCAGTTGCTTTCAGGCTACTGAGTTTCTGAGAGGTTGCCGCCTCAGTAAGTTGGCTTTTCTCAGGCTTATGCCATTACACGTACCGTTGGCTAGTAACCTAGCTTGTGGTAACTTAATGATCCTTAACTTATCACATTAGTTCGGCTTTTTGCCCGAACTACGCAGGGAAATCCTGTATTGATCACAAACCTATTAAATAATAGGAATATCAGAATTTTTACAATCTGACACAACTTTTCTCAGAAATCTCAAAATTTTTAGAGAGTGGGGCAAAGTCAGGGGAATATACTTCGATTGCACTCAGTAAGCAGGGGGACAGGGAGTAAGGGAGAATAGTTATTGATGATTTATCAGGCAAGAAATCACAAGCTAAGGTACTTCTATGACGGCATCAACAACAATTGACAAAGGCGATTCACCAAATGGCGATCGCTCTTCTGCCAGTGTTTTACATCAAAAAGTCCTCGGTTCTCGTCGGTTGAGTAACTACTGGTGGGCAACTGTGGTGACTTTAGGAGCCACAGGCTTTTTGTTGGCAGGGATATCTAGTTATCTAAAAATCAATTTACTATTAGTCACCGATCCTACTCAACTGGTGTTCGTACCCCAAGGGTTAGTAATGGGATTGTACGGCACCGCTGGTGTACTTTTATCTTTTTATCTGTGGCTAATGATTTTCTTGGATGTGGGTGGTGGTTACAACGATTTTAATCAAGAAACAGGTACCCTCAAAATCTTTCGGTGGGGATTTCCCGGCAAAAACCGGCGCATTGAAATTGATGCTCGTATCCGTGATGTCCAATCTGTGCGACTAGAAATTAAAGAGGGTTTAAATCCGCGTCGTGCAGTTTACCTACGCCTTAAAGGTCGGCGAGATATTCCTTTAACCAGAGTAGGTCAACCACTGTCTTTGACGGAAATAGAAACAAAAGGCGCAGAGTTAGCCCGCTTTTTGCAAGTACCTTTGGAAGGACTTTAATTAAGTTAAAAGTAGAAAGGCAAAAGCTCAAAGAAAATAATCTTTTGCTCTTTGGGTGCGCCATTTGTTTTATGCCGGGAAATCCGTCCACCGCAATGGCTTACTTTTTACTTTTTAACTTTATTCACTTGAGAAGATAAGATACTCTGGTTGAGTCAGTACCTGAAAATGCGGTTAAAAGTGACAAAATTTTTAGTTACGTTCTTGATGGTTGCTGCTTTAATGTTGGGAGGATGTTCCACACAGCAAGTTGGTTCTAACTCCTCTTCTCCAGCAACAGCATCCCAGACAAGTACTACAACAACTACTGCTGAAGCAACGTCTGTATCTGAAACTACAAGTGAGAGTATCCCAGGAATGAACAATTTACCACGGCTCGAAGGTAAAGCTACTGTGGTGATGACGGTAAACGGTAAACCGATCACTATCGAAGTAGATGGCACAAATGCACCTATTACAGCCGGTAACTTTGTCGATCTAGTCCAAAAAGGCGTTTACGATGGTTTAGCATTCCATCGAGTAGTGCGTGATCCGCAACCATTTGTTGTTCAAGGTGGCGATCCCCAAGGGAAAGATCCAAAATTTCCTGCCAGCAGATTAGGGACAGGCGGTTATATTGATCCCAAAACTGGCAACGAACGCTATATACCTTTAGAAATCAAACCCAAAGGTGAAGCCAGCCCGATTTACAGTAAAACATTTGAAATGGCTAGGGTAACTACAACACCCGAATTAACTCATAAACAAGGCGCGATCGCAATGGCGCGATCGCAACAACCAGATTCAGCTTCTTCACAGTTTTACTTTGCGTTAGCTGATTTGGGTTTCTTGGATGGTAACTACGCTGTATTTGGTCAGGTCACTCAAGGTTTTGATGTAGTGAACAAAATTCAGCAAGGCGATCGCATTGAATCTGCTAAAGTCACTCAAGGCGCAGAAAACCTAAAAGTTCCTCAATAAATTGAGATGATTAGATCCCCCCAACCTCCCTTTTTAAGGGGGGCTAAGAGATTCTTAAAGTCCCCCTTTTTAAGGGGGATTTAGGGGGGATCAAGTATACTTATTTCCTTTCAATGACTCAATCAAATTTCCAATTAAAGGAAAATGTTTAATTACTCTTACTGTTAACTCGACAAAATTTTCTTCAGACAGACGGTCATCTTGTCGCAGTTGCAGAACGCCAATTAAGATCATAAATATAACAGTGCCGATAATGGTTTTTACTAGATTTCACCTCGGAATCTGATTTAGTGGCTTGGTTGCAACAGCAGCAATAAAATTTTATGTTACCAAGCGATCGCTCTTTTTTTTAGCGCACTTTGCAAACTTTGTGGTTTGTTAAAAGCGCTTATTTGATATATTTTCAGACTTCAGACTTCAGAAAATTGGTTAAGGTTGTTGTCACTGGTATTGGTTTAGTTTCCGCTTTAGGCGAAGGTTTGGAGAATAGCTGGCAAAATTTGTTAGCAGGTAAAACAGGAATTAAATTACAGCAACCATTTCCAGAACTTGAAGCAGTTCCCCTCGGCTTGATTGGTAAACAACCAACTGAGTTAAAAAGGCTTACTGAACTGGTTGTGACTTCTGCGTTAAAAGATGCTGGTTTATCTCCTCCTCTACCTGATTGTGCAGTAGTGATTGGATCGAGTCGTAGCTATCAAGGTGCTTGGGAATCGCTGGCTAGACAAATGTATGGGAAAGATCCTGATTTGAAAGGGGAAATAGGTTTAGAAAATTGGCTTGATGTTTTACCCCATATAAATGCGATCGCATCTGCTAGACAAATTGGGGCTACTGGGATAGTTTCTGCACCGATGGCGGCTTGTGCTACAGGAATTTGGGCTATTGCTCAAGCAGCTTTTTTAATTCAAACTGGACAATGTGAACGGGTAATTGCTGGGGCTGTGGAAGTGCCAATTACACCTTTAACTATCTGCGGATTTCAGCAGATGAATGCTTTAGCCAAGACTGGTGCTTATCCTTTTGATGTGCAGCGAGAAGGTTTAGTTTTGGGTGAAGGTGGTGCGGTGTTGGTTTTAGAGTCAGCAGAGTTAGCCAAGCAGCGCCAAGCGAGAGTGTATGGTGAAATTCTCGGTTTTGGTTTGACTGCCGATGCTTATCATACCAATCAGCCAGAACCAAACGGAAAAAGTGCGATCGCAGCGATTAAACAATGTCTAGAACGCAGCAATTTAACTCCCAATGATATTGATTATATTCATGCTCACGGTACAGCTACAAAATTAAACGACGAAATTGAAAGCAAAGTTATAAAACAGTTTTTTTCCGAAACAGTAGCCGTAAGCTCCACCAAAGGCGCTACAGGCCACACTCTAGGCGCTTCAGGTGCGTTAGGGATTGCTTTTTCTTTAAAAGCATTACAGCAGCAAGTTTTACCTCCATGTGTCGGCTTGCAAACACCAGAACTTGATTTAAATTTCGTGATGACTTCACAACAAAACGCCGTTCAAAATATCTTGTGCTTTAGCTTTGGCTTTGGTGGTCAAAATGCAGTCATCGCCTTGGGTAATTCATCTTGTTGATAAGCTTGCTAATACAGATTGCTGCTTTACAGGCTCAAACTTCCAATTGGAGAAATCCTTTATTTCTAGTTGCACACCCTTCAGATTTGCTAACATCAACTCATCTCGTTGATACCAAACTGCAAATATTTTTTCTCTGCCATCATATAAAGTTTCATGGTCTAATTGATAACCTTCTTTAACTGATTTCAACTTTAATCCCAATAACTTGAGTAATTTACCAAGTATTTTAATTGGTGAAGTCGCTTCTTCTTCCCTAACCAAGTCAATTCCTAAAACCCGTTTGATATGTTTACTATGCTGATAAACAACATCTTGCAACCAGAGTAAATCAGGAGCATTTTCAGTAAAATTTCTGGATGGTTCGAGAAACTCTAGCATTCCTAGAGCTTTCATCGCTTCAACTTTGCAAGTATAAGTTTTGATATCAGGTAAAAAAACTTTCCCTTCACCCCACTGCAATTGCTGTTGCCATTCATGCTGATCTCTAACATGAAAATAATCACTTTCGTGGGTTAAATAATAGTGAATTAATAATTGGGCATAATAGCCTTGATCATCTTTTATTTTTAGTAAAGGTGTAACTTCTACCCCATACTTTTGTTTGAGTGTATATTTATGTATTTGATTACGTTCTACATCTGTAAGAGAATTTTTAGATGTTAGTTGTTGATATTCTACATAATCAATATCTTGCGTTTCTGCAATAATTTTGGCACTCCCTAATTGATTTTTTTGCTTAATTTCCTGCATTTGACGTTTAATATCTTTAGCTTTTTGACGCTTATCTGTCCAATCTCTTTGAACTTTCACAATTTCTAAAATTAACCGTTTGCGCGTGGCTAAATCATCAGCGTCAGTGGCTAAAAATGCTAAACGTAAATCTCGAATAATATTATTGTGAACTGCATTACTCCGCAGCCAAATTTGATGTCCGTCACACGTTAATCCATCTTGCATAGATTGACGATAAAGACGAATAGAAGCATTAACTCTCGCAGATAATTTAGCCCAAGTACGTAAATGAATCGGGTCATATACTAAAGGTAAATCGACATCTATTTTATGTAATGGACTAAGTAATGCTAAATTTTCTTTTTGATTGGCTTGATACCAATCAGACAATAAACGATAGTTTGTACTTCCACTACCAATTAAACCAATTCCTCTTTTAGCACACCACACAATTCGAGGTACATTATCTCTGACTCTGGCTAATGCTTGTCGTGCTTCTGAGTCAGGAATTACGCCTTGAAAAATACCATAAACTCTATCAAAATGTTGCACATCAATACTAATACCAGTTCCTAGACTAGGCGTGACAAAAATTGTGTCGTAATCTTCTATTTTCTGGTTAATAGTTGCGACGAAATCCGCTGCTGGATGGTCAGGTGTATTAGTAGTTCTGCTACTAATGACTAAACTTTTAGGAAATTGATAGCGTAATTTTTCTAAACGTTCTTTGAGATAATTTTCAATGGTTTCGCAGCTATATCTACCAGATCGACTATCGGTCGTGACATAGCATTTACGTCCTGCAAGTAAATCTAATTCTAATTGATGAATTAAAGGTGTTGGGTTAGGTGAATCATAGAAAGTTATGTCCCAACCGCGTTCTGGTTGCCATTGATTTATAAGTACCCACGGCGTTATTTTAATTCCTGATAACCCTTGTAAATATTCTAATGATACATCTGATAAATCAGCATCTTGGGCAATTACTAAACCGCCAGTTTTCAATACTGTGCTGATTAATTTTTGGAAATTTTTTAAAATTTTGACGCGTTTGTTTTTACAAGTATCACTATTTAATAAATGCCATAACAATTGCTCTACTTCATCTAAGATAATAATGCCACCATGCCAATTATCTGAGTTTATTTTCCAAATAGAATCAATACATAAACCTAGCGATTCAGTAGTTTGATTTTCAAAGTAAGAATGGAAATTATTAGTATTTAAGCCCCATTGAATACCAACTTTATCGCATAAAAATTTACCAAGCTGGATTCTATGGGTAATTAACAATACAGGCTGATTTTTGATTTTGGCTTGTTTGACAATATTTTGTAAAGCTGTGGTTTTACCTGTACCTTTGGCTGATTTCACTCCTACTAATCCTGAGTTGGGAACAGGTATCTCTTCTAAATAAGGACGGTTGATTGTGAGTGCAGCCGGAATCGTTAATTCTGTATGTGGTTTGGTGTGTGCTAGGTAAATTTCTAAATCAACACTTTGGCGATAAACTTTATCGAAGGCGTGACCATTTTTAGCCACGATTAATTCATCAACACCTTTTTCGGGGCCGGGAAGTTCTATAACTTTGACTAAGCAATTTTTTTCTTGGAATAAGCAGCCAAGTTGCGCGATCGCATTATTCACTGCTGCTATAGTCTTAGGTTGAGTTTCAAAATCAAAACATATATATATAGTGCGTTTTGCAGTCGCAAATAAAGCTAAATCAGGAATGAGTTGACGACTGGTAACTTTACCAAATCCATCTTTGACAACTCGATAACCACTGGTAATTCCGGGAATTGCGATCGCTGCGTATCCTTGCGTTAACAGTGCAGCCGCCTTTTTTGCACCTTCGCAGATAATCAGGGGGATGTTCTGTTCCATTACCCATTCCCAAAAACCCACCGCTTCACCGTTAGCATCAACACTGATATTTACAGGTAAGTTGAGATTGTAACGCTGTGCAGCTTCTTGCCACACTTCCAGCGTCACCCGTAAACAAAATACTCTGGTTGGTGTGCTGGGAGGATGTTCATATTTTATTTGTTTGCCATTATCCTTGATGCGCGGTTGATTTGGCTTAAAGCATCCCCATTCCATTGCTTGCCAATTATTTAGTGGATCTAGTCCCCCACACCACCAGCCGCCAGCAGTGATATGACTGTAACGCTGCAACCAGCCGCTTTTTACCATACCTGTGTTCGTGCGTGGTAGTAGTTCGGAAATTAACAGGTATTCGTAGGCGATCGCACCTTGAAAAGATTTAAAATTCATTTGCGCTAGGTGTAAATCTATACTACTGCCCTTGACTAATTCTTCAAGGTGTTTGGGTTGTAAATAGTGTAGATACATGATGAGAAGCGCGAACAGAATGGGTTGGATTTAAACCTTATCATGCCCATCCGGATTTTTTTGATCAGCAACTACTATGTTTTTTTGAATATTTTTTATACCTCGTTGCTGGAAATACAACGGTGAATCAGTAGGTAAGCGATTTTAGCTTGCGGGATCGCTCAACTAATAAGCTTGTATTGTAATAATTGATGAGCATTAAATTTTATTTACCAGTATTAATCCGTAAATAGCAGTTAATGGTTCGCTCGATTACCGCAAAATCCTTGCTATGTCAAGGTGTAGAGACTAGCAATACTCTGCGATCAAAATATTGCCCGTTAGGAAAATGTAATAAAAATAACTGTAAATTTAGAGTTATGTATAAACTTGCAAAACTGACAAAATGGTTTTACATATTCCTTTAATACTTAGTAGTGATATCGAGCTTGAAGAAAATCAATCCGGTCATCACTTACTAGATAAACAATACGATATTCTTGAGTAAGTCGTCGTGACCACGCATCTGAATCCAAGTATTTCAATGGTTCAGGTTTACCAATTCCTGAAAAAGGATCTCGCATAATCGATTCAATCAAATCAAAAGCACGAAGCGCAGTTTTTCGGTTTGTTTCAATCCAATAAACAAGGTCTTCTCTGAATTCTGGATGGAACACAGCATCTCTGGCTTTATTTTCTTGAGGTTGGGTTTCATTCTTCTTCTTCGCCAATACCCAACTCCTGACGCAGTTCGTTTATACTTTGCGGTTTTAAAGTTCTTGCTTTTGCTCTTTCTAAAGCAGTTAATAGTCGTTCTGCATTTTTAGGTGAGCGAAGTAAATAAGATGTTTCTAATAAACTGTTTAGTTCATCAACAGCAATTAAAGCAACACTTTCACCTTCTTGGCGATTAATAATTACTACATCTCTATCTACAACTACTTGCTCGCAGAGTTCGGCTAGGTTATTACAAGCATCAGTTAAGTTTGTCTGATTGGACATGATGGGATATTTTTCTAATGCTGTAGGTTTTCCAATACATCATAACAAGAAGTTTTAGAAAGGCGATTACTTTTACTACGCCAAAGTGAGTAGTAAAGAATAGTGCTTAAAATAACCACTATAAATTCTACTATTTGGTAAAGATTGCGTCTAAAAGAAAAGATATATTCTGCCCTTCAATCATTTTGATATGATCTGCAAACTTTGTTATTCTCTAAGAACTAATAAAAGTAATTTTTCTGCTGCTTTCTTTTTTGCTTCTCTCTTTGAATTACCATCACCATCAGCCGTTAAATATCTTCCTCTAAAAGTGCAAGTTGCTCTTATAGTAAATATGGGAGCATGATCACGACCTGCTCTATCTATGTCAGTATATGTAGGAGGAGAAATACCATATTGAGCGAGTAATTCCTGCAATGTAGAAATAGGATTTTCTATATTTAAATTATTAGATATATCTGGATGAACATGGTTTCTAATTAAAGATGAATTTCGTATTCTGTCTAAACTCCATAACCGGAAAATAATTTGTTTGCATTTATCTAAACCTTGATCTAAATAAATTGCCCCTATTATGGCTTCTAGAACATCAGCAAGTACTCTGTCTGTAATTTGTTCTCTCCTACTGGTACTAGGAATTGTAATAATTGAGGCTAAATTAATGCTTTGAGCTATTTTTGATAAATTTCTATCTTCTACAAGCTTAGATTTTACTTCGGTGAACCACCCTGGTTGATCTATAGAAAAATTTCTTACTAGATAATCAGCAACGACAAAACCAAGTATTGAATCTCCAAAAAACTCTAAAACTTCATATTGTCTAGTAGTGATTGCCATTCTATATTTACTTAGATCATTTGGGATAAAACCAAATTTAATTTGAAACCATCGAGCTAAATCTTGATCATTCATAGCTTTGTTATCTAGCTTCAGCACCCAAAAAATAGTAAGAGCGTTTTTGTATACAAACGCTCTTACATCATAAATCGGGTTAAAGCTAACAGTTAACCGTAAAACTACGCTCCTACTGCTTCTTTGGCGGCGTATAGCACCTCAGCATTGATATCTTTGAAACCACGATCGCGGGCAAATTTCTCAGTATTTCGCTTCACTTTACCGCGCACAAATCCAGGTATTTTATTCAATTCTGCTAGACCATCTTTTGTCCAACTCAAATCAGATTCGGCAGAAATACCTTTCGTAATTACTTCCTTAGTATCGTGTCCACCAAATATTTCTAATAAATGGTCTTCCATTCCTAAAGTAAAGGAATTGTAGATTAAATCTGTGATTTGATTTGTACCTTCGTAACCCAAAAATGGTTTGTAACCAATGGGGAAATTTTGGACGTGAATCGGTGCAGCAATTACACCGCAAGGAATGTCTAAGCGTTTCCCAACGTGGCGTTCCATTTGCGTACCGAAAATGGCTGAAGGTTCAACACGGGCGATCGCATCCCCAATTGCGCCATGATCATCAGTAATCAGCACTTCATCGCAATATTCGCTAACTTGTTCGCGGAACCAATCAGCATCATATTTGCAGTAAGTTCCTGCCCAAACTACATGAATCCCCATTTCCCGTGACAGAATTTTGGTGAGGGCGGCGGCGTGGGTGTTGTCGCCAAATACCACAGCTTTTTTACCAGTTAAATTCTGACAGTCGATGGAACGGGAGAACCAAGCAGCTTGCGAAACGTGCAAGGTTTGTTCGTTGATATATTCTTCGTAGTTAACGTTTGCGCCTTGTTCGTTAATTACCTGCTGAATCTTGCGGATGCAACGGGCTGTTTCCACCACACCCATCGGGGTAATGTCTATACAAGGTGTGCCGAATTCTGCTTTGAGGTAATCGGTTGTCATTAAACCGAGTTCCCGGTAAGGAACTAAGTTAAACCAAGCTTTCGGCAGATTTTTTAATTCATGAACGGAAGCGCCTTCGGGAATGACTGAGTTAACCTCAATTCCTAAATCTCCCATGAGTTTTTTCAGTTCGGTGCAGTCGTGGTTGTTGTGAAAACCAAGAGTAGACATACCGATGATGTTAACTGATGGCTTTTCGGTTTTGGTTGTAGGTAGTTCGCCTTTTTTACGGGCTTTCTCGATATAGTATTGAACGATTTGATGGAGAGTGCGATCGGCTGCTTGCAGTTCGTTGGCGCGATAATGGTTCACATCCGCTAGAAGGACATCGCCTTTAGCTTCAATCCGGGCGCGTTCCACAAAGTTGTGCAAATCTTCTTGCAGAATGCTAGAGGTGCAGGTAGGAGTTAACACAATTAAATCGGGGTGTTCTTCAGCATCTTTGCGAGTGATGTTATCAACCACCTTTTCTTGAGAACCACGCGCCAAAACGTTGCGATCGACCACACTAGTTGTAACTGGTGTAAAATTTCGCTCCCGCGATAACATGGAGCGCATCACGTTAAAATAATCATCGCCTATTGGGGCGTGCATAATCGCATGAACGTTTTTAAACGAACTAGCGATTCGTAAAGTACCAATGTGGGCTGGGCCTGCATACATCCAGTAAGCCAATTTCATCAGGCGTTCTCCCTTGTAGGTGAATTCAGAGGTGGACTATGATTGCGGAATTATTAGTCTTTGATTGTCCCAAAACTTGTAGCGTCGAAGAAATAGGACTATTTACTAGTTAATTGCTGTGGCGATCGCTGAAACCTTGTTGATGATTGGCGTTCAGCTTCTAATTTAAACAAGATATATATTGTTTAACGAAATAATTCTTAGTGTTGTGCAAATCTTGTTATCAAGATAAAGTCACTAGTTAATATTTATTCATGAACTTTGAGAAAGTATTCTCAATATTTCTATATATCCACTACTTCCTTCTGTGATCAAGTGTATTGAGGAATAGGGGTTAAATAAAGTGCCAAACTGTTGACATGGTAAAATATTATTTACTAGTCAAATCAGTAATTAACTCAATGAATGAACTATTGACTCGTATTACTCAAATTCCTGGTCAATGTGGGGGTCGTCCTTGCATTCGAGGTATGAGAATTAGAGTTACTGACATTTTAGAAATGTTAGCGGAAAGTGTTACTATTAACGAAATTTTAGAAGACTTTCCCGATTTAGAACCAGAAGATATTCAAGCTTGTCTTCTGTTTGCTGCACGACGGACTGATTTTGTGCGGTTGACAGCATGAAGCTTTGGATTGATGCACAGTTACCTCCGACATTAGCCAGTTGGGTAACAAGTAGTTTTAGTATAGAAGCTTTATCGTTAAGAGATATTGGTTTACGCGATGCTAAAGATATAGAAATTTTTGAGGCTGCAAGAATCGCCAATGTGATCATTAATGACAAAAGATAGTGATTTCGTTGACTTGGTTTGTCGGCTAGGGATACCTCCTCAAATTCTTTGGTTGACTTGTGGAAATGTGACTAATCGTTATTTGCGTCAACTTTTGACAATTACTTTGCCTGATGCACTGGAACAATTACGTCAAGGAGAAATGATTGTGGAAATTAGCAATTGATGTTGATTCAAGACCCTTGCGTAGTCAATCTGGATAAAAATTTGGTGTTGCTGATTTAGAGTATGAAGTTACTTCGCGCAAAGACGCAAATAAGTTTATACCCTATTCAGCAACACCACTTTATATATACTTACTCAGGCAAATTGATGGCAGGATTACGGCTAAAGAAACCGCGTGGAACTAACTTAAAACCAACACGGTGAACAGGCATTACAGGCCAATCTTCAGGACGAGGGACGTGTGTCATTCCCATTGTGTACCACAGTACGACATCTTCATTTGTTAATGATTCATCGTTAGAAATATATGTCGGTAAACCTTCTTTTGGTTGGCTTTGATTAGGATAATTCCCCCCGGCATAAAGTTCATCTAATTTGTATTTTGTTACCCAGAGATGATGGGTAGCAAATTCGGCTCGTTTGCGAATTTCTGCGCCTTCTGTTGGGAAAAATATTGTGTTTCCTGTTGGCATTAGCATATATGCAGTTCCAACATCAAGATTATTCTTTTTATTGGCACTGCTAATCATCCATTCTCGGCTATGTTTTGTATCAATATCACGTACAGCCGTCGTTTCTTTTGTTAACGGAGTTTCTGCTACTGCGATCGCATTTCCTAAAGGATTTTTACCACTAATTGGCACAGAATTAACATTCATTTCCATTACAGAGTTTGCCTGTCCGTCTACATCCATGTCTAGGCGGTAGTTAAAAAAGTGCTGATGATTCACGCCAAAAATATTTTTAGCTAATAGCCTTCCATAGGGATTATCTGAAGACTCTTTTTCTAAAGCTGTTCCTTGCGCTAGAACAACTCCGCTTAATTCGTTTTGTACTTCTAAAGTGCCATCTTGGTGAAAAATCCAATTAACGCTGTAATCATAATTGTCAACTGTTGCAGTTATAGTAATAACTAATTCACGATTACGACGCACATCATTACGCTGAGTATCATATCCATAATGTTTCCAAAGAATACCATTATCACGCTCATAAATACCAACAACTCGCGGCATTGTCACAGGTTCGCCTTGTTCATTAGCAAATATAGCATCTAGTAAAACCCCATTTTCGGGAATGTCTTTACCTAACTCCAGCGCATTAGCTAACACACCGAAGTTATATTCACCAACATCAAAAGCATTGCGAAATGACCAAGTAGGATCAGGATGACCATAAGGCACTACCATTTCGGATAGACTGCCACGATATAAAACTGGTCGAATATTTTCTCCATCTTGGTAATTTACTAAATACAAAACTAAACCATCGCGCGGGTGCATTAAATAGCGGAACTTCCAACCTTGCCAGCTAATTTCATTGCCATTAATTTGGAAAGTTCTACCATTAGGCTGGAGTATTTTTAATGGCTTGGGTGGTGTTAGTAATTTACCTAAAGATTTGAGATCGTAGTTCCAGTTTTCTTTAGAGAATGGGACTATACCTCTATCTGTAAAACTAACTACTTTACCTGTATTTAAATTTACAGTTGCTAGTACACCTTCAATTGGACTACCGTAATAATTCCAGCGATCGCCTCGATAATAAGATAATCCACGAGCCAAGCGATCGCCTGTTGTTTCTTCCTGTTTACTTAAAATTCCCGGAGCCCAACAACTAACTTTGACATCATCAAAATCTTGAATTCCCCTTTTCTGCATGGCTTTTTGCCATCGTGTATCAGCTTTCACCGCTTGAGACGTTAATTCACATTCTGAATAGCTCAAAGCTGGTTGAGCATGAGTAATTTCCTTCCAAGAACTGAGGGACTGCTGTTTTAAATCAACGACACCTTCGTAGGTTTTGTTTTGCGATCGCTCATATATTACTACAAAAGCTTGCCTTTGAAATTCTTTATTTGGTGTAAAATTTAAAACTTCTTTTTTCTCTGGTTCTTGTAAAGCAACAATAGAAAATGCGGCCACATCGCTTAAGGTTTTTTGCTTTCTAATAACCCCCACTGCTGTTGTAATTTCTGATTCTGTTAATGGAGTTAGCGGATGAGAAATCTGCAATTGTTGAGCAGATAGTTTGCTAATACAACCAAAAAATATTGCTATGCAGATGATTATAATAATGGCTAACCAAGGAAACCGGAATCTTTTAAACATTTGTAATGAGCCAACCAAGAACTTATAATTATCTAATTCTAAATCTGAAATCAAAAACCGATAGATTTATGGTGAGTAATATTAGATTTTTCAAATTCAAGGCTAAATAGTCAGGAGATAGATTTTCAATTTCTTGAAGAAGTTGAAAATTTGTAAGTATATATGTGTCATAGATTGATGAATTTAACGTTAATTTCACGAACCTTAACCCAAACCCTATCTGATGTGGAGAGGGGTTTTTCCTAATCGTCTAACTCACGCTAATTTATACTTAATTATATGAAAAACCAGGTTTCCTAAATAAACCTGGTTTTTGAGTTTTTTATTCAGAATTGCACAGTTATGAATTAAGCAGATACCAAGCGGCGGAGAGATTCAGCGCGACGTTTTGCAGTGGAATTATTAGGAGCAAATTTCAGTGCTTCTTCGTAACTTTGTAGCGCCTGAGCATTTAATTTTTTTCGTTCATAAGCATGACCGATATTATTTAATGCCACCACATAATCTGGTTTATTTTTCAAAGCTTCTTTGTATTGACGAATTGCTAAATCATACTGTTCTTGAGCAAAGTAAGTATATCCTAGTCCATTGTAAATAGGAGCAATCGCTTCTTCTCCTTCTTCTTCAGCCATTTTGAGAGCTTTTTGAAATAATGCGATCGCCTGAGCGTACAATTTTTTCTCAGAATAAATACAGGCTAACTCGTAATATTCCTGAGTTGTACCTTTTTCTTTCTCCAATTTTTTTCGCAGTTTTGCGAATGAGCCTTCCAATTTCCGAGTTTTGAGAATTTGGCGGAAAACACTCACAACCGCAAATGCCAAAATTGCTACTACAATCGAGAGGTAAACAACAGCTAGATTATTATCCATCGCCTGTCAAGACACATATTAAAACTACTTTCTCTATCTATTATCAACTGTAGAGAAGTTAAAAGTTAAAAGTTAAAAGGCAAAAGTACAATAACTCTTTTGACTTTTACCTTTTACATTTTGCCTTATTTAGGGTAATCCCCAATATTGAGCGCGTTGCTTCAGCCAACCTTCGACTGTGTAACGAGCGATCGCTTCATTTACTTTACGTCTCAGTTCATCGTATTGCAAGCCCTTGGGCATAACTACAGATAAAGGTTCAGTCGATAGCTTGGTGGGTAATAGCCGATATTGGGGATATTGTTTTATCCAACCGCTGAGGACACTCGCGTCGGCTGCAAAAGCGTTTGCTGTGTTACTTTCTAGCTGCTCTCGTCCTTCCTGGTAAGAATTTACTCCCACTAATTCCGCATTGGGAACATAATAACGCACTTGGGCAATTGTATTTGAGTGATTGAGTACGGCTATTTTACGCTTGGCTAAATCCCGCAGTTCTTTGACGGTGTTATCCTTTGTAATCAAGTAAGTGCCATCCAAGTAATAAGGCACACTAAAACTTACTAACCGAGAGCGTGACTCAGTAGCTGTGACTCTGGCAATAGTTAAATCCACCTTCTGCTTTAACACTACAGATAAGCGATCGCTATTCGCTACAGGTTGCAATTTTACAGCCTCGGCTTTTCCTAGTAAATCTGCGGCTAAACGTTGCGCCAAATCAATTTCTAAGCCTTGGATATTACCATTACCATCCCTAAATCCCAAAGGAGGCAGATTATCTTTAACAGCAATTGTAAAATAGCCCCGCCGCTGAATTTCTGGCATTTCTGCGGCAGATGCAGGTAATCCTGTGACTAAAAATAAACAGCAAAAAATCCCCAAAATGGCGGTGGATAATACCCGATATAACCGATTCAAGGATAAAGAATAAAGAATAAAGGATGAAAAACAGACTTGTTGCGTCACCAATTTTTTGAGCAACGAGCCAAATTTTTGCCAACCCCTTGATTGATGCTTGGGGTAAGTTTCAACCTTCATACTTCATACTTTATCCTTCAAAGGTTATTCATCTGTTACCGCCGTTATTTTTTAGCTTGGATTGCCAATTCAGCAACTTTGCTGAAGCTGGTAGGATCTAAGACTGCTAATTGTGCCAACATTTTACGGTTGAGTTGGATCTCGGCTTTTTTCAAGTTACCAATCAACTGGCTATAGCTTAAACCATGCTGTCTAGCAGCAGCATTGATCCGCGTAATCCACAGACGGCGAAAATCGCGTTTGCGCTTTTTGCGATCGCGGTAAGCACTGCGGAGTGCTTTCATTACTTGCTGGTTAGCGGTTCTAAACAGCGTTGAGTGAGAACCACGAAAACCTTTAGCTAACTTGAGAATTTTATTGCGGCGTTTACGAGCTACGTTACCGCGTTTTACCCGTGTCATTTTTTAATTCCTAAAAGATTTACATTACAAATAAGGCAGCATCAAGCGCACGTTTTCTTCGTCGCGCTCGTTGACAACTGCCATTTTGGAGAATTTACGCTTTTTGTTAGTGGTCTTGTGTTCTAACAAGTGATTTTTGAAGGCTTTGCGACGGACGATTTTACCGCTTCCAGTAGCGCGGAACCGTTTCGCTGCTGCTTTACGGGTTTTTAGTTTAGGCATTGTCTGGCTCTAAATTTGACGATTCGACACAATCCATCATTATATACTATTCAAATTACTCAAATGCCAATATAGCAATCCTATTTGAATTAAAACAATCGAGATGCTCAAATCCCCGGCTTCTTTGAGAAGCCGGGGATTTTGTGGATATTAGTCGCCAGCTTAACCAATCTAGCGTCTAATATCCGGGTCTAAAACGATACGCGAGCCAGATTCATCAACGTGATAAGTCCAAGTCTGACGACGCACTCGCACAATCACTTCCCAGCCTCGGATGGGGTTATATTCCCTAGTACAAACTTCACCAAAGTTAAACTCACAAGGATTACCAAAGGTTTTGCGTTCAGCTTGAGTAATTCTTAAATCACTCTCATCTTCTCCTGAACGACGCGCCGCATCTCTTAAAATATTGTTGGCGATCGCTCTTGGTAGTTGTCCACTGTTTTCTGAACCTGAATCGCTAATTTGCGGATCTAAAACAATTTGGGAACCAGATTCATTACTGTGATAAGTCCAAGACTGTCTTTCAACTTGGACAATTACTTCCCAACCTTGGACGGGGTTGTATTCTCTGGTGCAAACTTCGCCAAAGTTAAACTCACAAGGATTACTAAAAGTTTTGCGTGTCGCTTGAGTAATTCTTAAATTACTAGTGTTGACACCAGCACGACGGGAAGCATCTCTTAAAATATTATTGGCGATCGCTCGTGGTAGTTGTCCATTGTTTTCGGAACCTGAATTGCTAATTTGCGGATCTAAAACAATTTGGGAACCAGATTCATTACTGTGATAAGTCCAAGACTGTCTTTCAACCTGGACAATTACTTCCCAACCTTGAATAGGATCATATTGTTGTGTACAAACTTCGCCAAAGTTAAACTCGCAAGCATTACCAAAAGTTTTGCGTGTCGCTTGGGTAATTCGTAAATTACTAGTGCTGACACCAGAACGACGGGAAGCATCTCGTAAGATGTTATTGGCGATCGCTCTTGGTAATTGATAACTGTTGTCTGAACCTGAATCTGTAGTTTTTGGATCTAAAACAATCCGAGAACCGGATTCATCAATGTGGTAAGTAAAATACTGATTTTGAACTGTAACAATTACTTCCCAGCCTTTGATCGGGTTATATTCTCTTGTACAAGCTTCACCAAAATTAAAAATACAAGGATTAGCAAAAGTTTGAGAACGGACTTGAGTAATTCTCACTTGATTGCTTGTTACTCTACCACGCCGAGCCGCATCATTAATTATGATGTTGGCAATTCTTCGAGGTAGTCCATTAGAGCGATTCCGAAAGTGGTCAGGTAAGCGTTGCGAAATTTGTATAGGTTCGCCACGCGGTGCAGCTTCAGCTGAATAACTACCGATAAATCCCTGTCCCAAAGATAGCAAGCTGCTTAAAGCTAGGGTAAAAACAACACCTTTAGGAAAATGGCTGGTGTTGTTGATTACTGTAAATAACTTAATATTCAATTTCATCACGTTATACCTCAAAACATGAGAAAATCACTGCCTTATTATTGCTAGACAGTTCTAGGAGCAGTGTTTTCTGAGTAAGTGGATTGACGGATGATTGGGGTTGATTGTTGCTGATGTTTCTTGGTAATTTTCCAGCGCTTAGGATTTACTCCGGTAAGGTTGTCATAATTTCGAGTGTTAATGTGAAATAACTCGTAATAATTCATAATTTAAAAGCAATCCAGGATAATGATCATTATTTTTTACTTGCTAACGTTGACGTTTTATAATTGCTTGTACGGTTTGTTGATAAGCTGCTGCATTTCCTTGTTCTTTATACAAATTAGCTGCTATTTCTAAATCACTAATACCTGCTTGCTGTTCGCCTAAATCATAACGAGCTAGACCACGATTTTGATAAGCTTGGGCATAGTTGGAGTTATTGATAATTGCTCGATTATAATCGGCGATCGCTCCTTCTAAGTCTCCCAGATTTTTGTAAACATTAGCTCGATTGTAGTAAGCAAAGGCATAATTAGGTAGAAGCTTCAATGCTTGATTATAATCAGCTAAGGCTCCTTGTAAATCATTTAAATCATATTTAGTATTACCGCGATTATTGTAAGCATAGGCATAATTGGGATTAATTTTAATCGCTTGGGTATAGTCGGAGATCGCTCCTTTTTTATTACCTAAATCAAAGTAGACATTGCCTCGGTTATAGTAAGCTTCGGAATTATTAGCATCGCTTTTGATAGCTTGGCTATAATCTGCAAGTGCCTTTTGCTTTTCACCTAAATAATAAAAGGCATTACCTCTACCATTGTAAGCAGCAGAATAGTTAGGATTAAGTTTAATTGCTTCGTTGTAATCAGCGATCGCCGCCGGAGAATCTTTCAAATCAGAGCGAGCATTGCCTCGGTTATAATAAGCTTCAGCATTGTTAGGATTAGCTTTTAGAGCCAAAGTGTAATCGTTCAGTGCGCCTTGCTTATCGCCCAAGTAATAACGAGAATTCCCTCTCCCGTTGTAAGCCGATGAATGATTAGGATTGATTTTAACAGCTTGGGTGTAATCTGCGATCGCTCCTTGATAATCACCCAAATCATAGCGGGTATTACCTCGGTTGTTGTAGGCAAAAACATAATTAGGGTTAATCTTAATCGCTTGATTGTAATCAGTTATTGCCCCTTGCTTATCTCCTAAAATAGCACGAGTATTTCCCCGATTGTAATAAGCTTCAGAATTACCCGGATCAACTTTAATAGCTAAGTTATAATCAGCCAGCGCCCTTTGCTTATCGCCTAAAGCATAGTGTGAGTTACCACGATTATTATAAGCAGAAGAATAATTAGGATTCAGTTTCAAAGCTTGGTTATAATCAGCTAACGCCCCCCGCTTATCGTCAAAATCATAGAGAATATTGCCTCGATTATAGTAAGCAAAGGCATATTCAGGATTAATTTTTATGGCTTGGTTGTAATCTTTTAATGCACCTTGTTTATCACCTAAATAATAACGGGCATTTCCCCTATCATTGTAAGCATAAGAATATTTGGGATTGATGCTAATTGCCTGGTTGTAAGCTTCAATAGCCCCTTTGTAATCACCTTTCTTATACTTATCCCCACCCTGAATATAAAAGTCATCCGCTTTGGGTGCGGTGGGTGTTGGTTGACTGACAGCACCTACCTCGGCTTTTGGTAAGGTTCGCAAAAAAGTATTGATGGGAATTCCCAAATTAAAGCCAGTTTTGATAATTACGTCGGGATTTTTATCAGAAATTTGATAGTTCTCGGCGGTGTCACCTCTACCGTGAATACCGACTAATTCGCCTTTATCATTCAGTACTGGGCCGCCACTCATTCCCGGTAGAGTGTCGTTATTATAAACTAAAGCATAACCATCACGCAGAGCTTTGGAAGCATTGGCAGTGATTCGCCCTTCAATGAAATTGTAAATTGAGATAGAAATTGCTGCACTAGGTTGAGGGAACCCCGCAACATAAGATGTTGCACCTTCGCTGATATCATCGGAGTTACCCAACTTAGCCACAGGATAAGTTTTATTACTGGTAAACTGCCCCATCGCTAGATCTACCCCTGGCAGTTTTTTCACCGTATTGTACTTTAACTCATAACGGCGATCGTCGGGAGTGACAACTGCATATTTATCTGGGTTGTCGATAACGTGTTTAGCCGTTAATACAGTGTAAGTCTCGCCGTTGCGGCGAATAATTACCCCAGAACCAGAACCATTTTGATTTTCAATCAACACCGTCATAGCTTTAGCGATTTTGCTGACTTCCGTTGAAGAAAGCGCGACAGCTATTTGTGGTTGCACAAAAGCAACTGAAACTCCAATCAGTGCTGGTGTTAATAGATAGTTAAATTTCATAAATTGTTTTGCTATGCTTGCTGTGAGCAATTGGTTTAAAGTATATTGATAAATTTTTTATACCACCCAGATGATACTGAAGTGGGCGATTGTTGAATTCTTCTAATAGAGTTTAATCTTTGTTGATATAAGCGGCTGCTGAATTTTCATTCTGGTGAATGATGTTGTTATTTTTAGCGGCAGGCAATGCAACCTTAATCAAGGCTAAAATTTATCAAGGTGGAAAAATTAAACTATGAATACAAATATTGTGGCTAAAGTTACATCTGAAGGAAAGCTATAGGAATCATATTTGATTTATGAAAAGAACCACGAGATAATACGGAGGGAGATATCTGTCTAACAGAGAACAATGATAAACCAGCATATACAAACCGCGATATCTGAGGTGGGCGTAGCCATCGCAGAACTACAAGAATTTATAGATGATCGGCCAGATGCGCGTGAGGTGAGGAAAGCATTGGCAGTCAAACTGGTTTATCAAGGCTACAAGTATGAGGAAATTCAAACAATTTTAGATGTGTCACTTGGTTCGATAACAAGCTGGAAACAAGCCTACGAAGAGTATGGAATTTCGGGACTGTGCCTGAACCACAAGGGAAGAAAAAGCTACTTAACTGTTCAACAACGAGAAGAAGTTTTAAGTTGGTTGCAAACAAAGGAATGTTGGGAGCTTGGGGAACTTGAAGATAAATTGGCTTTTGAATACGATGTAACTTATGAGTCAAAACGCAGCTATTATGACTTATTTGATGCAGCAGGAATTAGTTGGAAGAAAACTACAAAACTGAATCCAAAAGCCGATCCGGAAGCTGTGGCAGTAAAAAAAAACAGATTGAGACATTGTTGGCAAGCCGCAGAAAAGAAATAGAAGCAGGATTATTGAGAGTATTGTTGATAGATGAGTGTCATCTATTGTGGGGAGACTTGAGTGGGTAAGTCTGGGGTAAAACTGACCAAGAAATAGGAGTTCCGGTTGTCAATGAACGAGACAAACAGACGTACTACGGAGCAGTTGACTATCTCAAAGGTGAATTACTTCTTAAAGCTTATGATGCAGGTAATTCAGACAATACGATTGATTATCTACGTTATTTATTAGACCAGTCACCTCACCAACAATTACTGATTTTTTGGGATGGTGCTTCTTACCATCGTTCCCATCTTGTCCAAGACTTTTTAGCCGAGGTAAACCTTGGTTTACCGGAAGAACAATGGCAAATTCACTGCGTCCGTTTTGCTCCTAATTGCCCATCACAAAATCCGATGGAGGATATTTGGTTACAAGCTAAAACTTGGGTGCGGCGTTTCTGTGCTTTAATTCCTTCGTTCTCTCATCTCAAATGGATGTTCGAGTGGTTTATTCGACACACTACTTTTGATTTTGCCACCCTTCAAATGTACGGAGCTTTTTCAGAAATCAAATATTAGTCCTATAGAAACAACCTTAACTCATATCTTGCACCTAGCCCCGACGAATGGAATTCGCGGCTATAAAAACGAAGTCCGCCTACGCGGACTAACGTAAAATCAAGGTTTTTGAGCCTGCGAAGGCAGGCTTTGTTCGTGTAGCTGCGATTTTAATCGTCAGGTGCAAGATGTGTGTTAAGACGTGATAAATTTCAACACTGACGGCTGAAAGCAAGCTAGGAATTTCACCAGATGTAGCTGTAACGACATATTAGATATAGCTGTAACGACATATCATAAGTAGTTATGGAGTTACGCTTGATTTCAATATAAGGTAAATTGGATATGTCTTATAAAGTCAGCATTGTGATTGAAAAAGATGAATATGGATATTATGCTTATTGTCCTGAACTTCCTGGTTGTCAATCTCAAGGTAATTCACTAGAAGAAGTACAAGAAAACATCAAAGAAGCAGTGGAACTATACATAGAAACATTATCTAATGCAGAAAAACAAGCACTGCAAAACAAAGAAGTATTAACCATGACTTTGGAGGTTAAAGTTGCCTAAACAGCCTCGGCTTACTGCAATAGAAGCTGAAAAACTTTTACTAGAAGCAGGCTTTGTTCAAATTAGAAGTAAAGGAAGTCATAGAATTTATTTCCGAGAAGAAGTAAGGGTTGTAATTCCCTTTCATACAGGAAAAGTCCTGCACCCTAAGATAGTTAAACAAGTTCTACAAGCTATTGGTACTTCTGACGATGAAACTATTGAGAATGAAGATTAAATACCAAAAAAAATAATCTCACGCCTAAACACCAAAACACAAAAAAATACTTTGCGCCTTTGCGTGAGATTTAAAAATAACTCAGCAAAAAGCACTTACCGCAACCATCTAGCGGCATCTTTGGCATGGTAAGTTAAAATCAAGTCTGCACCAGCCCGTTTAAAGCCAGTTAAGGTTTCCATAACGACACGCTCTTCGTCAATCCAGCCATTTAAAGCCGCAGCCTTAATCATGGAATACTCACCGGAAACGTTGTAAGCTGCCACAGGTAAGTTACTCGCTTCCTTCACCCGCCAGATAATATCCATGTAAGCCAAAGCAGGCTTAACCATGAGCATATCCGCACCTTCGGCGATATCTAATTCAATTTCCTTAATGGCTTCCCGACTATTGCCAGGATCCATTTGATAAGTTCTTCTATCACCAAATTGGGGTGTAGAATCGGCTGCATCCCGGAATGGCCCATAGTAAGCGGAAGCATACTTAGCAGCGTAAGACAAAATGGGGATATCTAGGAATCCTGCTTCATCTAATCCCGCCCGAATTGCTTGGACAAAGCCATCCATCATCCCAGAAGGAGCAATGATATCTGCACCAGCCTTGGCTTGAGAAACAGCGGTTTTCTTGAGTAATTCTAGGGTGGGGTCGTTGAGAACTCTGCCTGTTAAATCACCCACTTGCAAGTAACCACAGTGACCGTGACTGGTGTATTCACACAAGCAAGTGTCAACAATGACAATTAAGTCTGGGACTGCCGTTTTTACCGCAGTAGCAGCTTTTTGGACAATTCCGCAATTGTGCCAAGCACCAGTAGCATCAACATCTTTATCTTCGGGAATGCCAAATAAAATAATGGCGGGAATGCCTAAGTCGTACACTTCTTTGGCTTCTTCCACAATTTTGTCTACCGACAGTTGGTAGACTCCCGGCATAGATTTAACTTCCTTGGCAATTCCCTCGCCTGGTACGGCAAACAGTGGGTAAATTAAATCGTTGGTGGTGAGGATGGTTTCACGTACCATCCGGCGCAGTTGGGGGTGGCTACGCAAACGACGGGGACGTTGTATGGGAAACATAATTTTTGGCAAGGAAACGATGTAATGGACACAAGTCAAAGCGGCACAAAAGTAGAGTTTTTCTCTACTTTTGTCAGACAAACTACGAACAGTGCTTAACTGTCCTTTGCCCTACTCTTGATAAAGCTGTGGGGCAATTTTGTATTCTACAACTTTGTAGGACTGTATCTAGCTCACAGTTTTGGAAAAAAGATGTTAATTTTTGATTCTTACGCAGAGATTTATGTTTCCTTTTAATTGACTTCAAATGTAATCAACATTTCTGTGTGCAATCTTTCCTGGATTTCAGAAGGTGATGCTGTCTCAAAAAATAATTACAATGCTTCGATTAAATTAGTTCGTGGTTCTTCAATTGTGTCATCTTGGCGGCTGGCTATATTTAATTCGGGACATAATGCTACATAGCCATTTCCTTCGCGCTCAATGATAGCAGCCATTTGTGTTTTTTGTGTCATTTTTATTACGTTATTTTTGAACTAA
This sequence comes from Nostoc sp. PCC 7107, assembly GCF_000316625.1. Lineage (GTDB taxonomy): Bacteria > Cyanobacteriota > Cyanobacteriia > Cyanobacteriales > Nostocaceae > Nostoc_B. The sequence continues at coordinate 2,849,952 of NC_019676.1, read as the reverse complement.
ATCTATCATTTTGATTTTAAAATAACGTGAGAGACGTTGCACTACAACGTCTCTCAATTTAAATTATTGGATCAAAATTTGCCGAGTTAAAATACTCATTACCTCACCGGACTTCTCTGTTGGTAGCAGTGGACTCCAATCTCCGACGTTAGCGTAGCCAAGCACATGCAAATAGTGAATTGTGCTGGTGACGGCTTTGGGTGAACCAATTAGCAAATGTTTAATTGGTTCTCTGTGGGCAAATGGGAGTTCAGAAACTTGCTGACGAACGGGAAAATTGAAATTTTCGCGTAAGAACTGGGCAAATTTGAATTGGGCAAATTTTAGTAATTGTGCGAACATGGTGTTTATGCTCCTTTCGGGGGGTTATAAAGGCGATCGCTATTTTCTTTGCGGGAATGGAGCGATCGCTTTTATCCTTTTTGGGGGTTTTGAGAAAGGCGATCGCTTTCTTCTTTGTTGAATTGAGCGATCGCCTTTCTCATACCTATATGCTAAGGTATAATTTTATACTTGTCAACTATTATTTCCAAGATTTTTAGGAAAAATTTACCCGTTTTTACACAGATAAATACTGTGGAATTAAAGTAATATTAGTAGCATTATTTAATACAAAAATTGTTCATTACAGACGGTTATTTTTAATAGGAAACCCACAAAGTTTGCGGTGCGTTACGGCTTACGCCTAACACACCCTACACATACGAATTACGAATTAAAAATGTATACGTATATTAAAAGAAAATCGCCCCTTTTCCTCTTTCTGCTTACCCTGCTGCTGACACTTTTGCTGTGTTTACCTTGGGTGAGCGCCAAAGAAAAGCCCAAGCCCAAACCAGAAGCGTGGCAGATTAACGGTATAGTCGCCGCCCTGGATGATGGATATGACAATGTGAAGAAACTCGCTTTTGACAAGCTCAATGAATATGATTTGCAAAATTTGAGATTGGTGTTTGACAAACCAGAGGATATTGCACTCAAAACTGCCAAAATCCTCAAGGATAAATCTGTTGACAATTCTGTTCGTGCCGGTGCAGCAGAGGCATTGGGAACTCTGGGCGATGCTGCTCAACCTTATGTCAAAGACATCGCTGATATCCTCAAGGATAAATCTGTTAACAGTTCTGTTCGTGGTAGTGCAGCAAAGGCGTTGGGAAATCTAGGGGATGCTGCCAAACCTTATGTCAAAGACATCCTCAACTTCTTCAAGGATAAATCTGTTAACATTTATGTTCGTTACTATGCAGCAGAGGCGTTGGGAAATTTGGGCGATGCTGTTCAACCTTATGTCAAAGACATCGCTGATATCCTCAAGGATAAATCTGTTGACAATAATGTTCGTTACTATGCAGCAGAGGCGTTGGGAAATTTGGGCGATGCTGCTCAACCTTATGTCAAAGACATCGTTGACATCCTCAAGGATAAATCTGTTAACAGTTATGTTCGCGGTAATGCAGCAAAGGCGTTGGGAAATCTGGGGGATGCTGCCAAACCCTACGTCAAAGACATCCTCGACTTCTTCAAGGATAAATCTCTTGACAATAATGTTCGTCGTAGTGCCGCAGAGGCGTTGGGAAATCTGGGCGATGTTGCTCAACCTTATGTCAAAGACATCGCTGACATCCTCAAGGATAAATCTGTTAACATTTATGTTCGTGGTAGTGCAGCAGTGGCGTTAGGAAATTTGGGCGATGCTGCTCAACCTTATGTCAAAGACATCCTCGACATCCTCAAGGATAAATCTGTTGACAATGATGTTCGTTACTATGCAGCAGAGGCGTTGGGAAATTTGGGCGATGCTGCTCAACCTTATGTCAAAGACATCGCTGACATCCTCAAGGATAAATCTGTTAACAGTTATGTTCGTGGTAGTGCAGCAAAGGCGTTGGGAAATCTGGGCGATGCTGCCAAACCCTACGTCAAAGACATCCTCGACTTCTTCAAGGATAAATCTCTTGACAATAATGTTCGTGGTAGTGCCGCAGAGGCGTTGGGAAATTTGGGCGATGCTGCTCAACCTTATGTCAAAGACATCCTCGACATCCTCAAGGATAAATCTGTTGACAATGGTGTTGGTTACGGCGCAGCAGTGGCGTTGGGAAAAATAGAACAACTCAAGCTGAATAATATTGTTGTAATTTTAGATAATGTTTATTACGATGGTCAATTACAAATTGCACAGTGGCGATTTTTAACCTATTTCCTTGGTGGTGGCACTGAGGAAGTCAAAACACTGCTGACATGGCTGGGTTTTCCTGAAACTAAAACAATTCCCACTTCCTTAACCCATGAGCAAGGTGTGAAAACTCTCCAAATTTTCGCCCAAGCCTGGGAACCGAGCAAAGATTTCACACGATTACAACAAGACTTAGCCAAACAAATCGCTGTCGTCGCCAGAAAAATCTCTTGGCAACCACAAGATATTGTCATCTTAGAAACTCATTACAACAACCTCAAAAAAGCCGGATTCAACGAAGCGGATTCACTGCAATCAGTCATAGTTAGCCTCAAAGGTTGGCAGTGGTTTATCAACGCCAGACTTACTATCATCTCTCATGCTCTGGTTTGGCTGGCGCTCATCTTCGCTTATCCCAAATTTCCCCAAGTGCAAGCCATCTTTTTCTGGAATCCTTGGGTGCGCCGCATCTTAGGCGTGGGTTACGTCGGCTTTCTCCTCACCTGGATTCCGTTTTTCCGCCGCAAATTATTTGAACCGTTCAAGCCTTCGCTGTTAGCCGATGCTGGGTTAGATAATTTTCACCCGGAAGCTTACTTCCCAGAATCTCTTGTAAAAGTTCCCGGCGCAGAGAAACCCCAAGCGATTAACCAAGTTCTACCCAGCATCACCGGGCAAATCGTTCTGGAAGGTGATTCCGGGTTGGGTAAGTCGATGTTTCTGCGGTATTTAGTCAAAACCTCACCCCGCATTGTCGTTTATCTCCCCGCCCGCAAGTGCGACAATGGGGTAATTGAAGCGATTCAAGCCAAGCTGCACGGACAAGCACAAGACGCTGATTTTCTCAAGAATTTGATTTACAGTGGCGCGTTAGATATCTGTATCGACGGGCTGAACGAAGTCACAGCCGACACCAGGGCGAAAATCTGCCAGTTTGTCGAAAGCTATTTCCGGGGTAACATCATCATGGCTACCCAACCCCTAGAGTGGATACCACCTTCCACCGCCAAGATATATAAATTACAACCCCTGGAGTTAGCACAGATTCAGCAATTTTTACTTTCCCGTCAGCCACAACTACCCAAAGATGCCAACATTCAAGGTGATAATTACAAACAAGCCTGCACAAGTTATTTAACTCAAACTCTCAGCCAGCAACAACCACCGGAGGAGTTAGCCGCTAATCAAAGAATTCTCTCTAACCCGATGGATTTATCACTAGTGGCTTTGATGTTATCTCAAGGTGAGTCTCCTAACTTATTTCACCTGCAACAACAGCAATATAAATTGATGGCGGCGGAGTATTTGCAAGAGTGGAAGCAAGAATTTCCATTAAAAAAATTCTCCGATGCGGTTTATCAAATGCGGCTGGATGATGAACAGGCGCTACCTGCGGCAGAATTTCATCAAGTTTTACAGTCTTTGGAAGATGAGAAGTATAAAATGGTCGTCAGCCGTCAATGGCAAAACGAAGAAGGCGCAGCGAAAAAGGAATGGTACTTCCGCCACGATAAAATTATGGAATTTTTCTTAGTGCAGAACTTTCTCGGTGAGGGTGACGACGCGGAAAAACATCTCATCGACCATATAGGCGACCCGCGTTTTCGTGGTGTATACTTTTTGCTGGCGACGCTATTACCTTTAGATGCGGCGAAGGAACTGCGGGAAAAGTTAATTCAATACGCGGCTGATACGAAGGATCATACTGTGAGCGATACCTTCGTGCAGTTGTTACGGCCAAGGTCGTAATCAGTAGTTAAACATAATTAATTACATAAAGTCATTACGTAGCTTGCTTCCCGAAGGGTACGGAGCGATCGCGAAGTGAAGTAATCGCAAAGACTTGGCGATTGCGTCGTTCCACTTCGTTCCACTCGCAATGACATATCACAAGTAATTTACCGAACATGATATCACGCACGAGTATTGGAAACTCGTTCACGAGTGGCGCAGGTTGGATTGAGAAACGTAGACGCACTCCGCAGGGTAACTCAACATCATCAAGACTTTGTTGAGTTGCGCGATCATCTAACCCAACCTTGTATCTAGCTAATAGTTTGGGAAAAAAGATGTTAATTTTTGATTCTGAAGGCAGAGGATTATAGAACACGGAAAATGAAGGGATAGCGGAAGGGTTGGTCTGGATCGGTAAAAACACTGGCGATCGCCCAAATTGTTAATCCCCAATGCAGCAAATAGCCGATACCAATTAGGGGAAATAACAAACCAAAAGTGAGCCAGATGAATGATGTAATAATAATTCCATAAATCCAAACATTAAAGTGAAAATTAATAGATTCTTTGGCATTTTCTAGCACTACCGGATCATTAGCAATAAACAGCATCGCGATCGGTATCCCAACTGACACAAAAGTCGTACTGAAAAAAATTGCTCCATGACATAAGGCAGATAACAGCTTTCGCTTGTCTGGGTCGTACATACATTTCTCCTTTGAGGGGGTAGGGGCAGAACTTTATCATCAGCACTCAGCACTATTGTTGACCCTATCACGAGCCTCGTTGTTTTAAGATTAAAAGACTTACTAAAGTAGAGAAAAATTAAGTTAAGTAAAGTAACAAGGTCAGCTGTACATTTAGGTCAATTATGTCAACGGAAATTCAATCAGAACTCCATCAAGCAGTAGAACTGCGACGCAATTTTGCGATTATTTCGCACCCTGACGCGGGTAAAACGACACTGACAGAAAAATTGCTGCTGTACGGAGGTGCGATTCATGAAGCTGGTGCGGTAAAAGCGAGACGGGCGCAGCGCAAGGCTACTTCCGACTGGATGGCGATGGAACAACAACGGGGTATTTCCATTACCTCCACCGTCTTACAGTTTGAATACCGTAATTGTCAGATTAACTTATTAGACACCCCCGGACACCAAGATTTTAGTGAAGATACTTACCGCACTCTTGCCGCCGCCGATAATGCGGTGATGTTAATAGATGTGGCGAAAGGTTTGGAACCCCAAACCCGCAAATTATTTGAAGTATGCAAATTGCGGGGTTTGCCAATTTTCACCTTTGTAAATAAACTCGACCGTCCGGGTAGAGAACCTTTAGAACTGTTAGATGAAATTGAACAGGAACTAGGGTTGCAGACTTATGCAGTGAATTGGCCAATTGGGATGGGCGATCGCTTTAAGGGTGTTTTTGATCGTCAGCAACAACAAATTCACTTGTTTGAACGTAGCGCCCACGGTAGTAAAGAAGCCCTAGATACTGTTGTTGACTTGGGTGATGCCACAATTGAACAACTACTAGAACCAGAATTGTACTACCAACTCAAAAATGATCTGGAACTTTTAGACGGGGTCGGCCCGGAACTAGATTTGGAATTAGTGCATCAAGGCAAAATGACTCCGGTGTTCTTTGGTAGCGCCATGACCAACTTTGGCGTAGAGTTATTCCTCAAGTCTTTCCTTGACTGTGCCTTAAAACCAGGTGTTCACAACAGCAGCGTTGGTGAAGTTCCCCCCACCTATCCGGAATTTTCCGGTTTTGTGTTCAAGTTGCAAGCCAATATGGATCCAAAACACCGCGATCGCATCGCTTTTGTCCGGGTCTGCACTGGCAGATTTGAAAAAGATATGACAGTCAATCACGCCCGCACAGGCAAAGTTGTGCGTTTATCTCGTCCGCAAAAACTTTTTGCTCAAGAACGGGAATCGATTGATACAGCATATCCAGGTGATGTCATCGGGTTAAACAACCCTGGCGTGTTTGCGATCGGCGATACCATTTATACAGGGCAGAAGCTGGAATATGAGGGGATTCCCTATTTTTCACCAGAACTGTTTGCTACCCTGAGAAACCCCAACCCCTCAAAGTTTAAGCAATTTCAAAAAGGTATTTCGGAATTGCGCGAAGAAGGTGCTGTGCAGATTATGTACTCAACTGATGAAGCCAAACGCGACCCAATTTTGGCCGCGGTGGGTCAGTTGCAATTTGAAGTGGTGCAGTTTCGCCTACAAAATGAGTATGGTGTAGAAACAATTCTCGATGTATTACCCTACAGCGTCGCCCGTTGGGTAGCCGGTGGGTGGGAAGCTTTGAATAAGGTGGGACGTTTATTCAACACCACCACAGTCAAAGACAGTATGGATCGACCAGTGCTGCTATTCCGCAATGAGTGGAATTGCCATCAGTTACAAGAAGACCATCCAGATTTAAAATTAAGCGCGATCGCCCCGGTACTTTATGGTCAATCATCAGTGGAATCTTGAAAAAGTATCCAGTATCCAGAATTCAGTACAAATTTTGAATTCTGACTCCTGAATTCTGACTCCTGAATTCTACTTATCGGGTATAGTTGATGTCCACGGCATCGCGGGGTCGCGTTGTTATATCACCGTGGATCAAAAGTCAAAAGCTAAAAGTGAAAAGTAAAAAGAAAATCTTATATCTAAAACGCGAGGCGCAGCAGTCTAGTTACTGGTGAGCAACTTTATTCTTCTTTACTTTTGCCTTTTACCTTTTACCTTTTTCCTTTTACCTTATTCGATCAGTTAGCAGAGATTGGAGTGCCAGAATTTCTATGCCTTCATATTCTGAATCATCTTTGGAGGCTGGTTTAACTGCCCTCAAGCAGGGAGATTATCAAACAGCGATCGCTCAACTAGAGCCTGTTGCTAGTAGTAAAGGCAATAGTACTACTAGCTTACAAGCTCGTGTTGGGTTAGTTATGGCCTATGCCCGTACTGGCGAAGCCCGCAAGGCGATCGCCCTGTGTCAAACTCTCAGAGATAGCCAAAATCCCCAAGTTCAAGAGTGGGCAGAACGCGCTTTAACACATTTAACAAAACGTAAAAAAACAAAAAAAGTATCTCCACAAACATCAAAAGAAACTACAAATTCTGGCAACTCATCGACTGTGGTATCAGGACGCATACAACAGTCTTTGCTAGAAAAACCGACACAGCCAAGTCATTATCAAAATAGTTTCATAGAAACGCCTGTAGCATCACAAAATCGGGTTACAGAGTCAGATGAATATACACCAACTCAACGGCTAAATATTTACTGGCGACAAGCAAAACGCGCCAAGGTATGGCAACCTTTACGTAAACCGAAATTACTGCTCTTGCGTTTACAGGCACTCTTCACCATCGTTGCTTTGTTTTGGGTGATGGAGTTTCTCTTGAAGGTCGTAATGGTATCGGTGAATGTAATTTTAGACAAGTTACCCTATTTGGCACCATTGCCGTTTTTCTACCGCGACCCCAAGCTGGTGGTAATAGGAATTTTGTTTAGTGCGATCGCCCTTTCCCCTTGGCTATTGGATTGGTTACTAACTCGGTTTTGTAGTCAGCAACCCCTATCAAAAGATATCTTGCACAGCCGCAGCAGAGAAACAGCCAGAGTCCTCCAGCGATACTGTCAGCAAAAACGCTGGCAATTACCTCATCTGCGAATTTTACCCATCAATACACCCATAGCTTTAACCTACGGCAATTTGCCCCGCAATGCGCGGATTGTCGTCAGTCAAGGGCTATTAAATCAACTGGCAGATGATGAAATTGCGACTATCTATGCTACACAGTTGGGACATATTGCCCACGGTGATTATTTAGTTATGTCCTTGGTATTACTGCTGACTTTGCCTATTTATCGTTTATATCAGCAAATTTCTCAGTGGGGAAACAATATCTCGCCTGGTTTTGGGCAGTGGCCGTTTAATATATTCTCTAGTCTGACTTATGGAATTTGGTGTTTATTTACGGGGACAGCTTTATGGTTATCGCGATCGCGGCATTATTATAGCGATCGCCTAGCTGCCGAAATCACTGGTAATCCTAACGCTTTAATTCGGGCTTTCTTGAAAATTGCGATCGGCATTGCCCATGATATTCAACAAGTACAACATACCAATTGTCAGCTAGAATGTCTAAATCTCCTCATGCCCATCAGCTATCAACAAAGCCTATCTTTGGGTAGTATTGCTGGTCATATTCCCTTTGAGTCAGCCTTGATGTGGGATCACATCAATCCCTATCGTCACTGGATGGCAATTAATAATAGCCATCCGTTAATCGGTCAGCGTATCCAATGGCTGTGTCAAATAGCCCGCCACTGGCACATAGAAACTGAACTCCATCTTGCCAACGAACAGTTTATTAAAACTACACGTCAATCGTTTTTACTGCAAATCGCGCCTTTTTTAGGTATTCCCATAGGTTTTGGATTTGCAGGATTAATTTGGTTGAGTTGGCAAACTGCTTTCAGCCTCAAATTTTTGAACTTGAAATGGATTTATGAAGATTGGAATTTTGTTAGTGGTTGCCTACTGATTGGTTTTAGCATTGGTTTAGTCATTCGGATGAATGCTTTTTTTCCAAATCTCAAAACTGCTAATTACCAAGCTAATGAAAATTTACCTAACTTGTTAGCTAATCCCTCTGCCATCCCCATAGATAGTACTAGTGTCTGCTTGGTCGGCCAATTGTTAGGTCGCTCTGGCACAGCAAATTCTGTAGCACAAGACTTTATATTAAAGTCCAGCACTGGTTTGGTGAAATTGCACCACGTTCCTTGGCTATGCTTGGGGCAGAAAGTCCATCTTCCAGATTTGATTGGACGGCAAGTTACTGTCATAGGCTGGTTCCGTCGTGGCGCAACACCTTGGATCGATATCCAGTCTGTACAAACTCAAACTGGAGCCACCCTTTATAGTCCTCATCCGATTTGGTCTACCATTTTGGCCATAGCCGCACAGGCTTGGGGTGCATACATTTTTCTTCTAGGTTAGTAGGGCTTAGGGAAAAAATCACAAATGACGAAACTTGCAACATTTCTTTACAAGTGTTACATTTATTAACAATGTCCTAAACAACCACCATGACTTAAGCATCCTAGCTTAGTAACTGCTTAAGCTAATCCATCTTTTTATCCTCCCAACACAGCAGCAGCTAGACCAGCCAATGGCTGGTTTTTGTTTAAAATATCCGTTCTTGAGAAAAAAATGTATTTTATGTTACTATTGACTCGCAATATAATCGGAAATGTGTGTTGTGAACTAGCTACGTAGAAGATACCGTGATAATGTAGGGAATGGTGTTGAATTCTGCGGGCAAGGACATCAAAAAAATGTTTACTGTGGCAGACAGTAGGCTAATAAATTTACAAATTTTAGAATTAAGGTGGTATTAACTGAGCGTTGTATGCGCTTTTGTAATATACAAGCTTTATCCAAACGAAAAACTGTATTGTATAAGTTGACAGTTTGGAGTCAAAAAAATTGGTTTATGGCAAATTTAATCAAAAGCATCTATTTAAAAGCCAAAACCAAGTGATTGTTCTCTTGCCTTGCTACGTTCATTAAACTCTGGAGGTATAGTCATGTCCGTTCGCCTATATATAGGCAATTTGCCAAAAGAAGAAATAGATCGTCAAGATCTGCAAGCAGTTTTTGCGGCAGAAGGCGATGCTGTTACCACAAAACTAATTAAAGACCGAAAAACTGGTAAGTGTCGTGGTTTTGGGTTCTTGACCGTCAACAATGACGAACAAGCTGATCAAATTATTGAAAAATATAATGGTCAGATGTTCAAAGATACCCCAATTAAGCTAGAAAAAGCATTGCCCCGCACCAAGGGTGATGAAGGCGAAGAGCAAGCGCCTAAAGCTGCTGTACATAGCACTCCTACTCCTAGCAGTAATAAAGAAAGCAATCGTCGTGACAAAGGCTCTAAAAAGTCTAAACGCAGTAGTGGTGGGCGCGAAAGTAGCACATCAACTGACTCAGATGCAATTCGTCCAGATCCCCGTTGGGCATCGGAACTAGAAAAGCTCAAGCAGATGTTAGCAGCACAAACCACAAATTAAGACTAGCAAGGAGAAATTAAAAATTAAAAATCAACTTTCTGGTTTTTAATTTTTAATTGTCCATGAGTTTTGATTGACTAAATCAAAGATTACTGGTGGCTATGATTGACAGAGCGTAAACCCATAGCGGTGAGTTAATATATTGGGTGTTTTCCCGATTTGTAGACGCGCTTTGGTGCAGCTTCTTGGAGAATAGCAATTGCTGTGATTAAGGTAGTTGACTAAAAATAAGTTACATAGTGGCATCTTTGTATACCTGATGCACACAAGGGCAAAATTATACAGATATGTCAAACTATGACGACAATTGTGTATTTTACCGCCAGATGCGATCGCCTTGGTTCAACTTAACTAAGTTTGTCTAGATCTTCCAGAGTTCCGAACGCCAGCGTGAGGAACATTTATATTCTTAAACTAGTATAGGCGTAGCAATAACACGCCCTTACTAGTTTTGTTTATGGAAAAATAATTTGATCAACAGCAGTTAAAACAGTGTTGCGTATACATTGTGAAGTGAAATAGACACGTGTGAAAATCAGTATGGAAATATTACTGAACTGCTTAAGCAGTTTAAACGGAGGCAGGAAAGCTTTCTGCCTCTTTTACTATATTGTTGCTTCTTTATAACAGATCACAATAAAGTCTTTTAGTAATCGAGTATTCTTCACTTCCACTAAGTATAGCGATTTTCGGTCAAGTGAGGTACAGAATTAATGTTTTTGAACGCAGAGTGGCGCAGAGAGAAGTTGCCAGGAGGGTTTCCCTCCAAGCAAACTTCGGTGGGGTTGCCTAATTTTATTAGCAATGTATTTAGTAATTCAGCAGATTAGGAAATTCTATAAAATAACTATGAAAGCAGAAGCAGAAAGCGATCGCAGGCTAACATGTGAAGTAGAAAATACCTTGAAAGTAATTGGCGGACGCTGGAAAGTTTTAATTATTAGGGAATTAATCACTGATGTAAAACGCTTTGGTGAATTGCAACGAGCTTTACCTGGAATTACTCAAAAGATGTTAACTCAGCAACTTAGAGAAATGGAAGAAGATGGGATAGTACATCGACAAGTTTATGCACAAATACCTCCCAAGGTAGAATATTCACTCACAACCTTGGGCGAAAGTCTGAAACCTATTCTCTATGCTATGCACAATTGGGCGGTTGAGCATTTACCCCAGAATTCAGGAGTCAGAATTCAAGAGTCAGAATAAGAGTCACTTAAATGGTGTTCTTGATGCTGTTGGAAATATTTCATATCTCAGATTAATTGTCAATAAAAACTCTAAATTAATTATTTAATTATTTTGTAAATATTCAATTGCTGCTGCTAATTTCGAGGGGTAGCCCTCCGCAAAACTTTCAAACCATAATCCTTCAGGTGACAGAGGATCTAATTTTTTTAACCATTCCTTTGCTTGTTTTTGCAAAACTTCTAATTGTTGGGTTTTGATTTGTTTTTGTCGAATGCGTTCTTGTTCTAGTTCTTGTTGTTTTTGCAACTCCTCAGCGGCGGCTTGTTCTTCGACATCAGCTTTTACTTCCGCCAAAATGTTATCGATGATAGATTGCGATTTAGATGGTGTTGCAATGAATGGTGAGATTACATCTGGTTTAGATTGTTGTGGTGCGGGTGCGGATTTTACGGGGTCATATTCCGCTTTGATTTGAGCTAAGAGTTTATCAATAGAGTCCATTGTCTTAAATTTGTCATTTATAATTATTAATTTGTAATTAACTTTTGATCAGGCTTGAAAAATGCAAAAGGACAAAAGACTAACGCCTAGTAGAAAAAGGCAAAGGTAAAAAGTGAGCCATTGCGGTGGACGGCTTTCCCGGCATAAAGGAGACAGTGCCGTGGGCGGGTCTCCCGACTTGAGGCAACTGTCGTCAAATGGCGAACCGAAGGCAAAAGGCAAAAGAAAGAATAGTTATCCCACAAGCTTTTTAGCAATTCCTTATGGTCTGTTTATTTCCGCCGTGCTGTACTAGTCTTTTGTCTTTTTAATCGTTAATAGCGTTGAGTAGAACTTCGGACAAACTTAAATCTTCCATATCTTCCATTGTAATGGTGTCACAGATATCAAATTTTGCCCCAGCGCTTTGCAGTTCATCATCTAATACTTTGAGAAAGCGCGTGGCTTGTTGATCTGAACCAACTTGAATAAAGGAAATTCCTAGTTCTTCGTCTTTGTCCATCCGCCGAGAAGCTTCAATAATTACTCGCATAACTGCTTTGCGGTCATCTGGTTCACCATCAGTTACTACTAAAATTGTTTCTCCATTTGACTTTGTTTGACCAGAAGACTTACGTTGAAAATAATCATCTGTGGCGTGTTTTAAGACAGCAGCTAAGTCTGTAGTTCCAGATGGATCATTTTCTTGGAAAATTTGGGTAACTTTACTAGTCGTGACATTTTCATATCGCTTAAATCTTCCCGAAAACACATAAACAGTTATCCCATCGGGATCAAATTGTTCACACTTACTAGCTAAAGCCAAAGTAGATTCTTGGGCGGCAACCCAGCGGCTTCTGCCGCCTTTTTGGTCTGGGGTTGCCATGCTGCCACTTTTATCAATAATTAAAGTATAATCTCGGCTGTCTAGCATAATTAATTTCTCCAATTATTTATTTGTGTTGATAACCTAAATTGACCATTAACGTTTGATCAATCTGTAATTGCATTCATCAACACATCTGCAAGACTCATATCTTCTAAATCTTCTAAAGTAATGGTATCGCAGATATCAAATTTAGCGCCTACACCTTGCAATTGATCGTCTAAAGCTTTGAGAAACTTAGTGGCTTGTGCATCTGAACCCACTTGAATGATAGATATTCCTAATTCTTCATCCCGTTCCATTTGACGAGTTGCTTGGATAATCACTTCAAAAACAGCTTTGCGATCATCTGGTTCACCATCGGTAATTACTAATATAGTTTCACCATTGGCTTTGGTCTTACCTGCGGCTTTGCGTTGAAAATAATTATTAGTTGCATCATGAAGGACACCAGCTAAGTTGGTAGTACCGGCTGGGTCATTTTCTAGGAAGATTTGCGAAACTTTAGCTGAGGTCACATCATCGTAACGTCTAAATTTGCCAGAAAAGACATAAACTGTAATGCCATCTGGGTCAAATTGTTCGCATTTTCTGGCTAAAGCGAGAGTAGATTCTTGGGCTATCTCCCATCTACTTCTACCACCTACCTGGTCAGGTGTAGACATACTCCCGCTTTTGTCCAGGATTAATGTATAGTCGCGATCGCTCATCATAATTTTCCTTTAAATTGTTCCCCTGTGCTACTAGTCTAGTCTACGAGTCTTGTAACTCTGCAAGCATTTTAGGTATCTGTTAAAGTAAGTAACATATATGTTGTAAAAATACACAATTCCTCATCATTAACAAATCCGTAATTTTACGAAACATAGGAAGTAGGGAAAGAAAGGTGTTTTTTATAGCATCAAACTGGTGGATGACACTGCTGAATAACGCAAATTAATATTGTTTCTCAAGTCAATTTGAGCTAACTATGCACTGTTTATCTTATCTCGCTATTAACAAATACATGAGAATTTTCTCACTAATTCTTCATCTTACTTTCATTCATAGATTGAAGAATGGAGATGAACAGAGAAACTTAAATTTTTTCCTTCTCTTTCACTATTAGCAATCAAGAGGTTTAACATGAATCCTAAAGTTATCCTTGGATTACTCATTGGCGCTAGTTTTGGATTGTTTTTACCTATAGAAAGCCAATCTGCTAATGCTGCTATTATTTCAGCACAATCTGAGGCAAAACGTACATCGTCTATTGAATTTGGCGTACTTGACTTAGTTGGTGGCGAACCTTCTGAGCTAATTATTGCAGGTAATAGCAATAGTAATAGTAACAACAACAGTAACAGCAACAGCAACAGCAATAGTAATAGCAACAGCAACAGCAATAGTAATAGCAACAGCAACAGCAACAGCGACAGTGGAGATGACGATGATGATGATGATGATTAACACCGTCGTAGGTATTGACTTATGGGATTTTTTAGGGATTTTTAAACTGTAGCTCTAAAATTTAGAGCTATGATATGGGGCTGTAATTGATGGTTGAAGATAACACAATTGGTGATCAAAACCATCGTCTGTTATTGCCCCATTTCTCAACTTATTGAGTATGTAAATCGATGAATTAAAAAATAGTTTCTGAAAAAATATGATATGAAGACATTGCAGCAGCTACTAGCACCCTATCCAATAGATCAGTTTTTGACAGAGTTCTGGACGAAAAAAGCAATTCATATTCCAGCAGAGCATGATCAGAAGTTGCAAAATATTTTTACATGGAAAAGTCTAAATGATCTGCTGAACTATCACAAACTCAAAGAACCAGATTTACGATTCTCAATGAATGGTAAATCCTTATCTGAGACACGTAATCGGCAAGAGTGGAGCGATCGCCTGCGTCAAGGCGCTACACTGATCATCAACGGGGTACATCATCGGGTTGCGACGGTAGCTGAACTTGCAGCAAATCTTCGACATGATATTGGCTATGAAACCCACGTTAATTTATATTGTTCACCAGCCAAACAACAAGGCTTTGATTGTCACTACGATACTCACGATGTCCTAATTCTGCAAATCGATGGTGAAAAGCAATGGTTTGTTTACCAAGAAACGGTACAATACCCCACTGCACATATACCATCATCAAAACAACAGCAACCACAAGAACCACCTTATCTAGAATGTGTACTGAAAGCGGGAGATTTGCTATATATCCCGCGAGGACATTGGCATTATGCTGTAGCTTGCGAACAGCCATCTCTTCATCTCACAATTGGAATTGAATGTCAGACAGGGCTGGACTGGCTGAATTGGCTGATGAAAGATTTACGAGAAAATGTCTGTTGGCGCGAAAGCTTACCAGCGATCGCAAATGGTAATACAAATGTGATAGAACAGCAGCTAAATACATTGCGTCAGCATCTGATTGAGACTCTACATCAGCCTGACATTTTCCAAAGATACATAGAAACTCTTAATTATCAACATCAGCCATCGCTTTTAGTTAATCTACCTACTCAAATCGGAACTAATATTTTTCCTGATTTATTTATGACTCGGTTTAGCTGGTCTCCACTACACCGCATTCGGATTCAGCAAATTGATAAATCCCAATATCAAGTGCGGGTTGGTGCAAAACAAATTGACATCAAAGGTATTCCAGAAAACCTAGTAGAAAATTTATTTAACAGTGATGAATTTAGCTTATTTAATATTGTTGATTGGTCGCCAGATTTAGATTTAGAAGGTGATGTTATCCCACTAATTACGCGCTTAGTATCTGAAGGAATTTTGTTAGTTAAATCTGATTAATACTTGATTTTTAACGCAAAGTAAATAACTATTCTATGGCACAGGGCTTGAATATATTAGACCTCTTGCATAAATACTTTGGTGTCGCTGACAATATTATTTAAAAGCTCACGCAAAGGCGCAAAGACAAACGTAGAAAATATATATTCCGATTGTTCAATTATTTGTGCAAGAGTTCTATTAGCTAACCCTGTGACATGAAATATTTAACGAATCTCTGCTAAATCAAGCCACTCATCATAAGATGAATCATATCCCTGGTAATGCACAAAGTATTGCTGACCGCGAATTTCTTCAATCGTTGCACTATACCATTCTTCGTTTTCTTCATCCCAGCATTTTACTTTTTGACCTACGGCAAATCCATTATCATCAGATGATTCCAGGGCGCGAATCCTAATCACATCCTCACCAACCCACTCATCAGCAGATGAACCATAGCCAACATAATTAATAAAGAATTGGTCATCTTTGATTTTCTGAATTGTGGCTTTATACCATTCTTCTTGTTCTTCGTCCCAAACTTCTACTGTGCTATTCACTTCATACTGAGTAGGAGTATCTGACTTAGACTTGCTTGCAGATGCAGTATCTTGTTGTTGTGGCTTTTTGGCTTCTTCAGCAATTTCTGTTTTAACTAAAGTATGAGCTTGTAAAATTATGCTGCGGGCGACAGTTTGAATACCTGTATGCTCAAAATAATTTGTAGTTTGATCTAAGAATGCGGCGACAAAATCTAAATTGTCGTCAGCAATTTGTACAAAACTACTCAACCCATTAGCAATTGACTGTGGTGTGATACCTGTCTTGGCGACTAAGTTATTCATCCAACCTTGGACAGAGTTAAAAGCTTGGGAAAGAAAACCAACTTTATCAGCAGGACTATTACCAGGTAAAGAACTATTGACAGCTTGGAATACAGGATTTTGCATAATCGCATCATTAGCAGTAGCACCGCCAATAATTTCCTGAATTTTCATCAGAAAGTCGGGGCCTAAAGGTAAAATGCCATCTATACAAACCAACGCAGCCATCCGCATCAAGGAAGCGTTTTGATAGTTATTTGCTAGGATATTGGCAAATTCTTGGGGGTTTGGTTGGGGAATCCCGTTGATTTTGCAGAAGGCGATGATTTCGATAGCAATTTTGAGAACTAAGTCAATTGTTTGGGTAACATCGGCTTTGGGCGTAATATTGCCTAAAAAAGAGAGAAAACTGATTTTTTCGCTCACTTTGTTAGCTAAAGCCGCAGTTCCCATTGCTGCATCGGCTTTGTCGATGATTTGATAAAGTTTGATGGCTGCTTGATAACCATTTTGTGGATCTAGATATATACTATCGGCGCGATCGCGGATTTTTTTAATCACGTTAGCATCTGTTTCACCAGTAATCGCACGGACTGTATTATCAAAACCCACCAAATTATCCCACTGCCCAGGTGCTACATAATCAAGGGCTTTTAAAACTTTGACAGTAATATTATCGCTGGGTAACTCGTCAACCAACTGAACAATGGTTTTATCCATAAGTAAGTCCTTGTATTGTGAAACAAAACCTTAATTGCTAGAGTTCCCTAACTAGACATAAAAGTAACTTTGTTTTCATAGATAAACTCTCAATCTCTGTTGACTTCAGGTATCTAAAAACCGCTGTAAAATATTGGCATTAGTCCCCAAGCCCACAAGCGACATTTTAACTATCATGGTTCTAGCCGCACCTCAGCGCCAAACCCCTGTCGTCACTTGGGAAAAACTCCCAGATGATTTTATTCTCCCCGACGATCCAGTGGAAAATATTCAACAACCGTTTCTAGCCGCCGCTTTAACAGAAGCTTTGCATACATCCAATCGTATTCAACCTCAGATGTTGGTTGCATCTAATTTTGGTATCGTTGCCAATATCAATCAAAAAACTGTTGTTAAAGCACCAGATTGGTTATACGTACCCAGTGTTTCACCAGTGGGTACAGGTGTAATTCGGCGTAGCTATACACCCAATATAGAAGGTGAAAATATCGCTGTGGTGATGGAGTTTCTTTCCGACACCGACAACGGAGAATATTCCATTCGTCCCACCTTTCCCTATGGGAAACTCTACTTTTACGAGAAAATATTACAAGTTCCCGTCTATGCAATTTTTAATCCTTACGAAGTGAGTTTAGAAGTACATCGTCTGGAAAATGGACGATATGTTTTGCAACAACCGACAGAATCAGGACAATTTTGGATTCCTGAAATGGAATTATTTCTAGGAATTTGGCAAGGAACTCGCTTAGGGATGAATATTTGTTGGTTGCGGTGGTGGGATGAAGCTGGTAATTTGTTGCTGTGGAGTTCTGAACAAGCCGAACAAGAACGTCAAAGGGCTGAACAAGAACACCAACGCGCTGAACAAGAACGTCAACGCGCGGATGATGCGATCGCCCAATTAGAAATTGAACGTCAGCGTCAAGCAGTATTATTAGCAAAGTTGCGAGAATTGGGTATAGATTCAGAGTAAAAAAATTTTGGCTGAATGCTTTTTCCACAAAAAAACTCCCTCAGATTGACTGAGAGAGGGTTGAGAAGGAGTATTTAGTGATCAGATATCTATGCAGGGTTAGTTATAGGTTGACCTTGTAACAGTTGAATAATTGCTGCTTTTTCTAAAATCCCCACGAGAACGCCATTTTCTCGAATTACAGCTAAAGCGGAGAGTTTTTGTTGTTCTAGTAGCTGGATGACTTCTAAAAGGGGTTGATCGGATTTTACTGTAGTGGATGCGGCAACTGGGCGCATGATTTCTCTAACTTGAGTTTCTGACCACTGTATTGTCGGTATGCTTCGTAGGTCATCTACAACAATTGCACCTACCAATTGTCCTGCGTCGTCTGTCACTAAGAACCTGCGCCAGCCTTGGATGATTTGCTCATCAGCAAATTCTCTCAAGCTCGCATTTGCAGAGATGATGGGGCTATGATTATTAACGACATCTGCGGCGGTTAAGCCATCAAGTTTTTCTTGGACTCTAGCAAATTGGGCTGAATTCCCCGCATTTTGCAGTAAGAAGAAACCGATTAACAAGTTCCAAACATTAGCCAAGCTGCCAAAGAATACTAGAGGAATTATCCCAGAAGCGATCGCCACCCAACCAAAGATTTGTCCAACTCGGCTGGCGAAGGTTACACCTTTATAAGGATTACCTGTAATTTTCCAAACAAGAGCTTTGAGGATATTACCGCCATCTAAAGGCAAGCCGGGAATCAAGTTAAACAGTGCTAAGGCTAAGTTAACTGAAGCTAAAACACCGAGAACAGCCGCCAGTGGGCCAGATACCGCAGTTGTTACACCCAGTATCGTCACGATGCCACATAATAATAAACTAACTAGCGGCCCAGCGATCGCAATCCAAAAAGCGCCTGCGGGAGTATTCGATTCTTTTTCTAAACTCGCCAAACCACCAAAGATAAATAATGTAATCGATTTAACATCAATTCCTTGGCGCAAAGCTACAAAACTATGACCTAATTCGTGGGCGACGACAGAACCAAACAATAACAGCGCTGTCATCAATCCTAGTAGCAAAGCTAACCCCCCAGACAGATAGGGAAATTGGGCTGAAAGTCCACTACTATAGCTCCAAGTTACTAAGCCAAGAACCAAAAACCATGACGGATGGATGTAAAACGGAATCCCGAAGAGATTACCAACGCGAATTGTGCCATTCATGTCGTTCACCTTTGAATGCTGGCGAGAGATTTATTTTCGCCTCTCGATGTATTCAGTGTAACGAAAAGTAACAAATATTAAAATCACCCAATAGTTGTGCTTACCGTCCTTAAAGGTGCGGTTTACCAATTTTGGATTTTAGTATTTTGGGTTAAAAATCCGGCAATACGGAATAAATCTCTTATTCTTTGCGCCTCTTCGTTGCTGCGTGAGATATTACCCATTTGGTACCACTCAAAACCAAATAATTGTGTCTCCCTCCAACTGTCCAACGGCTCGATAGCTTCTGCTGACTCTCGCAGAATAAATAGATAATTCTGGATGCAGTTTTTTGAAACGTAAACTGGGATGGTTGGGGTCTTGTTTAAATTGGCAATATGCCTTGCGGGTTTGCTCTCGCACGTTTTATTAATTTTCTCACAGAGTTCAGGGCTAAGATTTACTTGAGGTTGAGGCGATCGCAAATTCAATCAGTGCATTGGTAAATTTGCAAACACTTGGGCTACTAAATCTTTTGTCTTATTATCTAGATGCTGCCAATCTACTTCACCTAACTCATCAATTAAACTAGTATCAATATCAGCAATATCATTCTCTGGGCTGTAATTTGCAAAACACACTTGATAACACAGTTCCCACAAATCAATACTGACTTTCTGCTCTTGACGTTGCAATTGCAAATGATATCCTGGATGGGGCATTGGCAACCGAGACAGGGTATCACGAATTTCGTCTGCTTCTTCTAATGTGGCACTTTCTATGTCTTGCAACAGTCCTGTTACCAAGGCTTTCATTTCGTCGGTGGTGCTAGGCGGCCAAATCAGTACATCATGGTAGGTTCCCTGCCAAGCAGATGTGTCGAGTTGCTTACGAATGTTATCCACAACTCTGATGAAAGCTGGTTGCATGAGAAGTTCCGCCTGTTGCCATGCAATTGGATTGGTTATTTTAGGTGGCATCGGTCGTCAACAGCGATATAGAAAGAAAAGTTAATAAACAGGGTTTATAAAAAAGCTACGTATTTATTTCAAATCTTTTCTCAAGATAGCGGATTTCAAGTAAAAAAAATTGGAGATATTTATTACCAGCTGGAAAATTAGGTAATAACTCTGGGGAGGGAATATGATCGGTAAGCTGCTAGATAATCGTTACCAAGTAATTCAAGTGCTGGCTAAGGGAGGCTTTGGTCAAACCTACATCGCCCAAGATACCAGACGGCCGGGAAACCCTATCTGCGTTGTCAAGCACCTAAAGCCTACCAGTTCTGACCCCAGAATTTTTGAAACTGCCAAACGTTTGTTCCAAAACGAAGCGGATACCTTGGAACGCTTGGGATATCATGACCAAATTCCTCGGTTGCTGGCTTATTTTGACGAAAATCAAGAATTCTTTTTAGTCCAAGAATACATCGAAGGACATCCCTTAACTAATGAATTAATTTCTGGTCAACGCTGGAGTGAAGGCCAAGTTCTGCAAATGTTGCAGGAAGTATTAGGGATTTTAGAGTTTGTCCATCAGCAAGGTGTAATTCACCGCGACATTAAACCAGATAATATTATTCGGCGCTCATCCGACAATAAATTAGTTTTAGTAGATTTTGGGGCGGTCAAACAGTTAAGTTCTTCAATGGTGACGGTTGGCGGACAACCTACGGCGACGGTGGTTATCGGAACTCCTGGCTATATGCCAACTGAACAAGGACAAGGTAAACCCCGCCCCAATAGTGATATTTATTCTTTAGGTATTATTGCTATTCAAGCATTGACTGGCGTATCGGCTTCGGAATTACAAGAAGACCAGGATACTGGAGAGATTCGCTGGCAACATTTAGCCCCTGTTAGCTATCGGTTAACATCTATATTAACCAAGATGGTGCATTATCATTTTAAAGACCGTTACCAAACAGCTACTGAAGCACTGCAAGCTTGTGTGAGTGTGATGAGTCCAGTCTTAACACCTGCTGCACCACCAGAACCAGCGATAAATTATGGTTATCCAGCGACTAAACAAGCTGCGTCTTTCCAGCCAACTCTGGCTGTTTCACCAGCAAATCCTGGTACTACCAAACCAACCAGCAGAACTTCTAGCAAATCTGATCCTCTACCGTTGTTAATTGGTGTACTTTTGGCTGGTAGTGCGGCGGCGTTGGTGGCAAATATCTACCCAAATGTGAGAAATTTTGCTGCTAATTTTACAGGTCAAAATACCACGGCTGGGAATAAATGCTTGGCGATGGTTACTGGTAATTCTAATATTCGTTCTGAACCTAGTTCAATTAATTCTGATAATCTTCTTAAAACCATTGGCGAAGACACCCAATTTGAGGTGACTGGCCTGCGAACAAAACGCAACTGGATACAAGTTAGACTAAATTCTGGGCGTTTGGCTTGGGCGTATGCAGATGTGATCTCCAATAATGATGAATGGATTGGTTGTCTGCGAGATAAAGGTATTGCCATTAAGACAGTTGATGATAGTACGGTGATTGCAGCTAGACCGCTTCCCAAACCAAAACCGAGTAAGGTGACGACTCCGCTACCAGAAATCTCAAATTCAGAGTCGGGAAAATCAGAAACAGCAAAACCTAGTGAGAACAGCGACAAGGTTGTTGAACAAGCGAGGAAGAAGTACGAATCAGGAGATTTAGTCGGTGCGATCGCATTATTACGGTCTATTCCCGCCAATGCTTCTGCTGGTATTCAAGAAACAGGTAAGATAATTGGTCAATGGCAGCAAGATTGGACTAAGGCTGATGCACTGTTTAATGACATCAACAAAGCGATCGATGATGGTAATTGGGATAAGGTTTTAGATTATAAAAATCATCCCGAAAAGTTACCCGATACTCAATACTGGCGCAATAAAATCGAGCCTTTATTTCAACAAGCGGCTGATAATATCGGTAAACAGGCTTTTCCCCCTGTAGATCAGCAAAATCATCAAAAAACTCCCAAAACTGAAAAACCAGCACCTACAGCCAGTCCTAATCGTGAAAGTGGTTTATGATTTACAGTCTGCCAAAATAGCGACTAGGGGCTAAAGAAGACAGTTTTTTAGGAGGGACTGTTTTACTAAACAAACTAAATAGGGGCGTAGTTCGCCCCTACTACAGCTATTTTTAATCTTCTTCTGCGCCTATGTCTTCTTCGCTATCTAAAGTTTCCGGCGATCGCGCATCCTGGAGTTTATTCAACAGCGATAATACTTTATTACCCCGTTCTATGGAACGGTCTTCGATAAAAATTACCTCTGGTGTCCGACGCAGCCGTACCCTGGCACCAAGTTCACTACGTACAAAACCCGTAGCCGACTTTAAGCCTGCCATTGTTTCTGCTTTAGCATCCTCTGTACCATAAATACTGACGTATATTTTGGCGTGCTGCAAATCGCCAGAAACGTCTACATCGGTAACACTAACCATACCTGAACCCACACGGTCGTCTTTAATTCCGTTGAGTAACATTTGGCTAACTTCCCGTTTGATTAATTCAGCAACACGGGAAACGCGGCGATTTGTAGCCATAAAATCTTTGCCTCCTCACAGAGGTTATAAAACATCAATAATCGAAATCTGGGAAGGACTATGCCTAATGCTAACAACACCAAAAGCCATAGCACCAAGCTTTCCCAAGCTAAATTGCACTCAAACCCAGCATAGCGCGCAGGGTGAGAGTCATGAAAGCCAAACCGCCCAGTAATAAGCCGACAACCGCAACTAAGGTGACTGGACGTTTTAAAAAGGGCATTAATGGCTCAAATGTGTTCACCAAAAGCCCGACGAGGATAGTAATTAAATAGCGGGGGTAGCGAAAAACGTTCTCCCAAAATCCGTCAAACATGGAAATCTAAACTGCCTTGTTATGAAATGACGATTGTTTTGATATGCTTTATCTACCCAATTGTAATCTATGCAGATGAAAATTACTCACCTAATATAGAATATGCGTCGGCAGTTATATCTTGTTATATTTATTAGCTTAATTTTAGTGAACTTGTCTGCAAATGGTTATTCAAATGCTTCCTGAAACTTGCCCTCGTCCTTTTTTAAAATGGGCAGGTGGTAAAAGTAGGTTAATTCAACAATATCTTCCTTATTTTCCCAAGTTTTATCAGACGTACTACGAACCATTTTTAGGTGGTGGAGCGGTTTTTTTTCATTTGCAACCAACAACGGCAATCTTAACTGATATTAATGCCGAGCTAATTACTACTTATCGCTGTGTCAGAGATCAGGTTGAAGATTTAATTGGCTTATTGCAAGAGCATAAATCTAAACATAATCGAGAGTATTATTATAGTGTCCGTTCTCATCCAGGTAGGAATGATTTAGAGAAAGCGGCTCGATTAATTTATTTAAATAAAACCTGTTATAACGGTTTATATCGTGTCAATTCTCAAGGTAAATTCAACGTTCCTTTAGGTAGTTATAAAAATCCGAATATTTGTCCAGCCGATTTACTCAGAACTGCATCTCAAGCGCTTTCATATTGTGAGATAAAGCAGGCAGACTTTATGAATGTGCTGAATTATGCTAATAGTAGTGATGATTTTGTGTTTTGCGATCCACCTTATCATCCTATCAGCAATACTAGTTATTTTACAGGTTATAATGGCAATTCTTTTGGTGAACAAGACCAAACACATTTGCGAGATACCTGTGCAGAGTTAGCAAACCGTGGTGTCAAAGTTATGATCTGTAATTCTGATTGTGAATTTATTAGAAAAATATATAAAGAAATAAACTTTAATATTTATGCGATCGCAGCCTCTCGCTCGATTAATTCTAATACTAAAAAGCGTGGTATAATTAGCGAATTATTAATTACATCTTACTAAAAATTTTTATTAGCCCAGGCAATAAATCTATCTAAACTGTAAACTCCGAGTAAGTTATGGTTAAGTTTGACTTGTTGCCTAAGCCATTGAATCGCTCCTTCCCGCATTCCTTCACCACCAATCACCACAATCGCTGGCGCTGGATAATATTCCTGAATATTCATACTCAAATAAGGAAATTTTTCATCTACAGAACCGCCACTTTCTTGCCATTTACATTCAATAATTAATCCTGTGGGAATGCTCGGTAAACCAACAATATAAAAATCAACTTTCAACAAAGTATTATAAATACCTGCCCCAATATAAACTTGTTTAGCGTAACGTTTTGCTAATAAATTAGCAGTCAAAAGATATTCTTTGGTGACGTGATTTCCAACTTGAAAATAACCATGTCCAGTTAATATTGCCTCTACATTACTTTCTAAAATCTTCCCTGCCTGATTTGCCCGCTTGCCTTGAGTCATAGTCATTCTCAAGCCCTCCGCCACACTTACTATCCATTCTAGAATTTCATGGAAGCAGAGACGTATAGACACTTACTTAATATGAATTTTCAAAATAGAAAAAAGCGGGATGTTTTTGGTACTTATGTACTAAATAACGAGAGTGAAATGCCCATGAATTTAGATGAACAAAAACTCTGCGAAACTTTGCGTTTACCGCAGCAATCCTCTGCGTTAAAACTCAACCAGTTTGTACTTCGCTGTGACCATTACGGATTCCCCAAGCAATTTCTAGTAAATGAGTCCAGCGTTTTTGCAATTGTTTAGGAGTACACTTTAAGGCTTTAGCGATCGCTTGATCACTATGTCTTGCTGCTTTTAACTGTAAAATTTGCTGCTGTTGGGGAGAAAGTACTTGAATAAAAGTTTCCCACTGTTGAGAAGACAAACCTAACTTTTGTTCTAAACCAGCACCCAACCATTGATGAACTAATTGCCATTGGTGCTGCTTGGAGAACTTTTCTACATGATATTTAAAGCGCTGTTGCAGATAATCGCGCTGACGGCTGGTTAAACCGAGAATTTGGTCAATTTCTGGCGCAGATAAATCTTGCAGCTTCAAACTGAGGTAGTCAACACAGTCTGATTGACCTTGAGATTCCAGATATTTGACTAATTCAGCAATAACGCGATCGCGTTCTGATTCTTCGGATAAATCAACATGACCTTGAGCAATCATTTTAGAACGGATTTGTTGCACCGCGGGATTGCGTTGGTAAGATTCTCCATCTTCACCTTTCGCCGACTCTACAGCCATTTCAATATCTACAGCTGTTTCTTGGGGCTGACGACGGGCAAAACCTTGAGCGCGTAAGATAACTAATTGTTGATTATTTCCACCAGGTAAATTAATCCGGCGCTTGGCATATTGCTCTGTAAATGCCATATATTCAGCTAATTGCAGCTGAGTACGGGGTTGGTAATCTTCAGCTAATTCATTTTCCCGCCGGAAAGCTTTAATCGCTTCAATATAAAAAGCTTGGAGAAAATCTTCAATCAAATTGTAACGAGCGTCAAATCCATATTCTGCCCCAGATGGCGTAACGTGGCGGTAAACCATCGCACCCAAACTACTGTGTAACTCTACCCGTCCCCGCCGAGAACCAAGTTGGTAGTAGTGCAGACACTTGTGCAGACGATGTTTTGCTAAAGTTAGCTGCCAAGATTGGATTTGTCCAGAGGTTTGGATGCGAGAACTCTTATCACAAATCCGTCTGACTTCTTTGGCTATGCGTTGTGCCACAGCTTGTACACATCCAGAACTGGCTTTGACCTGCGCCTGTATTTCCTGACACAGCAGTGGCATTAAAGTATCTGTAGCTGGTGATTCTTCAATAGCAACATTGCTAACAAAAAAATTGGGTGTGGAGGTTGGTAGATTTACAAGGTTAGCTTTCATGAATTTTCCTAGGGTAGGGTATAGCACCGTAACTACAACGCAAAGATAGCATCTGAAAACGTTCTTGTCTGGAAAATTATTAAGTATTGATCCATACAAGATTCATTGCCAGCACTGCTTATGTATATGACTGTAGGAAATTTAAAAAAGTTACAGTGAAAGTAATGTGTCGCTTTTTTCATCCGTAACCAAATTGCAGGCCGCACACACATATTAATCATGCCCACAACTGGTTAAAATCCTTGCTATATATACTTTTACTCCTATCCTGATTACCCCATCCCCGCCGTGATTCAGTATGACAATTGCCAAACTGGAGCATTTTGAATACTCGTTTCCGAAACAGAAGTTTCAGCTTGTGAAGTACGCCGTTTAAACCCATGCGGTTACGGCTTCCCAACCTAACCCCCGTCTCGTAATTACTGCTTCGTCTCCTGTCAAGTCTAAAATTGTTGATACCTGATATGTTGGCTCTTCACCCGTGTCTACAATCACATCTACTAAGTTATCCAGATAATCAAATAGCTCTACCCGTGATAGCCCCGGTTCAACATCTAAGGCAAATTTCCCATCATCCGCCTCATTGGTCGGCAAATGTGCCGAAGTTGAAATAATCGGGTTTTCTAAAGCTTCGAGCAAGGCTAGGCATACAGGATGATTCGGCACGCGAATACCTGTAGTTTTCCGCTTAGGATTCTGCACTAGTCGCGGTACTAACTTAGTGGCTGGTAGCAAAAACGTGTAAGGGCCGGGAATTAGCCGCTTCATCAATCGATAAGCTGTATCGCTGACAAACGCATAAGTCGCTACATTTGACAATGAAGGACACAAAAATGTTAATGGTTTATCATTCGCTAACTGCTTGATTTTCCTCACTCGTTCCACCGCCGACTTGGCATTTAAATCACAACCGATCGCATAGACCGTATCAGTAGGGTAAAGCATGACTGCGCCATCTGAGAGCGCTGACTTTATTTCTTCTATTCGGCGGCTTTGGGGATTATCCGGATGCACTGTGAGAATTTTTGCCATAGAACACGGTATTTTGGGAAATGGGGCTGGGGGCAAACAAAGGACAAATGACTAATAACCAATGACTATTGACTATTTATCATTGATTAACCTATATGAGTAAAATAGCTTATCTTCAATGCCCGACGGGAATTTCTGGTGATATGTGCCTGGGAGCCTTAGTCAGTTTGGGTGTTCCTGTGGAGTATTTAAGTACAAAATTAAATGACTTAGGAATTTCCCAGGAGTACCATTTACGAGCAGAATTTGTCCAGAAAAATGGTCAACAGGCAACTAAGGTATATGTGGATTTACTAGAGAAGCATCACCATAACCATGACCACGAACATAATCACCAT
Source organism: Nostoc sp. PCC 7107 (assembly GCF_000316625.1). Taxonomy (GTDB): domain Bacteria; phylum Cyanobacteriota; class Cyanobacteriia; order Cyanobacteriales; family Nostocaceae; genus Nostoc_B. Next base: position 2,822,755 of record NC_019676.1, on the reverse strand, counting down.
CATGGCCGCCATCTGCCAGAAATCGAGCTTATGATTCTTCAGGCAAAATTGCCACCACGAGCCGAAGCTTGGAGTTTAGCAGTATTCCAAAAACTAGCAGTAGCAGAAGGTGCAGTGCATGGGATTGCACCGGAAAAAGTACATTTCCATGAAGTGGGTGCCGTGGATGCGATTGTGGATATTGTCGGCACTTGTTTGGGTTTAGATTGGTTGGGGATTGAGAGCGATCGCGCAGGATTCCCCTTAGTTTACTGCTCGGCATTGCCCACGGGGGGCGGTACGGTGCGGGCTGCACATGGTCAAATGGCGGTACCAGTGCCAGCAGTGTTGAAATTATGGGAAATGAGGGGTTGTCCGGTTTATAGTAACGGTATTGAAAAGGAATTGGTAACACCAACAGGCGCGGCGATCGCCACTACATTAGTTAGAGAATTTGGGAATCCGCCATCGATGACGATTAAACAAGTGGGATTGGGCGCGGGAACTATTAATCTTCCTATTCCCAATATACTACGCCTGTGGCTGGGTGAAAGCACCAGCCTACAGGCAGATGTCGCCCATTCTCAACAAATCAGCCCAATTTTAGAAACCATCTCCGTACTCGAAACTCAAATTGATGACTTAAATCCTCAAGCGGTTGGCTATGTATTTGAAGCTCTATTTGCCGCTGGTGCAGTGGATGTCTTCACCCAGCCCATAGGTATGAAAAAGTCCCGTCCAGGTATCTTATTAACAGTTATCTGTCATCCTGATAATTTACTCAAGTGTGAAGCAGTGTTATTCCGTGAAACCAGTACTTTAGGTATTCGTCGCACTACCCAACAACGCGCCATCCTCCAACGAGAAATTCAACAAGTCGAAACAAAATATGGCAATGTACGTATCAAAGTCGCATGGCAAGGAGAATCACAAGCTAAATCCATTACCAATGTGCAGCCAGAATATGAAGATTGTGCCGAATTAGCTCGACAACATAATCTGCCTTGGAGTGAAATCCATCGGCTTGCTCTTCAGAGTTGGTATTCATAAAAGAATTAACAAGAAAGGAGTCAGAATAATTTTAAATTCTGACCCTTAAATTTTGTGTTCCCTACTTTGAATTGACTAAATTTTAGTCAATATTTTTTAATGACCGATTTACAGTATCGCCTGCATCTTCAGCTGCTCTGCGGGCATTTTTACTCAAGTCTTGAGCGGCATTACTGGTATTGTCTTTGAGGTTTTCAACACCACGTTTTGCTCCCTTAGCAACATCTTCGGCTGTTTCTTGAGCAGAACTACCAATGTCTTCACCCAAGTTTTTCACTCTTTCAGTCAAGGGTGTACCTTGGCGATAATTCCGAGCATAATCCTGTGGACTTTCAATGCCTTTTTGATCAATATTTCTTTCGGCATTTTTGCTCAAATCTTCGGCTCTGTTTTTAGCAGATTTTTCAAAATTTTTAGCTCTAGGATCTACATCACTGAAGTTGTTCATCCCACCTTCAGGAGTATTGAAGTTGTACTGTTGGGTGGGGTCTTGACGTTTGGTATAAGCTGATTCAGCACCTGGCTGGGCATAACCTGATTCAGCACCTGGTTGTGGTGGTTGACCTGCAATAGTTGGTCTGTTACAAGCTTGTGTCAGGATGAGAAACATACCTGCTAAGAAAACGCTTAAAACTTTCAAAGGGCGAATATTTTTTACCCAATCAATGACTTTTTTCATGGTTTAACTCCTTGAGTTTGTGTAAGTAATTTACAAATTAATGGAGATGAAATTTAGCATCAATTTGTCATTTTCAATGTCATAACGAATCAGAAAATCTATCTGCTTAGTGCCGGATTTTTTTGTAATTCTGGTCTAGCATTTGCATCTGCTGCTTTATCTTTAACAAAGCTGGCAGCATCTTCAAATTGTTCTTTGACAGTTTCGAGACGGTCTTGAACCCTATTTCCTAAATCAGATTCATTTTGAATTAAACCTCCAGGTTCAGAGGATGTTTTAAAGTTTTCCTTTGTAATGATTGGTAATTCTTTTTCTTTATCTACTCTGCCTTGGGGTGTTTCTGCACCAGGGTAGAGTATTTCCGACTCTTGATTTGTAGCAATTAATGAGCCAGAAGGTAGGTTAGCTTGATTGCCTATCTTTTGAGAATTGCTGGAGGGGTTTCTAGTATATTTATCTCCACCATTTTTATAAGGATTGTTTGCACCACCAGCTTGTACAGCCGGATTTTGAGGATTAGCACCTGTAACATCTCCACTTGAACAAGCAGTGCTAACTATCAACAATAAACCTGCAAAAAATACAGTTACAATTTGCTGCAATCGTAGTTTTTTCAATAAAGCTGTGATTTTTTTCATTGAGACCTCCTTTCAACCATAAACAAGTTTTTTTGCTTTTAATTAATTAAATCAAGCAAACTTAATTCCTTGTTATAGTTGATTATTATTGAACCAACAGTCTCTAATGTAGTTCAAAAAAAAATAGCTTTACATCTGGCTTAAGCTACATTATATCTCTTAAAAATATGCTATTCTTATCTCTCTTAAGTTAGACGAGATTAATATTATAGCTTTTAAATCATTGAAATATAGTTTATATTTTAATCAAATTTAGGAAGTATTAAAGCTAATTTAATTTCATACTTAAGATGGATTTAAAAGTACGTAAATTCAGATAAAAATCATGCTTTAAATTAATACTAATAAAGTGTAGTTTAAATAAATTCTGCCAAATAATTTATTTATCTCAGTGTAATTACAAATAATTTGTCACAAGAATTACTTATATTTTAAGCATAACTGAAGAGTGAATTTGGAAATTTTTTGGGATATTGCTGATATACCATAAGATTTAAGATATTCAAGACTTGGTGCTGAATCTATTAAATGACCAAAGTGATGAAGCAATTTTTACGCTGGATGATTTTGGGTGGAACGCTATTTTTTGTCGCCAAAGCCCTGAAGGATAATTGGGTTGGGGTGACAACTCTCAAAATTAATCCAGGAGGATGGGCAATTTTAGCGATCGCCACAGGTGTAACATTATTAGCACATACGTGGGCTGGCTGGATTTGGACTTGGATTTTGCGCGATTTAAATCAACCCATACCATCTGTTCCATTCATTCAAGTCTACTTAAAAACTAACATCGCCAAGTATCTCCCAGGTAATGTTTGGCATTATTATGGGCGAATTATCGCAGCGAAAAATGCTAATGTCTCTGCTGGTGCGGCTACCTTAAGTGTGTTATTGGAACCGCTACTGATGGCCGCAGCCGCTTTAATAGTTGTTGTGTTATTGGGGAATCAATTTGCGGCAAATCAAACTAATTTAGCAGTCCCAGTATTTCAATTTATGGCTTTAATTTTTATACTTTGTGGCGTACATCCTTGGTTTTTAAACCCGGTAATTCGCTTTTTGCACAAATTGAAAAACAAAAAATCGGCTAATAATACTCAGCCACAAGTCGCTATCAATCTCGAACGCTATCCCTTCCGTCCTTTATTAGGCGAATTCGGATTTTTAGGATTGCGGAGTTTGGGATTTATTTTAACTATATCTGCCATTTACCCTGTAAATCTCAGCCAAATACCTTTATTAGTTGGGGCTTTTAGTTTTGCTTGGTTGTTAGGGCTGGTAGTTCCCGGTGCACCAGGAGGGTTAGGTGTATTTGAAGCGACGGCGATCGCACTTTTACAGCACCGCTTTCCTTCGGCTGTAGTGATTAGTGCGATCACACTATATCGTCTAATTAGTATTTTGGCTGAAACCTCTGGCGCAGCTTTAGCTTGGCTAGATGAACGTTTAGTTAATATTAATAGATAAATATCATAGAGTTCTAACTAGAAAATTAAATAATTTTACTATGTAAAAATGAAAACTTAATACTAAATATCCGTGCTAATTTCAATCAGTTTTTGTCGAGATGCTAAACCCGATTTAATAGTTATATAAGACTTCGGTACATCAAATTTATCAGCTAAGAGTTTAATTAACTCTTCATTCGCTTTACCATCAACTGGAGGCGATTTCAAATGCACAGTTAAACTCCCATCTACTTGTTCTTCAATTTTTTGTTGTTTTGAATTAGGTTTGACTTTCACTCTTTTTTGCATGGCCTATTTCTTTTAATTGTCGTCGCCACAGCCAACCAAAAATCGACCTCAACACATAATGAAGGAAATCCTAGCAAAAAAATGTAATGCCAAGCAACAATCTACTTATCAATGTAGCTTGTATAGCCTTTAATATTGGCGCATACCAAAGCAGAGAAATTTTATGTATGCCACTAACGATAAAAAGCCCATCGCCAAAATGATGAGCTAAGAGGTTGTTTGAAAAGCCCTGGCGACTAGAAGTCGCGGCTATACAGACAAAACCCGCGCCGCGGGTTAAAAACCTTGATTTCTCATTAGTCCGCGCAGGTGGACTTGGCCTATGTAGTAGCGAATTATATTCGCCCAAAACTTTTCAAATATCCTCTAAGAAACAATGATGAAAATTTTTGAGTTACGGCTATGACATATTTTCTAAAAGCTAGAGACTAAAAAAGATTCTAGCTTTCAAATCTCAAATAAAGTTATGGATATATTTTACTACCAGCCCCTACTACACCTATTTTGTGACGATAAGAAAGTTCTGCACCAAACCATCCAGACACGCTAGTTAGTGTCCCAACTACCAAAGATATTAATAATCCCCAAGGTAAAATGTGTGCTTCTGCATCTCCCCAACGCAAAATAAAGTTCAACAGCGTTAAAACCAGGATAGAAACATTCAGGATCATGTGCGCCCAGCCAGCCTTGCGCTTACGGACTCGCTCAATTTTCAAAAAGTCACTCATTCCGATCGCAGCTGCAATTAAACCGCCAACCAGCCCAAGGCCAATTAACCATAAAGAAGCCCGCGCCCAGAAGAAATCACGAGTTAACCAATAGCCAAAATCGCTTCCTAACGCTGCTGCTAAAAAAGCTATGGGGAAAATTACACTTAAAGGATGTAAGGGATGTCCCGCGATCGCTACTGTACTAGGTACGCCAGTATCACGATATTCTCTATCATCACTTTCAATCATCGGTGGGATATTGGGAAAAGGAGTAGAAGCCGATGTTGTTTCTGAAGTATCCATAGTTTTCGTAAATTAGTATCTTTATGTTTAAGCGGAGGGAATTTGTTCTACATAAGCTTCAGCTTGCAGAGTTAATTTACCTGCTTCCACTTGTAGTTGCTTAACTCGCAGGCTCATACCTTCTAAATCGAAGTTACTTAAATTTAGAATATCGCTGGTTTTGCCAAAAGCCGCACTCAAAGGATTAATGGAAACATTACCCATTTGCATTTTTAACTCCTCCATTCGGAGGTCTTTTTGCATCACCAAACCTTCGCCTGATATTTCTACTGCATTCACCTGTCGCTGAACCATTTTCAGCGGATCAGTTTTGATGTTGACATCTAGATTTTCTACTTCATCTAATTGACTAGATAATCCTATCTCTGTGGCTTTATTAAGTGCTTGCTCTCCTATACTAGGGCTTTCTGACATTACATTATCATCTCGTGTTTGACTCTCTTTGGACAATTTATAAAAATAATGTCAAAAAATTATCTACCTAACGATGGAGTCAAAATTTTATCTGTGTATGTCCAAAAGTATAATCAGGTTTTCTTATGTTAAAAAAATTGTTTTCTATCTAGAGCTACGCAATTAATCGCTCAAAAGAAAGAGGAAAGATGATTAACTCTTATGACAAACTTTGATTAGTAATGATCCGATTAATTTTTGAGGAGAACCTTAGAATGGTATCTACTTTAGATGATACAAAACGCAATGCTATTGCTACTAAATTGGCTAGTATTAAATTAGTTCAACAGTTACTAATTGAGAATGAAGAACTATTTTTGAAAGAAGCTACAGATAGTGAAATTTCAGATCGGATGCGAGACTTCCTCGAAGATGATCGTAAAAATCTGGGCATCATCGAAACAGTAATTGTGCAGTATGGTATTCAGCAAGAGCCGAAAAAAACTGTACAGGAAATGGTAAACAAAGTTCGCCAATTGATGCAAAGCTCAGAACTAAGTTTCTACGAAAAAGTATCTCAGCACGAATTGTTAAAGCATCAACAAGTTATGAGTGGTTTGTTGGTACATAAAGCAGCCCAAAAAGTTGGTGCTGATGTGATGGCTGCGATTGGGCCCATCAATCCTGTTAACTTTGAAAACCGCGCCCACCAAGAGCAACTCAAAGGGATTCTCGAAATTCTCGGTGTGCGTGAGTTAACTGGACAAGATGCAGACCAAGGAATTTGGGCTAGAGTGCAAGATGCGATCGCAGCTTTTAGCGGTGCGGTAGGTAGTGCAGTTACCCAAAGTACTGATAAACAAGACATGAACATCCAAGACGTTATTCGCTTGGATCACAACAAGGTAAATATCTTGTTTACTGAACTACTACAAAGCAATAATCCTCAAAAGATTCAAGAGTACTTTGGTCAAATCTACAAAGATCTAACAGCCCATGCTGAAGCTGAAGAAGAAGTAGTTTATCCCAGAGTTCGTTCCTTCTATGGCGAAGGCGATACCCAAGAACTTTATGATGAACAAGCCCAAATGAAGCAGCTTTTAGAGCAAATTAAGGCTATCAGTCCTTCTGCAGCTGAATTTAAAGATAGAGTTAAAAATCTGATGGATATCGTTAGCGACCATGTTCGTCAAGAAGAAAGCACAATGTTTGCTGCAATCCGCAACAACTTGAACACTCAACAAACTGAGCAACTAGCTACAGAATTTAAAGCAGCTAAAGCTAAAATTCAACAAAAATTAGGCGGGAAAGCGGCTGGTGCAAATGTCTAGTGATTCATGCTGCTAACAATAAATAGTTAAACTTAATTGTTTGCACAACTTAAGAAGTAAAAAGTAAAAAGATAATCCCCATAAATAAATTTAGCGAAAAGTTTGTGCGTCCTGGTCTCCCGGCGGAAAACTTTTCCAGACCGGAGCTTGCGATCATGATTCTTTTTCTTTCTTTTGCCTTTTAACTTTTTACTTTTGCCTTGTTCGGTCATTGTGAATGCAGCGAAGCTAAATGAAGCAATCCCAGGGGTTGGGATTGCTTCGTTTTTCTGCGAGACGCTAACTCGTTAAGCGAAGCTATGCTGTTGGCGAAGCCTCTCGTTCGCGTTAGCGTCTCTGAAAGAGAAGAGAAGGCTTTACGTTTGCAATGACATACAAAAAAGTGGGATTCTCCCATCGGCTTGTTTTTGAAGAGGAGCGATCGCAATTACTATCAGTCAACAAGATTATGATAGTAATTACATCTTTGCATTGATCTACAATCCTACATAAATGCGATCGTCTCACCCCTAGCCCCAATCAAGTTATGTCAGTCGCCCAAGAATTAGAACCAGCAGCAGATATAATATTTCCACCAGGAGATATCGAAAGTCACGAACCACCATTGGAAAGCGATTTACATCTACGCCAGATTATTCTGTTATTACAATGTTTAGAATTGTGGTGGCAAAACCGCAATGACTTTTATGCTGCTGGGAATTTGACAATTTACTACAGCCAACGTCAACTTAAATCAGAAGAATTTCGCGGCCCTGATTTTTTTGTGGTGCGGGAATGCGAAAGAAAACTTCGCAAAAGTTGGGTAATCTGGCAAGAAGACGGTAAGTATCCCAATATCATTGTCGAGTTACTGTCATCTTCCACAAAAGCTACAGACAAAGGTTTAAAAAAACAAATCTACCAAGATATATTTCGCACACCAGAATATTTTTGGTTTGACCCCAATAATTTAGAATTTGCTGGGTTTCATTTAGTTGATGGAAATTACCAACCCATAAAAGCCAATCCCCAAGGTTGGTTATGGAGTCAGCAGTTAGATTTATATTTGGGTGTGCAGAACAATCAATTACGCTATTTTACGGCACAAGGGGAATTAGTGCCGACACCAGAAGAATTAGCAGCACAAGAAAAGCAACGTGCGGATGATGAAAAGCAACGTGCTGATGATGAAAAGCAACGTGCTGATGATGAAAAACACCGTGCGGAACGCCTAGCCGCTAAGTTGCGCGAATTAAATATTGACCCCGATTTTCTCTAAAATTATTGATTATATTCAGCGATCGCTTCCCGATGAGTGGTAAAAATGTAGTGTTTGGCCATATCTGCAATATTATTAAATAATTCAGATATAATAGTGAGTTTGTCTATTGCACTCATTTTTTAGTATATGTCCAATACTTACACCGTAGAACTCCATCACCAAGGTAAAACTCTCACTCTGCAAGTTCCTGAAGATGAAACTATTTTATCCGTAGCTGAAACTACTGGTTTCGAGTTACCTGCTTCTTGTCATGCAGGGGTGTGTACAACTTGCGCCGCCCAAATCATCGAAGGAACTGTAGACCAAACCGAGGGTATGGGTGTTAGTCCAGAATTGCAAAAACAAGGTTACGCATTACTTTGCGTCTCCTATCCTCGTTCTAATTTGAAAATTGAAACTGAAAAAGAAGACATCGTTTATCAGTTGCAATTTGGTAAATAGTAATAAAGTTTGAAGTATGAAGTCTGAAAGATAGAATTTTATACTTCATTCAGCTATCCTAAAACAAATTAATTCACGGGATTGACGGCATGACTACTCATTTTATTACCGCAGAAATAGATATTCAAGAAACTCCTACTGATTTGCAAAAAGCAATTGAGGCTGAGTTAAAAAAACAAGGTGAACCATTGCGTTGGGCTATTACTTCGGTGGATAAAGAACAGCAAAAAGTTGCTGTGGAAGCAGTTGTTACTACAGGAAGTGTTGAGTCTTAAGTGTATGACAGTGCTAGATTTTTCTAGCACTCAGCACGGGCTAAACGCCCTGCTACGCTAAAAGCACTCAGCACTCAGCACTTGAGATGCGTCCATACACCGCTATTTTGATTGTACCTACTGGCGTTGGGGCTGCGATTGGGGGTTATGCTGGCGATGCCATACCTGTTGCTCGAACATTAGCACAAGTTTGCGATCGCCTGATCACTCACCCCAACGTCCTCAATGGCGCAAGTTTATATTGGAACATCCCCAATGCTTTCTATGTGGAAGGCTTTGGGCTTGACAAATTCGCCTCTGGATGTTGGGGATTACAACCAGTCCGCAATAATAAAATAGGTTTGCTTTTAGACCAAAGTATTGAACCAGACTTGCAGTTAAGGCACTTACAAGCTGCTGACGCAGCCAGAGCAACTCTGGGATTAACTATTACAGATTATGTAATTACTGATGCTCCTTTAAATGTAGAACTACGCACATCAGCATCAGGGGCAAGTTGGGGAACCATTGGCAACCCTGATAGTTTACTTCGGGCGGCGGAAATATTAATCAATAAAATGGGAGCAGAAGCGATCGCAGTTGTCGCCCGTTTCCCCGATGATATGGATGAAGATGCTGTGCAGAACTATCACCAGGGTAAAGGCGTAGATCCTCTGGCAGGTGCAGAAGCAGTAATTAGCCATTTACTAGTGAGAAACTTTCAAATTCCTTGCGCCCATTCACCAGCCCTCGCCAGCACCTCGCCTTATCCCGATTTATCTCCGCGTTCTGCCGCCGAGGAATTAGGCTATACTTTTTTACCAAGCGTACTTGTAGGCTTAAGTCGCGCCCCCCAATTTATCGTCGAGAAACAATTATTTACATCTCATCCAGCAGATATTTGGGCTGATCAAATAGATGCAGCGATTGTCCCGGCAAACGCTTGTGGTAGCAGCGCTTTACTAAGTTTAAGTCAAAGCAGATGCCCAATAATTACCGTCAAAGATAATCAAACTCAAATACAAGTTCCTGCCCAACCCTTGGGAATCAAATCCATACAGGTAAACTCGTATTTAGAAGCAGTAGGTGTATTGGTAGCCCTCAAAGCAGGCATCAATCCAGATGCTTTGGTTAATAGTCAAGAGGCTAAAGGATAAAATTACCCTACCCTTCGGGAACCCCTGAAGGCTAACGGAAAGCCATCCAAAGGGTGTCTACATACTTCACACTTCATACTTCATACTTCATAACTTTCCTGTGGTAGAACAACAAAAACAAGATCCAGAAATTCCTTACCTGACGCGTATTCAAGTTTTAGTCGCAATGGCGGTAACTGCCATCCTGTTGTGGACAGTTGCTAAAGTTTGGCTGCGCTTTGGTAATGTTTTCCTATTCAAGTGGGAATGGCACGAAATAGATTTTTTTTGGGGGCTGGGCGTAGGACTGATAATCACCAGCTTGAGTGGTTTAGCTTATCGGTTGTGGCCTGCCTATCGTCAAAGTGCAGACTATTACCTAGAACTAGTATTGAGACCTTTAGCCTGGCCGGATTTAATTTGGCTGGGTTTACTACCGGGATTAAGCGAAGAATTATTATTTCGAGGTGTAATGCTGCCAGCTTTGGGCTTAGACCATGTAGCAGTGATTGTATCTAGCCTCTGCTTTGGAGTGTTACACCTCAGTGGTTCCCAACAATGGCCTTACGTAATATGGGCAACGGTGATTGGGTTAATTTTGGGATATAGCGCCCTATTGAGTGGAAATTTGTTAGTGCCGATTGTTGCCCATATTATGACAAATTGGGTTTCTAGCTATTTTTGGAAAATCCAACAACGTTAGATGTTGTAGGGTAGGCAAGATGCCCGCCCAATTAATGCAATTGAAATGTCAATTTAGTTATCGTTTACATCAATCCAAATACTGCCTTCTTCCACGCGTATGGGAAAAACTGGCAGTGTTTTTTGTTGCGAAATTAATGACAATACTTTACCTACTCCAGGTGGCCAAGGACACCAATTATTTACTTGCCCGTTACTGAGATTAAAGGCACTGCGGTGAATGGGACAAATAATTGCCCCACCCTCGATTTTGCCATTCTTTAGAGGTAATTTTAAATGAGGGCAGGCATTATCTACCGCATATAGTTGATTTTCGTGATTTAACAAGAGAATTTTTCGCTTGCCAACATTCACAACTTCTCTAGCACCAGGGGCTAGTGCATCAGCCGCCAGAACTTTAGTCCAGCCCATTGCGTTCTCCTTCGTTAATGGATCTGTTTTCAGTTTCTCGCATTTGTTACCCCAGTGCGTATTGTTGCAATTATTATGATGTCAATATGGTGCGATCGCCTAAGTTCAACCCTTGTTATAATCAGTTAATAGAGAATAAATTAAGAATTATAAATCCATTTGTTTGATTGTGTATCCCCTTCTCTTACCCAAGCATCACCAGCAAACCCTAGTTAGAGTTATGCGTAGGTTAGGTGGAGGTGCAAGCTTGCATATTTGTAGCACAACGAATTTATCTGCATAAATACTTCAATTTGCAAAAGTTAATTCACGAGTCAGAAATTAAGTTTGCAAGTCGCAAAACTATAATTGCTACTTTCATACAGGCGATCGCTTTTCAAAACTTATCTCATCAAACTTATTAGTTGCAAAATAATTCCCGATTATAATCAAAATAAAGTCATAAACATAATTTAACTATGACTCTCCAAATCTTAAATAAAAATATCACAACTCTAGAACAGCGATTTCTCTTACCTGGTTATTACACATGGGAAGAATTGGAGAAAATAGAAACCTTAACCGCAGATGCAGCAGGTTTACGGATAACTTATCTTGATGGGTGCATTGAATTTATGACGCTGGGTGAACAACACGAAATGATTAAAAGCGTGATTGGGATATTATTAGCACTATACTTTTTTGAAAAAGGTATAAATTTTATCTCAGTAGGTAGCGCCACGCGTCGCGCTAAAGAAAAAAATGCTTCCTTTGAACCTGATGAATCTTATTACATAGGAGAAAAAAAAGAAAATCCAGATTTAGCAATTGAAGTTAATATCACCAGTGGCAGTATTGACAAACTAGAAAAATATAAACGGTTTAATATTACTGAAGTTTGGTTCTGGGAGAATAATCAATTTTACCTATATCGGCTAAAAAATGATAATTATGAGCAAATTCAACAAAGTGAATTCTTCCCAGATTTAGATATACAATTATTAGCTAGTTGTGTTTTAATGCCTTCGATTATTGATGCTAGAAAACAATTTATGCAGGGAATTAAAAAATAGCGATCGCACTTATTATTTTTATAGCTATTGAATTTTCTAAACAAAAGTTAATATTTGTTATCTTAGTCGCGTATCAGCGATCACTAGTTCTGTTATAGTCATCAGCAATAATTACAGCTAGGATAAGAAGGTGTGTAAATTGTTGCCCTTCGCGCTAGAGTATAGCTGAATTAGCTACAGGCTTGATGACTAGCATGGATACAAATGAACTAAAGTTTCTTTTAAAGTTATTGGGATTTGCCAATTATCGAGCAGGATTGACTGCTTTTAATAGTTTTAAAGGTAAGGATAAAATTTGTCGAGAGTTGGGCGATCGTGAACTGGTAGACTATACCCGTGAGATTGCCAAAGTCAAAATTATACCTGCTGGTCAAACGGTGCTGAAACTTGAGGCAGGCGAGTTACCTATTACAGACAAAGAACTCAAGGTACTGGAGAAGATAAGTAAAGCTTCTGGTAAAATCGCACCCAGCAAAATTACTGCACCAAAAGCTGCTGAACGAGATGCAATATTGACAACCCTAAGCGATCGGGGATTAATTGAAGTCGAATTACAACTCAAAAAAGCCAAAGCCGAAGTTTGGCTAACTGAAAGAGGAATTGACTATTTACGAGATGACTACAACCCTAACAAAGGCGTTCAACCAGCCATCAGCTTAGAATTGCTGGGTAATTATCTGCGGTTTTTACGCAAGACTTTGCGAGTTAAACCTATATTGCCGCCTGAGCCACCATCTGATAACAGCATTAATATAAGTGACGAAGAAATTTTACAAATTATTGAGAAATTAGATAAAGAATTAGGAACAGAGAATTATTTACCAATTTTTCATCTACGTCAAGAATTACAACCGCCACTATCGCGTGATGAATTAGATCAAGCTTTGTATCGTTTGCAGGCTCAAGACCAAATTGATTTTAGCACTTTACAAGAAGCTAGTATTTATACCGCAGAGCAACTAGATGCAGGGATTCATCAAAATATTGGTGGTTCGCTGTTTTTTATTACAGTGAATTAAAACAGGTTTTACGTAAAAAGCAATTCCATCATTTTATCAAGCTTCAGCATGGCAAATATTAACGAAATTATTCTCCGAGAGGTTAATCCTTTTAACCGAATCAACCCAAAACCGATGAATTTTTGGGAAGAAAAACAAAACGCATCACTAAATGTTGATTCTATTCATCAAGAAGTAATTCATGATATTCAAGAATTTCTCGATTTAGTTGTTACAGATCATCGCAGTCGTTCAGTCATGATTGTAGGTGATCCTGGTTCTGGTAAAAGTCATTTATTAGGTCGTCTCAAACGGACTCTTAATTCTAAAGCTTTTTTTGTTTACATACTATGTGATTGGGCTGATAACAATAATATTTGGCGACATATTCTGCGTTATACAGTTGATAGCTTAATTCAAATTCCAGATGAGCAGACAGAATCTCAATTAATGCTATGGCTAAAAAGCTTGTCTGCTTTCACTAAGCGAAGTCTCAAACAGCGATTTTTAAACGACAATATATGGGAATTTTTATCAAGTGACAGACAGAAATTTATTAAGCATCTGAAGGATACTTATAAAACATCACGGATATACAATCCTGATATCTTTTTTGGACTTTTACATGATTTAACCAATCCAGAACTGTATACATTAGCTTGTGAGTGGTTGCGAGGTGACTCTTTAAGTGAGGAATCGATGCAAGCTCTGAAAGTTAAACAATGTATTGAGTCAGAAGATGAAGCTAAAAATATTTTAGCTAATTTTGGAAGAATCTCTACAGAAACTAAACCTATTGTATTATGTTTCGATAATTTAGATACAATGCCGAAAATGCAGGATGGATTTCTAGATATACAACCTTTTTTTGATGTAAATACGACTATTCATGGTGAATCACTCAAGAATTTTCTAGTAATAATTAGTATTATAACTAATACATTAAATATTCATCAAAACCGTATTCAACAAGCTGATAAGGCTGGAATTCATAAATCTATCAAACTCAAGTCTATTAATTTAGACCAAGCAGAGTCTATTTGGGCTTATCTTCTTAAGAATTTACATATTCAGGCAAGTAGCCTTCCAGAATCACCAATTTTTCCATTAGAAAGGCAGTTGTTAGAAAATAATTTTCCAGGTAAAAAGACTTATCCTAGAAATGTGATTAATCTAGGTATGGTAGCTTATCAAGAATATAAAAAGTCCATTAAACCACCTGATGAAGACAATAATAATCATGACTCTGGAAATACAGAAAATGAGGAAAATAGTATAAATGGTACCACAAAGACAACTAATACAAATAACGTTGAAGAAATAATTCAGGCTGAATTTCTGCTGTTATGGGAACAAGAGTACAAAAAAACTCAGATAAAAATCAAAAAAATCAACTTAATAGCATCTTCTGATTTAATTCGGATGCTCCAAGAAGCTATGGAGTTATGCAGAGTACAACAAATTAAGCCAAAACTTTTAAATGGCAGATTTGCAAGCTATTCCTTCAGTTATCAAAAACTAGGTAAACGAGACAAGATAGGAATAATATGGACAGAAGATGCAAATATGAATAGCTTTTTTCATATTATGAGTGCTTGTCAAAAAGTTATTCAGCAAGGTATTTGTCAAACTTTATGTTTAATTCGTTTAAGTAGTGTAGGACAAGGACGACTTGTTGGACATCAAATCTATCAACAGGTTTTTACAGCAACTAATAATATTCATTTCAAACCATCATTAAATTCTGTTCATTATTTAGCAACATATCATAACCTAATCAATGCCGCACTTTCTCAAGAATTAGTAATTCATGGTAAAGTGATTAACCTGCAATATTTACAATCGCTAATGCAGTCATCCAAGATATTAGATAAGTGTACTTTATTACAGGATTTAGGACTTGTCGCCAAGCAAGAACCTGTTAAAGAGAAGGGAAGTTCTAAGAAAGAAGATTTACGTCCTGTTAAAGATTTCCTAGTAAATCTAGTTAAAACCCAAAGCTTTATGGGTGTAACTACTTTGATAAAAAATTCTGTTGAGCAATTTCCTAATGTGAAAGCAAATGATGTTCAATTATTAATTGAGCTTTTATGCCAAGAGAAGAAAGTAAAAATTATTAACCCAAAAGCGAAATTACAAGACCAATTAATTTGTTTAATTGCGTAACTTATATTCATTTTGTAATCAATGCACTACCTGACAGAATCAGCAGCAATTCAAGAGGTAATATTTCAATTAACAAACTATAAAACACTTTGGGTAGACACAGAAATTGCTCATTGGTATACATCTGAACCAAAATTGTCGCTGATTCAAGTATTGGCTGACCCTACAGATAGCACAGGCGCATCTGCTTACATTCTTGATGTACTAGATAAACATGATTTGGCGGCTGATTTTATTAACCAAATCATGTTTAACCATCATATTGAAAAAGTCTTTCACAATGCTAGTTTTGATATTAAATATTTAGGTAAACACCTAGCTAAAAATGTAACTTGTACATTACAAATGGCTAGAAAAATTACCCTCAAAAGATTGCAAACCTCTAATTTAAAGCTGAAAACTTTAGCCGCCGAACTCTGTAATTTTTCTAATGTAGATATAACCGAACAATCAAGTGATTGGGGTAAGCGTCCCCTGAGTAAAAAGCAGTTAGAATATGCTGCAATGGATACAGTTTATCTGGCTGCTGTGCATCGTCAGCTAATTAAAATATCTCATCCCAAAGATTTAACTAATATTTTTATGGCAAATAATAGCTCACAGCAGGTAACAGATAAATCTAACAATTATTCTTTAAGTGTTACTAAAGTTAGATTAGCCTTTGAGTGTCCTAGGCTGTTTTATTTAAATCATCAATTTAGTGATAAAGCAATATTTTTACCACAAGATACAGCTATTGGTATTGGTAATCCATTTCATCAATTAGCAGATAAGTTTGTCAAATTAGCTATTATCGAGCCACGGTTTAGTAATTTATTTCAACCACCTGCATCACAGTTAAAAATAGAAGAAGTTACTACTGCACTGCAACAAAGTTTTTATCAACTAGAATTTTTTCCTTATCTCCAAAAAGCTATACAAAAAGATAGTGCTGAGGGAAAAGCACTTTTACAAGTTTGGAATGGATTACAAGGACTCATCAGACGCTTTGCGGAATTATTATTAATTAATCGCCGCTATTGCAATGCAGACACATTAATTAGTAATACTTTTTTATCTCAAGAACGCAATATTGAACATCACTTTTCTCTACCTGATGGAACACAACAATTAGTTAGAGGTGAATTTGATTGTCTGGTGTTTAATTTTGAAATTAATCGCTTGTGCGTGGTGGAGTTTAAAACATATCAACCTGTAGATCCTTCAGCGCAATTGGCGCAGGTTTCACTTTACAGTTATATGCTGCATCACAAGAAAAAAGTTGCTGTTGATTCAGCAGTTTATTGTGTGTTGCCTGAATTTAAAGAGTATCGTTATTCTTGGGAACAGTTAGAAAATACAGTACATCAGTTAATTCCCCACAAATTACTACAAATGCAGCAATGGTTGGCTTGGGAATCTCCTCATCCCAACCCACCGCCACAAACAACTCAGCTTCATTTGTGCGAAATTTGTCCCCAACAGCAAAAGTGTCAGACTTTTTTTGGTGCTGGAATATCTGATCCCTCGCAACCATCCTTAAAAAATAGAAGCGAGATATCTAACAAAACTGATACGAGTTTTGATCCCCCCCAACCCCCCTTCAAAAGGGGGGAGGAATATATAGAAGATAATCAAGAAACAACAAATGCGGATGAGATAGGCGAAGCTTTAATTAATACTTTGCAATCTTTTGGTGTGGGTGTTGATTATCAAGGTGCTGCTGTTGGCCCTGCTTTTATCAGGGTGAAGTTGAAACCTCATCCCGGTGTAAAAGTGAATGCACTGCTGAAGTTATCGGATGATTTACAAGTGCAATTAGGGTTAGCTAATGCACCTTTAATTGCACCTCAAGCAGGATATGTCAGTATTGATTTACCCCGTCCAGATAGGCAAATTGCCCATTTTGAAAAGTATATTCAATCAAAATTCTTACCTGCAACTGCACCTGTAAAAATTGCAATTGGAGTAAATATAGAAGGGGAATTAGTAGAGGCTGATTTATCAGATCCGAATTCTTGCCACTTTTTAGTAGGTGGGACAACTGGTAGCGGTAAGAGTGAATTTCTGCGATCGCTCCTCCTCAGCTTACTATATCGTTATGCTCCGCAAAATCTCAAAATTGCTCTGGTTGACCCTAAGCGCGTTACCTTTCCAGAGTTTGAACGTATGGCTTGGTTATATTCACCAGTCGTCAAAGATAGCGATCGCGCCGTCGAACTTATGGAAGAATTAGTTATAGAGATGGAGTCTCGCTACCAGCGGTTTGAAAAAGCTGGCTGTGCTGACTTAACCACTTACAACCAACGTTCATCTCAGGCTTTACCTCGCATTGTCTGTATATTTGATGAATATGCAGACTTTATGGCAGAAAAAGAAATCCGCAATGTACTAGAACAAAGTATCAAACGTTTGGGAGCAATGGCACGCGCCGCAGGTATACATTTAATTATTGCGACTCAGCGTCCAGAAGCTAAGGTAGTTACACCCATTATTCGCGCAAATTTACCAGGAAGGGTGGCTTTACGAACAGCGAGCGAAGCAGACTCAAAAATTGTCTTGGGGGGAACAGAAACATCCTCAGCCTATTTATTGGGGAAAGGTGACTTACTTTACCAAGTTGGCTCCCAACAGCATCGTTTACAAAGTCTGTTGGCAACAAAGATTCAATTACCATCAGTATAGGAATTTCCAATAAATTATTCATCTTTTGGAGTTGGGTAGGTGCATTATAGATGACTAATTGCTGCTTCTGCCCTACAAAAACATTTGCTACTACTGCGCTCAAGATGTATGATATTTTTGCGTAAATTGGCTAAATGTAAGGGGCTGAGGTTTTGGATTTAGAGATTAAAATAAAGTCAGCAAAGGTAGGATTGACTTGATTGGGACATTTTATAATGACTTTACAGGAAATTATTAATTCTATTGAAAGTTTACCTACAGAAGATCGAGAGTATTTATTTGAGTTTCTTCGCCAGCAAAGAATTGAGAATCGGCGGGTTGAAATTTTGGCTAATGCTCAGGAAGTGATACAGGCTTTTAGGGATGGGACAGCAAAGAGGGGAAGCGTTGATGATTTAATCGCTGATTTACTAAAAGATGATGATGGAAGTTATCTGGAGTAGTTGATTTAAGAGGTCTTTTAGGAAGATTACCAAGAAAAACCCGCAATTAAAGAATCAAATTGTTAAGGTATTAAGGCTTTTAGCAGATGATCTATTTACACCGTCTTTAAAGTCTCATAAGTTAACAGGAGATTTAGCGGGATTATGGTCTTGTTCTGTTGCTTATGATTGTAGAATTATCTTTAATTTTTCTGAGGATGAGAATTTATTAGAAATGGTTATTTTCTTGATTGATATTGGTAGTCATGATGAAGTTTATTAAATATTGAATATAGAGGCTGAAGCTTTGGATATTGTTACCTAATCTGACAGTTTTGATTTTCAAATCTCCGCAAATATTAAATTAAGCAGAAGTTTTCAAGGTTGGGAATGCGTCAACTGAAGTATGAAGTGTGAAGCATGAAGAATAAAGTTTTAAATCAGGAATTCAGTTTAGGTAGTTATGGCTTGAATGAAATAATTACGAATTATTAATTATTAGTCAGAGGAATTAACCAATGGGATATGTAATTGCTACTGCAAATATGAAAGGCGGTGTAGGGAAAACTACTCTCACCGTCAACTTAGCTACTTGTTTGGCGAAAAATTACGGTAAAAAGGTACTGGTATTAGACTTAGATACCCAAATTAGCGCCACACTCAGTTTGATGTCGCCTTTAGATTTTGCCAAGCGGCGCAAACAAAGACTGACTTTTAGATATCTCATCGACGATGTTATTAATCCCGATACCAACAGTAAGGTAACAATTAACGATATTATTCAACCCCAAATTTGTGGACTTAGCGAACTAAGTTTATTACCGGGGGATATCGACTTATATGATGAATTTGTTGTGTCAGAAATGCTGCACAAACAAACCGTTGCTTTTGGTGAACAAAACTTTGAAAATGTATGGAACCGTTTTGAAAGAGTTTTGATTAATAACATTTTAAAGCCAGTACGTGATGAGTATGATTTTATTCTTTTAGACTGCGCTCCTGGTTATAATCTTTTGACTCGTAGCGCCTTAGCTGCAAGTGATTTTTACATTCTCCCCGCCAAGCCAGAACCTTTATCTGTTGTGGGAATTCAACTTTTAGAAAGACGAATTGGGCAGTTAAAAGACAGTCACGAACAAGAAGCGAAAATAAATATCAAAATGCTGGGAATTGTATTTAGTATGTGCAATACCAATTTACTTACTGGCAGATATTACAAACAAGTTATGCACCGAGTTGTGGAAGATTTTGGTGTAGAACAAATTTGTAAGGCACAAATTCCCGTTGATATTAATGTAGCTAAAGCTGTTGATAGTTTTATGCCGGCTGTGTTAAATGCACCTCAATCAGCAGGTTCTAAAGCGTTTTTGCAGTTAACTCAAGAGTTATTGCAGAAGTTGTAAAACTAGGAGATTTAAGCAATTTATAATTTATCCTCTTTCCTAAACTATGTGTACACCGTAGCCCCATCGGATAGGGGTTGGGGAAGAGGTTCATTACATGTTTGACGTTAATTGATTTTAATAAATTTCAAAAAAAGCAGATTGCGAGATATGAAAAAACTCTGCTAATTTGCGAATATGGTTAACAGTGAAACTCTGTTTTAAGAAGTTTAGGATATTCTGGTTACTTAATCCATCACTGCTAACACAGCCTTGGGTAATAATTTATCTTTAAACCACACAATTCTTGCAGGGACATCATTTAATTTCACCCCAGCTTTTTCTAAATTCAGCCGTTCGGAAATTGCCAAAATCAAATTATCACAACCCGCACGCCGCACCTGAGAGAATTTCTTTTGTAAATATTCTGGTCGCCAATAACCGACAATTTCTAATAGAAATTCTCGTCCATTAGAATGCACTAAGCGAAAATCGGGAATCATCACACTACCAGGAATGGGAATTAAATCAACTTCTCTCTCTAACACCCATTCTGTTTTTAAAGCATCCCATTTATCAGCAAAAGATGCTTCCAGCATACTATCGTAAGGTTTACCTTTAGAATAGTGCGACACTAAACCACATTCTGAATTGAGAGTAAATCTGCCAGTTTTCCAAGTATCTGTGTAAACATCACGAGTTTGCAACGTCGCCGAAAGACTCCATTTGGTGACATGAAGTAAAGCCGGAATTAATTTAGCGATCGCCAACCCATAACGCGTACTAGGATTAAATAAACTCGTCGGCCCATCTACTGTAATTGTAAAACCGTGGTCAGCATCACCTTCTATATACGCCATGAGTTGAAACAATTTTAAATAGCGAAATAACAGCTTATATTCTCCCGGAACATTGCGATGAGCATTTAACACTAATTGACTAGCTTTATAAAAAATTCCCTGCACCTGGGACAAGTTATATCTATTTAAGATATCTACAGCCGAAGGTGTATCAAATTGGGTTAGAATTTTATTTTCTAACAAATCTGCGTATAACCCAGCACGCACCTGTTCTAATAAGACTTCTCGCTCTAATTCTTGACTTAATTCATCAGCTATTTTACTTAAAGTCGCTGGCGTTGATTCTTGACGCGCAACAGATTTAGCCGCCAAAGCAAATACCCGTTCTCTTAACATTGGTGGTTCCAGAGGACTCACCACTTCAAAAGTACAAAAATTGCTTTTGATAATATAAGCCAATCCCCGCTTTATCCGATAATCTGTAGCGTCACCTTCTAAATCTAAAAGTAGCTTATCTAACTCCCTTTGAGTTTTACCTTGTGCTGCTTGAAAACAAGCAATTAATTCATTAGTCAACGCCAAATGTTTATCATCAATCTTCAGTCTTTTCGGAATGATTTCTTCTCCGTTTAGGCGATGGCTTAGTAACTCTGTTGGTAACATCTTCTGAATTTTGGATTTTGGATTTTGGATTTTGGATTGAATAGTTAAGTTCTAATTGTTCCGCAGCCTTTAAACTTTTTTCCTGACTAGTCCCATATACAACCTGCAAATTCCCTTTCTTTCTACCTTCTCCCTCTGCTTCCCCAGCGTTCTTCTCCCCCCGTCGCCGTGCCGAAGTCCCTTCTTCACTCGTATCTTCTGCGATTACCTCATACAAAATCGCTTGTTTATTCTCCATATTTCCCTTACGTAAAATTCTTCCCAAACGCTGCACATATTCTCTTGTCGAACCTGTTCCCGAAAGAATGATTGCTACAGAAGCAGCCGGGACATCAACTCCTTCATTCAACACATGGGAAGCAATCAAAGTATTATATTCACCTTCTCGAAATTTAGTTAGAATTTCATGGCGTTCTTTGACTGGAGTTTGATGAGTAATTGCTGGAATTAATAAGTCTTGAGATATTTTATAAACCGTGGCATTATCAGCCGTAAAAATTAACACTCGCTCAGGAAAATGTGTCGCTAATAAATCAGCTAAAATTCGCAATTTACCATCAGTACCTAAAGCAATTTCTTTGGCTTCCCGATGTGCTAACATGGCTCTACGTCCAGATTGCGATCGCGCACTCATCTGCACAAACATTTGCCAACCTTGAATACTCCCTAAAGAAATCTTCGATTGGCGTAAAAAATCATTGCGAGTTTGAATTAATTGATTGTATCTTTCACGCTCAAGTTGCGATAACTTCACCTTAATTTGGACAATTTCATGTTCGGCTAAGGCTTTACCCGCCAAATCTTCCGCACGTTTGCGATATACTTCCCGTCCAATCAAAATATTCAAATCAGCGTGTTTACCATCGGTGCGTTCTGGTGTCGCCGATAAGCCTAAACGATAAGGTGCGATCGCATATTCGGCAATCACTTTACTAAAATCGGTGGGTAGGTGATGACACTCATCAAAAATAATCAAAGCATATTTATTTCCCAACGATTCTGCGTGAATCGCTGCACTGTCGTAAGTCGCCACTAATATGGGTGACTTATCCCGTGAACCACCCCCTAATAATCCCACCTCTGCATCAGGGAACGCTGCTACTAAATGTGCATACCACTGGTGCATCAAATCTAATGTGGGGACAACAATCAACGTTGTGCGCGGTGTGGCTTGCATCGCCATCTGCGCCAGATAAGTCTTTCCCGCCGCCGTTGGTAGCACAACTACACCTTGTCTTCCCGCCAATTTCCAAGCAGCTAAAGCCTCACTTTGGTGGGGATAAGGTTCCATTTCTAAACTTGCAATCAACTCTATCGGATAAAATTCCTTCGCCTCATCGATAAAATCGACTTCTTCCCCTTGTAGTGCTTCAACTAAAGCACGATAACGCATCGCCGGAATCCGAAATTTCTCCACGCGATCATCCCATGTCGCATAATCCATCCACGCTTTACCGCGTGGTGGTGGATGCAGAATTAATGTACCGCGATCGAAGGTTAATTTGGAGATGCGAGCCATTCCGAATTTACGAGAGATTGGGGATGAAGATAGTCACAACTTAATTTTCTATGGTTAAGTCATGCTTAGTAACCATCCTACAGTTATTGAGGATGTTATTCACGTGAACAACAAGATCCCCGACTTCTTAAAGAAGTCGGGGATCTGAGCCTTTTGATTCTGAAAAATCAAAGTCTATAAAAAATAAAATTAGATATGCGCTGCATACCTAATTCTTGACTCGGAAAATATTTAATTCAATTGCAATAATTAACCAAATCTACCGCTAACGTAATCACGGGTATCTTCTTGCTTAGGATTATTGAAAATTACTTCTGTCGCGTCGTACTCAACTAAATAACCAATCCGTCCACCTGTTTCTGTAGGACGCACATTGAAAAAGGCTGTTTTATCAGAAACCCGCGCCGCTTGCTGCATATTGTGGGTAACGATCACAATTGTATATTGCTCTTTCAGTTCATGAATTAACTCTTCAACCCGCAAGGTAGAGATAGGATCTAAAGCTGCACAAGGTTCATCCATGAGGATAATTTCTGGTTGAACTGCGATCGCTCTTGCAATACATAATCTTTGTTGCTGTCCACCAGACAAAGATGAACCATTTTGGCGGAGTTTATCTTTGACTTCATCCCACAAAGCCGCTTGGCGCAAACTCCGTTCGACTAGTTCATCCATATTACCTTTGTAGCCATTGATTTTGGCACCAAACGCAATATTGTCATAAATTGACTTTGGAAATGGGTTTGGTCTTTGAAACACCATCCCAATGCGGCGACGCACTTCTACAGGGTCAATATCAGATGCGTATAGGTTTTTCCCATAATAAAAAACTTGGCCTTCGGCTCTAAATGAATCAATCAAATCATTGAGACGGTTATAACATCTTAGCAATGTACTTTTACCACAGCCAGAAGGCCCGATAAAAGCTGTCACCTTATTTTTGGGTATATCTAGCCAGATATTCTGCAAAGCTAGAAATTTGCCGTAATAAACGTTGAGATTTTCTGTGCGTAATACGGTGTCTGTACTATTCAATGTGCTAATGTTAGTAGACATAAAAGGTCTAATGTAATTTTTTGTGATGGTAATGAAACTTTGCTGTAACGTTGAGACTTGATTAGCTAGATTTTTTGGCGAGTTGCCCAACGGGCAAAAATACTGGTAATTAACACCATTAATACCAATATTAAAGATGCTGCCCAAGCTAATGACTGCCAATTTTGAAATGGCGAAATTGCAAAGTTAAAAACCAAAACAGCCAGGGAAGCTGTAGGTTTAAACAACACATTTGGACTACATGAAAATAAGCTAGGACAGAGCCAATTCTGGGAGAACAAAGCAGTAAATAGTAAGGGTGCAGTTTCACCCGATGCTCTAGCGATCGCCAACGTTGAACCAGTTACAATTGCTGGTAATGCCGTTGGCAATACAACTTGTGTAACAGTTTGAAAGTTAGTCGCACCTAAACCTACAGATGCTTGCCGTAAATCTTGTGATACTAGTTGTAAAGCTTCATCAGTCGTTTTCACAATGATTGGCAACATCAAAATTGCCAAAGCAAATCCTCCACCAATAGCTGAATATGATCCTAAGTTCAGCTTAACTAATGTCAAAACCACAATTCCATAAGCGAATACCCCAGCAATAATAGAAGGCACTCCACTCAAGACATTAGTCGCAAAACGTATCCACCTAGCTATTTTACCAGAACTAAACTCTGTTAGATAGATAGCTGCGATCACACCAAAAGGAATGCTAATTAAAGCTGCAATCCCCACCATTAATAAAGTCCCAACAATCGCATTACCAAAACCACCACCTTTTCTCAGAGGCGCAGGTGGCAATTGAGTGAAAATATCGAGGCTGAGACTACTAAAGCCCTTAATTATAACGTAAGACAGTACTGCTACCAAAGGCACAAGTGCCAAAACTCCACATATAACTGCCACCCCGGTCATCACTGTATTAAAAAGTGTCCGAGGAGACATAGCAGCACGAGTTAAATCTCTTTCCGAATAATGAGAAGTCATAAATTTAACCCAAAACTAAGCTACACTCGTTTGACTCGGAGAACAATAAACTCAGCAAAAATATTGACTATTAGTGTCAGAACAAACAACACTAAGGCAGCGTACATTAAAGCGGCAACTTGCAAACCACTAGCTTCGGCAAATTGATTCGCTAATAAAGAAGAAATTGTGTTGGCTGGCGCTAACAGTGAGGCACTAATTTTGTTGGAGTTACCAATTAGCATTGTCACCGCCATTGTTTCCCCCATTGCCCGACCCAGTGCTAACATCACAGCACTAACAATCCCAGAAAAGGCAGCTGGAATCAAGACTTGAAAAATTGTCTCCCAACGTGTTGCACCTAAGCCTATAGATGCTTGCCTTAAAGTAGATGGAACAGAAATCAAGGCATCTCTAGAAATAGCTGTAATAATTGGCAAAGTCATGATTGCCAAGATAATCCCCGCAGGTAACATCCCTGGGCCAGTGGGAGGCGTACTAAAAAGTGGAAACCAACCAAAGTATTGATTTAGCCATTTACCCAAATTGTTGACAATTGGGACTAAGACAAAAATTCCCCATACCCCATAAACAACGCTGGGAATAGCAGCCAGAAGTTCTATCAAGAATACCAGCACTAGCCTAACTTTAGCTGGCAGAAAATTCTCACTTAATAAAACAGCAGTACCAACGCCTACAGGTACAGCAATCAGTAAACCAATCAAAGAACTAATTATAGTTCCATAAACTTGGGGTAATACCCCATACACATCGTTAACTGGGTTCCAAGTACTTTGCGCTATAAAGCTCAGACCAAATTTTTGGATTGCAGGCCAAGCACCAATAGCAACTTGTATAGCAATCCATAATAAAGTAGCCGCAACTGCTAGGGCAAAAACCCTAGTCAGCCAAATAAAACTCCGATCTAAAGACTTACCAATATCGGAGCGATTTTTAATTGCTGGTGACAAATTTTGATAATTTGTAGTCATGAATGCTGACTTGATAAATGAAATCAGAGAAAAATATGAGAGCGAACCAGCTTAGTCGATTCACTGAATGCTTTGAGAAATGGAGACATCAACAGTTCATTGCTAATAGCAAGAATTTTTTACTTTACTATTAATTAAATCAATTTTTGACTATAGATGTCTCACTAAGTTGCAGTAATTTCTGAACGCTATTTACTAGCGCTAGTGCTACCACTAACCGCAATTTTGTATTCTGGACTAATTTGGTCAGCCACAGATGCTACTTTCTGAATCACGTTCTGCGGTAGAGGAACATAACCTAATTCTGGAGCTAATTTCTGACCCTCAGTTAAAGCATATTCAATCATCGCTTCCATTGCTTTGGCTTTAGCCGCATCAGGATATTTTTTGTAAGCCAAAATCCATGTATAGCTAACAATTGGATAAGAGTCTGCACCTTCTGGATCTGCAATAAAGGCGCGAAGATTTTCTGGTAGAGCGACTGCTTCTAAAGTCTTAGATGCTGACTGTTCTGTATCTTGAATAAATTTGCCTGCTTTGTTTTCCAGGGCAGCAAATTTAAGATTATTTTGTTTAGCGTAGCCATATTCAATGTAGCCGATAGAGCCTTGAGTTTGTTGGATTTGGGCAGTCACACCTTCATTCCCTTTACCACCAACACCTACAGGCCAGTTAACAGTTTTGCCTTCGCCTACTTTACTCTTCCATTCTGAACTGATGGCGCTCATGTGTTTTGTAAATACACCTGTGGTACCACTACCATCAGAACGATAGACAACTGTGATTGGTTGATTGGGAAGTTTGGCATCTGGGTTAGCGGCTTTGATTTTTGGGTCGTCCCAAGTTTTAATTTTGCCTAATAAGATATCTGTGTAAACTGTTCTTGGAAGCTTCATTTCTGGAACATCTGGCAAGTTGTAAGCCAGCACAATGCTACCAGCAGTTACTGGCAACAAAATTACGCCTTTATCTTGAGGAACCTTCTGAATTTCATCATCTTTCATTGCCACATCGCTGGCACCAAAGTCTACAGTACCTTTGACAAATTGCTCAACTCCAGCACCACTACCTACAGACTGATAGTTCACTTGTAAGCTGGGGTATTTTTTGTTTAAGTCAGTAAACCAACTTGCGTATAATGGGGCGGGGAAAGAAGCTCCTGCACCTGTTAATTCAACATTACCACCAAGATCTAATTTAGCAGGACTGGAAGCTGTAGCATCTTGCGCTGTACCGGTCGGGGTTTCCTTGGTAGCAGAACTGTCAGAACCTTGCTGTCCGCCACAAGCAGCTAAACTTAAGCTCAGTAATAACACTGCTATTGAAGAGGCAAGACGGTTATTTTTGATTGTATGTAGATGTGATAGCATCTGTGTTAATTTTTAGTGACTTTCCAGGTTAGCGCCTCTACGATAATCCTAAAGGAGAGATGTATAGGTAAACGGAAGGTTAAGAGCTAGAAAAAAAGTGTATTATTTTAACTAAATTTTACAATTCTCTCGCTTTGTGAGTTGATAAAATTTATACTTCACCCTGTGTCAAGTTACAGATGAGCCTTAGTAAAGCTAATACACATTTATGGACAACGCTTTGACAGTAGAAAGCGTTATACCGCTTATATTGCTACTTATTCAACTACCAGCAACAGCAATTTTGCTGTCGCGTCTGCTAAAAGGGCCAGGAAGACTACCGCCAATTCAACCCCAACAGCCAACTCCAGAGCTTTTTGGTAATGTTAGCGTTGTTGTACCTACATTAAACGAAGCTGGACGCATCACTCCTTTATTATCTGGCTTGAGTCAGCAAAGCTATGAAGTTCGAGAAATTATTGTTGTAGATAGTAATTCCCAAGATGGAACTCCTGATTTAGTTAAGGCTGTACAGCAGAATGATCCCCGGTTTCGGGTAATGACAGACGACCCTTTACCGGCTAATTGGGTGGGTCGTCCCTGGGCGCTACATAACGGCTTTTTACATAGTTGTGAGAACAGCGAATGGTTTTTGGGGATGGATGCTGATACTCAACCACATCCGGGCTTGGTGGCTAGTTTAGTAAAGACTGCAACTGCACAAGGTTATGATTTGGTGTCACTCTCACCCCAGTTTATTCTTCAATATCCGGGAGAGTGTTTATTGCAACCAGCTTTATTGATGACTCTGTTATATCGCTTTGACCCAGCGGGAATTAGAACTGAGCAAGCAGAAAGGGTGATGGCTAATGGGCAATGCTTTTTATGTCGTCGTGCTGTTTTAGCGGCTGTGGGCGGTTATACCAGCGCTAGTAGTTCTTTTTGTGATGATGTGACTTTAGCACGGTATATTGCGGCTCAAGGATATAAGGTAGGTTTTTTAGATGGGGCCAAGGTGCTGAAGGTGCGGATGTATGAGGGGGCGCTGGAGACTTGGAAAGAATGGGGGCGCAGCCTAGATTTAAAAGACGCATCGACTTGGGGGCAAATTTGGGGAGATTTATGGTTACTTTTAGCAGTCCAAGGTCTGCCCCTGTTGATTATACTTGCTTACTTGATTTTTCTGCCTACGCCTTTGTCATTACCACAGATGTTATTGCTGGGGTTGAATGGATTTCTGTTACTGATTCGCTTTGGGATGCTACTGGCGATCGCACCTTCCTATGATCGCAAAATTGCTCAGGGCGGCTGGTTATTCTGGCTGTCTCCTTTGGTTGATCCTATCGCCGTGTTACGCATTTTCTTATCTGCATTCCGCACCCCGCAAGAATGGC
Source organism: Nostoc sp. PCC 7107 (assembly GCF_000316625.1). Lineage (GTDB taxonomy): Bacteria > Cyanobacteriota > Cyanobacteriia > Cyanobacteriales > Nostocaceae > Nostoc_B. The sequence continues at coordinate 2,794,300 of NC_019676.1, read as the reverse complement.
GAGGTAGGAAGTATGGTAAATGAGTTGGGAGTGCTGAATCTTTAATACACCCTTGCACCCCTGTCCCCTGCACCCCTATTCCTCCTCACCTCCCACGCGATCGCCTCGCTCAAGTTCCCAGAGAATTTGATTACCTTCGCGGCGGACTCGTGACACAATCCAGTTCCGCCAGCGCCATTGATCCCCCCGGCTAGTGACGGCGCTGGCGTGGACATCCATTAAGTCTGCTAATTCAGAACTAGTAATTAGATAGCCTTTGTCAGCAATTTCATCAGCGATACGTAGAGTTTCAACCAAGTGACGGAGTTGTTCGACCCTGATTCCAGGTGTTGTTGTGTCAATTGCGGCCGCAGTCTGTGCGGTGGATGGTTCCATAACGGTTATGTCTGATGCAGATGTAATGGTTGCCGATTTTTCTTTGGTAATTATTGTCGAGTGTGCCTTATCTTGAGAAACTTTCGCTACATTTAGCTCATGAGAAGTAGGTAAAGTTTTGTGAGCATTGGTAGAAGATAATTCTTTGAGTGATGGGATTTTACCAGCAGCAAAACTACGGGCGATCGCATCACAGCGTTCGTTACCGACGTTACCAGCATGACCCCGAACGTGTTGCCAACTAATTTGGCGAGTATTTAATTCATCTAAAACTTCCAAAAGGTCTTGATTTTGTACGGGATTACCATCGGCTTTTTTCCAGCCTTTTCTTTTCCAGTTCTTTACCCATTTAGTAACACAGTTGATGAGATATTCGCTATCGGTATAGAGGGTGATGGGTTGAGATTGTTGAGAGGCATGGAAATATTTTAAGGCAGCGATCGCCGCTTGCATCTCCATTTTATTATTAGTTGTATGGGATGCAGCATCACCTATTTCGTGAACTGAGCCATCGTTAAAATAAACTACAACACCCCAACCTCCAGGGCCAGGATTCCCAGTACAAGCGCCATCAGTATATATACTTTGAATTATGCTTTGGCTAGACATGATATAGAGATAGAAACCGCATGGTTACGTAGAGGATAGAAAAGTTTAGCGGCAAAAGATGGGTAGAAATATATACTCTAATGCTAGAAAAATCAAGTGTTTGTGTAATTTTCAAAAAACATAGCGTTGCAGGGGAGATGATTTTGCATTTTCTGCACAGATGCCTTGAAGCATCACTGATCAGTCGAACATAATATAAAGACTGAAATCTTAAAGCCAAAATTGGTATGATGCCAGCGATAGCACATTAAGGAAAATAAATTCAGTGAGCTTATTTTTGGACTCAGCGATCGCAGCGGAAGCGGAAGCTGCTAAAAAATTAGGTTGGGTAAAAGGCATCACTACTAACCCAACATTGTTAGGCAAAAGCCCGTTACCAGTTGAGACTATATTAAAACAACTGGCACAATTAACTCCAGGGCCAGTGTTTTATCAGTTGATGGCATCTGAATTTGACGAAATGGTAGCAGAAGGCAGAACCGCCTTTGAGTTAATTGGACAGCAAACAGTCTTAAAAATCCCTGCATCCTTAGTTGGTTTTCAGGTAGTAGCTGCACTAGCACCAGAAATTCCCTGTGCAGTCACAGCTATTTACAGTGCAACGCAAGCAGCAGTCTCTCAAGAAGCAGGGGCAAAATATGCGATCGCTTATGTCAATCGAGCTACTAGACTATTAGGTGATGGAATAGCATTAGTCCGCGAAATGGCGGGTGTTGTAGCAGGAAGCAACACCGAAATTATGGCAGCCAGTATCAAATCTCCTCAAGAAGCTGTTGCATCCCTACAAGCTGGCGCTCATCATCTCACTTTACCCTTAGCAATGTTGCAGTCTATGACTAATCATGAACTGTCAGCCCAAACTATTGATGAATTTGCCGAAAATGGCCGCGGAATTTTACAGTCAACATAAAGGAGTGCTGAGTATAAGTCATCGTTTTTTATAGGGTATAAAGGTGTGATGTTTCTCGCGCCCACACACCTCTAAACCCAATCAAAATTTACTCCCCAATTTCTTGTGCATAAGCTTCATACACACCTTTGACGTTGTACCAATTAAGAAAAATTCTAGCTACTTCTAAAGCTAATTGGGGTTTACCTAATTTAATCAGCCAGCGTAAAAAGGGAGCCATTGTGCGTTCATTCAGCAGTCCGTTTAATGAGAGAATACCCCAGAGTAAGCGATGCAACCATGTCATTTGAATCATCATTCGCACCTCCCAAGTAGGATGTTTTTGATAAAACAAAACTCCCATCCGTCCGCGTTGAATTTCTTTTTCAATTAAATTAGGAATTTGCTCTAAATTAAATGCTGGATGCCAGTGATAGCCAACTGCTTCTGGACATTTTATCAGTTTTAAACCGAGATTTTTTAGCCTCACACCTAATTCTAAATCTTCCCAACCATACAGTTGAAAACCAATATCAAATAATCCGGCTTTTTCTAACCAATATTTAGGAATGGCGACATTCCCTGTAGCAAAAAAAGCCGCTGAAAAATCTGTAATTTTATAAGGTTCAGCCGTAGGATTCTCGAAGTTAGAGGTATTAATTACTGCACCATAAGTAAAAAAGCGATCGCTACCTATTTTCTCTTTTCCCTGCAATAATGCGTCAGCATGAGCTTGCAGAAAGTTTTTCAGTACGACTAAATCGCTATCGATAAATATAATTGTATCCCCTAGTGCCTGTTGTACCCCCAAATTCCGCGCCGCAGCGGGGCCAGCATGGTCTTGCTCAAAGCATCGCACATGGGGAAATTCTTGCTTGTGGGCTGCCAACCATTCTAAAGTTCCATCTGTAGAACCATCATCTACTAAGACAATTTCATAATCCTTAATTATCGTTGATGCAATCAATTCCTGCATTTCCAAGGCTCTAAGGCACTTTTCTAAAATCGGCAGGCGATTATAAGTTGGTATCACAACGCTGAAAAACACATTCTCACCCACAACAGAAATTATCCATCTCCAGCATAAAACGGTAAAGCACTAATATTTAGTTGGATTTTCTGTGCTGGAAGTTCCTCAATTCAACCAAAATCCCCCGACTTTTCCAGCTTTGAGGCTAAGTCTAGCTAAGATATCATCACTGCCATCTTTAAAAGTTAATTTCCATAAGTAAACTTGATAGCCTTGCTGATTCAGTTTTGTGACAAACACTGCTGAATAGCCTTTTTTCAAGCGAGGTGCTAATTGTTCACTAACTTGTGTAAAGCTTTGTTGTGTAATGCCTTCTTTAAACGCTGCATTCCCTTGAGAGATAAACTTATTATAATTTTTTTCTTCAATGGCATTTATAAGGCTTGTAAAAGTTTTTTGGACAGATTGTTCGGGTTGATTAACTGGCGTTGATTTTACTTGCTCCTTCACAGCAGCTTGCACATCTTTTCCTAGTCCTAAAGTCAATGGTGACATAGTAAGAACTGCTGCAAGTACCAATGCTATTTTGTTCATTTATTTTGTTCCACTAAAAAATTTACTTCATCCAATATAGCAATCCTCAATGAGTTGTGAAATTGCTTGTTAAGCTAGGGAACAGAGAACAAGGATGTAGCTTCTACGAGAAAAAATCGTAGCTACATCTTCTGGGAAAAATTTATATTTGCAATAACCCTTCAGGATTGACAGAAAATAGCGATCGCCTTTGCAAACCTTGTTGATGTAAAATCTCGTTAGCTGCTAATAAACCACTACTCACAGCGCGTTCCATTAAACCGCAGGGAAAAGGCATTTTCACCCAATCACCAGCAAATATTAAGTTAGAAATATTGGTCTTTGTTTCTGGACGTTCAGCATAACTATTAGGTGGATATCCCGAAAAATTATGTTGATTAACTAATTCTCGGTGTAATATTTTTGCTTGTTTTAACTCTGGAACAATGCCATAAAGTTCTTGCTCAAAAGTATTCATCAAAGCTTCTTGCGTGGGAAAGTCTTTTTCTTTGTAACAGTACGCATGTAGCTCAACAACACTACCCCCAGTATTTTGTGACCACTCAATAAACTGTTGTTGAATGCGATGATACAGAGTGATACTATCTGTTAATCTGTAGCCAGATAAAGAAGTAAAATTACTTTGTTGCCACTCAAAATCGCGGTCAAACCAAAATCGACACACAGCGAATGGATCAGCAATACTCAAATTTTCGACTTGACTTTTTACTGTAGTATCAATATCACCACTGACGCGCTGAAATAATTTCTGCACTCCCGGAACATCGGTAGCAAAAACATAATAATCGGCTTGCAGTTTTTCTGGCAATGCTAATTCTTGATTTGCTGCTACTAGTTGTACCTCATCACCGTGACGTTCCACTACTTGGAACTTAGCTAAATCTCGTTTCGCGGGCCCTTTGATAACTTTTCCATCCGCAGAAAATACTGCTCCATGACAAGGACATTGAAATTTACCATCTTTAGCTTTTTGGACAGTACAACCTTGATGAGTGCAGGTAAGAGAAATTGCTTCTTGAGAGCCTAATGGTAATGCAAATACTTCATCAGCCGCGCCAAAATACTCTATCTTATCATCTGCGATCGCAGTATTTTGTTTGACTATAAACGGTGCAGTAGTTTGATTATCACCAACGCTATATTTTAACCCATCAATTTTCCCTTCTACAGCTACAACTTCAGTTACAGTTGCATCGGTGATAATTTTACCACCTTGTTGCCTAATTGACCGAGCGATTGGTTGGACTAAACTTGTCCCCATATCGTCTTTTGTACCATTAAAAGCTAGTCCTTCGGGGTTACCAAAAAAGTAAAAGTGGAAGAACTGCATCAATTCTCCCACACTCATAACATCGGGTGCATTCAAGCTAGATTTCGCAAAAGGTAGAAAATATAAATCGTATAAACCTTGAGGAAATTCGGTTTCTACCCAATCAGCAACTGAGATATTATCAAATCGCTGATAATTTTTTTCTCTTTGAAAGCCTGTGATAGCTTGAAAAACCTGGAGATGTTTGATTTTAGTTAAATTTATGCCCCAACGCAGACGGTTTGGAGATGCGATCGCTAAATCTATAATATTCCAAGGAAAAGCCGAACTACTGGGGCGAAATATCTCTGGTTTATATTTAGAATCTTGATAAACAACAGAATAAAAGTTTAACGATTGAAAATTATTAGTTATCCCTAATTCTGCTACTAAACTATTCAGATTATAGTACTGAGGAAAAAAGCCATGAAACCCGTGTTCCATTATAAAAGTTTCGCCAGCCGCTTCTATTTGCCAACTAGCGATTTTGCCCCCTAATTGAGGGGATTTTTCTAATAGTGTGACAATAAATCCCCGCTGACTCAATTCGTAAGCACAAGCTAAACCAGCTAAACCACCCCCAATCACAACGACAGTTTTAGGTTGATTTAATATTTGTGGTAAGTCGAGAGTATCTTTTTGAAATACCGTTGGTTTTGGCTTAGTAAACCGCGAGTATCCTGTCACTCCTGCAACTGTACCGACACCGAACAACTTCAGTAGTGTACGACGGGAGATAGTAGATGATTCCAGCAAATTAGGTATTTGGCGCATTGGTTACAAAATTAACTTTTCACACACAACACAGTCATGAAATGATGACTGTGAGTTCGCAGATTGTATTGTTAAGAATATTTCTGTGATCACCGTGCTAAGTCCCGGACTGAATTATTTTGCCAGAATGGCAGAAATTGTCAAGAGTACACAATACTGGAGACTTCCTCAGATGAAATATTGGCGCGAAACCATAGCTGTCACTCAGCGCATCCTTATTGAATTATTCCGTCGCCGACGCAGCCTGATTTTTTGGAGTATTTTTCCAATTTCTGTATTAATTCTCGGTGCGTTTATTTTGGCAGAACGTGCAAAACTCCCAATCAATAAGGCTTTTGAATATACTGCACCTTCTACATTAGTGGGTGCGGCTTTATTTTTTAGCTGTTTGGGTGGTAGCGTCGCCACTGTCGTTGCCGAACGAGAACAGCAAACCCTCAAACGCCTGTTTCTTTCGCCTTTGAGTGGTATATCCTATTTTTTAGGAATTTTTTTAGCTCATAGTTGCATTGGCTTAGGGCAAACTTTACTAGTTTATACCGTTGCTGCTTTTTGGGGCGCTACATTTCAAGGTTCTATTTTTTTAGGATTAATCATTATTTTGATGAGTATTGCGGCTTATGTCGGTTTAGGTTTTATTTTAGGTACACAATTGGCCAGGCGAATTGAAGATGTGAATGCTTTAGTTGCTGCATTTGGTGTACCTTTATTAATTTTAGGTGGGGCATTTTTACCTAGTTCATTATTTCCTAAAAGTTTAATTAATATTGCTAAGTATGACCCAATTTATCACATGAATGAAGCGTTTGTGGGAGTATCAACCAAGGGTAAACAAATTGGTGATATTGCGCCACATTTTTGGTTTTTAGTAGTATTTACGCTGGTAATGGTTATTGGTGGTTGGTTATCTTATCGTCGTATGTTGCTAGTAGAGAGAAGATTATGAATGTATAAATACTCAAATGATTAAACAAGGCGAGGTTTTGAGTATTGCTAATAATATATAAGTAGAAACCCAGTATCATCAGGCCTTTAAGCTATCAACATTGTCCTAACCTAAGTGACTACGACTATAAAAGAATATTAAAACTATGCTCATAATTAAAAATCTCAATAAATCTTACGCTAAAAGACAAGTATTACAAGATTTAAGCTTACATATAGAACCAGGAGAAATTTATGGCTTACTCGGTGCAAATGGTGCTGGTAAGACAACCACAATTAATATTATCTGCAACTTACTCAAAGCTGATAGTGGTAATGTGACAATTAACCACCAGCCAATTTCAGATGCAACCAAAAAAATTATTGGCATTGCACCCCAAGAAAATTTACTATATAAAACTCTAACTTGCGAAGAAAATTTAAAATTTTTTGCTGATATTTATGGATTAGATAGAAAAATTCGTCAGCAACAAATAGAAACTACTCTGGCGGCGGTAAATTTATTAGATAGGGCAAAAAGTTCTGTAGAAACTCTCAGCGGTGGAATGCAGCGGCGGTTAAATATTGCAGTGGCTTTAGTACATCAACCAAAGTTAGTTATTTTAGATGAACCAACTACCGGGTTAGATATTGAATCTCGCTACGAAGTTTGGGAGTTAATTCGGCAATTGAGCAATCAAGGAATTACCATTTTATTGACGACGCATTTATTAGATGAAGCCGAACGTCTGTGTAATAAAGTTGGTATTCTCAAAAATGGGCAAATTTTAGCTGAAGGAAGTTTAGCTCAGTTACGTAAATTAATTCCAGCCGCCGAAATTTTAGTAGTCAAAACTGCCCAGAAAGAAGAAGCGATCGCCCGCGCTCAAGAATATAATTTTACGCCTAAATATTATGGTAATGAGTTAGCTTTTTGGCTACCAGAACCACTAGAATTAAAAGAAATTCTTGCCCATTTTGAAGGTATAAATTTTGAGGCGATCGCTCGTCAACCTGTGCGTTTAGAACATATTTATTTGGAAGTTACACAAAATCCTTATTGTTGATGATTACATCATGCGTATGTGTCGGCTTCGATAGCCAATAATTATCCGCGCAATTCTTCGGTTGTAAACTCTTGCAAATTTGGGTATTCATCTAGTAGTTTTCAATTGCATTCATGACACATGCTTAATGATCAGCATTTCTGATAACAAGAAAAACTCCTATTATGTAATTCCTTCTCTAGCTATTTTTTGTAGTCTATAAATAGCATGATTAAAATTTTTTTCTACTTGTTTCTTTGTATTTGCTGAGGAATATTAGATGTTTCTCGTCTTACTTCTTCAACTTGACTAACTTCAAAAACTAAGGTGAAGGCTTGACCCATTTCCTTTTTAATAAATGCTTCTAAAAGACCTACTTGTGTTGATGTTACAGGTTTCTGGGCGCGGACACTTAAGCGAACTTGTGGTGGATTAGTCAGCCAATTAGTATTAGTTTTTAGTAGTTCCAAACGCTGAAAAGTTACAGTGCGATTTAACAAAGCTCTTTTTAAAGAGTTTTCTAGTTGTGCTTGTCTAAATAATTGGGTAAAGCTCACTGTTAAAGGTATTAATAAAACCCCTGTCAAAGCTAATGCCCATAATAGTACCTTACGTGCGCGACGAAAAGGCGAATAGCCAGCAAATAAAAATGTCAACATACAGGCAAGACTAATGCCTAACAGGTTCGTCAGATAGAGCAAAGTTGCTCCTAAACTCAGAGACCAATCAGATTTTGCTAGACCTAAACCAATAACACAAATTGGTGGCATTAAGGCAACCGCTATTGCTGTACCTGCGACACTAGCAGAGATTTTTGAATTTACCTTCGCGTAACCACTAATACCGCCTGCGGAAACAGCAATGCCCAAATCCAGCAAGGTAGGTTTAGAACGAGATAAAACTTCACTACCAAAACTAGGTAAATTAACTAGCCAACCTATACTATAAGAAATTAAAAGAGCTAATAAGGTGCCGAATAAAACTGCGATTGTACCTTGACGAAATAAGTTGACATTGCCTACCAATGCACCAAAAGCTAAAGCTCGAATTGGCAACATTAAAGGGGCAATTATCATCGCCCCAATAATTACCGCCGTACTATTGGAGAGTAGACCAAATGTAGCGATAGCACAAGAACCAATAATTAAAATTAAATATGTATTATTAGGCGTAGATTCTTCAAAAAACTCCCCTACAAGCTGTTGTAGTTGTAAAGGTTCCACTCTTTTTTTCTTGAAATTTTTGAAGCGGTTACGAAAATTATTAATCAAAGTAATTTCCTAAAATTAAATAATTTTGATAAAAAATTTTAAACAAGATTTCTCATAAACATATCTCTCTCAAGATAAAAATTTACAATACAAAAATTTAGAATGATTTAAAGTAGGTTTTTAGCATTTGTTGACTATGAGACTGATATTAGTTGAGGATGAAACAGATTTAGGTGCAGCAATTAAACAAGTTCTCAGTCATGAGGCGTATGTAGTGGATTGGTTTTTGGATGGGACTCAAGCATGGCAATCGCTAAAAGATGGCTCGACAGAGTACACATTAGGGATTTTTGATTGGATGCTGCCTGGAGTTTCTGGTATAGAGTTGTGTAAGTGGTTGCGATCGCGCCAATTAACTCTACCTGTGTTGATGCTAACTGCTAAAGACCGAATGGAAGAAAAAATTATTGGTCTAGATAGCGGTGCAGATGATTATATAGTTAAACCTTTTGATATGGCAGAATTGCTGGCAAGATTGCGAGCCTTACAAAGGCGGGCTGCTTACACAGGAATATCGATTATACCCCAAGTTCAAACCCGACGTTTACAAATAGGTTATCTGACACTTAATTACAACACTCATGAACTAACTCGCCTGTATCCTAATGGTGAAAAGCAAATATTAACTTTAACTATCAAAGAATTTCAATTGTTAGAATATTTTATGCGTCATCCGAACCAAATTATCAACCGTGACCAGATTATTAATCAACTTTGGGAAATTGGTGCAGCGCCAGTCAGCAATGTAGTAGCAGCGCAAATCCGTTTATTGAGACGTAAATTAGGAGAAGAAGATAGCGAAGCTTTGATAGAAACTATTTATGGTGTCGGTTATCGTCTCAATATTCCGGTAACAGAAATAGGCAGTTAATTAATATGAGACGTAATCCTATTTTCTCCGAAACTAGATTGAGATTAGCAGCTTGGTATACCCTAGTTATGAGTAGTATTTTAGGGTTATCTGGCTTAGGCGTTTATACTGTGGTTGCCCATACTTATTATGAAACTATAGACCAGGGATTAAAATCAGTAGCCAAGGCACTCCATAAAAGCATTGAACCTGCTTGGCAACAACCTGGACATTTACAAGAACTAGCTAAAGAACTTTCCTTAGAATTATGTATAAATCCGACAAACTGCTTGCCGAAAACAACTATTATTCAACAACCAATAGAAGAAGCAGGTAATCAGGTTAATTACTATATACGCTTATTAGATAGTTCACAAAAAGTTTTTGCAAGTACAGATATACAATTTGATAATTTACCAATTACCTTATCGTCACAAAAGTGGCAAATTATTACCGATGCTTTTGGGACTCGCTACCGCCAAATCACTTTACCCTTATATACTCAAAACCAAATTTCCGGTTATCTCCAAGTAGCACGCAGTATCACTGATTTGGAGCAACATCTTGCTTATTTGAGATTAACTTTGATTTTAGGATTGCCAATTTCCCTGATTTTTGTTGCTTTATCTAGTTGGTGGTTAGCAGAAAGGGCAATGCAGCCTGTATATCTTTCCTATCAACAGATGCAACAATTTACTGCTGATGCAGCTCATGAATTCCGTACACCTCTAGCTGCAATGCACTCTACTATTGAGGCTGCTATTAAGTTACAGCCAGAACCAAAATCAAATAATGGCACGTTAGATGTTCTCAAACGCCAAAATCATCGCTTATCACAATTAGTGGGTGATTTATTACTATTGACAAGGATAGATCAAAAACAAATAACCAGAGAATATCAGCTTTGTTGTTTGAATGACTTAATTAGCGATTTAATTGAGGAGTTAGCATTTTTAGCAGTAGAGCATCAAGTAAATATTTCTGGTCAGATGTTAGTTACAAAAAAAGTTTATGTTCAAGGAAATGAAGAACAACTTTATCGGTTAATTTCTAACTTAATGATCAATGCAATTCAAGCAACATCTAGTGGGGGAAAAGTTATCATTTTTTTAGAAGATAGTGAGCTTTATGCCATTATTAAAGTTCAAGATACCGGAGTTGGGATAGCGCTCGAACATCAACAACGAATTTTTGATCGATTCTATCGAATAGATCGCGATCGCTCTCGTAGTTCTGGTGGTTCTGGTTTGGGTTTAGCCATTGCTTTAGCGATCGTCCAAGCGCATAAAGGCACTATTCACGTTCAAAGTCAATCTGGTTTGGGTAGTACATTTACAATCCGGTTGCCTTTATAATCTTCCTCCCTGCGCTCTCTGAGGTTTCAAAAAGCCGTCTTTTACCGAACACAATATAAAAAAAGGTTACGCTATAGCGTAACCTAGGGTTGCTGAACTATTTCAAATCTGCCAAATAACTAACTAATCATTTATTTTGTCAAACAATCACAAAATTACTAACATTCAATGAAGGCGCACCAGATAATTGAGCCAGTTGCACCTGTCTAAATCCACCAGCGCTACCATCTTGGTCAAAATACAGCGCACCAGTCGTATTGTTATAGATAAATCGCTGATCACTGGTAGTTGCAGATGTTCCTAAAGTAAACTGACTAATCGAAAACGAACCTGCTAATAAACCACCACCAAAACCAGCCGCTGATATCTGAATGATGTCATTAGTGATGCTGAAGTCAGTAATAGTGTCAGTACCTTCATTGAAACTATTAAAGACAAAGGTATTTGCATCGCCACCTCCTGAAATAATATCTCTACCTTGGCCACCGACTAAAATATCATTGCCATTACCCCCAGTGAGAATATCATTGCCAGTACCACCGTCGAGGGTGTTATTACCTAAAGCACCAGCAGCCGAAAGATAATCATTCCCACTGCCACCATTGAGTAAGTTATTTCCACTAGAACTATCTACGATTAATATGTCGCTACCATTACCACCATTAAGGGTGTTATTCCCGAATGAACTATCAGCAGACAGATAATCATTACCATTGTCACCATTTAAAACATTAGTGCCACTGGAACCATCCACAATTAATATGTCGTTACCGGATCTACCGTTAAAAGTGTTATTCCCCGATGAAGCATCAGCCGAGAGAAAATCATCAGCATTATCACCATTCAGCAGGTTATTACCTGTGGAATCATCCACAATTAATGCGTTTCTCCCAGCACCACCATTGAGGGTGTTATTCCCAGATGAACCAACAGCATAAAGAGAATCATCACCAGTACCACCATTTAGCAGGTTATCGCCTGTGGAATAGTCAACATTTAAGGTATCGTCACCTGCACCACCAATGAGGGTGTTAACACCAGATGAACCAACAGCATAAAGCTCATCATTACCGTTGTAACCATTCAGCAAGTTATTGCCTGTGGAATCATCCGCAATTATTCTATCGTCACCTACTCCACCATCAAGATTGTTATCACCAGAAGCACCAATAGCGGAAAGCACATCATTTCCTATGCCACCATTAAGCAGGTTACTGCCTGTGGAATAGTCAACATTTAAGGTATCGTCACCTGCACCGCCATTAATCCGATCATCTCCACTACTACCACCAGAAAGTGTATCATCGCCATTGCTGCCGACAATGTTATCACTGTAGTCTGTACCAATAATATTCAGGCGTTCGATGTTGCTGTAGCTAACCCGATTTGTACCTGCGGTAATTCTGCCACTGTTAGTGGAAGCATTATATGTTGAGGAAATTGGGGCATCAGCATCGCTATAGTCAACTGAGAGATAGTCTTCGCCATCTTCCCCATCGACTGTTTGCACTGCGGTGCTACTCAATTCGGCTACAGGGTTACTGATGTAGAAGGAGTCATTACCTGCACCACCATATAGGCTATTATTTCCGGCGACTCGCTCTGCATAAATCTCATCATTCCCATTACCACCTTCCACTAGATTGTCTCCGGTAGAAGAACTGATATCAATCAGGTCATCACCTTCACCTCCACTCAGGGTATTATCTCCCGTCGTAAAGGAAGCTAGTATTGTGTCATTGCCATCTTCACCTGCAATGTTGTTGTCTCCATCACTTGCATCAATGCTGTCATCTAAACGCGCATTGCTAATCGTGATGAAATCATTGAACTGTGTACCAATAATGTTTAAACCTTCGATGTTGCTGTAGCTAATCTCATTTGTTCCGGCTGTAATTGTGCCAATGTTTCTTGCACTATTGAACGTTGAGGAGATTGGAGCATCAGCATCGCTATAATCAACGGAGAGATAATCTTCGCCATCTTCCCCATCGACTATTTGAGTGACTGTTGTGGAACTTGGTTCTTGTGAGACAGGGTTGCTGATGTAGAAGGAGTCATTACCTGCACCACCATATAGGCTATTATTTCCGGCGACGCGCTCGGCATAAATTTCATCATTCCCATTACCACCTTCCACCAGATTGTTTCCGGTAGAAGAACTGATATCAATTAGGTCATCACCTTCACCTCCACTCAGGGTATTATCTCCCGTCGTAAAGGAAGCTAGTATTGTGTCATTGCCATCTTCACCTGCAATGTTGTTGTCTCCATCACTTGCATCAATGCTGTCATCTAAACGCGCATTGCTAATCGTGATGAAATCATTGAACTGTGTACCAATAATGTTTAAACCTTCGATGTTGCTGTAGCTAATCTCATTTGTTCCGGCTGTAATTGTGCCAATGTTTCTTGCACTATTGAACGTTGAGGAGATTGGAGCATCAGCATCGCTATAATCAACGGAGAGATAATCTTCGCCATCTTCCCCATCGACTATTTGAGTGACTGTTGTGGAACTTGGTTCTTGTGAGACAGGGTTGCTGATGTAGAAGGAGTCATTACCTGCACCACCATATAGGCTATTATTTCCGGCGACGCGCTCGGCATAAATTTCATCATTCCCATTACCACCTTCCACCAGATTGTTTCCGGTAGAAGAACTGATATCAATCAGGTCATCACCTTCACCTCCACTCAATAGGTTATTTCCAGTAGAAAAGATAGCTAATAGAGTGTCGTTATCATCGCCACCTTCTAAAAGGTTATTTCCCGAAGAACGGGTAATATTTAAAAAATCATCTCCTGTTCCACCTCTGAGGATACTGTTCCCTGTGGAACTGGCAACTGCTGTAGCCGCGTTGAGGCTATCATCTCCCGCACCGCCATCTAGAATGTCGTTGCCACCATTGCCCAATAAGGTATCATTCCCTGCCAAGCCACTAATAATATCATTGCCCATTGTGCCAATGAGGTTATCATTGCCGTTCGTACCATTGATATTTGCCATAATTTTTACAATTCCATGTAATACAAAAAAGGAGAGGTGAGCATTGCTCATCTCTCCTCTGACTATCAAAATGAACAATGATTAAATTCCGTTAGAGTTAGGAATATTTAGGTGAGTGTAAATTTTATAACTCTTTCAGGAATTCAATTATGGATTGTTGGTCAGATGGACTTAAAGAACGATAGCGACGAATGACTTCCTTCGCATCACTGCGGTGGGTTCTAGAAACTTCGCTATTGTAAGGAGGACAAATCACGTCACTGGGTGAAGAGCCATAAGAAATATTGCCTACGGCACCACCTGGGGGTACTGGACATCCGCCACCCGCAGGTGTGCGACTGTCATCAGGCGCTGGTAAGTCATGTAACTCAATAGCTGCACGAATAGCATCATCTAAAGTACGAACCACTAGTGGCGCATTGGTAACTTGATTATTGGTAAATACAGTACCAGCAGGGTTGGTGTTAAATGTGAGTCTGCTCAAGTACACACGAGCATCATGTAAGAATGGAGGCCCCATTCTACCCAAGCCCATCAGAGGTGGTGTGCGGAACTCATCACCAAAAGCAGCCGCTTGACCGTTCGCAAATACATCGCCAGCTAAGTTGCGAGGAATATCAAAGGTAGCGAAGGAGCGACCTACAGCATTAGTAGCGTCTTGCTCTTTGGAAAGAGTTGGTTGATATTTTCTGTTAACAACCAGTGGATCACGAGGTAAGGAAGCCCAACGTTCTGCATCGATTTGCGGTACGTTGTGCAGAAGTAGGTCGGAGAAAATTGGCGCCCACTTATAGCTAAGATGTTGAGCAACGATCGCACCATCTCTGGTTGTGGTTGCTGGTGATTGCCCTGTTCTTTGAACTGGGATATGGCAGCTGGCACAACTCACCATAGAATTGGAACGATTAATGGCATTAGGATCGCGACCATCACCACCGCCAGGAAAGCGGCCTGGAATCATCCGGTTAGAGAAGGCTACTAAGTCAATCCCAAAAAGCTCTGCTCCACGCTTAACTTGACCTTCCGGGCTTTGTGCAGGACGAGAGCGTGTAGGATTATTCAACACTGCCAGTAGGGTGTCACCAAATTCTGGAGGAGCCGTCATCCGCAGGAAGTTTCGTTCGCTCAATGGCACACTGAGGTGTGATTCTAGTGTATTGGGGTATGGATCATTACAGCCTGGACGACCAACATTGGTGGGAGAGTCAGTTGGTTCATTCCGGTTGAGAATGCTTGTAAAACCAACTTCCCCTTGAAGACCACCTGCCACAAACTGAAGGATTTCTACGCCATTAGCCCGCAAACCAAAACGTCCTACACCACCTGCAAAGGCTGAACCAGCAGTAATATTAGTAGCCGCAGGGGTAGGGATAGTGTTGGTTTTACCAGTAATACAATCGCCTGTACAAGCGAAGATGCCTGCATTGTTGAGCGATGAGGGGATGCTTTGCGTATCAGAACCTTCATCTTCAAAGCGTCGGATGTCATTTGTCGGAATCGCCTCCATCAAACCACGACCAATATATGGAGGCCCGGCAAACTCTACCACACCTCTTCGGAAACCAAGAGAACTGAGTTTTGTTACTGGATCAATATTAGGTAGATTTGGGTCTTCAGCAATCGTCGGAATGCGTTCAGGTAGACACTGTGGGATGGAAAAACGAGTGTGTTGTACAAAACCACCAAGACGAGGTGAGGCTCCACCTCTGGCAACCCCATCAAGAGGGTCGAATATGTTCTGTTCAGGATTATAGTCACCGAAGGTTGTAAAGGCAGCTGTTAGTCCAGTGTTATTGATGGCATCAAGGTTATCGGCAGGCCGTCCACCACCTGTAGCAGGGTCGAGGGCTGTGAACTTGAAGTTAGTTGGTGTCGAACGTGCAGCACGGGATACGTTGGAAACGTCACGTACTACTCGGCTGTTGGGGGTTGCTTCTGCTGAACTCAAGTGACAACCCAAACACATCTGCTGATTGGCAATTGGCCCAGCACCTTCTACTGCGAGGTGGGGTGTTGTAAAGAAGGCTATCCCTTCTACCAAGGCCTCACGTTGTGTTTTGGTTGCAGAAGGATATACCAAAGCATCCAAGTCTCTCAGACCTAGAGGGAAAGTTCCTACAACACCAAACTTTTTCCGGGGGACACGCTCTGCTGGAGTAAATACGATTCCGGGGCCTGGCTCTGCTACATCAAATACATTGGCTGTGACCTCTGTTTGCCGTTGAGCCAGTAATGTAGCATCATCAGGCACATTGGAACCAATAGGAGCAGAAGAGAAAATACTTGCCAAGCCGATCTCTGGGAAGAGAGCCGCCGAAAATATGGCAAGGGCAAATGAACAACATACTATCAATAACAAAGTTGGAAGCTTACGCTTACGCGTAAACCTCAAGATGTTTCGCTCTCTCATAAGTTTCGAGGTTTGTATAGGAAAGTTGCTTTTTACAAGGCTGTCAATCATCAACTAAGTGATGATTTGTACTGCTGCGCTATCAGAAACATACACTACTTCAACATAAATAAAATATACAATATATAGCCAGTAAATTCTCCATCTCTTTACTAATAATTTAAGAATTGTTTTATTAGCACTTGGAAAATTTACTGAGACTCTACTAAGCAAATATTCACAAATTTAGATACAGTAATTAGGTTAAGTTTTTACACAAACGTGCGCTTATTAAGCGAGCCTTAACTCACAGGTTGCACCCTTCGCCTAGCTATTGTTGTTGACAGCAAACAATTTATCATCTTAAGTGAATATCAAGTTTATCGACTGGAGATTGTATTTGAAAGAATTTTAGGGGACTGGATTATTGTTTGATATTTGTGGCATAATTAAGGCTCGCATTAACTAAGTCAAAGGTGAGGGCTGGTGAAAAGCAATCACCTTTTTTTTTGAAACACCAGCTACTAGTATTCGACTTCATTCTCAATAACTGAAGTTTAGAATAGGGTAAATAGTAACAATTATTCGCCTCTATTTAGATTTACACAAAAATATTTAAAATACTTCAAAGCCTTGATTTAAAAGAATTTTTATTAAAAATAATATATTTTTTATACTAGAGTATCTGCTAACAATATTCAGATTTTTGCCACTGATTCAAAATATATCTTATGACAATGCTGGGTATACTCTGGCAATACAAGGCAACAATGTCTCAGGTTTGAATATTGATTGATCCAGAGGTATTACATGTTTTTCTAACTTTATTATTACTGAGTATGTAGTAATAATAAAGTCAAGTATTTGGGAAATATAAAAATATTTTACTTAGACTTTAGACGGATATAATTTTAATCTCATTTTCATTTTTTAGCAAACTGATGTTGAAAATAGTCTGTAATTTGATATATCTATCTTTAGGAGTAAATGAATTTCATCTAATTTTCATTATTACGATAAAACAAATTAAAATCCATTAATAAATACCCCAGTATTTGATATGTATATATTTAGATATAGAAGAATTTCATTTAATTTTCATTTTTATAAAAAAGGCATCAATAATGAACTGCGATTTTATATATATCCTGAGACATAGAAGAATTTCATTTAATTTTCATTTTCTTGAACGAAGTTACTTATCAGTAATCTGTAAAAAATTAGACATTTATCAGACTTACGGATGAAAACGAAAAATCAAGGGTTTGAGCAAGAGTGTAAGGGTATGGGGGAGCCACTGGCGTGTGCAGGTATCTAAAACCCGATACCATTTATGAAGTAACTATTAGCAGGGGGGGCAAGCTGAATACTCTGCGTGAAGTGTAGCGGAATATGAGTATAAAGCCCCGCCCTTGTAGGGCGTTCATCTGGGGCGAAGTACAAGCTCCCTGTTTCCTTGCCTCTTTTGACTACTTTCTTGCTCAGTTTCAAATATAAATAAGCCAAAGGACTGAATGTTTTTTATCCCATATTTATTGACATAATTCGCAGTATATGTATAGAATAGCGATTTGTGGAAACTTTACCTCATAATATAAACGCTTGGCTAACGTCATTGTCATAGGTGCTCAGTGGGGCGACGAAGGGAAAGGCAAAATCACTGACTTACTCAGCCGCTCCGCAGATGTAGTGGTACGTTACCAAGGGGGTGTCAATGCTGGGCATACGATCGTAGTCCAGAAACAAACTTTTAAACTCCACCTGATTCCCTCTGGTATTTTGTATCCAGATACTGAGTGCATCATTGGCTGTGGGACAGTCATTGATCCACAGGTTTTGATTGCAGAACTCGACCAACTAGAAAAACTTAATATTTCCACTGCCAAACTGTTGATATCTGAGACAGCCCACGTCACGATGCCTTACCATCGGTTAATTGACAAAGCATCAGAAGAACGGCGGGGAACCCATAAAATCGGCACTACAGGTCGAGGAATTGGCCCAACTTATGCTGATAAATCAGAGCGTACAGGCATCAGAGTTTTAGATTTGATGGACTCAGAAGGTCTGCGCGACCAATTAGAGTGGACAATCAATTATAAAAATGTCCTTTTAGAAAAGCTTTACAACCTACCGCCCTTAGACCCTAAGCAAGTAATTGACGAATACTTGGTCTATGCCGATCGCTTGCGTCCTTATGTGATTGATACATCGTTGAAAATATACGATGCCATTTTACGGCGACGCAACATTTTATTTGAAGGAGCGCAAGGCACACTCCTAGACTTAGATCATGGGACTTATCCCTATGTTACCTCCTCAAACCCCGTAGCTGGTGGGGCTTGCGTTGGTACAGGGCTAGGGCCGACAATGATAGACCGGGTAATTGGGGTATCTAAAGCCTACACAACCCGCGTGGGAGAAGGGCCTTTCCCCACAGAGTTGAGTGGAGACTTGGGAGAGCATCTGTGCGATCGCGGTGCGGAATTTGGGACAACCACTGGACGTAAACGGCGCTGCGGTTGGTTTGATGCGGTAATTGGTCGCTATGCCGTCCGCATCAACGGTATGGACTGTATGGCAATTACCAAACTTGATGTTCTCGACGAATTAGAGGAAATTCAAGTTTGTGTCGCCTATGACATAGATGGTGAACGTTGCGAACACTTCCCCACTAGTTCCCGTCAGTTTGCCCGTTGTCGCCCCATCTACAAAACCTTACCAGGATGGCAGAAGTCTACAAGCGACTGCCGTACCCTAGAGGACTTGCCACAGCAAGCCCTCGACTATCTCCAATACTTAGCTGAATTAATGGAAGTGCCGATCGCGATCGTCTCTTTAGGCGCAAGCCGCGATCAAACCATAATTGTAGAAGACCCCATTCACGGCCCCAAACGTGCATTACTGCACGCAAACGGCACACCCGCCTCCTTGCTGAGTGCATAGTATTTAGTCAATAGTCCATTGACCATTGACCATCAACCATTGACCATTGACATAAGGATAAATAACATGGCTGTGACAGTTGAATCTCAAAAGCGTCCAGAAGGCATTAAACCAAATGCTTTGCGTCGTTCTGGCTTAATCCCCGCCAATGTGTACGGACATAACGGTACAGAGTCTATTTCTTTGGCAATTGATGCCAAAGTTGTTGAGCGTCTGCTGAAAAAAGCTGCTGTCAACAAGACCGAAATTGAACTTAGCATTCCTGATCTGGAGTGGACAGGTAAAACAGTTTTAAAGGAAGTTCAAGTTCATCCAGCCAAGGGTACACCTTACCATTTGAGTTTTTATGCTGGTAATAATAAAGGTTAGAACAGGTGTATGCCCTGTCTTTAACAACACTCTAAATTTGTGATAATTGCTGATGATGCCAGGGGTAACACCCTGGTTTTTTGTTAAGCCAGCATAAGAAAGTATGAAGTATGAAGTATGAAGTGTGAAATTAAGAAAGCCATATACACATATCTGTTTGAACGAGATTTGTAATTGTTGCTTGATTTCATCGGCAGCATACTAGTATTTTTATTCAGCATGGAAAAACTCTTAAACCTAAAAATCTTTTTTTCCTGGCCCCTAGTCTCTAGCCTCTAACAACGAAAATATGACAGAAGTAACTCTTCCAGCTTTAATTCAACAGATGTTACAGCCGGGATTTTATCCCCATCCTGTAACAGAACCTATTCAACTCAGCCAAACCCACGTTTCTTATGTGCTGCTGACGGGAGATTACGCCTATAAGCTGAAGAAACCAGTAAATTTTGGGTTTTTGGATTTTTCGACTTTGGAAAAGCGGCGGCATTTTTGCGAGGAAGAGTTGCGCCTCAATCAACGGGGAGCCGCTGAACTGTATTTGGAAGTGTTACCAATAACCCTGGAAAGAGAAGAATATCGTCTAGGGGGAACAGGAGAAGTTGTAGAGTATGTAGTCAAAATGCGTGAGTTTCCCCAAGAAACCCTATTGAGTAACTTATTTGCACAGGCTAAGTTGAATGAAGTTAACTTGGAAGAATTGGGACGGGTTGTAGCTCAGTATCATGCCAAAACCGAAACAAATGATTACATACGCACTTTTGGCGAAGTATCGCAAGTACGAGCAGCATTTGATGAAAATTACGAGCAAACTGAGAAATATATCGGTGGCCCCCAGACACAGCAGCAATTTGACGAAAGCAAAGCTTATACAGATAAATTTTTTGCGGAAAAGTCAGAGTTATTTCAAAAACGAATTCAAAATCACCGTATTCGGGAATGTCATGGAGACTTACACCTCCGCAATATTTGTTTGTGGCAAGATAAAATTTTGTTATTTGACTGCATAGAGTTTAACGAACCCTTCCGCTTTGTTGATGTCATGTTCGATATTGCTTATGCGGTGATGGATTTGGAAGCACAAGAACGTCAAGACTTAAGTAATGCTTATTTAAATACTTATTTAGAGCAGACTGGCGATTGGGAAGGCTTAGAGGTATTGCCTATATATTTAAATCGGCAGTCTTATGTAAGGGCAAAGGTAACGTCATTTTTACTGGATGATCCTGGTGTACCAGCAGAAGTTAAACAAGAAGCGGCAAAAACCGCAGCCAAGTATTACAAGCTGGCTTGGGAATACACTCAACCCAAACAAGGAAAGCTGATTTTAATGTCGGGGTTGTCAGGTTCGGGGAAGAGTACAACCGCAAAATATTTAGCTCGACAATTTAATGCGATTCACATTCGCTCAGATGCAGTGCGTAAGCATTTGGGGAGAATTTCTTTGTCAGAACGTGGTGGAGATGATTTGTATACGCCAGAAATGACGCAGAAAACATATACACGGTTGTTGAACTTGGGAACTATACTAGCTAATCAAGGTTTCACTGTGATTTTAGATGCCAAGTATGACCGACAACAACATCGCCAAGAAGCGATCGCCAAAACACAAAAGTATCAACTTCCTCTCCAGATTGTCCACTGCACAGCACCAGTCGAAGTAATTCAAGAACGGTTGATCAACCGGACTGGTGATATTGCTGATGCTACGGTAGATTTATTAGCATCACAACTTAAACAAGCTGAAGCTTTTACTGAAGCAGAAGCACCTTATGTTTACACTTGGGATACCACTCAAGCAAACGGGATACAATTCAAACTTCTGAGCGAGAACAGGGTTTAAAGGGCAAGGGGGTAAGGTATTAGTTAAAATTTTCTCCCTACCCCTACACCCTTACACCCCTATACCTTTACACCCTTACTGGACTCATGGCTAAAAATAACAACTTATTTAATTTCACCCCTGACTTTGTTTCGCAATTAATATTTGGGTCATTTTTAACGTTCATCTTAATATTGACGGGTTCACCAGCATCCCTGAGTATTTTCTTAGGAATTTTGGGCGGATTCACCTTGGGTTGGATGACTAGTGCAAGTAAAAATAGCCCCCAAGCGCCAACAGTCGCCTCTTCTGATGGTATTGATGCTGGACTTAAATACTGGTTATTTTTCTTATTAGGCTTTGTCTGGTTGGGTTACTCAGCACCGATGAGTATCTTGCTAGGGGGAATAGGTGCTATTGGTGGCGGCTGGATTATTGCTTGGTGGGGTAGCAAAGAAGAAGTTAGAACTCAGCTACCAGTGGAAACTGTAGAAGAGGGAGAAGAAAGATCAACTAAACAGCAAAAAAGGAGGCCTACTCGCCGCTTCCGTCGCGCCAGAGGCATTAATTTTAGATTTTGGGAAAGGTAATGAATAAAGGCAAAAGTTAAAAGTCAAAAGTCAAAAGATTTTTTCTTTTTACTTATATCTTTGAAGTTACCTGTAATAACCAATTATGTTTTTATACCTTTCTAAGTTGTTACCACTGTTTTTTTATCCTTTGGGATTAGCCAGTGTGAGTTTAGTGGTGGCTTTGATCACAGTGTGGAAACAACCGCGCACTGCAACAGCAGCGATCGCCTTTTCTTTAAGTTTATTATTATTTTGTAGTAATGCTTGGGTGGCTAAGGCATTGGTGCGATCGCTCGAATGGCAAAATCTCCCACCTCAGCAAATGCCAAATGCGGAAGCAATTGTGGTTTTGGGTGGTGCAACTAAATCAGCTTTTTTTCCTCGACCTGACGTTGATTTAAGTGAACAAGGCGATCGCGTAATTTATGCAGCACAGCTATATCGTCAAAAAAAAGCGCCTTTGATTATTACAAGTGGTGGTAGGGTGGAATGGCGAAATGGTGGTACACCAGAATCTACAGACATGGCCAGTATTCTGACAGAAATCGGTGTACCACCACAGGCAATTATTCAAGACCCCGATTCTCTCAATACTTATCAAAATGCGGTGAATGTCAAGAAAATTTTGCAGTCTCGTGGTATTGAAAAAGTATTATTGGTAACTTCGTCCATGCACATGCCGCGATCGCTGAAAATTTTCCAACGTCAAGGGATTGATGCTACTCCTGCGCCAACAGATTTTCTTGTGACTCAAGGTGAACTGCAAGAACTGGGTAGCACCCCCAAAGCTGCATTACTCAACTTATTACCCGATACAGATAACCTACATCAATTTACTAGTGCTTTAAAAGAATATATTGGTAGTTTTATCTATAGCTTGCGTGGTTGGCTGTAAAAATTGTTGCGTGGTAGCCAGTAGACCTCTTGCATCAATATTTTTTGTCTCGCGCATTCGCCGCCAGGCGTTCCCGCAGGGTAGCCGCAAAGACGCAAAGGAGAAGAAGAGAATCAAGACTTTTGCAAGAAGTTTAGTTATTGCTAATAGCTATAATTTCAATAGTCTGAAAGTTTTGGTTGTTTAATATCTCAAAACTCAGCACACTATGTTGTGAGAATCATGCGCCAAGAATTACCTCATATTATTCTATCTCGGCAACCTGAAGTTGAAGAAGCTTTTAGTGCTTACCAAACTACCCATGAATTTTATTACGAAGTTCAGCAACGCTTAGAGTTTCAGCGTCATTGTGAATGGTACGAGGCTGAAGCAGAATATCATCGTCAAGAACTCAAAAAAATGCGCGGCGAACTCAACATTTTTCGGTGGTTCCTTCGCCGCTTTTGAGAAGTTTAGATAATTTCTAACTCATTCTCACGCAAGTGGGCTTTAAATTTTTTACTAAACTGAACTAATACTGGCAAGTTAGCACTTACAGGTCTACCTTGCCATTGAGTCACAATATCCACGATTTCGCCTTCTGAGCCTTTGAGGTCAAAAGCTTGAGAGCGATGTTCAGGATGATGGTAGACTACTACCGATTCATTAACACGGACGCGATCGCCAACTTTCATAAGAACATTTACACCTAGCTTTTGCGGTTCCACAAGCATCTCCACAGCCATCCCTCATCGAACTTGCTGCTGGAAAAACAAACTGTTGAGAACAGTGATTTTTCCCATCTCATCAAGACAAACGCTCTATTTTATGCGTTTGCAACTTTTATACAAACAAAGCCTGACCTTGCAGGCTTTAATCATCATCAGCGACAAATGTCTGACTGGTTTTTTCTCCTCATTGCACTTGTCCACGCTTACGGGTGTCTCAGAAGCGCTTTTTGAGGATTTGTCAGCTAACAGGCTAAGAAAGACTCGTTTTAGTTTTTCTGTGCGCTTTAACGACAGTTCCAATTCTACATCAAATGGATATTACGTTCCTAGATGCTGTGTCTGACAGTAAGGGTTTTGATTACTGACGCTGTGGACAGACTGACTGTATTGGTTGGGGTAATTTTCCACACATTTGTTGAAAGGTTTGGGGATTTAGTAGCCACCAAGCGAATAATCCCAGAGTTGTTCCGCCAACGAACACGGCTAATAATCCGCCAAGGTTTGCTAAAGGCTTACGTTGATGAGGTTTTTTGATTGGTGTGGGTATTGGTGGAGGTATTGGTTCCTCTGTCAAATCCAAGTCTAATAAGGCTTGGGCGCTTTCTGTCAAAGCAGGTTCTTCTATTTCTGGTGTTTCTGGTTCGACAATCTCTTCTGGTGGAGATACTGTTGTTACTGGTACTAAATATTCTTTAGACAGCCGACAAAGGGTGAGAACAACGGAAGTATTATCATGACCATTTTTTTGGTTGGCAAGATTAATCAAATTCTGCACGGTTTCGGCAATGGAAGCTTCACCTGTTAACACAGGAATAGCAAAATCTTGCCAAGAATTTTCTACCCAATCGTTATCACTTAAACCATCAGAACACAGCAATAATAGCCCTTCTTCATCAATGATGAATCTTTGAATTGATAATCGCAGAGATTCCGCATCTTTTGTGCCTAATGCTTGAGTCAAAGCCGTTGCATCTTGTCTCTGGAGAGCTTGACGATATAAACTCCTGCCATAACGCACTTCTCGCCAAGCGACATCATCATCCACGGTGAGTAATTGGCAGTAGTTACGGGTTATCCAGTAAGCGCGGCTATCGCCAATATTAGCTAAATAAAGTTCATGGGCGTTATCAGATGTCCATCCAGAAATTGTGGCGATTCTTTGGGGTAATTGCAACGCCATCACCAAGGTTGTCGCCATTCGTTCTCTACCTTGGCGTTTTTGCTCATCATTGCGGGAGGAAATTAAATTATTGACTACCCGCAAACTTGCTTCTAGCTGTTCTTGCAATAATTTTGGCGCTACGGGTTCAGTTTGTTCGGCGACTTCTGCTAATAAAGCACGGATTTGCAATTTTAATGATTGTACTGCCATTTGGCTGGCAACTTCACCACCTTGATGTCCACCAATACCATCACAAACCATCGATAAGCGTGGGATGAGTGGATGATATGGTTCATCGGTGCTTGGGTAACAAGTGTCTTCGTTTTGGGTGAGTTCTGTGCCGATGTCTGTTGCACCTGCAACTTGCAAACTAAGAGGTAATTCGGCAGCAGCTGAGAGTAACAGTGTATTCAGTTGAGTTGTGATAATTTCTAAATCTACTGCGCGATCGCACATTTGCTCAACTATCTTCTGTAATGATTGCGCGATTTGTGGTTGGGCTAATGCTATCAAAGACTGCCAAGACTTTCCTAAATCATGTAAGCTGAGTTTTTCATCGGCTGGGGTGGGATGCAGTTCTAACAACCGCACACACCAACCTTGTACTCTTGAGTTATCGGGAATTATTAAACTTTGCTCAACTTCTAGTTCTGCTAACGGTTGCCAAAGTTGGAGAATTTGCCATAGCCAATAAACTTGTCTAACTGCTGTAGCTTGTTCCCAAGCATTAGCTATCGTGGGGTATAAGTTTCCTGTTATGTCTATTGGGGCATTTTCTAGCAACAGAATATTATCTTCATTCTCAAAAAAAGCAAACCCATAAACTTGAGGAAGATGTAATTGCTGTTGATATAGTTTTAAATAAGGAATAACAGCTTGTGGTAAGTCTTGTAAAGTTTCTGGTGGTAGCCCTGGTTGAGTATCTAGCCAGATTTGTTGTTGAATAACTTCATATCGCTCTGCAACTTGGGTTTCGGGTAAGATGTTGGCGGCTAAAGTACCAGTCGCCCAGAGGTAACGGTGAATTAAGGGAGTTTGACAATTGGTACAGATGCGCTCTTCTATAGAATTAGCCGGGCGATCGCAGCTAGGATTTATGCAATAAATTATGCGTTCAGTAGAAATCATCATAAATAAGACTTACGCATTAATAAAGAATTTTATCCAGATATTTGGTGATCATTATAGTAGGGGCAACCAGACATTCGCCCCCGATATGTTTCTGTTAAAGGGAAAAGGGAAGTTGTTAAGTACCTGACCTTTCACATTCCCTTCTTACACAAATGATTTCAGGAATCAAAGCGGACTCCTATATACAAGTAAGCTCAAACACGTCTAAATTACAGAATTACCTAGGACTTACGCAAAACACCTCTCAAACTCTCATTTCTCCGTGACCTCTGCGTCTCTGTGGTTCGATTTTCCGTAGCCTGTGCGTAAGTCCTGTTACCCATAAAGGTTGTCATTAGTCAATCAATTTTGGATTTTAGATTGGCGTTTTGTGTTGACAAGAGACAAATGACTGATGACTAATGGCAGTCTCAACCAAAGAATTTGCAACTTGAATGCACACCAGCTTATTTAACAACGGTAACATCCTCACAAGTTCCTCAAATTCTTCTTCTATAAGATAGATAGTCACTTAGTAAGTTGCCAAAATATCACGGCTAAATTAAAAAGAATCATTGCCAAAATTGTTGTTAAAAACAGATGCAGCATTATCAATTGCTGAAGTTCTGCATCTCCCGACTAAAAACTTCAATCACCAATTAGTTATAAGCAATTACAGCCAGAGGTTTATATGCTGGAAAAGATTTTAGTGGCATTAGATCGGTCAGAAATGGGACAAGAGGTTTTTCAGCAAGCATTGTCTTTAGCAAAAGTCATGTCAGCCCAACTATTATTGCTGCATGTTCTGTCCCCAGAAGAAGAAGGTAGCCCTTACATTCCCATGTTATCTAACGTTGATTACTATCCAGGTTTGAGTGGTCAAAGTTTAGATTTATATCAAAAACAATGGGATAGCTTTAAAGATGAAGGCGTGCGGATGTTGCAGGCTTTTTGCGCTCAAGCAAACTTGGCAGATGTGAAAGCAGAGTTTAGCCAAGTTTTGGGCAACCCTGGCAATACTATTTGTAAAATGGCTGCTGAATGGAATGCAGACTTAATTGTGATGGGACATCGTGGGCGTTCTGGTTTAGCAGAATTTTTCTTAGGTAGTGTGAGTAACTATGTGCTGCACCACGCTAATTATTCAGTTTATATCGTGCATTATCCTCGCAATTTGAAAAGCTCAGAAAAAACTGTTGTGGAAGCAGCGGAAAATGTCAGCGTCTCTTAAATTTTAGGGTGCGATCGCCAAAGTAAATCATCAATCTCTATCAATAACAATGACAATTGCTTCTCCTGTAGTTCTGCACCATCCCAGTGGAGATAAACGCCTGAAGATGCTGGACGCAACCATGAAGCGTCACCAGTATCAACAAGATGCCTTAATTGAAATTCTCCACAAAGCCCAAGAACTTTATGGTTATTTAGAACCCGATTTATTACTTTATATTGCCCATAATTTAAAACTTCCCCCTAGTCAAGTTTACGGGGTAGCTACTTTTTACCATTTATTTTCTTTAGCGCCTCAAGGTGTTCATCGTTGTGTAGTTTGTACCGGGACTGCTTGTTATGTCAAAGGCGCTCAGGCAATTTTGGCCAATGTAGAAAAAATTACGCGGATTCGGGCGGGCGAAACTACAGCTAACAAACAATTATCACTATTAACAGCAAGATGTTTAGGAGCTTGCGGGATTGCGCCTGCTGTAGTATTTGATGGCACAGTCTTAGGTAATCAAAACCCAGAATCAGTTGGAGAACGCATCCAAGAATGGCTGGAAAATGGAATTAAATGAATTATTAGAAATCGCCAAACAAGAAAAATCTCAAGCTAAACCAGTACATATTCGCTGTTGTACAGCGGCTGGTTGTTTATCTGCTAATTCCCAAAGTATTAAACAAGAACTTGATGCAGGTATTAAAGCTGAAGGTTTAGAAAAAGACGTGCAAGTTTCTGGTGTTGGCTGTATGCGTTTATGCTGTAAAGGGCCATTAGTGCAAGTTGACACCCCAGCCGGAAGCAAGCTTTACGAAAAAGTTACCATTCAAAACGCATCTGCCATTATTGAAGCGTTAGACGGTGGTAAAATCTGTGTTTCAGAAATAGATTTATCCCAGCCATTCTTTAGTTATCAACAGCCAATTGTTTTAGAAAATAGCGGCAAAATTGACCCAGAAAAGATTCAATCTTATATTGCGGTTGAAGGTTATCAAGCTCTTTACCATGTGTTGCGTGAGATGACACCTAACGAGGTAGTTGAGACAGTTACCCGTAGTGGGTTGCGTGGCAGAGGTGGTGCGGGTTATCCCACAGGAATAAAATGGGCGACTGTTGCTAAAGCAAAAAGCGGCCGCAAATTTGTCATTTGTAACGCTGATGAAGGTGATCCCGGTGCATTTATGGATCGCAGTGTGCTAGAAAGTGATCCCCATCGCGTATTAGAAGGAATGGCGATCGCTGGCTATGCTGTAGGAGCCAGCCAAGGTTATATTTATGTTCGGGCAGAATATCCCATTGCCATTCATCGTTTGCAAACCGCAATTCATCAAGCCCAACGCCTAAGTTTATTAGGTAGCCAAATCTTTGATTCTCCCTTTGACTTCAAAATCGATATCCGCATCGGTGCAGGGGCTTATGTGTGCGGCGAAGAAACCGCCTTAATGGAAAGCATCGAAGGCAAACGCGGCCTACCTCATCCTCGTCCACCCTATCCGGCAGAATCTGGTTTATGGGGTCATCCTACATTAATTAATAACGTCGAAACCTTTGCCAATATTGCTCCAATTATTCGTAAAGGTGCTGATTGGTTTGCCAGTATTGGTACAGACAAAAGCAAAGGAACAAAAGTTTTTGCCCTAGCTGGCAAAATCCGCAACACAGGTTTAATTGAAGTCCCAATGGGAACTTCTCTGCGACAAATTGTCGAAGAAATAGGAGGCGGTATTCCCGATGGTGGTATTGCTAAAGCCGTACAAACAGGTGGCCCTTCTGGGGGATGTATTCCTGCTTCGGCATTTGATACACCTGTAGATTATGAATCCCTAACAAACCTCGGTTCGATGATGGGTTCTGGCGGCATGATTGTTATGGATCAAACCACCAACATGGTTGATGTTGCAAGATTCTTTATGGAATTTTGTATGGATGAATCCTGTGGTAAGTGCATTCCTTGTCGTGTGGGAATTGTGCAGCTACATGGATTATT
Organism: Nostoc sp. PCC 7107; assembly: GCF_000316625.1. Classification (GTDB taxonomy): domain Bacteria; phylum Cyanobacteriota; class Cyanobacteriia; order Cyanobacteriales; family Nostocaceae; genus Nostoc_B. Next base: position 2,765,149 of record NC_019676.1, on the reverse strand, counting down.
AACCAAACTGATGCAAAGCAAAGCAACCCACGCTGATTTGGCATTACTGGAAGAACTGTGCGATCTGGTAAAAAACACCAGCTTGTGTGGTTTGGGACAGTCTGCACCAAATCCGGTATTTAGTACATTGCGCTATTTCCGGAAAGAGTATTTGGAGTTGATTACAGGTGACAAGTGACAGGCTAAAAAGTTTTTTAGTTTGCATCACAATGTAGGCTATCACATTCACGATGTAAACCGTCGCATTCATAATGTCAGCCGTCGCAGTCACAATGTAACTTGTTGCAACAACAATATTAACTATTGCATTAATAATGCAACTTGTCGCATTCACGATGTAACCCGTCGCATTCAATAATCAGACACAATTTACACTCTGTTTTTGGTTTCCTGTCACCTATTTTTTATTGTTATGACAGTTAAAACTTTAACAATCAACGACCAACTTATTAGCGCTCACGAAGAAGAAACTGTCTTAGAAGCGGCGCAAGCAGCAGGAATTCATATTCCGACATTGTGCCATTTAAACGGCGTGGAGGATGTGGGCGCTTGTCGGCTGTGTTTAGTAGAGATTGCTGGGAGTAATAAATTACAGCCTGCTTGCGTGACAAAAATTAACGAAGGAATGGAGGTGTATACACATAGCGATCGCCTGCAAAAATACCGCCGTACAATTGTCGAAATGCTGTTTGCAGAAGGTAATCACATCTGTTCGGTGTGTGTCGCTAATGGTAATTGTGAATTACAAGACTTAGCGATTGAAATGGGGATGGATCATGTACGTTTAGAATATCACTTCCCCAATCGCAAAGTAGATGTTTCCCACGAGCGCTTCGGTATTGATCATAACCGATGTGTGCTGTGTACTCGTTGTGTCCGTGTTTGTGACGAAATTGAAGGCGCTCACACTTGGGATATGGCAGGTAGGGGTACAAACTCTCACGTTATTACTGACTTGAGTCAGCCGTGGGGAACATCGTCAACTTGTACCTCCTGCGGTAAATGTGTCAACGCTTGCCCCACAGGTGCGATTTTCTACCAAGCTTCTAGCGTTGGGGAAATGAAACATGATCGGGACAAACTTGATTTTTTAGTTACTGCAAGGAAAAAACAGCAATGGAATCTTTAGCCACGCCAGGAGGAAAATATGAAACTCCGTCGCATTCGACAAACATTTTGGTGGCTGCTATTGGCAAGTATTTTGACAATATGTATATTCCTGGTTTTAAGAAACCCCACATCACAAACAGCAATCGCGGCTGTCACACGTTTAGAAGCAGCACCAGGCGAAATACTTTATCGCTCACAAACAAAATTAGATGACCAATCAGGACACGTTTGGCAAGCGGTTCTGTTTAAGCAAATTTATCCTCATCAAAAGATCAGTTTAAATCTGCGCCTAGTCGGTTTCCCTAACTCAGCCGAATTGATTCATCCCCAACCGCTCAAAATCACCACCGCTGACGGCAAGATTTTTACTGCTGCTGACGTGTTCTTAGATGAAGCCCCAGCACCAACTATCGGTCAATACGACTTTAAAGATATCTTGCCCCAATTACCTAACGAAGCCCTACAACTAGCAATACCATTACCCAAACAAAAGTTTATTCACATCTCCGTCCCTCAATCCGTCGTGCAAGAGTGGCATCAGGTATTAACAAGTAAAAAGTAAAAAGTAAAAAGTAAAAAATTTTCTCTTTTTACATTTGCTTTTTGCCTTTTAACTTCTAAATTGACTATTGACCATTGAAAAATTAATATGAATCGCTTACGACTAGCAACAGTATGGTTAGGCGGCTGTTCCGGCTGTCACATGTCCTTTCTCGACTTAGACGAATGGCTAATTGATTTAGCAGGACAAGTTGATTTTGTTTACAGTCCCTTCGCGGATATTAAAGAATATCCCCATGATGTCGATGTAGTTTTAGTTGAAGGTGCGATCGCTAACGAAGAACATCTCACCACAATCCGCACCGTGCGAGAACGTTCCAAAATCTTAATTTCCTTTGGTGATTGTGCTGTGACTGGCAACGTCACCGCCTTACGCAATCCTTTAGGTAGCGCCGAACCAGTACTTCAGCGATGTTACATCGAATTAGTTGATCTTCATCCTCAAATACCCCAAGAACCAGGCATAGTCCCCCCATTACTAGATAAAGTCACACCTGTACATTATGTCGTCCCCGTTGATATTTATTTACCCGGCTGTCCACCCTCAGCAACTCGCATCCGCGCCGCATTAGAGCCACTGTTACAAGGAGAAAAACCCAAACTCGAAGGACGCGAATTCATCAAATTTGGTTGAAGAGAAGGCAGGAGGATTATTCACACACTCAGCAACGCCAGTTCATTCAAGTCGAGCCACTGCTTTGTGGGGTTTCCCCCCCCGTTCTAGCAAGTAGCGCTCCTCAGCACTCATCTATAGGAGATTCATTATGTTAAAAGCAGCAGACATTATGACAAAAGATGTCGCCACCATTCGTAGTTCCGCCACAGTCGCAGAAGCCGTGAAGTTAATGCGGGCTAGAGATTGGCGAGCATTAATTGTTGACCGTCGCCACGAACAAGACGCTTACGGCATTATTAGCGAGAGTGATATTGTCTATAAAGTTATTGCTTATGGTAAAGACCCTCATAAAATAAGGGTTTACGAGGTGATGACTAAACCTTGCATCGCCATTAACCCCGACTTGGGTGTAGAATACGTCGCGCGGTTATTTGCTCAACATCATTTGCACAGAGCGCCGATTATCCAAGGTGAACTAATCGGAATCATTTCTCTCACCGATATTTTGGCTTTAAGTGACTTTATAGAACAACCCCGGTCACTTCTGTTAGAACAACAGCTACAAGATGAAATTAAAAAAGCTCGTGCTACTTGCATAGAAAAAGGTATTCACTCAGAAGAATGTGCCGCAGCTTGGGATGCAGTAGACGAAATGCAATCAGAAATAGCACACCAAACAGCCGAAAAAATCGATAGAACAGCTTTTGAAGATTACTCAGAAAGTCTGAAGTATGAAGTCTGAAGTATGAAATTTCATCCTCCTTCCTGCCTCCTGCCTTTTGACCAATGAAAAAAATAATTATCGATCCCGTTACCCGCATTGAAGGACACGCCAAGATTAGTATTTTTTTAGATAATGCTGGTCAAGTAAGTGATGCTCACTTTCATGTCACCGAATTTCGCGGGTTTGAAAAGTTTTGCGAAGGTCGGCCGCTGTGGGAAATGCCGGGAATTACTGCACGGGTTTGTGGTATTTGTCCCGTGAGTCATTTGTTAGCTTCAGCAAAAGCAGGCGATCGCATTTTAGCTGTGATTATCCCACCAACGGCGGCTAAACTCCGCAGGTTGATGAATTTAGGGCAAATTCTCCAATCCCATACGTTGAGTTTCTTTCATCTCAGCGCCCCTGATTTCTTATTGGGAATGGATAGCGATCCCCAAACTCGCAATGTTTTTGGTTTAATTGCCGCAGAACCAGAATTTGCCCGTGGTGGAATTCGCTTACGCCAATTTGGACAAGAAATTATTGAGTTACTTGGAGGGCAAAAGATTCACCCGGCTTGGGCTGTTCCTGGTGGAGTGCGAGAACCACTAACACCAGAAAAACGCAGCCACATCCAAAACCGCATCCCCGAAGCACGCGCTACTATCTTGAATGCTTTAGCACGATTTAAAAACTTGCTTGATGAATATGCCAAAGAAGTCCAAACTTTTGGTAACTTCCCTAGTTTATTTATGGGGTTAGTTACTCCTAACGGTTTGTGGGAAACCTACGACGGAAATCTCCGCTTTGTAGACAGCGCAGGTAATATCATTGCCGATAAACTTGACCCGACGCGCTATCAAGAATTTATCGGGGAAGCTGTTCAACCAGATTCTTACTTAAAATCGCCCTATTATCGACCCTTGGGTTATCCTAACCAAAATGATCATTGCCGGATAGATAGTGGGATGTATCGGGTAGGGCCGCTGGCACGGTTAAATATTTGTAACCGCATTGGTACACCTTTAGCTGATCAAGAATTACAAGAATTCCGCGATCGCGGTCAAGGTACAGTCAAGTCATCTTTCTTTTATCACTATGCCCGCTTAATCGAAATTGTCGCCTGTATTGAACACATTGAAATCTTACTCGATGACCCAGATATCCTATCAACTCGACTCCGTGCCGAAGCTGGCATTAATCAACTAGAAGGAGTTGGTGTCAGCGAAGCACCACGCGGCACTTTATTTCATCATTATCAGGTTGATGAAAATGGTTTACTACAAAAAGTCAATTTCATCATTGCCACTGGTCAAAATAACTTAGCAATGAATCGGACAGTTGCTCAAATTGCCCGTCATTTCATCCAAGGTACAGAAATTCCTGAAGGAATGTTAAATCGTGTGGAAGCAGGAATCCGTGCTTTTGACCCCTGTTTAAGTTGTTCAACTCACGCCGCCGGACAAATGCCTTTACAAGTTCAATTAATCGCCGCCGATGGCAATATTATTCATCAAGTTTGGCGACATTAAATTGTGTTAATAATGTTTCCACACTAGCATTGTGATCTAAAAAAGAAAACAAATGTGTATAAAGTAATTTGCCATCTTGATCTAATACAAACTGTGCTGGTAAAGGCGCTCCCAATGCTTGCCCTACTTTATATCTCCGAAATATATTACAACTAGGGTCACTCAATAACGGCATTTTTAAGCCTAAATCTTGTACAACTATTTGACTTTGCCTTTCATCGGTACTAGTAATCATCAAAACTTCTATACCGCGTTTTGTAAATTCCTCATAGTTTTCATTCAAAGCTTTAATATGCGGATAGCAAAACGGGCAATATTGCTTTTCCGTAAAGATTCTTGTAAAGGCAAGTAATACTGGTTGCTTGCCTCGATAGTCTGACAATTTGACTACAGTACCGTTAGTAATATCTGGTAATTGAAAATCTGGTGTTCCTATTTCTATGCGAAAGTAACTAGTCGCGGGTATTGGCAAAAAGTTACGGAAGAATCGCTCATTAAATAAGCCAGTGAAATCAGTTGAAGTTAGCATATTTTTATTAGTGAATAATATAAAAACTTAAAGGCACTGTATTTATACTCAGCACTCAGCACTCAGCACTTTAACAAAACAAAACAAAACAAAACCACAGATTAACGCTCAAATTAACACTGATTTTAATCTGTGTTGATCTGTGGTTCATCTGTGGTGCGGATGAATTTCGCCTTCAATGCCAACAAATATTATTGGAATTGAAAGCGAGAAAATTCTAGACGGAAGCGAAGTAAACTTTAGACTTCACAGGATCAGGATTCATTGTCTGATCACCTGGTTGCCAACCAGCGGGGCAAACTTCGTCAGGATGTGATTGGACGTGCTGAATTGCTTGTAATGTTCGTAGAGTTTCATCAACGCTACGACCAAAAGCTAGGTTGTTAATGGTAGCGTGTTGAATGATACCATCTTTGTCAATCAAGAATAGACCACGCAAGGCAACGCCCGCTGCTGGGTCAAGAACGTTGTAATCTGCGCTAATTTCTTTCTTAATATCGGAAACTAGGGGATAATTGAGGTCGCCTACGCCACCTGATTTGCGATCGGTTTGAATCCAAGCGAGGTGTGAGAACTCACTATCAACGGAAACACCGAGAACTTCAGTGTTAAGTTTCTTGAATTCTTCGTAGCGATCGCTAAATGCTGTGATCTCAGTAGGACAAACAAAGGTAAAGTCTAGGGGGTAGAAAAATAAGACAACATACTTGCCGCGATAGTCGGAAAGTTTGACTGTCTTGAATTCCTGATCTACTACAGCGGTTGCTGTAAAATCGGGAGCTTGTTGACCAACGCGGAGGCTTCCTTCTGTTCCGTAAGTGAGGGACATTAACCTAATTCTCCTTCAACTTATATCAGTTTTAGTAGCGTTAGAATTCGGGTCAGATAAAACTTACCCATCCACGCTGTCTCACCCTTTCGGGTACTTGTCGAGAACCTCTTCGAGGAACACAGTCCCCCAATCGGGCTGACTCACAGTTTAATTACGATCTGTTACGACTATATCATAGTCATAACGATTCTGAGTAGCAAATGACCAATTTAGATCCAAGAGAATGGTTACTCACCAATGGCTTAGGCAGTTTTGCCAGTGGTACAGTTTCTGATGTCCGCACCCGCACTTATCACGGTTGGTTATTTGCTGCGACAAGTCCACCTTCTGGGCGCACTTTGTTGTTATCGCATTTAGAAGCGAGTTTAGAAGTATCAAAGGGAATTGTTTCCCTGGGGACAAATATCTGGGGCAGTGGTGAGATTAAGCCTACCGGTTACGAACTACTGCGCTCTTTTGACATTAACCCAGTTCCCAAATGGATTTGGGGTGAAGATAACTGGCAGTTAAGCAGACAACTGCTGATGCCATACGGATGGGAAGGAAATGGACACGATAGTCCCCCGCCTCATGCCCATCTCAGCCATCGGATTTTAATTCACTATCGTTATGATGGCGTAGAGACGGCTATTCTCAAACTGCGACTACTCGTTTGCGATCGCGACTTTCATCATCAGCAAAAGGCCGCAGGCTTACAATTTTCCCAATTACTAGGACAACAACAAGTTTGCCTCCAAGCGATCGCTTCTGGAAACTTTGGTAAACCTTGGTATTTGCGTTGGACACAGGGCAAATATCAAGCAGACGCATTTTGGTATTGGAATTACATCCTCCCCGAAGAGACAAGTCGAGGATTAAGTGATTATGAAGACCTTTATAGCCCTGGCTATTTAAGCGTCACTCTCCAGCCAGGAGATGCTGTAACTTTAGAAGCGCGGTTAGGTTTTCCTGACCCACAACAAAGTCTATTAGTACCAGAAAGCTTTGCAGAAGCAGTAGAAGCAGAACAAGAAAGGCTCTGCCAGATTTTTGGATGTAGTAAAACCGTAAATAGAGACTGGGGACTATTAAGAGGTAGGGAAGCTGGAGAGCAAACAAAAAAAGAGGATTTTATCCTCCCTGTATCTTCCCAATCGCTCATTTGGCAGCACCTACTCAAAGCCAGCGATCAGTTTATTGTTTATCGGGCTGCCATTGCTGGCCCTACACTGATTGCTGGTTATCACTGGTTTAATGACAGAGGACGTGATGCTTTAATTGCCTTACCAGGTCTAGCACTAGTACCGCAGCGTTATGAATTAGCCAAAGGGCTATTACAAACTTTTGGGCGTTACTGTCGCCACGGGTTAATTCCGAATAATTTTCCTGACGTTGACACCGAGCCATATTACAACAGTATTGATGCCGCCCTATGGTGGATTGAAACATTAGGACTTTACTTAGAAACCACCCAAGACTGGGAGTTTTTGGCAGACCAATTTCCTGTAGTGCAGCAAATCCACAAAGCCTTTGTGGGTGGTACACGTTATAACATCCAAGTTGATGCTACTGATGGCTTAGTGGGCTGCTATGCTCGCGGTGTCGCCTTAACTTGGATGGATGCAGTAGTTAATGGTCAGCCTGTGACACCCCGTCATGGTAAGCCAGTAGAAATTAATGCCCTGTGGTATTCTGCTTTGTGTTGGATGAGTCAATGGGCAAAACGCTTAAGTCAAATGCCAGTAGATGATGCAGCCCGTCTAGCAAAACAGGCGCAGCGTTATGAACAGCAAGCACAACAGGTAAAGGTTTCCCTGCAAAAATTCTGGAACCCCATATTGGGTTACTTATACGACACCATTGAGCCAGACGATCGCCGCAATTCCCAAATTCGTCCCAATGCGGTTCTCGCATTATCTCTACACCATTGTGGATTTTCTCAACAACAAGGTCGTCAGGTACTGGACTTAGCCACCTATCGCTTGCTAACTCCCTATGGACTTCGCAGTCTCGATGTCATTGATCCCGAATACGTGGGTAAATATATAGGTATGCCCCACGATCGCGATCGCGCCTACCACCAAGGTACAGTTTGGAGTTGGTTAATTGGGCCATTCACTCGCGCCTGGCAACGTTTTTACCCCAAGGAACCATTACCTTTTAGTTGGCAACCTCTCCTAGACCATTTTTTGGCAAGTGCTTGTCTTGGCTCCATTTCCGAAATTTTTGATGGCGATCCACCACACACACCCAGAGGTGCGATCGCCCAAGCTTGGTCAGTGGCTGAAGTGATGCGTCATATCCATGAATTTTGATTCTACCCGACATCATCTGTGCATTAGTCCTACCATTAAGATAAAAAGCATCTGCTTATTGAATACTAACCACCGCTACCCATGCCTTTATCGCGCATAGTAACGCTAATTGTTGGTCTCATCGTCATTTTGGCCATGAGCCTGTGGCTGATAGATTCTCTATCGCGCCTTTATTGGCAATTGTCTTATTCGCCGTTACTCGGTAATTTGCTGCTGTTGCTGTTGGTTGTCTTGATTGGCGGCTTAGTTGCGGCTTTTGTTTATTACGTATTGGTGCTTCAGGGAGGAGAAAAACGTTCCCGCCAAGGACGTAAGCGCGTGACACCAGCCCAAATCCCCGCAGCTAAATCTGATGCAGCTTCTTCCACAATCCAAGCTGTGCGTCAACAAGTTTCGCAAATTCAAGACGAAGTAGCACGACAAGCTTTATTAAGTCGATCGCGGGAAATTGAAGTTAATTTAGCACGGGGTGAAATTCAAGTTGTAGTATTTGGGACAGGAAGTGCAGGCAAAACTTCCCTTGTCAATGCCATTATGGGGCGGATGGTCGGGCAAGTAAATGCACCAATGGGGACAACGACAGCAGGCGAAACTTATTGTCTGCGGTTAAAGGGGTTGGAACGCAAAATTTTAATTACCGACACACCGGGAATTTTAGAAGCAGGAGTCGCTGGAACCGAACGAGAACAGTTAGCAAGGGAATTAGCCACAGCCGCAGATTTGTTGTTATTTGTAGTAGATAATGACCTACGACGCTCCGAATATGAACCATTGCGGGGTTTGGCCGAAATTGGCAAGCGATCGCTGTTAATTCTTAATAAAACTGACCTCTATACAGACGAAAATAAAGAAGTCATTTTGGCTCGGTTGCGAGAACGAGTCCGGGGCTTTATTGCAACTAACGATGTTGTAGCGATCGCGGCTAATCCTCAATCGGCTCAACTAGAAACAGGCGAACTCTACGAACCAGAGCCAGATATTGTACCCTTGTTACGGCGGATGGCTGCTGTGCTGCGGGCTGAGGGTGAAGATTTAGTCGCAGATAACATTTTGCTGCAATCTTTACGGTTAGGAGAAGAAGCACGTAAACTCATTGATGCCCAGCGTCGCCGTCAAGCCGATAAAATTGTTGAGCGATTTCAGTGGATTGGCGCTGGGGTAGTTTCAGTGACACCCTTACCAGTAGTAGATTTACTCGCAACCGCCGCTGTGAATGCTCAAATGGTTGTGGAAATTGGTAGAGTTTACGGCTGTGAATTGAACATGGAACGGGGAAGGGAGTTAGCTTTATCTTTAGCGAAAACTATTGCCAGTTTAGGGATAGTCAAGGGCGCGATTCAATTAGTTTCTACAGCTTTGCAACTGAATGTCGCCACATTCGTTATTGGTAGAGCCATTCAAGGGGTGACAGCTGCATATTTAACCAGAATTGCGGGGAAAAGTTTTATTGAGTATTTTCGCCATGATCAAGATTGGGGCGATGGCGGAATGACCGAAGTAGTACAGCGCCAGTTTCAAATGAACCGCCGAGATGAGTTTATCAAAGCTTTTATTCAAGAAGCGATCGCCAAAGTTGTCAAACCATTACAAGACAAAATAGAAGCCGTTGAACAAGATGAAGAAGTTCATTAGTAAAAGTACTGAGTGCTGAGTGCTGAATGTGAGCTTCTTACTAGCGCGACTACGCGCCAGAAAAATATAGAAGAAACTCTTTGTTCTTCCCCTAAACCCTTATACCCCTATACCCCTAACCCCATGTTTCTTGAGAGTAAAAATAATCATCCCTAGTACAGCACGGCAGAAATAAACAGACCATAAGGAATTCCTAAAAGGCTTGTGGGATAACTATTCTTTCTTTTACCTTTTGCCTCCTCCAGAGTTCGCCACTTGCTTCAAGTCGGGAAACCCGCCCAACGCAGTGGCTCACTTTTTACTTTTGCCTTGTTGTACTAGCCTCTAGCTTCCCTGATTGTAAATTTTCCGCCAAGAGAATTACATGTAATGACTGTGACATATTCTGACATCAGTACTGATAAATCCTTACAGAATCAAATACTGACGTAATTTTCACTTAGATACTACTGAAATTTGAATTTAATCTTTTCGTAAAATAACCCCATTTTTATTGCCGTTTTTTTTATCTACTGACAGTATAGATATGTGCAGAGGCAACGATGACAATCGAGCTTAATTGAACTAGGGAGTTAATTAGAGATGTAAAATGCAGCAAAGTGAATACCGTACTCTTTCTCAAATTAATTAAGTGCGTAACCACAAAAATATTGCTGACATCGAAAAAAGTTGCTCGAATTCATCATGTGATTTCCGTAGATTTGCGTAAACACAGCTTTTGTGAGCTTAGTATCATACTAACTAAGTATTATGCAGATATATAGAAATCACTTAGAAAAAACTACTGAAGTTACTCAGCTTGCTGATGTAAAAGCTTTTCACTAATGCAATTAAGTGATGTTTAACTTCTTGATAGCTAGAGATTTTTTCTCTGGCGCAGAAATCACTTTGCAAAAATTTTGTCAGCACTCCCCCAATTTATGAAACCTACTTTTGGAGAAACTCAACTCATGCTTACAACATCCTACAAAAAACTATCTCAAGCTACTGCTGGTATTGCCCTTGGTGCTGCTATGTTAGCAGCTGTGAATGCTCCCGCCCAAGCTGCAACTTTGACCACATATAATTTTTCTGGTCAATTTGAATCCCTAGCGCTTCCCGGTTCTAGCGGTGTATCTCTAGGTTTGCAAAATGGTTCTTTTGATGGAAGTTATACCGTAGATGTAGATCAACTACCTACTGCAACACAAGTGAATTTGGCTAGTTGGCTCGTAAATGTACGAGATGCTTCCAACAATATTTTAAAAACCTTTTCTAGTGCGATCGTTGGTAACACTGGTATAGCAGTGAATGATGGTGTTCGCTTTACCAATTTTGTCGCCGCATCAACAGGTGCAGAGACAGCAAGTTTAGGAGTTGTATTTAATCCTGGATTTACAGGCTCACCCGGAAATGGCCCAACTGATGGACTGTTCAGTAGTGTAATATTCTCCAATAGTATAGTTGCTGGACAAATCCCCATCAAATCTACACCTGTACCAGAACCTGTTTCTACCGCTGGTATTGCTGTTGCTGGTGCTATGGGTTTATGGATGAAGCGTAAACAAAAATCTTCCATAGCATAGTTGCATTCCTGAAAGACGGGGATAATTCATAAACTGGATTAGCTTGATTGCAGAGTTCTTTTCTACGCAAATACGCACAAGGGTTCCTTCTCTCCTCGCAAGGAACCCTTTTCTTTCGTTATGGGAATATTGCCTGTAAAAACACGGCATTAATGGCTATTTTCTCGATACTATAGTCAATGACTCGCTAATTTAGATTTATAGGTAGTGTAGATAGCAGAGTAACTTTATTTTTTTGATAAAAATACGTAAAAATTAACAAGCTAAGAAGACCGTAATTAAAGCTCAAGTGATTTATTTTTCAGGACATCCGGAAACAATCAGGTGATGTCCGAAAAGTTATATGAGGACTTACTAAGTAACCAGCTTATGAGCCACTACATGATCGGTAAAGTACTACAATCGCGGTACCAAATTGTTGAAAGTCTGGGTGCAGGGGTATTTGGACAGACATATACTGCTATAGACATAGATTACCCAGAAGACCCTAAATATGTCGTGAAGCAGTTGAAAACCAGCAATTGCCAAACTAGCTATTTAGAAACATTAAGGCTGCATTTTCTCACGGAAACGGAAACTCTCAAACGTTTGGGTAGCCATCCGCAAATTCCCGAACTCATTGCTTGCTTTGAAGAACATGAGCGACTCTATCTCGTCCAAGAGTTTGTTGAAGGACATGATTTAACAGCAGAACTACCAATTCATCAACAATGGGGATGTCTGTGGACTGAAAGCGAAGTTGTGGAATTTTTAGAGGATGTCTTAACAATTTTAGAATTTGTCCATTCTCAAGGTGTGATTCATTGTGATATCAAACCAGAAAATTTAATTAGACGCTGTACTGATGGCAAATTAGTTTTAATTGATTTTGGTTCTATCCAGTCTGTTAAGTTTTCTCTCGATACAGAATTACCAATTGATTGGATTCCTGTAACATCATTGGGTTACATTCCACCAGAGCAATTTATTGGTCAAACACGCCCTAATAGTGATATTTATGCCTTGGGTATGATTGCTATCCAGGCGCTCACAGGTTTAGAACCACTACAGTTTAAAGTTGATCCGCAAACAAATGAAATTATTTGGCGTTCACCCAACACCCCAGTTGGTGATTATTTAGCTGCTATTCTCAGCCAAATGATCCGGTATGATTTTCAAGAACGTTTTCAGTCTGCGGTTGAAGTACTGCGTGTACTTAAACAAATGCGGCGAGAAACTCAGCCATCTCCAGTTTTAGCAACAAGATATGGTGAGCCATCACCTCTGGTGCGTTCGAGTGATGAAACGCCTTCTAATTGTGATAATTTATCGCCCCTAATGACAGGGATGAAGATTGGACTGGCGGCTAATTCTTTGTTAATGGGATTTGGTGTTTATTCTTTACTAAATAATGCTCCGGCATATTCAGAAAGCGAGACTTTATATAAAGCAACAGAGAACTATCAAGCTGGGGATTTAGCTAGTGCGATCGCATTGGCTAAATCAATTCCATCCTACAGCAATGTTTACCCAGAAGTACAAGCCACTATCGAAACCTGGCAAAAAGAATGGCTTCAGGCTGCGGAACAATATTTATTAGCAGAACAAGCCTTGAATGAAGGTAGATGGTCGGATGTCCTCAAAACAGCTTTTCAAGTCCCAGATATTTTATATTGGCAATCAAAAACAGACCAACTTGTTCAAAAAGCACGAATTAATATCGAAATACAAACACAAAGTTTACTCACTAAAGCTTACGCAAAAGCTGAAGCTAGAGATTTTTCGACTGCTCTAGCATATTTGAGCCAAATTCCCCAAGAAAGTTCGGCTGGCGCTATAGTGCAGAAAAAATTGGCTGAATATAATCAAAAACGGCAAATTAGAGCCACTTATTTTTTACAAAATGCTTATAAAAAAGCAGCTTTTGGTGACTTTGATGGGGCGGTTAGCTTTCTGCGCCAAATTCCTAAAAATACAAAAGTGTATGCTCAAGCTCAAACTAAACTGCAAGAGTATACTCAAAAGCAACGTTGGCAAACTCGCAGTCAAGATTTAGCTTTCAGTACAATTGCGCCTCAAAAAAATACAAATAGACTTATTAATTCACCTTTAGAAAATCAACTACAAGAAGTAAATATTCGCTAGTTGATGGCGTATATGTAAGACTCTGGTTTGATTACTGAAAATACTTGTGTAGAGTAGAGAATAGGCAAGAAGACAGATAGAAATGTGCTGATTTTTCGCCAAAATCAAGTATGAGTCTTAGATAAAAATTATCAATTATTTTAATTAACCATACCTTTACAGAATCTTACAGGACTTACGCAAAAATAACGTAACTCCGTCATTACGTGGGCGTTAGCCTTCCCGTAGGGTACGATAGCGACGTAATCCCTCCTGAAGCTGGGATTGTTTCCCTACACTTCGTTCCGGTCGCAATGACACTATCGGCGTTGCGTAAGTCCTATGTTACTCGCAGTATAGATTTTTCTTTTTGATGTTTTTGTTACTATTATTGAAATTTTCTAAATAAACTACTATGGCTTTACACGCTGAATTACATAGGCATTTGGGCGGTTCAGTTGTACCGCGCGTTTTATGGCGATATTTTGAACGACATTCTGCGGAATTTATTTCTCGCTTTCCTAACTACGGAGAGTTTGAAGATTTTTATACCAAGCCCCGCAATACCTTAGATGAATATTTAGAACTGCATACCTTAGTTGAAAGTGTGCAAACTGTAGAGACTTTGCCTTACTTTATTTATCGCTTGGTAAGGGGTGCTTATATATTTGAAAATTTGGCTTATCTTGAACTGCGCTATACCCCATACTTAAGGACACCAGAACATTTAAGTCAATCGCAAAGAATTGACAAAATGGCAGAAATTGTGGAAGTAGTGGGTAAAGCTAGTCATATTCAAGAATGCCCTATTGTGACTAGCCAAATTTTGTGTATGCACACACGCCTACCATTCGAGGTAAATAAGGCAATTATTGATTTGGCGGTGCAGAACAGACAGTATGTTTGTGGGATAGATGTTGCCGGGGGTGATAGCTACTACGCCGATCGCCTGCAAGAATGGATTAGTCTATATGATTATGCGCGATCGCAAGGCATCAATACCACAGGACATCTTTACGAAACCACCGCTGGTTGTTACCCAGAACTGTTACCCTATCTCATGCGGATTGGTCACGGTATCCAAATTCCTTTGTTATATCCAGAATTACTTCCAGATATCGCTAAACGCGGGCAGTGTTTGGAAGTCTGCCCAACAACATACATCAAAACAGGCACTTTACAGGATATCCGTCAACTCAAATTAGTCTTTGACCGTTGTTTTGAAGCTGGGGTAGATATTGCCATTTGTACTGACAATGCTGGCTTACACAATGTCCGTTTACCATTTGAATACGAAAATCTCTTGACTTACGACATTATTAGCTTTTCTCAGTTACAAGCTTGCCAAGATGCGGCTTTTCGCCATGCTTTTGCTTGGCCTCATAGTTATCGCCCCGCATCGTTGTTAAATGGTTTACTACAACCAGAAACGCCGAAGGTGATGATGATGAAAGATTAGTGGAAGGGGTTAGGGGTTAAAGTTTACTTCCTACTCCCTATTCCCCAGTTGATGTTACACAGCAAGACCCTCCATAGCACCGCCGACTGTTTTCCAAGCGATGAAACCACCTTTGATTTCAGCTACCTTGTTAAATCCAGCATTGTGTAATATTTGTGCTGCTTTGGTTGTTTGTTGTTCATTTTCGCCATATACATAGATATGACGTTCTTTGTGTAGAGAAAATGTAGCGCGTTTTTCCAAGTCATCGAGAGGGATTTGAATTGCCCCAGAGATATGCACGTAATTATAACTGTGGCGATCGCGCACATCAATAATTGTAAAAGCTGGTTGACCCCATTCCAAACGAGACTTCAATTCGTGAGCATCGGTGGCTAAGTTACTACTCATGAGCATTTTCCGCTTTTAACCTCACAAGCAATCTATCAACGATCGTCTTTTAATTGAGGTTTCTTTATAATTAATCCAAAATTATCTCTGAGCAGATAAAAATACTTATTCTATTCAAGAGTTGCTTGCTGCCCTAAACTGTAATTTATGGCATCTACTATTCAAGCTTTACCCACAGAAGTTGTATATCTGATTACGGCTGGCGAGGTGATTGACTCCTTGGCATCTGTAGTGAGGGAATTGGCAGAAAATTCTCTAGATGCAGGTGCAACCAGAATTGTCATTTACCTCTGGCCGCAACACTGGCGCATCCGCGTTGCTGACAATGGTTGTGGGATGAACCTAGAAGACTTGCAACAAGCCGCCACAGCCCATAGCACTAGTAAGATTCGCTCTAGTGATGATTTATGGAAAATTAACAGCCTGGGATTTCGGGGTGAAGCTTTGCACAGCTTGACAACTTTGGCAGAGTTAGAAATTTTGAGTCGTCCAGCCGATGGTAATTTAGGATGGCGGGTTGTTTATGGTGATGATGGCAAGGCGTTAGAAGTAGAAGCAACAGCGATCGCACCTGGTACAGTAGTCACAGTCTCCAATCTTTTTGGTAATTGTCCATCTCGCCGCCAAGGTTTACCCAGTGCAACACAGCAAATGAAAGCTGTACAAGCCGCGATTTATCAAATTGCCCTGTGTCATCCGCAAGTAACATGGCAACTTTGGCAAAATGACCGAGTATGGTTCACCATTTCCCCCGCCGCCACCACCGGACAACTACTGCCGCAAATTTTACCGCAAGTCCGCCAAGGTGATTTACAAGAACTAAAACTCGAACTCCCCCATCCAACACTCAGCGAGAACTTGCGTGCGCGGGTTCCCCGCGTTGAGCAAAGTTCGGTGACTCAGCATGGGCTAAACGCCCCGATACCGCTAACAGCACTTCATCTAGTAGTAGGATTACCAGACCGTTGTCATCGCCATCGCCCAGACTGGGTAAGAATAGCGATTAATGGCAGGATGGTAAAATCACCAGAAATTGAGCAAACAATTTTATCAGCGTTTCATCGGACTTTACCACGCGATCGCTATCCCATTTGTTTATTACATCTAGAAATTTCTCCTGACCAAATCAACTGGAATCGCAATCCGGCGAAAACCGAAATATATCTTAATGAATTAAACTATTGGCAAGAGCAAGTCACTCAAGCTATTGACCAAGCACTCCGCATTGATACTGCTCATTTTAAAGAAGCTGTCAACACAACCAGAGTCAGTAAATTACTCAAAGCCGCAGAAGCAAAAGGCGGTTATAACTTTAATCCCAAACCTGAAAACACTCAGCACTCCCTCAAAGCTGTCGCCCAAGTTAGCAACACTTATATTGTGGCTGAACATTCTGGTGGTATGTGGCTAGTAGAACAGCATATTGCCCACGAGCGAGTTTTGTATGAACAAATCTGTGATAACTGGCAACTTGTACCTGTAGAACCGTCAATTATTCTTTATCAATTATCATCAGCACAAGTTTCTCAACTACAACGCATTGGGTTAGAAATAGAAACCTTTGGTGAGCAACTTTGGGCAGTCCGTAACATACCCGCCCTTTTACAGCAACGAGAAGACTGTGCAGAAGCTATTTTAGAACTCAGTTGGGGTGGAGACTTACAAGCGGCTCAAGTTGCCGTAGCCTGCCGTAGTGCGATTCGTAATGGCACGCCACTCAATCTCCCAGAAATGCAAACACTTTTAGACCAATGGCAGCGCACTCGCAACCCCCGTACCTGTCCTCACGGCAGACCGATTTATTTATCACTAGAAGAATCTGCTTTAGCCCGATTTTTCCGCAGGCATTGGGTAATTGGCAAAAGCCACGGAATATGAATATCTAGGCAGGAAGCAGGAGAAAAAATCTTACTATTCCTGGTATTCAAGCTTTCAAATTTTCCTAACATATCTGAATACCGCTATATTTTCACTATTATTCTGCCTAAAAAACTCATCAAATTATTTAACTAAAAACATTAAGTCTCAAAAACAGGGATAAAAAGTTTTGCAATTCTGAATTCTGCTTGCTCATCAGGATTTTTTTTGCAGGCGAATTAATGTATTGTAAATCTGCCTTTTTAAGTTATTGTCATTTTGAACTTCTACAGTAATCTTATTGAAACGCTCAATGGTTAAGCCGTTTTCTTCAACTATTTTTTGAGAGCGATTACAGTAGTTGACAGCAATATCTCTGGCTTTGCGTGGTAAATTGTTAATGCTTTTAGGATCGTTACAAACAATCTGGGGAATTTCTCCACCACCGATTAATTTTTTAATTTCTCCGAAGGCTTGTTGACGCGATGGTTCCATTGCTAAAACAGCTTGGGCATAGCTGACAATTTCGTTGTTGTTCACAGCGGGAGTTTGAGCATCAGCTTTGGCTGTAAATGTTAAAGTGCTGGCAAACAAACTAGCACTAGCCATAACTCCAAAAAATAGATTTCTCGGTAATAAATTTTTCAGAGCATCTCGGAAAAACAAATTAGCAATTTTATTCATAATGTCTGTGACACAGGACTCAATCTTAGGGGTACGTTATTGATTGTGAATTACTTTTGGAGTGAGAAGTTCCAACAACATTTCAGTGTACCGAAATTTTATATGTATTTTCAGTTGCCTTTACATATTTGACAAAGTTCAATTACTTTTGTTTGGAGTGTAGATATTTCCGCAGATCCTTGCTTAAGGCTGACTTCTAACTCCAAAAGTAGTGGTAAACAGGAAATTAGTTGCTGCACAGACAGAAATTTGACTTCTTGTTGTAAAAAGTAGATACGTTTAGGGTTGCTCACATCGGCGGCTTGAGCTACAGCTTGTGGATTACGCTCACCGCTATCTGTGACAATTTTGACCCACAACCAAGTGCGAAATTGACCAATTAATGTTGCCACTATCCGCAATCCTGGTTCTGCCGCATTTAGCAGGTCAGTTAACACAGTTAAAGCTTTGCCTGTATCACCTGTTCTAATTGCTGCTGCTAATTGTAAACTATTTTGCGTAGTATTCCTGACTAATTTGCTAACAGTATCTACATCTAAAGGCTTTTTGCTCTCTAGATGATACAGCCGTAATTTTTCTAACTCGTTATAAAGCAACCTTGTATCATTACCCACAGCTTCGGCTAACAGTTCAGTAGTTTGAGGTGTGAGTTGCACTCCCACAGCTTGAGCCGCTTGTTGAACAGCTTGGACAATTAATTCAGTTTTCCACGGTGGTATGAGAGAGAATTCCCGAAACTCCGTGGCGAATTGTTTGAGAAATTTTGTAGATTTCAGCCGTTCATCGGGTTTACTGCGGCTAGTAAGTAATAAAAAGGAATTTTCGGGAATTACTGGTAAAGTGCGCGTCAATTCCGCCAAAACGTTATCAGGACATTGTTGACAGAGGTTTGTATTCATCAGCCAAATCAAACGCCCGCCAGCGCCAAAGGCGGGAGTCATTACTTGATTTAACGCGGCGATCGCTGTATCAGGTTGATCAGGCGCAAAATAAGAATAGTTAAAATCTGTCCACAGGGGATCTAAAATGCGATCGCGCAACGAATTAACCGCTTTTTCCATAGCAAAGTCATCTTCACCCCAGTAAACCAAGACTGGCATATATCAACCTCATAACATCTCAGGGACTATAAACAATGATGTCTTCAAGCTCAAGGCTGAAAAAACCTTATTCCCAGAGTTTAGACTTTTCTCTCTTTCCCAAATGCTAAATACTTTTTAAGTCAACTTAGTCACAATTGGATAATTTTCCCTAAAATCTATCAAGTAAGAACGCGAGGCTATTAAAGATTGGACGACAACTACCAAACTTACCTGAACCGGGTAGCAAGAATGATGCTACTAGAAGCATACAAGTCCCAAGTTCAGCATATCCAGGAGTCTTCTAAGTTCCAGCCCCATTCTGGAACAAGACAAGCAGCGCCTTTTCCTGGCTATACACTGATTACCCCAACCGCAGATGAAGCAGCCGAAAACTCTGCTTTTTATGGAATATTAGCAACTTACCAAGAGCAACTGTTGCAGCTGCCTGTCAACGATAATTTGATTGTTCCGGTACCACCTGGGAGCTTTCATTTAACTTTGGCAGACTTGATTTGGGATCATGCTTATCTCGATGCTTGTGAGAAAAATCCCAAATTTGAGGAAGAATTACGCCATTACTGTGCGGAAATCTTTCAACAATATCAACAATCCATCACATCGGGAACTAACCCCATTTGCTGGCAAATGCTGGGATTGGTGCTGATGCCAAGAGCATTGGGTGTTTGTTTAGTACCCAAAGATGAAAGTTCTTATGAACAAGTTATTCAATTTCGTCGCCAAATTTATCAAAATCCCAAGTTGATTGCATTAGGAATTGAACAACATTATCACCTGACAGCCCACATTACATTAGGCTATTTTGGTGATATTTCACCTAATTTAGACCGAAATAAACTCAGTGATATGCTTTGTGAATTAAATCAACAATGGTTAGGAGATTTTCCAGAACTTCTCGTTAACCGCGTGGAATTGCGGAAATTTGATGATATGACACGCTATTACCGTGAACCAGACTGGCCAAGTTTAGATTTTTAAGTTTGTACCTGGCAAGGTAGGGTAAAACTGGATATGGAGACAAAGGTTAATTTTCTTTGTCTCCATATCTTCTAATTTACATCAGTAGAATTTACTCAAGAAAACTAAAAATTAAGGTTTTAGAGAAGAGTGTAAGTATTCAACACTATTGCACCTCTACACCCAGTCTCAACAGACAATCTTTGTGCGTAGAACAAAGCTTGTTCTCTATTCCATACTCTCAAATTAACGCTCAGATGATTCTTCCCCAAAAAAGAGATCATTGACACTGATTACCCAAGGAATACCTTGGTTCACAGGAGAACTAATACTAATTTTGGCTTGGTTAGCAAACTTTCTTAACTTGTCTGCTAAATGGGGAACAGTCATCATAATGTTCTGATAGCTTTCGATATCATGGCAAACCATGATTAATATGAGAATACCGCTATTAATTTTGAAATACCAATGACAACTAGATAGTAAAAGGCGTACAGTGCGATCGCAATTAGAAAAAAAGCGTTGTTTGACTGTCTCTTCTAGTTGACTAAGTAATAATTCACTAATCAGTGTTGTTTTATGAGAAGGCAAATCATCTGGAGATAGATATGGTTGATTCATAGAAATTTTCCCTAATTTTCAAGGGTTAATAACTGATATAAACTGAATAATCTTTCTATACTTGCTTAACTGAAGAGATTCCCTTTATTCAGCTATATCAGCTTGTAAAACAGGCTGATGAGACATCTATTCACTCCTAGTACAACCTTTATATAATCTCCATTGCCTGTGGTTGATTTTTCCTCATATTTCTTTAGCAATTGCTCTACAAAAATATATACTTGGGATCTTTTCTTCAAACAACAATAAATTCTAGATAATTCATCTGTGCTGAGAGTAGACCGTATATAAATAATATAGCAGTTATAAATAACTTGCGAAAAATTAGATCCCAAACTTCTTCAAAAGTCGAGGATCTAGTTTTTACTTGTTTACTTTTTGAAACAATTAAGTAGATTTTTATTTCTTACTCGATTTTTCCTTGTTCTCCGCGTTATTTAGTAAACAAATTTAAATTATGAACACCACTATAATTACTTATCTGTCACTATGTTAATTAATCAACTTGTGGATATTAGCTTCCCAATTCATCCCATCAAAAGGTATAACTTCAAAATTTGCTATGACATCGCCATCTAAGCAGCGCACATTTACATCAATACAATCAGGATGGCTGCGGGGTATATAAAAAGAATGTATTCCACAAATGCTACAGAATTTATGTTGAGCAACTCCTGTATTGAATTTGTAAGTGGTTAACTCATTCTCGCCTTGTAATAAAGTAAATTGTTCCTTGGGAATGATTAAGTGTAAAAAGCCTTTCTTTCGACAAATAGAACAGTTACAATCATCAACTTTATGTTGTTTAACTACAACTCGAAACCTTACCGCACCACAATGACAACCGCCTTCATATATCATTGGTTCTGGAATATTAATTGCCATGTTAATTAACGAGATTCTAACTTAGCAATGCGTTGCTCTAAAGTATTAACTTGTTGTTTTAATTCAACCACTAAAGTTGCCAGTCGGTCAAACATTTTATCCCTTTCTAACTGTGACAAATTTCTTCTGCTTGACTGTGGTACGGTAATCGTTGTTCTGGAGTTAGGAGACTGGCGGGTGTTTCCGAGTTGAGATTCTATTTGATTTAACCGCGACTCCATCCGATTAAAATCAGCCTGTAAATTATTCAGGCGAGATTCGGTTTGTTGTGATGATGCGGTGTTAGAAAATAATCCAGCCCAGATTATGATGACTAAAGCAATTGCTATTCCTAATGCTTGAAGTCTTTTCATTTTCCAAAGTGCAAAGAACACAAAGAAAGAAGATAGAGACGTTACATTTAGCATCTCTACATTATTTTGGGTTTTAGGCTTGTACCCCATTTACCCAAAATATACTGTGTGGAGTTTGTAACCCATACAGGCGTATTTTGTTAGTGTGCAATATGAACCACCATTTCAGTCACTTGGTGCAAGATGTGATTTGATTTACTTATCAGGTTGTAAATTAGAAAATAGTGTCTCCCAATTGAGATAGTTCACTTCATTTTCTGTTGCTTTTACTTCAAAAGTGACATTATGTACTTTACTTTGTTCTAACGCTTGCACACAAATTTCTGCCACATCCTCTCGGCTGATTTTACCGCGAATATTATCACCTTGTTCAAAGATTACTTCCTGTCCGCCACTTTCTTCAGTTAAAGCGCAAGGTCTCACGATTGTATAAGGAATACCACTGACTCTTAAACTATCTTCGCCCTTTAACTTCCAGGTTAAAATACCACCCAATTGATCATTTAATCTGACTGCTGGTGGTTCTTCATCTAAATTAATTCCTGGTCTACCAGGACGGGTGACACCTGCGGAACTGACAAGCACAAATTGAGGTGCAGTTTTGCCGTTATATGCTTTGATAGATTCTATCTGCAAACTAAAACCACCAGGGGTAAATTTGGGATTTAATGCACCATCATATTCAAATTTACTCAACATCAGTTGAAATGAGCTAATGCGACTTGCATCTAATGGTGGAGCATCTTTAACAGTTTTGGCTCGAAATACAGGTGTTAATTCCGCAAAAGGAATGCGAACATTTATCCAAGTATTAGCGACCGTATCGAAGGAATAGCTGTAACCTAAACCATCCCAAGTTGCATCGGGACGGAGAAATATTTTATAACGTTGGCCATCACCTTTAACGCGTAATTCTACACCTATGTAACCAGATAAATTAAATGGTGGGTCAAAATTCTTAGTTCTCACAGATGCAAATCCTCCTGAGTTGGCGGTGGAAACATTACCAGCAAACACAGCGGTATTTTCTGTTAATTGAATATTACTAGAACTAACACCACCCATGACAACATCATCTAAAGCACCCCAGATATTTTTTAATTCGTCTGAGGGATGGGTAAAATCAAATATAAGTTTTTCGTTGGCTGCGGGGAGGTGTTTAGCTGCTGCTTCTACTAAGTTTTTCACCCCTTGATATTCGACATTTTCGGGAGTGTCGCCAACAATTTCAGGTTGGTAAAATTTAATGCCTTGATAATATTTTTCTCTATTAGCTGTGTCTCCTTCCATTGGTTGGACACGCACTGCTGTAAAACAAATTACGGCTTGAATATTAGCCATGACTAAAGTATTTAAAGTTTCAGGTTTGGTAATATCTGCAACTACTAAGTCAACATCGTCACCTAAAATTGACCGTGCTTTTTCAATATCACGCACCAGACCTCGTACTTGATAACCTCGTTTTACAAGTCGCTTCACGACTCGTTTACCAAGACCACCTGTTGCACCTGCTACTAGTATTACACCCACGCTTTTTTCTCCATTAGGTCTAGATGTTGTTTTTTGGGGACGACCTTGGATGAGTTTTTGTATGCAGTTGAGAAAGGGAATAACCTCAAAGTAAGACAAGGTTTTGATAAACCTGCCTAAGTCCCATTGAGAACGATTTTTGTCACTCACAATTGCGTCCTCATTACTTGTTGTTTGTTACATGATATCGGTTTTGTTCTCAAATATGAGGAAGTAGGTACAATAAATTGGTGTTTTGGCGATCGCCTAAAAACGCTAAAATACTTACTTAAACGTTGCTAAACATACAAAAAACTACTTATGAGCCAACTAGAACAAGCTCAAGCTCAATACACAAGTTTTCTGCAAGAATTTCAGAGTGTCATTATTAGCACAGTCAATCAGGATGGCATACCTAATAGTAGCTATGCACCTTTCGTAGTCGATGAAACCAAAAATATTTATATTTATATCAGTGACTTGGCAATCCACACACAAAATATTTATGCTAATCCTCGGTTGAGTATTTTGTTTATTGAAGACGAAGCAAAAAGTAATAATATTTTTGCTCGTCGGCGCTTAAGTTTTGATTGTACGGCTACGTTAATAGAAAGAGATACAGACACTTGGAATAAAATTGTTGACCAATTTCAAGAATGCTTTGGAGAAATGATTGAAGTCTTAAAAGGTTTGGCTGACTTTCGGATTTTTCAACTGGTTCCTAGTTCAGGTCGTTTTATTCTTGGTTTTGGTAATGCTTATAAGATTAGTGGTGATAATTTAAATGAATTAACTCATATTACGAGAGATAACCGTTAGATTTTTGATAATTTTCCTGGAGGGATGTTTGTAAATTATTTAGGGCTATATTGACTTTCATACTTCACACTTCATACTTCATACTTTTTATGCTTCAGTTTCAACCTCCTGGCTTTGGGCATAAAGTGATTCATACTTCCTTGGGAGCGATGGTGTATTATACTCAAACATCTGCTCCTTGGTTGAATGCGGATACTGAAGATTTAACCCCACTAATATTTCTACATAATTTTGGGGGTGGGGCTTCTGCTTATGAATGGTCGAAAGTATACCCAGCTTTTGCCGCAAAATATCGCATTTTAGCACCTGATTTAATTGGTTGGGGTGATTCTGCACACCCGGTACGCGATTATCAAATTAAAGATTATCTGACTACGCTTGCAGAATTTATTACTCAAACTTGTCACCAGCCTGTAACAGTTATCGCCTCATCATTGACGGCTGCTTTGACTATTCGTTTAGCTATTAGTCAGCCGCAATTATTTCAATCATTATATTTAGTTTCTCCTTCCGGTTTTGATGATTTTGGTCAAGGTGCTGGACGGAGATTACCACTTTCTGTAATTAATACACCGCTGTTAGATAGTTTGATTTATGCGTTGGGCGCAGAAAATGAATTAGCGGTGCGGAATTTCTTACAAAGTTTTCTTTTCGCTCAACCGGAACGTGTTTCACCAGAAATGGTAGCAGCTTATTTAACCTCAGCACAACAACCAAATGCGCGGTTTGCTGCTTTGGCATTTTTGCGGGGTGATTTGTATTTTGATTTGAGTTTGTATCTGCAACGATTAACAACTCCCAGTGTGTTTTTCTGGGGTGAGAAAGCGCAATTTACTAATATTAAATTAGGGCGGAGATTGGCGAATTTAAATTTAAATGCTGTAGAAAAATTTTATGCGATCGCAGATGCTGGAGTGCTGCCTCATTTAGAATTACCAGAAATAATTATTGGTTTATTACAGCAGCACCTAAATTAGCATTTTTGCATAAATTTATGAATTTTAAGCCTCACCCAGAGGCGCAGAGAGTAACTTTGCCGCTAACAATATGTCCGGTCAAGTGAGGTACATAACTAATGTGTTTGAACGCAGAGGGGCGCAGAGTCAAGCGCAAAGTTGAGGCAGTCGCTCATGAGGGAAACCCCCAGGAGGGTTTCCCTCCAAGCAAACTTCGGTGGGGTTGCCTAATTTTATTAGCAATGTATTTTACTTCAGCAGATTAGTAGATGCTATAACGCTTTTCAGACATCCTCTCATAATCAGTTTTTCACCAAACAAGATATCAGATAGGTAATTCAATAATAAACTCTAGACCTTCACCTAGCTTTGATTGGTAATATAGTTTGCCATGATGATTGTTAACCACAATTTGATAAGCAATTGATAAACCTAACCCAGTTCCTTTACCGACAGGTTTAGTTGTATAAAAAGCATCGAAAATTTTGGTTTTCTCTGCTTCACTAATTCCTAAGCCATTATCAGCAATTTTGAGAATCACTTTCTCTCCTTTAAGCTCGGTGGTAATGCGAATCACACCTGGGTTATTACTTGTCTCTGGGAATTTTTGATTTTTTTGTGATTCTTCAATAGCATCTATAGCATTACAAATCAAATTCATAAAAACTTGATTTATTTCACCTGGATAGCAATCAACCAGTGGTAAATTTCCATATTCTTTAATTATTAAAATAGTATCCCGATGAGCATTTGCTTTGAGTCGATGACCGAGAATTAGTAGAGTATTTTCTATACCTTCATGTAGGTTAGCTAGTTTTTTTCCTGCCTCACTATGTCGAGAAAACTTATTTAACGATGAGACAATTTCTGTAACGCGATTAGTCCCCAGTTGCATAGATTGAATAATTTTAGATATATCATTTAACAAAAAACTTAAATTACTTTTTTCAATTGCTGTTTTAATTTCATTAGGTGGCTCAGTTAGATGCTTTTGATAGAGTTCTAATAAATCTATTATTTCCTGAACGTACTGTTCTAAAAAATTTAAGTTGCCAGCGATAAAATTGATAGGATTATTCACCTCATGGGCAATTCCGGCTGCTAGTTGACCTAAAGTTGCGACCTTTTCCGCTTGGATGAGTTGGGTTTGAGTTTTTTGGAGTTCGGTGTTTTGAGCAATTAAAGTTTTGGTCAAATTTCTTAGCTGCAAATGATGTTCAATTCTTACCAATACTTCTTCATGCTGAAAAGGTTTCGTAATATAGTCTACAGCGCCTAATCGCAATCCTTTAACTTTATCGTCAGTTTCCGAGAGAGCAGTCATAAAAATGATAGGAATATCCTCAGAACGAGGATCGTTTTTAAGATGTTGGCAGGTTTCAAATCCATCCATACCAGGCATCATCACATCAAGCAAGATTAAATCGGGTAAATTATCGCTGTTTAATTTCTGGAGGGCTTTTTCACCGCTGCGAACTGCCCAAACTTCAAAGTTAGACTCATCTAAAAAGCTGGATAAAACTTGTAAATTGGCAGGGTTATCATCAACAACTAAAACAATTCCCCGTGGGTGGCGATCGCAAATATATGTTTGCTCAGATATTATTGCTGTCATCTTGTTTCTACCTCATTTTGATTCAAAAAACTGATCAGGCTATCTTCATCAAATTGCCTTGCTAGTTGTCTCAGTTGATTAGCAAAGTTAGCAAAATTTGGTTCTGAAGCCTCCAGTTGATCAGCCCACTTGAGGATGGCATTGAAGTTACCTTTCTTCGCTAATGTGATGAGTTCTTGCAATACTTCGGGAGGAGGAGGAATTAAGGAATCTGATGGAATATTAACTGTAGCTAATTTATTGGTTACTTGTCTCTCAGACTGAGACTGTTGATAAATCCATGTCAAATTTAAATGCTTTTCTAATTGATTGAGTAATTCATCTACTTGTACAGGTTTGCTGAGAAAGTCGTTACCACCTGCTTGGAGACTGCGATTTTGGTCAGTTTCAAAGACACTAGCAGAAGAAACGATAATTTTGACATCTTGGATTTCTGGGGTGCAACGTAGACTGTGAATCAATTCAAACCCATCCATTTCTGGCATTAGTAGGTCTGTAATGACCAAATCTGGTTTGATGGCGATCGCTTTTGCTAAACCTTCCTGACCGTTGTTAGCTTCAACTACGTTAAAGCCTAGTGGTTGCAGCAAGTTTGTGATGACTGTGCGATTCTCCCAGCGATCATCTACCATCAAAATTGTGCGAGGACTATCTTCAAAGCCAAGGATTTGTTTTGTTGATGCAGCCATCGCTGATTTTACCCATTCGCTGGCTGTTGGCATTTCTAACTCAAACCAGAAAGTGCTACCCTCACCAACCTGACTTTTAACATGGATATCACTACCCATCATCTGTACTAACTGGCGAGTAATGGCTAAACCCAACCCTGTACCTTCGGTCTGACGCTTTTTTTCACCTACTTGCTCAAATGGTAAGAAAATCTTATTTAGTTCTGCTGGTGCTATGCCAATTCCTGTATCTTTGATAGAACAGTGAATGGAATATTTCTGTGTTTGTCCATGAGAGTCAAGTTGCGCGATCGCCTCAATTTTAAAAGTAACTTTACCTTCATCAGTAAACTTAATGGCGTTTCCCAACAGGTTTAACAATACCTGACGCAACCTTTTAACATCGATATGAATGGCTGTGGGTAGATCATTTGTAGTTTCATAAACAAACAAAATCCCCTTTTGTTCTGCCCGAATTTGAGCAATTTCGGCAATTCCCTGAAGAAAAGACGGAAAATGCACATCATGGGGATGTAGTTCTAGTTTTCTGGCTTCGATTTTCGAGAGATCTAAGATGTCATTAATTAAGGTCAACAAATGAGAACCACATTGTTCAATAATGTTGACGTGATATTGTTCTTTTTCTGCTAAACCTTGGGAACGCAGCAAAATTTGGGCGCAACCCAAAATGCCGTTTAAGGGTGTTCGCAGTTCATGACTCATGTTAGCTAAAAATTCGCTTTTGGCGAGGTTTGCGGTTTCAGCAGCAGTTTGAGATTTTTTGAGTTGCGCTTGTTCAAATGCTTGCACTCGCCACAAAACAGTAATCATGGTGACTGTTAGTCCGGCGACAATCAGGGCGATCAAATCCAGGAATTGCAAGCGAGATTCAATATTTTCGCGGGGAATTACCAAAGCCAAAGACCAATTCGCTTCTTGCAAGGGAATATATGCAACATATTTTTTAGTCCCGTCAATTTCCAACAACTGAATTCCCTGTTGTTTGTTTACCATCTGCTGGGCGATCGCATTTAAATTGCGATCTGCAATTTTTAGCAGGCTGGGCGCAGGTTTTTCTACCGTTGACATTAAGGCTGCGTTAGGATGGACGATCGCCTGTCCTTGAGAATTTAGGGCGAAAGCATAGCTGTTATTGCCGTAGCGTAGGGAGTTAACAACCTTATTAATCCGATCAACTTTCACATTGCCGTGGAAAACACCAATTGGTGAACCATTAGCCTGAGAATTGCCATAGATTGGCGTGGCGATCGCAATTAAGGGAATTCCTGTAGAACGGCTAATCAAGGGATCGGAAATGTTGCTTTGTCCTGCTAGTGCTTTTTGAAAGAAGTCTCGATCCTTGATATTCTTATTTGACCGACCAACTTGAGTATTAGAAAAAGAACCATTTGGGGTAACTATTTGGAAAAAGAAAAATTCATTGATCCGCTTGACTTCTTTCTGTAAATATGGATATGCTACAGACCAATCTAAAGAGCGTACAGTTGAAGTATTTGCCAGGGTTTGTACTTCTACGTTGCGGACATGTAACCACTCTTCAATTTCATCAACTCCTCTTTGCACCTGTTGAAATGCGCTTTGTTGCAAATCGGCTAACGCCAGGTTGCGGGCTGCTAGATAGGTGCAATAAGCCGCTATACTGACAACAATTGTAGTGCCGCCTAGAACAAACCTAAGCAGTAAATTTCGGGAGTAATTGTTTTTAGTATCACATTCTAATGGACTTGATTCAGACTTTCTCCAAAGCTTCATATATTAAGCAATGTATTAATAATAACCATAAACCTATTGTTAAAGTTCCCAATCAATCATTGATAATCACAGCTTTACCTGACTTTCAACAAAATATCTGAATGACTTTAAAAATGGCTGGAAGCAAGATAGGTTTAAAAATTATGTGTAATTTATGACATTGATATTTGAGGAATAAATACTGAGTTAAAAATTATTCGCTCTTCTGCCTGCTGCCATTTTTTCTAGGGTATGCAGTTCATCACGACTATTGACTGATGAAACCATTTAAAAGACGAATTTTCGTCTGCGTTGATAATTACTACAATAAAATAGTTACACCCAACCCTGGAGTTCTGGCAGTGGGCTTATTTGATGATTTGAGTCGGTTTTTAGAAAATCGTTTAGAAGAATTCTTGCGGAATAATCCACATTTGGAGTTAGAGGCGCTGTTAGAACAACTACGTCAGCAAGAAGAAGATACTTTAAAGTTGATAGCAGATTTACAAGTCCAAGAAAAGCGATCGCAAGACGACATTCTCTCCACTGCCCAAGAAATTCAGCGTTGGCACATTCGGGTACAAAAAGCTAAAGATGGTGGTAGACAAGATTTAGTCGCCGCCGCCCAAGAACGAGAAGCAGCCTTACTGCGGGAAGGAAACCAGAAATGGGGACACATGCAAGGCTTGAAAGAACGCCTGAATCAATCTCAAGAATTATTAGGGAAAATTCAAGTGCGGCGACAAGAAGTTCAAGCAAAAGCCGCACAAGCACAAACAGCACGCGCTCAAGCTCAAGCCCAGCAACAACGCATAGAAACTAATGGTTGGACAAATTCACCTCAAAGTTCTGCTAATAGTTTTGATGACTTAGAAGAAAAGTTCCGCCGCTGGGAAACAGAAGATGAGTTAGACGCAATGAAGCGGAATCTGGGGAAAAAATGAGTATAGTAAAGTGCTGAGGATAAATTTAGTTCATTAAGGTGTGTTAGGCGCATATTTTTATATGCTTTCTCACAAACCAAATTACTTCAGCGCCTAACGCACCCCAACATTACTTCTACGGCTGAATCCTCTGTTAAAGTCACAATAGTTAAAGTTAAGTCTATATTTTATTTTTCCAAAATGTCTGCTAAACCTACGGATAAAAGCCGAAGTCGGATTCAATCTGGTGACTGGCCGATTGAACAATTACCAGGATTGAGTCAAGAAGAACAATCGCAACTGCAAGTTTGCGGAATTAAAACTACCAGGAGTCTGTTTAACCAAGGTAAAACTTTAGAAGCTAGGGTAGCTTTAGCTAGTAAATTACAAGTTCATCTTCAGTATGTAAACAAATGGTTAGCTTTAGCTGATTTATCTCGAATTCCTACTGTTGGCACACAATATTGTGGTTTGTTGCTTCATGCAGGCATCGCTTCCGTTGCCCAATTAGCCGAAACTCCTAGCCACAGATTGCACCGACAAATTATGCGTTTGCAAGTCGCAACTTTGCAACGACGCGATTTGTGTCCATCAATTGAGTTAGTCCAGCAATGGAATCAGCAAGCTAAGACAGTGCTGAGTGTTGAGTGCTGAGTTGTTAATCAGGTATTCTCCCCTGTCCTACTCTTTTACCAACACTCCATTGAGGAAGATATCAGCGAGTCCTTCGGCCATTTTTTGCATTTCTTGAGGAGAAGCATCGGGTTCCATGAGGGTGTTGTTAGAAAAACCAGCGATCGCAAACATTCCCAAAAACACTTTCGCCACAAGTTTGGCATCGGTTTGGCGATAGATACCTTTATCCATAGCTGTTTGAAAGAATGCTTCAGCCACATCTGTCATTTTATTAATGACTTCTATTTGAATGCGATCGCGTAAATCAGGATGAAACTGCACCTCCATAAAACACACCCGCATTAAATCAGCGTTTTTCTGGAAATTCCACATCCTCCGGCGCATCACTTGAGCTATAGCCTTATAGCTGCCCATTTCGCTCAATTCCGTCAGTAAATCTGTTAAAATCTCCACCCAGCCACTCGTGGCTACCTCCACCAAAATAGCTTTTTTATTGGAAAAATGCCGAAATAATGTACCTTCAGCAACTCCGGCTGTTTGCGCTAAGTCACGGGTTGTAGTGCCATCAAATCCTTGAGACGCAAACAGCCGCCTGGCCGCTTGTAAAATACGGGTACGTGTTTGTGCTTCTGAGGGTGGGGGAGAATTAAAAACTCGCATAACAGTTACGGTGTGATTTCCCGAACGCGACTGGTAGCATTTATTGTCTAACGTCGAATACAAAAAGAACGGAAAGCTTAATACAAGATTAACGCCCTGCCGAATTAGTCACCTGTTTCTCAGGTAGGGAAATTTGACAACACAAGTCTGAAGTGTCAAAGATGAAGATGAAATTTATTTTTCCGACTTCAGACTTCAGACTTCATACTTCAACCAATTATTGCTTATGAATCATTTCCGTAGCCTTAGCACAGTTTTCAATTGGTCAATCCAGCGATCGCTAAAACTGTTGCGGCTGTTTATGACATATTTTGCGATCGCCATTTTAGTTTCTGGTTCTCTACCAGAAATGGCTTTGGCGCAAACTCAAACTGCGCCACCTCCTCCACGCACAGTCCAACCCAGCAAAGCACCCGATCAAAGTTCAATTCAGCCTTATTTAGATCGGGTAGTTAAACAACTGACGAAGTTTCAGCTAGACAATGGGATGAAGTTCATTGTTTTAGAACGCCATCAAGCACCAGTAGTATCATTCCTGACCTACGCTGATGTTGGTGGTGTGGATGAGCCAGACAAAAAAACAGGTGTGGCACACTTTCTAGAACATTTAGCTTTTAAAGGTACGCAACGCATTGGTACAACAGATTACAAGGCAGAAAAACCCCTACTGGAACGCTTAGAGCAGTTAGATAATCAAATTAGAACAGCTAAGGCGGATGGTAAAAAAGACGAAGTAGCGCGGTTGCAAGCCGAGTTTAAGCAAGTAGAAGCCCAAGCGGGTAAGCTAGTCAAGCAAAACGAAATGGGGCAAATTGTCGAACAAGCGGGAGGCGTAGGTTTAAATGCCAATACTTCCACAGAAGCCACCCGTTATTTTTACAGTTTTCCATCCAATAAATTAGAACTTTGGATGTCCCTGGAGTCGGAGAGATTTCTTGAGCCTGTACTCAGTCGGGAGTTTTTTAAAGAAAAAGATGTAATTTTGGAAGAACGGCGCTTACGGGTGGAGAATTCGCCTATCGGTTTAATGATTGAGAAATTCATTGATGCGGCGTACAAAGTTCATCCTTACAGAAGGCCAGTCATTGGTTATGACGAAGATATCCGCAACCTGACACCAGAAGACGTGCAGAAATTCTTTGATACTTACTATGCACCAAATAATCTAGCGATCGCTATTGTCGGTGATGTTAACCCCAACGAAGTTAAACGACTCGCACAAATTTACTTTGGACGCTTCCAAGCCAAAGCTAAACCCCAATCTCAAATTCCTGTAGAACCCAAGCAAACCGAAACGCGCCAAGTAACTTTAGAACTAGCTTCTCAACCTTGGTATTTAGAAGGTTATCACCGTCCGGCAATTAAACATCCAGATAACGCCGTCTATGAAATTATCAGCCGACTGCTGAGTGAAGGACGCACTTCTAGGTTATATAAATCCCTGGTAGAAAAACAACAATTAGCCCTGACAGCCCAAGGTTATAGTGGTTTTCCCGGCGATAAGTACCCTAACTTGATGCTATTTTATGCCCTGACTGCTCCCGGCAACAGTGTTGATGAGTTAGCTAAGGGTTTACGCCAAGAAATAGACAACTTGAAAACTCAACCAGTCACAGCAGTTGAATTACAGCGTGTCAAAACCCAAGCCAGAGCAGATTTATTACGCAGCCTGGATTCTAATACAGGTATGGCACAGCTATTACTAGAATACGAAGTGAAAACAGGTGATTGGCAAAACTTGTTCAAGCAATTAGATGAAATTGCAGCGGTAACTCCAACTGATATTCAACGAGTCGCAAAAGCAGCGTTTACAGCCGAAAATCGCACTATTGGTAAGTTGTTGTCGAAAAAAGCTTGATAACGAACCGCAGAGGGCGCTTAGACGCGATAGCGGCTTCCCATAGGGTAGGAAGAGAAGAGATATGCACAGATATAGGGGTAAGAAGTCAATGAAATTCAAAATATCAAATGCTAGAAGGTTAATTTATGTTGTCATGTTTGCCTTTGCCTTTTTACTTTTGACTTTTGACTTTTCTTTAGCGGCGACAACAACAGCCAAGCATTACACTGAGTTAAAACTACCCGCTTTACCGGCGGTCAAATTACCCAAATATGAGAGATTTGTTTTACAAAACGGCCTGGTTGTGTATTTAGTCGAAGATCATGAACTACCGTTAGTCAGTGGTTCAGCTTTGTTACGTACAGGTAGCCGTTGGGAACCAGGCGAAAAAATTGGGTTAGCTGGTTTAACAGGTGCAGTCATGCGGACTGGGGGAACGAAAAAGCATTCACCCGATGAACTCAATGAAATATTAGAACAGCGGGCGGCATCGGTAGAAACTAGTATTGGTGAAGGTTCAGGTAATGCTAGTTTTGACGCATTGAGTGAAAATTTAGAAACAGTATTTGGACTGTTTGCCGAAGTGTTACGCGAACCAGTGTTTGCCCAAAATCAGCTAGATTTAGCCAAAACACAGGCAAAAGGCGGAATTGCTCGACGCAATGATGATCCTAATAGTATTGCTAGTCGAGAATTCAAGAAATTGGTTTATGGCAAAGCCAGTCCTTATGCGCGGACTGTAGAATATGCCACATTGGATCAAATTAACCGTGACGATTTAGTCCAGTTCTATCAGCAATACTTTCACCCCAATAATATGATTTTGGGCATTGTGGGAGATTTTGATAGTAAAAAAATGCGATCGCTCATTCAAGCTAAATTAGGTAATTGGCAACGCAACCCGAAAATCACCCAACCCAAATTACCAGAAGTAGCAGCAGCCAATCAAGGCGGAGTATTTTTTGTCAATCAGCCACAGTTAACTCAAAGTAGCGTACTCATTGGCCATTTAGGTGGTAGATTCGACAGCCCAGACTATGCACCACTCGATGTCTTGAATGGCGTATTAAATGGGTTTGGGGGAAGGTTATTTAATGAAGTGCGATCGCGCCAAGGTTTAGCTTACTCTGTATATGGTTACTGGAGTCCCCGCTTTGATTACCCTGGGATGTTTTTAGCTGGTGGACAAACCCGTTCTGATGCTACAGTTCAGTTCGTCAAATCCTTACAAACCGAAATTAAACGCATCCAAGCTCAACCAGTCACAGCTAAAGAACTAGCCTTTGCCAAAGAATCTACCCTCAATTCTTTTGTATTCAACTTTCAAGACCCTGGTCAAACCTTATCGCGGTTAATGCGATATGAATATTACGGCTACCCATCAGACTTTTTGTTTCGTTATCAAAAAGCCGTCGCCGCCACCACAGCCGCCGATGTGCAACGGGTAGCCAAGCAATATCTCAAACCAGAAAACTTAGTAACTCTAGTTGTTGGCAATCAAACTACCATTAAACCGCCATTAACAGGTTTGGCAAAACAAGTAACACCCATAGATGTAACAATTCCCGGTTCGCCTTCACAAGCGACAAATTGATCACAATATAATATCTAGATTCCTGACTTTTTCAAAGGTCTGGAATCTGGAAACTGCAAACAAAATCCTCAAAATGCGCGGATGGGTAGGTGTACAAAATCTCTATGGAGAGACAATGGCTGGATTCCTTTCACTGCAAGCTTTTGCAGGAAAATTACACAAAAACCACCCGCGCACCTTATCCAGTCTATGTTTCAGCCATTTTGCTAAAATCAACTGCCATTTACTCGTGTTAAAATCAACCCATCCGCGAAATCGAACCTTGAAAACTAAATACAGACAGCCTTTCCGGCTCCCGCAGTTTAAACTTCACCTAATCCCTATTAGGGATTGAAACACTACTGTTTGTGGTTTTCGATTTGCTTTAAAGTTTAAACTTCACCTAATCCCTATTAGGGATTGAAACGCTCAGTAAGCTGCTCCCAAGAAGAACGGTTGAAGTTTAAACTTCACCTAATCCCTATTAGGGATTGAAACAGGAACACCATCACCATCAGCATCAGAATCAGGGTTTAAACTTCACCTAATCCCTATTAGGGATTGAAACAGTATGTATTGTTTATCGCTCAATCTGAAAAACAGGTTTAAACTTCACCTAATCCCTATTAGGGATTGAAACAGGAACACCATCACCATCAGCATCAGAATCAGGAATATTAGTAGTTTAAACTTCACCTAATCCCTATTAGGGATTGAAACACCATCAATATCAGAGGATGAAGGTTGATAATCAGTTTAAACTTCACCTAATCCCTATTAGGGATTGAAACGCTCGTTGCTACTTTCGGTTTTAGTTTACTTATCAAGTTTAAACTTCACCTAATCCCTATTAGGGATTGAAACTGGTTCATCCTTTGATTACATTTTTGATTACTAAGGTTTAAACTTCACCTAATCCCTATTAGGGATTGAAACAAATTGGTAACAAGCAAGTGCCAGTGAGTCAGCGTTTAAACTTCACCTAATCCCTATTAGGGATTGAAACTTTCTTCGCCTATTTATTCCAGGATTTACAATAAATGTTTAAACTTCACCTAATCCCTATTAGGGATTGAAACTGTAAACCCTAAAGAAACCGACTCAAACCATTGGGTTTAAACTTCACCTAATCCCTATTAGGGATTGAAACCTTAAGGATTAGATAATGAATAATCAAGAAAATGGTTTAAACTTCACCTAATCCCTATTAGGGATTGAAACAGTTAAGTGTTTCGCCTTCAACAAGCGGAGAGCCTCTAGCAGTTTAAACTTCACCTAATCCCTATTAGGGATTGAAACAAATTGGTAACAAGCAAGTGCCAGTGAGTCAGCGTCAGTTTAAACTTCACCTAATCCCTATTAGGGATTGAAACGAATCATTTAATTTAACTGGACGAATATTTTTACGTTTAAACTTCACCTAATCCCTATTAGGGATTGAAACGTATGTCTTGATGAAGCTGGAATCTTTCTGAATGGTTTAAACTTCACCTAATCCCTATTAGGGATTGAAACGATGGAGTAGTTAAGGATTACAGAGCAGACAGAGGGTTTAAACTTCACCTAATCCCTATTAGGGATTGAAACATGAGGGGTCTAACCCTACACCCCAGACCTTGAAGTTTAAACTTCACCTAATCCCTATTAGGGATTGAAACAATTCCTAATGAGACTCTGGACATAAAAACTTACATTACGATGAACTTTTTGCTTTTATAGACGAAACTCCTTGAATTGTGTCTAAAAAATCAACTAAAAAATCTTGAATTTTTTAAATGCGTATACAAAATATAAGAGAGACATTTTAGATATTGTGTAGCTAGATTTTAGGTATAGCTACACTAATTAGGATTACCGTATTTGCGGAGGTAAAATCAATGGCAAGAATAACAATATCAGACCTTTATCTCAATAATAACGAGCAGCATATTACTGAACTAACTGCTTGGGAAGCCAGAACTGTAGAGGCAGGTGCAAGTACAATCACAATCGACACTAGTGATTTATTAAAGCTGCAACAAAATATCAATGACATTCTTCAGGGTGTGTCAAATCAACTAAGACAGCAGCAGCAGCAACAACAACAACCTAATAATAGTTATGGTCTGCGACAACCATACGACAATTACGTTTATTATTAATTCTGGGCGATATGCTTTTGCTCAGAAAGTTAGTACCCAGAATAAAAAAGTCAGGAGAAATTGATCATTTTATCTCTTGACTCATGCGATTTCTGTATATTTTATGTTGCTGCTCATCAATATTAATTTATTGGCAAGCAGCATTTTTCAGCCAAATTATTTTATTAATAGTCGTACGTTCTCAATTCAGGCAGTATGAGAACGTATGATTTTTTATGCAAATAATTATAATTATCATTTTTATGATGTATGTAGATAGCTAATAGTATTGTGAGAAAATTATCATATATATACATTTATCGTAAAAGTGCAGATTTTGCGCTCTTGACAAATTATTTATCCCGTTATTCAAGTAAATAGTATTACCCATACAGCAACTTCGATAAACTTCAAGCTATATACCTTGTTAACCTTAATTATTGATATTACTACCAATTCAAAATTATTGGACGTGTAAAATCTAAAATTATAAAAAGACCTAAGACATTTATTTGAGTCTTTATAAAGGTGTTTGTAGCGTTGACTTTTATAGTTTGCATAAATAAAAATTGCATTAACGGTTAAGCAAAACACAGCTTAATTGCCCACGAAAACAACTTGATGACAAGCAATTGT
The DNA here is from genome assembly GCF_000316625.1 of Nostoc sp. PCC 7107. Classification (GTDB taxonomy): domain Bacteria; phylum Cyanobacteriota; class Cyanobacteriia; order Cyanobacteriales; family Nostocaceae; genus Nostoc_B. The sequence continues at coordinate 2,727,659 of NC_019676.1, read as the reverse complement.
ATTAGGAGGAAATCATGGCAAATATCACTCTTTCAGAATTAAATGCTGCTGGTTCTCAACTGTTCCAAGGTTCTGAAAGCTTCTTAAATGACTTAAGCGATGTTGATGCGATCGCTGGTGGTTCTGGCTATGGCTATGGCTACGACGGCTTTGGATTCAATAAGTTGATTGAAGGATTTGTTGATGTTTATGCTATCCAACATGTCTATGGCATAGCTAAATCTTTCAGCAAAGGCGGCTACGGTGTCTCCGGCTACTAATAGCTTTGTAATTTATTATTAAGCTATCTTTCTGTAATTTACTATTGAGCTACCTTTCGCTTAACCATAATGCGAAAGATAGCTTAATTCCCCGCACAAATTATCAATTGTCAGCAATTTTTTGAGGATAAAATCATGGCAAATATTACTCTTTCAGCATTAAACGCTGCTGGTTCTCAATTGTTCCAAGATTCCGAAAGCTTCTTAAATGACCTGAGCGATGTTGATGCGATCGCTACACATGGTGCTGAGAATAACTCTAATAGTTATGTTAGCGACTTTTACGGATTCAATAAGTTGATTGAAGGATATGTTGGTGTCTATGCTATCCAACATATCTATGGTATAGCTAAATCCTTCAGCCAAGGCGGCTACGGTGTCTCTGGCTATTAATAGCTTTGTCATTTAGTACTATTCTCTGTAAACATCCAATCAATCAGCCTGCATTTGACATTTTGTAGAGTATGCAGGCTGTATTTCTCAAGCTTTAATTAGAGAATTTGTATGAGTCAGCGTCTTAATAATAAAGCAAAATCTAGCTTTATTGTCTGCAAATAAACCTGATTACAACCAAGTTTTAAAGGACAAAGTTATGGCTAACATTACCCTTTCTGAACTAAATATTGCTGGCTCTCAATTATTCCAAGATTCCGAAAGTTTTCTTAATGATCTCAGTGATGTTGATCTGAGTGCTGCACATGGTGGTAATAATGCCAATTATGCTGACTACGGATATGGCTCAGATTCATATATCAGCGTATTTAATAAGCTCATTGAAGGATTTGTTGTTGTCTATGCTATCCAGCATATTTTTAGCATAGCCAAGTCTTTCAGTAAGTATAATTACTAATAAATTTGTAGTTTACAACTAAGGTAAATGGCTCTTATAGATTTGGAAAAAATCATCTTGAGTAATTATCAAATCTATGAGAGTCAGCCATATCTTTATCTGGGAATGATGAAATGGCAAAAATTATTATTGATGAACTAAGTTTTAGTGACTTAGAAAGCTACCTGACCGAAGTGAATGATTTAGATTCTCTGTCTATATATGGTGGTGAATCTGAATTGCAGCAAATTCTTGACTTTGCTTACAACCTATTGAATTTTGTCCTATCAGCTTATGCTATTTACAATATTTCTTTAATAACAAAATCCTTCAAAATTACTAGGAATAAAACTACCCGTTCTGTATTCAGCTTATTTTAACTGCTGCATCATAGTTAAAATTCTGACTATTTGATTCTTTTAGCTAACTTGAAAAATATCTAACACTATGCCATTTTTACTAAGCTCTCAAAATGTTTTTGAATACTTGCTTACTGTGGGATTTTGTACTCAAGCAGAACAGTCATTAAGTAAGATTGAGCCAAAGCCTGCTAAAAATTTTAACTTGTTAGTTACTTTACCTGATAATCGGCAACTGCTAGTTAAGCAAGAGCGCCTAAATCGAGAAGGAAACACGGCTGGAGAGTTTTTTGCGGAATGGAGAGTGCATCAGTTTTTGCAAAAATTTCCTGATATGAATCATATTTGCTTGTGTTGTTCAGAAGCAGTGCATTTTGATGCTGAAAATTCTATTATTGTTTTCAATTATCTTAATAACTATCGGGATCTAGCTGATTTCTACATGAGAGAAAATATCTTTCCTAGTGATATTGCGATCGCAGTTGGAAAGACTTTGGCATTAATTCACCGTGCTACTATTACACATCCAGACTATGAACAATTTTTTCACCAAGCCAAGCAAGTATCTCACCCAAAAAATCCCAACCTCACCCTAGGATTAGAGAGAATTACCCCAGAAATTTTTGGTTTGGTTCCGAGTGAGGGATTAAAATTTTTTACCCTTTATCAACGTTACGATAGTTTGGGACAGGCGATCGCCGAATTGAACCGTTCTTACACCCGCTATTGTTTAACTCATCATGACCTAAAGCTGAACAACATTCTTTTATCTTTAACTTGGCAAGAAGCTATTGCAAATAACTCTGTTTCAGATGAAAGTATGATTCGCTTGATTGACTGGGAACGTGCGGATTGGGGAGATCCGGCGCATGATTTAGGAATGCTCATCGCCAGCTATCTGCAATTCTGGTTATATAGTATGACTACCAGTAAATCGATGGCAATTGAAGAGTCATTACGTCTCGCTACCACACCTTTAGAAATAGTTCAGCCTTCCATTGCAGCCTTGATGTCTACTTATTTAGCGCATTTCCCAGAAATTTTAGAGACTCGTTCAGATTTCTTAGAAAGAGTTATGCAGTTTTGCGGTTTAGCTTTAATTACAGCTATTCAAGCCGGACTCCAACATGAAAAAACTTTTGGCAATGTGGGAATCTGTATGCTTCAAGTTGCTAAGAGTTTGTTGTGTAATCCCAAAGCATCTATAAAAACAATCTTTGGCGTGGAAGCTGTAGAACTTTTACCCACAAATTTATCTCGCAATTAACCTTACAGAAAGAAAAAAGGAGAGTAGAAAAAGAATTTTCTTCTACCTCCTAAGCATATCTCTGAGAAGTATTTTCGCTAACATCAAAGTCTTAAAAAGCAATTCCCTAAGCCTCACCTTCCCTAGGTTCATGCAGCGTGTTTAAGACAAGGAATGAAGGTTGCAAAGCCTCTCCCCGAAACGGGTAGAGGTTTGGAAAGGGGTAATTAGTATAATTTTCGACTTTTCAGATATCTTTTAACTGCTGAATTCTGACTTCTGTATTCCTCTTCAATTATAGGTAAGCTTTTATGCAAATGTTAGATTCCATCGCCACTCAACTTTCACAGATTCCTGAATCATTGCAGATATCATTACAAGACATTATTTATAACATTGAAATTCAATCTGCTTATTGTATTAAACACCCAGACTACAAACCATTGGAACTACCAGAATCCGCAGTTTCTCGCTTTCAGCAATTACCTGCGGCGCTACAAAAAAAATTCTTAAGTCTGCAATTACGAGGTTTCCTCTATGGCATTTATTACAATAACTCTCTAAAAAGTTCTCTCATAGCCAATACAGAAACTAACAATGTGGCGTTACATCAAAACCTCGAAAATAATACATTACTGGGTGTCGATGTGGCTTTTTATGAACGCCTACATGAAAGTAATCGAGGTGATGGCTACTGGAGTTACAATTGGCAGGTAGTACAAGAAAATCTAGATAACACTTTAATAGTACAAAAGGATGGTTTGACTCTACAAATTGAGCGTAGCCGTCATCTATTACCTCAAAACCAATTTCCTGTGGTGGGTAAATACGTTGCAGTTAAAATGCCCAAAAATCTTGTCCAGAATGGCTTTTACATGGCAGTAGCGAACGCTGGAAGTGCGACAAATCGGGAAAGATTGGTGCGTGTTTACTTTAATGTAACTCCAGAAGGTGCAGGTGCAGTTATGGAAACTTTGACTACACAGCTTAACTTTCTAGAGATTCCATTTTCATTTAAAGCCTTATACAATCCTTCCGATTACGAACGCTATGATTCAGCAGTGTTTTACTTTGATAAAAACAATTATGAAGCGATTCACCCAGTATTAGAAAGGATGTATGCAGAGTGTGAATCTTATTTTCAACCAGAAATACCTTTATTTACTAAGTTTATCGCCCCTGGGTTAGCGATCGCCGAAGAACCCAATCGCAGATTTGCTGAACTAGAGAGTTTTGGAACGCATCGTTGTCAAATTATCGCCAATGGCTTGCTTGAGGCTTGGGGACAAGGAAATGATACACCAGCTAATCGGATAACAGCGATTCTTGAACAATTTTCTCTATCGCAAGTGGAATTACAACGCCCTTATCTGAATGCTAATTCTCAAGATATCTATATGGCTTTATTTTGATTATAAATGAAGTGACAAAAGAGGGATATCATACCACAAAATAATTATGCAAGCAGTCTATTCTTGCTTGTATCTCACTAAAATTAGAAGCGATATATCTAATTGTTTGCTAATTCCGACAACTTTGTGAATACTGCTTGTGCATGACCTTTTGCTTTTACATTCGGCCAAGTATAAGCAATAATTTTATCTGGGGAAATTAGGAAAGTTGACCGCACAACTCCCATATATTCTTTGCCCATAAACTTTTTTAATTGCCAAGCACCATAGGAGTCTGCTAGTTGATGTTCTGGGTCACTCAAAAGCGTAATTGACAAGTTATGTTTGTTGATAAACTTGCAATGAGACTTAGCAGAATCGAGACTGACACCTAAAATTTTGGCTCCTAATTGACTGAATTCTGAATGTAATGCTGTGAAATCTTGGGCTTCTGTCGTGCAACCAGGGGTGTCATCTTTGGGATAAAAATAAAGGACAATCCATTGCCCGCTAAAATCATCTAGGCTAACTAAATTTTCATTTTGGTCAGGGGTGGAAAAAGCTGGTGCAGGTTGTCCAACTTGAGGAATGTTACTCATAATGTATTGATCAAATAGCGAGCGCCTCAAAATTTTACCGGAAGTTGGCGATCGCTTTTATCTAGTTTGTTGAGAATGGTGCAAAATATAAGTTCACCAACCCAACTGCAATCATCTCTATTCATGTTACGTAAATTTACTGGACGCGATGAATTGATAGCTTATCTGCGAGAACATTTCCCCCAAGCCGCAGAACGTGACGACCATATCAGCAACTCTATTGGCGGACGCAAAGCAGCCCAAACAGCATTACAAAAAGTAGACCCAAGCACTTACAGCAAAACCCGTAACTTTTTAACAGGTGCAGTGACAAAACTTTCACCTTATATTCGCTATGGAGTTTTGAGCCTAGCTGAAATTCGTGACTACGTGTTAGACAATGTAGATCAGCTAGAGGATGCCACTAAATTAATTAACGAATTAGGCTGGCGGGATTATTGGCAGAGATTGTATGCCAAACTAGGTAATGGCATCTGGCAAGACCAAGAAGAATACAAAACCGGGTACACAGCCCCAGAATATGCCGCAGAATTACCACCAGATATTCAAGCAGGTAGCACTGGCAGAGTTTGTATCGACAACTTCAGCCAAGAATTACGGGAAACTGGCTACTTACACAACCACAGTCGCATGTGGTTAGCCGCTTACATCTTGCATTGGCGGCATATTCGTTGGCAAGCTGGTGCTAAGTGGTTTTTACAACATCTTTTAGATGGTGATCCTGCCAGTAATAATATGTCTTGGCAATGGGTTGCTAGTACTTTTAGCCATAAACCATATTTTTTCAACCGCGACAATTTAGAACGCTACACCAAAGGTGTCTATTGCCAGAAATGTCCTCTATATGGACACTGTGATTTTGAAGGTAGCTATGAAGAATTAGAACAGCGGTTGTTTCCTCAAGGAGAATTTATCAAAAAACCAAATAGTCAAAATTGGCAGCATGGTAAGAAAGGGAAAAAATGAATAACCCAATTATTTGGATACACGGCGACTGTCTCAGCCCAACCAACCCAGCGCTTCAAGCATACCCCAATGCCCCGGCAATTTGGGTTTGGGACGATGCTTTGATTGAAGAATGGCAATTAAGCCTCAAACGCATCGCCTTTATTTATGAATGCTTGCTAGAATTGCCAGTTGAAATTCGCCGGGGTAATGTAGCCCAAGAAATTTCAACCTTTGCCCAAGAGAATCATGCCAATTTAGTAGTGACAGCCGCAAGCCCCAGCCCCAGATTTGATGATATCTGTGACGCAATAGAACGTTCGGTAAAATTGGAAATATTGGCAGTCGAACCATTTTTTGAATATGACGGCTATATCGATTTGAAGCGTTTCTCACGCTATTGGAAAGTGGCAGAAAAATATGTTTTTGAATAAATTAGCCCCTAGCCTCTAAGGTGATAATCGCTCAATTTTCCAACTACCATCTTCTAACAGAGTATAAAGCAGGCGATCGTGTAGTCGGCTAGGACGACCTTGCCAAAACTCAATTTCGGAAGGAATGACTCTTAACCCTCCCCAATGAGGAGGACGGGGAATCTCCTGATTTTCATATTTACTCTGGAATTCCTGCATTCTTTGTTCTAAAAGTTCTCGGCTTTCTATGACTTCGCTTTGTTGAGAAACCCACGCACCTAGGCGACTCTTGGGCGGACGAATCTCAAAATACCCATCTGACTCTACTTCCGAAACTTTCTCTACATGACCACAAATTCGCACTTGGCGTTCTAGTTCTGCCCACCAAAACACCAAAGCTGCTTGAGGATTTTCAGCGAGTTCTTGCCCTTTTTGACTGTTGTAATTGGTGAAAAAGACAAAACCGCGTTCATCAAAGTCTTTCAGCAGAACCATTCTCGCCGCAGGTTTAGCATCTGGTGTTGCAGTAGCTAAAGTCATCGCATTGGGTTCTGGTAATTGCGCTGCTAATGCCTGCTCAAACCATTTTTTAAATTGTATAAATGGATTAGGATCAACTTCAGTTTCAGTTAAGTCTTGTAATGTGTAGTCTTGGCGGAGGTCAGCTATGGTGGTGTTCATTGTCATGTATTTCCTCTATAACAGATACACTTATACAGGGCTTTGTTAAAAATATCTATAAATCATGCCTAGTATCAATGCCAGTTTCCCAAATTTATTCCACAAATATCTAGAGCATTAAATCTAATGCGCCGTTCAGCCTCTCTACAAACTCTGTTATTCTACGGTTTGAGTGGCCCGATTATCGCTCTCAATGTTGGGCTGCTATCAGTACTTTTCAGTTATTTCAAACATCCCATCACCATTTTGAGTATTGCGGCGATTTTAGCTTTTTTACTTAATTACCCAGTGAAGTTTTTTGAACGCGCCCGCATCACGCGCACACAGGCAGTAATCATAGTTTTGCTGGTGACATTAACTCTAGTGGTGATTTTGGGTATTACCCTAGTTCCCATCGTCATTGACCAGACAATTCAACTTTTAAATAAAATTCCTGATTGGTTAACTGCTAGTCAAGCAAACCTAGAACAGCTTGAGGAATTTGCCCAACGGCGACGTTTGCCTTTTTTAGATTTACGAGTGCTGAGTAATCAAATCAATGCCAGTATTCAAAACCTGGTGCAACAGTTGGCTTCTAGTGCAGTAGGCGTGGCAGGAATTTTAGTCTCAGGATTATTAAATCTAGTATTGGTGGTAGTGCTGGCATTTTATATGCTTTTATATGGCGATCGCGTCTGGTACGGTTTAATTAATCTTTTGCCGTCTCATATTGGCATACCTCTAACGGTATCTCTACAGCTAAATTTTCAAAGATTCTTCTTGAGTCAACTATTACTCGGCTTATTTATGATAGTGACTCTCACCCCGATTTTTATCGGCATGAAAATTCCCTTTGCCCTATTATTTGCCACACTCATCGGCTTATCAGAACTGATTCCCTTTATTGGGGCAACTCTCGGCATTAGTTTAGTTACACTTTTAGTGATGCTGCAAAATGGCTGGTTAGCAGTACAAGTTGCTCTAGCCTCGATTTTTATGCAGCAAATTAAAGATAATCTCCTAGCCCCCAAATTACTAGGTGACTTTATTGGCCTCAATCCGATTTGGATTTTTGTATCTATTTTGATGGGATTTGAAATTGCCGGATTGTTGGGTACACTTGTGGCTGTTCCCATTGCTGGTACTATCAAAGGCACCTTTGATGCCATCAAAAATAACAAAGGAGGTAATTTCGTATCAACCGTCACTATTCCTCACGAACCACCAGAAGACCAGAGAAATTAGGTAGGGATAGAGGGACAAATAACAAATGACCGTTAACTATTAAGTTATCTTGCTGAAACCGCAGTATAAAAACCTAATGATATATTAGTTTGTCCATAAATAATTAAATTAACTAGACTATTTTGCTGGGATTTGTTTCACCAACCTCAAATGACAACTTCCATAATTCGGAAATCAGAATGGATGCTTCCGAGCTATTAGAAAACATTACACTCCTAATTGACCAAGCTGAACGGGGAGAAATAGACCCTTGGGATGTCAAGGTCATTGAGGTGATTGATCGTTATTTGGAATTTATGGCACCGGAGGCAACAACAAAAGGCTACGAATCAGATTTATCGCAATCTGGACAGGCTTTTTTATCTGCATCAATGCTGGTTCTATTCAAAGCGAATACCTTAATGCAGTGGTCAACAGCCCAAGATGTTCAAGAAATTGAAGATGATGGCCTGAATGAGATGGAAAATGGCCTCTCACATCAGCGTCGTTTGCCATTAGAACTGCAACTGCGCCGTCGTCCATCGGCTATGCCACCACCTAAACGCCGTGTCACCCTGCAAGAACTAATTGAGCAATTGCAGCTGATGGCAAATCAGCTAAAACTTGTCCAGAAAGTTGATAAACCTATTCGTGTGAAGCGTCAGCCTAGTGTCCGCACCATGCGGCAGGCGCTAGAATTAGCTCACCAAGAAAATCTGACAGAAGTAGCCGGGGAATTGGAAGAGGTATTGCGTTTTGCTGCTCAAGAACTAATGCAAGAGCAAAATTATGTTACCCTCGAACAGCTTGTACAATTGTGGTGTCAAACGAAGCAACCGCAAGCAAATGGTTCTAGCCACAAATCAGAACACAGTCACCTAGTTGGCATTTTTTGGGCTTTACTGCTGTTATCGGCTCAATCTAAAGTTGAGCTATTTCAAGAGGAATTTTACCAAGAGATTCAAATTCGACTGATTACAGATGCAGCTAACATCTCAAAATCAGTAGAGCAACCAATAAACTAAATCACTAGTTCATCCTAAAAATATTATGTAAGTTACCCAGACATACCGAAGCTATTTTTTTAATTTTTAGCAAATTTAGAATATACGCCTACATTGGTAGTCTATCTCTCGCTATGGTTGCAATAACCAGTGAATTACTGTTATCCCTGTTTCTAGGAGTTACTTAGAGCAGAATCAAAACTGATGATTAAGTATCACTCGTTGAAAGTAAAGAGTGCTGAGTTGAAAGTGCTGTTAGCGGTAGCGGGGCGTTTAGCCCATGCTGAGTTAAAAGACCATCCTCAAGAGGTGGAGTATCAAACTCAAAATCGGAAGATTCCGCCTACTCAGGCTGGAACTTTTATTGAACGCGAAAGTACAAAGTACTTTGTACCTGACTCAGCACTCAGCGAGAAGTTGCGTATGGGGGGTTCCCCTGTTGAGCAAACTTCGGTGACTCAGAATTCAGTACTGAGTAAAGTAAACTGGCTTGTGGTTGAGGAATAAATTTTATGAAAGCGATGATTCTCGCGGCGGGTAAGGGTACTCGCGTTCGTCCAATTACCTACACGACTCCCAAACCAATGATTCCCATCTTGCAAAAGCCAGTGATGGAATTTTTACTGGAACTTTTGCGCCAACATGGTTTTGACCAAATTATGGTCAATGTTAGCCATTTAGCTGAAGAGATTGAAAACTATTTCCGTGACGGCCAGCGGTTTGGTGTCCAAATTGCCTATTCTTTTGAAGGCAAAATTGATGACGGTAAATTGGTAGGGGAAGCAATTGGTTCGGCGGGAGGGATGCGACGCATCCAAGATTTTTCGCCGTTTTTTGATGATACTTTTGTTGTGTTGTGCGGTGATGCTTTAATTGATTTGGATTTAACAGCAGCTGTTAAGTGGCATAAATCCAAAGGGTCAATTGCGACAATCATTTCTAAATCTGTCCCCCTAGAAGAAGTTTCTAGTTATGGTGTTGTCGTTACCGATGAGGATGGGCGTGTTAAAGCTTTCCAAGAAAAACCTTCAACAGAAGAAGCCCTCAGCACCAATATCAACACAGGGATTTACATTTTTGAGCCAGAGGTATTCAAATATATCCCCTCTGGTGTGGAATATGACATTGGTAGCCAGTTATTCCCGAAGTTGGTGGAAATTGGTGCGCCCTTCCATGCTATTCCGATGGATTTTGAATGGGTGGATATTGGTAAAGTACCAGACTACTGGCGGGCAATTCGCGGGGTACTGCTGGGTGAAATCAAAAATGTGCAAATTCCTGGTCATGAAGTCGCCCCTGGTATCTACACTGGCTTAAATGTGGCTGTAAATTGGGACAAGGTGGATATCACAGGCCCAGTTTACATCGGCGGTATGACCAGAATTGAAGATGGTGCGAAAATCGTTGGCCCGGCAATGATTGGCCCGAACTGTTGGATATGTAGTGGTGCAACTGTAGATAATAGCGTAATTTTTGAATGGTCACGCTTGGGGCCGGGAGTTCGTCTAGTTGATAAGTTGGTGTTTGGTCGTTATTGCGTAGATAAGACGGGCGCATCTATTGATGTCCAAGCTGCTTCTTTAGACTGGTTAATTACTGACGCTCGTCAAGCGCCACCAGTGCATACTCCTCTAGAACGGCAAGCAATTGAAGAATTGCTGGGGACAAACGCTATTTAGGGAAATGAAAGTCAAAAGGTAAAAGGCAAAAGTAAAAAATCTCATCTTTTGCCCTTTTACTTTTGCCTTTTTACTTCCTAGCTATTCAAGTATGTGTATCTTCTGAGACTTTGTTCGTAAGTTTGCATGAGTCGTTGAGATTCTGCAAGGGTAATGCGTTTTTCTTCTAATGCTTTCTCGCATCGCTGGCGAATATGTTCCACCATATCTTCTGAGTCATACTGCACGTAGCTGACTACCTCACTCATGGTGTCGCCTTTGACGACGTGTTGAATTTGGTATCCTTTGGGCGTGAGTTGAATGTGAACGGCGTTGGTATCTCCAAACAAGTTGTGTAAGTTCCCCATGATTTCTTGGTAAGCACCATTGAGGAACATTCCCAAGTAATAGGGTTCTCCTGGTTTGAAGGTGTGCAGTTCTAAAACTGATTTAACATCACGCAGGTCAATAAAGCGGTCTATTTTACCATCACTGTCGCAGGTGAGGTCTGCCAAAATTCCCCGCCGTGTTGGTTCTTCATCAAGACGATGGATAGGCATAATGGGGAATAATTGGTCGATCGCCCAACAATCTGGTGCTGATTGAAACACCGATAAATTGGCGTAGTAAATGGAAGCCATGATTTTTTCTAGGTCTTCCAGTTCGTCGGGTACGTAATCTTGCTGTCTAGTAATTTCGAGAATTTTTTGACAACAAGCCCAGTAGAGTCTCTCGGCTTTAGCCCGTTCGCGCAAACGCAAAATGCCTAAGTTGAAGCGACTGATGGCTTCTTCTTTAAATTGCGTCGCGTCGTGGAAAAACTCTTGGTAATTTTCTTTGTTAATTGATTGGTAAGTTTCCCACAAATAATTAATTATTGGGGATTCTCCCTCTTGTGGGGGTTCTGGACAGTTGAGAGGGACATCGCTGGTACTGAGAATATCAAAAATCAGTACTGATTGATGGGAGGCGATCGCTCGTCCACTTTCACTGATCAGTGTAGGTACGGGAATTTGCCGTTCTGTACAAGTATCTTTTAACTCTGCCACGATATCGTTAGCATAGTTCTGCATGTTGTAATTTTTGGAGGCGTAGAAGTTGGTTTGGGAACCGTCATAGTCTACACCCAAGCCACCACCGACATCGAGATATTTCATGTCTGCTCCCAACATCGCCAACTCTACATAAATTCGGCTGGCTTCTTGGATGGCATCTTTAATGACATTGATGGCAGAAATTTGTGAACCGATATGGAAATGTAATAGCTGCAAAGAGTCCATTAATTCGGCTTCGCGCAGTTTATCCACGGCTTCGATAATTTCTGGCATTGTCAAGCCAAATTTGGCGCGATCGCCGCTGGAAGTTCCCCAGCGTCCCATCCCTTGGGTGCTGAGTTTGGCGCGAACTCCGAGAATTGGCTTAATGCCTAACTGGCGATTAGCCGCAATTACCAAATCGACTTCTTCAATCTGCTCTAAAACGATAATTGGGGTTTGCCCTAGTCTTTGGGCTAACATTGCCGTTTCAATGTATTCTCGGTCTTTGTAGCCGTTGCAAATTAACAATGCTCCGGGGGTATCCAATAAAGCCAGGGCAATCATTAATTCTGGTTTGGAACCTGCTTCTAAACCAAATTGATGCGGTTTGCCAAACCGGACTAAATCTTCAATCAAATGCCGTTGCTGATTGCATTTGACAGGAAACACACCACGATAAACACCAGGGTAATTATAACGGGCGATCGCTTTGGCAAAACAAGCGTTTAATCGCTCAATTCGATCTTCGAGAATGTCAGAAAAGCGAATTAGCATGGGTAGCCCTAAATTACGTTGTTTTAAGGCGTTGACCAATTCAAACAAGTCAAGAGAACCCCCGCGATCGCCTTTGGGGGAAACAGTAATATGACCTGCTGCGTTAATGGAAAAATAAGGTTGTCCCCATCCTTCAATACGATATAGTTCCTCGCTATCCTCTATTTTCCAGACGCGAGGCAAATCGCTTGCGGTAGTGCTTGGTGGTAATAACTTTTTTTGTTTGTGATTTTTCACTTCAGATTTATGCCCACTAGACGGTAGTAGTACCACCTCATCAGATGTAGCAGTTGACTCAACACCCATTTCTGACCTCTGTGTTTCACCCACGAATAAACAATTTAACTCATTCATCTGGTAATGGATATGCACCCAGTGATGATTTCTGAGATAAACTCTGATTGGTCGTTATTCAATAGTTATTCGTCAATGGTCAAAAATGTATTGACTTTAGACTATGGACTTTTGACAATTGACAAGATGAAAATTTTATTAAGTTTTGGGAGACAGCTTTGGAACGCACATTTTTAGCTATTAAGCCTGATGGCGTACAACGTAAACTAGTTGGCGAAATTATCCGTCGGTTTGAAACTAAGGGTTTTACTCTGGTAGGGTTGAAGTTTCTCCAAGTGAGTCGAGAATTGGCTGAACAACATTATGGTGTTCACCGGGCAAGACCCTTTTTTGGTAGTCTAGTAGACTTTATCACTTCAGGCCCAGTTGTAGCGATGGTTTGGGAAGGGGATGGTGTAATTGCTTCTGCCAGAAAAATTATTGGCGCAACTAATCCCTTAACAGCAGAGCCAGGAACCATTCGTGGTGACTTTGGGATCAACATCGGACGCAACCTCATTCACGGTTCTGATGCTCCCGAAACTGCACAAACAGAAATTGCTCTGTGGTTTAAAGATGAAGAATTAGTCAATTGGCAACCACATATATTCTCTTGGTTGCACGAATAGAATAAGTTAAAAGGCAAAAGTAAAAAGGTGAGGCAGTGCGCTGGGCGGGTCTCCCGACTCCCTCACTGCCGAACCCGAAGGGTAAAAAATTTCATTTTACTTTTGCCTTTTTACTTTTTACTTTACTTCGGTTTTTTCTGGTTCGGCTTGGGGTAATGAAGGAACAGTTTTTTTAGAAAAACCCCAAGCTAAAATTATGGCGATCGCACTAATCATTAACCATTCTGGTGGGACTAAATCATCGTTGATGACTTTCAATAGCAAACGTAAACCCACAAAAGCTACAGTGACATAACCTGCGTCTTCTAGATTGGCATATTCATCTAACCAACGAATAAACAACCCAGCCATGAATCGCAGTGTGATAATGCCGATAGTTGCACCAGTTAGGACTAACCATCTTTCTTGGGAAACTGCGATCGCTGTTGTCACACTATCTAATGAAAATGCTAAGTCTGTAAAGGCAATTACAGGTATGGCTTGTAAAACAGTTTTAAACCTCGGCCCGTGATGGTGTGAGTCTGATGTTTCTTCTGAGGTAAAGTGTTGAAATACCAACCACAACAGGTAAGCTGCACCTAAAAGTTCAAATTGCCAAAAATTTTGTACCCAGGTAGCAGTCAAAATTAGGGAAATCCGCAACACGTAAGCAATAACTAAACCAAAGTTGAGGGCTTTACCTTCGAGTTCTTTGTCTTCTAATCCTTGGGCGATCGCGGCGAGGGCGATCGCATTATCAGCGGATAAGACTGCTTCTAAAAACACCAGGATTAGCAGAACTATCGGGGCTTCTACGCTGACATGAAAATGGAGATAATCAAATATGCTGTCTAGCATTCCGGGTTTCTCTAGCAGAAAAATAAAAACTATATAGAATGTTTCTTCTATAAAAAAGCGCAATCAATCGCTACTTTATATCCAGCTTAACTTGTAGAGGCTGCATAATTGCGGCGATCGCCACAGAATCTGATGACGATTCGGCTTAAATGTATTTCATTATACACAAATTCTTGCAGTTGTCTGGCTTTTTTAGACTTTTGCTACAGTTACCGGAATAATTTTTCTAAAAGATGATTGGCTAAATTCTCAACTTCTGCATTATCTACATCATCATCAGCTAACAAATTTCTGATGGCAGATAATCTGTCATCCTCAGCAATAATTCTTTCACATTCTGCTAAGTTAACTGCGAAATCAAACAGCGATTTTTCCTTTAATTGTTGTCTTACCTGGACAGCTAACATGTCATTACTGACTAAAAATTCTTTAATTGCATCTAATAAATGATTACCTAAAATCTCATCATGTCCCCAAGTTTCTAGCCAATCTCCATCAACATCTTCAACATATATATGCACAAAATCTAAACCATAAGTTAGCCAATCTTGTTGCATTTTCCGTGCTGTTGCTAATGCTTGGGCAAGTTTATCTAATTGTCCTTCGTAGCTTGCAGTTTCACGTTGGTTAGGCATAAAAGCTGTGATAAGCAGTTAAATGGATGAAATACATCAAAAAACTAAGCAAATTTTAGATATTTGCCTTCAGCAAGGTAATCACTGTTATACAAAGCAACGTTGACTAACTGATTAATGAAATTAGTATCTTTGGGATTGTAACTAACAAACAAGCCTCTTTCTATCTCCCACAAGTTAAGTGTGTTTTTCCAGTCATGATACTTTTGATTACTTAATTCTTCAGATACGCTGGTAACTTGAATACATAGCGGTTGATTGTTCCGACTGCTAACAATTAAATCTGTTGCCATAGAGAGGTCGGCAATATATCGCTGCCAAAAACTACCTTCTCGACTGACAATATCTTGAGCTATTGATTTAATAATATCATCATCAACTTGATTAAACTCACCGGACATCAATTTTTGCTTCCAAATATAAAATTTAGAGTCAGTTGCATTAATCCACTTAGGAAAAAGATAACCATACCAATACCGTTCATTCGGTGTCATTTGGGCTAACTTGGCTTGTTGTTCTGCTGCTGAAGGTAAGGATTTAATTAATAGCCAAATAGTAGAATCCGTAATTACCTCTAAAAGAAACGCCAGCACCAATGGTTTAGCCGTCAGGGAACCTAATTTAATATCTTTGACCCAACGATTAATTTCATCTAATTTTTTCGCTAGATTTGGATCTATCGATGATGACTGCTCAATCAGTGATTGTAACTGCTCCTTGATCTCTTTAGCTTGCAAATGATGCCCTACTTTGGTCAAAAATACTGAGTTTATTTAAAAATCTGCCCTTAACTTCATCATGCTATTAAATATTCTCCGGGTCAATACCCTGAATGAGTCAAAGTCCACAATGTAGGCTCAGACATCAGCGATCGCCTCCGTAACTAAGTTCACTTTAGCAAAATCCTCTGGTGCTAACGCCATATAAACTAACGAACTTAACGAAACTCTAAACACTTTCTGCCACAACTCCGCTAACAATATATTTCAGTGTTAGAAGTGCATTCATTGATATGTCTCAACCAACCATAGAGTCAATTTTACAAGAGAAGCGTTTATTCCATCCGGCTGCGGAATTTTCGCAGAATGCCCAGATTAAAAGCTTAGAAGATTACCAACGACTTTACGACAAAGCCAAGGCTGACCCGGAAAAATTTTGGGCAGACTTAGCCGCAACCGAACTGCATTGGTTTGAAAAATGGCATACAGTCTTAGATTGGCAACCACCGTTTGCCAAGTGGTTTGTCGGCGGGAAGATGAATATTTCTTACAACTGTTTAGATAGACATCTCACCACTTGGCGTAAGAATAAAGCGGCGTTGATTTGGGAAGGTGAACCTGGGGATTCCCGGACTTTAACTTATGCCCAACTGCATCGGGAAGTTTGCCAGTTTGCCAATGTATTAAAGCAGTTGGGTGTCCAAAAAGGCGATCGCGTGGGAATTTATATGCCGATGATCCCGGAAGCGGCGATCGCCATGTTAGCCTGTGCTAGAATTGGTGCGCCCCATAGTGTGGTATTTGGTGGCTTCAGCGCGGAAGCATTGCGCGATCGCTTAATTGATGCCCAAGCTAAATTAGTTGTTACGGCTGATGGTGGTTGGCGCAAAGATGCGATCGTTCCTCTCAAAGAACAAGTCGATAAAGCTTTGGCTGATGGCGCTGTTCCTTCTGTAGAAAACGTCTTGGTTGTCAAGCGCACCGGACAAGATGTTTATATGCAGTTGGGCAGACGTGATCATTGGTGGCACGATTTACAAAAAGGTGTATCGGCTGATTGTCCGGCAGAACCGATGGACAGCGAAGATATGCTGTTTGTACTTTATACTTCGGGGAGTACAGGCAAACCCAAGGGTGTTGTGCATACCACTGCTGGTTATAACTTGTACACCCATATCACCACCAAGTGGATTTTTGACTTGCAAGACACTGATGTTTATTGGTGTACTGCTGATGTGGGTTGGATTACCGGGCATAGTTACATTGTTTACGGGCCATTATCTAACGGTGCAACCACACTGATGTATGAAGGTGCGCCCCGTGCTTCCAATCCTGGCTGTACTTGGGACATTATTGAAAAACACGGTGTAAATATTTTCTACACAGCACCAACAGCAATTCGAGCATTTATTAAAATGGGCGAACATCTGCCCAAAGCCCGTAACTTGTCTTCATTGCGCTTGTTGGGAACCGTGGGTGAACCAATTAACCCCGAAGCTTGGATGTGGTATCACCGGGTGATTGGTGGCGATCTCTGTCCGATTGTGGATACTTGGTGGCAAACTGAAACAGGCGGAATTATGATTACACCCCTACCGGGTGCAATTCCTACGAAACCGGGTTCCGCAACTCTGCCTTTCCCCGGAATTTTAGCTGATGTTGTTGATTTGGATGGTAATACAGTACCCAACAACGAAGGCGGCTATTTAGCAGTGCGCCATCCTTGGCCGGGTATGATGCGGACTGTGTACGGCGATCCTGAACGCTTCCGCCGGACTTATTGGGAACACATTCCGCCGCAAGATGGCAAGTATACATACTTTGCTGGCGATGGCGCAAGGCGCGATGAAGATGGTTATTTCTGGGTGATGGGACGTGTTGACGATGTGTTGAATGTCTCTGGACATCGCCTCGGCACAATGGAAATTGAATCAGCTTTAGTTTCTCACCCAGCGGTTGCAGAAGCGGCAGTAGTGGGTAAACCAGATGACCTCAAAGGTGAGGATGTCGTAGCTTTTGTCACCTTAGAAGGTAGTCATCAAGCCAGCGAGGAGTTGAGTAAAGAACTGAAAAAACACGTTGTGCAGGAAATTGGTGCGATCGCACGTCCCGGAGAAATCCGCTTTACCGATGCTTTGCCCAAAACGCGATCGGGCAAGATTATGCGGCGATTGCTACGTAACCTCGCAGCCGGACAAGAAGTTTCTGGTGATACCTCAACCTTAGAAGACCGTGGCGTATTAGATAAATTGCGCGAAGGTATGTAAATAATTCGGTTTGGTGAACCAATCTTTGAAAGATCCCCCTTTTTTAGGCAGGGCTGTTTCGTTCGCTCAGATGAGGATTTTGTCAAGAGTATCAGCCAGAAATTCTAGTGAGTTGGCAATCGAAAAATTACTGTTTTTAGCAGGAAATTTAAGTGCGATCGCTCTTCTCATAGACAGATAAAATTTTTGAACTACCTTATTTTTTTGTTGATACACTTGTAAATTAAGCTCTTTTAGGGAACGAAACAGCCCTAGCGAGACGGGGGTTAATTATTATGTGGTTTTTGATGGTCTGTGGGCGATCGCACCTACTCTAGCAATTTATTGCTGAATGCGATCGCTCTATTGCCAAGATGAATAATTATAGTTATACTTAATATTACGCACGCTAAGCAATCTTCATAATGGTTGTTCAACCTGATAATTCTACTGCATTAGATTCTTGGCAGCAAGTTTTAGCACCTTACAATTTAGGTTATCGAATCAAGCTGCTTTCACAACTGCTGACCCGCAAGTTTACTGACAAACTAGAACCTTTTGGACTAACGCCGTTTCATTGGTTGGTATTGTGCTGTTTGTGGCAAGAAGATGGTTTACCCACATCCAGTATTGGCGAGAAGTTGCAACAAGTGGGTGGAACGTTAACAGGCGTACTAGATCGGATGGAAGAACGCGGCTTAGTCCGTCGAGAAAGAGATGTGCATGATCGCCGCATTTGGCGTATTTGGTTAACTGATGCTGGTAAAGACTTAGAAAAAATATTACCTCCACTAGCCGCAGAATTGCGTGAAGATGCCATGCGAGGTATTTCCCCCGATGACCGGGAATTCTTTTCTCAACTGCTAAATAAAGCAATTGCTAACCTATCTTAAGGCAGGATGACAATCGCCCATTCGGGTGAAGCCGTGTATAAATTTATTTGAAAAAATATTTAGCATACTAAATAAAAGACTAAGAGCAACTTGTAATTAAATAGTACGTATTCTAATGATTCAGCAAGGAAGAGGGGAACTATGACGACAACTACTTTCAACGGACGCAACAAAGAGAAAACGGCTGTTGTCGAAACAGAAATGATTACGGATACTGAAACTTTGGAGACAGCAATCGCCACACCGGAAGCACCGGAAACTGATGTACAGCCAGAGGTAGAGAAAAAAGACAAACCGCGTAGTAAAAAGCGATTGCCTTTCATTTTGGCTGGTTTGGGTGTAGGTGCGATCGCCGCAGGTACATTTGGTTATAACTATTGGCAGTTTGCTTCCACCCACGAAGAAACAGACAACGCCACCGTTACTGGACACGTTCACCAAGTTAGTAGCAAAATACCAGGAACAGTTGCCCAAGTTTTAGTTAACGATAACCAAGAAGTGCAACCGGGACAGTTATTAGTTAAACTCGACCCCCGCGACTATCAAAGTAAAGTGCAGCAGGCCGCCGCAGCTTTAGAAAATGCCCGTAGCCAAGCCCAAGCCGCCGCCGCCAACATTGCCTTAAGTTCTGAAACTACCAGTGGGAAGACAACCCAGGCGCAAGGTGATGTCAGTAATGCCATAGCGGCAATTTCCACCGCCCAAGCCGCCGTACAAGAAGCCCAAGCCGGGATTCCCGCCGCCCAAGCCGATGTAGAATTAGCCCAAGCCGGAATTCCTGCCGCCCAAGCCCAAGTAGCCCAAACCAACGCTAACTTGCAAAAAGCAGAAACAGATTACAACCGTTACAACAGCTTATATAAAGAAGGGGCGATCGCGCGTCAACAGTTGGATGCAGCTAAAGCAGCCTATGACGTGGCTTTAGCGCAGAAAAATGCTGCTTTGCAAGGAGTCCAACAAGCGCAAGCTAGGTTAGCCTCCGCCAGAGTTGGGGTAGCCAAAGCTCAATCTCAACTAGCACAAGCCCAAGAAGGTGTCACCAGCGCCCAAGCCAAACTTGCAGCTTCTAGAGGTGGATTGCAACAAGCGACTGCTGGGACTCAAGATACCAGCGTCAAACGTGGTCAATACGCAGCGGCTCAAGCAGCGATCGCTCAAGCAGAAGCATCATTAAAAGATGCCCAATTGCAGTTATCCTACACCAACATTACGGCTCCTAGTGGCGGACGAATTGGTAAAAAAACCGTGGAAGTTGGGAATAGAATTCAATCTGGATCACCATTAATGGCGATCGTTGATAACGAAAATTGGGTAGTAGCCAACTTTAAAGAAACTCAATTAGAAAGAATGAAAGCGGGACAACCAGTAGAAGTGAAACTGGATGCTTTTCCCCATCACACCTTTAACGGACGAGTTGACAGTGTTTCGCCAGCTTCCGGCGCTCAATTTGCCTTGTTACCACCAGATAATGCTACAGGTAACTTTACCAAAGTTGTACAACGCATCCCCGTCAAAATAGTTTTAGACCAAAAGAGTATGCAAGGTTACAACTCACGGATTACACCAGGGATGTCTGCGGAAGTTACTGTTGAAGTGAAATGAAGTCTGAAATAATTCTTGACTATTGTCAATAGGCACGTGCCGACTTGAGCAAAATGTCCGTCACGCGGAGGCGCAAAGAGATTGAAGAGCATATCTACCGATATCCTTCTTCTGTAACTTGTAACCTACTATTAATGATAAATTCTTAATATTCTCCCAATTTTCGCCCCTCAAACTGGAGCAATACTATGGCTAATATTTCTGCTATAGCGCCAGAACGCATACCTCTAAGAACTTGGATTGGAGTGTTAGCCAGTATGCTTGGTGCCTTTATGGCAGTTTTAGATATCCAAATTACTAATGCTTCATTACAAGAAATTCAAGCATCTTTAGGCGCAACTTTAGAAGAAGGTTCTTGGATTTCTACTGCTTATTTAGTGGCAGAAATTGTCGTTATTCCCTTAAGTGGATGGTTATCACGGGTTTTTTCGCTCAGGCTTTATTTACTAGTTAATACAGTATTATTTATCTTCTTCTCTATTTGCTGCGCTTGGGCTTGGGATTTGAATTCCATGATTTTTTTCCGGGCTTTGCAAGGCTTTACAGGCGGAGTTTTAATTCCTTCTTCTCTAACTGTTGTTTTAACGACTTTACCACCAGCAAAGCAATCAATAGGATTAGCTGCATTTGCGATTACAGCAGTTTTTGCACCATCAATTGGGCCGACATTAGGCGGGTGGTTAACCGAAAATTATAGTTGGGAATATAGCTTTTATATTAATATATTTCCTGGGGCATTAATGCTGGCTGGGGTGTGGTATGGAATTAAGCAAGTCCAACCTCAAATACAGTTATTAAAACAGGGGGACTGGTGGGGAATTATTTCGATGGCTATTGGCTTAGGTTCCCTACAAGTTGTGTTAGAAGAAGGGAGCCGCAAAGATTGGTTTGGTTCACCATTGATTGTCCGGTTGAGTATTATTGCTGCAATTTTTCTAGCTCTATTCTTTTTTATTGAATTAACTCGTAAGCAACCATTTATTAATTTGCGTCTTTTACGTTATCGCAACTTTGCTTTAGCCAGTATTGTGAATGTCTCCTTGGGGATAGGATTATATGGCTCGATTTATATTTTGCCTTTGTATCTTGCCCAAATTCAAAAGTATAATGCGCTGCAAATTGGCGAAGTGTTAATTTGGGCGGGGATTCCGCAATTATTTATTATTCCTTTTATTCCCAAAGTCATGCAACGCATTGATGTGCGGTTGATGGTGGCTTTAGGAGTGACTTTATTTGCGATTAGTGCATTTATGAATGCGGGATTGACTAATCAAACTGGGTTAGATCAATTGCGGTGGTCACAACTAGTTCGCGCGATGGGACAACCATTAATTATGGTTCCCCTAACATCAATTGCAACTGCGGGGTTGAATCCTAAAGATGCAGGTTCAGCTAGTGGTTTATTTAATATGATGCGAAATATGGGTGGTTCTTTAGGAATTGCGATATTAGCAACTTTATTAACCAATAGAGAGCAATTTCACTCTAATAGATTGGGAGATGCTGTATCTTTATATAACCCAGAAACGCAGCAAAGAATTGACCAGATGACACAATATTTTATCAGTCGCGGCGCAGATTTGAGTACTGCCCAAAATCAGGCGATCGCATCTATTTCTAATATCGTCCGCCGCGAAGCATTTGTGATGGCTTTTAATGATTGTTTTTATTTTATTGGTCTAGCTTTATTAGTCAGCGGTATTGCTATTTTGTTCATTAAAAAAGTGAAAGCAACTGGCGGTGCAGTTGCCCATTAGAGTTATACAATAGTTAACTAAGTATTTGTAACTAGACTATAAAAGTTTAAACTAAGAATCCAAACCCCAAACTCTTCTGGCTAAATTAGTGAGAATTTCTTGCCGTTTTTCTATAGCTGTTGAATCCCAATTTTCAAAGTTGTAAAGATTGAGAGACTTTACAGCACGGTTTAATTGAGTATTTGTTCCGACATTAGGCTTTTCAACAAGCGAACGTGTTAATAAAAGTTGAGACTCACGGTATCCTTTTCTTTTCAATTCATACGTATTGTCTGAAATTGAGCTATTAATAGTTTTCTCTAAAAGAGTTAAATTACCTAATCTTTTAAGATAGGAGTCATATTCTATTGGTTTATCAAACTCTTGTTTGATATTGTCCTTAGAAGATTTCGGTAAAATATGTTCTATTGTTACTGATTTACTTAAATACCAATCTAAAGTATTAAAGTTACCGTAAGCCTGTTCATCAACAAATTGAGTTAATTTTGCGAGTATATAGCGCATCCTAAATTTAGCAATTTTAGATTCTGTTAATTCACGGAACGCTAGATCAAAATCTTGGGAGAGAGAAGCTAGTTCAGGTTTAAACTTTTTATCAATAAAATATTTAAATTCTTCATGACTTTTAATCTGTCTTAATTCTTTACTCCACTGTGAAAAATTACGAATCATATTCACATCTTTTCGAGTATAACGAGTAATAGTATATACAAATAGTAAATTTTCGATTTGATGGCAAAGTTCAGTGAATAAATCTTTATTAAGCTTTTTCCCTGCAAGTAACAATACAAAATGCTGACTATACCTACCTTGGAGTATTTTGATATTTTTTAAATAAGGGTTAACAGAACCATCTGTATTTTCGCATTTAGCAAAATGGGCATAATCTTCACTTGTGTATACTAGACGTTCAACAAAATCAAACGGATTTTCATCTATTTTATGTTTATCACCGTTTTCAACAAACCATTCATATACGGCTTCTTCTGGAAAATTATTTTGTAAATTTATGTCATAATGCGACATAATATAGTATCTCAAAAATTGCATTGGATATTCTTCACATGTATGCAATATTTTTGTTAACTTATCCCATTGTTTTTTTAATTTCTCCCAATAAACTTTTGGCGTTAAATTAGATTGGTTAGATATATTAATAAATAAATAATTTTTTAGTAAATCTATTGAACTTAATCCTACACCACGAGCATTAATTGTTTCAAAAACTTTAAGTGCATTTTTAAGGTTAGGAGTTTCAATTTTAATTAACTTAACTTTATTACTAAATATTGAAGAGAATTGTAATATTCGCTCACAATTTTCTACAAAATTTTCTGAAATAAAATATCGGATTGTTTGATATGCTTCGATTAAACGCCTAGCAGAAGCTGAACTTTTAATATCTATATTGTCTACAAGTATCTCTTTAGATGCAATCATCTTTAAAGCTTCAGCCCCATCTCCATATTGAAGAGTCAATCTATACTTGTTAATGTCTTCTCCAGTTTTAAGATTTTGTGCAACTCCAGCAATTAACCCTTCTAATACTTTCGATGTTTTGGCAAATTCAAGAAGATAATCTCGAACAACACAAAAAGTTAAATAAATTGTTGTTAGTCTTTGTTGTCCATCAATTAACTGAGATGTTCCAGTTTCGTCTCTAAATACAACTATAGAACCTAAAAAATACTCTGCATCTTCTAGATTTTCACTATCATCATATAATTCATAAAAAATATCTTGAAGTAATTTTTCTACATTCATTTTTTCCCAAACATATTCTCGTTGAAAGTCAGGTACAACATAAAATTCTCTGAATAAATCAGCTATACTAAGATTACTAGACTCAATTCTTGGTGCGGTGGCCATGTTAACCCTGTTTTTTTTGGATACTCTTTACAAGTTAAGAATACCCAAAACATAAACAGAGCTAACAAATTAAATTTTTTAATTAGGAACTATTTGTATAAATGTTTTTATTAATCTAACATTCCTAGGTCAATTCCTAAAGCGTTGAGTTGTTCAGGAGAAAGATTACGTAACTTGTCAACAATTCTCTCACGTTTTTCTCGCTCAAGGTCTGCTCTTTGGCGTTCCACTTTTGTTCGTTCATCACCAGTTAGCAATAAATTTCCTTGTAGATCCCACCACCGCAACCAAGGTAATTCAGCATTTGGGTAAAATCCTTGCCAAATTCCCAACTCCACGCCCATTGGTGTAATTGGGTAATGTCCCCGTTCATTTGGCTGTATGAGTTGATAGGTATTATCAACTAAGTGATAAACTTCTACCTGAGCTTTTGTGACTTCGTAAATAGCATAGTAAGGTACACGAATTGCTTGTTCGTAAATCCAAAATTTGCCTACTTTTTCACCCTGCGATGGTGGGGTTTTATCTCGTTCTTCTGTACCGTCATCGGAAACAAATTCAATCACAATTAACGGTGCAACATACTCCTTCCATAGCACATAAGAACGCCGCGTTTGACCATTGAGAGTTGCTGGTACATTAGGAACATAAAACCAATCTGGTGCTGTTGCGCCTTTTTCTGGGGGGTCAGTTAGTCGCCAGTAGATACCTAAATCTTGACCGATGCAATATTGACCATTGGGATGCAATGCTTCGATCACTGGACTTATCGAATCAGTGAGTAATAAACTTTGGGGGTGTTCTTGCCAGTTTTTCACAAACGTTCCGTCTGACTCTGGTAACTGGGTGTGATCAGGTAAAGTTAACGCCGATAGGGAAGTCATAGGCTGTAACCAGGTGTGTGTCTGAGTTTCATTTTAAATTAATGATTGTGCAGACTGTTAAAAATAACTTTTCACTATATGCTACTTGTATAATACAATTGCAAATCTATCCGTGATTAAGCAAATGGATTCTTCTAAAATAGTTACACAGCAAAATTATGGTTCACAGTTAAAAAACATTGAAGCTAATTTGTTAGATTTCTTAGCAGAACAGGGCTTACCAACTGACTCTGTATTAGTTTCAGTAACAGAGCGTGTAAATGTTTTTAAGAATATAGCTGATGTAATATCAAAGATTAATGATGAGCAAAAGCCACGTTCTGTGTATATATCTAAATATATTGCTGCTGTAGCGTCAGGTTTATTTGATGCAGCCTTAAATTACTTATGGGATGAAACAATTTTAGAGTTAAGAAAGCGAGTATCTCAATACGATATTTCCTATTTCTATGATAATGCTGTAAATAGTCCAGAAAAACGTAAAAATCTTAATTCAGAAGATGATCTAGTTAAAGTCAATGATAGTGAATTAATTGAAGGAGCTAAAAAGATAGGATTGATTTCAGAAATTGGATACAAGCATTTAGATACTATCAGATATATGCGGAATTGGGTAAGCGCTGCCCATCCAAATCAGAATGAAATTACAGGACTACAACTTATATCATGGTTAGAAACCTGTATTATAGAAGTTATATCTTTGCCTTTGTCCAATGGAACAATAGAAATACAAAAGTTTCTCAAGAACATTAAAAAGAATAATATTTCTGACTCAGAGGCTAAACAAATTGCAGCATTTTTTTTAGAGCTTAATCAAGAGCAAACTAATAATTTAGCATCAGGATTGTTCGGCATATATACGCGTTTAGATACAACAACACAAACAAGGCAAAATCTACATAGACTGATACCTTATTTATGGAATAGAGTAGATGAGCAAGCACGTCAACAGTTTGGGATTAAGTATGGCAGGTTCGTTGCAAATAATGATCAAACAGAGGCAAGGCTTGCGCTTGATTTCCTAGACATGGTTTCAGGCAAATCATATATTCCTGAAACTCTTCTATCGGCAGAAATAGATAGTGCTGTAGATAATTTATTGAATGCTCATAGGGGATGGAATAACTTTGATAATGAACCGCCATTTGCTAAAGCGCTAGAAACACTTATTAACGATAGAGGAGAAATCCCACTTCAGGTACGTGAAAAATATGTTTTAAGTCTAGTAGAAGTTTTTTTGACTAATGGACATGGAATATCTCACAATGCTGACGTTATTTATCGCTCTCTTCTTGAGCGACTGAATCAAACTCAAGCTGTTATGGCAATGTTATCTTTCAATAACACATTAATAGCCAGTAAACTTCAGCATAGTTTATGTCAAACAAAGTATAAGGAGCTTTTACAAATGATGAAGAACCAAGTTTCTGCTCCAGCAATCAAAGAACTAATAAATGAAATTGGAAATTACCAAGGGCCAATGCACAGATTGAAAGAGCAATCAGATTTAAAAAAGAAAGTTGATAATATGCGGAAAATAATTTGGTAAAATAAGTAGGAATGTAGGGTGAATCCAACTGTAGCAAA
The DNA here is from genome assembly GCF_000316625.1 of Nostoc sp. PCC 7107. GTDB lineage: Bacteria > Cyanobacteriota > Cyanobacteriia > Cyanobacteriales > Nostocaceae > Nostoc_B. Next base: position 2,701,269 of record NC_019676.1, on the reverse strand, counting down.
ACACCCTACCAGGTATTCTATCTACCTTAATTTGTCTCTTTAGTGATATTCAAGACACACTAGGATCATCAGCAGTTCTGATTTGTTTTAACATTTGTTGAATTTGATAAACTTTATCATTTCTACTTTGGGTTTTAAAAATATTTAAAGCTTTTTCTAGAGAAGCAACTGCCTCATCTTTTTTATTAAGTTGCCATAGCGCCTGTCCTAAATTAGTCATTGCTTCGCCATAATTAGCATTTATTTCTAAGGCTTTACGATATTGACTAATAGCATCATCCCAGCGGTCTTGAGTTGCATAAACAACACCGAGTGCATTGTAAGCTAAAGCATATTTTGGCTTGAGGCGAATAGCTTCTTGATATGATGTAATTGCTGGTTCGGGTTGTTTTTGGCGGAGAAGTACATTGCCTAGTTGAAAATGTCCAAAAGCATCTTCAGGATATTTTTTAATTAATCTACGTAGGATTTTTTCGGCACCTGTTAAATCTCCTTGATTATATAAAGCATTCGCTTGTTGTACTAGTTGCGATCGCTCTGAATCACCTTCACCTGAAAGTTGCGCTAGTTGTTGTGGTTGTTTTTCAGCAATTTGTGTGTTCCCATATAATGCAACTTTTGTGGGAACTGCTAACACTAATGGTGATCCACCAATTGCAGCTATTAGACTTAGGATCATGCTACTAATAGGTAGAATCTTCATTGCCCTCAACTCCTCAATAATGTCCTGATCCTTATCATAGATGGAAGTGCATGATCTAACGTTCCCTTAGAGATTAGCGATCGCTCGACAACTTTAAGTATACTGAGATTTAGAATGTACAAAGTTGTAGTAAATATTGCAGAAAATTGCACTAGTACTAACTTGACCGCCACAGATAAGGATGCAGCTATGCAGGCGATCGCAACGACAAAATCTGTCGTTGAATTTCTAAAACCGTTGTGCTAATTGCGGAGTCCGCCCCTTTAAGCCAATCATTAATTTTAAGGCAAATACCTTTAATATTGGAACCCGCTGCATTAACCATAAACCTAAACGCCGCAACACAACTAAGGGTAAGATTCGGTTAGAAAACATCCGGTCTAATAAATCAGTGAAACCTAAAATTGTCAGGTTTTCCAGTTTCCGCCAGCGTTCATAGCGTTTGAGAACTTGAATTTTTCCGATATCTTCGCCTTTAGTCTGGGCTGTTTGGATAACTTGCGCCAGTGCTGCTGCATCTCGAATACCGAGGTTTAAACCTTGTCCACCAACGGGATGACAGTTATGGGCTGCATCACCAACTAACGCCAAACGGGGGAGGACATAACGATCGCTTTGCATGAGTTGAACTGGGAAGACGAAGCGATCGCCTAATAATTCCAATTTGCCCATCTGATCACCGTAACGGCGGCTTAATTCTGCCAAAAATTGCTCATCGTCCAAAGCACACAAAGCTTTTGCTTCTTCATGCGGGGCTGTCCAGACAATGCGGCAACGGTTCCCTGGTAAAGGTAAAATCGCAAACGGGCCGCTAGGCCAAAATCTTTCGTAAGCTGTATCGTTGTGGGGCTTTTCTGGTTTGACAAAAGCAACTATACAAGATTGCCAATATTTCCAGCCATGAGTTTTAATTCCCGCAGCTTGGCGAATAGGCGATCTCGATCCATCAGCCGCTACCAGTAATTTACTGCGGACTGTATATATCTGCTCAGAAATCTTGATATCAATTGCCACTATATCCTGCTGATGTTGCGTATCAACTACTTCCGCCGGACACAGATAATTCACATTGGGACATTTCTGCACAAATTCCTGCAAAGGCTGCAACAAAGCTTGGTGTTCAGCAACGTAACCTAACTCTGGTGTGTCTTTAGCAAGATCAGCCGTTGCAAATTCCACCACATCAGGATAATCAGCATCCGAAAGCCGCACATGGCGGTATTTGGCAATTTGGGGTAAGATTTTGTCCCAAACTCCAATACCTTGGTAAATCAGCGCCGAAAGCAAATGGACTGCATACGCTTGGCCTTTAGCCACGGATGCTGATGTTACCTTGGCTTCAATTAGCAGAATATTCAAGCCAGAGTCTTTTAAAGCAGCGGCTAGGGTTAACCCAACGATTCCACCGCCGACAATTACCAAATCATAGTCGTATCCCCGTTTGTCTGCTGCGGGTTGCTGAGGAGAAAGAGTTTGAGTAGGTTGGGTTAGCGCCATTGTTAAGAGAAATTAAGCCATCTTAAATATTATTCTTACGCGATCGCCCCTGATAGGGCAAGTTGATCAGCGAAGTTTCTGATTCCATCAACATACTCAAGTATTTGATTAACTTTTTTAACTATTTTTATTGCCTTAAATGTCTTAACTGTCTTAACTGTCCTCAAAAATAACCAGAAAGTAAACTTATTGTACAAATACTTGCTTGATTAATTAAGTGTTTGTAGTCTAACGTATGGCAATTTAAATACTAAAAAAACATAATTACCATGTCTCAAAAAGAGTCTTGATTTGGCTGATAAATATAAGCCAAATTGTGACATTTTTTGTTCTGCTTTCTCAAACCACTCAAAAACTTTAAAACAGAACAATGAAACGTCTTGTTATTTGTTGTGATGGAACTTGGCAACAGTTAGCTAGTCCATATCCAAGTAATGTAGTGAAACTAGCTCAATCTGTAAAACCAATTGCTCAAGATGGAGTTACCCAGATTGTATTTTATGATGAAGGAATTGGCACTGATAGTCAAAAGGTTTTAGGAGGAGCTACAGGATTAGGAATCGATAAAAATATTGAAGATGGCTATCGGTTTCTGGTTCTCAACTATGTTCCTGGTGATGAAATTTATTTATTTGGCTTTAGTCGTGGTGCTTATACAGTTAGAAGTTTAGCAGGAATGATCTATTGTTCAGGTTTGCTAGACCGACCGCATATCACCAAAGCACACGAAGCTTACGAGCTTTATCGCAAACGAAATGTCAGGCCTAAAGATAAAGAAGCAGTAGAATATCGAAACACATACGGAGAAAGAGTTCCCATCACCTTGATTGGTTGTTTTGACACCGTGGGAGCGCTGGGTATTCCTGGGTTAGCCGTCTTCAAAAAGTTTCACGACCAACTTAATCAACGCTACAGATTTCATGACACTACTTTAAACAAAGATATCCAGAATGCGATCCACGCAATGGCGATCGACGAAATCCGGGAAATCTTTGATGTAACGCCAATGAAACCCCATCCTGAAGCTAAAAACCAAAGAGTGGTTCAAAAGTGGTTTCCTGGTGAACATGGTTGCGTTGGTGGTGGAACTGAAGAACACAGCGGCTTATCCGATGCAGCCTTACAGTGGATGATTGATTCTGTTGGTGATTTAGGATTGGGGTTGGATTTTGATCCAAGCGTAATTCCCACAGGTATCAACCCCAATTATGAATGTGAGTTTAAGAATGATCCTGGGTTCTTTAAATTAGCAGGAATCAAGCTGCGTGAGGTTGGTGACGCTATTGAAGATATTCATGACAGTGCAATCAACCGCCTAAAAGGTCGCAAGGACTATAGACCGAAAAATTTAAAAACAATTATTTCCAAATTATTGGATTAATACCAGATCAGGAAATTTTTTGGCGATCGCTACAAGTAATAAATTCTAAATTCAATCAATACAGAGGTAATTATTATGGCTGGTAAAAGAGACACATCTAGAGATGGTTTAAATAACAAAATTCAAACATTAGTTTTAACTAACTTTAAAGGGCTTTGGCAATTAATCCAAAGCAATGAATCTCTCAAACGTAAAGTTAACAAAGCGTTGCTCAATAGTCTCATCTACAAAATTCCTACTCGTCCCAATCCTTACAGCACGATGACACTAGATGAGCATATTCCTGATACAGACAAAAAGAAAAAAACTGATACTTATACTTCCTGGGATTCACTCAACGATCGCACTTATACCGGAAGACATCTACCACCTAATCCCAAATTAAACGCCGAGGGGAATCTTCCAAAAGTTGAAGACCTAGCGATTTTATTCCGTAAAAGAGACGGTAAAACAATTTACTCTAGCAAATCAACTATGCTGTTTCCCTATTGGGTACAGTGGTTTACCGATAGTTTTCTCCGTCTAGATCACACTAATAAATTAAAAAATACATCCAATCATGAAATTGATTTATGTAATGTTTATGGTTTAACCAGAAAACAAACACACCTTTTAAGAAGCTTTCAAGGCGGTAAATTCAAAACTCAAAAACTCAAACGCCAAGATGGTGTAGAAGAAGAATATCCTCTATTTTATTATGCTGATCCAGCCCAGGGTATAGTTGACCCACAATTTGCTGGTCTTTATGAACCTGTTAATGATGAAAAAAGACAGCCAGCAGATAAAAAACAATATCTTTTTGCGATGGGAGTAGAACGAGCAAATGTACAAATTGGCTATGTCATGCTCAATACTCTCTGTCTGCGAGAACATAATCGTCTGTGTGATGTATTAGCTAGTAATTATCCAGATTGGGATGATGAACGTCTCTTCCAAACTTCGAGAAATATTCTCATGGCAATTATTCTCAAAATTATTATGGAAGAGTACATTAACCACATCACTCCTTATCACTTTAAGCTATTTGCTGATCCTGAAGCTTTTACAAAAGAAAGTTGGTATCGTACCAATCACATGGCAATTGAATTTGATTTTGTTTATCGTTGGCATAGTGCAATTCCTGAAACATTTAACTGTAACGGTAAACCCACTCATGTTGCAGACACTCTCTGGAATAATAAAATCTTAATTGACCAAGGTTTAGGAGCATTGATGGAAGAAACTTGTTCTCAAGCAGGGACAAGAATTGGTTTATTCAACACTCCTAATATACTAGTTGACTTAGCTGAATTACCTTCTATTAAACTAGGAAGACAACTGCAATTAGCCAGTTACAACGATTATCGAGAATTGTGTGGTTTCCCTAGAGTTACCAGTTTTGACCAAATTACTGGAGATGAATTTACTCAACAAAAACTCAAAGAATTCTATGGTCATGTTGATAATATTGAGTTTTTTGTCGGACTCTACTCTGAAGATGTGCGGCAAAATTCAACTATCCCTCCGTTAGTAGCACGTTTAATTGGGATTGATGCCTTTTCTCAGGCGCTAACAAATCCTTTGCTATCACCTAAAATCTTCAATAAAGATACTCTTTCACCTATAGGTTGGGAAATCTACCAAACTACAAACACTGTTTCAGATTTAGTTAATCGCAACGTTCCTGCATCAGACAAGAAGTACAAAGTTACTTTTGAATTGCACAAGGAATAGCTGATTTGAGTGTGATTGATAAGGACAGCAAGAACCCCGACTTCTTTGAGAAGTCGGGGTTCTGAAGCTCTCGTGTTTTATTAGTTAAAAAATATCTCGCCACAATTATTCTATTTGTTGAAAAATGAACCTATTTACAGAATATCCAGAACAAGACGAAGCAAAATATTGCGCTCTTATGAGTGAGCTAGTTAAAAAAAACATGGATAATCTTTACAAGGGTGAGAAGCAAAAAATTGCCAAGCGAGATACTCACTCTAAAACCCATGCTGCTATTCAAGGTACTTTAGAAATTTTTGACTTTGATGAAGCTGCAATTAAACAAGAATTGCGTCAACGTACTTCCTTAACTGAAGCTCAAATTCAAGGAATTTCCCTCAAACAAGGTTTATTTGCCAAAGCAAAACAATATCCAGTTTGGTTACGATTTGCTAGTGGTGCATTCTCAGTCAAAAATGATTATGAAGGCGATACGCGCTCTATGGCAGTTAAAATCATTGGGGTAGAAGGAGAAAGATTACCGCAAAGTCACGAGTTAAAAACCCACGATATTATTGTCCACAATACCGAACTCTTTTTTGTCAGAACTATTAAAGATTTCTACGGCTTTTTTTTGGCGATTTATCGAGCAGGTTTATTTCCGCTTTTTAAGTTGTTGGTGCTGTTATGGCTAAAGTTACATCCCTACGAATCAAATCTTTTACAAACTAGTTTCAAACGTTTTCCTAAAAGTTTACTAACCGAACGCTATTGGAGTGCTTCGGCCTATTCAGTGGGACTCAAATCTGATTTTGACCCATCCCAACCAGGTCGAGTTCCGGTGGAATATCCAGCTGTGATTAAATATGGATTTACTCCCGTCTCCACTCAAGCACCTCATCAACCACTTCCTCTAGAGTCCAGACCAGAAACTGAACTTCAGCGTGTCAAAGCTTCAGGTGCAGAGGACAACTACTACCGAGAAGATATCATTCAAGCTTTAGCCAAGCCTGATGTTGAATACGCTTGGGACTTTCAAATCCAATTCCAAACTAAACCAGAGATGTCAGTTGATGATTCCACTATTCCCTGGAATGAAGCAGAATCACCTTTTTTGACAATTGGCCGTCTGACAGTGAAGCATCAGAAAGTTGATTCTCCCTTAGAAAATGACTTTGGGGAAAATCTCAGTTTTTCTCCAGGGAATGGTTTAGCAGTACATCGTCCTGTCGGTGCGATTAATCGGTTACGCTACACTGTTTATTCTATTGTTGCTCAGTCTCGTCATAGTAAACGAGGAGTCAAATATCAAGAGCCAAGTGTTGAGACGAAATATTAAGTCAGTCTCATGAGTATTTGGGTTTGGCTAAATTTATATACATAGCAGAAAGCTGGAAACAGAAGTTAAAAACATTACTGTTTCTGGCATTCACTTTTTTAGAATGTCTGAATCTATTAGGACTTACGCAAAATACCTCTCAAACTCTCATTTCTCCGTGACCTCTGCGTCTCTGTGGTTCGATTTTCCGTAGCCTGTGCGTAAGTCCTGTCTATGTGACTACAGCTATGTCCTTAAACAACACTCACAGCCAATAACTGTTCTGACATATCAAAATTAGATGTGACATTCTGCACATCATCTAAACCTTCTAGAGTATCAATTAACTTGAGTAGCGATCGCGCCTGGTCTGAGTCTATCACCTCTACATTATTACTGGGAATCCAGCGCAATTCGGCATCAGTGACTTTAAAACCCTTGTCTTTGAGGGTTTGGTTGAGAATTTCTAAATTAGCGACTTCAGTCAGTACTTCCGCCGTCTCATCTTCCGTCATTTCATACGACTCAGCGCCACCTTCTAAAGATGCTTCTAAAAGTTGGTCTTCATCAACCACACCTTGCACAATACACACGCCTTTTTGGTCAAACATCCAGCTAACGCAACCAATCTCACCCAAATTTCCACCATTTTTACTAAAAGCCACCCGTAAATCAGCCGCAGTGCGATTGCGATTATCAGTGAGGGCTTCAATTAAAATTGCCACACCACAAGGGCCATAACCTTCGTAGCGAATTTCTTCCAGACTATGATTATCGCCACTAAATGTACCTGCACCTTTAGCGATCGCTCGCTCAATATTATCATTGGGGATACCCGCTGCCTTTGCTTTTTCAATTGCTGTGCGTAGTTGAAAATTCCCGGTTGGGTCTGGGACACCATTTCTTGCCGCCAAAATAATCGCCCGCGATAACTGAGTGAAAGTCTTTCCTCTTTTGGCATCCACTACAGCCTTTTGGCGCTTAATATTAGCCCATTTACTATGACCTGCCATAATTTGAAACTATTTATGTTCTCTCCAAAGATTAGAATATACAAGGAAAGTGTGAAGTGTGAAGTATGAAGTGTGAAGTATCAAAATTTAACTTTCATTCTTCATGAGTTGCTATTCCCTGTTAGATTAATGATTCATCTTCTCCAGCAATTTTTGTTTACTATTTGCACATTTAGACGCAGAAAAAAGAAATTGCCACAATATTTTAAGCAATCACTCCTATTACTGCTCATAGGAATAGTTGCTGTAAGCGGGTGTCAAACTCTGCGTTCTAGAGTCGAAGCAGGTAAGGTCACTCATCTAAGTTTATGGCATGGTGTGAATCCACCACCAAATCGAGATGTATTGCAAAAGCTGGTAGATAAATTTAACCAAACCCATGTTGCCATTCATGTGGAGTGGTGGCGGTGAATTGGTGAGTGGTGATGCCCAAAATCCCGCAGGTGTGAGATTAACCGAAAATCAGCGATCGCAGCTTTACAATTTTGGCGTAATTTAATTACAGACGGTTCCACAATGTTATCTAGCCCAGAACGAGGCTATGAAACAGACCCCTTGCTATGGCGTTTAGATTTAATCTTCAAATAAAACCAAAAATATTCATACACAAGGGAAAAATCCGAGCAGTGACATCTACTGCTCAGATTTGTTGGTGCTGTTCTGTGTCACTATTAACTTCAGTCGAATTTGCAAAGATTACGCAGATCTGAAAAAAATAATCTGTAAATTTAATCAGTTTACGACTCAATAGTTTTACTTCTCATTAGATATTGACTTTAGTCTGGTTAATAAAATACAATTTTAGATTGTCTGTCTTATTCCTGCTCGGATCAGGTAGACACATCACAAAAGCTAACCACAGCGATTAATCAAGCTCAGGTATATCGCTTTCTCTGCAAGAGATTTTAGTTAGCTACCTGTACGGCAACTCTAAGGACAATTTTCATGACCTACGCAATTATTGAAACTGGTGGCAAACAATTAAGAGTTGAGCCAGGTCGTTTTTACGATATTGAACTGCTGACTGCTCAACCAGACGAAAAAGTTACAATAAATTCAGTACTACTAGTACACCATGATGGTGGACTCAGCATCGGACAGCCTCTGGTAACAGGGGCAACTGTAGAAGGGACAGTATTGCGGCATCTCAGAGGTCGCAAAGTCCTAGTATACAAAATGAAGCCGAAGAAGAAAACCCGCAAAAAACGGGGTCATCGTCAAGAAATTACCAGACTTTTGATTAATTCCATCACTCTAAACGGTGAAGTATTTGCAGCTTCAGAAACTGCAACAGATGAAATTAGTGCGGCTGATACTTCCCCTGAGGAAAGCACTGCTGAATAATAGAAAAATAAGCATAAAAGGAAACTATGGCTCATAAGAAAGGAACAGGTAGTACACGTAACGGTCGTGATTCTAATGCTCAACGTCTGGGTGTAAAGCGTTTTGGTGGTCAAGTTGTTCGTGCGGGCAATATTCTTGTACGTCAACGCGGTACTAAATTCCATCCTGGCAACAATGTTGGTATCGGTAGCGATGACACCTTGTTTGCCTTAGTTGATGGTGTTGTTACCTTTGAGAGAAAAGGTAAATCTCGCAAAAAAGTCAGCATTTATCCAGTTGCTGCTGCGGTTGAAGCAGTAGCCAGCTAAAAATCTGGGAATTTGATTTATTACCCAGAACGTTCGGAATAAAATGAGGGTGGAAGTTACCAACCCTCATTTTTACTATTTATCAGAGCTTTAGGTCTTGCGTTTCTACTTACCAGATGGATGTATGTATTGATAATTCCTCGTGGAGAACTGCACCGCAAGCTATACCTGTCAATGAAAATAAGGATGTAATTAAGAACGCTGACCTGCCTTTAAATCCTGCTGTATGAAAATCAATTTTTGCTAATATTGCCGCAGAAATAATTAATAACGTATCGAGAAAGAGTCGAAACCAAGCAACCATCAGGAAGAACAAAAATGCCCCGCAGATGGCAATTAAAAAAGTTCTAGTACTTGACTCAAAAAATACACTAGAATAGTTAGCCATCGCTAAAAAGGGAACAGCTAAACTTGCTAACAAAATCAATACACCAAGTACCACTACTATCCAGAGAGGCCAAGGCATACGTGATTCAGATAACACCCAGCCTAGGGTAGTATAACTAACCAGTACTAGTAATAAGGATGTCCAAGGAAGTCTTTTGAAAATTGACATGGGTTGATTTTGTCATGAATTAAGTAAAGTGATTTTTTAATAAATTTTCAATTACTAAAGACTTGAGCTTACTTGTAGGAGCCTTGATACTGCTGGGAGTAAAGGCGATCGCGCCTTACAAGAAAGCGAGCTTGAGTTGAGTATATTTTGACAAGAATGACTTAGACTATATGTTTATCATCCTATTTTTACAAGACGTAATCAATAGGCTGTTAGGCAAATTCTATAAATTTACAAACAATTACGGTACAAACTAGTTAAATATTTTCGTAAACATTTGTAAACTGTTAGCAGCAGAGTAGCAAAGTATCACATCTGGATGAAGGAATTGTCATGAAACAACTTGTTGTCGCTGAGCGCGTAAGCCTCATCGGTCATATTGTGTCAATGGTGTTTGGGTTAGTAGGGATATTATTGGTTGTACCCAATGCCGAACTCATTTTGAACTTGTCTGAATTTGGACAAACTGCCATGCAGTGGAGTATGGCTGGTGGCGGTGTAGTTTATATGATTTTGGGTGCAGCAGCCGTATTGTTGTATGCCTCGCGGACATTAGGTGTGGGTCGTACTTTGGCATTTCTGCTGCCTGCTGTATTAATTTCTTTAACCAGTGAACTTTTAGGAACTAGCACAGGCTTTCCTTTTGGTCACTACCACTATTTAAGTGGCTTGGGTTATAAAATTGCTGGTTTAGTGCCGTTTACAATTCCCTTATCTTGGTTTTATTTAGGTTGTGTATCTTACTTGTTAGCCCGTGCAGGTTTGGAAGTAGATACAAAACCGAGCTTGTGGCGACATATTGGCGCGATTAGCTTAGGTTCTTTGCTGCTGACCTCCTGGGATTTTGTACTTGACCCAGCCATGAGTCAAACTACTTTACCTTTCTGGTATTGGCAGCAACCGGGTGCTTTCTTTGGAATGCCTTATCAAAACTTTGCCGGTTGGTTAGGTACTGGTGCAGTCTTCATGACAGTATCAGCTTTATTGTGGAAAAACCAGCCAATTAAATTTGAGCGATCGCAACTTAATTTACCTTTAGGAGTCTATTTAGGTAACTTTGCTTTTGCTACAGTTATGAGCTTGGCTGCGGGATTCTCCATTCCTGTATTACTCGGTTTAGTATTAGGTGTGACTCCTGCTATTACCTTGTGGTGGAAAGCATCAGCTGCAACTACTCAAGTTACCATTGAGCCAGCCGCAACTCAAGAAGTTTCCGTGGCCAGCGTCAAAGTTGCTTTGAAGTAGCACAAACTTGCAAAAAGTAAGGGAAGATGGGTAAATCTTCCTTAGTACCCAATAGCCCTAAATTATACATGAACAAAAAGATACCCGACTTCTTTAAGAAGTCGGGTATCTGAATCTGATTAAGTATAGTTATTGAGGATAAAAATATTCCCAGTTAGTACAACTAAAATCTAAAAATTACATCTTTCGAGCATATTAAAGAGATTAACCACTGAAAGTACAGATATTGTGGGAACTGTTCAATTATTATGGTCTATGATTGGCTTACTCCTGACAATGGGTGGTACATTTCTGGAAGCATATAGTATCACCTTGCCTTGGAGTTGGACTCAACATGGAATTCAAACTTTTTCTTTAGGTGTCACCTTTCAAATTGGTGCAGTGTTACTTGTAGGTTGTTTGGGAGGTCAAAATGCTGGCGCTCTCTCGCAAATTGCCTACTTGGTTATGGGTTTAACCTTACTTCCTGTATTCTCCGACGGTGGAGGTCTTGGTTATGTCAGGCTTTCTCAGTTTGGCTATTTGTTAGGCTTTGTTCCTGGAGCATGGATTTGTGGATTTTTGGCTTTTCAAGCCAGACCAAAACTAGAATCGTTGGCATTTAGTTGTATTTGTGGCTTGTTAACGATTCACTTGTGCGGTATTACTTATTTGACTATTAGTTACTTTCTTCGGTGGCAAGGTACAGAAAATTTATCTTTAATCCAAGCAATCTTGAAATACTCTTGGTTTGCAGTACCAGGACAATTAGCTGTAGTCTGTGCCGTTACTTCAATAGCTTATTTATTACGTCATTTAATGTTTTATTAGTTATTAGTCCATTGTCAATAGACTGACTTTTGACTTTTGACTTTTGACCAACTGACTAACACACCATGATTCTACAAAATCGCCTGTTTTGGATTGCTGCTTTTATCGCTTTTTTCTTAGATCAACTGACTAAATATTGGGTAGTGCAAACCTTTAAATTGGGAGAAACATTCCCACTGATACCAGAGGTATTTCACTTTACTTATGTGACTAACACTGGTGCCGCTTTTAGCTTACTCAGTGGGAAAGTAGAGTGGTTACGCTGGTTATCTTTGGGAGTCAGTTTAGGCTTGATAGCCTTGGGTCTATTTGGCTCGATACTAAGTCGTTGGGATCAGTTAGGGTATGGTTTAATTTTGGGTGGGGCGATGGGTAATGGCATCGATCGCTTTGTTTTAGGTTATGTAGTAGATTTCCTGGATTTTCGCTTAATTAATTTTGCTGTATTTAACATCGCCGATTCATTTATCAGTATTGGTATTGTTTGTTTGCTGATAGCTTCGTTCCAAAAAAAACCAACTCCCCACCACAGAAGGTGAAACAGAGTTCAACTATGCTGTAAAAACTCTACTTGCGGTAATAAAGGATCTGTCACAATAGCTACACCAACAAACCCCCAACGTTTGAGCAAGCTACTGAGTTGGTTTCCTGGTAGAGATTCTACAGCAAAGCGATTTGCTACATCTGCTGCATGAGTGTTGAGATAGCTTAGAGCATCAAAGTTTTCTCGAAACAGCAAAACATAACCTGATTCTTCAGCGTTGGGACGCGCTGTCAGATAACGACCATCAGCTTTTACACGCAGTAGATAATAAACGTCGGAAAGCATATTGAGTGAAGTGTGAAGTATGAAGTATGAAGTGTGAAATATACAACACACTTCAGCAGATAACTAAATGGACTAATGACAATGGTCATTAGTCCAGTAAATAATTAAGCATCGAGACGAATGCGAGGATCAGCGACTTTTAACATTAAATCTGCGAATAAGTTACCCACATTCAACAGCACAGCACTCATAACCAGACTCGCCATGACTAAATACTGGTCTTTAGCGATAACCGCCTGTAAGGTTAATCTTCCTAAACCTGGCCAGTTAAAGAACTGTTCGGCGATGAATGCACCACCTAATAAACTGGCTAACTCAAAACCTAGCAAAGTAATTAGGGGGTTAATAGCATTGCGAAGGGCATGAACGTAAATGACGCGATTTTCTGGCAGTCCTTTGGCGCGGGCAGTTTGAATATAATCTTGACGTAGTACGTCTAATAATTCTCCACGAGTAATGCGTTGTAAACCAGCAAAACTGGTGATACTTAAGGCAAGGGTGGGTAAAATCATGTGCCAGCCGATATCAATAATTTTACCAAACCAAGATAAATCAGCATGATTGATGCTTGTCATGCTGCCGACGGGAAAGAAAGGTGAGGTAAATTGGGCGAATATTAATAAAAATAGGGCGGTGATGAAACTGGGAAATCCTTGTCCGGCGTAGCTAATCACCTGCAATATGCGGTCTGTAGCTCGATTTTGCTTCACCGCAGCGATGATGCCCAAAGGAATTGCGATCGCCCATGTCACAATTAAAGAAGCGATCGCGAGTAGTAACGTTGCAGGTACTCTCTCCCACAACAGCGAAGCTACAGAACGTTGGTAAACAAAACTTGTACCAAAATCTCCTTTGGTAAATATCCGCCACAACCACAAGAAATATTGCTCAGGCCAAGATTTATCTAGACCAAACTGTCTTCTAACTTCCTCGATGCGTTCTGGCGAAATTTTGGGATTTTGTCGGAGGGTATCTACATAATCCCCAGGAGACAATTTGATGATGAAAAACGACAGCGCTGATGCCAACAATAAGGTAAACAACGCTTGCAATATCCGCTTCAACACATAAATAAAAGTTTCACTCGTGATTAGCCTAATTAGCCAATCTCGACTTGTCTCCAAAGAAATTTTTGTAGCGGTCATACAATTTTAGATTTTAGATTTTGAACTGAACCCATAGTGAAACGCTGAACTTGGGAATTAAAATTGAGTATTGTCAATTGATTCTTCAGACGAATCTAGAGGCTGGCACCATCAAGAAATCATTTATCCTTGATTATTTGTCCATTCTCAGATGACCAATGACAATTAACTGTAGCAATTTAAGATTGTAGATTACTGATTTTAGATTGGTTATGGATCAATCCAAAATTCAAAATCTAAAATTGGTTGACTAATATTCAATTAACGAGATAATCGGCACATCTGGGAGATTTTTCCGCCCTTGTAAATCTCGTAGTTCGATAATAAACCCAAAACCTACTAGTTCGCAGTCAAGCTGTTGGACTAACTTGGCTGTAGCACTAGCTGTGCCACCTGTAGCAATCAAATCATCTACAATTAAAACTCGGCTCCCTGGATGCAATGCGTCTTGGTGCATTTCCAAGCAGTCAGTACCATACTCTAATTGATATTCAATAGAGTGAACGGCGGCGGGTAACTTACCTTTTTTCCGCACAGGAATAAACCCAGCCCCTAATTTATAAGCTAGAGGAGTGCCAAAAATAAATCCCCGCGATTCCATCCCAATCACATAATCTGCTTGAAATTTAGCTTCATTACATTTTTGGGCAAAAAAGTCAATAGTATATCGCAGTCCTTCTGGATTACGCAGTAGAGTAGTAATATCTCGAAATAAAATGCCAGGTTTGGGAAAATCTGGGATGTCACGAACTAGAGATTTTAAATCCATAAACAGTGAAGGAGTAGGTCAGACTGGAAAAATCGTACACTATAATGTCATACGCTGGATTTGAGGCTCTAGTATCATCATCCATTGACGATAGTGAGAATCTACACCAAGCTTAAATATGGACTGGTACTTAATCAAAGAAGGTGAACTGATGCTGGAAAAACTGAAATTATAAGTATATGCAAACTTTGCCGTAGAACAAGTTAAGTCATGTATACGTCAAGTATTATGGCTACTGCCACAAGTTTAATGTTATTTTTTGGCTACTTATCTTAAATTTAGTTGTACTAGTTGTATCTAGTCTGTTGGAAGCGCACAAGGTAATTTATCGAATGAATGTCTCCGCGAGCTTAACGCCGTTCAACAGTCCCGCACCTGCATCAACGCCAATGATTCTGGATACCTTACCAGATCCGGCGATCGCAGGACAAGGATGTCCGCCCAGAACCAGGTTACAAATCGACCTCATCTTATTGGCCATTGAAGCTTTAGAACTAGGTGGTTCCGAAGCAATTTTGGCTTTTGCTGAAGAACTAGATTTAAAAGAGATTATTAAAAATCGGGTGAATTTATGGCGGATGCGTAGCTCTAACCCGATGCGCCGAGCAAATATCCGCCGACCTTTAACTATTATGGAAGCAAAGGCTTTAGTAGTCATTGCTTGCTACATTGCGCGGCGGTTAACTGTTGTCATTCGCCAAATGCTTATGATATATCAACAAATGAATGACAAGCAGATACCTCTAGAACAAAATTTGCGTTTATCTAACTATTTAGAACGCTTTCGAGCGCATTTTAAAAGTAGAATGAACGCCCGTCGTTCTGGTTTACTAGCCTTAACTTCTGATGAGAAATTAGATGAGTTAGCTATTAATTTGTTAGAAAAACTACTATTTTGTACTGGTACGGCCGGAATGCAGCGGTTCTGGATTAGTCTTTTTGACGGTGAAGTGGAATGAATATTCAACGGAAGTACAGTTTACCTAACTGTACATTGCTTTTAGAGGGTTTAAGTGATGCTTCGAGGGCAGCACATTTACAAGAGCTACGCCCAGAATTATCAATATTGGTAAATGTAGAATGCTATATATCTGGTTATAAGCAGCCTCTGGTTGGAGGCCGAGAATTTTTTGAAAGTTTGGTCAGGGCAGTGAGTGGCTACGCCCAAGAATTTTTAAGTAATGTGCAGAATCCCCAAGCTCATAACCAAGATTCGGAATTAGTAGAACTACAAAAAATTGACCATAACCGCCATAGACTAATTATTCATGCTGAAAGCATAACAGAAGGTTTGGAGTCGAATGCTAACCAGGCCAAATCACCGATTCAAATTGATCTGAACACAGTGCAGTTATTTGATTTGGTAGAAGCTGTAGATCAGTTTTTTGCTGATACCCAAACCTTAGCGGAATTATCATTAGAGTTACAACCAGTTGCTCGACGTTATGGTAGTGCTAATGAAATTCTCATCAAGCAAGCAGTACCAGCAAGTATTGGAGTTGCGAGTGTAGCAGTTGCAGCTGTTGCTTTTAGTTTGATTCCACCTCCCCAAATTCGGACACCAGAACCACAACCAGAAACGCAGAGTAGCGCCACACCAACACCCAGTGCTACGGCGGCGACTCCAACTACAACACCCTCAGCGGTGAACTCTCCCTTAGCTAGTGCAACACCCATAGCTGCTACTATCAACCCGACTCCAGCAACGACAGCAGCAACACCGCCGACCAAAGATTTAGAAGCACTGTTAAATACAGTGTCCGAAATCACCGACCCATCTCAACTACGTGTTTTGAATCGTCAGGTATGGAATCAACTTGATCCCGCGTGGAGTAACCGTTCGGCAATCAAAGATGATTTAGTTTATCGTGTAGGTGTGGCTGGTGATGGTGCGATCGTTGGTTATAAGGCGGTTAATCAAGGGTCAAATGACGGTATAGAGTTAACCCCACTACCCAAAGTACTTTACAATCCGGCTAAACGTTCTGTAATTACTAATGAACCAATAGCTCAATTTAAAGTCGTCTTTACTAACAAAGGTGTGTTACAAGTTAGTCCTTGGCGCGGTTACGCTAGTACACCACAGGTAATTGGCAGTAAAATTACAGATGCTAATACAGTTAAAACTTTAAACCAAAAGCTATATAATACAATTCGCCAAAATTGGAAAGGTACTCCCACCTACACAAAAGATTTGCGTTATCGAGTCGCCGTGAATAAAGAAGGCGTGATTGCTGATTATGAACCATTAAATCAGGTTGCTTTCGATTATTTCCGGGAAACACCATTGCCAAGTATGTTTCAAACTGTTTATGGTTCTAATGGCGCAGCGCCCAATAATCAAGAACCGCTGGCTCATTTCCAAGTAGTGTTTAATCCAGATGGCAAACTAGACGTGACTCCTTGGAAAGGGTATCAGTAGATATAGTAGGGGATAGGGGATAGGGGATAGGTTACAGAGTTAAGAGACTTTTACGGATGTCTTAGCTATCTGGGCGATCGCGATCAATTGTCATCCCCTAGTAGAATGAACTACGAATCTATCTAGGAAAAGTTTTTCGTAGCTAGTAAAAACAACTATGTTGTTTTCGGGTAATAATAACTTTGTTACTCGATAGCGTTGCTGGTAACGAAAATGACGCGCTCTCCAAATTCAGGCAATGATCAGGAGCCTACTAACCGACGTTTATTACATCTTCTGCTTTTAAGACGTACTAGTTTGGTAGTAGGAATTTTTTTGCTTGCTGGAATTGCATGGGGAATTTGGTGGGCGAGAAATTATGTATATAACGATTTAGCCCCGTTAGTCGAGACAAATCTTGAACAATTACTGGGGCGACCGATAACATTAGGTCAAGTTGAGGCTTTTTCACTTTCGAGTCTGAGATTTAGTTCTCTGGCGATACCAGCAACGCCTACCGATTCTGACCAACTGACAGCCAAAGCTGTTGATGTGCGCTTTTCTCTGTTACCAGTTATTTTCAGCCGCACACTACCGTTAAATGTCACAGTGGTGCAACCCCGTGTCTTTATCCAACAAGATCAAGATGGTCGTTGGGTAACGGCGGCTGTGAAGTCTCAAGAAGGGCAAGGTATTATTCAAACACAGTTACAAACACTTGAGATTGTTGATGGCAATGTAGAATTATTACCAGCCTCTGCACCAACTAAACCGAAAGGTTCTGTAGTTATCAATCAATTCGGTGGAGTAGCCCGATTTTCACCAGATAACACACAGATTGGTTATGAAATAAATGGTCAACTAGCTAGAGGCGGTGCGGTTAAAATTACTGGTGATACACAACCAAAAACACAACAAACTAATCTTCAGGTTGTGGCGCAAGATTTACAAGCATCAGATGTTAGCCGATTAATTCAGTTACCGATTGTTTTGCAAGCAGGAAGGGTAAATGCTGATTTGGGTGTGCAGATTCCCGCAGATGTTTCCGATATAGCAATTACTGGGACAGCTATTCCGCGTCAGGTGACGGCGCAAATTCAAAATATTCCGCAAAAGTTTGTCAATGCTAACGGTAGATTAGTATTTCAAGGTCAGGCGATCGCATTAGATAATCTCACCACAAACTTGGGTAAGGTTCCCATTCTGGCTAATGGCATAGTTAATCTTAAAACAGGTTTCAACCTCTCAGCGCAGGTAAAACCAGTCACTACAAAAAACTTATTAGATACTTTCAACGTTAAATCGCCAGTTGTCGCTACTGGGGAAATTCAAGCCAACGTTAAAGTTCAAGGTTCCCTTCAGCAACCAGTTCTCAGCGGTAGTGCAAGTAACACCAAACCTATTCAAGTTGACCGGGTGCAGTTTAAATCGGTCAACACTAATTTTCGCTTGAATGTCAATAAAAATGCTTCGCAAATCACCGTCTCAAATCTCAACTTAGTTCCCGCAGCCGGTGGAGTAATTACAGGCGGTGGTCAAGCAATAGTAGGTGGGCGGGTAAAATTTAACGTGCAAGCCGAGGGAATATCAGGAGATATACTGGCACGAAATTACGGTTTCACTCCCCCAATTAACATTGGTAATGTCTCAGCTAATACACAAATTACTGGATCTTTGGGCAAACAACCTTTAATACTCAATGTTGCCAGCATTCAAGTAAACCCGCCAGCCGGTGGGCAAATTGTCGGGCGTGGTCAAGTGCAACTAGCACCCCAAGGTGGAGTATCGTTGAATGTTATTGCCCAAAATTTACCAGGGGATGTCATCGCTAAAACCAACAACTCTTCCTCCACAATCAAAGTTGGGAATGTATCAGTAAATACTATGGTTTCTGGCGCGTTGGGGAATTTGCGGGCGGTGGCGCAGGTGCAAGCGCCTAATGCAACTTATCCCACCATCGGCGCAGCGGTAATTACTCAACAAGGGCAGAAGATTATTTTGCCCACGGCGGTGTTTAATGTGGCAGGTAATACAATTAGGGCTAAGGGTCAGGTTGTACAGAACCGTTGGCAAGCTTTTGTCAATACCGAACAAGTTCAGTTAAGCCGTTTTAAACAGATTCCACCGCAATTTCAAGGAGTTGTCAATAGTGCATCGGTGAATTTGTCAGGAAGCACGAAATCTTTTCAACTGGCTACTATTCGCGCCACAGCACAAGCAAACTTGAGTGTCGCAGGTGGGAGAGTTAACATCCGGGATGCTAATTTAAATAATGGTCGCTGGCAAGCCGTTGCTAATGCTTCGCAGATTCAACTTAATCGTTTTCCGCAAGTTCCAGAGCAATTTCAAGGAGTTGTTAATAGTGCGTCGGTTAATTTATCTGGAAGCACTAAAGCTTTGCAACTGGAAGCTATTCGCGCCACAGCACAAGCAAACTTGAGTGTGGCAGGCGGGAGAGTTAACATCCGGGATGCTAATTTAAATAATGGTCGCTGGCAAGCCGTTGCTAATGCTTCGCAGATTCAACTTAATCGTTTTTCACCACAACTGCGAGGACAACTCAATGGTAATGTGCAGTTGGCTGGTAATACCAAATCTTTTGCGCTTGCAGATATTCGCGCTGCGGGACAACTTCGCGCTAACCAAGGTGTGGCGCAGTTAGCACAACCATTGACAGCCCAATTTCAGTGGAATGGTAAGCAGATTATTGTGCCACGAGCAACGACACCGGGAATTAGTGCTAATGGTGCGATCGCAGTACAATTACCAGAAACAGGTACACCGAAAATTGCTGGCTTTAATTTCAATGTCCTGGCGCAGAATTTCAACCTTAACAATACAGGTGTGCAAGTACCCAGAGACATTGCCCTATCAGGCTTTCTCGATTTTAATGGGCAAGTTACAGGTACTCTAGAAACTCCCCAAGCTACAGGTAATATTCGCCTGCGGAATTTCAATGTGAGTAACTTGGCCTTTGACCGTGTTTTAGCAGGTAATGTCAACTTTCAAGGCGGACAAGGGGGAAGTCTGCGACTGGCTGGGGTGCAAGATAGAATAGCCTTGAACCTGGATGGAAATTATCGCCCAACTTCATTTTTACTCAAGCGCGGTCAAGCAATTAGCACAGGTAGAACTGAGGGCGATAATCTAATCATCAACGCCCAACAGTTTCCCATCGCTTTAGTTGGCGGCTTTATCCCTGACAATAGATTGAAACCCTTGGGGGGACAATTATCAGGAAACTTAGTTGTTAATCTGAATAATTATGCTTTGGCTGGAGACGTAGCCATTTCTCAACCGCGGGTTGCTAGAGTTTCAGCCGCGGAATTTCGCGGTAGTTTCAATTATGCTAATGGTGCTGCCAATTTAACTAACGGTCTATTGCGTCTTGGAGATAGTAGCATTGCTTTAAGTGGTAGTGTGCAAACAGGGAATAATCCGCAATTTCAAGTCCAAGCTAATTTAGCCCAAACTAGAATCCAAGAAATTTTACAAGCGTTTAATATCTACGATTTCCAAGATTTGAGTACAGGAACAGAACCGCCAACCCTAGCAGGCGCAGAAGCACTAAACACTACACCTCTTAGCTTACCCAATGCAGACTTACAAACCCAGTTAGAATATTTCTCGAAAATTGCCACAGTCGTAACGCAACAACAACAGCAAGAGGAAAAACAAGCGCCGCCTTTACCTAGTTTGGCAGAATTAACAGGTGCGTTAAATGGCACAATTACCGCCAGTGGTTCATTAAAATCTGGGTTGAATGCAGGATTTAATCTTCAAGGCGCTAATTGGCAATGGGGACAATATGCTATTAGTCAAGTGATTGCTCAAGGTAATTTTGCTGATGGTGTTGTGACGCTCTCACCTTTGAGTATTGGCATCAATCAAGGATTAGTAGCCTTTACCGGACAGTTAGGCTTTGACCAACTTTCGGGACAGTTGAATGTAGCTAGTTTACCTTTATCTGTGTTTCAGCCTTTCATCGAACAATATCCTCTAGATATTACAGGTCAAGTGAATGCTGTTGCTAATTTGCAAGGTAGTTTACAAGACCCTAAAGTAAATGGTGAAGTATCTCTGGCGAATGCAACTCTCAACCAGGAACCTGTACAAACAGGACAGGTAAAATTTGCCTATAATAATGCTCGCGTAAATTTTGACAGTGCTTTATTGTTGACAGGAACTCAACCCATCACAATTACAGGTAGTGTTCCCGCACCTTTACCTTTTGTCGCCATACAACCAGAGAGCAATCAAATCAGCGTTAACGCGAATGTGAGTAACGAAGGTTTAACACTGTTAAATCTGCTGACTAACAATCAAGTTGCTTGGTTAGATGGACAAGGACAAGTCGCTGTCAATGTTGGTGGTACTTTAAACCAGCCAATTATCAATGGAACTGCCACATTTAATAATGCAACTATCGGCGCTCAAGCTTTATCAGCACCATTAACCAATGTGACGGGAACAGCGCAATTTAACGGTAATACAGTTAATGTCGAAGGGATTCAAGGTAACTATAATCAAGGGTTAGTCACTGCGGCGGGAATCTTGCCAATTTTTACCCCTCAGTCTGCTGCATCTAATCCCCTGACAGTATTAATAGAAAAACAATTAGATTTTCAGGTTCCAGGATTGTATGAAGGTGGTGTGAGTGGGAATGCTGTGATTCGTGGAACCGCACTCAAACCGCGAATTGGTGGGGAAATTGAACTGAATAACGGACAAGTTATTATTGGAAATTCCACCACGGCTAATTCAAAACCAGCAACGACAGATAATAATAACATCAATATTAGTGCTGTAAACATAACAGAAGTTAACCCCAACGCTACACCAGAACCGACTAACGCTGTCAATAACACCGTAACTAGACCTAATTTACCTGTAGAGTTTGCCGATTTACGCTTGACTTTGGGTAACGATGTAAAAGTGACGAGTCAATCTTTATTTAGCTTTGTACCGGGAGCCTTTAGTCAACCCATACTTAGCTTTAACGCTAAAGGCGATTTGACAATTAATGGAACCTTAGCCAAGCCTCTCCCAGAAGGAGTGATTCGTTTAACCGGAGGACGAGTCAGCTTATTTAGCACCGAGTTCACCTTAGAACGTGGCTATGAACAAACAGCCACATTTATTCCCAGCCAAGGACTTGATCCTACCGTGGATGTGCGACTGTTGGCGATCGTACCGGAGACATCAGCAACCAGCAACCGAATTTTAGAATCACCTTTGTCGTCTGAAATCAGCGATATTTCTACTACCAATTTTGGCACTTTACGGACTGTACGCGTACAAGCCAGAGCCACAGGACGAGCCAGTGAATTAAATCAAAATTTAGAACTTACCAGTCAACCTCGCCGCAGTCAGGGAGAAATTGTCGCTTTGCTAGGTGGGTCAATTTTGAATAATTTTGCTCAAACCGGAGATATAACGCAAGGATTAACCAATTTTGCAGGCACTACTATTTTAGGTGGTTTGCAAGGAACTATTACGGCGATCGGTCAGGCTGTTGGCTTTAGTGAATTTCGCATATTTCCCACTCCCATTACTGATCAAACATCAAGACGCTCATCTGTTCTTGATTTGTCAGCAGAGGGAGTGTTCAACGTTAATCGAGATTTTTCTGTTAGTTTATCCCGTCCTTTATTTAGTAGTGATGCGTCTTTTCGTTATAACGTCCTTTATCGGCTGAATGATGAAATTTTGGTGCGTGGTGCAACTGATTTAGGTAGCGAAAATTTTCTGTTATTTGAGTATGAAACTCGATTTTAGTTCTCCAAAGGTACGCAGGGCTGATTCATTTACTAAAAGTCCCTCCTTTAAAATCATATCAACCAGAAAATCAAGTATTTTAAAAGGCAGAGACTAAATATCTAGCCAAGAGATAGAAGAAATTATAGGCAATATTCGGTAATTTGAGGCTAGTTTCTCAAAAATCAGGAAGAAAGTCCGTGGTTCCCATTAGAGATAATAATCCTACGCAAATTACCCCTTATGTAACTTACGGTTTAATTGCCGCTAATGTTCTGGCATTTATTTATGAAAGTAGCCTTCCACCACAAGCATTAGATGGTTTTTTACACCTGGCTGCTGTAGTTCCCCGCGAACTTAGCTTAAGCTTTGCTGGTGTTTCTGTGCATCAACCAGTACCAGAATGGGCAACTTTAATTAGCTCGCAATTTTTGCATGGTGGCTTCTTGCACTTAGCTGGCAATATGTTGTTTTTATGGATATTTGGTAATAACGTTGAAGATAAATTAGGTCATGCCAAATATTTGCTGTTTTATTTAGCTTGCGGTATTTTAGCGTCTTTGACCCAATGGTATTTCTCTCAAAATTCTAACATTCCGTCTTTGGGTGCTAGTGGTGCGATCGCGGGAGTTATGGGTGCATATATCCTCCGCTTCCCCAAAGCAGAAATTCTCGGTGTTGTACCTTTAGGAATTTTCTTCCCAACTTTCCGGGTTCCCGCCTATTTCTTTTTAGGATTTTGGTTTCTCCAACAATCTTTCTACGGATTTGTCAGTTTAGAAACTCCTACTAATATTGGGATGGAAAGCGGTGGTATTGCTTACTGGGCGCACGCAGGCGGTTTCATCTTTGGCGCAATTCTCGGCCCAGTGTTAGGTTTGTTTAGTGACAAATCTCCCGACGAATCATGGTACAGCTAAGTGCTGGTAAATTTAGCAGTTAAAGCATTGCTCAAAGCTTTGAGGTAAGAGAATTTATACTCAGCACTTTCAACTCAGCACGGGCTAAACGCCCCGCTACCGCTCTAAGCGCAGCCATGCCCGCAGGGCTTTACAGCACTTTATCACAGGTGCAATTATCAAAATTTTTCAACTGCCAGTCACACAAGCTATATTGCAGTTAATTGATAATTAGGAAAAACACCTGTGTTTCCACTCTATGACGAAAATCCGACGCGAATCACGCCGTATTTCACTTACGGTTTGATTGGTATGAATGTTTTAGTTTTTCTTCATGAAGTGAGTTTGTCTAATGCCCGATTAAATTTCTTTTTCAGTGAGTATGCTGTAGTACCCAGAGAATTAACCTACAACTTTGATGGAGAATGGATAACTTTAATTACATCACAGTTTCTCCACGGCGGTTGGTGGCACTTGATCTCGAATATGGTTTTTCTTTGGGTCTTTGGCAACAATATCGAAGATCGTTTGGGTCATTTCAAATATCTAATTTTTTATTTGACATGCGGCGCTTTAGCGGCTTTGTGTCAGTGGGCGATTGGAATGAATTCTCCAATTCCTTCCTTGGGCGCTAGTGGAGCAATTTCTGGGGTTTTGGGCGCATATCTCATCCGCTTTCCTCATGCCAGAATTACGACCTTAATATTTTTAGGTTTTTTTGCAACTACAATTAGTGTTCCGGCACTGGTAGTCATTGGCATTTTCTTTGTGCAGAATGTGATATCTGGTCTCGCCAGCCTCCAAGCTGCTGCTAATATGAGCGTCCAATCTGGGGGAGTTGCTTATTGGGCGCATATCGGTGGCTTTGTTTTCGGAGTTATACTTGCGCCCTTGTTTGGTCTATTTAAACGCGACTATGAATAAGCTTTGACAAAGTACTGGGTGCTGAGTCTCAAGGGATTTGGGGTATCAAGGTTTCATTTTCCACACCCTTGTATCCCCAAACTTCTATTTCTCACTAGTTGTAGGTGTTATTTACGCCTGCGGAAACTTGATCAGATTCTTCCGCAATTACTGGTTCTGGTTTTGATGAAGATGTTGGTAGAGGTTCTGCTGTTTCTGGTACAGTAACTTCAATATCAGCACCATTGATGATTACACCCAATAATCCTAGTTCAGCTTCTTGTAATTGATCGATCGCTTCACCTAACATACTTTCTTGGGTATAGTTCGGTCGTGCTACCAATACTATGCCATCGCTGTAGGGTTGAATAAGTAACGGATCATTAGAGTAACTTAAAGGACTAGTATCTAAAATTACTAAATCATAACGCTCACGGGCATCTTCCATGAGTCGCCGCATTTCGCTAGATTCAATAATAGCTGGTGATTGCAGCACAGGGCCGGGACTGGGAATAATGTATAAATTTTCTACATCAGGTACTAAGCGAATACAATCACTCAAGCTGGCATAATAACGTAAAGGTTCTATAGTCGCGTCAGGGTCAAGATTCACTTTTAGGGATGCAGCCCGCGAAGGCGATCGCAAATCAGTTTCAATAATTAAGGTACGTTTGCCAGCACGAGCGCAAGCTACACCTAAGTTGTAAGCACTGACTGTTTTTCCTTCTTGAGCGCCAGTACTAGCAATTAAGAGAATTTTTACGTCTTTACCTGCTAGACGGCGTAAATTACTACGAAACTTTTCATAAAACTCCAAATATGGTGAATCAACAGAAAATACCACTGGAACTGCTTCAGCCGCTAAATCATCTACTGGCATTAAAGGTATTTCGCCCAATAACACCACTTCCCGTTGCTTCAAGCTGTCGCGGATATCTTCTTGGGTTTTGAAAACACCTTCTAGAGAACCCAGCAAAAATATCACGCCACCACCTACTAACAAACCTAAGAAACCACCAATTCCTAAAGTTGTTGGCACACTTTTGACTTTCGTGGGTTCGGGAATAATACTCGGTGTCCGGGCGATAGTCAAGCTACTAACAGTTTCTGCCTCTGCGGTTTTAGAGTCTGTGAGTTTAGCCTGCATTTGGTCATAAACTGCTTTTTTCAGCCCAACTTCCTGTTCTAATCGCGATCGCTCTAACTGTTTATTTGGTATTAAAGAATACTCTTGCCGTAGTCGGACTTCTTCGCGGATTTGCTGTGCTAACTGTTGTTGCAGCGTATCTCGTTGGGTTTGCAAAGTCACCATCTGATTTGCTAACCCTTGTCTGGCTGGATCTAAGTTACTTTGGGCGCGAATTCCCGAAATATCTCCTGAAAAAGGTGCGGCTGCACCACCACCACCGATAACTTCGTTAGCACGCTGTTGGATTAATAGTTCTGTTGCTTCTTTTTGGCGCTGTAACTGAATCATTGTGGGATGTTCAGGTCGCAAATCTTTGCGTAGCAAGGCAATTTGCGATTCTGTTTGATATAGCTGTGTTCGCAAACTACCCAAAATGGGGTCAGCACTTAAAGCCGAAGAAATATAAGCTTTATTGACATCTAAACCTAACTTTGCTTGCAAACTGCGAATTTGGGCATCAATCCCCGCAATATTTAGTTGAATTAATCGTTGTTGATTTTGGCTATTAGTGATTCCTGCCAATAAACTACCATTCTCTGCGGATAAGATTGCCGGTCGTTCTCGGCGATCGTACTGTTCTAATCTTTTTTCTGCTGTTTGCAATTCCGCTTTCGCCTGGGGTATACGTTCTTCAATTTTTTGAATAATTGCTTTTAGCCTTCCCGTGTTAATTTCGCCACTCAGCTTGATCATTGCCTGCATTAATTCCTGAAGCACCTCTTGGGCGCGTTTAGGATCAGTATCTTTATATTTCAAATCAATAACTGTGGATGCAACTTCTCCAGCCTTAGCTTTTTCGGGTAATTTCAGAGCAACATTTAAACCAATTGTTTTTGGTTTAACATTAACTTTTGTGGCGACAGTTTCAATAATCTGATCTGACAGCAAAGCACCCTCGCTTAATTCTTGCCCTTGCTGCTGAATCTCATTCCCCGTCAGCGAAAATGAAACTGGTGGACGATTATAAGTCAGTGCGCCATCTGCTATGTAGTTAATAGGTGGATCTGGTTGTACAGCTACCACTGTTGACCCAGCGACAACTAGCGCAAAACTACCTAGTCCAATCCACTTGTACTTCTCGAATGCAATTAGATAACGCTTAACAATTGGTGGGGTCATAGCAGAGGCATATAGAAATAAGCGAGAGAAAGCTGGTTAATAATCAATGGTCAAGATTCAACTGTCATTTGTGTTTCGCCAAACCAAACAAATAAGATGCACTAATTGGAGCCACCGCCAAAAAATTGGAAGAAGCGAATAAAACTTTGAACATCAAAGAACGGCCGAGTAATTGTACTAAAGATATTAGTGATTCTAGTAATTAGGTTGCGACCAACAACAATAACATCATTATCTTGTAAGGGGACATTTTGAGAGATATCACCAGAAAGTGCTTTTTTGGCATCCAGTTTTTGTGTAATTGCCCGACCTCGTTCTGGGTCAAATCGAATTAACGCAATATCTCGCAGGTTAGCTGTATCTAAATTAATCCCTCCCAAAGCATCAATAAAAGTACTGCCATTCGGCAAGGTTTGTGTTACGAGTCCACCAGCCGCATAGTTTAACAAGCGGACGCGAATCTGCGGTACCGCTAAGGATGAACGCGCAATTAAATTGCGGTCATAACCATCATCGTTGCCGACTTCTCGACGGGGGATGATCACTGCATCTCCATCTTGCAAACGTAAATTCGGCACAGAACCGCCATTTTGTAACGCTGCGTATAGGTCAATATTTTGGGAAATTACAGAACCATCCATTAATGTCCGACGCACTTGTACTTGTCGGAGGTCGGCGCTCATAGTCGAACCGCCAGCTATCAGTAAAGCATCAGCGACTCTAGGTGTGGCAGAAGCGACAGGATAAATCCCTGGACGAAAAACCTCACCGCTAATCGTAATTTGTACAGGTCGTGGTGAAAATAAAGATACTGCGATCGCTGGATCAACCATGACGCGACTTAAACTCAAGCGAATTTTTTCTTGAGCTTCTGCCAAACTCAAGCCTTGTATAGATAATATTCCCACCTGTGGCACAACAATATTACCTTCAGGACTAATTTGCGCCTGAAAACTCAAATCCTGGCGTAAACCCGTCAATGACAGAACTACTACAGGATTAACTACATAACGATTAAATAACAACCGAATTTTTTCTTGAGCTTCTAGCAAAGTTAAACTTTGTAGTGGCACTGTACCTAGTAGTGGCACTGCAATATTACCTTCTGGATTAACAGAAGCGGCAAAACTTAAGTCTGGGAAGCGTTGAACCACAACATTAATAGAATCTCCCGGCCCCAAGCGATAAGCACCCGGAGGACGTTGAAACGTCACACTGATTACATCTCCTGGCCCTAACAGGTAACGGTTGAGTTGGGAAGAAACTCCGCCGCTTTCACCAGGAATACTATCAGCATTGGGTGGTGGGGAAGGAGGTTGTAGCGGTGATTCTTCAGTCGCCGGATTTGCAGGTGGTAGCGACGGAAATTTTTGTCCTGGTGAAGTTTCAGAAGATGGTAAAGATTGAGCGACAACAGGTTGTACAGAGTTTGTCAGCCAAACACCTGCCTGAAAACTGACAAAACATAAAGTGCTAAATGCACGTACATAAGGATGGGAAGCTATAAACATCGGTGCAGTAAAGCTGTGTTGAGAATTGGTTCTGCCGAGTCGTTATTTGACGTTGGAAATAACTTCTATATTGGTTTTGAGTTGCAGAATTGATTATAGAAAAGCAGGAAAATTTTTATCTTGCCATTCTCCGAAATTATTGGATCAAAGATAGCAGTTTATCCACGCTACTAGTTGATTTCCGATATTTTCAAACATACTTGACTATAAAGCGTTTGCCATCAATGTAGTTTGCACCGTTTCACCCAGAGACTGAGCTAAAGACCTAGTATTTTCTACTTCTCCAAAAGGCTCTATTGGTATCAAAATACTTACAGCTACCCAAGGCGTCCGATGTTTTTGCCACTGAGCCAACTGATCTGTAAAAAACCAGCTTAAAGGTGATGGGTCTCCACCATTGCGGAAAGCATACCATTGCAAGGCAGCAAAAGTATCTTGTTGTGTCGAAATCCGAAAAAATCTAGCTTTGACTCGCGCTTCTGGATGGGAAGTTGAAGTTTGGGACTGTTTCACTGGAAATTTCAGAGAACGTTCTTGAGCCATATCCCATTTTCCCCAACGCAACCTACCCCAGCCGTTAATCTCTGTCCATTCCACTTCCGGTTGATCCTTTGGCCCATTCTGTGGGAGTAATAGCAAGATTATCTGAGTTTGGGAACTGGCTTGTTTGAGAATTTGCAGCGACCATTTATGCTCACCAATTTGTTGTTCGCTTTGTTGAACCGTTTGCCAACCAGGAATGGTTAATCCGGTTTTACGTATTTTTCTTAATTCTTTGAGGGTGGTAACAGGTGGTGGCTGTTTCCATTCCCAGCGTCCACTGAAGTAGCTGGGAACTCCACCCATTGCCAATAGCAGCAGCAACAATGCCAGAGCTACTATATATGTCACCTGTTTTTCTTTGAGAACCTTAGAAAAGGAAATCATCAGTAAAATTTGCAATATTTACGCAAAATTTTACTGAAAAAATGGCACTCTGAGTTCAGTAAAAGTAGCAGTCTCTGTTGATGGGGCTTTGGAGAAGAATAGGCTAAAATCGATGGCAAAGCTATATGTCGCAAGTATTTAAAGCTAAGATTGGCTTGATTGTTCTGGTTGCTTTTTACCAAACATAGCTTTTTTGTTAGTTTTGCTCGTCTACTGCTTCTAC
Source organism: Nostoc sp. PCC 7107 (assembly GCF_000316625.1). Taxonomy (GTDB): domain Bacteria; phylum Cyanobacteriota; class Cyanobacteriia; order Cyanobacteriales; family Nostocaceae; genus Nostoc_B. Next base: position 2,671,730 of record NC_019676.1, on the reverse strand, counting down.
AGTTGCTGGCTCTGCTAAAAAATTGCTTTGCATCCAATTGAGTAATGGTACCAATAGTAAAAGCATACAAGCAGAATACAAATCACCGCCCCAACTATCGTGTAACCATTTAAATGCAGCTTCGTTGCCTGTGCCGTGAAAGTAACTCAGCAAAGTGTTACGAATAATATTGGCAGTAACGCTAATGACAACAGCCATACATATAAACCAAGCACTAATGCGTCGGGAAACTAAAGCACCAGTCCAGTACAGCAGCATCAAACTAACGTAGAGAGTAGTAAATAACATTTTTAGCCCCGCGCAATAGGGTGCTACTTCCACAATGCGTCCGCTGACGTAAATATTGATTTCGTCAACAGTGACTTGCATCCCAATTTGATTGAGAATAAATCCTGCGGTGCCAGCAATAAAACTTTGCAAGGGTAAGGTGTAGGGAACTAATAGATATGGAACAAAAGTGGGGGTTGCTAAAAATACCAATACCATTGGAAAGCCTTGTAAGCGCAAACCTGCCACACCTTTAAACCACAGGCATAATCCGGCTAAGATGATTGGCAACGAAAGATTAACCCAATCAGTTATACCGCTAAGATAGAACACGCCGCCGATTAAAAGCAAAAAAGCACCCACGGGATGAGTGCTATCTGGTAAACGTTGCCACTGTTTGCGACTCAACCAACTCAGGTAAGCTGCAAACGGTAGACCGATAATCCCGTGGCTAAAATATTCGTGTTCTATACTGATACTTTTATTTAACCAACCATCAAGCCAGTGAAGCAACAGAGGGGCATACAATAATCCCAAAACGCCTAAAATTGCTATGCTCAGTGATTGTTGTATGCTTCTAATTTGAATTTGTTGTGGAAGTGCCATGATTTTAAAGTATTGAAGAATTCAGAAGACTATCAAATCAAAAGATGACGGGCAAGTATTTTACTTATTCAACCATCAGGAGCAAAAAATTCAATGCTGAATTCTCGCCCCTAACTCCTGACTCCTGAATTCTTGGTTTTTAAACAGATAACAACTGTTGTTGTTCACCACTCATTATTGATGTAATCTCTGTCACGACTTCTTTAATTTGATTACTACTTAAACCAGGATACATGGGTAAAGATAATATCTGCTTTGCTAGTTTTTCCGATTGGGGGAAATCTCCTGGTTGATAACCCAAATAGGTGAATGCTGGTTGCAGATGACAAGGAATGGGGTAGTGAATTCCAGTTTGAATTCCGGCTGCTGTGAGTTTGTCCTGAATTTGCTGGCGTTCAACCGCACAAGCATCATCAATTTTAATCACGTAGAGGTGATATACGTGTCCTGCACTGCTGTGATTTTGCATGGGGATAATGCCAGCAGATGCTAAGGGGGCTAGTTGAGTATCGTACTGTTGGGCGATAGAATGGCGATCGCCATTCCACTTTTGTAAATGAGGTAACTTTGCCAGTAACACTGCTGCTTGCAAGGTATCTAAGCGACTATTTGTCCCTGATTCTACATGGACGTACTTTTGGGCTGCACCGTAGTTGCGTAAGCGCACCATTTTTTGGGCAATCTCTGGATCTTTGGTAATTAGCATTCCACCATCGCCAAAAGCACCTAAATTCTTGCTGGGATAGAAACTAAAAGCTGCGGCTATACCCACAGAACCAGCCCGATAACCTTCGCATTCTGCTAAATGCGCTTGGGCTGCATCTTCAAAAATTAATAATTTGTGGGTAGCAGCAAAATCTAATAATTGTTTTGGTGATACCATCTGCCCATAAAGATGTACGGGAATAATTGCTTTGGTATGAGATGTAACTACTTTAGCTGCTGCTTTTAAATCAATTAAGGCTGTCTGAGGATCACAATCAACCAGAATTGGTTTAGCCCCTACACGTAATACGCCTATTAATGTGGCAACAAAAGTGTTAGCTGGCAGAATTACTTCATCACCCACACCAATATTACAAGCTTGTAAACCAAGCGCGATCGCATCTGTTCCTGATGCTACACCCACACCATAGTTTGCACCTGATGCTGCGGCAAACGCTGTCTCAAAATCTGCAACTGCTTTACCTAAGACAAAATCTCCTCGATGTAATACACTATTGATTGCTTGTTCTAATTGATTTTGAATTGGTTGATGTTGTAAATTCAGGTCTACAAAAGGGACTCGAGCAACCATTTTATTCATTTATTATTGTGCCTCAAAATTTAAATATTAAACCTGCCAACAATTAAAATTAGTCCTGTTGTTTAACCATAATATTTAAACAACAATATTTTGTAAAAACTCAGTGAATATTTGATAAAATCTGCTTTTAATTCTAAGTATTTTTAGGCGAAATATCACGTATTTATAAAGCCTGTTATACATACAACTTGTCTTGATTTTCATTAAATTTACATTGTTAATAGTCTTACAAAATGGCATTTTTTATTAGTTGCTAAATACTGAACAACTTTAGATTCTGTTTTAGTAGCAATTAAGATATGGCTTTCAGTTTCATTAACTAAGTAACAGTATTTTTACGTAAAAAGCAAATTTTAAGTTAACAATCATTGCGTATATATGTCAGAAACTCCTAGTTTTTACTCTATGTATAAAATCGACTAGGGAAAAATACTTTTATACCAGTCTTAATATTATTTTACCCAGATAAATTTGGAAACTAACGTTATCTGACATTAAAATTTCGCTTAATCAGAACATCCTAATAGATCACTGTATTTTCCACAGTTGTATAAAATTTCTGTGCGATTATTGTTTGTCGAGGGCAAAATTGGGGAATGCTTAACTATAGGAAATCATAACCCGGCGACAGTGGTTATATATATTACAATATCGACGAATTATCAAGGTAGCGGTGGCAATGGTAGAGCCTGAAAACAAATTATTTGCTCTTAAGGATGGTTGGGCTTCTCAGGAAACGAGAGAACAACAACGCCTCACAGTATTATCTGAACTAGGTTTGCGGCAACCTGAAACAATCCCAGTCTTTGAGGAAGCTACTCAAACGGCTGCCCATTTTTTGGAAGCGCCAATTTCTATATTGGGATTTGTAGATCAGGAGCGCCATTGGTTCAAGTCATCTGTAGGTTTATCCAGACTAGGATTGATGAATCATTTAGCGCAAAACCGTCAGTTGTTGCGTCGAGAATCTTTCTGCACCCAAGTTGTAGAATCCTGTAGAGAGCTAGTAATTAATGATACCCAAAAATACAGTAATAATAGTATTATTACTAGTAAATTAGTTCAAGAATATGGCATTCGCGCTTATTTGGGAGTGCCATTAATTGATTCTTCAGGGCATTGTTTAGGTGCCTTGGCAGTTATGGATTTGGTACCGCGCGAATTTAAAAATCGAGATATTGAATTTTTACAAATCATAGCTCGTTGGAGCATGAGTGAATTTGAGCGGAATCGACTCCTGCAAAGTAGATCAGAAAAGAACAATCATAAAAGCGCGTCTACTTTGTTTATTAATGAAGAAGCTAACAATAGCTTAAAACTAACATCAACGACCTTAGAAAAAGAATCACGTTCTACTAGACAATTAAAACTAGAACTTTTAGGGCAACTTACTCAAGAATTACGCACTCCTTTGACATCTGTACTAGGTATGGCTAGTGTCTTAGGTAGAGAAATTTATGGGCCTTTGACAACTAAGCAAAGAGAATATCTGGAAATTATCCAACACAGCGGACGTTACTTACTGTCTTTAGTTAATGAAATTACTGAATTAGGTACAGTAGATGAAAATTCACTAGTACTAAACATAGCTCCGGTAGACATTGAAATGTTGTGTCAACAAGCTATTAATAGTCTAGAAGAACCAGCTAACCGTCGGGAGCAAGATATTCGCCTGTCAATAGAACCTGGGCGTGGTCGCATTTGGCCTTTAGACAAAGACAAGGTGCGACAAATACTTTACCACATGGTTTTCAGTGTTATTCAATTATCTGCGACAGGTAGTATTGTAAGAATTCACGTCTCTTACAAAGAAAATATACTCAATATTACTGTTTGGGTTTCACATCCTTGGTTAGGAGACGGGATTACTGAGGTTGATCCCTATTTTCGTCTTCATCCTCTATCTCTACTGGAACTTGCCAACGAAGCAGCTTCATACAGTAGTTATTCCACAAACCAAGATGAGTTAGGAGGTTTATCAATCACACTAGAACAATCACCAAACTTAAGTGATTCCTACTCAGATTTGTTAAGTGTAAACCACAATCTGGAGTTAGTTAAGAGTAATAATAGTTTATCCCGTGAAAGCTTAGGTTTGTTACTAAGTTGTCAGTTAGCAGAATTACATGGTGGGCAAATTTCGATCCAAGGTTCAACAGAATCAGGACACCGTTATGTACTTTCTTTGCCACTACAAACTGCTACTACTAATACTGAAGCCGTTAACGAGATTTAGTCACAAGCTACTTTTTTAAATCTACCCAACTATTAATTTTTCCCCTTCAATCAGCATCACCTGATGAATCATAACTAGTATGAAGAGGCATAAGTAAAAATATAAAAACCTTAAATTTTGATTTTTTGCCAATTTTTAGCTGTGATATTCCTATTTTTGCCCAGATACACTAGTGTCTTTGCACGCAAGTTTCTCTACTAAATTTGCCATCTCCGTTGTGGCCTGTTTATAATCACCGGCATGATGATTAAGTGCAAGTTCTGCCTGTGCAGATTTGCTCATTAAATGCAGCGTGTTTTATGAATTTAGCCTGGCAACGATTTACTTTATCTGATTTACCACTCAAAGAATACCTCGCTACTAGCTACTTACGCCGTTTTTTGGTTGGTTTGTTCAATTCATGGCGGCAAAGCAGCATTTTGATTCAATGGGGAGACATAATTGCAGCTGCTTTAATCAGCTTAATTTATGCTCTGGCTCCTTTTGTTTCGAGTACATTGATCGGGGTACTGCTGATAGCATGTGTAGGATTTTGGCTGTTATTGACTTTATCGGATGAACCCGTACCAGCCAATGTGCCATTAGTTACTCCTATTCACTTGTTGGTATTGCTTTATTGGGGAATTGCTGTAGTTGCTACAGCACTATCACCAGTGAAAAAGGCCGCTTTGAACGATTTGGTGACATTAACACTATATTTGTTGCTGTTTGCCCTGTGTGCCAGGGTACTCAGGTTGCCACGTCTCCGAACTTGGATTATTACCTTATATCTACATATATCGCTAATTGTTAGTGTATATGGATTACGGCAATGGTTTTTTGGCGCGGCCCAATTGGCTACATGGGTAGATCCAGAATCACCTTTGTCTAAAACAACCAGAGTTTATAGTTATTTGGGTAATCCTAATTTGTTAGCTGGGTATTTAATGCCAGCCGTTGTTTTGAGTTTAGTAGCTATTTTTGCTTGGCAAGGTTGGATCAAAAAAGCTTTAGCATTGACAATGCTAGTTGTAAATAGTGCCTGCTTAATTTTGACTTTTAGCCGTGGTGGGTGGATAGGGCTAGTAGTAGCAATTTTAGCTGCGATCGCATTATTAGTTTATTGGCGGAGTCTAGAACTACCTCCTTTTTGGCGTACTTGGTCACTGCCGATAATTTTGGGAGGTACACTGGTATTATTGCTCCTAGCCGTTATCTTTGTGGAGCCAGTCCGTCTGCGAGTTTTTAGTATTTTTGCCGATCGCCAAGATAGCAGTAATAATTATCGCCGCAATGTTTGGGATGCTGTCTTTGAAATGATCCGCGATCGCCCCATTATCGGCATTGGCCCTGGTCATAATGCTTTTAATAAAATCTACCCACTTTATCAACGTCCTCGTTATAGCGCTTTAAGCGCTTACTCAATTCTGCTAGAGGTAGCTGTTGAAACTGGCTTTATTGGTTTAGCTTGTTTTTTATGGCTAATTTTAGTCACCTTTAATACAGCACTGTTACAACTGCGAAGATTGCGAGAATCGAGAAATATCCAAGGATTTTGGTTAATTGGTGCTTGTGCTACTTTGCTGGGGATGTTAGCTCACGGCACAGTAGATACAATTTGGTTCCGGCCGGAAGTTAATACCCTATGGTGGTTAATGGTGGCTATAATTGCCAGCTACTGGATGCCGCTAAATCAAAACAATAGCCAACTGATTAATTCATCTAATCCAGATTCTGCTACTAATTAATTCTGAATAAATGGGCAAGTTTCTACTCTCACTTGCCCATCTCTGTTCTTGATTTTTCTGCATTCTATATTGTGGCGTTAGTCTCTATAGCTAGTAGCACCAGGAGCATTAGGATCACGGTAACGAGTAGTTTCATCGTTATGCTTTCTACCAGCTAAACCAGCTAAACCAAGCAGACCGAGTAATCCTAGCCAACCCCAATCAAAATCATTGCGATCGTAAGTAGTTGTCCGTGGTGCATCACCAGTGGTAGTAGTATTGTCCTGCGCTTGTACAGGCAATGTTGTTAAAGGCATAATTGCCATCCCTAATGTTAGTACTCCAGCGCCAAGAGCTTTAGTAAGGTTGCTTTTCATGATAAAGTTCCTCATTGCTTCCAAAGTTACTCACCACTGTATCGAGTCCTAACGCAACCAGAATCAATCTGTAGCTATAAACTAGGTTTTTTCTCAACTCACGCTGAGGATATATAGTCTAGGGAGTTGTGGGTAGGGAATGGGGAGTGCGAAAAAGCAGAGGAGAAACTAATGACCAATGACTATTGACAATTTAATAATTTTTCATTGCTCTTTGAATATCGCGTTGATCTTGACGGCGTTTGATATCATCTCGCTTGTCATGAATTTTTTTACCTTTACCTAGTGCAAGGCTAATTTTTACCCAACCTCGCTTGAGATACATTTTTAAAGGTACTAGTGTCAAGCCCTGTTGTTCGACTTTGCCAATTAACTTACGAATTTCTTGACGATGCAGCAATAGCTTACGCGTCCGCCTTGGTTCATGATTGAAATATTGTCCACTGGCATTGTATGGAGAAATATGTACATTGAGTAGCCATAGTTCCCCATCACGAATCAAACCATAACCATCTTGTAGATTTACCTTGCCGGCACGAATAGACTTAACCTCTGTTCCAGTCAACTGAACGCCAGCTTCATAGGTTTCCAAGATTTCATACAAATAACGGGCTTGACGATTGTCGCTAATAACTTTGTAACTGTCGCTTTTTTCACTCATTGATATTTTTATGACTTTAAATGTGTTGCCAAAATTGTTTAGGCTACTTTGTGAATTTATAGAGGCACATTAAACTACTATAAATTAATTATTTGTTGAATATCAGTGTTATCCTATTATTCTAACTTTTTATAGCCATCAATTAAAATGTTATTTGCCAACTAGTTGCGGCATTATGATTGATAAAGGCAATATTATTTACATTATGGTGAGTAAATACTTTATATTAATTGCGTGTTGTTAAGAATTACAAAAGTCTCTATGCCTGACAAGCACTAGCTATTAAACCTAAGTTAAACTGCTTGAGCTACTCCTAATGATTTAAGATTTTCTTTAGAAATTCCCTATCGGACAGTCATTAGCTAGTAATCCTGTCGTAGTATGAAACATAAGAACACTATTATTGCCTGTGTTCACAGAAACAGTTCGTAGATGCAAATTTCTAAGTAACAAAAATGCTAGGGGTGTACTGTCCATGCCCTTGACGATCCTTGTGGTGGATGACGACCTGGGCACTCGTCTGTCTATTAGTGATTATCTTGAACTGTCTGGCTACTCGGTGATCACGGCTAATGACGGTCAAGAGGCTTTGGCAATGGTAGAAGAATACCGTCCTGATTTAATTGTGACCGATATTGTCATGCCAAGGATGAATGGCTATGAATTGGTGCGTCGGGTGCGCCAACAAGCAGGATTCCGCTTATTGCCTGTAATTTTATTAACGGCACGTATCAAAACCCAAGAGAGAATTCTAGGTTATCAGTCGGGGTGTGATTTATATTTACCAAAACCGTTTGAGTTGGAGGAGTTAGCAGCGGCGATTCGCAATTTGTTGGAGCGATCGCAAATTATTCAATCAGAGTACCGGGTTTCTCATAAAGAAAATGTCACTACTTCAACCCCAGTAACAACACTAGAAACTCATAACTCTGTATTTACCCATTTGGGAAAACCTGAGTTTTTCTCATCTCTGACTTCTAGAGAACAAGAAGTTCTCGAACTACTGACTCATGGCTTGTCAAATGTCGAAATGGGTCAACAATTACACCTGAGTTCGAGAACAGTAGAAAAATATGTTAGTAGTTTATTAAGAAAAACCGCTACCAGTAACCGGGCTGAACTGGTGCGGTTTGCCATCAAACATGGTTTAGTAGAATAGCTGCTGACGCTATTTCAATTAAGCTTTTAATTGCTGATTATTAATCTCTTGAAGTAGCCCTTCACAAGCATCAACTAGTAAATCAATAACTTGATTGAATCCCTCTACGCCGCCGTAGTAGGGATCAGGAACTTCCTTCAGGCTATGTCGAGTACAAAAATCACACATTAAGCGTACTTTGTCGTGATATTTGCCAGTTGGGTCAAGGGTGAGAATATCCTCATAATTATCTCGATCCATTGCCAAAATCAGATCAAACTCTTGAAAATCAGACTTGGCAAACTGTCTGGCTCGACCACGCAGTTGAATTCCCAATTTAGCAGCCGCAGCCGCACTCATCCGACGGTCAGGCTGACTACCAATGTGATAGCTAGATGTCCCAGCAGAATCACAGAAGATGCTGCTACTTAATCCAACCTGATCAATCAGATGATTCATGATGTTTTCCGCCGATGGTGAACGACAAATGTTCCCCAGACAGACAAACAATAGTTTGTAGGACATAGGTATTTTTTGTTCTTTGTCACTTGTCATTAGTCATTTGCCATTTGTACAAACCAATGACTAATGACTATTGACCAATGACTACTAATTAAAATCCAGGCAGTTCGAGTCCACTGGTTAATTCTTCCATGCGTTCCCGCATTGTTGCTGTGGACTTGTTATAAGCATCTTTCATTGCCACTGTTATGAGATCAGAAAGTAGTTCTGATCCTTGTGCTAAGGCATCGGGAGAAATTTCTACCCGTTTCGGTTCTTGGTTTCCGCTGACAATCACCTTGACTAGACCACCGCCAGCTTCTCCTTGAATTTCCATTTGCTCCAATTCTTCTTGGAGTCGCTTTGCGCCTTCTTGAACTTGCTGCGCTTTTTTAAAGGCTTCGGCTAGTTCTTTCATTTTTCCTAAGCCAAAGCCGAATCCTTGTCCTTTACCTGTCATAATTGATTGTCCGCGTGTGCTTTCAATAACAAATCAAATTCAATTATAGATGCGGGTGGCAATTTGCCACTTTTGTTACTAATAATTAATAGGTCGTGAAGCGACTTAAGAATAAAGTAAGAAGACTAAAGGATAAAACTCCATATTTTAACCTTCAGACTTCATACTTTTGTGTACTATCCACAAGCTGCCTGAAACTCACCCATCATTTTGACTTCTGGCTCTAACAAAATTGACCAGCGTTCTTGCACTTGTTCTTGAATGTGACGAATTAAGCAGAAAATATCACTAGCTTTCGCTCCACCTCGATTCACAATGAAATTGGCGTGGAGTTGTGCCACTTGTGCGCCGCCTATTTGATAGCCTTTGAGACCTGTTTGTTCAATTAACCAGCCAGCAGTGTAAGGTTTGGGATTGCGGAATACGCTACCACAACTGGGAAAATTATAAGGTTGAGTAGAAAGCCGATGCTGTTTGTGTTGTTTAGTTAATGCTAAAATTTTGGCTGGATCAGCACCTGGTTGCAATTGGAAAGTTGCTTGTGTAACAATGCGATCGCTTCCCTGGAGTAATGAAGTTCTGTAGGTATAACCTAATTGCTCTGGTGTAAGAGTTTCTAGTTTACCATCAGGTGAAAAGACTTCAGCACTCACCAAAATATCTGCGATGCAGCTATGATGTGCGCCAGCATTCATAACTACGGCACCACCCACGGTTCCGGGAATACCAACAGCCCACTCTAAACCTTGCCAGCCCAGTTGTGCTGCTTCCCATGCTAGGCTAGGAATTGATTCTCCCGCAGCTAGTGTTACTAAACCTGTTTCTGGGTCAAAATTGCTGTGACGAAGATGGCGTGTGGCAATCACTAAACCAGGTAAACCGCGATCGCTTACTAGCAGGTTAGAACCTGCACCTAAAGTTGTTACTCTTAAATTATGTTCTTTTGCGTAATTCAAGCTGGCTTGCAATGCTTCTAAGTTGCGGGGAGCAACATACCATTCTGCTGCTCCGCCGACTCTATAAGATGTGAATGCCGACAACGAAGCTTGTGGCTTAATAATACAATCTGTGCCTGGTAAATAAATTATTTTGCTATCTGATGATTTATCTGTTTCTGGTTTCTGTGTAGGTGTAGCAGAAACTGTGCAGATGTTTCCAGCTGCCTGGGAGATTTTCATTTTGAGATCAATTTGTGAACTTTTTACATTTTTCTGCCGCAAAAATACAGCAATAATTATGGATTGATAGCGCAGTTACTTAACGGTCTTAGGATGTGGCTGTAGCAGCTTCGCAAAGAGTAGCAATTAATTCTGGAATTACTTGATTGAGATTTCCTGCACCAAGGAATAGTGCTAAGTCTCCAGGGCGGAGAGTTTTCAGCAAGAACTCGCGCACTTGAGGCAAAGTTGATTGGTATACCACTTGTGGATGGAATTTGCCCACTTCTGCTGCTAACTGCTCACCACTAATTTGCCCTAAGTTAGGTTCGCCTGCACTGTAAATATCAGTTAGTACAACTAAATCAGCGTGGGCAAACGACTCAGAAAATTCTTCTAAAAACGTCAGTGTGCGACTATAGCGATGGGGTTGGAAGATAGCCACCACTCTTTGCCCTGGTCTAGCCTGAAGACGTGCAGCCGCCAGAGTAGCACGCAACTCACTAGGATGATGGGCATAGTCATCAATAAATGTAATGCCATCAACTTCTCCGCGAAATTCAAAGCGTCGTCTTGCACCTTCAAAAGTGGCAATAGCTTTGGCGATTTCACCAAATTCTAAATTTAAAACTCGACCGACAGCAACTGCGGCAAGAGCATTGCTAAGGTTATGACGACCCAGTAAGCGCAACTTTAACACACCTAAAGCTTTACCTCGTTCCCAAAGCAGCGCTGTGGTGCCATCATGACGATAGTCAATATTAGTAACGCTATAGTCAGCATTAGTATCTTGATGTAGACTGTAGCTGATTGTAGGTTGCAGGCGATCGCGTACTGTCTCACAATCAATACTGCCGATTAAGGTCTTACAACCCCGCGCAAATGTTTGGAAGGTATCAATTACTTCTTCTAATGTGTCGTAGTGGTCAGGGTGATCTAGTTCAATGTTAGTTATGATGCCAATTTCCGGCGCATGTTTCACTAAAGAACCATCAGATTCATCTGCTTCTGCTACTAGATATTGGCTTTCTCCCAAGCGAGCATTACCTTCCCAAGCATTGACTTCACCACCTACCAAAATTGTGGGGTCTAAACCAGCTTGCAGAAGCATATAACCAATCATACTACTTGTTGTAGTTTTGCCATGAGTACCTGCTACAGCGACGCTTTTATAATCAGCAATCAAAGCAGCTAGTACATCTGAGCGATGCAATATCGGACAACCTAATTCTAAAGCAGCTTTATATTCTAAATTGTTAGTGTTAATTGCAGTTGAACAAATTACTTGAGGTAGTAAGGACACAGGAACAGCTAATAATTCTTGTGAACTTAATGCTGCTTCATTCGTCATTACCTTGGGATGAAAGAATTCAAGATTACTTGCTTCTTGCTTACCAAAAATATGTGTACCGATAGATTCCAACTTGCGCGTAATATGATTCGGCCGAACATCTGAACCTGATACTGGCAATTTACGCTTTGCCAATACATAAGCCAGAGCAGACATACCTATGCCACCAATTCCAATGAAATGGAATGGTCTACCGCCAAAATCCACAGCATTACTCATTGATTACTCCTCTACACCACACCATATTCACAAATGACACGCGTATCATAACAGGAATTTGTTTTTTACCGTAAATTTTTCTACAGCTTTTTTAGGCTTGTTGTCTTAGAGCTTTTCCGCTTTCGTTATGCGGATTGAGAATGATTTTACCTTTGTAGGAGGTTTTTGCTATTTCTGAACTGTTTTTAAGATTATTCTGAAAATTTCCACTGCATCGGGAAAGAAATTCATGTAATGACAAATACATATTTTTAGATTCCTGACTGGTAAGAGTTACGATAATACATTCGTAAGCAAATCACTTTTAAATTTCATCAAGCTAAGGCATGAATTGAGTACAATAATACATTGATAATGAAATTGTGTTTCAAATGTATAAGCCTAGGCATGATTGAATGCAGCAACTGGCAATTTTTGGTGGCACATTTGATCCGATTCATTGGGGACACTTGCTTATAGCCGAAACGGCTTTGCATCAACTACCCCTAGATCAAATAATTTGGGTACCATCGCTCAATCCTCCACATAAACAAGCAGCACCATTTGAGCATCGGGTAAAGATGCTGCAACTAGTAACACAAGAAAACCCAGCTTTTACTGTCTCGTTAGTTGAGACCAGTCGCACTGGAACTTCTTATGCCATCAACACTTTCATTGACTTATCTGCTATTTATTCAAATGCTCTCTGGTACTGGATTGTGGGTTTGGATACTTTCCAAACTTTACCTCGTTGGTACCGTGGACACGAACTAGCACAAATGTGTGATTGGTTGATTGCGCCCCGACAATTAGATATTGATATAGTTCAAAGCGATATAGTTTGCCAACAAGTAGAGCAACAACTAAGACAGATGTCATCTACGATTCGCTGGCAATTCTTGGATATACCCTTAGTAGGCGTTTCGTCAAGTCATATTCGCAAACTTTGTTGCGAAAGTAAATCTATTAAGTCTTTAGTTCCTGAGCCGGTCAGATTCTACATCACGACTCACAACCTCTATTCAGAAAAATCTGAATAAAATATATATTTTTTTCTGGATCTAACACTTTATAGTTATTAATACTCCCCTCCTTTGCGATATGATTGGGGTCAAAGATATCAACTTATAGGCATAAATACAGAGGGCAAGACACTGTGATTAGAGTCGCAATCAACGGTTTCGGGCGCATCGGGCGTAACTTTGCACGTTGTTGGCTAGGTCGTCAAAATAGTAATATCGACCTTATAGCTGTCAATGACACATCAGATCCTAAAACAAATGCTCACCTCCTAAAGTATGATTCCATGCTTGGGAAGTTAAAGGATGTTGACATTACTGCCGATGATAACTCTATCATCGTTAACGGTAAAACCATTAAATGCGTATCTGATCGCAATCCAGAAAACTTGCCCTGGAGAGAATGGGGAATTGACCTGATTATTGAAGCAACTGGGGTATTTACTAGCAAAGAGGGAGCATTAAAGCACGTAAATGCTGGAGCCAAGAAGGTTCTGATTACTGCTCCTGGAAAAAATGAAGATGGTACTTTCGTTATCGGCGTGAATCATCACGATTACGATCACAATGTACACCACATTATTAGTAATGCCAGCTGTACTACCAACTGTTTGGCTCCTATTGCCAAGGTGCTAAATGATAAATTCGGCATCATCAAAGGCACAATGACCACAACCCATAGTTACACCGGAGACCAGCGTTTGCTAGACGCTTCTCACCGTGATGTGCGCCGGGCAAGAGCAGCAGCCATCAATATTGTCCCCACCTCAACAGGTGCAGCAAAAGCAGTGGCGCTAGTAATTCCAGAACTCAAAGGTAAGCTGAATGGAGTTGCCTTGCGTGTACCAACCCCGAACGTCTCAATGGTAGATTTCGTTGTTCAGGTTGAGAAGCGTACTATTACGGAAGAAGTAAATCAAGCTCTCAAAGATGCCTCAGAAGGTTCACTCAAAGGTATCTTAGACTACAGTGAACTCGAATTGGTTTCCTCAGATTACCAAGGTACTGATGCTTCTTCAATTGTTGATGCCAGTTTGACTTTGGTAATGGGCAATGACTTGGTAAAAGTTATGGCATGGTATGACAACGAGTGGGGTTACAGCCAACGCGTTCTCGATTTAGCAGAATTAGTAGCCGTGAAGTGGCAATAATTTGTCAGTAGTTCACAGTAATTACTATTGACTCTGGACTATTGATCAAAATGTTGAAATCCCTGACCAAGGCTGAGAACTTGGTCAGGGATTTTTTCATGCTTGTCATGCAATAGTGCTTGTGAACCAGATGTAATGCTTCCGATTATTGCTGCACTTTGATTTAGTTTGTTGACTAAAGCATTGGCTTGTTCCTGTGGTAAACACAGCACTAATTCAAAATCTTCGCCACCGTAAAGAGCATATTCCATTGCTTGCTCTGGTTTTAGCCAACACTCAAAAGATGGATGTAAGGGAATTTGATGGCGTTCTAAGACAGCACCAACACCACTGACGCGGCAAATTTGTAAAACAGCATCTGCTAAACCATCGCTACTATCCATCCCTGCGATAGGGAGTGGGGAGGGGCTGAAAATATCCCAAAGAATTGGTAAGACATCTAATCGTGGTTGAGGGCGTTGGTGGGCTTTGATGAGAGTCATCTTTTCTGCGGGAGTGAGGTTATGCCCTAATTGAGGATGCAAACGCAACTGTAAGCCAGCATAGGAGGCTCCATGAACACCTGTTACCACGATCGCATCTCCTACTTTAGCCGCAGAACGGCGGATAATTCTTTGGGGGTCGACTTGACCAAAGGCGGTAATTGAAATAGTTGTCACAGGCGATCGCACCACATCACCGCCGACAATTGGAGTATTGTATTGTTGTAGGCATTCTGTCATTCCTTGGTAAAGTCGTTCAACCCAACTGACTTGTAAATCACCAGGAAGCCCTAACCCAACGGTAATACCCAAAGGATCAGCCCCCATCGCGGCTAAATCTGATAAATTAGCTGCTGCGGCTCGCCAACCTGCATCCTCTGGGGAAGTGGTAGCATCACTGAAGTGTACGCCATCAACTAAGACATCTGTTGTTACTACTAAAGATTTTTCTGGCACAGTTACCAGAACTGCTGCATCATCCCCAATCATCTCTGTGGGACAGAAGCTTTGTAATTTTGCTAACAGGCCTTGTTCGCCAATATCTTTAATTGTTGTCATTAGTCAATAGTCAGGAGAAAGGTAAGATGACACTTCAGACTTCACACTTCAGTTACGATAATGGTATCGTCTAGGGGGATGTTGGGATGGTCACTACACCAGTAACAAAACTCACATTTGCAGAGTATTTAACTTATGATGATGGCAGTGGTTTTCACTACGAGTTAGTGGATGGCAGACTGGAATTAATGAATCCCCCAACGATTGAACATTTTCTAATTTCTAAATTTCTGGAGCAAACGCTAGATGAGGAAATCTTGCGTTTAAGTTTACCTTGGTTAACTTTTCGGGAAACTGGGACGAGAACAGGAAGAAATAAGTCTAGGTTAACTGATTTATGTGTAGTAACACAGGAGCAAGCAAGAGACTTACTGAAGGCTTCCGCTGTGTTTGAGTCAGCACCATTATTGATTATAGAGGTAGTTAGTCCTGATTCGATCAAGCGAGACTATCGCCACAAGCGGTCTGAATATGCGGCGGTTGGAGTGGCAGAATATTGGATTGTCGACCCGTTGGAGTTAAAAATTACTGTGTTGTTGCTGGAAGAAGGATTTTACGAAGAAACGGTGTTTACGGCTGACCAAAAGATTGTATCGCAGACTTTTCCAGAAGTGGCGATCGCTCCTGATCAAGTATTTACAGCCGGAAATCTGTAAAGTATGAAGTGTGAAATTTCATACTTCACACTTCATACTTAATCTAAGCCTGTGGCTCAACTAAATTTTCTATTCCTTGAACTACGGTGGCTGATTCAATTTTGTCACCAGCTTTAAGTGTATCTAAAACATCTTTGCCTTCTGTGACATAACCAAAAACAGAGTAACGTCCATCCAGCAAGTTACGTCCGGCGGGGGTGAGTTCTGGTTCAAACAAGAAGAAGAACACTTGCGAAGAACCACCATTGACTTCGCTTTCAGGACGCGCCATTGCTAATGCACCAAAGGATGAGAAAGGTAAAACTGGCATATCTAGATAACGACCAGCATCTTCTAAGGTAATGCCGTAGGTTGGGGCTTTATCACCTTCTACTAAAATTTCTAAAGGAACAGCCCGATATTCGCCTGTTTTTGGATCAATAAACCCTTGTTCTTTGCCTGGTGGGTCGCCAGTTTGCAAGACGTAAGATTCTTCAGAACGGGTAAATTCTAACCCGTTATAAAATCCTCTTTGTACTAAATCCACAAAGTTACCAGCGGTTACTGGTGCGCTATAACCATCAACAACAACTATTAAGTTGCCTTTATTGGTTTTAAATTCTAAGGTGGCACGACCTTTGAGTTGGGGTAAATTACTATACTCCTCTGGCACTTCAAAGGGAAATTCTTTGACCATCGACTCTTCTAGTAATGAAACTAAATTCAGTAGTTTGTTTCTCCCTTGCAGAATTTGTTCTTTATCTTTGGATTGTGTCAATTCTTGCAGTTTGGCTACACCAGATTTGATCTCATCAACCCATTCTTGGGCTTTGGGTTGGCGTTCTTCGGGGACGCTTGCTAAGATTTGTGAAGGTTTATCGAGAACACGAGAGGCTTTGCTGAGGTCTTTGGAAATAGCGCCCCAGCGTCGATTAGCCCGCAACTGGGTTGATATGTCTTCTAGACTGGCTTGTAGTTGCCGTATTGGTTCATTTTTAATTGGGAGTGCATAACGCAACAAAGCTTTGCCGTCAGTAATTGCATTGCCAGAGGGCAAGGCGGCATTACTGGAGGGAGTCCAGCCAGCTGTATTGATGCCTAAAAATATAGTTACCAACAGTAGTGTTACTAGGCTGGACTTTAGCCAGGATTTTATTAACTTAAACATGAGTATGGCTCAAATGCAGCATGAATATTGTTCACTGGGCAGAACCCATCAATAATCTTCCCATAGTAGGAGTGCGGAGAAAGTGTGAAGTGTGAAGTGTGAAGTGTGAAGTGTGAAGTATGAAATTGAGCCGTTTTGCCTGCTTAATTCTTACAAATGACCATTAACTAAGTAGAGTGTTAACCTGTTAAGCCTTGCTACAAGCTGTTTTTTCCCTTCTGCCTCCTGCCTCCTGCCTCCTGCCTTCTACTTAATTAACCAATTACTCCGCTGGAAGGGTACAATAAATGCCGATTGTCTTCCAAAATTTGAAAGCTTCATGATTTCTAGTAACGACTTTCGACCCGGTGTATCAATTGTATTAGACGGGTCTGTATGGCGGGTGGTAGATTTTCTCCACGTTAAACCCGGTAAAGGTTCGGCGTTTGTCAGAACAACTCTAAAAAACGTTCAAACCGGGAAGGTTCTGGATAGGACTTTCCGGGCTGGGGAAACTGTGCCGCAAGCGACTCTGGAAAAAAGCACGATGCAGCATACCTATAAAGAGGGCGATGAGTTTGTCTTTATGGATATGGAAACCTATGAAGAAGGACGACTCAGCGCAACGCAAATCGGCGATCGCGTTAAATACCTCAAAGAAGGTATGGAAGTCAATGTGATTCGTTGGGGTGAGCAGGTTTTAGAAGTAGAATTACCTAATTCTGTAGTATTAGAAATCACTCAGACCGATCCTGGGGTCAAGGGCGATACAGCTACAGGTGGCACTAAACCAGCCATAGTAGAAACTGGTGCCACGATTATGGTTCCCTTGTTTATTTCTCAAGGAGAACGGATTCGGATTGATACTCGTGAAGATAAATATTTAGGCAGGGAATAAATTTTCTCTTAAATTTAGAGCTAATTGTGATTTAAATTCCTGTACAGGGTTTAAATCCCTGCCTTTATACCATTTTGGATTTTAGATTTTGCGAAAAGTTGAGCCAGTGCGTTGGACGAGTTCCCCGGCTTGTATCCCTA
Source organism: Nostoc sp. PCC 7107 (assembly GCF_000316625.1). Taxonomy (GTDB): domain Bacteria; phylum Cyanobacteriota; class Cyanobacteriia; order Cyanobacteriales; family Nostocaceae; genus Nostoc_B. Next base: position 2,653,736 of record NC_019676.1, on the reverse strand, counting down.
CGGGAAAGCAAGCTACGCGTTGCCTCTCCAATTAGGAGAAGCAACTGGCATTGCGTGGGCGGGTTTCCCGACTTGAGCAGACTTTTCAAGACGGATTTTGGATTGGGAATGACTATCTGTGTCTGAATTCTATCAATCCATCAGTCTCAATCATTTTTAAATTGGTATTACTGAAAAATTCTTAATTTACGGACAGGTTGAGGTAATAAAAGCTGTGCCTTTGGACTTTAATGAAATCCGCCAACTATTGGTGACTATTGCACAAACAGATATTGCAGAAGTAACTCTTAAAAGTGATGACTTTGAGTTAACAGTACGTAAAGCTGTGAGCTTTAACAATCACGCTGTACCACCAGCTACTATTGGTAGTATGGCGGCAGTAACGACAGTTGCAGCAACGGGTGTAGCACCAACGCTCTCCACAGAGCGTATTTTAGATAATGCGGCTGGTGCTGGTGTACAAACGTCAGCGAATGCGCCTTCAGCGATAGATCAAAGATTAGTAGAAGTTGCTTCACCAATGGTTGGGACTTTTTATCGCGCACCCGCACCAGGCGAAGCGCCTTTTGTGGAAGTAGGCGATCGCGTCCGTAAAGGACAAACGGTGTGTATCATTGAAGCGATGAAGTTAATGAACGAAATTGAAGCCGAAATTTCCGGGCAAGTTATGGAAATTCTTCTTCAAAATGGCGAACCTGTAGAATATGGTCAACCTTTGATGCGAATTAACCCTGATTAAGTATTAATCTATATATGAAATGAGTGATTGTTAACCTTGTCTGTTTTTACGGATCATTCCTGATGAAACAAGCGTTGCCTGTACCGCCGGAAGTGGTGCAACAAGTAGCCGAATATTTCAGCCTATTAAGTGAGCCGATGCGTCTGCGGCTACTACACTTATTACGGGATGAAGAAAAATGTGTACAAGAATTGGTAGAGGCAACACAAACTTCACAGGCTAATGTCTCCAAACACCTGAAAGTAATGTGGCAAGCCGGAATCCTCAGCCGTCGCAGTGAAGGCACTTGCGCTTACTATCGGGTGGAAGACAAAATGATTTTTGAATTGTGCAATCAGGTGTGCGATCGCATCGCTACAAGGTTAGAACAGCAAGCTCGTAACTTTCGCGTTCTCAACACAAAAATTTAGGTCAGGTGTCATTGGTCTTAATAATTACTTTTGACCATTGACTCTTGACCATTGCTTAAAGTTGACTAAAGCGGATAATTTTTATCAAAGCTTTCACGCGTTAGGGGTTGTTGCAACTCTACGCCTTCGCCACCTAATACATCTAAACGCTTGCCGTTCACGTCAATGTAAATCTTAGCTTTAGGGTTCAAGCTGGAGGCTGTGTATACAACTTGTCCGACACGCCCCACCATTGAGGTACTACCACCACCACTGGTAAAGCTATCTGATAAATTGACGTGAACTTCATCACCTTTGACATTTAAGCTCAGTAGCTTAGTACCTTTGGGAATAGTTGTGGAATCTGTACTGTCGCTTGGCCCTTCTAATAAAGCCTGAAAAGCTCTTTCTAAAGCTTGGTTAGGCTGGTTAGCTGCTACTTGAATGGGTTGAGGAACTAAAGCTACATTTGTTTCTTTAGGTTTTAGCCAGTAAACTTGAGCAGTTTTTTCATTTGGTTGGGTAGTTGTTGGCTGTGTTGGCTGTTGAATGCTTTGATTAGGGTTGGCGGGATTGGTTGTTACAGGGGCTTTATTTGACGGGGTAGTTGTCAACCAAGCTACCCCACCACTAACTGCAATCACAGCGGCTGAGACGGCTGCAATGACACCTGAAGATACGCGATTAGATCTTGGTTCATTATTCATATTAAAAACCTTCCTGATTGACTGAGGGCTGAAATAATTTTTATGTGAAGAGCAGCCTGGTTATGGACGATACTTATAAGTTGAGAGTTTCCAGAGATTTCCTGAATAGCTCGATACGCTTAAACGCTGCGATCGCTAAATCTAAATAGTCCTGATCTAATTCTAGAATTTGTGATTGAAATCCGTCATCTACCAAATTCTATAAATCTCATTGTTTCGTAAGATTTAGGAAATTATTAAGAATTAGGGAACAGGGAACAGAATTTTTATCTATTACCTGTTTACAAATATTTTCCACCTAGGACTAGCGATTAGAAATCGCGGCTATACAAACAAAGTCCGCCTGCTCGGACTAACAGAAAATTAAGGTTTTGCCTGTGTAGCCGTGTTTGGTGTTTTGAAAAGTTATCTTGCCTTTAACTACAAATAACTCGCAGGAACTTACCGCTAAATTCTTATGTTAATTTTTAACTTCTATTGCTGCTGTAACCCATTGTTTTAGTGTAGTGATGACTTCATCAATGGCAATTTCTTGAGATTGCCGAGTGGCTCTTTCTACTACTTCAACTTTGCCGTTGGCAATTGCACGTCCGGTAACAATTCTATAAGGTATACCAATTAAATCAGCGTCTTTAAATTTAACTCCGGCACGTTCATCACGGTCATCTAATAATGTTTCAATTCCAGCTTGATTAAGTTCGGTATAAATTTTTTCGGCAATTTGCACTTGTTGAGCATCATTAATGTTAGGAATTGTGACGATCGCGTGATAAGGTGCGATCGCTACAGGCCAAATAATCCCATCTTTATCGTAAGATTGCTCAACCGCTGACTGTGCCAACCGCGACACACCCACACCATAACAACCCATCACCAAGGGTTTTTCTTCCCCTTGTTCGTTGGTATAAGTTGCACCCAAAGCCTGGGAATATTTTGTGCCTAATTGGAAGATGTGACCAACCTCGATACCTCTAGCACTAGAAAGAGTTTGTTCGGGGTTGTGAATGGCGCGATCGCCTGGTCTGGCTTTCCGCAAATCTACTATACTTTCTGGTAGCTTAAATTGCTCATTCCAATTTGCTCCAACGACGTGATAACCAGTTTCATTCGCACCAGTCACAAAGTTTTTTAAATCAACGGCTGTTTTATCGACTAACCGCACAAATTTAGCGTGGACTTGTTTACTACCTGCAATATATTCATCGCTAATATCTGGTGCGATGTAACCTAAAGGAAGCGATTTCACCGCCCAGGTTTGTTGTGTTTCCGCGTTGGGTACAGTTAAGGCGATGATTGCTTTTGCGTCGTAATTACCAGCTAACCGCGTCAATTCATTTTGTAATTTAACTTCGTTGACTTCCTGATCTCCGCGAATGCTTACTAGTACCAATACAGTCACCCCATTATCATAAACTGTTTGATACAAAACGCTTTTAACTATTTGGGTAGGAGAACATTTCAAAAATGAAGAGAGTTTTTCAATCGTATCTGTTCCTGGCGTTTCCCGCTTTTCATAACTGGTAAACGGTGAAGTTTCTGCATCCGCAGGTAAAGACACGGCTTTTTCGACGTTAGCGGCGTATTTACCATCTTCGGTATAAAGAACCTCGTCTTCGCCAGCTTCCGCCAACACCATAAATTCGGTAGAACCGGAACCACCAATTGCACCAGAGTCAGCCTCTACTGGACGAAACGCCAACCCAGCCCGCCGCAGCATATTGCTGTAGGCTTGATACATATCTTGGTAGGTTTTTTTCAGGCTTTCTTCATCGACGTGGAAAGAATAACCGTCTTTCATGATGAATTCTCGGCCGCGCATCAAACCAAAGCGGGGGCGAATTTCGTCACGGAATTTGGTTTGCAGTTGGTAGAGATGTAGCGGTAACTGACGATAAGAGCGAATCATATCACGAGCGATCGCTGTGATCACTTCTTCATGAGTCGGCCCTAACCCTAATTGTTGCTCACGGCGATCGATTAGGGAAAACATAATTCCCTCAGCTTTGGTGTAAGTATCCCAACGTCCTGATTCTTTCCACAAATCAGCGGGTTGTAATTGGGGTAACAAACATTCTTGTGCGCCTGTGGTGTTCATTTCTTCCCGCACAATTTGAGAAACCTTTTGCAACACCCGCCACATAAAAGGGAGATAAGCATAAATACCGCTACCGATGCGACGAATATACCCTGCACGCAGTAATAACTTATGGCTAGGAATTTCCGCATCAGCAGGATCATCCCGAAGTGTAACGAATAAAATTTGTGACAGTCGCATCGTTTAATCCCTTTCCAAATTCCAAATCTTTTCAAGTATGAAGTATAAAGTGGTTAGTCAATGGTCAATTGTCATTGGTCATTTGTTATATTTTCCCCCTTGCTCCCTCTCCCCTGCCCCGTTTCCTCTTCCTTATACTTCAGGAGAAACTTACCTTGTCAGACGTAATTTATCAAGCGCAACCACCTCTAGAATTTATTCAGCCAGCGTTTAATCCCTTGTTTTTGCGAGTTGTTCACACGTTTTTACCTAGTTGGATACAATGGCGAACTGCTATTTCCCAAATAGAAGCAGACAATGTTGAGATTTTGGCGGATCTTTATCGTCAGTTTCAAGGGGGAAAGGTGCGCTTTTTGTTGGCGTTTCGTCATCCTAAAACAGATGATCCCTTTTGTTTGGGCTACTTACTGTCTCAACTTGTGCCGAAGGTCGCGCGAGAACAGGGTATAACATTACAATCGACCATTCATGCTCATTTTATCTACGATCGCGGCATTCCTCTCTGGGCAGGTGAATATGCAGGCTGGGTAGCTTCGCGGTTGGGTGGAACTCCTATCCAACGCGGTAAGGCTGACTGGACAGGGTTGCGTTCAGCGCGTGATTTGTTTGCTAATGGTAAATTCCCAATGGCTGCTGCGCCAGAAGGTGCGACAAATGGATTATCTGAAATTATGAGTCCATTAGAACCTGGTATTGCCCAGTTAGGCTTTTGGTGTGCAGAAGACTTACAAAAAGCCGGACGCTCGGAACAGGTTTTAATTGTACCAGTTGGGCTGAAATATAGTTATACTGCTGCCCCTTGGAGTGCGATCGCGCAATTATTAAGTGATTTAGAAGCGGCTAGTGGTTTGCCTGTGAATGCGGGAAAAATCGATAATATTGCTTCAATGGAGTTACTTTATCCGCGATTATTAGGTTTAGCAGAGCATTTATTAACTTTGATGGAGCAATTTTACACGCGGTTTTATCATCAAAAGTTGGCGGATGCTCAAACTGTCGCGGAAATTAAAGATAGAAATGAAGCCTTAGCAGTGCGGTTACAAGCTTTATTAAATGCGGCATTACAAATATCTGAACAGTATTTTAACTTGCAACCAAAAGGTACTTTAACAGACCGTTGTCGGCGGGTAGAACAAGCTGGTTGGAATTATATATTTAGGGAAGATTTTAAGGATATCAAAGCATTGTCATCTGTGGAGATAGCTTTAGGCGATCGCGTTGCGGAAGAAGCGACTGCGAGAATGTGGCACATGAGATTAGTAGAAAGTTTTGTGGCAGTTTCTGGTAATTATATTAAAGCGAAACCCTCAGTTGAAAGGTTTGCCGAAACAACTTTAATTTTATCGCAAATGATTGCCAAAATTAAAGGTGATAAATACTTTCAGCGTCCGCAATTAGGCAAGCAAAAAGTTAAAATTACTATCGGTCAGCCGCTATCTATATCTGAGCATTATTCGGCATATAAAGAAAGTCGTGCAGGTGCAAAGCAAGCGGTTGCTGATTTTACGAATGATTTACAACAAGTGATGCAAAGTTTGATTTTATGAGGAGAAGATTTTTTCACGCAGAGGCGCGGAGGCGAGGAGAGTTATTGATTGGACATGGTCTAATTTATGCAATAGGTCGGTTAATAATTTTCAGGAAATGGCATAATACCTATATGTGGATGGCTCAAAGATAGAAGCCCATTTCCTTCCTGTAAAACAGTATGAAAACAAGACAGAATGATTAATTGAAGTGTTTCTGCATCATCTTCATTACAGTTTCCTCTGAATCCGATTGACTTCGCTCCTTGAATAAATTCATCAGCACTTATTTCTGCAAAAACTTCTTCTATAATTGCTAAAATATTTGCTGTATTTTCTGGTGTTACAAACATATTTCCTAAATAGCCAGGAAGTTTACTTGCACGTTTCCAACCTAAACCGCCCCATAACATTTCTGTTGCACATACACGATTAGTTACGATTAATTCTAGTTGGGCTTGACTAATTCTTTGAGTAATAATTGGAGTATCGCCTACAAACAGAGTATCAAACATTTCTACAAATTCTTTTGGAAAAAAAAGATGGTAAGTTTGATGTAAATCTTCCCAGTCGAACACATCAGGATTTTGCTGTCTTTCAATCAGACAATCAGGAAAATAAATATTCGATTCATCTAGTGTTTGGAAAGGTAGCTGATTAATAATTTTAGTTCTGATTTTAAGATAATTTTGTAACTGATGTGCAATTTGCGATCGCTCTACAGCTTGATTAAAAACTTTAGAGAATTTGAGTACATCTGAAGGCTCTATTCTAAACAAGCACCAAACTGGATCAGCACTCATAATTTATGTAGATTTTAAATAAATTACACACCTGGGAATACTTTAGATAAATCTAAAACTAAATCATTGAAGCATGGTAGATTGACTGATTCATTTGGTAGAAATATGAGTTTGCGACGATAACCAAATTGGCCATGTGAGCTTTGATAAGGTTCACTGTAGCACTCCAAGAAATTATCTACTAAATTAAATATCCAATAATCGGGAATAAGCTGTTCAGCATAGATAGATAATTTTGTTTCTTGGTCGTATTTCAAAGAGGAATCAGACACCTCAATCAGCAGTAAAACATCAGATGGGCTAGGATGTGCGGAAAGATAATCATCATCTACATTACGAACAATTACTAAATCTGGTTCGGGTTCACTGTAATCATTTATGATGATGGGCTGCTGACTCCTCGCCAAAGCACGATTATCTAAAAGCTTAATCACTTCTCTAAATAAAAGAGTTTCACAAACAGAATGTGGTGTACCTTTCGCAGCCATTTCAATGATTTGTCCTTTGATTAACTCAACGCGGTCATTTTCTGCAAAAAAGCCGAGTTCAGTTAAACGGTGATATTCAAATATGGTGAAGCGTTTAGCTGTGGAGATACTCATAAAAGCTATAAGAATCGAGGATTAATTTAATTTTAATCAAAACTGGATGGGATAAATTATGGTGCGAGTTTTTTGAGTGCAGCGATCGCGTGTAATCTTACCTGTTCGTTTGGGTCTTGTAATAAAGTAGTTAGTGATGGGATAGCTTGTTGATTACCTAACTGTCCTAAAGATAAGGCGATCGCACTTTTGATATAGGCAATTTCTTTGGCTGGATGATGTGAGTTTAACAATTCTAATAAAATTTCTGTAGCGGTTGTAACTAATTCTGGTTTTTCTACTCTTCCCAAAACTGTGACAATTTCCTGACACAAAATTTCTGATTGAGTTTGGGTTAACACCTGTTGTAAATATTCCAAACCAGAGGGTGTACCTACCCAAACTAAAGCGCGAATAACTTCTAGTTGTAAGGTTATGGGTGTCTGGGGAGACATCAGTACGGAAAATAAATGTTGGGTAGCCTCATCACCACCAAGGCGAGAAAGGGCGACGGCTGTAGCACTACAAACATCTATATTGAAGTCATAAAGCTTGGTTCGTAGTTTGGTGACTAAATCTAATTCCACATTTAAATCGGGACGGAAACTTAAACCTAGTACGGCGATGCGTCTAATTGTCGCCACCACATCATCTAAAGCTTTGATTAGTACAGGTGGTACACGTTGATCATGGAAACTGCTGAGGGCTTCTAGGGCGGTGGCGCGGACTGCAACTTCAGTATCTTGTACCACTGTCAACAGCGGTGAAATGGTCTCTGGAGTGCGGATATAAGCCAGCGATCGCACTGCCAAAAGTCTGGTATCATCTTGTTTTAATAGTTCAGAGAGTTGAGTAATTGCTAAACTCCCCATTTGTCCTAGTGCTGTAGCAGCGATCGCTTTTAATTCTTCATCATCGCTAGTTCTGAGCAATTCTACCAAAGGTGCGATCGCCTCTGGATGTTGAAACTCCCCCAAAGTCCGCGCCGCATACCAGCGCAATTCTTCCTCGGCTTCTGTATCTTCTAAAATCTCAATCAGTGGGGGAATGGCAATATTTCCCAAGCGAAGCAACACCTTGGTAATCTCCCAGCGTTCCTGAAAATCTCCCATTTCTAAAATAGGAAGTGCTAATTTCAGCAAATATTCTGAATGTTGATCATCCTTGACCAAAATCAACTGTTGCAGATATTGAATCAGCAATGACCAGTTAGCGCCATCATACGCTGTCTGCGCCTGCATCAAAAGCTGGTTGATATTACTTTCCATAAAAAGTATGAAGCCTGAAATCTGAATACTTCAGTTAACCCTTAACTAAAATTGCATCGCCTTCAATTTTAGCGGTGTAAGTTTTGAGTGATTTTTCAGCCGGGCCTTTCTGCACTTGACCATCAGTGCCATATTCTGCACGGTGACAGGGACAGGCAAATTTTTTTGCGTCAGCTTTCCAATCTACGGTGCAACCTTTATGAGTGCAGGTAGGATCAACAGCAATTAAATTGCCGGCTTGAGATGTACCAACTACTAACACATTGCCGACAGGGGAGCTTTTGACCAAAAGTTGACCTTTTTGGTCTAGATCTTTGGTAGTACCGACCTTTTGCCAATCTGTCGATGTTGCAGATGTTGATGTACTTTTCTCAGAATTACAGGCAGCGATAGCCACTGGTAGGCTACTAGCTATCAAACCTAAACCAACCCAATTGATAAAATCACGACGTTTCATAGTTGTGGAAATTATTTGTAATTAGAATAACAGCGATCGCCTACTCTACGGTTATTGGGTGGTATAGGCTTTACTCTCGGCATAAAATCTAAAATTTTTTATTCATGCTTGTGTAATCAATCAATGGTTTTGCATCACTCATTTGCTCAGTGTAATGCAGAAAACGCATTGATCCCATTCTTAATTAGCAATTACACTCATATTTTGTAGCTATTTATACGATTTTAGCAGAGCTCTAACTCTAACCTTAAAAGTATCGAAATTGTTACATAAACAATGGTTGTGTTTACTTGGTGAACTTCCCCAATATAAAAGATTCCAAATCTGCTCTCAGAACTGAAAAAATCGCGTTCAGTTAGTTAAAGACAGACTCTTGTTTGTCAATTAACTATCAGATACACCACCTGAGAACACACTTAAAAATTAGCAATAGATAAATATTCAATTTAAAGTCGCTAAAACTCGTAAAACCAAAATCTAAATTACGGGTTGATTGATATTGGTTAACTACCACCACTGAATTAGCAATAATGAGAGTTAGCTCATGACAGATACAGAAACCACTACCAAAACAAGTCTCAATAAGTTTGAAAAATTCAAAGCTGAAAAAGACGGACTAGCTGTCAAAGCCGAAATTGAAAAATTTGCTGCCCTAGGTTGGGAAGCAATGGACGAAACCGACCGAGATCATCGGCTGAAGTGGTTGGGAGTGTTTTTCCGCCCAGTTACCCCAGGTAAATTCATGATGCGGATGCGGATGCCCAACGGGATTCTTACCAGCGACCAAATGCGCGTGTTAGCAGAAGTATTGCAGCGTTATGGCGATGATGGTAGTGCTGACATTACCACTCGACAGAATATTCAATTGCGGGGGATTAGAATTGAAGATTTACCAGATATCTTCAATAAATTTCACGCCGTTGGTTTAACAAGCGTGCAGTCTGGAATGGATAACGTGCGTAACATCACAGGCGATCCTGTAGCTGGGCTGGATGCAGATGAATTGTTCGACACACGAGACTTGGTGCAGCAAATTCAAGATATGCTCACCAACAAAGGTGAAGGAAATCCAGAGTTTAGTAACTTACCTCGTAAGTTCAATATCGCCATCACAGGTGGACGGGACAATTCAGTTCACGCTGAAATCAACGATTTGGCATTCGTTCCAGCGTTACGAAACAACGAAGAAGACTCAGCACTTCAATTCGGATTTAATATCTTGGTGGGTGGTTTTTTCTCAGCTAAACGTTGTGATGCGGCAATTCCCTTAAATGCGTGGGTTGCCCCAGAAGATGTTGTAGCGGTATGTAGAGCCGTTTTAGAAGTGTTTCGAGACAATGGCTCACGCGCTAACCGCCTAAAATCACGTTTGATGTGGCTGCTTGATGAATGGGGTATAGATAAGTTTCGTGCAGAAGTCGAACAACGTTTGGGTAAATCGTTGTTACCTGCCGCGCCTAAAGACGAAATTGATTGGGAAAAACGCGACCATATTGGTATATACAAGCAAAAACAATCAGGCTTCAACTATGTAGGCTTTCATATTCCGGTTGGGCGGTTTTATGCCGAAGATATGTTTGAAATTGCGCGACTCGCAGAAGTTTACGGTAGTGGTGAAATTAGACTAACAGTCGAACAAAATATCATTATTCCCAATATTTCTGATAGTAGCCTAGCAACATTTTTGGCAGAACCCTTACTAGAAAGATTTTCCATCAATCCTGGAGTATTGGAGCGATCGCTAGTTTCCTGCACAGGCGCACAATTTTGCAATTTCGCCCTCATCGAAACCAAAAACCGCGCTCTAGCTACCATTCAAGCTTTAGAAGCAGACTTAACTTTCACCCAACCAGTTCGCATTCACTGGACAGGTTGTCCCAACTCCTGCGGACAACCGCAAGTTGCAGACATCGGCTTAATGGGTACAAAAGCCCGGAAAGATGGCAAAGCAGTAGAAGGCGTAGATATCTATATGGGTGGAAAAGTCGGAAAAGACGCGCACTTAGGAACCTGTGCGATTAAAGGTATACCCTGCGAAGACTTACAACCAGTATTGCAAGAACTACTCATCAAACACTTTGGCGCACATATCAAACAAGAAGCCTTGGTTGAAGTCTGAAGTGTGAAGTCTGAAAATTTATTTTCTTTGTCAGAAGGCAGAAAGGTTTCATGCTTCACACTTTTGTCTTCTCCCATTCCCTACTCCCAAAAATTTAGGAAATTAGAATGTTAAAAAATTTATTTTCATTCAAGGATCGTTATCGTATCCTACATCAGACTTGGTTTGCCTTTTTTCTTACATTTGTTTGTTGGTTTAACTTTGCTCCTTTTGCTACCACCATTGGCAAGGAATTACATTTAGCACCTGAACAGATTAAAACTTTAGGAATCTGCAACTTAGCTTTAACAATTCCCGCGCGGCTAATTATTGGGATGTTGTTAGACCGTTTCGGCCCTAGAATTACCTATTCGATATTGTTGATGTCTGCTGCTGTTCCGTGTCTAGCTACAGCCTTATCTCAAGATTTTAATCAATTAGTCATCAGCCGCTTATTGATGGGAATTGTCGGTTCCGGCTTCGTCGTCGGTATTCGTATGGTGGCTGAATGGTTCCCACCGAAGGAAATGGGAAGCGCACAGGGTATTTACGGCGGTTGGGGAAATTTTGGGGCTTTTGGTGCAGAATTTGCTTTACCGATGCTTGCTGTGGCTACTAGCTTTTTGGCTGGTGGAGCTTCTAACTGGCGGTTAGCGATCGCGCTTACTGGTATCATTACCGCTATCTATGGTGTAATTTATTTCAACACCGTTCAAGATACACCTGCTGGCAAACTTTACAAACGACCCAAGAAAAATGGTGCCTTAGAAGTTACCAGCATCAAAAGTTTTTGGGCGATGATAGTTTCAAATTTTGGTTTGATATTTGCCCTAGGTTTATTAGCTTGGCGCTTAGAACAAAAGAATATTCACTTTTTAACTCTCAGCCAAATGTATTTAGTTTGGTTAGCATTAGCTGGATTATTTGTTTACCAAACATATAAAGCTTACGAAGTCAACAAAGAATTATTAATTGGCAAGAAAACTTACACTCCGGCACAGCGTTTTCTATTTGGACAAGTTGCGATATTAGAATTTACTTACGTAACCAACTTTGGTTCCGAATTAGCAGCGGTCTCCATGTTGCCAGCTTTCTTTGAAAAAACCTTTGGTTTAGAACACGTAGTTGCAGGCATGATTGCTGCTACATACCCATTTTTAAACTTAGTTTCTCGTCCTAGTGGTGGGGTGATTTCTGATAAATTTGGCTCTCGCAAATGGACAATGACAATTATTTCGGCTGGCATTGGTGTTGGCTATTTGATGGCACATTTTATTAATGGTAACTGGCCGATTCCGCTGGCGATCGCAGTCACTATGTTTTGTGCCTACTTTGCCCAAGCTGGCTGCGGTGCAACCTACGGTATTGTTCCCCTCATCAAAAAAGAAGCCACCGGACAAATTGCAGGTAACGTCGGCGCTTACGGTAATTTTGGTGGTGTAGTTTACCTGACAATTTTCAGCTTAACCGATGCACCAACCCTATTTAGCACAATGGGTATAGCAGCAATAATTTGTGCTTTTATGTGTGCTTTCTTCCTCAAAGAACCTCAAGGTTCCTTTGCTGGCGCTGCTGAAGAATTACCAGAAAATTCAGCGAAAAAGCCTGCTATTTTAGCTGAAGAATAACCCAACAAATCAGGGATGAAATGCGATAAATAATTTCATCCTGATTCTTTTATCTGCGTTCATTCGCGTGCATCGGCGGTTAATAAAAAATAAACCCGCTGATCAACACCGATAAATTAGGTGTAGCTACATGACTGAATTTACTAAAACTCTTTGTCCTTATTGCGGTGTTGGCTGTGGTTTAGAAGTTTCGCCGCCAGCCCAACTTAATAAAGCAACTAATCGAGATAGTCAAGGAAATCCCACTTGGCGAGTACGCGGCGACAAATCGCACCCATCCAGCCAAGGTATGGTTTGTGTGAAAGGTGCAACGATCGCCGAATCTTTAGATAAAAATAGACTACATTACCCAATGGTGCGGGATTCTTTAGATCAAGAGTTTCGCCAAGTTAGTTGGGAGGAAGCTTTTGAACTCATCACCAACCGCATTCAAACTGTGCGCTTCAACCAAGGAACAGAAGCTATATGTATGTACGGTTCCGGTCAGTTTCAAACCGAGGACTATTATATTGCTCAAAAACTTTTAAAAGGCTGTTTAGGAACTAACAATTTTGATGCGAATTCACGCTTATGTATGTCCAGTGCGGTATCTGGATATATTCAAAGTTTTGGTGCTGATGGCCCGCCTTGCTGTTACGAAGATTTAGAGTTAACTGATTGTGCATTTTTAATTGGGACTAACACAGCAGAATGTCATCCCATCTTATTTAACCGACTAGAAAAATATCACAAAAAAAACCGCAAGATGAAAATGGTGGTGGTTGACCCCCGACGCACACCCACCGCCGAAGCCGCAGATTTACATTTAGCAATTCGTCCCGGTACAGATATCGACTTGTTAAATGGTATCGCCCATTTATTGATGCGTTGGGGATACATTGACACGATGTTTATCGATGACTGTACCAGTAATTTTTCGGCTTATGCAGAAGTCATTCGTCACTATCCACCAGAAGTTGCAGCGTGTCAATGTGGTATCAGCATTGAAGACTTAGAAACAGCCGCCCGTTATTGGGGTCAAGCGCAAAAGGTACTTTCTTTGTGGTCGATGGGTGTCAACCAATCAAGTGAAGGGACAGCTAAGGTAAGAACTATCATCAACCTCCACTTGATGACAGGACAAATCGGTAAGCCAGGGGCGGGGCCGTTTTCTCTAACAGGTCAACCAAATGCGATGGGAGGTAGAGAAGCGGGAGGTTTAGCGCATTTATTACCCGGTTATCGCTTGGTGAAAAATGACCAGCATCGCGCTGAAGTAGAAGATTTTTGGGGACTGAAGCGGGGACAAATTTCGCCTACTCCTGGTTTAACTGCTTGGGATATGATTACAAGCTTGGAAACTGGTGATGTTGGTTTACTGTGGATTGCCGCTACTAACCCAGCTGTAAGTATGCCAGATTTGGAACGGACAAAGAAAGCCTTATTGCGATCGCCTTTTACCATTTACCAAGACGCATACTACCCCACCGAAACCGCTGCTTATGCCCATGTGCTGTTACCTGCTGCCCAGTGGGGTGAAAAAACTGGCATCATGACCAATTCCGAACGTCGGGTAACTCTGTGTCAAGCATTTCGCCAACCACCAAGAGAAGCCAAAGCTGACTGGGAAATTTTCGCGGAAGTTGGACGAAGGTTAGGTTTTGCCGATAAGTTTAACTTTAAAAATTCTGCCCAAGTTTACGCCGAGTTTGTCCAACTTACTAAAAATCGCCCATGCGATATGTCAGGAATTAGTCATGAACAATTGCAAAAACAAGGCGCAACCCAATGGCCACATCCAGAAAAAAGTGCTGAGTTAAAAGTGCTGAGTGCTGAGTATAAAGAAGTAACTCAAAACTCAAAAAGACTCTACACTGATTTACGCTTCCATACTCCCGACGGTCGGGCGCGGTTCGGGGCATATTACTCTAAAGGATTGGCAGAACCGCCAGACCCCGATTATCCTTTTGTATTAACTACGGGGCGACTTTACGGACACTGGCACACGCAAACACGCACAGGTCGCATTGAAAAAATTCGCTCAATGCACCCGGAACCATTTATTGAAATTCATCCTCGTGATGCTGCGGTATTGAAAATTAGTGATAACCAAGTAGTTGAAGTGCGATCGCGTCGTGGTCAAGCTCATTTTCCCGCAAAAGTGACTAAGGCGATCGCACCTGGTACTGTATTTGTCCCCATGCACTGGGGCGCACTCTGGGCCAATGATGCCGAAGCTAACGCCCTCACCCATCCCGAATCTTGTCCCGATTCTCTGCAACCGGAATTAAAAGCCTGTGCAGTCCAACTAGCAACAGTTTCTGTAGAAGTTACCAGCAAAAATTATCAACTCCAGTCGTCGCAATGGTGATCTGCTTGGTATATCCTTAAACAAGAAATTGGTAATTCAAAATTTCTATTGAGTAGTTTAATCAATAGACAAAAGTCAATGGTGATGATTAGAAATTATCATCTTATTTGAATACCATTAAGGCGGAATATTTAATTAAATATATCCCCTTTCTTACCAATTTCTGATTAAGTTAACACCAGGATGCAGCCGATGAAAAAATTATTTAAGAACATCTTTGGCATTGCCAGTGATGAAAACTTTATGTACGTTATCGAAAACGTTGAGGTAATCGTTTCCAAGGTTTTATCTGTGTTAATGGTACTGGTAATTTTGGTGGCGATCGGTGATTTAGGAGCTTTCTTAATTAAAGAATTATTTGATACTCCTTATGGCAAATTCAACACAACCTTATTTAAAATATTTGGTCTATTTCTAAATATTTTAATCGCTTTAGAAATCTTAGAAAATATCACTGCTTACTTAAGAAAGCACGTTTTTCAAGTTGAGTTGGTTATTGTAACTTCTTTAATTGCTGTTGCTCGAAAAATCATCATTCTTGATTTAGAAAAAGTTACAGGCATCGATATAATTGGTTTAGGCATAGCAATTTTAGCTTTATCTATCAGCTATTTAATAATTCGTTCTAGTAATTCAAATAAATCTCACTAAATTTATAATTTTTGATTATAAATATTTATATAAATGTTCTTATGTTATGGCATTTCCTAATTTGCTGAAGTACTAAATACATTGCTAATAAAATTAGCCAACCCCACCAAAGTTTGCTTGGAGGGAAACCCTCCTGGCAACTTCTCTCTGCCTCAACTTTGCGCCTGACTCTGCGCCCCTCTGCGTTCAAAAAAACATTAGTTCTGTACCTCACTTCACCGGAAATCGCTATATAGCAATTTCCAAGCATATAAAATATACCCCATCCTCGCTGTCGCGCCCCCTAATGCCACTTGCTACAACTTTGGGAAGCAAAGCAGTGAATCACTTTGGTAAGGAGAGAGGTAAATTTGTACTACACTAGAATCGGAAGCCCCATATCGCAAATATTAATTTGTGTTTAGTAGTAGATTTTAAAATTACCTCAAATATGAAAACCTTTTTTGAATTTGAAGCAGACTTTGTTACTTCTCTACGCTGTATACCCATGCAGGTGAGATACAAATTAGATACTTGTGGTATCAAGCTCAAGCTATCAGATTGGTTACAGATGACTCAAGATGAGCGTGAAGCTTTATTTGAACTGCCTTGCAGCACACAAACCGAAATTGAAACTTACAAAGAATATCTCCAGCAACTAATTTTAGAGAGAACAGGTACACCTGTAGTACAACTACCTATAGATCCTTATCCTGTTTGGATGGACTCTAGTAATTTACCAGTTACTTTACAAGAAAAAGCCCAAGAACTAGGGGTAAACTTAACTTTAGAAAAGTGGATGGCTTTAACTTCCCTACAGCGATTTGCATTGATTAAACTCAGCCGTCCCAGCCACGAAAATAAAAATTTTCCTAATGCCATCGCAGAATTTCATCTGCTTTAATTTTAGTCAATGGTCAATATTCAAGCTTCAATAGACTATTGACCCATAACTAAAAACTGAGGATAACAAAATGGCAATGCTGTTTGTCCCGACAAAAAAGCCAACTGTACTCTGAATGCTACCTTTACCGAAGTAGAGGTTAACACGTACGATGCGCTTGTAGTACCTGGAGTCCTCGCACCAGAATACATCGGCTTAAATCAACAGGCGCTAGAAATTACTCGTCACTTTGATCAAACAAATAAACCCATCGAGGTCATTTGTCATGGCTTGCAGCTATTAGCTGCTGCTGATGTATTGAAAGTTAAAAGTTGTACAGCCTATCCAGCTTGTACTCCAGATGTGCGTGCTGCTGGTGGTATGTATGTGCAAATTCCAGTTGATTCAGCTGTAGTAGATGAAAATCTAGTAACAGCACCAGCTTGGCCCGCACATTGCCGTTGGTTAGCAGAATTTCTGAAAGTATTGGGTACTAAGATCGAACATATAGGGCGTGTCATTAATTGAGCCAAATGACAGAAGCAGCCAGATAAATAGCACCTAAAAAGTTTGTAGCACGTTTGTCATAGCGCGTTGCAAGCGCTCGGTACTGCTTAAGTGTGGCAAAAAATTCTTCAGAGGATGTTTGAAAAGTTTTGGGCGAATATAATTTGCTACTACACAGGCCAAGTCCACTTCAGTGGACTAATGAAAAATTAAGATTTTTAACCCGCGCAGACGGGTTTTGTCTGTATAGCCGCGACTTCTAGTCGCCAGGGCTAGTAATAAATGAGACTTTTCAAACAACCTCTTAAAGCTCAAAAATGAGCAGTTTTTCATTTATGGCAGAATCTCACAAGTGTTTGTGAAGAAATTTAACAATGACTATTGATCATCATAAATAACCATTAACTGCCAACTTTCGCTAAATTGGAAAAAGATAGACTTAAGGAAATGTTAAATGTCAACACAATTGTTACTGGTAGATGATGAACCAGGATTGAGAGAAGCGGTGAAAGATTATTTACAAGAAAGCGGCTTTAGTGTTCAAGTTGCCAGTAACGCTCGTGACGGCTGGGAATTAATGGAGCAGAACACCCCTGACTTGGTGATTTCTGATATCATGATGCCCCAAGTGGATGGCTATCAGTTTCTCAAGCAATTGAGAGAAGACCCCCGTTTTCAAGCACTACCAGTTGTCTTTTTAACTGCTAAAGGGATGACAGGCGATCGCATTCAAGGTTATCAAGCTGGTGTTGACGCATATCTACCTAAGCCCTTTGACCCAGATGAGTTAGTAGCAATAGTAGAAAACTTGCTTTCTCGTCGTTCTGCTAAACCTACCTTTACAGGCGAAGAGAATGAAACTCCAGATATTGCTGAACTGGCAAATCAGATTGCCCAAATCAAAGCACTGTTAACGCAAAGAAGTGCGATTACTCAATCTCCGGCTCCCTTTAAAATTGACTTGACCCCCAGAGAACAAAGTGTTTTAAACTTAGTAGCTGAAGGGCTGATGAATAAAGAAATTGCCCGTCGCTTAGAAACAAGTGTTCGTAATGTAGAAAAATATGTGAGCCGCTTGTTCAGTAAAACTGGTACGAACAGCCGTACAGAGTTAGTTCGTTTTGCACTAGAACACGGTCTTGCTAAGTAAACACTTCATAATAATTTCTAGATTTTTGGTTCAGCATCATAACTCAACCACTATTTCAATTATCTCCAGTAAAACTACTTGCACATACCGCATTGGTTACGAGGACTAGTCTTAGAAAGCCAGAAGGCACAGCAAAACCACGCTCAAGCGCGGTGTAGCTAGAAACATTGATTATCAGCAAACTGCTGACTTGAAAGCATAGAATACTAAATTAAAGATGCTGAGTAAAAATACTAGGATCTAAGTTTCTAATTCCTAGCTTTTTTTATAGATTGTTGGCAGATATTGACCTACTAATTCCGACACTGTATCAAAAAATTCTTTTGCTAGATTAAAACTCGGAATTTTGGTTAAGATTCAAACTAAAATTGCTCAAATACATTAGCCATCAATAAATATTTGCCAGATATTTGGATTATCTAGGTAATTGACAAACATGGTGAATACTGAATACTTTTCCTCGCAAAGCAACACCCTGGTTAGAAAAATCATACCGATAGATAAAATTGCATAAAATGTAACTTGCCCTGAAAACAAATACATCAATGTATTTGGTTAGCTACCAAAATATACCCTGAGTGCATAAGGAGGAAAGCTAACAGAGATAATTAATGAAGCTTTTACCAGCGCAACATAAATTCAAGCTTGTAGCTTCGTAGTGAGGTTAAGAAAACAGCTTAATAATGACATGGCACAACATAAGTTAATGAGCAAACTTCAAAAATCACCGTTGCAATGCCTACTATTGAGTGTTATCAACAGCATTACGTAACCGCATTAGTTGGCGACGCATTTGAGGTGAGGCTTTAAATTCCGACACCTCTTGAGCTTTAACAGAAGCTTGTAGGGTCTCTAAAAAGTCATCAGACCCTTCAGTCAAAGCATCTAGTAGTACCTGCAACAATTGTTCCCGATCGCCTAAGAGGCTCTTTTCCTCAATCAATCTAAATTTGAGATGTATTTCGCACTCATAAACACCTACTTCAATATTATTTATTTGGCGTGGTAATGCTTTCGAGTTCATGGTTTTGTGGATTTTTTTACTTGGTGGTCATCAGGGTGAGAGACAATTATCCTTAGCGAACATAACTTTATATTTTTTTTAATCCATAGGGCTGCAATTAAGAATTTTTTCAATTCATCCCATTATGGATTTCATTTCTATCTCCTGTGTTTTTTCTAGCTAGTCTTTCACGGCTTAAGTTGTGATCTTCTTCTGACAGAAGTAGTTTAGGTAAGCCATCACTATTATTCATTTTTTAAGATTCTATACAATAAAGTTTCTGTAAGAAGTTGTTCTACCTTTTTAAAGGTTTTTACATCAACTTTATCTTAACGTCAATAACAGTTCGAGTTTTTACTTAGTTTTTAGTAATTATACGTAAGTAAATCCGCTGTCTTTTTTCAATTTAATTAAACGTAGAGGAAGCTTCACCATAATTAAGTAAAAACACTTGATGTTAGTTTTATTCATCAACAATTTCAGGAGATTTTGATGAATAAATAGATTAAGAGGAGAATAGTGATTTTTGGTAGGAAAATATACCGCATTTTACACCTTAAGATTAAGTACAAAACTTAGAATTCATATCCATCAAAAACTCTCAATTTTGTGCATTCTACAAATGGAAACTGCTGGGGTTAACCTCAAGCAGTCAAAAATCAAGTAAGAATTTAGTTAGAAAAATAAAAAATCAATAATTGAGGCGATAATGATTAATCTGCACAAAAACTAAGGTTTGGAGTATTCTTTCCATTTACACTAAAGAGTTTCAGCCAAATTTAATTTAGAAAGAGGCAGGTGCAGAAGGTTAATAATAATTAACGACTGACTAATTAATGAAAGCTTATGGATAGAGCAGATTTAGGGACTGGACAACCGTCTACAATGATTTCAGTGTAATCAACTTAAACCTTACACCATTCTATGGACAATCTAATGCTGCTCAAGTCCACAACCCGGCATATCCGCATTTTCGCGGCAGAAATTGACCGGGATGGCGAATTAGTTCCCAGTAATCAAGTTTTAACGTTGGATGTTGACCCAGACAACGAATTTAATTGGAATGAAGATGCTCTACAGAAGATTTATCGTAAGTTTGACGAATTGGTCGAATCTTCTAGTGGTGGAGACCTGACAGACTACAACTTACGCCGCATTGGTTCCGATTTGGAGCATTATCTGCGATCGCTCCTTCAAAAAGGCGAAATCAGCTACAATCTGTCTGCTCGTGTTGCCAACTACAGTATGGGAGTTCCCCAAGTTGCCTTAGACGAGAAGTAGTAACAAAATGTACGGGAAACACATAAGTACAAATCAGAAATTGCGGGTACTCCCTATAACTCAGCAGCCTAAACAGAAGTTGTAAACTCACTTTTGTCTGTGCATTAGTCTCTTTATTCAATAGTGATGAGTTAGGAGTGATAATACACATCACTCCTAACTATTTAGATAAATGAGGTTGTCAATGCTATTTTGACGTGTGGTAAGTGATATTACTTTTATCTGACGCAGTTTTGATTACCACATATATTATTCAGTCAATTGTTTGGCGATAACCAAGCAAAAAATTAATATTTTTTTTCAAGTTTTAGTAAAATTGAAATATCTCGCCTGATATAAAATACAAACTTTACATCTAATAATTTGGCTCAAATGCTTGATTTGAGCTTATCTTACATATTTTTAGAAGTAAGCATAATTTTTGACCTTTACAAGCCAGCTACAAGAACTGGCTGATTCATCTCAGTAAACAAAAATTTACAAACACTAGAAATTTTATCCTTGCTGTAGCAGAGTAATAACTGCAAGTTAGCTATGTTGACAAATAATTTTTTAATTCTTAAATAAATTTAATTTAAACTTTGTAACTGATCACCCAATATAGTTCAGTAGCGCACATCAGCTTGGTTTAAATTGAAGTTTATAACCCAATTCAATGCGTAAAGTTGGATGTTTTTAATTTTAATTAAACGATATTGACCTATAAACTAAATAAACATCTGTATTATGTGTGGCTTTCTAATGCTCTAATTGACTCTCAGCAACCAATTACAGATAAGTAAAGGTTAAGCTTTGTTGACAGGGTTTAAAGTTAGTTGTTATGGCAACGGAAAGTCATAGAACAATAAAAGTTATGATGAGGCTGTAGAATTAGCCAAGGAGTGTGATATTTGCATAAATTCCCTAAACCAAGTATTAGCATTGGCTGGTATTTCCCAGCTAGAATCATGATCCCCAGATGGATACGTCTGTTTGCAGAAATTAAGAGCAGCCTAGTTACTGCTCACTGCCTATGCTTTTGAAGAAATTGCCAATCGCTAATCAGTGCGAACACTATGGAAAATGATGCGGCAACCCTCTACTGCCCAAATGAACTTTGTCAGGCTGCTAATCCCCTGACTCATAAGTTTTGCCAACGATGTTCTACACCCATACCCAAACGATATCTCTGGGTTGTAGGTGATGTTCTCAATGTGGGTAGTCCCGGAGAAATATTAGCCGATCGCTATTTAGTCCTCAATAAATCTGTGGTTTTAGATACTAAGCCTGGATTACTCCCTCAAGGATTAGAAACAGAAAACGTACAAACTATCAGAGCTTATTTGAGACTAATCCCCTACAGCTTACATATACCGCAGGTGTATGGAGTGCTGTCTCTAAAGGATGGACGCTCTCGCAAAGAAATTTTACTTTTAGAAAAACCGCCGTTATTAACAGAACCGACGACAGACTCTCAATTAAGGTTGTGTCCCCAGTTAACTAATGCTTGGCGCACAGCTACATCCATGCGTCAACTGAACTGGTTATGGCAATTAGCTCATCTGTGGCAACCTTTGGTAAGTGAAGGTGTTGCTTCTAGCTTAATTGATACCCACTTATTAAGAGTAGAAGGGTCTTTGGTTCGCTTATTAGAATTACGTTCTGATACCTCAACAGCACCAAAGTTATCACATTTAGGAGATTTTTGGCAGCAGTTGTTGCCAGATACCAAACCAGCGATCGCAGAATTTGTTAACCAAGTCAGCAGTTATCTAATTCAAGGAGAAATCAATTCACCTGAAGTATTAATCTCAGTTTTAGACCGAGGATTAGCAGAGTTGGGGGAATTGCAATCGCCAAAAATTCAGATTATCACTAAAACTGACACTGGCCCGAAACGACAACGCAATGAAGATGCCTGTTACCCAGCCAGTGGCACATTGTTGAGTAAACCTCCACAAGCCACAGCCTTGGCTATTGTCTGTGACGGAATTGGTGGACATGAAGGCGGTAATGTCGCATCTAATTTAGCAATTGAAACAATTCAACAGCAAGTACAACAACTCACCAAAGTTCCTTATAACCATATAGAACCCTCACTGTTGCTGGCAGATCTGGAGCAAGCTGTAGCAGTTGCCAATGATAAAATCAGCCAACGCAATGACAGTGAAAACCGCCAGGGTAGAAAACGTATGGGTACAACTTTGGTAATGGCATTGCCAGTAGCCCATGAAATGTATATTACCCATGTTGGTGATAGTCGCGCTTATTGGATTACACGAGATGCTTGCTACCAAGTCACCCTTGATGATGATGTTGCTTCTAGGGAAGTACGTTTGGGATATGCCATTTACCGTGAAGCTGTACAACAGAGTGGTTCTGGTTCTTTGGTTCAAGCATTAGGGATGAGTTCCAGTGCAGCGTTACATCCAACAGCACAGCGATTTATTCTGGATGAAGATGCTGTGTTTCTGTTGACATCTGATGGTTTAAGTGATTTTGACCGTGTAGAAGAATATTGGGAAACAGAAATTTTACCAATTTTGACCGAAGAAACGGATTTAGTCACCGTGGCTGACAAATTGCTGGAAATTGCTAATACCAAAAATGGCCATGATAATGTGACGATCGCTTTAGTTCATTATCAAGTTAAATATGTTGAGCCAGAGCTAACTCTCAAAGCAGTTATTGTTGAGCTTCCTACCATCACAACCGCCAACATTACGCCTAAGCCGCTGCAACCTACCTTACTAGAAGACATTTCAGAGCAAAAAACTTTAATTCCTAAAAATAAGCCTAGTTCTTTTCAGCAACTACCACTCCATCTGATTGTGCCAATGATTATCGCGATCGCCGCAGGTTCTTTAGGACTACTGGTGCGCGGACTGTTTATGTCATCAGTTCCTCCTGTTTCTAGCCCTAATGTACAGCAAACTCCAGCTTCAACAAGCGGGCGATCGCTAAATAACCTTGCTTTTGGGTGGGTAATTACCAATAGCCGAGAAATTACCTTAGACGATCAGAAGTTACAACCTGGTAGTTTTATGCGAGTGGTTGACATCGAAACCAAGGACACATCCTATTCTGCGGAATCGGTGATCAAATTGCAGCTTTGCCCCTCAGAAAATAGTACATTTCTTCCATCTGACAAACCACTGCGTGTCACCTTAGCTCAACTCCAACGTTCAGACATCACTGTACTAAAATCAACAGACACTAGTAGTTGTGATAATTTATCTCAACCATTAGATAGTGAAACTCCTACATCTCGCTCAAGTTCGGGAAAATAATAGTCAGTGAAAATGCGACCAATACTCGATAAACTTGTATAAGCCTGGAATAATACATTTAATAACCAGATTTAAAACTTCCAGGCGAAAAGTTTTCCTCATGGAAAATTGTT
This sequence comes from Nostoc sp. PCC 7107, assembly GCF_000316625.1. Classification (GTDB taxonomy): domain Bacteria; phylum Cyanobacteriota; class Cyanobacteriia; order Cyanobacteriales; family Nostocaceae; genus Nostoc_B. The sequence continues at coordinate 2,630,079 of NC_019676.1, read as the reverse complement.
ATCGCAAGTCCTTGGTTTCTACCTTTTAATTGAAAGAACCCATGCCATCCCTGAACTTAGCGATCGCCCGTCTCATCAATACTGGCACAGATAGCTTTGCCATTTGGGTGGTCAAAGCACCCTACCCTAGTGGCTATGTTCTGCGTGACTGTGTATGGCCTTCAGAACTAAATCAAATGTGGCAAGAGTGGCAGCAAATGTTTGCTGGACACAGTGGTTTAAATGTTACAGCCAACACAGCACCTCAACCTCCCAACCCTCTCTCGTTTAACTTAGGTTCGACTACTTCGGGTCACATGCCTGGTTACAGTGGTCGTTTAATGCAATACTTAGGGCTATATTTGTGGCGTTGGGTATTTGATGGGCCAATCCTCAGCAGTCTTGAACGCAGTTGTGGAATGGCGATGGGACAGAATACACGTTTGCGCTTTCAACTGGAAATTCGTGACCCAGATTTGATCGCCTTGCCCTGGGAAATTATGCAGCGCCAACCCGGACAATCGGCAATTTCTCTCGCCCAAGATTTGCTGTTTAGCCGCACCACAAGTGAAGTTGAACCGTTGCCTTTTTTACGAACGGATCAGGCTATAAATATCTTGCTGGTTTTAGGTCATGATGAAAACTTGCAACTCGAAAAAGAAGCAATTATTTTGCAACAAATTCTGGAGAATAAACCGCAAATAAATCGGAATTATCCAGGATTTGCTCCTTGTATGGTGAAAACACTAATTCAACCAACACCGCAGGAATTGATTCAAGAATTAGAAACTAAGGCTTACAATGTCTTTTTTTACGCTGGTCATGGATTGCCTGGCCCAGATGGAGGACTGTTGTTTTTACGTCCTAGCAAGACACTCAACGGCATAGAATTAGCGCAAGTATTAACCCGGAGTGGGCTAAAATTAGCTGTTTTCAATGCTTGTTGGGGAGCGCAACCAGCAGCAGTTAATCACCAAGCAATACCCGCTAGTAGTTTAGCGGAAGTACTAATTCGTCATGGCGTACCAGCCGTTTTGGGAATGCGAGATGTAATTGCTGACCATGAAAGTCACAGTTTTATTACGGCTTTTGCGGCAGCTTTGCGATCGCGCAAGCCAATTGATGAAGCTGTGGCAGAAGCCCGACAAGAAATGTTAACACTGTATAAGTTCAACCAACCTGCTTGGACTTTACCAGTTCTGTATTTACATCCAGATTTCAATGGCGAACTTGTTAAAAGCATTGATGAGGGAATTACAGAGTTACCAGATATTTCAATTGTCAATATAAATATTGCTACTTCTAAAGCTTGTTTGCGATCGCTCGCCCCAGGAGGTAGAACTTGGTTTTTGCGAGCAGGTGTAACTCGCATTGGTCGTACCCAAGACAATGATATTGTAATTCCCGAACCATCAGTTTCTAAGCGTCATGCCGAAATTTTATGCCGAAATACTTTTGCGGGTACTACTCCAGTACAAACTTATTATTTACAAGATCTCTCAACTTACGGCACAACCTGGTGTTTAAGCTCTAATGGTTGGCAACAAATTCTTCGGGAGGAAGTACCATTACAATCGGGAAGCAAGTTAAAGTTTGGGAATTCTGGCAATGAAACTTGGGAGTTTGTTATTGAAAATTAAGCATTCTTTCAGGATAAAAATGGCAGTGAATTGTATACTCCCTGGCCTATAATGGCTCTGACATAATTTTCCTGATTCAATTGCTAAATAAAATTAGTTTAATTTTTGCGGAAATTGTAATTTATAACTTGTAGCAGTCAGTACTGCGAAATAATTCATCAGGAGTCGAAAAATGATTAAAAAAATCAACAATTCCCACAATATCCCATCCTCGCCAACTCAAGTGGAATTAGAATTCCTCGAACTACTACTCCAGCCCGAAGATGCGGCTTATCCTTGGAATCCTGCTGATGATCAAGCAGAGACATATTTTGATGAATTAGAAAAGCAGTTTGCTATGCAGGATGTTCTGGAGGAAGAACTACATACTAAAGCGCAATCTTTTTATGGTAATTTAGACAATCTATGGTCTCAAGTGGCAAATTGCAATGATTATAAATGTACTACAAATGTCAGCATTTTAGACAGTCTTTGTGAGACTTTACATACTTTTGCGGCTGGAGTACCAACAATCTGGCTAAAGGCGATCGCTCAGAAAGCGACAGAAGTAGTAGCCGTGCAGCAGTCAATCAACGAACAGTTAGTGCAGTGTGTTCAAACTGTATTACCTACATGGGAAACTGACGATCTAGCAGTTTTCGCTCGTCCTTATGCCTATGCGATGCGTAGCAGTGAACAGCAAAACCTAGCATCAGTTGTAAATAAGATTAAAAATCGGGATTGGGCAACTTTATCAGAAATGGAGCAAGCTAAAGTTAGTGTGGCGATCGCCTACTATGCTCTCAGACAGCTAGACAAATTGGAAACTGAAGCTTAATTATAAATTTGTCTTAATTCTCTACATTATTGCCTGATATCATGAAATAATCAGTGCCACTTTATTTTTTCTTGTGTAGTACTTGTATTGCTGATGTAAACAACCAGTCTTTATCCTAATATATTCTTCGATTGCTATATCTTTCTTTAGATAGAAGATACTTAGAGTATTCACAAGCTAAGGCAATTTTTACAGTTATGCAATCTATCTTTAGACAGAAACAATCTTTGAGTTCAAAAAACCTAGTATCAGAATCACAGGAAAAGATGGGCAGAAAGTAAATTTTCTACTTCTACCCCTTAGTGGATAATTTTATCAAAAATTTATTTAGGGCCGAGAAAGCGAGTAGCAAAATTTTGCGATCGCGTTGGTGACAATGCCCTTGCCTTTAAAATTGCCGCCATCAAAACCGCATAAGATAAAACCCCAACAATTACTAACAACAAAGCGTTAATAGAACCTGTAGCGTTCCATAAAGCGTGGAGTGCGGACGCACTTAGATAACCAATCGAGAGAATTTGCCAACTCTGACTCGGTTTGAGAACAGCCAAACCGATAAAATATCCCAGGTAGCCACTATAAGCCATGTGACCAGCAACAGAGCCTAACACGCGAGGAATCAGCAATTGTAAGCCTGCTAATTGACCAGCTGCACCAATACCTACCTGTTGACTAACATTTTGGGTAATATCCGGTACATACTGTCCCAGAGTTTCTAAAAGAGTAAATCCCAAAGCTGAAGCTGTTCCTAAAAGAATGCCATCTAGCGGTTCCCACACACCTATGCGTTCTCTCCAAGGTGAAGGCAATTGTCTGCCGATCACAAAAGCTCCCAGTACAGGTAAGGCCTTAAGCAATTCTTCCATCAACCCTGCACCAAAGAACATTCGTACTAGTAGCTCAGTCAATGTAGTAGAATCTTGAGGTGAAGGTAAATTACCTGGCAGAATACCACGAAACACAAAAATAAATAATTCTAAGATAGGACTGAGTAAAATTAATGCTGTCGTCAGCGCTGTACCAACCAGTACCCACCAAGGCTTTTGCTTACCACACAATTGATAAACAAAGTAGTAAACAACAAAGGCGATATAACTGGCGACAATGACTTGATTAGCCTGGGGTCTACCAACAGTCGCAAACATTAGCACGACAAAAACTACTGTGAGTATTCCTGGAACAAGGTAAGCTTTACTTGTTAAATCCTTACCAGTAGAAATAATCGGAAAAAGTTGTGTAAAGCTAACTGAATCAGCCTGCTTGATTTGGGTGTGATTCTGGTAGTTAGCGGCTGAAGGCAATGATGCGTTTTGTTTCGTCATCATTGTCGGTTGAGGTATTAAGTCATACTCAAAAATAAATTGTGGCCCATCACTACCTAAAGCAATGCGATCGCCTGATTGTAATTCTTGGCACCCATAAAAACGTTGACCATTGAGATAAGTACCATTCGCGCTATTTAAATCACAAATTACCCAAGTAAATTTATTATCTGGAGACGAAGAGAGAGGACGAACCGCAGCATGACGACGAGATACCATTCTATATGTCATGGCATCCAAGACAATCTGACAGCTGGGGTCACGTCCAATTACCATCTCTTTACTTGCATGTAGTGCGTAACGAGATTCTGAACCAAAAGCTGCTGTATTACCAGACACCAGCCGCAGAAAAGCGTTATGTCTTGCGTTTTTGCCTGTCATCGAGTTAGAGTGTCTTCCCAAACTAATTCATCCAATATTCTGGCAGCATGACTGAACCTTCGCCATACCAACAGCAGAATTGCTAAATCCACTATAGCTTTAGTCTCTGCTAACAAATCCAAAATTTTCTCATACAAAATTTAAAATTATCTAACTCAATATTGACAAGCATTATGGCTAATTGGAGTGTCTTATGTGCCTATTTGCTAAGAAATATTTTTCATAATACATAAATATGATGCTTTAGAAAGCCTAGAGCCAAAAAATGTACAGTAATTTCTGGAATTTTTAGTAGTATTTACCACATATCGAGGCATTGAGAAAATATAAAATTAGTCAGCAAAAATAAAGAACAAGAAACCTTATACTTCAAAAAGTATAAGGCTTAACTAATTTTTTCTTTCATTCTTAAACTTTTCTTTTGCTACTTCTAGGGTGTGTCATCAATTGAGCCAAATGACAGAAGCAGCCAGATAAATAGCACCTAAAAAGTTTGTAGCACGTTTGTCATAGCGCGTTGCGAGCGCTCAGTACTGCTTAAGTTTGGCAAAAAAAGTCTTCAATGAGATGACGGGCTTTATATAAATCTCGGTCGTAGTTAAGAGGTCTGGTACGGTTACGTTTGGGAGAAATAACTGCGGTTTTGCCCTGTGCCTGAAGTCGCTTATTTACTCGCTCCGAAGCATCATAGCCATGTGTAATTTCTGTTCCTTCTTGACTGCTCCGTGCTGTTTTTTTTGAGGGTGAGCTTCTGTTTCTAAAGAAGTCTGCACATTGCACTCTCACTTAATCTTACCCCTGTCTTTTCTTCCCAATACTCACAGTATTCGGCTAGGGTATAGTCTAGATGTTCTGCTACCACTTCCTCTATCTGTTGTTCATAACCAGATAGTTGGCTCGGTTTTCCTCCAGTTGCTACACTTGGCTCTAGTGTCCCTTTTTCTCGTTTTCGCTTCACTAGGTCTTGTACTGTATTTTTATTTACCTTGAATCTTTCTGCTACTTTGCGAATAGATGTATTTCCTACTTCGTAAACGCTAATAATTTTTTACCGCAGGTCTACTGAGTAGGGTTTCATCTGATTTTTTACTTTTATCTTCTCAACTACTGTACCCAACCGTTACATAAAGTGTTGTAGTTAGAAGTTAGGATTCACTCAAAGACCACTCGTTCTTACCGATAAATAAGCTTTCAAGCATTATGTCTTAATGTTACTGGCGATGTTTGCATAAGTCTTGTGATCAAACCATCTTCATACTCAAATCTAACCACTTAGACTGAGTAATAGGCGCACTACTAGAAATATAATCAACACCTGTCGCAGCCAAATCACGAATATTGTCTAAAGTTACATTCCCCGAAGCTTCAATTTTTACTAGAGTGTTCTGCTGGCGAATCAGAGACACAGCCTCAAGAACCACATCCAAACGCATATTATCCAACATAATAATGTCGGCTTTATACTCTAATGCTTCTTTTACCTGCTCTATCGTTTCTGTTTCCACTTCAATCGTCGACGGATAAGGTATTTGAGACCGAATCTGGGTAATTGCCTCTCCGATCCCACCAGCCGCAGCAATATGATTGTCCTTAATCATCACGGCATCATCTAATCCCATACGGTGATTGATCGCACCTCCCACAGCAGTTGCATACTTTTCTAAGATTCTTAAGCCTGGTGTAGTTTTACGTGTATCCACAAACTGAACAGGGAAATCAGCAATTTTCTCTACGTATTTATGAGTTAAAGTTGCAATCCCACTCAAGCGCATAGCCAAGTTTAGTGCTACCCGTTCCCCCATGAGAAGTGTATCTAATGACCCATGAATTTCCGCTATTACTTGTCCTGGCTGACAAAATTCACCATCATTAACAATCATCGTAAAGCTAGTTTTTTCATTCAAAAGCTGAAATACCCTTGCTGCAACTGATAAGCCAGCAATTATTCCTGTTGCTTTTGCGAACAATTTTGCTGTTCCCAGTGTCAAATTTGAGGTGAAGAGGGGATTCGTTGTGCGATCGCCCCGACCAATATCTTCTAGCAACCAGCCACGCAATAGCGGATCTAACACTAGCCAAGGCGGTAAAACACCCACTTTATTCACAACTTATAATTACTTACTTTGCTATTTCTAGAATTACTATATCCCAAACCCCTTACTATCCAACGGTCATAAGAAAAGGAAAAATAATTTTTGGAAAGTAGTTGACAGAGAGAGGAGAGTGAGATAGATTAGATAAGTGCCTGAGAGGAGCGCTGCGAAGCGAAGCTCGGAGGGAACCGAACCATGAAAAAATTATAGTTTGAAAGCAATAATAACACAAGTAGCCTGCGTCAAGAAAATAAAGTAACCAGGCTGAGGTTATAAAAGAACAGCAAAAGAGCTAAACAAACAATTCAAAACGGAGAGTTTGATCCTGGCTCAGGATGAACGCTGGCGGTATGCTTAACACATGCAAGTCGAACGGTCTTTTCGGAGATAGTGGCGGACGGGTGAGTAACGCGTGAGAATCTAGCTTCAGGTCGGGGATAACTACTGGAAACGGTGGCTAATACCGGATGTGCCGAAAGGTAAAAGGCTTGCTGCCTGAAGATGAGCTCGCGTCTGATTAGCTAGTTGGTGTGGTAAGAGCGCACCAAGGCGTCGATCAGTAGCTGGTCTGAGAGGATGATCAGCCACACTGGGACTGAGACACGGCCCAGACTCCTACGGGAGGCAGCAGTGGGGAATTTTCCGCAATGGGCGAAAGCCTGACGGAGCAATACCGCGTGAGGGAGGAAGGCTCTTGGGTTGTAAACCTCTTTTCTCAAGGAATAAAAAAATGAAGGTACTTGAGGAATAAGCATCGGCTAACTCCGTGCCAGCAGCCGCGGTAATACGGAGGATGCAAGCGTTATCCGGAATGATTGGGCGTAAAGCGTCCGCAGGTGGCGATGTAAGTCTGCTGTTAAAGAGCAAAGCTTAACTTTGTAAAAGCAGTGGAAACTACATAGCTAGAGTACGTTCGGGGCAGAGGGAATTCCTGGTGTAGCGGTGAAATGCGTAGAGATCAGGAAGAACACCGGTGGCGAAGGCGCTCTGCTAGGCCGTAACTGACACTGAGGGACGAAAGCTAGGGGAGCGAATGGGATTAGATACCCCAGTAGTCCTAGCCGTAAACGATGGATACTAGGCGTTGCGAGTATCGACCCTCGCAGTGCCGGAGCCAACGCGTTAAGTATCCCGCCTGGGGAGTACGCACGCAAGTGTGAAACTCAAAGGAATTGACGGGGGCCCGCACAAGCGGTGGAGTATGTGGTTTAATTCGATGCAACGCGAAGAACCTTACCAAGACTTGACATGTCGCGAATCCTCTTGAAAGGGAGGAGTGCCTTAGGGAGCGCGAACACAGGTGGTGCATGGCTGTCGTCAGCTCGTGTCGTGAGATGTTGGGTTAAG